>CAVXRU010000068.1:0-17316 GCA_963763905.1 uncultured Acidobacteriaceae bacterium | reverse complement strand
GTTGAGTAACAGCTCTCCCCTTGTCATCCCGACCGGAGCGCAGTTGTTGCTTCGAAGGGGAACGCTTCCGGTTTAAGGGTCCCTACCAGCAGCCTCTCTCTCTCCGGAAGGGCAGCCCTTCCCTTTGTCATCTCGACCGAAGCGCAGCGAAGTGGAGAGATCTCTGTGTGGACGCTTTTTCCTGGAAATGTTTTTCGACTGCGGTTCTTACTTCAAGGGGAACGGTTCGGGTTTAAGAGAACCATCGCGTTGCTTGAGTAGAATCTGTACCTTGTTTTCGGCGCTGTCCAGTTCTTGCTTGCACTGCGCCGATAAACGCATACCTTCCTCAAACATTTTGATCGAATCTTCCAGCGGCAAATCACCACGCTCAAGCTGCGCGACAATCCCTTCCAGCTGTTTCAGCGATTCCTCAAACGTTGCCAACGCCGGCCCCCACTACTTCTAAAATCTCCACCGCGCAGGAATAACGTCCAAACGGCGCGCTTACCTGGACTCCCTGAATCATCGGCCGCGCCGCTGCCAGCATCTCGCGGGCAATTTCAATTCCTTCCGCCCGCGCCCGGTCGGGAGTGTCCGCCTTCTGCATGCGCAGGATGATCTCGTCCGGCATAGACACGCGCAAATCGTTCTTCATGAATTCCGCGTTGCGCAGGCTGGTCAGCGGCCAGATGCCCGCAATGACCGGAATGCGAAACTCCTCAATGCGCTTGAGGAACGCCTCCAGCAGCTTCAGGTCAAACACTGGCTGGGTGATCGCATATTCGGCCCCGGCTTCGACTTTATAGGCGAAGCGGCGAACTTCGTTGTCCATATCCGGCAGGCCAGGATTGGCGGCCACGCCGATGGTCACGCCGGCGGAGACCCCGACAGGATTGCTTCCCAGATCCAATCCATGGTTCAAACGACGGACGATGTTCACCAGTCCAATCGCGTCCACGTCGAACACTGCCGTAGCATCCGGATAATTGCCCAGCTTAGGCGGATCCCCAGTCAGGCAGAGAATATTCTTTAGCCCGATCGAAGAGGCTCCCAACAGATCCGACTGGATGCTCAGCAGGTTCCGGTCGCGGCAGGTATAGTGCAGCAACGTCTCCATACCAGTCTGTTGAATCTGGATACACAGACTCTGCGCACTCATGCGCGGCGCGGCACGAGACAGGTCCGGAACGTTAATAATGTGGACTCCGTTTTTCAACAGCATGCGCGCGCCATCGAGCTCGCGTTCGCAGGCAATGCCCTTGGGTGGGACCATCTCCACCATGGTGACAAAAGTGCCGCTGTCAATCAGCGCTCCCAGACGTGATCGCACAGCCAGGGGCGCCGGTTCGATCTCGGAGGCGGCCGGGATGTGTTTCACCCCAGGATGAGGGACTTCCTGTGCATCCATGGCGCGCAGGGAAGACTTCATCGAGCGAATGTGGCTGGGGGTAGTGCCGCAACAGCCACCCACAAATTGCACCCCGGCCTTGACCAATTTGCGAGCAAAGCTGGCCATGTACTCCGGGGAGCAGAGATAAATATTCCGCCCTTCCACCTCGCGCGGCATGCCGGCATTGGGCATCGCAATCAACGGCAGATCGGTGGCGCCCGCCATGCACTCAATTGCGGTGAGCACAGTCGCCGGTCCGACGCTGCAATTGCAGCCGATCGCATCCGCCCCCCACTCAGTTAATTTCGTTGCCGCGGTCTCTGGGGAGGACCCGTCCAGGCAGTTGGCATCCTCATCGACGGTGACCATCACCAGCACCGGCAGCCCAGGGGCCACGGACCGGGCGGCAAGGATAGCCTGCTCTGCCTCATTCAACGCGGAGACCGTTTCGATCACCAGCATATCGACGCCGCCCTCGGCGAGACCGCGAATCTGCTCCGCAAACGCTGTGCGCGCCTCCTCCAGGCTGGTCTTGCCTAACGGCTCCAGGCGCACCCCCAGGGGACCAACGGCGCCAGCGACCCAGGTCTTGCTGCTTTGTTTGTCGGCCCGCTGGTTCACAGCCTTGCGCGCCAGTTCGGCCCCAGCCCGGTTGATTTCAAACACCTTGTCGGCGAAGCCATAGCGTTGCAAACGCAGGGCATTGGCGCCAAAGGTGTTGGTTTCGATGATCTCCGCACCCGCCTGCAGGTATTCCTCATGAACGCTGCGTACCAGCTCCGGCTGCGACAGATTCAATTCGTCGTAGCAACGGTTGATAAAGATGCCGCGAGCGTACAGGCTGGTGCCCATGGCCCCGTCGCAGAGCACATTACGCGTCCCGAAGATCTCCCTGAGCCGATTCGTCATAGGGTAAGTCTAATTATGCTAAGCCACCCGAAGCGCGAATGCCAATTGACCCTTTGTTATACTTGGCCTTTCCCGCTTGTCCGCCGCGTGATGATTTTGGTGAGGTCTTAGTTGAAGAAAAGAAGTCTCCGGTCGTTCTGTGCCCATTCTGCGCTAGCGTGTTTTGTATTCGTTGTTCTGGCTGGATGTGGTCAGAGCTATTACTTTGGCGGCCGGGCTTTGCCCCCCAGCGGAATTCTCAACCGGGTGTTGATTGCCGTGCAAAATCCCGGTCCGCTGACCAAGGGAAGCCTGCAAATCGTCGATGCTTTTTACGATATCCGGCACAGCTTTAACGACAAGGTGCCCTCCTTCTCCATTGCTGGATACTCGGGAGGCGATCCGATCACCATCCAAAATATGCCGGAGGAGCAGGCAGGGGCGGTGTATGGGGCGGGCGACGGCAGCTACGCTTTGTTGAATTACGCGAGCGAGAAGCAAAGCAGCACTGTCAGCTTGCCCGGCGCTTCCTCGAGTGTCTTTATTTCCCGCGACCAGAGGTACGTTTTCGCTGCCAATCAGACCGCCCGTACGGTCACCGTGCAGGACCGTGTTCTTGCCACCAGCTATGGCTTGAACGTGCCCAACGTGTATCGCGTTTCCATTAACCCCAGTGGGTCGGCAGCGTTGCTCTTCGTCCAGGACAGCAACGCGATCTACAGCATTTACAAGCTGCAGGCCAACCAGAAAACGCCGGCGAATGCGGTGGATTGCGAACCGCAAAACCTGCCCGTCTATTGCGTGCTGCCGGTGCCGGGCACGTTTGACCGGCCTACCAAGGCCGTCTTTTCTCCCGATGGCACCACGGCATGGGTGCTCAACTGCGGTCCGGAGTGCGGCGGCAAACAGGCCAGCGTGAGTTTTCTGCCGGTTGCGGGCATCATCATCCAGAGCGGTGCCCCGGTACCGCCGGGGGCTCCGACTGCGGTCACGGCGACAGTGCCCGTGCCCGGCGGGACGACCGACGCCATCGCCAATGGCAATTTGCTGTACCTGGCAGGTCAGCAGCTGCAACCCGATGGGTTCTTCGCTGGCTTTCTGTCTATTCTCGATACCAATGCCAAGGCAGTCACCGGCAACTACTCCATCGCCGACGGAACCCACTTGAAGATGCTGTTTGCCGACGACAATACGCTCTGGATCGGGTCGCAGCTCTGCACTCAAGGCGAGCGTTATCACCAGGGCGCCACGACTGATCTAGGCTGCCTCACCATGTTTAATACGTCCACCAACTCCGTAACCATGATTGACTCTTATAAGGGTGACGCCACCGGCATCGCTGCCGTGACCACTCTGCACAAGGTCTATACCGCTGAGGGTGGGCAGGTGTACATCTACAACACGACCAATGGTGCAGCCATGGACAACTCGCAGGTGACGGTGGTGGGTACGGCTTACGACGTGGCCTACATGGACGCCCCCAGCGATGACAACAACACCACCTATTGATGTCCTTGCCATCGCTGCCCACCGGGACGATGTGGAGCAGACCTGTGGCGGAACGTTGTTGCGCATGAATTCGCTGCGGTTGCGCACGGCCATTCTCGACCTGACGCAGGGCGAAGCGGGTACTCGCGGTTCTGCCGAGGAGCGGGCCGCCGAAGCAGAAGAAGCAGCCCGCATTCTCTGTGTTTCGTGGCGAGGAGCCCTTGATATTCCCGACGGCCGGGTGGAAAACACCTGGGACAACCGGATCAAGATTGTTCGTAAGCTACGCGAGTTGCGGCCTCGGGTGGTCATCCTGCCCTACTGGCAGGGACGCCATCCTGACCACTACAACAGTGGGACGTTAGGCTACGAGGCTTGTTTTCTTTCCGGCCTGGCGAAGATTGACACTGGCGAACCGCCTTTCCGGCCCTTCAAGATCGTCTATGCCAGTCTTTATGCCGATGTTCGGCCGAGTTTTGTAGTTGACATCACATCGTTCATCGAAGAGCGTTTTCGTGCATTGCTCGCCTATCGATCGCAATACGCCGATCAGCCTTCCGGCGGGGGCCTCTTTGTGCCCCATGACGAAATCCGCGAACGGACCTTCTCCCTGGCTCGGCACTACGGCCTTCTGGGCGGGGTTCGCTATGCGGAACCCTTCGTGCTGAAGGAAGTAGGCCTGGTCGATGACCTGACGCTGCTGCCGGTCTCCTCAATCTAAAACCCCGTTCCACGCCTGAGTGCGCGGACGAATATCGAGGGCCACCCACTTGAAGTCTGGACGTGGGCGCGCCCATCTTTGTGGACCACTCGGCATAGCATGAAAGCTATGCAGCAAACCTGGGACCCCTCTCTCTATGCCGGCAATGGCCGGTTCGTGGCCGTGCTTGCCGAATCGCTGGTTGAGGCACTGCAGCCCCGCGCAGGCGAACGCGTCCTCGACTTGGGGTGCGGCGATGGTTTTCTTACCCAGCGTATCGGCGAATCAGGAGCCACAGTAGTCGGAGTGGATAGCTCACCGCAGATGATTGCAGCAGCCAAAGAACGGCGTGTGGACGCCCACCTCATCAACGGGGAAGACTTGCCTTTCCTGGGCGAATTCGATGCAGTTTTTTCCAACGCCGCCTTGCACTGGATGAGCGATCATAACGCCGTTCTGCAGGGAGTCTACCGGGCGCTGAAGCCAGGCGGACGCTTTGTGGCGGAATGCGGCGGCCTGGGAAATATCGCCGCGATTCGGGTCGCCCTGCTGGCGGTCTTGACCGCGCGAGGAATACCCCCCGAACGGATCGAGAATAATAAATTTTTCAGCCCCGCAGAGTATCGTGAAAAGTTGGAGAGGCAGGGCTTCACGGTCGAGGAGATTACCCTGACTCCGCGTCCGACTCCACTCGAGTCAGGCATGGCTTCCTGGCTAGCCACCTTCCGCCGAAGTGTGCTCGAACAATTGCCTCAAGCCGAGCGGGCGGCTGCAGTAGACCAGATCGTATCTCTGCTTAAACCTGTTCTAAGCGACCAACAGGGACGTTGGACCGCTGACTACGTGCGGCTCCGTTTTCTGGCGCGCCGGCCGTAACCGTCGCTGCAGCCGGGCCGAGTGCCGGAAGATAAACCCGCACAGCCGCTCCTGGATACGCTGAATCGGTGCTGTTGGTGAGTTCGATTTTGCCGCCGTGCTTCTCCACAATTCCCCGGCTGACCCAAAGTCCAAGGCCGGTGCCCAGTTCCCCCTTGGTGGTAAAGAAGGGTTTAAAGAGCTTGGCTTGAACACTCTCGGGAACCCCGGGCCCGCTGTCGCTGATGGTCACCATCGCGCCCGGGCGGGGATCCCCCGGCAGGTCAGCCTCCAGCAGAACCTGCACCCGTCCGCGGGGACCGGCCGCTTCCGCCGCATTGGTAATCAGGTTGGTGAACACCTGCCGCAGTTCGCCAGGAAATCCCTGGATGAACGCGTCCTCTTCCAGTTTCCGTTCTACGGCGACGAACTGGTCCTTGAGCTGCCGATCGAGCAGCAACAGCACACTCTGCAGCAGCTCGCGCATATTTACTTCGACCGGCGCCTTGGGCTCACGGTAAAGGCCGAGCATAGCGCGGCTGATCTGCAGCGTGCGATTCAACTCCTGCTGCGCCATGGCCAGGTACCGCTGCTGCAGGGCGCCGTCGGTTTCCTTCTCCATCAGGTAATGCAAGTTGGCCACGGAGTCGAGCGGGTTATGAATTTCGTGCGCAATGCTCGCCGACAGGCGCCCCGCCACCGCCAGCTTCTCGTGCGCCATCAGGGCTGCCTCCCGCTTGCGAACATCGGTCACATCGCGGAAGACCAGGACCACACCGGCAACATTGCCCCTGGCGTCGCGAATCGGGGCGGCGCTTTGATCGATCAGATATTCGTCGTCGTCCTTCGCCAGCAGCAGGGCGTGATTCTTTGCCGCTGGATCGTCCGCCTCTTCGCCCGGATTCTTCACCGGCTCGCGTGTTTCCTCATCCACAATGCGGAAGACGGTTTCAAGGCGCCTGCCTTTGGCCTCTGCGAGTGTCCAGCCCGTGAGCCGCTGAGCCACCGGGTTCATGAGCTCCACGCGACGGTGCTGGTTGCAGGCAATCAAGCCATCCCCCACGGATTCCAGGGTCGTCTGCAGCCACTGCCGGCTTTCCACCAGCTCATCCGCGCGTTCATGCGCTTCTTCGAGCGAAGTCCGGAAGGCAGCCGAAACCTTCTTCATATTCCTTTGCGTATAGATTCCGAGGACGATCCCTACCCCAATCGAGGACGCCAGCAGCACCGTCATCAGCGTCCGAACCTGAGAATTAGTCGACTGCACCTCTTCGTCGCGCCGATGGACCTCAACCTGGGTCATTGCGCCTAATTGAGTGCGCAGGGCGGCCATGAGCTGGGCGCCGTTCAGATCCAGGCCCGTATCGCCGAAAAGTTTTCCCGCACGCAGGTTGTCCAGCGCCCGCCCGGCGAACCCCATCCACAGCTCATGGCTGTCGCGTACCTGGCGTAACCGTCTTAGTTGGTCAGGATCCTCCCGGACCAGGAGCAGCAGGCGGTCCAGGGTTGCATGCAGTTGGCCTTCCGCGTTCTGGTACGGCTCGAGGGTCGTCGGATCGCGGGTGAGCTGGTATCCCCGGAGACCGGTCTCCTGGTCAACCACCAGCCGCTCCAACTCGTTCAATTGGGCCGTAATGCGGTCGGTATGATCGATGCGGCGCTGTTCTCGCAGCGTGCGCTGGATCTGCCAAGCCAGCACCAAGGCGAGGAGCAGCAGCAGGACCAAGGGGAGGAGCACGGTAGTGATCAAAATCTGCCGGAACTGGTGGAGATTCACCGCGAGCCCTCTCGACCCTCAGGGGCGTTCGTCTGCAACAGGTCTTTCAATTTGTCGACCAGAGTGAACGCACCGTCCCCTTTCGTGGCAGAGACGCTGACCACCCGCATCACCTCATCAGGCAGGGCCACATAGGCTGAGAGCATCAGGATGGGGATATCGGGGCGGCGCTCACGCAGGATTGCGGCCACCTTGCCTCCGTCCATCCCCGGCATGGCATAGTCCAGCACCACGGCGTCGATCTGTTCGGTGTCAAAGACCGATATGCCGCTTTGGCCGTCCTTGGCGGTCAGGACGGTGAATCCCTCGCGTTCGAGAACCATCTTGCGGATCTCCAGCCCGAGATCTTCATCGTCGATGCACAATATGACTGGACGTGACACGGGTACCGTCCTTGACCTGGGCTGCGACATCGCAGCCAACCAAAAGCTTACTCTACGTCTGCCTTAAAGGTACCCGGTGTGTGCGTGTTCGGAACTTGCTCTTTGGGGGGATGTCGCGTTTTCGGCAGCATGCCTAAGGATTTACCGTAGTTTTGCATTCCTATGGCCCTTATGGGGTACGCTAAGCGCATCCGCGCAGTGCCGACCGACCTGCCACCTGAGCGTGGCCGTATCATGAGCGGCTCGAACGTGAGGGAGAGACAGTTGAGTCAAACCATATGCGTCCTGGAAGATGATCCGGATATTTCGCGCCTGGTACAGCATCACCTGGAAGCCGCCGGTTTCGGGGTACGAGTCTATAGCACCCCCACCAACCTGGTACCTGATTCGGAACGCCAGGCGCCGGTTTTATTTCTGTTGGACATTATGGTTCCCGGCGGAGACGGCCTGGACGTGTGCCGGCGGCTGCGCAGCAATCCTGCACTCAGTACCGTACCGATTATCTTTCTGACCGCCCGGGCTGGTGAAAATGACCGGGTTTTGGGCCTGGAACTGGGCGCGGACGATTACATTACCAAGCCATTTGCCACTCGCGAGCTGGTTGCCAGGGTGAAGGCGGTGCTGCGCCGTTTTGAACGGCCTACCGCTCCTTCGATCATTTCCTTCGAAGAAGTCGTGATCGATGCCAGCGCGATGCAATTGAAGGTGCGGGGAGAGCTGACCACCACCACAGCGACCGAGTTTCGGCTGCTGGACTATCTTGCCCGGCATCCGGGCCGGGTGTTCAGTCGCGACCACCTGCTGGATGCGGTCTGGGGCGATGCCCGCTTCGTGACCCCACGGTCGGTGGATGTGTATGTGCGACGGATCCGTGAGAAAATCGAAACCGATCCTGAGAGTCCGCGCTACCTCAAGACCGTACGCGGCGCGGGTTATCGTTTTGAGGTGCCCCGGCTGGCGGAAGAACCTCGCAAAACAGCCTCCTAGGGTTCCCAAGGGGCAGCTGCTTCCTTGGCAAAAGAAGGGCTATGCTTTGTAGCGGGAGAGAATCCGGGCCCGCTCCGTCGGAAAACATTTCCAGGAAAGAGTAGCCACACAGAGATCTCTCCACTGCGCTGCGCTCCGGTCGAGATGACAAAGGGAAGAGGGGCGTTTTAGCGAGAGAAGTTGCTGAACAAAAGCTGGGAGCGGCTCTCCTATGACTGAGAATGGCCAGGTAACGGGCAGGGTCTTCACCAAGCTATTCTTTTCCTTCGTCGTAGTGCTCTTCCTTGGCATGGCGGTTCTGGACGTCTCGCTCCGCCAGGTGATGGAGCGGTCGCTCGGTGCTCAGGCAGAGGAATCGCTGGCCAGCGAAGCCCGGTTGC
This sequence comes from uncultured Acidobacteriaceae bacterium, assembly GCA_963763905.1. Taxonomy (GTDB): domain Bacteria; phylum Acidobacteriota; class Terriglobia; order Terriglobales; family Acidobacteriaceae; genus PALSA-350. The sequence goes on along the minus strand of CAVXRU010000068.1, from coordinate 8,486 downwards.
TGGCAGCGCAGATAAGCAATACACCGTACCCCGAAGTGGGCCCTTTAGAGCAAGCCGTCCGCCAGGATGCAACCGCCGCCGGCGCAGATGTAGCCGTTTTCGATGCCCAAGGCCGCCTGATCGCTTCGTCACAAGGCCACCCGCAAACCGAATCTGAGGTGCCCCCCGAAATCGCCGCGGTGCTCAATCAACATGAGCCTGTGGGTCGTGCTCGCCGTGGAGGCGCCGTTTACATTGCTGTCCCGGCAGGCTCCATGGTGGTGCGTCTGGCGGCGTATTCCCCCACCAACATTCCTGCCCCGGTTCACGTATTGCGCCGCGGGATTGTGGTGGCGTCGCTGCTCTCACTGCTGGTGGCAACCTTGTTGGCGGCTCTGCTGGCGCAACGGGCTGCCAAGCGTCTGGCCCGGATCGTGGTTTTCGCGAATCGTATCGCTGCGGGCGATCTGACGGCACGCGTGGAAGAAGGCAATCTGGATGAGATTTCCGCCGTCGCCCACGCGCTTGACGTCACCGCCAGCCGCCTGGAACAGAGCTTCCATGCCCTGGAAAGCAGCCGCAGTGAGCTGACGGCCCTGCTCGACAGCATGCAGGAAGCCGTCATCGCGATCAATCCGCAGGGACAAGTGAGCTGGTGCAATGCGGTCATGCAACGTATCGCGGTCAGCCCGGTTCAGTCAGGCCGCGCGCTGGTTCACTCCATTCGCGATCCCGAGGTGCTTTCTTCGGTGGCGGCGGCCCTGACCCAGCGGCAGGCCAGCCGGCGGCGCGCAACCTCGCTCTCACCGGGAAAGGTATTTGAGGTCAACGCGGCTCCCATGCCCGGCGGTGGCGCGGTCGCCGTGCTCCACGACGTCTCGGAGAAGGAGCGCTCGGAGACGACCCGGCGGGACTTTGTGGCCAACGTCTCTCACGAATTGCGCACCCCGCTTACCTGCATTACCGGATATGTGGAGACCCTGTTAGATGACAGGGATCTGAGCAGTCAGACGCGTGAGTTTTTGCAGATCATTCTCAAGAACGCCTCGCGTATGAATCGCCTTACCGAAGATCTGCTGGCTTTGGCGAGCGTGGAATCCGGAGATTACAAGCTGAATCTTGAAAAAGTTCCGGCGTCTACCCTGGTGGAAGAAGCGGTCGCATCTCTGGCCGGGCTGGTGCTCGATTCCGCGCTCTCGCTCCAGGTGGGAGAAACTACCGACGAGCCCGTCATGGCCGACCTGGACGCACTGAGCCAGGTCTTCGGAAACCTGATTGAGAATGCGATGAAGTATGGCAAAGCCGGAGGGCACATACGGGTTGGGGCGCGCAAGCAGGACCGGTTGATCGAATTCTATGTGCAGGATTTCGGCCCTGGCATCGCCTACGAGCATTTGCCCCGCATCTTCGAGCGCTTTTATCGCGTAGATAAGGCGCGGTCGCGGGAATCGGGCGGAACTGGCCTTGGCTTGGCGATCGCCAAGCACATCGTGCACGCTCATGGCGGGGACATTCGCTGTGAGAGCGAATTGGGGTTTGGCGCGACCTTTCTTTTCCGCTTGCCGAGGCTGGCTGTGCCGGCTCCTGCGGCAGTTTCCGCTTCTCCCGTGCAAACCGTTGAAAAGTAGAGCCTTTGGGGGATTTTGTTTGGGGCTTTTCTCGTCATATTCACGGTCCTGTAAAGAACCATTCACTTGCGTCCCGGAGAATCAGGGCTACTTTTCCGAGGTGGAACGTGAGAAAGACGATCTGGATGTTAGCTGTTGCCATGAGCGCAACGGCCTGCGCTGGGCACGCGCAAAAGCTAAATGGAGCGGGCGCGACCTTCCCATATCCTGTTTATTCCAAGTGGTTTAGCGAGTACATGGCCTCCCATCCCGGGGTCACGATCAACTATCAGTCGATCGGCAGCGGTGGGGGCATCCGGCAGGTTACAGCCGGCACGGTCGATTTTGGCGCCAGCGACGTCACCATGACGGACGAGCAGCTAGCCGCCTCAAAGGTAAAGATTCAGGCCATCCCTACCGTGCTGGGAGCCGTGGTCCCGATTTTCAACATCGAGGGCGTCAGCGACTTGCGCATAGGGCCGGACGTGCTGGCCGATATCTACCTCGGCAAAATCACCAAGTGGGATGACGCTCGCATCGCGAAAGACAATCCAGGCGTCAAGCTGCCATCCGTGGACATCTTCGTTGTGCACCGCTCTGACGGCAGCGGGACCAGTTTCATCTTCACTGACTATTTGTCCAAGGTCAGCAAAGACTGGGCATCGGGACCAGGCAAGGGTGCAGCGCCGAGCTGGCCCCGCGGAATCGGCGCCAAGGGCAACGAAGGTGTGGCCGGCTTCGTTCGCCAATCGCCGGGCTCGATCGGATATGTCGAGCTGATCTATGCCATGCAAAATAAAATCCCCTTTGCCTACGTCAAGACCGCCGGCGGAAGCTGGGTGAAGGCATCTATCGAGGGAGTGTCGGAAGCGGCAGCAAGCGTCAAGAGCATGCCGGCCGATTATCGGGTCTCCGTTACCAATGCACCCGGGAACGCCTATCCCATCTCCAGCTTCACCTGGCTGCTCATTCCCAATCCAGCCAAAGATCCTAACAATGGCAAAGTCCTGATCGATTTCCTCAAGTGGATGCTGCAGCATCAGAACGAGGCCAGCTCGCTCTACTATGCTCCATTGCCTCCGCCTGTAGCGCAGAAGGTCAGCGCTACCATTAATACCCTGAAGTAGCCCATCGCAGGGATCAGGCACGCACCCGAGCGGTGTGTGCCTGATGATATTCTGAGCCCAGGAACGTTTTCCTCGAACCCGATCCGCGCGCCACAATCTTTTTCATTTCAAAAGGTTTGTGCCGTACCCCCTTTAACCTGAAATTCACTAAAGCCCGCTACGGTATGAGTGGTGAAATCAGATACTCAGGTGCCGCGAGTGGCTGGCCAGGCTGACGTGACCCAGCGAACAGAAAGCAGTTCGTCTCCGGGCGCGGAGCCGGCGCTCTCTCCCGTACGTACGTATCTTCTGAACTGCGGCAGCTCCTCGCTCGCCGATCGTGCCTTCAGCGCCCTCATGCTGGTGTGTGCGCTCAGCATTTTTGCCATTGTTCTGCTGATCCTGGTCGAGCTCATTTCGGGTTCAAAGCTCACTATCCAGAAATTCGGCATTTCGTTTTTCTTCGGATCCGCGTGGGATCCGGTCAACGGCAATTTCGGTGCGCTGCCGTTCATCTACGGCACCGTGGTGTCGTCCATTTTGGCGCTTATTATTGCCGTGCCCTTGGCGGTCGGCGTCGCCATCTTCCTCACCGAGATGTGCCCCGACTGGCTGCGCGGATTCCTGGCCTTTTTTACCGAGTTGCTGGCCGCCATTCCCAGCGTCGTGTATGGTCTGTGGGCGATTTTCGTGTTGATTCCGCTGCTACGCCAATACGTGAATCCGTTCCTCATTAAAACCCTGGGTTGGTCTGGGTTCTTCGCCGGGCCTAATTATGGAATCGGGATGTTTGCCGCCGGCGTGATTCTCTCCATCATGATTCTGCCGATCATCTCGTCGCTCACTCGCGAAGTGATGTCGGCGGTCCCCCATGCCCAGCGGGAAGCAGTGCTGGCCCTGGGAGCCACGCGCTGGGAGATGATCCGCATGGGCGTGTTGCGCAACGCGCGCATCGGTATTGTCGGCGCAGTGATTCTTGGTTTGGGCCGCGCTCTGGGCGAAACCATGGCCGTCACCATGGTGATTGGCAACCGGCCCGAAATTGCGCGCTCTTTCCTGGCCCCGGCCTACAGCATGGCCAGTGTCATCGCCAATGAGTTCAGCGAAGCCTCTGACGAGCTTTACTTGAGCGCCCTTATCGAAATTGGGCTGGCGCTATTTATTGTCACCATCATTGTGAACGCGCTGGCCCGGGTTTTGGTGTGGGCGGTAACTCGCGGCGCGCCGGTCAGGGGCACCTAGCGAATGGCTTCCACCACCGCCATGCCACCCCCGCTCCGCGCGCGGGCCTCGAACCGGTTTTTGCGCGTCGTCATGAACCACCTGGCGACGGCCGCTGCGATAGGAAGCACCATCCTGGTGATGGCGCCTCTCATTGCCATCTTCGTCTACCTCCTCGTCAAAGGCGCCAGCTCGCTCAATGTCGCGTTCTTCACCCAGGTGCCGAAACCGGTGGGCGAGATTGGTGGTGGGATGGCCAATTCCATCTGGGGATCGGGCATCCTGCTGGCGATCGCCAGCCTCATGGGCGTGCCCATCGGCATTGCAGGCGGCATCTACATCGCGGAGTTTGGCCGCGACAAGCGCCTGGCCAACATGGTCAGGTTTACCGCGGATGTGCTCAACGGTGTGCCTTCGATCGTCATGGGCATCGCCATTTACACCTTGATCGTAGTGCCGCAAAAGCATTTCTCCGCCCTTGCCGGTGGCGTGGCCCTGGGCATCATGATGATTCCGACCATTACTCGTACCACCGAGGAAATGTTGTTGATGGTGCCTCTCAATGTCCGCGAGGCCGCCCTGGGACTCGGTGTACCCAACTGGCGTTCGGTGCTTTCCATCACTTTGCGAACCGCATCGCCCGGCGTCATTACCGGCTGCATGTTGGCATTTGCGCGGGTCGCCGGAGAAACGGCGCCGCTGCTCTTTACTGCATTCGGCAATCAGTTCTGGAGCACCAGTATCAATCAGCCGATCGCGGCTCTTCCGCTGCAGATTTTCGTGTATGCGCTTTCTCCTTACGACGAATGGCACCGGCTGGCCTGGGCGGGCGCACTGGTGCTGATCGTGCTGATTGTCGTATCCGTCGCACTCGTACGTTACGTAGCAGGCCGCGGAGTTCTGAAAGGGGCAAGCTAGTGGGTGTAGAAATCGATGTGTCTGATCTGAATGCCTGGTATGGCACTAACCATACCCTTCAGAGCATCAGCTTGAAAATTCCTGCCAACCACGCCACGGCTCTTATCGGCCCTTCCGGCTGCGGTAAATCCACGTTCGTTCGCTGCTTGAACCGCATGCATGAGACGAACCCCATCGGCCGGGTCACCGGCACTGTGCGTGTCGGCCCGACGGATATCTACGCACAAGCCTCGCCGGTCGAGATTCGCCGCCGCATCGGCATGGTCTTTCAGCGGCCGAACCCATTCCCCACCATGTCGATCTACGACAACGTGGCTTCCGGGTTGCGTCTCAACGGATTCCGCAATCGCAAAATACTTGACGAAGTCGTCGAGCGCTCACTGCAGCAGGCTGCTCTGTGGGACGAAGTGAAGAGCGACCTTAAAAAGAAATCGGGAGCCAGCCTGTCGGGTGGGCAGCAGCAGCGGCTTTGCATTGCCCGGGCGTTGGCGGTGGATCCGGAAGTGATGTTAATGGATGAGCCTGCCTCGGCGCTTGATCCGGTATCGACAGCCAAAATCGAAGATCTCATTTTCCAGCTTAAGTCTCAGTACACGATCGTGATTGTGACTCACAACATGCAGCAGGCCGCGCGGGTTGCCGAAAATACCGGGTTCTTCCTGAATGGCAAGCTGGTGGAGTTCGATGCCACTCATAAGATCTTCACCAATCCTACCGATAAACGTACTGAGGACTACATCACGGGTAGGTTTGGATGACGCGGATTCGTTTTCACCGGAAACTCGACGATTTAAAAGAGCGGTTGTTGGTCATGGCGGGGATGGCGGAGCAAGCGATCCAGCGCGCGGTCGAAGCGTACCGGGTGCGCGATATCTCTCTCTGCGACCTGGTGGTGCGCAGCGAGATTTCCATCAACAGCTTCGAACGCGAGATCGATCAGATGGCTCTTGATTTGTTGGCGATGGAGCAGCCTATGGCCATCGATCTGCGGTTTATCCTGGCAGTGATCAAGATCAATGCGGATCTGGAACGCGTCGGGGATCAGGCGGTCAGCATAAGCGACCGGGTACGCGATCTGCAGGCCTTCCCGGTGGTCGATCTGCCGGTGGACATCCCGCGCATGGCCTCGCTGGCGTCGGCCATGGTTCGCAAAGCCTTGCAGGGGTTCATCGAGGCCGATGCTGAGATGGCCACGTCTGTGCTGACCATGGACGACAGTGTGGACAAGCTGAACGACGCTGCATTTTTTGCGCTTTCCAACTTGATCAAGGAGCAGCCTCACTACACCCCACAGGCGCTGCATGCTCTGATGATTGCCCGCAATCTGGAGAGGGTTGGCGACCACGCGACCAACATTGCGGAAGACGTCATTTTCTGGGTCCGCGGCGCCGATGTTCGCCACCACATAAGCACCTGAAGACTCGATCGGCAAGTTAAGCGTCTCGCTTGTCGTCTACCTCAACGCGAGAGGCTTCTAGCATCTACTCCCTTGTTATGAAAACGTCAGTTGGAAGCTTGAATCGGACACTCAATTTTCGTACCTGTTCAAGTGTGAGCTTTCGCTGGCCTCGCAGGAACATAGAAACCGCGCTCTCCGACCCAAATTCCGGGATCAAATCACGTTGAGCAATGCCCTGCTGTTCAATAAGGAACCTTAGAACGGAGATCGCGTCCGCTTTGGGAAGGGAGTAGTGCGACTGTTCATAACGATCCACAAGCAGGGTTAGAAGTTCGATTGCTTCCGCTTCGGCGCGAGAAGGATTCTCCAAAGAGGTTAGCTGAAAGAGTGCTTCCGTATACATCGCGAGTTCGCGATCATTGTGTATAACGCGGGGAGCGCCTTGGGCAATCATTTCCGCTGGGTTTGCGAGCACCGTCTTCATCTTGACCCGAACTTCCTATCCCAGTTTGCGGGATTGTTGTCCTCCTTATGCGTCAAAAGAGACCGGATGTAGACATGACCCTGAGTTTGCTTGTGAACGCTCTTTTTTGCGTAGTGGATAACGGTAATGAGCCGATACCGATTTTGCCGGAAGTTGAAGACCACGTAACCGTCGACATAGTCAGCATCCCTAAACACACTGCGAACTTCGGCGAAATTCTGCCATCGCACTGCTTCAACGATTGTCGCCCAAGCTTTGATTTCGTTTGCCGCATCCGGATATCGATCGGCGGCTATCTTCAAATGCCTTCGGGTGACAAGGTACACTTAAACCAATCATACTTCACAAATTGTGAAGATGGCAAGTCACTAGGTAATCTCAGCCACAGACAGCGGAGGTGGTTGATATCCAAAGTTTGATTCTACGGCGGCTGCTATCCCCAGCACACGCTCGTCTTCAAAGGGACGCCCGGCAATCTGCACCCCTATAGGCAAGCCTTCTGGCGACCGACCCACTGGCACAACCGCTGCCGGAGCGCCGAGCAAATTGAACCACTGCGTGTAGCGCATCGCATCCAGGTATTCGATTCGCCGCCCATCGACAAACCAGGAACGCTCTCCGGGGCGAAACGCCGGAATGGCACAGACCGGACAGAGAAGAATGGGAAACTTCTCCATCTCGGCTAACAGTCTTCGGCGCACGTGATCACAATCCATCCAGGCCGAAAGCAGTTCCTGCGCGGAGAGCGGCGGCTCGCGATGAGCAATGGAGAGAAAATCAACAAACGTGCGGCTCAGCTGCGATTCCCGTCCCTGCACCAGCGGCTCGAGGAGCATGGCCCCGCCTCGGACAAAAAACTTCCACCATAACTGTCGCGCTTCTTCGAGCGCCTGCGGTCGAAATGGATGCACCTTGAAGCCCTGGATTTCGAGCGCACGCGCCGCGTCTCGTACCGCCTGGCGGATCTCCGGAGTGACCGGCCCGTCCTCCTCAAAAAATCCGATCGGTATGCGCTTTAAGTCTTCCATCGACTCATTCTTGAGTCCGACCGGCGGACTTACCGGGTCGAGGGCATCTTGTCCGGAAAGCGTGATGAACAGCAGGGTGAGATCGCGTACGGTCCGTGCCATGGGTCCGATGGCGCCAAGGATCGCAAAGGGTCCGTCACAAGCAGGCAAGTGGCCGCGACCGGGAATGCGGCCAGGTGTGGGCTTAAGCGAGCATATGCCGGTGAAGTGGGCGGGCTCGCGAACCGAGCCGCCACTATCGCTGCCCAGTCCCGCGGCGGAAAGGCCGGCGGATACCGCTGCCGATTCTCCGCCGCTCGATCCGCCCGGGGTGCGCTCCAGGTCCCACGGATTAGCTGTCGGGCCGTAGAGCCGGTTGTCTGTTTCGTAGGCCATTAAGAATTCAGGACAGTTGGTGGTTCCCAGGATCATCCCTCCAGCGCTCTTAAGGCGATCAACTACAGTTGCGTTTTCGCGGGGTTTGTTCCCCCGGTGCAAAAGGCTCCCAATCTCGCAGCGGTATCCAGCAGCCGCGATCGATGACTTGATGGTCATGGGCAAACCGAAGAGCGGGCCGCTCGGGTTCTCGAGTGCACGCGCCTGCGCACGTACCCGCTCGGCATCAAAATCAACCAGCGCGTTCAGCTGCGGATTCAGGCGTTCGATCTGCTGGATGTATTCATCAGCCAGCTCGAGCGGAGAAATTTGCCCTCGCCGTAACATCGACAATAGCTCGACCGCGGGCAATACCGTGAGGCCGGTCAT
>CAVXRU010000067.1:0-18263 GCA_963763905.1 uncultured Acidobacteriaceae bacterium | reverse complement strand
AGCTCGACAGGAAATCCGGGGGAAGCCCCAACCATTGCGTTACGCACTCTTCCGGCGAATTAACCAATAAACCGGAAGACCCGCGATCACCAGCGCCAAACCAGGCCAGGTAGTAGCCGGCCGATCAATAAAAAGGCACAGCACGACCACGCTGGCCCCAACAACATAAATAGCCGGAACCACCGGATACCCTGGAGTGCGATACAACCGTTCCGCATCCGGCCGCTTGTACCGCAGCACCACCACCGCAGCAATCGTGAGGATATAAAACAACAGCGCTGCAGAAATAATGTAGTCCAGCAGATCGCTATAGAGGTTGCCATAGCCCTTGGCGGGCGAGTAAGTTGTCAACAGCACCAGCAGCCCCGCCCAAACTCCCTGCATCAGTAGAGACCACCCAGGCACACGAGCCGCGTTCAGCGTCCCCGCCGCAGGAAAGAAAAGCTTATCCCGAGCCATCGCATAGTAAGCGCGCGGTCCAGCCAGCACCAGGCTATTGATACAACCGAACGTCGACACCATGATGAGCGCGGCCAGAGCCTTTCCTCCCCAGGCAGGAAAAATCTGTTGCAGCATGGCCGTCGCCACGCGATCATTCGCAGCGTGTTGGATAGCCGGAAACTTCAACACCACCAGGTACGCAACGTTCACCACCAGGTACAGCAGCATGACGATCACCGTGCCGATCGCCAGCGACCGGGGAAGAGTCCTCCGCGGATCCTTAACCTCTTCCGCAGCGAAGGTAATGTCATGCCACGCATCCGCGGCGAAGAGCGAACCCGACTGCGAAACGCAAAAGACCATCAGCAAGCCCAGGATGCCGGCATAAGACGTATCGGGCCGCTTCCAGAAAGAATCCAGGTTGGCATGAACAGACGAGGCGTTCCAACCCACACTCAAGCCGAGCAGAATCAGCGCAGCCAGCGCTCCGAGCTTAGCCACAGTAAACGAGTTCTGGATGATCTTGCCATACTCGATCCCCAGCGTATTCGTCGCGGTCAACAGAGCAATGACCAGCAAAGCAACCAACTGGGCACTCGACAGCGTGAGTGCATAGTGCGCGGACAGATGTAGAGGAGGGAACAGGTAACGTGATTCAGAAACAGCCGGCGCCCAAACCCCCAGGAACCGGGCAAACGCAACCGCGACTGCGGCAATCGTTCCCGTCTGAATTACCGTGAACAGCGTCCAACCATAGAGGAAGCCCCAAAGCGGGGAGTAGGCCTCGCGCAGGTAGAGGTACATCCCACCTCCGCCCGGCATCATCGACGCCAACTCTCCAAAGGAGAACGCCGCCGCAATGGTTAGCACTGCGGCAAACACCCAAGCCGCCAGAAACCATCCCGGACCACCCAGCATGCGGGCCATATTGGCCGGGACAATAAAAATCCCGGATCCAATCATGACCCCGATCACGACCATGGTGGAGTCGAATAGTCCGAGAGCCCTTTTGGGCTGGCGCTTTGCTTGTATCTCTTCTTTGGTGGCAGGGGTCACTGCCAAGATGCTATAACGTTTCGCCCTACGCGCAACATGGCCCAGGTGCCCGTTGTGCTACTTCCGTGACCGGCGAATCTCTTCCGTCAAAATAATTGCTTCTGCGATCTCCCGGATAGCCTTCCGCTTCTGCCGGCTCTGCTTTTGCAGCGCCAGGTAAGCGCCCTCTTCATCCAGGTGCAATTCGCGCTGTAGGATCCCCTTCGCCCGGTCCATCAGCTTTCTTACCTCCAGCCGGTCGGCAAGCAGCACTCGTTCGCTTTCCAGCCTCGCCATCTCGAGCTCAGCCCCCACCAGAAACCCAACCGTCGAGATCAGCCGGACCTGCCGGGCGCTATGGTGGTGAGGCTTGCGATGCTGCACATTAATCACCCCGACCAGCTTTCCGCGGCAAAGAATGGGCACAGAGAGAAACGCCTCAAAATGGTCTTCAGGCAAATCATTGAACATCTTGAACCGCGGATCGCTCCACGCCTGGGAGCCAATCGCTACCGGCTGTTGGTGCATCGCGACCCAGCCGGTAATTCCCTGGCCGAGTGGCAGGTCAAGCTCGTCCACCAGGTCGGCGTGGGGATTCTTGGAGGCCCGAAGCACCAGCTTCTCACCCTCCAGCACATAGACAAAACAGGAATCGCACATGGCGATCGTAGACACAAACTCAACCACTCGCTCGAGCACAGCATGAAACGGATCCGCAGCCGCCATACGGCTTCCGATCTCATGCAGAAACTCAATATCCAGTACTTCGTCGGCCCTTGAGCCTTCTTCCGTCATGAACCCACATCCCATATCTCGTTAAGGCGACGAAAATTATGCGCCATTTTACTGTTGCTTTTCGTGCTCCGTTGCCTTTACCCTAAGGTCGTTTCCGGTCCTCTGCGAACGTGTGCAGGGTGGACGGATGGTGAACGTTCTCCCCGTCGAAACGTAAACCCCTCCTCATAGCACTCTCTGCTTTACAGCTTCCAGGTTGAAGACTGATGGATCTCCGTTTCTCCACCCCGGTTCTTCCCAGGGTTGTTTCCCTGTGTTGAGGCCGCGAGGACAATTCGTTCCATTGGTAGCCACGCACAAGGAGTCGCCGCTGCCAGCCGCGGCACGTCCATGACGGAGCATCGGTTTCCACACGTCGACAGCAATCCGGAAAGTTACAATTCTACCATTCAAATTCACCCAGGATTTCCATTTGCTGGCGTGCAGGAAGGTTCTTAGATGGGTCTAAGCAGGCGCGACTTTCTCATGAAGGTGGGCCAGGCGGGAGGCTACAGCGCCGCCTTCACTATGATGCAATCCCTCGGCTTGCTGCCTGTTATGGCGTCGGCCGCGCCCACAGTGAAACACCCGGAGGGCTCCGGCAAAGGGACCAGCGTGGTCATTCTGGGCGGCGGCATCGCCGGCCTGGCCTCCGCTTATGAGCTAGGCAAGTTAGGCTACACCTGCACGCTGCTCGAGGCGCGCGAACGCATTGGCGGCAGGAACTGGACGGTCCGCAACGGAACCAGGGTGGACTTCACCGATGGTTTCACCCAGAACTGCGCCTTCGCCCCGGGCCTCTATCAAAACGTCGGGCCCGCCCGCTTGCCGTCCATACACCACACCATGCTCGGTTACTGCAGGGAGCTTGGCGTTCCGTTGGAGGTAGAAATCAACGCCTCGCGAAGCGCCTACCTCCAGTCCGCGACTCTCAACAATGGCCAAACCGTACAAAACCGCCAGGTGGAATACGATACCCGCGGTCACGTCTCAGAACTGCTGGCAAAGTGCATTCAACGCGGCGGGCTCGATCAAGAACTAAGCCCGGGTGACAAAGAGCAGATGATCGAGTTCCTGAAGACCTACGGTGGTCTGTCCCCGGATCTTTTCTACAAAGGATCCTCGCGTGCCGGCTGGAAAGTCAGCCCCGGGGCGGGCGACAGGGAGGGCGTTCCCCACGACCCCCTGGATATGCGCGCCCTGCTTTCAGCCAATTTATGGCGACAGTTGACGGAAGAAGACGAGATCGACTGGCAGGCGACGATGTTTCAGCCGATCGGCGGCATGGATCAGATTCCGATGGCATTCAAGAAAAAGCTCGGCACCGTGATTCGTTCGCGCGCCGAGGTGATCCAGATCCGGCAGAACGAATCCGGTGTAAAAGTCGTCTACCAGGACCTGGCGTCCGGCAAGCCCGAGACTGTCAGCGCGGACTACTGCGTTTGTGCCTTGCCGCTGACCGTTCTCAAGAGCATGGATACTGATTTTTCGCCCGAATTGAAGTCTGTCATTAAGGCTTGCTCTTATGACTCGGCCTACAAAATTGCCTGGGAATCGCGCCGTTTTTGGGAGCAGGAGTGCAATATTTATGGTGGCATCTCTTTCCTCAGCCAGCCTGTCGATACGGTCTGGTATCCCAGTGCCGCGCTCTTCTCCGAAACCGGGATCATCCTGGGTGGATACGGAATAGAAAACGGCTCAGATTTCGGCAAGTTGCCGGGTCCGCAGGCAAAACTGGAGGCGTCTCGCAAGTCCATTGAACTGCTGCATCCCGGCCGCTCGCAGGAGTTGAAAAATCCCATCTACGTGAGCTGGGGACGCATTCCCTACAATCTGGGGTCCTGGGTCAGCGACTTCGAAACCGGCGCCCCACCGGGCTACGAGGTCTGGATGCAACCTCAGGGCCGCATCTTCATGGCCGGCGATCACACCAGTCACATCGTAGGCTGGCAGGAGGGTGCAGCCTTGTCGGCCCACCGGGCCCTAGATGGAATTGCCGCGCGAGTGGCCAAGGCCTAAGAAGCCGCGTTTTGGCTCCATCCCCGCCACCAATGCCGGGTGCCCTATCCTTCGTGTTCTTTGCGAAGGGTGGGATAGTCAAATCTCACCCTATGGTCTCCATTTCCCAGACTCTCTTCAGGCCACAACCGCCCTTCCCTTGTCATCCCGACCCGGATTTCCTACTTCGCGCTGCTAGCGACGAAAACGTGTGCGGCTCTCCGTAAAGAGAGCCGCATGCAGACCATCAAAGCCACGGATCTCGACAGGAAATCCGGGGGAGCGAAGCCGAGGCTTCTGCAGTCTTCTCCCGCTCAGAGACACCTTCCCTAATGGGACGACGATTTCATCACAAAATCAATGAGCGCCGCTTTCTTGCTCTCATTCACCGGTCCGGCGGTGCGCCAAAGTACATGTCCCCCCTTATCCGTCAACAGCAGCACGACATCCTGCTCAGAAGAAATCTGCAGAGACTGTAAGAACTGTGTTTTGTTGACGTACAAAGGCACCGTGTATCGTCGCGGTTGCGATGGCAGCAGGCTACCGCGCAGGGACGCGTTCAACCACCACCGATATACCTCATTTTCGCGCGGAGAAATAAACAGCCACCAGGTTTGCACCGTGGGAGCGGAAATCGCCGGAAGCCATCCGTCGACCTGCGACTGCTGATCACGCTGAAAGGAAAGAATGAGCAGATTCAGCGGTGCGGCAAAACTCGCCGGCAGCGTCACCTTCGCCCGATCCAGCGTGTATGCGGTCACCGGAGGTAAAACCGCGGCTTGGGAAGTCTGAGAAATTTGCGAGGCTGCCACTGCGCACGGCAAAGCGAAGAAGACGAAGGCCAGGGGTCGAAGCAGTCGCATTTTGTCTACCAAATCTTAACCCAGTCCACCGCTCGGAAGCCGAAAACGGGGTCGAGTATCATAAACATGGGAGCACTCTCATGCCATTTGCCCCTCAGCGGCACATGTTTCAAACCGACGACCCCCGTCTGCAGCCCATCGCCGAAAAAGTATTGGCACACGAGCGTCTCGATTTCAGCGATGGCGTTGCCCTCTACCGCTCAGGCGATGTCCTTGCCGTAGGCTGGTTGGCCAATCATGTGCGTGAGCGTTTGCACGGTAACATCGCCTATTTCAATGTCAACCGGCACATCAACCCCACCAACGTTTGTGTGGCCGCTTGCCGGTTGTGCGCCTTTGGCCGCAAGAAAGACGGCGAGGGCGCCTACACCATGGCGCTCGAAGAAGCGTGGCAGACTGCAGCCTCTGGCTACACCGAAGCGGTTACCGAGTTCCACATTGTCGGCGGCTTGCATCCTGATCTTCCATTCCAATACTTCCTCGACCTTGTGGCAGGTCTAAAGCAGCGCTTTCCCCAGGTTCACATCAAAGCGTTCACCATGGTCGAGGTGGCCTACCTGGCGCGCCGCGCTAAGCTGACCATTGCCGAGACCCTGACCCAAATGAAGGACGCGGGCGTTGACTCCATGCCGGGTGGCGGGGCGGAGATTTTCTCTGATCGCGTGCGCCACATCATTTGCGATCACAAAATCGATGGCGACGAGTGGCTGGAGACAGCCCGCACCGCACACAAGCTGGGATTACGCTCCAATGCAACCATGCTTTACGGACACGTCGAAAACGATGAGGATCGCGTCGACCACATGCTTCGTCTGCGTGCTGTCCAGGATGACACCGGCGGCTTTCAAACCTTTATTCCGCTCGCCTTTCATCCCGCCAACACCGCACTCGATCATTTGCCCACAACCACTGGCCTTACGGACATTCGCCAGATCGCCGTGAGCCGCTTGCTGCTGGATAACTTTTCCCACATCAAAGCCTACTGGCAGATGATGAGCGCCAAGATCGCGCAGATCTCATTGCGTTTCGGTGCTGACGATATCGATGGCACCGTGGTCGAAGAAAAAATCTACCATGACGCTGGAGCGACCACGCCGCAGGGGATGCGGCGCTCTGATTTGATGCGTCTCATTCGGGAAGCTGGCCGCGAGCCGGTGGAGCGGGACACGCTCTACCGCAACGTCGTCCGCCACGAAGATACCTTCACCGTAGCGGTCTAGACTTCCGCCCGGCTCTCCGCGGGACGAAATGGCTCTCCAGCCTCTTGCCGCAGCACGTTGATAGAAGCCCCGGCTCGCGCAGCCAGCCGGGCCTTCTGCTTGCGCCGCACCTCGCGGATAGCCACCAATATGAGTGCAGTGAACGTAATGAGCAACAGGACCAGCGCAACACGCCCGTGCAGCTCTGTCACTTCTCCGTACAGTAATGCCAAACCCACAAACACAAAGAAGACATGAGCGCAGAAGACTTCGAGCGATGCCTTGCCCAGGGTCAGGAAGGGTTCCACCAGCACCATCTTGGTGAGGTACTTACGCGACCAGTAAATCATGCATGAAAACGCGAACAGGTTCAGCATGCGCAGTGGCCCTATCTGCCACTTGTCCAACGAGAGGCCAAGCGCCTCCTGCGTCAGGTGCGGGCCAAGCCAGTCATGCCGAACGCCAAGGAAGAAAAGACAAACCACGCCGCTGATGACGAAGACATACCCAGGCAACTTGCTGAGCGGGTTCTCACCCTGCGTTGACCTGGCTCCAAGCCACAGAGCCAGAACCCAGATAGCCTGCCAGGCAAACAGGTTGAACGCTCCCGTCTCCTGCAGCGGTATGCGTAACCCGGTCGCATTTACCACCAGCGTGTGCATCCAGGTGCGCAAGCCAAACTGCGCCAGCAGCCAGATGACGCCGCTCACGATGAGGATGCGCGTCCATCCGCGTCGCACCGCCACGCTGAGGATGTACGGCGTGAGCAGCAGAAAAGTGACGTACATGGGCAATATGTCCAACAGCGGTGGACAATAAATCAGCAGCAACGACCCGACGATCGCCGTGGCCGGGTGGGCAAGGTAAAAATTGAGCAGATTGTAGATGGCTGCGCGATGAGTGTGGGCGGCGAACGCGGCCACTACCGTAAAGACCATGGTCAGCATGATCAGGTGATAGCCATAGATCCTCAGTGCCCGCATCCAGAGTTTCGAACGCACACCGTCGCTGTCTTCCTGGGCCTTGTGGATGTAGAGCGTAGCCACCAACATGGCGGATAGAAACACAAAACCTTCCGCCGAGGAAACAAACCCAAAGGGCTGATTGACCAGTTCGCTGACACGGGTGGGCAGGTGGGTAAGCGTCATCCACACCAGAAAGAGGCCGCGCAGGGCATCCAGCTCGGGCCGACGCTGGATCTTGCCCAGTTTGAGCACTCTTCTTGAAGCCGATTTTACGTCCATGCGCACACCAGTCCTACTGATTAGAGACGCAATTTGCTCCTATTGGTTGCGGGGAAGGGGGTAGAAAGGGTTGCCCCGGCTGCAACCCCTGATGCTGATTTTAGCCTTCAATAGGCGGGGATACCAGTGACGCTTTGCCCAATGATGAGTGCGTGGATATCGTGTGTTCCCTCGTACGTTTTCACGGATTCCAGATTCATCATGTGTCGCATCACTGGATAGTCATCGGTAATGCCATTGCCGCCGAGGATATCCCGCGCCGTCCGCGCACACTCGAGCGCCATCCAGACGTTGTTTCGTTTGGCCATCGAGATGTGTTCGAAGCCTGCTTTGCCGGCGTCCTTCAGCCGCCCTACCTGCAGTGCGAGTAGCTGGCCTTTGGTGATTTCCGAGATCATCCAGGTGAGCTTTTCCTGCACTAATTGGTGACTGGCGATTGGCTCATCGCGAAATTGTTTTCTCAATAAAGAATATTGAAGCGCGGTGTCGTAACAGGACATCGCGGCCCCGAGGCCTCCCCAACTGATGCCGTATCGTGCCTGGTTGAGGCACATCAGTGGCGACTTCAGTCCTCCAGAGCCAGGCAGCACGTTGCAGGCTGGGATGCGCACATCTTGCAGAGAAAGCCCGGAAGTAACCGATGCCCGCAGCGACCACTTCCCATGCACGTCGTAGGAAGAGAAGCCCGGGCGATTCGTTTCCACCAGAATGCCGCGGATTCTGCCATCCTCGTCGTCCACCTTAGCCCAGATCACCGCCACATCCGCGATGGAGCCGGACGTGATCCACATCTTTTCGCCGTTCAGAATGTAGTCGTCGCCGTCCTTGCGGGCGCGGGTTCTCATCCCGCCTGGGTTGGAACCGAAATCGGGCTCGGTGAGCCCAAAACATCCCAGCTTTTCTCCCGTCGCCAGCACAGGCAGCCAGGCCTCTTTTTGCGCATCGCTGCCGAAGGCGTAAATGGGATACATCACCAGTGCGGACTGCACGCTCACAAAGCTGCGCAGCCCGGAGTCGCCTCGCTCCAGCTCCTGCATCACCAGGCCGTACTCCACGTTGGACATCCCGGCGCATCCATACCCTTCCAGGCTGGCGCCGAAGAACCCGAGCTGGCCCATGGGCTGGATCAGCTCCTTTGGAAACCTCCCATCGCGATTGCACTGCTCGATGATCGGGATCACATTATCTTCGACAAACTGGCGGGTCGTATCGCGCGAAAGCAGCTCATCGCCGGAGAGCAGCCCATCGAACTGGATGAAGTCAACACCTTTAAACTTAAAAGCCATGCCGGTGGCACCTCAGCAAACTTCTTAGACTAGCAGAGATCCGGCTATTCCGGTGAGCGTCGCCTTCGGTTTTGGTGGAGCAGCTTCGAGCGTTTGGTGCTGATGCGTTTGTAGACCCAGTCTCGAGGAGGCAGAAATGCCAGCAATATCAGCAACGCGCCGACGCCATAACCGCCGGCAGCAAAAGTCGTCTGATGGTAGCTCGCATTATCGAAAGCCCAATGGCCGGCCTGCAACTGAGCCCGTGCCAGCAGGATCACGAAAAGGCCGCCGGCAACCAGTCCAAGTCTAGTCAACCATCCCATATAAAACCGTAAAAGTTGCATTTTAACGCTGATCTGGCCCGGCAACTCAGGTTTAGGGAAGAGCAACCGCAGATCTCTCCACTCCGCTGCGCTCCGGTCGAGATGACAAAGGGTAGGGTGGCTGCTGACCGGGAAGGTTGCTATTGGAATGGCGGGGCCTGCAGATCCCTAGCTAGGCTCCTGTTCAGCAACTACTCTTTTTGAAGGCACCGCCCTCCCCTTTGTCATCTCGACCGGAGCGTACCCGGATTTCCTACTTCGCGATGCTAGCGACGATCACGTGTGCGGCTCTCCGTAAAGAGAGTCGCATGCAGCTCATCAAAGCCACGGGTCTTGACAGGAAATCCGGGGGAGCGCAGTGGAAAGATCTGCGGTTGCTTCCTCTACTACGACAGCCAATCCCGCTAAGACAAATACTCCTTAATAAAAGGATCCTCGCTATGCACCAGATCATGCGTAGACCCATCGAACACCAGATGCCCATCATGCAGCATCAGAAAATTAGTCTTGGGATCCAACCCCTCGTTCGGGATAGGAACCATATGGTTCTCACTCCGGTCGAACGTATGCGTGGCCAGCGTGAACGCATCCTGCAAACGATGCGTCACCAGCAGCGAACTGGTGTGATAAACATCGCGTTGCTTCATCACTAGTTCCACAATCGTAGTCGAAGTAATCGGGTCCAATCCTCCAGTAGGCGAGTCGTAGAGGATCAGGTCAGGCCGGTTCACGATGGCCCGCGCAATCGCGACGCGGCGGCGCATACCACCAGAAAGCTGCGACGGAAACTTGTCCACCGTCTGCTCCAATTCCACGAAGCGAAGCGCCTCCAGCACCCGCCGGTTCACTTCCTCCTCTGGCACCTTCTGCTCAATCAACCGGTAAGCCACGTTATCGCGCACGGTCAATGAATCGAACAGAGCGCCTTCCTGAAAGACCATGCCGATGCGGCCTCGCAACTGGAACAGCTGCTCTTCCGGCATGGTATTGATTTCCTCGCCAAACACCGTGATGGTTCCGGAGTCGGGACGCATCAGCCCGTTGGCGAGCTTGAGCAGCACACTCTTGCCGCTGCCGGCAGGACCCAACAAGATGCGCGTTTCCCCCGGGAAAACCTTGAGCGAAATATTCTCCAGAACCTGTTTGCCTTCGAATCCAATGGAGACGTCCTCGAAGACAAGGACCGGCTGTGACGGATCATCCTGGACTGCCGAGGTCGTGGGCTGGGGCGCGGTCACCATAAGCTCAGCGGCCGAAAACACCGATCATGAACTGGCTGATGACCAGGTCAATCGCGATGATGAGCACCGACGAAACCACCACCGCCTGAGTTGTGGATCGCCCAACACCCTGGGTGCCCCCGCGCGTCGTCATTCCGTAGTAGCAGCCGACGCTGGCGATGATGAAGCCGAAAACAATTGGCTTGACCAGGCCCTGAATGATGTCGGGATAGCGCAGCGTCTGGTAGGCAGTGTGGAAATACTGCGAACCGTCCTGTCCCAGCATAAATACTGAGATGACAGCTCCCCCCAGTGTCCCCACGGTGTCGGAAAGGATAGTCAGAAAAAAAAGCATGAACACCGTTGCATAAAGCCGCGGCGTGACCAGCTTCTTCACTGGATCAGTCCCCAGCGCACGCATGGCATCGATCTGTTCGGTCACCATCATTGAGCCCAACTCGCTCGCCATCCCTGAGGCGTTGCGGCCAGAGACCATCAGGCTGGTGAGGACCGGGCCCAACTCCTTGATCATCGAAAGGCTTACCAACTCCCCTGTAATGGCGGTAGCGCCGAACTGCGCCAGCGAGGACGCCGATTGTAAGGCAAGAACGCCACCAGTGAAAAACCCGGTGAGCAGGACGATGGGCACCGAACCGATCCCAATCGAGTCCGCCTGGACGATGAGATCAGCCATGTAGCGGGGACGCTGAAAGATATTGCCGATAGCCCGGCCGGTAAGGATGGCATAATCCTGCACCGAGGAGACGAGCTTTTTGGCAAGTGTTTCGAGGGGCATATGCTAGCCGAGGGTACCACAAGGGGGTCCCTAGTCCTTCATACGCTTCTTGATCTCGATCGAGAGCCGCTTGATCTTCTGGTTGAGCGTAGAAAGCGGAATCCTGAATTGTTCCGCCGCATCTGTCTGGTTCCACTTGCAGCGTTCCAGCTTGTCAATAATGATGCGCCGCTCAATGTCCTCCAGAATGTCGAACAATGAGGCGTCAGGATTATGTTCCAGCAGGCTGGAGGAGTAGCTGCGGCCCGTCAGATGGCCCGGAAGCAGGTCGAATCCGATCGTCGGTGTGGAAGAGAGAACCACTCCACGCTCAATGACATTTTCCAGTTCCCGCACATTGCCCGGCCAGTCATAGTCCATCAGCACGCGCATGGCTTCCGGCGCCAGGGTGCGCGGCGCAAGATCATTTTCCTCGGCGTAGCGCTTGAGAAAGCTGGCCGCCAGCAGCGGAATATCCTCCCGCCGGGTGCGCAGCGGAGGCAGATCGATGGTGATGACGTTCAGCCGGTAGTACAAATCCTCGCGAAATTTGCCGTCACGCACTGCCTGGCGGAGATCGACGTTCGTAGCTGCCAGGATGCGCACGTCTACCTGGATCTCATGCACCCCGCCCAGATGCATAAATCGGCGGTCCTGCAGCACGCGCAGCACCTTGGCCTGCGTGTCCATCCCCATGGTGCCGATTTCGTCCAGGAAAAGGGTTCCAAAATTCGCAACTTCAAAAAGCCCCTTCTTCGCGGAAACGGCTGAGGTGAACGCCCCTTTGACGTGGCCAAAAAGTGTGGACTCCAGCAGATCGCTGGGCATAGCCCCGGTGTTCACGGGCACAAACGGTTTATCCCGCCGCGGCGAATTCGCGTGGATGGCCTTGGCGATAAGCTCCTTGCCGGTTCCGCTCTCGCCCTGGATCAGGATGGTCGAGCGGGTAGGAGCCACCTGTGCCACCAGGTCGAAGATGCGCAGCATCGGCTCGCTCTTGCCCACGATGTTTTCAAAGTTGTAGCGCTGTTTGAGCGCCCGCTTGAGCTGGACATTCTCTTCTTCCGCGCGCTGCCGCGCCGTCGCGGCCCGGATATCGGCCAGAAGCTTTTCGTTATCCCAGGGCTTCTGGACAAAATTCTGCGCCCCGCCATTCATGGCGTCGACTACATTGCCTACCGTGCCATAGGCCGTGATCATGATCACCGGCAGGTTGGGCTGCCTCTCCCGGATACGGGCCAGAATCTCCAATCCATTTTGTCCCGGCAGCGCCAGGTCCAGAAGAACCAGGTCATAGGCCCTGGTGTCGATGCATCGCAGTCCGGCCTGGCCCTCGGGGGCCAGGTCCACCGCATACCCTTCCAGCAGCAGCAACGTCTCTAACGATTCACGAATCGCTGCCTCGTCGTCGATGATCAGGATGCGGGGTGCTGTGTCCGCGTTTGAGGGGTTGAGCCTTTGTGGAACGAGAATGCCGGCCTCAGACATGAACGGGTTTCCTTGCCGTGGGGAATTCGAGATGGAAAGTGGTGCCGCTGCCTACCTGGCTCTCTACCTGAATCTTACCCGCATGTTCCTGGATGATGCCGTAGCTCACTGCCAGCCCTAATCCCGTGCCCCTGCGTTGCCCTTCGCTCACCGTCAACTTGGTGGTGAAGAAGGGATCGTAAATGCGCTGCATATGCTCGAGCGCGATGCCCGAACCCGTGTCTGAGATGTCTACAGCGACGTGCCCATTGGCCAGGGTATTTACTCTGAGCGTCCCCCCGGCGGCCATGGCGTCTTTTGCGTTTAAAAACAGATTGAGAAACACCTGCTGTAGTTTGCCCGAATTACCCAAAATCGTTGGCAGGTTATGCTCCAGCGAGGTCTCGAGCTGAACCTGGGACACACGGAACTGGTGTTCCAGCAGTTTCAACGTCTCTTCAATCACGTGGTTCAGATCAAGCTCCGTGAACTCCGCCGCACCGGTACGGGAAAAATTGAGCAGGCCGTTCACGATCTCTGATGCACGGAAAGTTTGCTGCGTGATCTTGTCCAGCAGAGGCGCCACTCGTTGATCGCCCCGCACCTGTTTGGCCAGCATCTGGGTATAAGAGGAGATAACTGCCAGAGGGGTGTTGACCTCGTGCGCCACACCCGCCGCCAGCAGACCGATGGAAGAGAGTTTGTCGGCTTGTGTCAGCTGCGCTTCCAGCTCCATGCGCTCCGTAATATCGTCCACGATGATGATGCGGCCCACTACTTCAAAGTTGCGAGAAACCAGGGGGGCGATTGCCACATTGGCACAGCGGTTCTCCCCGCTGCGCGTTTGCAACCGGAAGCGGTACAGGTTGTGCACTCCCGGCTCGTCCTTCAAGCGCAGGAATTCGGTCACAAAGTTCGCCGGCAGAATGTCACGCAGATACTGGCCCACTGCTTCCTGGCGTGACATGGCATACATCACTTCCATTTGCGCGTTCCAGCTCTCTACCCGCTCTTCCAGATCAACGGCGAACACACCCACGTTGATCGACTCGACGATATTCTCGTTGAACTCCTTCAGCCGCTCGTACTCGGATATCTTCTGCTCCAGGCTGGCATACAAGCGCGCATTCTGGATGGCGATCCCGATATAGCTCGCCATCGACTCCAGCAATTCCACATCTTCACTGGTAAGGAAATCCCCATGGGTGGTGCGCCCCAGTCCGATGATGGCGATGGTCTTCTGCTGCAGCCGGCAGGGAAGGTAGTAATTCAGGTCCAGCAGCGCTGCTGCCTGGCGTTCCCCTTGATCCAGATGAAGCAACTGCTGCGGGTTCTCAAGGAAGATATGGGTGCCCGCGTCGGGCTGATCGAAGTTCAGGAAGCTCATTCCAGGATGGCTTTCCCAGCTCTGTACGTGTGGCGGCAGCCCGTGAGAGGCCATTAAGCGGTATCCACCCAGCTCGTCGGGGAAAAAGATGGCCACCCGGGCCACCAGCAAGGTCTCTGACAAGCGATCCACAATCGAGCTCAGCAGCCGGTTCAGATCCGTCTGCGAGCTCAAGCCGCGTCCGAAAGTGATGAGGGTCTGACGGTAGTCGTACCGCTTGTGGTCAAAAACTTTGTCCACGCGGTCTTGAATGGCGCGCTTCAGCGGTTCGAAAAGCTGGGCGGTAATAATGATGGCGGCAATGAGCCCCCACGGTCCGGCGCTCGCCCAACGGGTGTGCACCACCTCTCCTACGACCGCCACCGCCCCGAAGTACAGCCCAACCAGGGCAGCCGTTGCCAGGGTGTACGTGACTCCGCGCTTGAAGATCAGGTCGACATCCATCAAGCGGTAGCGAACGATGGCCCAGCTGAACGTAAGCGGCAAAAAGATCAGGCAAATTCCCCCCAGCTTCACCAGAACGCTGGGAACCGTAATGCCGGTAAGGAAAGGGATGACGTCCAGCACCGTGAAGGGGATGACAGTGAGCAGAGTTCCGCGGGTCAGCCACTTCAACTGCTGCCGCCGCAGCGGGGTCTCCTGACGCAGATAGTTGCGGAAGAAGACCAGGGCAGCCAGGACGTAGTAGAGCGCCAGGTAGCCCATCGCGAGCTGGTTCAGGCGGGTGCTCAGCAGCTCGGTAGCCTGCCAACGCCACTGAGCCACGATTTGCAGTCCGAGGATGGCCAGGCCGGGAAGGTAGATCAGCGAGTAGAACCAGTGACGGCGAGAGGCCGGCCGCTCCTCCGGGAAGGCTAATGCAAAGTGAAGAAAGAGCGCGGGCTGCAGCGCTCCCGCCAGTATCCTTCCCCAATAGATCGTCCAGTCGAAGGTGTTGAATTTACCCGTGTAATTGAACGAATAAAGGACAAACGACGCTAAACAGAAAATGTAGAAGTGAGTCGCTCGCGGAGCGGTCCAGCGGCGAAAGAGGACGTATAGCCCGATCGATAGGTACACCAGTGCAATCAACCGCAATCCCTGGTTTTGGCTTCGGTCGGCTTCTGCCAGGATCACGGAGGCGTGAATCGGTATGCCCGAACGCACCAGGTAGTAGTCCACCCGTCCCCAGACCCCCGCGGCAAACCATTGCCGCGTGAGCGACGACATGCGTGGTGTGGGGATGCTCGCACCACGGCTGCCGGAAAGTTTGGCCGCCGTCAGCAGATCCCCGGCTCTGATCCCGGCCTGGTCCCCAGGTCCGTTCTTGAGCACCCGTTGCGCCGCGAGGCCGCCGGGGGCTTCTACCCAGGAAACCTGGTCGGTGGGCAGAGAAAACGAGCCCTCTTTGGTGAAATTTAGCGACGCAAGAACGGCGGCCGCCAGGGTGAACCCAGCGAGAAGAACCACAGCCACCCGAATTTGAAACACCTTAAGCATCGCGTCCGCGCGAAAAAAGCAAGAAACTCCAACTGGCACACAGCACGCTGTGGACCAACAGCAAACCTGGCGGCCGGGCTACCTGAATTTCGCAACGTTAATTTCGCAGGGACAGTATACTCTTGATTCGGCAAGAGATATACAACGGCAAATCGGGAGGCTATCTGCCTGGTAATAGTGCCTGTGGGAAATCTGCCAGTTTCCCGTACCCGCATATGACGCGGCATATCGCGTAATCTTATTTTCAGTAACTTTACAAAAAGGTTGGCCGGGCATCTTTTGCTGCCCCATTGTGTTCCTACCCATTTTGAATAGAATGTGAATTCTGCCTTTTCAACGCTCTCGGTCAAGGCGAATTACGGTAAGGGGCATCATGGAATCATGGCACTAGGCCGTTGGATGTTGGACGCTTTCGAGCGCATCCCGATTGAGAAGCATTGGGTTCAAGTGGACGGGCATCGGATGCACTGCCTGAAGGCAGGCCTGGGACCGGACCTCATCCTGGTACACGGTCTTCTCGGCACCGCCTCCGCCTGGGATCCGGCGATTCCCCGGCTGGCAGAAAATTCAACCATTTATGCTGTGGATGCTCTGGGCATCGGCGACTCCGACAGGGTGCCTGGCATGGACGCTAGTCTCGAAGCCCAGGCTGGCCGTCTGGTTACGTTTATGGACCAGTCCGGTATCCGATCGGCCGACTTCCTGGCCACGTCCCATGGTGGCGCGGTGGCTCTGACGCTGGCCGCGAGACATCCCGGCCGGGTCAAGAACCTCTTGCTCCACGCTCCGGCAAATCCCTATTCCCAGCTTGGCGACCCCCTCATCAACTTCTACCTCACCGGATTGGGGACTTGGTTTGCCCACCGCATTGCCAGCCTGCCCGAACCCATGCAAGCCCTTGCTTTGGGCCGCATGTACGGAGATCCCTCTCAGTTGCGGGACGGTTCGCTGGGCAAATACATCGGCTCTTTGCGGGTGCCGGGAACGGTCAACTATGTCCTCAGCATCCTGAGCACTTGGTTTGCGGATATGGCTAAGTTGAAGGCAGACCTCGAGCATGTGCGCCAGTTTCCCACTCTCTTGCTATGGGGCGACCGTGATCGGGCCGTGTCCATGGGGTCAGGCCAGCGGCTGCGCCGCTGTTTTGATCAGGTTGAATTCCAGGTTCTGCCCGGCACTGGGCATCTGCCTTACGAAGAATGCCCCGAGACGCTCGCCCGGCTCGTAAACTCCTTCTTGTCAAACATGCGCGAGGGGACGCGCGAGGCCGGTCCTCAACTGGTGCGAAGCAAAGCCCGTCTGGCGTAACTTTTCCTTTCGCTTTTTGCGAAATTCCCCTCCATCGGCTAGCCAAAGCGCGCATACTTGGTCTAATAGCAAGAGCGAACTGGGTCGAGGTTGCAATGAGCAAAATGCTGAAACGGATACCGGCCGAACTAATGTTTGCCAGCAGCTTGCTGCTGGTTCCTGGCTTAACCCTGACAGGCTACGGGCAGAACAATCAGCCGAGCAGTACTCCGCCATCCAGCACCCAGCCCAGCAGCACACCACCCAGTAGTACGCCCCCAAGCAGTACCCCCCCAAGCAGTACCCCGCCTGCCACCTCCACTCCGGACGCGAGCGTACCCCCGGCGGATGGCAAAATGCCAGGGGTCAAACCAGGCAGCGTCGACGATGTGAGTGCGGTAGGGACCCGTGACATTGGCGGTCGCGGCATGGGTAACTGGTATTCCACCGAGACCGAAATCCGCATGGGCAAGTCTTACGCCATGCAGTTGGAAAAGAGCGTCAAGTTTGTCAACGATCCGGTAGTCAATGAATACGTGAACCGGGTAGCGCAAAATCTGGTGAAAAATTCTGACGCCAAGGTGCCCTTCACCATCAAGGTCATTGATTCTGATGAAGTCAATGCCATGGCCCTTCCTGGCGGCTTCATGTATGTGAACAGCGGTCTGATTCTGACTGCGGACGACGAAGCCGAGATGGCGGGTGTAATTGCTCACGAGATATCCCATGTGGCGGCGCACCATGCGGTGCGCGAGCAAACCCGAATGAACTACGCCCAGTTGGGCACGATTCCCCTGATTTTCATCGGTGGTTGGACAGGTTACGGCATTTACGAGGCTGCCCAGATCGGCATTCCGCTGACCTTCCTGCAGTTCTCTCGCGGCTTTGAATCTCAGGCCGATTTTCTCGGGGTGCAATACATGTACCGTGCGGGCTACGATCCGCAGGCCTTTGTAACCATCTTTGAGAAGCTTGAGAACCTGGAAAAAACCAAGCCGCATCTGATTGCCAAGGCATTCTCGAGCCATCCTCAGACGCCTGATCGCATTGAGGCAACGCAGAAGGAGATTGCCACTCTGTTACCGCCGAGGGCGGAATATGTGGTCACCACGTCCGAGTTTGACGACGTCAAGGCTCGTCTTGCCCGCATCGAAAACAAGCGCAAGCTCAACGACGGTGGCAAGGGCAACCAACCCACACTGCGTCGCGCCAGCACCTCCAACAACGACCCCAACGCCGCACCCGACTCCTCGCAGCCCGGCAACGACCGGCCGACCCTGCAGCGCCGCGACGACAACTAGCCAAACGTAACAAAAAGGGCCACCCAGGAAGCGGGTGGCCCTTTTTGCTTTTCCTCTATCCGCGCTACCCAATCGTCGGGTGCCCCATCCTTCGCGTTCTTTTGCGAAGGGTGGGATCAAGCTACTCTCCCACTGGACCTTTGAAGGTTAGCTGCTCCGTCGGGGTGCCCCACGTTCGCCCCGGCGTACGTGGGCCGAAAAT
>CAVXRU010000066.1:0-51942 GCA_963763905.1 uncultured Acidobacteriaceae bacterium | reverse complement strand
TCTGTGGGCTCCTACTGCCGAAGACGCTCACGCGTATACATCCTTCGATCACTTGGCGGGGTACTCTTCCGCGTATTACACCTACATGTGGGACAAAGTGATTGCGGAAGATTTCTTTCAACAATTCGATCAACAGAATTTGCTCGCGG
This sequence comes from uncultured Acidobacteriaceae bacterium, assembly GCA_963763905.1. Classification (GTDB taxonomy): domain Bacteria; phylum Acidobacteriota; class Terriglobia; order Terriglobales; family Acidobacteriaceae; genus PALSA-350. The sequence continues at coordinate 51,793 of CAVXRU010000066.1, read as the reverse complement.
GTGAGACTCCCATGCGCTACCGGCGAACGGTCCTGGAGCCTGGTGGATCTATGTCTGCCAATGACCTGGTGAAGAACTTCCTTGGCCGCCCACAGAATATGGCGGCTTTCCAACGTTGGCTGGGCGAAGAATTTGAGAGCGCACCCACCCACTAGGGCGAATGCAGTAGCTCATCCAGACGCGGACGATATGTCCGGCTCACCCGCAATGTCTTGCCGTCGCTTAGGGTTAGAACGGCATCTCGATTTGACGAAGGATCTACACGCGCAATGCGCTCTACCTGCACAATCGTGGAGCGGTGGATTCGAACGAACTGCGTGGGGTCGAGGCGAGCCTCCAGCAAGGTGAGGGGTTCACGAACCAAGTGAGTTCGATCGCCGACATGCAATCCGGCATAGTCTCCCAAGCCTTCAATCCAATCCACAGCTCCGACGCGAATGAAGGTAAATTCGTTACCGCGGCGTACTGGAAAACGCCTGATGAAATCCCGATTGTCTTCTTTATCGGCGAACGTTAGAAGTCCGTAAAGTCGCTCGAAGTTGGCCTCCTGACGGTGAAGAGCTAACATTCGCCTCGCACGTTCGATACATGCTGCGAAGCGGGCATCGTCAATCGGCTTGAGGAGATAGTCAAGCGCTTCCACATTGAATGCATCCAAGGCGTACTCCTCATGCGCAGTAAGAAACACCACACAGCGGGCTTGCTCTCTCGGCAAATCTCTCAGGAGATCCAGCCCGGAAATGCCAGGCATTTCGATATCGACAAAAATCAGATCAGGCGAGACCTGGGGGATCTTCGCGCGCGCCTCCTCGCCGGTACTGCACTCCCCTACGATCAGCATGTCGGAATAGGCACTCAGGCGCGTAGTGATGCCAACTCTAGCCAGCGGCTCATCATCGACAACCAGAACACGAATGTTCATTGTCCGGCACCCTGAGAAACCATAGAAGACGCCGAGGTCAGAGGAAATCGAATCGAGACCAGGAAGCGGTTGTTCTGCGCAGTGGTGGCTGTAACGCTTCCTTGTTCTCCGTAGAGTTTTTCCAATCGCTTCTTAGTGTTCTCCAGGCCAAGCCCGTTTCCTTCCTCAGCGGAGTGCAGCAAGCCTTCGGTACGATCATTTTCTATATCGATTCGAAGTTGTCCTTCGATCACAACCGCTGTGATCGAGACCTCGCCTCCATCGGGACAACGCGCAATCCCATGCCGGATCGCATTCTCCACAATCGGTTGCAAAAGAAACCTGGGGACCTGTGCCTCGGAAGCTTCCGGGCTTACGCTCAGCGAGACGGCGAGACGAGGTCCAAAACGGACCTGTTCGATGGAAAGATATTCTTCTGTGACGGCCAGCTCTTCCCGGAAAGTCACAAGATGAACTTCCGGGAAGCTGAGGGTGTTTCGTAGGAGCGCGGCGAGCTTTGCAATCATCTCCGTAGCCCGTTCGGGCTGCCTGCTTACTACGAGCGACGAGATGGCGTTCAGGGTGTTAAACAGGAAGTGAGGCTGCAATTGGTAACGAAGCGCCTGAAGTTGGGCTTCACGCGCCGTCGCTTCTGACTCCAACAACCTCCCCCGCTGCTCCTCGACGGTACCGTAATGCTTGATCCCAAAGTACAGTGCGCTCCATGCAATGAGAATGATTGCACCTTCGAACGCCTGTGAGGCGACCATACTCCAGCTGAGAGGTGTGCGGGGCTCAACCAGGTGGAGCGCAGTGAGAGCCGATACGACGGTGCATAGAACTCCCAAGATGTACGAGACTCCCACTGATAGAAACAAGGCAGAAGCCAATGGGGTCGATCGGCGCCAGAGGAAATGACAACAGGCATACAGAATGAAGCTGGCCAAAAACGTGGAACACAGGAAAGCGACCCGGTAGTCCACTGCTTCGCGCATGTGACGAAATGGGATGTAGGAGACGGCTGTTGCCGATCCATAAAGCATCCATCCTCCGATCTGGAGCGGCCAGAACGAGGGTGCGCGGCGCTGACGGGCGATCTGAAGCACAGATCCATTTTAGCGACCGAGTTCTTCTGCCTAAACCGGCTGGGCGCATGAGATGCACGACTCACCGCAGAACCGCGGAGGTTCGCCACCTTTGACTTCAGTTTGGTTCGCATCGACGTTAGGTTTATCGCTGAACTTCAGGCGAAAGGTGGCGGAATGAGTGGACGAACAGGGATGCTGAAGACCCTTGTGGGTGTTGTGCTTCTGATGCTGTGTGGAATTGCCGGAGTTACGACGGGCGCGCGAAAGGGGCTTGCTTCGCCGACACACCAGTTGGCCACGAAGACTGCGATTCCTCCAACATGGCGTCCCTCGTCAAGTGACGCCCCTCTTCCGGCACCGGGAATGTACAACGTCGATCCAGCGCATAGTTTTGCGTACTTTGGCGCGCAGCACCATATCGTCGGACTGGTGCGGGGCAGGTTCGACAAAGTCACCGGGACGATCACAGCCGCAAAGGAGCCGGCGGATTGCGCCCTGGATATTTCGATTGACACGGCGAGTATCGATACGCAGGTCGCCAGGCGAGATGAGGACTTACGTGGGCCCGATTTCTTTGATGTGAAGAACTTTCCGGCTATGACCTATCGCGGACGTGGTATTCGGAGGAGCGCAGATGGCGCCTGGGTGATGGATGGTTCGCTCACCATCCGTAGCATGACAAAGGAGGTGCCGTTGACATTCCGGTTCAAGGGAATGTTCCCCAACATGCCGGCAGGACAGCCCGCGCGCGCTTCGTTCCACGCGACGGCAGCAGTGAAGCGTGGCGACTTCGGAATGACACGCGACAATTTGATGGAACTCGAGCCGAACGCGAAAGCGCCGGACGTGGAGATCGAAATCGATGTGGAGGCCAACGCGAGTACGCCGGCAAAGTGATTCGCTGGATTTTGCCCGCGACCTAATTTCCTGGTGAAGAAGATTTGCATGAGGAGGGCGTGCGCGCGATGCCCCGAATTTCCTGTACGCAGCTCTGGAGAGGACCGCGTGTGCGCCTTTCTTCAAGGAAAGGCACATGAGGTTCATGGAATCCACGAAACTCCACAGGAAATCGGGGATGTGGGACCGGAGCTCGTTGGAGATTTTGTGGCAGGATTTCCGCCAAGCCGTCCGCACCCTGCGCAACGATCCAGGGTTCACCTTAGTAGCGCTAACCGCCCTCACCATCGGCATCGGCGCAAATACCAGCATCTTCAGCGTCGTCGACAAGGTCCTCTTGCAGCCCCTCCCCTACCGGGACCCGGACAGCATCGTGCAACTCGGGCGGAAGTTTCCTATTGGCGTCTCATACACGGCCTCAATTCCCAAGTACATGGTCTGGCGGGATAGTAACGTCTTCTCATCCATGGCGCTGTACGATCTGGAGGGTCCGGGCTTCAACATCGACACCGGTGACTTTCCCGAGCAGATCAAGGGCGCTCATGTGTCAGCCGACTACTTTACGGTCTTCGGCATTTCACCCGTGATCGGCCGCGCCTTTAACCAGGCGGAAGATCTTCCCAACGGCCCCAAAGCCGCTCTGATCTCAGAAAATCTCTGGCGATCCCACTTTGGCTCCGATGCCCAGATTCTCACCCGCACCATCAATCTCAACTCTTCTCCCTACCCTATCGTCGGCGTTATCCCATCACGGTTCGCCGCAAAACCAGACGCCGAAGTGTGGATACCGCTTCAAGCTGATCCGCACAGCATCAATCAGGGCCATTTCCTGCAGATCGCCGCGCGTCTGAGACCTGGTGTTTCCACCTCGCAGGCGCAAGCTGAAATGCTTGCGGTCGGCGAGCGCTTCCGCCGCCTTTATCCGAAGTACATGGACAAGACCGAGAGCGTCTCGGTGGTGCCTATGCGCGAGTCCATCGTAGGTAACATCAGAAAAACTCTTTACGTTCTGTTCGGGGCAGTCGCCTTCGTGCTGCTCATCGCGTGCGCCAATGTTGCCAATCTGCTGCTCGCACGTGCGGGCGGCCGCAACCGTGAATTGGCGATTCGAGCCGCGCTGGGCGCCAGCCGCTGGCGAGTCATCCGCCAATTGCTCACTGAAAACGTATTGCTCTCCGCGGTGGGTGGTTTCCTTGGCTTACTTCTCGGAGTTCTGGGCGTGCGCATGCTTCTGCTGCTCATCCCGGGCGACATCCCGCGTGTCGATCCGGCTCAACTCCGGAACCCCTTCGAGTTCCTGGACTGGCGAATTCTTGTCTTTACCATGGGCCTATCCCTCCTCACCGGCATCCTGTTCGGCCTCATCCCGGCGCTTCAGATTTCAAAGCCAGACGTTGCATCGTCACTGAATGGGGCGGGGACACGATCCTCCACCAGCCGGCATCAAGCCTTCACCAGCAAGACTCTGGTCGCCCTCGAGATGGGCCTCGCACTTATGCTTCTGATCTCTGCCGCCCTTCTCATCCGCACCTTCACCAGCCTCAGTTCTGCCGAATCCGGCATCGACTCCCATCACGTCTATACGATGCTTACGTCCATGGCTGACAATCGTTATCAAACTACTGAGGCCACGGCGCGCCTTACCCGCCAAGCACTTCAGAACATCGAGTCGACTGCAGGTGTGGAGAGCGCTTCCACTTCTCTCGTTATTCCCGCAATGAGCAGCGCCGGGCAACTGGCCTTTGACATTCCGGGCAAAGCCGTGCCTTCCGGCCAGGAGCATTACGGACCCGAACAATGGCGCACGGTGTCGCCTCACTTCTTCAAAGTGTTCCGCATCCCGCTGTTGGGCGGCCGGGTTTTCACTGAACATGACGACATGGGAGGCGCCCCAATTGTCACTGTCAACGCGGCGTTTGCCAGAAAGTACTTCGCAAATGAGAACCCAATCGGCAGGACGCTTGATATAGGGAAAGGTATCGGTCCCACCTACGCCGATTACGCGCGGCGAGAGATCGTAGGGGTTGTGGGCGATACGTGTGAGACCGGACTTGTTGGCGGGAAAGTCCCCGTGATGTACATACCTCAGGCCCAACAACCGCAGGGCATGACCAAACTATTCAACAGCTCAGTCCCACTGGCCTGGGAAGTGCGATCCAGCCTTGACGAAAAGTCGCTCATCTCCGCCGTGGCCAAAGCAATTCGTGAGGTAGACGGCAGATTGCCCCTGGGAGAGGTACGCCCCATGGACAAAATTCTTGCTGACAGTATTGCGCGGCAGAATTTCAACATGCTGCTGCTCTCCATTTTTGCCACCTCGGCTCTGCTTCTCGCCGCGATTGGTATCTACGGCCTAATGTCTTACTCGGTGCAGCAACAAACCAAGGACATTGGAATCCGCATGGCTCTCGGAGCAGACAAAAACACGATACTCGCGATGGTCTTGCAGCAGGGTCTCATGCCTGCGTTCTTCGGCGTCGCCGCCGGCCTTGCCGGAGCTTTCGGTTTGACAAGACTTATGGAAAGTCTGCTCTATGAAGTGAAGCCGGGTGACCCCATCAGCTTCTTCGGTGTAGCGGCAATTCTGTTGGTGGTCGCTCTGCTCGCGGTTCTGATTCCGGCGCGGCGTGCCATTTCCTTAGATCCTGTCGCGGCCCTCCGCAGCGAATAAAGTTGGTTTTTTTTCGGGATGAAAGGTTTTCAAGGAGTGCGACGATTTCCGCACTTTAGGGTGCACCGGCGACCCCGAGGTAATCCCTGCCGGTGACGTTTCGCAAGATCGCGGTGGAAGATACGCTAACCCCACGATGCTGACAAAGACCACCGGCAACGTGAAGGTGCTTGGCGTTCTTCTTGTTTCGATCGCCGTCCTCGGGCTGGTCGCTCTGGGAGTCTTCATCGGCGTGCATGCATTCCTGGCTGGGGTTGGGCACTATGCTCCGTGGGAACAAATTTGGGCTGGCTGAAAAGCTCAGCATGCGTATGGCGGCGCTTAAATAGCACTGCGTCGGTGACCAAAGGCCTCGCTTTCGATGAGCAACGTTAACCCACGTACGCTGGTGCGCACATGGGGCACTCGTTCAGAGTTGGTTTTGAGTGCGTGTTAGAGTTTTTGCGGCTTTCGTGTGGGCAGGGTGCTTTCTGGCTTGGCTTCCGCGAGGTCTTCGAGTTGTTTGCGCCAGTCAAGGGAGTCGACGAAGTACCTCGACTCACGCCAGTTCTTTTCCACTATTACATGCAACTCAAGATAGACCCTGGTGCCCAATAACGACTCGATTTCCTTGCGGGCTGCTGAACCGATGCTCTTGAGCTTTGTTCCACCTTTGCCTATCAGGATCGCTTTTTGCCCGGCACGCTCACAGTAGATGACTGCAGAAATGCGGGTCAGAGGAGATTTTTGACCGGGCTCCGGTTCCTCAAAGCGCTCCACCACCACCGCCGAAGCATAGGGAACCTCTTCCCCAGTCTCGAGCAAAATGCGCTCGCGAATCAGCTCCGCAACCAGGAAACGCTCCGGCTGATCCGTGAACTGGTCCTTGGGAAAGTACCGCTCGCCCTTGGGAAGGTACTCCACCAACTTCGCTAGCAAAGTGTCCAAACCATCCTTCTTGGTCGCGGAGATGGGGATCACTTCGGCAAAAGGATACATTGCAGTGAATCGTTCGATGAGAGGCAGAAGCTTCGAGCGCAATACCAGGTCGATTTTGTTGATCACTAGAAATACCGGGCAATCCAGCTTCTGGATCAACTGGATGACAAACGCGTCTTCACTGCTTTCCCGTTCTGCCCGCGCGGACAGCTTCTTTCCCGGGAGAGGAGGCTCACTGTAGCGCCCGGCATCCACTATCAGGATGACGATGTCCCGGCTCTCCAGAGCCTCATACACTTCCTGCATCATGCGCCGGTCCAGTTGAGAACCCGGCCGATGCACTCCAGGGGTGTCGACAAAAACGATCTGTGCGGCGCTCTTGCCCTTGCGCGCCGGCACTTCGACGATTCCCTGAATGCGGTTGCGTGTGGTTTGCGGCTTGTTGGAGACAATGGCGATCTTCTCGCCGATCAACGCGTTCAATAGCGTCGACTTACCCGCGTTGGGACGGCCAAGAATGGAAACGAAACCTGATCGCACACTCAAGTGTAGCCCCGATTAACGTTCAGGACTCTCGATCGCTGAGACGCGGACGCGTTCGATGCGACGGTCTGTCGATGCCACCACTTCAAAGCGTAAGGAATCAGCAACGATCACCTCGCCGGGCAAAGGGATCCGCCCGGCAATCTCGCTCACCAGCCCCCCAACCGTCGCGGCATGATATTCCTGGGCCACCTGGTAGGCTCCGTTCAAGAGGTCTTCCAGGCGCGCGAGCTCAAGATTTCCTGAAACCAGCCAGGTGCCGCCGGCCTCGTGCACGGGCGCATCCTGCTCACTGTCGTACTCGTGCTCGTCACTGATGCGGCCGACGATTTCTTCCAGCAGATCTTCAATGCTGACCAGGCCGGCCACGCCCCCGTACTCGTCAATCACAATGCGCATGTGCTGTTTTTCACGCTGCATCTCGCGCAGTAGTTCGTTGACCCGCTTGGTTTCCGGCACCAGCACGGCCGGCCTCTGAATGCTGGCGACCGTCTGGGTGCGGGCAGCATCGTCGGCAATATGCAGCAGATCATGGGCAAAGGCGATGCCGGTCACGTGATCCAACGACCCTTTGAACACCGGCACGCGGGAGTAGGGATACTTCTTCAGCCCGGAGATAAACGCTTCCAGCGTCATATCTCCCGGGACCGCGAACACATGCGGCCGCGGTGTCATCACGTCCCGCACCACCTTGTCGCCAAACTCGACCGCGGAACGCACCAGATCGCGGTCACCCTCTTCGATGATTCCCTCTTCCTGTCCAGCTTCAATCAGAGCCTCGACTGCGGCTTCGCTTGGATCTTCCTCCACATCCCCGGGCCGGGGTTCAGCCAGGGCGGCGATCGAAAGCAGGAAGGACAGCAACAGGGTCACCGGCAGAACAAGGTAAAAGAGTCCCCGGATGAGCGGGGTCAGACGCACCACCCAAAGCCCGGTCGTGCGGGTGAAAAAAACGAAGGGGAGAAACTGATTGAAAATGACGATGACCAGCACCGCGCCGAGCAGCGCCTGCGCCCCTTCGGCGACCGTGGGCGGCGCACCGGCATTGGCGGCAAAGAGCAGAACTCCGAAGTACAGCGCCAAGGATGCCAGAGAGCATTGGCTCAGGACTGCGGCAGACAACGCGATCCGTTCCCGGCTAAAGCCAAGCCGCGGTTCGACCCGCGCTTCCCAGACGTCGATGTTTTCCTGGAATTCCCCAGAAAGGAATTTCCCCAACTCCGCATAGAGGCGGACGATATAGGACGACAGAGTCAGGACTACCAGCAGAATGGCGATCACGAGGCCAGATACCAGGGTCATGATGAGCGACTCCGCTGCCGGGGCACGCGCTCAACCAACCCAGCGGGCAAACCAAACTGCTTGCGCAGCAGGGTTTCCCGGCGTCGCATCTGCCCCTTATCGTTTTCGTGATCGTAACCGGCCAGGTGCAGCAGGCCGTGCAGGATCAATAGCTTAACTTCCATCTGTAAGGGGTGTCCGTGGTCCGCCGCCTGCACCGAAGCAGTCTCGAGGGAGATGGCCAGATCTCCGCCACCGTGCGCTGGCTCGGCTAAGGCCGGAAACGAGAGCACGTCGGTAGGCTTGTCCTTGCCGCGAAACTGAAGATTCAGTGCACGTAATTGTTCATCTCCCGTCAGAAGGACGGAGAACTCGCCAGTCAGGCCCAGAACCTCGATAGCACTGGCCAGGAACCGGTTCAGATCACGCTTACCGAGAGCAGAAGCGGCCGGTAAGGTCTTTGCTCGGGCAGCTTCGATGAGAATCATCTTGCCATGCCCTCCGCGACTCGCAAATCGACGAGACACAGAGTGCAACGTTATTGTATGTCACGCCGCCTACTGCGGCTTGGCCGCCGATTTCGCCGGAGCGCCTTCGCGCAGGTTAAGCGGTAGTTCCCTCTGCGCCCGCCCAAAGCTGTCGTAGGCGCGGATGACGCGCTGAACCAGGTGATGGCGGACAACATCGCCGTCTTCGAAATGGCAGAAGCGAATGCCATCCACACCCCGCAGGATCTCAATGGCCTCCACCAATCCACTCTTCTTGGGGTTGGGCAAATCGATCTGAGTGACGTCGCCGGTGATGACCGCCTTGGAATTGCTGCCCAGACGGGTAAGGAACATTTTCATCTGCTCGCTGGTGGTGTTCTGCGCCTCGTCCATGATGATGAAGGCGTCATTGAGCGTACGCCCGCGCATAAAGGCAAGGGGAGCGACCTCGATCACGTTCCGTTCCAGCATTTTGTCGACGCGGTCCTGCTCCAGCAGGTCGTAGAGTGCGTCGTAAAGCGGGCGAAGATAGGGGTCTACCTTTTCCTGCAGGGTTCCGGGCAAGAAGCCGAGGCGCTCACCTGCTTCGACTGCGGGCCTTACCAGGATAATGCGGCTCACCTTCTTGGCCAGCAAGGCGGAGGCGGCCATGGCTACCGCCAAGTAGGTCTTGCCGGTGCCGGCCGGACCCACGCCGAAGACCATATCGCACTCCTCGATGGCTTCGAAGTAGCGCCTCTGGTTGATGGAACGTGGCTGAACCATACGCTTGATGCCCGCGGATCGCTGTTTGCCGCTCTCGACCAATCCCCGTAAGGTTACCGCCGGGTCAGCGGTCACCAGCTTAAGCATTCCGTGCAATTCGCCGTTGCAGAGCAGCGTACCGTTTCGCCGTAGGTGCTCATAATCTGCAAAAACCCTTTCAAATCGGGCAATTGACTCGGGCGAACCCTCCACGTGGAGGGCATCGGAACGTAAGTCAATACGTACGTGCAGATTTTGCTCAAGGAGCCTGAGATTTTCATCGCGAGTCCCGAAGAGGGACTCCAGGTTGGGCGTGATTTCCAGCGCTTTTCTCATCAAGCGGAGAAATAACCTCCTGTCAGTTCCTTGCGGACCGACATGATTGTTGGGATGGTTTTGGGGAGCAGCAGGCCAGGAAACTGCGCTTGCGTCGATTGCTTAGCCGGGTTGGCGATAATCACCAGATATTTCCCGAGGATGCGCACAGAGTAGCGTTTGCCGGTCGCGGCGTCAACGCCTATTCCGTGAATTCTCTAACCTGTTGGATGCACCAACGAACCAAGGCGACGTAGAGATTGACCCCCGTCGTCAAAGCCCGTAAACTTAGAGTTTGCGGGCGTGGGCTACTTCTTCCGCCTGCTTCCAGTTTCAAGAAAGCTAAGGGTTTAAGCATGGCAAATCATGTGTCGGCGCTGAAGCGCGCCCGTCAGACAGTCAAGCGTACCGCGGTTAACCGCGCCAATAAGAGTCACGTTCGGAAGTCCCTCCGCGCCCTGCGCGAAGCCATTACCAAAGGGGATTCCTCCGGTGTTGCAGAGCAGTACGGGAAGACCGTATCCGCTCTCGACAAGAGCGTGCAGAAGGGTGTTCTCCACAAGAATACCGCCTCCCGGTATAAGAGCCGCCTGCATGCACGGGTGAAAGCTTTGACGCATAAAGCTTCGTAACCAGCGAGTCGAAGTCCTGAGGGACCCTCAAGGAGTGTGAGTACCTGGGGAAGGAACCGCAGGTCCCTCCACTACACTTCTTCGGCCAGCTTCACTTCTTTTTAGATGCCTGCAGTTCGGGAGTGTCCTTCGGAGTGGGGGACGGGACCTTGTAGATCTCGATAGCTCCATCGTGGAGAACGGCCAGGCGCTCTCCGTCGTCAGACAGGGCAAAGTTTTGGCCCGCAGTCAGGACGGGCGACGCGGCCGTCGACATCAACAGAGCTCCGGTTGCAGAGTCGAAGACCTGAATGACCTGGTCACGCACATCTTCATCGTTAAGAGAGTCGGCCAAATCAATCAGGTGGTTGACGTGCAGCAGACTCACAGCGAAACGATCGCCGGAGCGGGAATAAGCGAACGTAGGCCACACCAGATGACCTTCGCGACGCCCGTTCCATAGTTTCTTTCCGTCCGTGGTCCATGCATCGAGAAACACATCTTGCGACTTGGGACCACAACTCTCAATCATCAGCGCGTTGCGGTTAAGGAAATTCTCATGCGGGGTGCAGGTGGAAGCCACTTTGCCCAAAATTACGGGCTGGCCCTGAAACGGGTTAAAGCGAATCACGAACTGATCCTGACCTTGGTCCTGCGCCACCCCCACATATCCTGTCGAGGTAATAGGCAGATGAATGGGCAGCTCTGTTCGCAGCGCTGCCAGCACCTCCCGCGAATCGATCTTCATTAAGGTGATCTGAGTGTCCTCGGGCGGTGGCGGCTCTCCATACTGCACTGCCTGCGCTTCCAGCTTCTGGTGCTGCTCCGGAGTGTGCCGCTCAAACTCGTGCTCGACCACCAGGATCCGGCCGTCCGGCGATACTTCCGTTTCGTGCACGGGAGTCGCTACTTCCACAAAAGGGTGCAGCTTCAGAGACCCGTTGGTCACCAGGTAGGTGTTGCCCTGACGGATCAGAAAGTTGCCCTCACCCAGTGGCCACAGATATCTCGAGCGGTCACGCATCCGCCACTCGGCAGACTCAAGCACTTTTCCGTCTGGAAGCGCCAGTGTCACAGCCTTGATGATCTGGTCGGTATCGGAGCGGCCCGGTTTTCCCTCCCGCCGCATCAACCGCGGCTGGTGGAAGGTGAAGAGCAGGTGCTGACCATCGATGAAATCGAGCGAACTAAATGCTTTTCCCGACAACATATAGAGCGACCCTGGCGGCCGATATCCCAAAGGGCTTACCAAAATGCGTTCTTCGGGAGTGGGGCCGGCGGGCTCTTTGCTGTGCGACCAGCCAGTGAGAGACGCCCCAGCCAGGCAAAAGACAAGCAGGACCACGACGGGCGGGACAACGCGTCTGGGCATACGATACACGCTGGCTTCCAGTGTAGAAGATATTTGACAGGCTGCTTAGCGACTTACAGATCCATCGCGTATTGTGCGCTGGCTAAGGGGGAGATCCTGGGGCGAGGCTCGCTGGCAAGCTGCATCACCAAGCGCTCGAGCACGAGCCGCTTATCCGGCGGCGAAGAGCGCAATTCAAGATCAGCATTGGCAATCAGGCGAAGCTTTTGCGTGAGCTCCCGGCGTGAGCTGTAACGCCGCGCCTGACGAATCAGATCTTCAGCGGCAAATGGCGGCATGCGAAAACCTTGCCAGAGCGCCTGCCAGATGGCACGCGAGTCGCGCACGTTTTTCTCCAGGATGACGATCATCTGGCGAAAGGTTCGCGCCAGCATGTAAAGGTGGCCGATGGCTGAGTCTTCGCCTCCATCCGAGGCGTTCAGCAAGCCATGCAGCAGTGCCAGGGCGCGGGGCTTATCGCGCGCGGAAATGGCGTCGGTGAGCTCATAAAGGGAACGCTGCTTGGCCGCCAGCACCATGGTCTCCACGTCGCCCAGGGTGATGCGCTTGCGGTCAAAAGCATAGAGCATCAGCTTTTCCAACTCGCTCGCAATGAGCATCATGTCCGCGCCCAAGGCATCGGCGAGTTCTCTCGCCGCATCCGGTTCGAACTTCATTTCCCGGCTCTCGGCGGTGGCTAACAGCCAGCGCACGGCATCCGCCTCGTCTACCCGGGCGAGCTCCACCACGCCGCAATCGTCGCCCAGGGTTTCCCGGATGCGCTCAAAGCGCTCCTTATCCTGCAGGTCCATCCGCCTCAGATCGGCCGGGATGCGCAGGTGGTCGGCGACAAAAATGAGCACCGCCTGGGGATTGGGCGAACGGAAGTAGTCTTTCAGGGCGGCAAACTCTTCCTTCTTGGCACCCCGGGTGTACAGGTTTTTGAGGTTTCTGACGAAGATGACCTGAAACGGCGCCATCAGGGACGGTGTACGAGCAAGGTCCAGCACATGGAAAATGCTGGTCTCGGCCAGATCCAGGTCGCTCAACGAAAACTCACGCAGGGTGGGGTCAATCAGAGAATCGATCACCACCCGGCGGCAGCGCTCGTAGAGGTAGATCTCGTCCCCGGCGAAAACATAGCCGGGCCGCAGCCGCCCGGCTTTCACTTCGGCTACAAAGCGGTCCGAAGCGGCAAAGCTGCGGAGTTTGCTTACATCGTCTGTAGGCATTTAGAAGGATTCCAGAATATCGCTCACCAGGGCCTGCGCAAAGTCTCGCGAGAGCCGTTGGACGGCTGGCGAATCTTCCTGGATAAAGCTCGCCACATCCGCAGTGGTCTCAAACTGCTCGTGGAACACGTAGTCGTTGTGTTGGTAAAGGACGCGCTGGTCACGATCGGTTACCAGCACATTTACGTTGATGGTGACCAGGAAGCTGGAAGTCGAACTGGTGGTCTGTCCAGAGGGCGTCGCCGCCGTGGTTTGGGTCCTGTAGGTCAAGGGCTGGACGGATTCGGAGAGAATGGTCCCACTGACGGTTGCATCCGCGTCCTCGCCGGAGGTGGGAGTGACGTGCAGGCGGGTGCGATCGCCAAACTCGTGCACCACGGCCTGCGTCATGGGAACCTCGGTGTGGTAAAACTGCGACTTGTTTTTGAAGATGGGAACCGCCAGGGTGTGCACGGTATCGGGCATGTGAGCCGCGGAGCCAAGGGTGTGATATCCGCAACCGGCAAGGGAAACAACTGCAAATAACAGGACAAAACGACCGCGCATGCTGTGGCTATTGTCGCACCGTTTTTGTCTCAAAAGTGATGCCCCACTTCCGGAGAGAAGTGGGGCATCGGTTTGTTTGCAGCAGACAGACTAGGCTGGGGAAGGCTGGCTTTCGCCGCCAAACCCGGGAGCGCGCCCTGGCTCCGGCTTGATGACATGCTGCACGTCCCCACCAGGACTGCCAGGAGGCGGCCCGAGTGGTGGCAGCGGTGGCAGCTCCTCACCCGCGATGATCATTTTGATTTCATTCGCGTCCAGGGTTTCACGATCCAGCAGAGCCTTCGCCATGCGGTGCATCGTGTCCTGATGATCAGCCAGGATAGAGTAGGCCGACTTGTAAGCCTCATCCACCAGACTGCGCACTTCGGCGTCAATCTGACGAGCGGTTTCCTCGGAGAAGTCGCGGTGTTGCGCGATCTCACGGCCAAGGAAAATCTGCTCTTCCTTCTTGCCGAACGTCAGCGGACCCATGCGGCTCATGCCATACTCGCAAACCATCTTGCGCGCCAGATCCGTAGCCCGCTCGATGTCGTTGCCGGCACCGGTCGTCTTGCGGTTCATGAAGATCTCCTCGGCACAGCGGCCACCCATCAAAATGGCTAGCTGGGTCTCGAGGTAATCCTTGGTGACGGTGTGCTTGTCCTCTTCCGGCAACTGCATGGTCACACCCAGAGCCATCCCACGAGGAATGATGGTGACCTTGTGCAGGGGGTCGGCATGATCGCGCATAGCCGCCACCAGAACGTGTCCCGCTTCGTGATAGGCGGTGTCGCGCTTGTCGTCCTCAGAAAGAAGCATCGACTTGCGCTCCGCCCCCATCATGACCTTGTCCTTGGCCAGCTCGAAGTCGAACTGGTGGACTGCTTTGCGGTTGGCACGGGCCGCGTTCAGCGCTGCCTCGTTGACCATGTTCGCCAGGTCGGCGCCGGAAAAGCCCGGGGTGCCGCGAGCCAGAATCCGCAGATCGACATCCTCCGCCAAAGGAACCTTCTTGGCATGAACGCGGAGCACTTCCTCACGCCCACGTACGTCGGGCCGGCCCACGACGACACGGCGGTCGAAACGGCCGGGGCGCAGCAGCGCAGGGTCAAGCACGTCAGGGCGGTTGGTCGCGGCAATCAAAATGACGCCGTCGTTGGATTCAAAGCCGTCCATCTCCACCAACAACTGATTGAGCGTCTGTTCGCGCTCATCATGGCCGCCACCGAGACCGGCACCGCGGTGACGTCCCACGGCATCGATTTCGTCGATGAAAATAATGCAGGGAGCGTTTTTCTTTCCCTGTTCGAACAGATCGCGTACCCGGCTGGCGCCCACGCCGACGAACATCTCAACGAAGTCAGAACCGGAAATCGAGAAGAAGGGCACATTGGCCTCGCCGGCAACTGCCCGAGCCAGCAGGGTTTTGCCGGTGCCTGGAGGTCCAACCAGTAGCACGCCCTTGGGAATGCGGCCACCCAGCTTCTGGAACTTCTGCGCTTCGCGCAGAAACTCAATGATCTCCTTCAGCTCTTCCTTGGCCTCATCCACGCCAGCGACGTCTTTGAAGGTGATTTTCTTCTGCTGCATGGAAAGCAAGCGAGCCCGGCTCTTGCCAAACGATAAGGCCTTGTTGCCGCCGCTCTGCATCTGCCGCAGCATGAAGAACCATAGCGCCGCTATCACGATGATGGGAGCGAAGTTGAGCAGAATCGGGAGCCAGGAATTCCCCTGCGTATCCTTGATGGTGATGACGACATGATTATCTTGAAGGATCTTGAACATGTCGGGGTAGTTGGCCGGCACCGTGGTGTGGAAGGCCTCGCGATCACTGGCATAGTGACCGTGCACTTCGCTGTTGATGACGGTCACGTCACTGATCTTGGTTTGCTGGGCATCCTGCATGAACTGTGAGAACGAAATCTCCCGGTCATGACTCATGCCAGTGCTCTTTTGGACGATCTGCCAAAGAAGAACCAGGCAAGCCAGGATGAAGACCCAGAAAATAATTGTCTTGACCGTCGAATTCACGAAAAACCCTCTTTCTACTGCGTCTCACTCAAGAGAACGGACCATTCGGGGCGAACCCTTGCGCTTCACCGGGAACGTTCTTTGCAGCTCTTATGACTATTAGACGACAGTAACCCGCCGATGTATTCCTAAAGACTTTGAGTATGTTGGATGCGGCAAACAGATCCCGCACATCGCACCTGTTCAGTTCCCTTTAACATTCTACTCTGCCGAAAGGGTAAACGGCTGCCAAACCGCTACAGGTTCTGTCCGAAGTTTTGCCTTCCCGGGTACTGATTTCAGGTAACCGCAGTAAACAGAAATCCGGGCGCATCCACGTCCGCACCGCGCATCCAGACGATCTTGCCCTCGGACTCGACGACCGGCCAGTTTTTCCGCTCAGCGCCCAGCACGCGGAGACGGTCCAGCACTTCTGCAACTTTTTTGGGACCTCGACTGTGCTTTAGGGTGACCCGATCCCCCGGCCGCCAGGGCCGCAGCGTCGCCTCGCGGGGCGCTGCGGATTCACCTCGCAGACGCAGCCCATACGCCGGAACGACAATCTCACCCGGAATGCGAAAAGGATGCTCCGGCCCAGGAGTGGCCGAGGAGGAAGTGCGGTGCAAGCGAATCTCCCGCAAGCTGCGCTCGACCGTGATGCCGCCCGGAAGGTCAAGTTTGGCGCCCCGGGCGCCCTCGGCATGAGCCATCGCCAGCAGCTGCTCGGTGTGCTCGAAGTTGAGTCTTGCGCCCAGCCGGCGTGCGGCCGCCCGCAATACGCGGCGGGCGACCGCTGGATGCAGATCGCGCAGCCGGGCATGCTCCATAGCTACTGTTTCTGCCTCAGGATGGGTGCTGGATGAGCGCCCCCCGCCCCTGACCGGCTTCCCGGGAAGCAACAACAGCGGCAGAAGGCGGTTCAATTCGCCCTGCCAGTAGGACTCTTCATCCGTGGAGATCGTCGCCAAACGAGCCAGTTGGGCGGCGATCTGGGGATTAAACGTGCGCAGCAAGGGGAGTAATTGCAGGCGGATGCGGTTACGGGTGTGGGCCAGGTCCTGGTTACTGGCGTCCTCGCGCCAGGGCTGCTCGAGCTGCAGTAGCCATTCTTCGATGGCGGCACGGGTGGTTTCGAGGAATGGGCGCAGGATGCTTCCATTCTCGACGGTGACGACCGGATGGATGCCGCTCAGGCCCTCGGTCCAGGCTCCTCGCAGGAGCTTGTGCAGCACGGTTTCCGCCTGGTCGTCCAGGGTGTGCGCAGTGGCGACCGCATCGATTCGCTCCTCCGCCATCAACTGCCGGAAAAATGCATAGCGCAGGTTGCGGGCGGCCTCCTCCAACGTCTCGTGCCGGGCCGCTGCCGCGGAAACTGCGTCAGTGCGGTGGAGATGGAAGGGCAGGTCGTGGGTTGCGGCAAGCGCGGCTACGAAGGCGGATTCTTCTTCGGCAGCCTCGCGGATGCCGTGGTGGACGTGGACCACGGAGAGTACGATGCCTAGCTTGTGCCGCTCCTCGAGGAGGCAGCGGAGTAAGGCGACGGAGTCAGCGCCGCCAGAGACGGCAACGCCAATCCGTTGTCCGGGATGAAAAAGATCGTTGCGGGGAGTCAGAGCCACTGCAGCTATGTTAGACATTTCCAAGAGAGAGCATCCATTCAGAGGTTGCTCCAATGCACTTCGCGCGATCGCAAAAACTGCAACCTGAGACTTTGAGTGGGTGGCCCAGGTCTCCCCCCGGCAATTGCTGGCGGGGATGGAGACCAAAAGCGGAATTGGCAGCGTCTATACTGCGGGCATGTACCAGATTAGAGCAGCGACGCCGGCGGACGCGTCCGTCATTACACACCACCGGCGGCGCATGTTTGTCGATGCCGGACGGCAGAATAACCGCGTCCTCGACGTCATGGCGGAACACTTTAAACCGTGGGTCGAAGCCAGACTGGCCGATGGAAGATACATCGGCTGGTTGACCACCGCAGACGGCGCGGTGGTCGCCGGCGCCGGTCTCATCGTCCTCGATTGGCCGCCACATCCGCTGGACCCACGGCAGGATAAACGCGGCTACCTGCTGAATGTTTACGTCGAACCAGAACATCGGCGCAAAAAACTGGCTAGCCAGCTGATCGATCATGCACTCGCTGAAGCGCGCAAGCAGAAGATTCGGGTGATCGCGCTGCACTCTACGGATGCCGGGAAACCGCTGTATGAAAGCAACGGCTTTCGCAGCACTAACGAAATGTTCTACGTGGAGCAAGTGGAGGGCTGAAGCGCCCTTCCTGCTATACTCCGATGTTTATGCGGGTTTTTGTTATTCTGCCGGCCGCCGGGATGGGAACTCGGATGGCACCGGGACACGCCACCCCGAATGCCCCCAAGCAGTTTTTGGCCCTGCAGGGCCTGCCGATTCTGGTCCATAGCTTGCGAGCGTTTGCCGCCGTGCCCCGCGTAAGCTGCATTTATGTGGCAGTGCGCATATCGGAAATGGGCCGCATGGAATCCATGATTGCTGAATATGTGCTGGCTTCCCGGGTGCGGGTGGTGGAGGGCGGCGATACACGACAAGAGTCGGTGGGACGGGCACTTAAGGCGCTTTCGGCAAGCGACGATGACATCATCCTGGTGCATGATGCGGTGCGTCCGCTGATCGATCCTGCGACCATCGAGCGGACGATCGAAGCAGTAGAAAATTATGGCGCGGCCATCGTAGGCCTTCCGGCAGTGGATACTATCAAACAGGTAGAGCGCACGGCTCGAGGCGCTATTGTCACCGCAACTATTCCCCGGGAGTACATTGTGCAGGCACAGACGCCCCAGGGATTTCGCTGGAGTGTTCTGCGGCAAGCCTTTGCCGATGCAGAAGCAGATGGATTTGTAGGCACCGATGAAGCCAGCATCGTGGAGCGGTCAGGAATTCAGGTCGCCGTGGTTCTGGGCTCACCGGCGAATCTGAAAATTACCCATCCCGGCGATCTGCTGCTGGCAGAGTTTTATTTGCAACACCGGTCCTGACGCAGAGAGAACGAATGAGCATAAGAATCGGCTACGGATGGGACTCGCACGCCTTCAAGCCGGGCCTGCAATTGAAAATCGGTGGCATCGCAATCGATCACCCGGAGGGCCTGGCCGGCCACTCCGACGGCGACGTGCTGCTGCACGCAATCACGGATGCCCTGTTGGGAGCGCTGGCGGTGGGAGACATCGGCAGCTTCTTTCCTCCGGGGGATCCTCGCTGGAAGGATGCCGACTCGGCCATCTTCCTCAATCTCGCTTTGGAAGAAGTACGCACTGCGGGTTATGGCATCGTCAACGTTGATACCACGCTGGTGTTGGCTGCACCTAAGATCGGGCCCATCTCCGGCGATATGCGGCAACGTGTTGCGGAACTGCTGGATATTCAACCCAACGCAGTGGGCATCAAGGCCAAAACGCCCGAAGGCCTGAACCAGGATCATGTTGCACAGGCTCACGCTGTCGTCCTATTGGAGAAAAGCGAGAAGAGCGATGAGCTGGCCTTGATGGAAGCCGAGATCGACGACCCAGCAGCTGTGGAGAAGATCCTCACGAATATAGGGACTGAGGCTCGTAGCGGCAGAGAGCGCCGGCGCAGCGTGCCGGTACCAGCCTTCGATACCGAAGACATCACATAGATCTTGCCCCCGTCCCGCATGGGCGGTAAGCTTGGCAGCACCTTACTGTGGAGGATCAAGCCTTGCTTCCTTACCCTGGATTCGGCCACATGCATTCGCTGATTTTCCTGCTGTTTTTTGGCTTCTTCGGCGTCTTCTTTTCGATCATCGTGCTTATTCCTTTCTGGTTTATTTTCAAGAAGGCAGGCTTCAGCCCGTTTCTAGCGCTGTTGATGCTTGTGCCTTTTGTCAGCATCTTCGTGTTGTACTTCCTGGCCTTCGCCCGCTGGAATGTAGTTCCTGCGACCGCGGTTTATCCGGCGCCGCCAGTGCCCTATCGACCGCCGGTATGATCTAGCATCGTAAGAGATGCCAGAACCTGCAAAGACCCCTCGTGTTCGATTTGCGCCCTCCCCCACCGGCTACCTGCACGTAGGCGGCGCGCGCACCGCTCTCTTTAATTGGCTGTTTGCCCGCCACACCGGCGGCACCTTCATTCTGCGAATAGAAGACACCGACTTCGAGCGCTCCTCGGAGGATATGGTGCAGGGCATCCTCGATGGCATGCGCTGGCTCGGCCTGGAATGGGATGAGGGACCGTTTTTCCAGTCCCAGCGGCTCCCGCTCTATCAAGCCACCGCTGAGGAACTTCGCCGCAGCGGCCACGCGTACTACTGCTTCTGCACCAAAGAGGAGTTGGAAGAGCGGCGGGCGCAGGCTGTCGCCGCCGGAAAACCGCCAATGTATGACCGCCGCTGCCGCACGATCGATCCCAATGTTGCCTGGGAACGTGCGCAGGCCGGTGAGCGTTGCGCTCTGCGCTTCGCCGTCCCGGAAAGCGGGGGAACCAGCTTCGAAGACGCGGTCTTCGGCAAGGTGGAATTCGCGAACGAGGAGCTGGAGGATTTCGTGCTGCTGCGCTCCGACGGCGTGCCTACTTATCACCTTAGCGTGGTGGCGGATGACCTGGATATGGGGCTGACCCATATCATCCGCGGAGCCGACCACATTTCGAATACTCCCAAGCAGGTGCTGCAATACCAGGCGCTGGGGAAGCCGCTGCCGGTCTTTGCTCATCTGCCGCTGATCCTTGGGCCTGATAAGAGCCGGCTCTCGAAGCGCCACGGCGCAACCAGCGTGCTCGCTTACCAGGATATGGGGATCGTGCCGGAAGCTTTCCGTAATTTTCTGGGGCTGCTGGGCTGGACCCCGGGCAACGTGGGCAAGGAGATTTTCAGCTCCGAGGAGTTGACTGAGCTGTTTTCGCTGGGGGGCATCTCAAAGTCGAACGCGGTCTTTGATAATGACAAGCTTGCCTGGTTTAACACGGGGTGGATCCGCCGTTATAGCGCTGAGGAGTTGCTGCCGTTGATCGAACAGGAGTGGGCGAAGGCTGGGTTCCACTCCGACCGCTCGAAGGAAGAGGTACTCGCGGCGATTGCTTTGTTGCAACCGCGGGCGCGCAGTCTTAAAGATTTTGCCGGAGCTTTCCGAGGGTATTTCAGCGATGCGTATGAATACGATACCGCGGCGGTGGCGAAATTTCTTGCCGACGAACAGACGCGCGCGCTGGTGGCCGAATTAGGGGAGCGATACGAGAAGCTGGATGAGTTTAGTGAGGCGACGACGGAGCAGTTGCTGCGTGGCTTTGCTGAGGAGAAGGGGGTTAAGGCTGGCGGTTTGATTAACGGGTCCAGGGTTGCACTCACTGGACAGGGCGTGGCGCCAAGTTTGTTTGCGGTAATGGGCGCTCTCGGAAAAGGGCGTGTTGTGAAGAGGCTCAAGGCGGTAAATGCGGTGGACGTGGTTAGAAAGTGAAAACATCTCCAGGAGAGGACCGCCGAACCGCAGATCTCTCCGCTACGCTCCTCCGGAGCTCCGGTCGAGATGACAAAGGGTAGGGTCATTATGGCCCGGCGCAGCGATCAGGCAATGGGAACTGCCGTCTTCGCAAAGTAGCGTTCGTGACTCTGTCCATCCAAGTCGCTAATCTTCCGAAACGTAACCGCCCTCCCCTTGTCATCCCGACCGGAGCGAAGCGGAGTGGAGGGATCTGCAGTTGTCTCCTCCGCAGCTTACTGCGCTACAACGTTCACCGAAACTGGGATCGTATGCGGAGGCAAACAAGAACTTGCATCGCAGGCCTGGTAGTGAAGACCTCCCTGTAGGACGTGCTCGCCCTTCTGGGCCGTGACGTGGGCGTGCAGAACAAACTCTCCGGTGTAGACGCTGAGCTTCTCCTGCGGAGCAACCTGGAGGGCATACTCCGTTCCCGGAGGAAAGTCGACCGCAGTGACGTGAAGACCCCGCGGCTCAATCACCGCCAACCGGGCCCCGATCAACGACTTCTCAGACGGATGGTGGGAATTGATGTGGAAACCATCGGCTACGCGAAAATGAAGATCAATCTCGGCTGGGCCGCTGGGCGGAAATGTTGACTTGTGCAGGAGAAACAAACTGGACAGCATCCTCCGCAGGCAGCGGCAACGGCTTGTCCTTAAGGACCTGCAGCCAAAGAAACATCAGAACAAAGCAGATCACTAGCTGCCCCCGGCAGCCAGCGCCTTCTGGATGCTGGCTTCCACTTCACTCTTCGAAACCAACCCGGCGGTTTCGGCGACAATCTTGCCATCCCGGCCTACAAAATAGGAAGTTGGCAGAAACTCGACCCCGCCGTACTTGCGCGACATGGAGTCGTCCCCCACAAGCAATGGATAATTCAGACCCTGCTCCTGACCGAACTTGGCCAGCTTTGCTCGCGGCGTCCCAGCATCGTCCGCATTGACGCCAAGGATTTCAAAACCCTGCGGCGCGTACTGACTCCGTAGAGAGACCAGCCAGGGCATCTCGATCTTGCAGGGCGCACACCATGTTGCCCAGAAGTTGATCAGCACCGCCTTTCCTTTGTAGTCAGAAAGCGAGACTTTCTTGCCATCGACACTGCGCAAACTAAATTCAGGAGCGCGCTTGCCGCGGAGATCGGGAAGACCTTCGTCGGCGGCGACATCCTGCTGAACCGATTGATTGTTGGCTGTCTCGGGAACCAGAGTGCCTTGCTGCGCCTGGTGCTGCGCATATTGCTTGCGCCGCTTGTAGTTGGCATATCCGGACCACACCATCAGCACCAAGGCTGCCAGCACCAGCACGATAACCCATTGATTGCGCTTCACGTCTCCATTCTAATGGACGCCTGCTACGATCAATTGTTTGTGCCATGAACGGACCCACACCAGCGCAACTAATCCGTATAGAAGCCGAGGCGTTGCTTAGACTTGCAGCCCGGCTGGAAGATGGCATGGCGGGCCAGTTTGCGCGCGCTGTGGATTTGATAGTGGACTGCGGACAACGGCGTGCACGAGTGGTGGTCACCGGCATCGGCAAAAGCGGAATCATCGCCCAGAAGCTGGTAGCCACGTTCAACTCAACCGGAACCCCTGCCCTGTTCCTCCACCCCGCCGAAGCCCTGCACGGGGACCTGGGCATGCTTGCGAAGGGTGACGTGGTGCTGGCGCTCTCGGCCAGCGGCGAGACCGAAGAGATTCTGCGCCTGCTACCGGCGCTGAAGAGAATCGGCGACGCCCTGATCAGTTTCTGTTGCGCCATGGCTTCCTCGCTGGCACTGGCCAGCGATATAGCCCTGGACCTGAGTATCGAGCAGGAAGCTTGCGGAATGGGCCTGGCTCCGACCGCCTCAACCACCGTCATGCTGGCGTTGGGAGACGCACTGGCGGTCGCCGTGTCGCTCAAAAAAGGCTTTCGCGCGGAAGATTTTGCCGACTTACATCCCGGCGGCAAGCTAGGCAGGAAATTGGCGAGGGTGCGGGAATTGATGCACTCTGGCGACGCCGTGCCTACCGTATCCACCGCCACACCCATGCCGGCGGTCATTTACGAGATGAGCCGCAAAGGCCTTGGGATGACGACCGTGACCGAGGGAAAGACCCTGATCGGCATCATGAGCGACGGCGACCTGCGCCGGCTGCTGGAGTCCAAAGGACCCGACGCTCTGGCTATGAGCGCCGGCAATGCCATGAATCCCAACCCCAGAACCATTGCCGCTGAGGAGTTTGCCTTCAGGGCGCTCAGCGTCATGGAAGAGAACAAAATCACCTCGCTGGTGGTGGTAGACTCCACCCGCACGGTGACCGGCGTCCTGCATCTTCATGATCTTTGGGGACTTGAGCTGATTTAAGAGGTAGCTGCTTCGGCCGCCGCGATGCTGTCGTAGATTTTGATGAGGGTGTGGGCGCTGGTGAGTTTGAGCAATTCCATCACCCGGTAATTCACCGCTACCAGGCGAAGAGAACGGCCGCGGCGTTTGCCCGATACATAGTAGTTGAGCAAGACGCCAAGCCCGGCGGAATCCATGTACTCCGATTCTGTGAAGTCGACGATGGTGACCGTTTCCGCGCCGGCATTGAGTGTTTTCTGGAAGTCGAACAGATTGGCCATGGTGATCGGCCCGTGCAAGCGAAAGATCCGGACATCGGCGCCACTGCCGGGAACAACATCGAAGCTCAAAGGTTCGTTATACATAGCACCCGTGATTGTAGAAAGTGGACTGCCCGGTTTGATGACAGTCCCGTGAATACCGCCAAGACACCCTACCATTTAGAATCAACACAGAATGTATCGTTGGTCGAAGCTGTTCATCCCCACTTTGCGCGAAGCCCCGGCCGATGCCGAGGTAGCCAGTCACAAATTTCTATTGCGGGCCGGATACATTCGTCAAGTCGGCGCCGGAATTTACTCTTATTTGTTTCTGGGACAGCGCTCTATTAACAAAATCCAGGCCATCGTTCGTCAGGAGATGGACCGCATCGGCCAGGAATTCCTTTTGCCTGCGCTGCACCCACGAGAATTGTGGGAGGAGAGCGGACGCTGGACCAGCATGGGGCAAAACCTTTTCAAGCTGCAGGACCGAAAAGGCGCCTGGCTGGCCTTGGGCATGACCCACGAAGAGGTGATGACCGACATCGCCCGCAAAGAACTGCGTAGTTATAAGCAACTGCCCCAGATCTGGTACCAGATTCAGACCAAGTTCCGCGACGAACCGCGGCCTAAGGCAGGCCTGCTCCGAGTGCGCCAGTTTCTGATGAAGGATAGCTACTCCTTCGACGTGGATGACGCCGGACTGGACCATAGCTACAACCTGCACGACGGGGCATATCGAGCCATCTTCACGCGCAGCGGTCTCAGGTTCGTGGCGGTGCAGGCAGATTCCGGGGCAATGGGCGGCTCTCAATCGCAAGAGTTTATGGTCTACGCCGACGCCGGCGAAGACCTGATCGTCAGCTGCCCCGCATGCAACTACGCAGCCAACCTTGAAAAAGCCACCTCCCAGCTATGGCCGGTCGAAGATCTGCCGGGGAATGATGCCCCGGAGCTGGTGCACACTCCGGGACAACGCACGATCGACGCCGTAGGCGCGTTTCTACAATTAGAACCGGCTCACCAAGTCAAGACCATGGCTTACATGTCGCTGACCCCGGCAGACAAGGTGGGGGCTGCGGAGATCGTGAGCCCCATCGTGGTCCTGCTGCGCGGCGATCACACCATCAACCAGGCCAAGCTGGCCGCACTGTTTCCATCAGCCCGCGAACTCCGGCCCATGGTTGCGGAGGAGATCGTAGACACCTTTCATTCTCCGGCTGGCTACCTGGGGCCCGTCGGCCTTGACATCCTACCCTCGGGCGAACAGCCGGAGGCGGGCAAAGTGACGGTGGTTCTGGATTGCGCCCTCGAAGGCCGCCATAATCTGGTCGCCGGCGCCAACCAGGAGGAATATCATCTGCGCAATGTGACGCCGGGAAGGGATTTTGTTCCTACCCTGATTGCAGACGTGCGGAATGTGATCGAGGGTGAGAACTGTCCCCAATGTCCGCCTGTGCCCGGTACCCCGCTCAAGGTCGCGAAGGCCATTGAGGTGGGCCATATTTTCAAGCTGGGCTACCGGTATTCCGATGGGATGGGTGTGCGCGTCCTGGACCCGAACGGTAAAGAAGTGACTCCTATTATGGGCTGCTATGGGATCGGGATAGAACGCATCCTAACTGCAGCCATCGAGCAGAACCATGATGGAAACGGGTTCTGGCTGGGGCGGTCGATTGCACCCTTTGATGTGGTCGTGACTGTGACCAATATGGCCGACAACCATCTGGCAGCCGTTGCCGAGCAAGTGGCAGCGAGTCTGGAGGACGCGGGATTCGAGGTTTTACTAGATGACAGGGATGAGCGGGCTGGCGTCAAATTCAAAGATGCAGACCTGATCGGAATACCCTACAGAATCAATGTAGGCAAGAAAGCGGCAGAAGGACGGTTGGAGCTGGTCACGCGTTCGACGGCGAGCAGCCAGGATGTTCCGATTCTCGATATTGTCAAGCGGCTTCAAGAAGCCATCTAATGCCGCAGTGGAGTTGATCATTTGGCAGTCAAAGTCAGCGTAGTACGCACGAGCTTGCTGAAACACCCGGTGCGGAACATCATCCTGCTGGTAGTGGGTGGCACGCTCCTGCTCGGCCTGGTGGTTGGGGAATCCATTTTTGGGTATTACTACTATCAAAATCGCCACGTTGTGGACGACCGGTTGCAGAAAGGATTCTTTGAGCAGACGGCGAAGATTTATGCCGCGCCGAAGGAATTGCGCGTCGGTCAAAAGCTGACTCCGCGGATTGTGGCCGAGGAACTGCACAACGCGGGTTATAGCGGTGACGGGGATCGCGACCGCTCGACGATGGGAACCTACGCGCTCAACCAAGGCAGCATCACAATTCAACCGGGCCCGCAGTCGTACCACTCTCAGCAAGGCGCCACGGTTACTTTCAACGACGGCGAGGTGAGCAAGATCTCAGGCGACGGTGGCCAGGATCTGGATGCCTATGAGCTGGAACCACAACTGATTACCGGGCTTTCGGAAGGCCAGTACCGTACCAAGCGGCGGCTGGTCACCTTTAATGAGCTGCCTGCGAACCTGGTCAATGCGGTCACTTCTATCGAAGACCGGCGCTTCTTTGAGCATGGCGGGGTCGACTATTTTCGGCTAATAGGAGCGCTGCGTGACGATCTGCGGTTGGGGCGGCGACGGGAGGGCGGTTCCACGCTCACCATGCAGCTGGCACGCGGGTTCTTCCTCACCCCGGAGAAGCGCTTAAAGCGAAAAATCATCGAGATTGCAATCACCTTCCAGCTGGAAAGCCGGTTTACCAAGCAGCAAATCTTTCAGCTGTATGCCAACGAAATTCCCCTTGGCCAGCAAGGCAGCTTTGGTATCAACGGGTTCGGCCAGGCGGCGCAGACCTACTTCGGCAAAGACGTGTCGCAGCTCAACCTGGCGCAGTGCGCATTGCTGGCGGGCATGATTCAGCATCCCAGCTTTCTCAACCCGTATCGCCACCCGGAACGAGCGATCCCACGCCGCAATCGGGTGCTCGACGCCATGGTCGAAACCGGCAAGATCACCAAGGACGAAGCAATTCAGGCCAAGGCTGAACCGCTCAAACTGGCTCCCATGAACATCGATGCCGGCGAAGCACCGTATTTTGTCGACCTTGTTCGCGACCGGCTGGTGCAGCATCTGGGCGATACCGATTTCAATCATTCTGGTCTGCGCATTTACACCTCGCTC
The DNA here is from genome assembly GCA_963763905.1 of uncultured Acidobacteriaceae bacterium. Classification (GTDB taxonomy): domain Bacteria; phylum Acidobacteriota; class Terriglobia; order Terriglobales; family Acidobacteriaceae; genus PALSA-350. The sequence continues at coordinate 24,966 of CAVXRU010000066.1, read as the reverse complement.
GATCCGGATTTGCAGCGGGTGGCCGCGGAATCAGTTACGGAGGGCATGAAGGTAGTCGACGGGCAGGTTGAGAAGCTCCATGCGCGGCGGGTGAAAGCGGGGGATGACACGCCTATCAATTATCCCCAGGTGGCGCTAGTCGCACTCAACCCCCACACCGGCCAGGTGCTGGCGCTGGTTGGAGGACGGAACTACGGGGCTAGCCAGTTTGATCATGCGGTGCAACACCGCCCGACTGGCTCGATTTTTAAGCCGTTCGTTTATGCCGCCGCCTTCAACACCAGCCTTGCCGGCACTGTACTGACCCAGCCGCCTCCCCAGGCTGATGCCGGTGAGGAACTCGTATCTGCGGATCCTGCTCCTCCCGATCCGGGCCGACAGAGCGGGATTTTTACTGCCATCACGATGCTCAGCAACAGGCTGACCACCTTTGAAAATGGTTACGCTCCGGGCAACTACCATCATGACACCCGTTATGAGGGGGACATCACAGCGCGCACCGCGCTACAGTTTTCGCAGAACAACGCTACCGTCTCACTGGCGCAAATGGTGGGTTATAACAATGTTGCCGCGCTGGCGCGGGACGCCGGGATCAAGTCTGCACGCGGAACGCCCTCAGTTGCTTTGGGCTCCTACGACGCAACCCCTCTTGATATGGCGGGCGCATATACCACGTTCGGGAATGGCGGGGTAAGGATCGATCCCTGGCTGGTGGCCTCCATCCGCTCCGCGAATGGGGACGTACTGAACGACTATCCGCCCAACACCAAGCCTATTCTCGACCCTCGCGCTGCTTATCTGACTTTGGCGTTGATGGAGAACGTAATTAACGCCGGCACCGGCGCGACCGTTCGCGCTCGTGGCTTTACCGCCCCTGCCGCAGGCAAGACCGGAACTTCTCGTGATGCGTGGTTCGCCGGTTTTACCAGTAATCTCCTGTGTGTGGTTTGGATAGGCAACGACGACTACTCCGATCTGAAGCTGGAAGGCGGGAAAGCGGCGGGCCCGATATGGGCGGAATTCATGAAGAACGCTGTGAAGCTGCCACAGTATTCTGATACCCGCCAGTTCGTTGCTCCTCAAGGTGTTTCGACCGTCCGTTTGGATAAAGTGACTAATCTGCTGGCGGATGCCAGCTGCCCGCAGGATTATGACGCCGTTTTCCTGGACGGAACCGCGCCGACGCAAACCTGCGACCAGAGTGCCGGCGATCAGCGGAATTTGTTCCAGAAGGTCTTTGGCATTGGCAAGGAGAATACGGTCGGTCCTGCCCCGGCGAACGGGATGCCTGCCACGCTAGCGCCTTCAACCGGCGCACAAGCGGCAGCCGCTCAGAGCCAGCCGGGACCGGCCCCTCCTCCGCCCGATCAACAGCAAAAGAAGAAACGTGGCTTCTTCTCTAGAATTTTCGGTGGCAAAGGGGATAACGACAAGGAACAGCCGCAGCCGGACGCTTCGCAGCCTCATTAGAGCGGGTTGGTGCCGCTGCGATCTGTCGAAAACATTTCCAGGAGAAAGCATCCACACAGAGATCTCTCCACTGCGCTTCGCTTCGGTCGAGATGACAAAGGGTAGGGTCGCTGTGGTCCAGAACAGCGCTCAGGGCAAAGCAAACCGCAGGTCGCTCCACCTCGGTGCGCTCCTGTCGAGATGAAAGCGGCTCCTGTCAGCAACTATTGTCCCTGGAAGCACCGCCCTTCCCTTTGTCATCTCGACCGAAGCGAAGCGTAGTGGAGAGATCTGCGGTTTATCTTGCCGTGAATATCTAGCTAGTCCTTCTGACAATCTGGACACCAGTAAGTGGAGCGAGCACCCGGACCCTGGCGGCGCACGAGGATGGTTGTTCCGCAGCGGCGGCATGACTCGCCCGCACGGCGATATACCCAGAGCCGGGCAGCAGGATTACTGGACCCCGTCGTGCGGCGCAGGCCGGCATAGGTCACGATGCCATCTCCAGCTCCATCCGCTACATTGGCCGTCAGAAAACGACGCGCCGTGTCGAGAAGGCATTCGACCTCCTGGGGCCGCAGAGTTACTACTTTGCGAAAAGGATTTACGCCGCAAGCAAAGCAAATCTCGGACTTGAACACATTGCCGATGCCGGCCATCACCCGTTGGTTGAGCAGGACGTTCCCCACCTCTTCTTCCGCCCGCTCCAACACGCGCAAAGAAGCTTCGTCCGCAGCAAAGTTACCCAGCAGATCGGGTCCAAGGCTGGTGACAGCGGCAAAACGCTCCAGCGTGCGTGCGGTGTGAAAACGGGCAATCGGGACGTCGAAGGCGACGGCCACCATCTCCGCTGTGCCCACCGCGACTCGCATGTGAGTACGCGAGCGCTTCCAGCGTTCGCCGGATCGATAGATATGCCAACTGCCGCTCATCAGCATGTGCGTCGCCAGGATAAGATCGCCAGAAAAATGGATGAGCAGCCACTTCCCACGCGACTCTACCCGCTCAATGGTTCGGCCAGCCACCGGGCTCTGATCGTTCACGCTGGCTAATGGCGCGTACGCAGTTTCGAACAGGGTGACCTGGTGACCGGCCAACGCCTGATTCAACGCACGGGCAGAACGGAAGATGGTGTCGCCTTCAGGCATTGGGAGCTGCGACCGCCAGCAGAGCGCGGCGGAAGTTGAGACCGGAGGGATTCAGATGAAAGCCCGCCTCTTGTAGAAATGAGGCCAGGAAGTGCTGCGCCGCAGACTCGCCGTTGATGGTTGCGATGAGCATGCCACCGCGTTGATCTTCGCGCCGCTCCATTTCCTGCTGGGCCATGGTGGCCAGAAAGGCACTCAGATCGCGTGCGGTTTCTGCCCGATCAGGCTCTTCGCTGGGCAAAAATACCTGGAGATTTGGATTATTGCGGCGCAAGTACGCTACCAACTCACCGTTGCGCAGCACTACACCGGCGCCTACGCTGCGCGTAAGGGTGCGGGGAGCGTCTGCTTCTTCGCCGCCTGCAGGCCAGCGCAAGACAGAACCATACAGATTGGCCGGATCAGTAGCCGCAAGAGTTACCATTTCAGGTTTCTCGAGCGGCGGCCCACCGCGCAGAGAACGAAGCAGATCGACCGCCGCGGGTAGAGCAAACTGGGTCGCCCCCAAACCCGCGACGAAATAGCCGCGGCGAATGCGGCCACTCTCCTCAAGCGCTTTGAGCACATCGTAGATGGCGCTAAACCCCCCAGGCATGTTCTCGCCGGCAGCTGATTCCCGGGTGAGCACACCATAACGATTGAGCAACTGGTTGGCGAATGCGTGACTCCATTCCGTCGGCGAAGCAAGTGAGGCTGGAACGAGGCTCCAGCGGCCCTGGGCGCTGGGCGGCGTGGTTCGGCGAGAACGGAAAGCAGGTAGATTGTGCTGCCGCTTGGGCTGCCGCGAGGTGGCCGGCCGCGCAACGTAGGCGCGCAGCGCGTGGAAGGTGTCATTGGTCACCAGACCGCGCCACACCAAGCTCCATAGCGCGTCCAGCGTCTCGCCGGGATACCCTCCGCCGACCGCCTCATGCAACTGGGCGAAGAACATGGCCCCGCCCCGGCTCAGTTGATCGATGAGGGCGAGTTCCCTTGGACTTAGCGGGTTTTCGGCGGGTGGTTCCGCGCGAGGAGGCAGCAGGGCTCTGAGCTTGTCGGACAAGAACAAACCCACACGCCCATCATGCTCACCCAGCGAATCAAGCCCACACCAGACGACTTCTCCAGCAGCGATCAGCGTATCCAAATTGCCCGGCGAGTAGTTGGCCAGACGCGCGGGCAAGATGGACGACTCTAGCAGCGAGGCAGCCAGGGGTGCGCCCTGCAAATGTTCAATGGTGTCTAGCAACGCATCCAGACCACGCCTGCGCTGCAACACACCCTGCCAGTGCGTCGCCAGGCGCTGGAGTGTCTGCTGCTCGATGGGTTCGACTTCGCGGCGAAGGCGCGCCAGCGATTTGCGCCGGATCAGCCGCAACACATCGGCATCGCACCACTCACGGTAGACGCCGCCAGGACGGAATCCTCCTTCCACAATGCGGCCGTCGAGCAGCAATGTGTTCAAGGCACCCTCTACCTGCGGGGCATCGAGCGCAATGCGCGCGGTGACCTCGCGCAGGGTGAACGGCCCGTGCGTCCGGGCATAGCGCCGAACCAGTTCTAAAACCGGCGCTGCTACGGGTTGCAGCAACGCGGCTGCGATTCCGGGTGGAAGCGGGATCCCCAAAGCATCGCGGTAACGAGCCGCATCCTCAATGGCGATCAGCCGCTTTTCTCCGGCTATCTTGATTTCGAGCAGCCGGCGGGCGCGTAGCAGCTGCTCCAGGTGACTTGCAAGTTCAGGGTCGGCGAGACGGCGCAGCAGTTCTTCGCGGGAAAGATCACCAATTCGTAACAGCAAGTCGTGAATACCGTCCGCGGAGCGAACCCGCTGCGTCTCGAGCAGCCCCTGCAACTGCTCTTCTACTTCGTTGATGGCATCTGCGTCGAGCAGTTCGCGCAGATCGGCGTCGCCCAACAGGTCGCGCAGCTGCTCCTGGTCAATGGAAAGAGCTTGCGCGCGGCGCTCAGCCAGCGGCGCGTCGCCATCGTAGATGTAATTGGCTACGTAGCTGAACAGGAGCGACGAAGCAAAGGGCGAAGGCGTGCGCGTGTCGGCAACGTGAACGCGTACATTGCGCTGGCGGATGGCCCGCAGTATCTCGGTCAACGCCGGCATATCGAAAACGTCGCGCATGCATTCGCGATAGGCTTCCAGCAGAATGGGGAACGAGGGATAACGTGACGCAACAGAGAGAAGATCGTAGGCCCGCTTCCTCTGCTGCCACAGTGGTGCGCGGCTTTGCGCCCTGCGCCGCGGCAACAGCAGCGCCCGCGCCGCACTCTCGCGGAATTTTGCGGCGAACAATGCGGTTCCGCTCAGCTGGCGCAAGACCAGGTCTGTCGCTTCCTCCGGATCAATGAGCATCAATTCGGAATCCGGCGCCGCATCGCTGTCGGGGAAACGAAGGACGAATCCGTCATCGCCCCACATGGCTTCGACATCCGCACCGCCACTGGCACGAATGCGGCCGCTGATGGCCATCGCCCAGGGAGCGTGGATGCGGCTGCCAAACGGAGTGAGTACGCACACTCGCCAATCGCCCATTTCGTCGCGGGTTCGTTCGATCACGATGTTGCGATCGTCCGGCACCGCCGTGGTTGCAATTTCCTGGTCGGCCAGAAAGCGGATCAGGTTTTCTGCCGCCATCGTATCCAGATCGTGCTCGCGAATCAGCCGGCTCAACGCAGCGTTGCGCGGCATGTCTCGCAGTTCACGCACAAGTTGGCCGATGCGGCGGCCAAACTCGAGCGGGCGGCCGGCATTGTCTCCGTGCCAGAATGGCATCTTGCCTGGCTGGCCCGGCGCCGGCGACACCAGCACCCGATCGTGGGTAATTTCATCGATACGCCAGGTCGACGCCCCCAGAATGAACGTGTCGCCAGTGCGGCTCTCAAAGACCATCTCTTCGTCGAGTTCGCCCACCCGCACCGGTTTGCCTTCCGATCCGGAAAGAAAGACGCCGTAGAGTCCGCGATCGGGAATAGTTCCCCCGTTCAGGATAGCCAGCATCTTCGAGCCCTCGCGCGGCAGCAGCGTATCCTTGGCCCGGTCCCAGGTGAGGCGCGGGCGTAGGTCGGCGAACTCATCGGAGGGGTAGCGTCCGGCGAGCAGATCGAGCACGCCGGTAAAGGCAGAGCGGGTAAGACTGCTGAATGGCGCTGCGCCGCGGATGAGGCGGAAGACCGCTTCCACGCTCATCTCGCCCGGGGATGGCGGCTGGGCCACGATGGCCACGATCTGCTGCGCCAGCACGTCCAGCGGATTGCGCAAAAAGCGCGTCGATTCCACCACGCCTTCATGCATGGCTCGCGTCACCGTGGCGCAAGCCACCAGGTCGGCCCGATATTTGGGGAAGATGACACCCTCACTGGCTGCTCCGACGTGATGGCCAGCACGGCCGATGCGCTGCATGGCGCTAGCGACGGAAGGCGGCGCTTCAATCTGCACTACCAGGTCGACCGCCCCCATATCGATGCCCAACTCGAGCGAGGAGGTGGCCACCAGGGCACGCAATCGTCCGGCCTTTAATTGTTCTTCGATCTCGGAGCGCTGCGCGGCAGCGAGCGAGCCATGGTGTGCGCGGGCCAACTGCTCCCCCGCAAGTTCGTTGATCGCTCCGGCCAGTCGCTCAGCAATCCGCCGGCTGTTCACAAAAATGATGGTCGAGTGGCGCTGACGGATGATTTCGACGAGGCGGGGATGAATGGCGGTCCAGATGGACGTCCGCTTCGGCCCCTGCGAGGCTGCGCCGCTGGGCAACTCTTCTTTTTGGCCCATGCGCGCCATATCCTCGACCGGGACTTCAATGCGCAGGTCCAGCCTTTTGGGTTCGCTGGCATCGACGATAGTGACCTGGCGATATTGGGGAGGAGCGTCCTCGTCACCAACTCCAACCTCGCCGGCCGCTCCGCCAAGGAAGTGCGCGACCTCTTCGAGCGGCCGCTGGGTCGCGGAAAGGCCTATCCGTTGCACCCGGCCTTCGGTGATGGCCTCCAGGCGCTCCAGAGAAAGGGCGAGGTGCGCCCCGCGCTTGGTGGGCACGACGGCGTGAATCTCATCGATGATCACCGTGTCCACCCGGCGCAAGCTGGCCGAGGCATCTGAGGTAAGCAGCAGGTACAAAGACTCTGGAGTGGTGATGAGAATCTCCGCTGGATGACGGCGGAATCGGCTTCGCTCCTTTTGCGATGTGTCACCGGTGCGGATACTGATCTCCGGCTGATGGAAGGGCACTCCTGCCTGGCGCGCCATGTTGGCGATTCCGGCGAGCGGAGAACGCAGGTTGCGTTCCACATCTACGGCCAGGGCCTTGAGCGGGCTGATGTAAATGACCCGGCAGCCCTCGGTTTCGTTTTCCGCCCGGTGCAGCATGAGCCGGTTCAGGCACCAGAGAAACGCAGTCAGCGTCTTGCCTGTGCCCGTAGGAGCAAGGATCAGGGTACTTTCCCCCTCCGCGATGGCCGGCCAGCCTAGCCGCTGTGGAGCGGTGGGCTGCTCGAACACGGCGCGAAACCAGGCTGCCGTCACTGGATGAAAGAGCTCCAGCACATCCCGAGTTGGCTTCTTTGCCGCCATGCTGACCTGCTTCAAGGATAGCTGTTGCGGCAGGTTGGGTTGCCCCCGCTTTCCCGTCTACACAGATTCTGTTGCGTCTGCCTTCGACTGCCATTAGGCTCAGGGGACAATGCAAGCAGGCGAAACTGGATTCACCCCGGAACTGCTGCGGCAGTTGACCACGCAGGCGGCCGATGCGGCTGATCACGCCTACGCCCCTTACTCCAAATTTCGCGTCGGATGCGCTTTGCTGCTGCAAAACGGGTCCATTGTCACGGGCGCCAACGTGGAGAACGCGTCGTTCGGCCTCACTATATGCGCAGAACGCTCGGCCGTGGTTCGCGCCGTGGCGGAGCACGGACCGGAGATGCGGGTGCTGGCCTGCGCCGTCACCAATCTGAACCAGGCGGCGAGTCCTCCCTGTGGCGCTTGTCTGCAGGTGCTGAGCGAGTTCATGCTGCCTGCCTCGCGGGTGATCTTCCGCAGTCAGACGGGCTGGGAAGACTACCGCTTCGAAGAGGTCTTCCCCCACCGCTTCAAATTGGTGAGGTAAGGAGAACCGCTTGGGACGATTTACCGGGCTTCTCGGGATAATCACCATCTTGCTTGTGGCATGGCTGCTGTCAACCAACCGTAAGGCCATCCGCTGGCAGACAGCCGGCTGGGGACTTGGGTTGCAATGGATCTTTGCCGTGCTGGTGCTCCGCTTCGACGCCGGGGAACGAGCGCTGGCGGCCGCCGGAGATGCGGTGAACCGGATGCTGGCGTATGCCTTTGTCGGCTCCGGCTTCGTCTTTGGCGAGCTGGGTAAGCAGCATTCCAACTTTGGGCTGATCATCGCCTTTCAAGTGCTGCCCACTATTATTTTTATCTCCGCCTTCTTTGCCGTGCTCTATCACCTGGGCATCATGCAAATTGTGATCAAGGGCGCGGCTCGCCTGATGCAGTTGACCATGCGGATCAGCGGCGCAGAGTCTCTGAATGTGGCGGCAAGTATCTTCATGGGGCAGACCGAGGCTCCGCTCAGCATCCGCCCGTTCCTGCCCGGAGCAACACAGTCGGAATTGATGACCATTATGACCAGCGGCATGGCGCACGTCTCCGGCGGCATCATGGCCGCGTATATCCTCTACGGAATTGAGGCGAAGCACTTGCTGGCCGCAGTCATCATGACTGCTCCGGGGACGGTATTGATTTCCAAAATGTTGGTGCCGGAAACGCACACGCCTGCTACGTTGGGCCGGGTCACGATGCCCATCAACGAAGAACATCGCGAGGAGAATCTGATCGGCGCGATTGCCCGGGGAACCATTGACGGCGGCCGCCTGGCGTTCAATGTGGGGATTATGCTGATCTCTTTTCTTGCGCTGATCGGGTTGCTGAATGGAATGTTAGGTGGGGTGCATAACTGGCTGGGAGTTCATCACATACCTTTCCCCTCCAGCCTGAACGTGATTCTTGGATTCCTCTTCTCTCCTGTCGCATGGCTTATTGGAGTTCCCTGGCATAGCGCCCACCTGGTTGGCAATCTATTGGGCACACGTACGGTGACCAACGAGTTGGTGGCTTACGCGCTGCTGGGTGCGCAGAAGTCGTCGCTTGATTTCCGGTCGTTTACGATTGCGACGTTTGCGTTGTGCGGGTTTGCAAATTTCAGCTCCATTGGCATGCAGATTGGGGGTATAGGGGCGTTGGCGCCGAACCGCCGCAATGATCTCGCCCGGCTGGGATTGCGCGCTATGTTGGCTGGAACGATGGCCAACCTCATGTCGGCCGCGATTGTCAGCATCCTGCTGCGACAGTGATGGACATAGCAGGTTGGCCCCCGGTTTATCGAAAAACATTTCCAGGAAAGACCGCTGAACCGCAGGTCCCTCCACTGCGGTCGGGATGACAAAGGAGGGGTGGCGTTTCCATTAGGAATTGGTGCGATGGAAAGAACAGATCCCTCAGCGGCTAAAGCCGCAATGATTCTAGAGCAAAGATGTACGGCCTAAAGGCCGTACCCTTCAGGAGAACTTATTGTCAAAGGGCATTTTTGAAGAAGCAGAAGAGGCGGCGGCCACTATCCGAGAGCGCATCGCGGCCGCCCCGCGCGTGGCCATTGTTCTGGGCTCCGGCCTGGGCTCGTTCGCAGATCGGATCGAGCAACCAAGCGTCATCGCGTATACGGATATTCCCCACTTTCCGCGCCCGACCGTAGAAGGCCACAGCGGACGCCTGGTGGTGGGCACCATCGCGGAAGCGCCGGTGGCGGTCATGCAAGGCCGGGTTCACGCCTACGAGGGATACTCCCCGGAAGAAGTCACGTTCCCTATCCGCGTCCTCGGACGCCTGGGTATCAGGACCCTGGTCGTCACCAATGCCGCCGGCGGCATCCGGCTGGACCTCAGGCAGGGTCAACTCGTGCTGCTCTCCGATCACATCAATTTCACCGGCCGCAATCCGGTCTCCGGCGCAAACGACGAGCGCCTCGGTCCGCGCTTCTTCGACATGACCGAAGCCTATTCCAAACGCCTCCGCCTGCTCGCACACTCCGCCGCCGAACTCAGCGAAGGAGTCTACCTCGCGGTCTCCGGGCCCAGCTTTGAAACCCCGGCAGAGATCAACGCTTTCCGCACCCTGGGAGCAGATCTCGTGGGCATGTCCACCGTCCAGGAGGTGATCGTCGCCCGGCATATGGGGATCGAGGTGCTGGGCATTTCCTGCGTGACAAATATGGGTGCCGGCATCCTCGATCAGGCAATCAACCACCACGAAGTGATGGAGACCGGAGCCCGCGTCCAGGCCCAGTTGACGAACCTGCTGACGGCTCTGCTGCCCGCGCTGCATCGTGGAAATTAACAAAAGCGGGAGCCTCTCGCTTTGTTATGCTTGAATGGCTATGCCTACGAAGAAAGAACTCCTCACAACTCCCATCCAGCACATCGACATCAAGCAGCACAATGTCATTCCGCTGGTGGATGCCATGCAGTCCATGGCCTACAGCTCCCGTGACCTCTCCCGGGCGGCTTCGATCTACGAGCGCATGCTGCGCGACCAGGATTGTGGCGTAATTCTGTGCCTGGCAGGATCTTTGATCAGCGCCGGCCTGAAGCAGATTTTCATCGACCTGATCCGCAACAACATGGTGGATGCCGTCGTTTCGACCGGCGCCAACATCGTAGACCAGGACTTCTTCGAGGCGCTCGGCTACAAACATTGGATCGCCGACGACCTGTACCGCTCGGGAACCGAAGACGCGACCCTGCGCGAGCTCATGATCGACCGCATCTACGACACCCTCATCGATGAGGAAGAATTGCGCGCGTGCGACGACACCTGCCGCATCATCGCCGACTCGCTCGACCCTCGCCCGTACAGTTCACGTGAATTTGTCCGCGAGATGGGCGCCTACCTGGAAAAGCAAGGCAAGACACCGGACAAGGGCGGGGTCGACAGCATCATCTTCTCCGCTTACCAGAAGGATGTGCCGATCTTCGTGCCCGCCTTCAGCGACTGCTCCGCCGGCTTTGGCTTGGTAGCCCACCAGCACGCCCGCGGCGACAAGCCCAAAGTGTCCATCGATTCGGTAAAGGACTTCTACGAGCTGACGCAGTTGAAGATCGCCAATCCCACCACCGGCCTGCTGATGATCGGCGGCGGCGTGCCCAAGAACTTCGCCCAGGACATCGTGGTAGCGGCAGAGATCCTCGGCCTGGACGCCCCGATGCACAAATATGCGATCCAGATCACGGTCGCCGACGTCCGCGACGGTGCGCTCTCTTCCAGCACACTCAAGGAAGCCAGCTCCTGGGGTAAGGTAGACACCACCTACGAGCAGATGGTGTACAGCGAGGCCACCCTCGCACTGCCCTTAATTACGGGCTATGCCTTTCATAAGAAAGCACATGTGGAGCGCAAGCAACGGCGCTGGTCGCGCCTGCTGGAGCCGGTGACCGCGTAGCTCTCAACGTAACCACCTGTCGCTATTTGGTGTAGTACTAAAGTGGCAGCGAAACTCGTTCTTTTTCTATGGTTTCGCTGTCATGATGGATATACTTCGATGCATCCCCCAAAGCGTAATTTTGTTGCAACTTTGGGGGGTAACAGCGTGTCTCTGCTTCTTGGTGTAGCCGGTTTTGCTTATGCGGTGCTTTTCCTCGGTTTCTGGTCCCTAGGCCGTATGTCGGCCATGACAGATAAATTGGTTGAGAGCCGTGCCAATGTAATTCCGTTCCGTCGTAGTTAAAGTAAGAAGAGCCAGCGCGTCCGCGATTCGACATTATGGAGCGCGCTGCTTAGCCAACTGCGGTTTTCCCCCGATCCGACCCGTTGGAGGTGCGTGAGTTCTCTCCCCTGATTGCTTGCGTGGACTCCGGTTAGTCACTGTTTAGGCCCGAATCACCCGCCTATACTCCGGATAGTTAGCGTTTAGCATGGGCCAGTTTCGTCTTTTTTCGTTGGACGGCTGACTTGGCGAGAACCCGTTAATTAGACCCGCATCGATCGAGTACGAGTGACTTGGCTTCGAGATAGGCTGCCGTCCACCATATTTTTCGCGGTTGCGCTGCTGCTTTCGGCATATGGCGGCATGGTTCTGCTGCTCGGCTGGGGCGGCACCTTTTCTGCTGCCGTGATCACTTGGGCCTGCGCCCAGGTGTTGCTGATCGCACTCTGCGTGCACAGCTTCCTTGACGCTTCCCGCCAGGATGAAGCCGAATGGCAGGTGCAACAGGTAGCCCAGTTACAGCGCAGCATTCTCGACTCAGCCGGCCCGATGATTCTGGCCACCGACCTTGAAGGCAACCTGCTCATCTTCAATCCCGCCGCCGAACGGATGCTCGGCTACCGCAATCACGAGGTCCTGGGACAGCTGAATGCTCACGACCTGTTCCCGGAAGGGGAACTGGAACGAGTGGGACAGCTGCTGGTTTCCCGGCTTGACCGGTCGCCGGCGATCGACCTGGAGAGTGTCTCGCCAGAGCTGAAACATTATGTCCAGTACGTCACCAGCTTCCCGGTAAGCCGGGTCCGCGGCTTCGAAATCCTCTGCCGCCGCAAGGACGCGACGACCTTCCCCGCCATGGTCTACCTCTCCGCGGTCAGGAACACAGAGGGCGCGCTCACCGGGCTACTGGCCATTGCCACCGACCTGACAGCCACCAAACGAGCCGAGCATGCCCTGCGGGAGAGCGAAGAGCGCTACCGCGACCTGTTCGAGAACTCGCAGGAAATGATTGCCACCCTGAGCCCCAGGGCCAAGTACCTCTATGTGAATCCCGCCTGGCAAACCTGCTTTGGCAAGAGCGCGGCGGCGTTTGAGAGCCTGATCAGCTTCGAAGCGGCGTTTCCGGCAGAAATGCAAGCCAACGCCGCCGGCCTGTTTGACCGGGCGCTGCGCGGCGAACGCATTGATCGCGCCAATTTAAGGGTGCAGGACTCGAACGGCATGTATCGCGAACTCGAAGCCAGCCTGAGCTGCCGCCAGGACCGCGGCGAGCCCGTCTCAGTTCGCTGCATCTTCCGCGACGTCACCGCCCAGTACCAGAGAGAACGCAGATTGGCCATGCAGTTGGCAGTGAGCCAGGTGGTGGGCGAGTCGACCACTTCGGATGAGGCGCTGCCGGCTATGCTCGAATCGCTCGGTACCAACCTAGGCTTCGATATGGCGGGGCTTTGGTTTGTGAGCAGCGATCATCACTGCCGCTACCTGGCGGGGTGGTATGCGCCCGATCGGGCCTGCACGGAGTTTCACCGCGACAGCATCGGACGAGTGCTGCAGAAGGGCAAAGATCTGCCTGGCCAGATCTGGGCCGCAGAGAGCCCCTGCTGGATTGAAGACCTGCAGGGTGACGGCAATTTTCTGCGCGCGGGCTCGGCCAAGACGGACGGGCTAGTCACGGGTTGGGGTGTTCCGGTCCGCGTGGGCAACCAGGTTATCGCCGTGGTCGAGTTTTTCAGCCGCCAGAAGCAGCGGGAAGATACGGAAATGATGGCCACGGTGGAAACCGTGTGCGCTTCGATTGGCCAGTTTATGGCGCGTTCGGCGCAAGAAAGCCGCCTGGAAGAGCTGAACCGGCAGAAGGAGTCGATTCTCAACTCGGTAGCCGACGGCATCTTCGGCACCGACTCCGCCGGCCGCATCGTCTTCGTCAACCCGGCAGCGGCCAGCATGCTCGGCGCCCACGCTTTCGACCTCATCGGCCGCACGGTGCACTCCGTGGTGCATGAAGAGCGCAAAGGGCGGGAAAAGTGTTCCGATCAGTGCCGCACCGGGCGGGCGTTCATGGTACGCGAAGGCACCAGCGGTCAGGATGTGTTTTATCGGCGGAATGGCGCCTCCTTCCCGGTGGAGTTTTCCGTTACCCCGATGGTCGAGCACAACGTGGCTGTGGGCAGCGTGCTCAGTTTCCGCGACATCAGCCAGCGCTATGCGCTGGACCGGATGAAGGATGAGTTCGTTTCCACAGTCAGCCATGAGCTGCGTACTCCGCTCACGTCCATCCGCGGGTCGCTGGGACTGCTTTCCACCGGATTGCTGGGCGAAATGGGGGAGAAGGCGTCAAACCTGCTACGCATCGCGGTGAACAATTCGGACCGACTGGTGCGCCTGATCAACGACATCCTTGACCTGGAGCGGATGCAGTCGGGCCGCGCACCCCTCACCTATCGCAGCTGTGACCTGGAAGACCTGGCGCGGCAGGCGATCGATGCCATGACCCCGATGGCGGAGGCAGCCAAAGTACAACTCCTGCTGGAGGCCGGTCCGGCGCAGATTGAAGTCGACCCGGACCGCCTGCAACAAGTGTTGACCAACCTGCTCAGCAACGCGATCAAGTTCTCCCCAGCCGGGGCCCAGGTGGCAGTATCGATCGAACGGCTGCTGGATGGGGTCACCATCAGCGTCAAAGACAATGGCCGCGGCATCCCCAAGGACAAGCTGGAATCAATCTTCGACCGGTTCCAGCAGGTTGATGCCTCCGATGCAAGGCAGAAAGGCGGAACCGGGTTGGGCCTGGCCATCTGCCGGACCATCGTTATGCAGCATGGCGGACGCATCTGGGCGGAGCGGAATGCGGATCGCGGCTCCACTTTCCGCATGTTTCTGCCTTCCGTCACCCGGGAAGCCGACATCCTCCGCATGGGGGGCGACACCGCCTCCTCCATGGTCAGCTCCACGTCGGTACTGGTTTGCGACGAAAACCCTGAGACCCGGGCCTCGCTGGTGGAAAGCCTGCGGCAGAACGGCTACTCCGTGCTCGAGGCGACCAGCGGCGATGAAGCCGTAACCGTGGCTCGACAGACTCCAGTCCAGGCGATCCTGCTGGACATGAGCCTACCCAGCCTTCGGGGGTGGGAGACCCTGCATTTGTTACGCGACGACCTGAAAACAGCATCGATCCCGGTGGTCGTCTTGAGCGCCTTTGGTGCTCTGAACGACCCGGAAGTGGAAAAAGCCGCCGACGCTTGGCTGGAACAGCCGCTGGAGACAGAGTCGATGTTGGCCGCGCTCTCCCGCGTGCTGCAGGTAGAGCGGCAACCGTCGCGTGTTTTACTGGTAGAAGATGATGCCGATTTGGCTAAGGTCATCCTGGCTACTTTCGAGCGCGCAGGAATCCAGGTACACCATGCTTCGACGCAACGCAAAGCGATGGAACTGTGCGTTTCGTCGCGGCCAGACTTGCTGATCCTGGACATCAGCCTGCCCGATGGCGATGGCTTCGGGCTAGTGGATTGGCTGCGCCAACAACAAGAGATGAAGCAGCTTCCCCTGGTGGTTTATTCCGCCCAGGATTTGAATGAGGGCGAACGCAAAAAACTTCAGCTGGGCCATACGGAATTCCTGACCAAGGCCCGCGTTCAGCCACAGGATGTGGAGACCCTGGTTCTGTCGATGCTCCGGGTGCCACATGGAACCAGTGAAGTGCCCATGGGATGGGAGGGACCCTCACCCAGCGTTTGATCGCCACGCCCGCATATTTATGACCCAACGCATTCTCATCATTGACGACGAAGATGACATCCGGCAGGTTGCTGCCATGAGCCTGGAGACGGTGGCAGGGTGGGACGTATTGCTAGCGAGTTCCGGCAAACAGGGGATCGAGCGCGCCAGCACCGAACAGCCGGATGCGATTCTTCTGGACGTGATGATGCCCGAGATGGACGGGCCCACAACCCTGCTGAAGCTTAAGGCAAACGGGAGCACCTCGCACATTCCCGTGCTGCTGCTGACGGCCAAGGTTCAGGGCCCGGATCAGCGCAAGTTTGCCGAAATGGGAGTGGCAGCTATTCTATTCAAGCCTTTTGATCCCTTGACCTTAGCGCGACAGATCTCGGCTGCATTAGGCTGGAAAGATGGCGGATGATCCATTGACCCCTAAGAAGGAGAACGGGCACTCCGCCGACGCTCAGAGCCAGGAGCAAAAGCTGCAAAGCATGATCTCTGCACTCTGGGAGCGGAGCAGGCACACCGTCGTGGAACGGGCGGCGCTGCTGCGCACGGCGGGCGAACTGCTGGTAGATAACCGTCTGGACCAGGCTATGCAGCGCAGCGCGGTCGACTCTGCCCACAAGCTGGCTGGGGTGTTGGGTACCTTCGGCCTGCCTCGCGGGACAGATCTGGCGCGAGAGGCTGAAGAGCTTTTTGGACAGTCCATGCCGCCGAGCAAGCCGGAGATCGAGCGGCTGCAAGTTTTGTTGGCGGAGTTGACCCACCTGATTGACCGCGGCCCTGTGGGGTCTCGCTAGAGCCAAGGCAGCCTCAGGGGGCTTTAGAGAATGTGAAGCCCGGAAAGACAACCGCAGGTCCCTCCACACGCTTCGCTCCGGTCGGGATGACAATTCTGTTGTGCCCGCAAGAGTTTCGGCGAGAAATCCTTGACCCCCGCAACAGAATTGTCATCCCGACCGGAGCGAAGCGTAGTGGAGGGACCTGCGGTTGTCTTTCCGGGTACTTTCCGGGGCCTCTTGAGCCTATGAGGTTTTACGCACGAGCGGACAGGATCTGCGGTCTCAGCCATTCGCCTTAAAATAAAAGCATGAACGACCTGGGCCGACTGCTTGTGGGATTGGGACTGGTACTGCTGGTGGCCGGGGGGTTGCTGCTGCTCCTTGGCCGGACCGGACTCCCGCTGGGCAGGCTTCCAGGCGACATCTCCTACCGTGGCAAAAACCTTAACGTCTACTTTCCCCTGGGCACATCGATCCTGCTCAGTATCGTGCTCTCGTTGGTGTTCTACGTCATCTCCCGCTTTCGGCGGTAAGATCGAATTCGTTTGCTGGAGGCCCCTTTGCCCAATCCGGAAGAATCAGTGAACCAGCTTGGATTGGTTTTCCCGGAGGCTCGAGCTAACCCGCGCCGCGTGTGGAAGGTCGGCCAGCTGGTGGGCGAGGTGAGAAATCACATCGAGCGGGAATATGCAGATGTGTGGGTAGAAGGTGAGATCTCAAACTTCCGCCCCGCCCCTTCCGGCCACATGTATTTCACCCTGAAAGACGGCGATGCTCAGCTGCCAGTAGTGTTGTTCCGCCGCCAGGCCCTGCTGTTGCGCTTCCGTCCGGAAGATGGACTGCAGATCCTGGTGCGAGGGCGGGTCTCTGTTTACGAGCAGCGGGGACAGATGCAGCTGGTGGCCGAATTTATGGAGCCGGTCGGTGCAGGCTCTTTGCAAATCGCCTTCGAACAATTGAAAGCCAGGCTGCAGAAGGAAGGCCTCTTCTCCCCGGAACGCAAGCAGCCCCTGCCTACCTTTCCTCGTTGTATCGGCATCATCACTTCTCCCACCGGCGCGGTCATTCGCGACTTTCTCAACGTTGCCGGGCGCCGGCACCTGTCGCTGCAGGTGCAGATTTACCCTTCCTCAGTGCAAGGCGAAACCGCCGCGCTCGAAATTGCGGCGGGGATCGCGTTCTTCAACCAGTCGCGCACGGTGGACGTGATCGTCGTGGCCCGGGGCGGCGGCTCACTGGAAGACCTGGCTCCCTTCAACAGCGAGCTGCTGGCCAGAGCTATCGCCAAATCGCTGCTCCCGATCGTCTCGGCCGTGGGCCACGAAACCGACTTCACGATCGCTGATTTTGTGGCCGACCTGCGTGCCCCAACCCCTTCTGCCGCAGCGGAACTCCTGACCGAGGCGCAGCACAAGGTCGAAGAGCGACTGGAGCAACTGCATCGGCGTCTTAACCATGCCTGCCGCTACCAGCTGATGCGCGCCCAGGAGCGCTTCGCCCGGCTTTCCGCTCCGGCGGCGTTTGCCCGCATGCGCAACGCCATCGCACGCCGTCAGCAGCGGGTGGATGAGTTGCAGTATCAACTCGACGCCGCGTGGCACCGGCAAAGCCGCCAGTTGACCGAGAAGTTGCAGAAACTCGAAGGCCGCCTGCTGCGTCAGGATGTCAGCCACCGCATGCGTATGGTGCGGGAACGGCTGGCCATGCTGGATGGAAGGATCGCCCGGGCGCAAAAGGAAATACTCTTGCGCGCGAAAGCAGGACACGCAGGAGCGGAAGGAAAGTTGCAGACACTCTCTCCTCTCGCCGTTCTGAACCGGGGCTATGCGTTGGTCTTCAACGAAGCGGGAGTCCTGATCCGGGAAGCATCGGCTGCTCCCGAGGGTGTCCTCATCACTACACGATTTGCTCACAGCACGCTCACCAGCCGAGTAACCAATTCATGAGAAAACTTTTTGGAACAGATGGTATTCGTGCGGTCGCCGGAGAAGCTCCACTCGACGCCGCCACGATTTACACCATCGGGATCGCACTCGCCACGACTCTCAAGACGCTCTACCCGCAGCCTATCGTTCTTCTGGGAGCGGACACCCGTGAATCGAGTCCCTGGATCTCGTCAGTGATTGCTGCCGGGCTCAAGAAAGGCGGAGCTGAGGTGCGCAATGCCGGTATCATCACCACGCCCGGCGTGGCCTATCTCGCACGCAAACATCAGTTCGCCGCCGGAGTGGTGATCTCCGCTTCGCACAATCCATGGCAGGACAATGGAATCAAGGTATTCGGCGGCAATGGTTACAAATTACCGGACGCAACCGAGATAGAGATCGAAGCGGAAATCTTTCGCCGCTTGCAAGACGCCCCTCCCACGGAAACCAGCGCGCTTACCGCGCCTCCGGCCGACAAACGCTTCCGTGAGGAATACGAGGCCTTCCTGCGCAATGTTGTCCCTGGATTAAACCTTGCCGGCAAGAAGATTGTCATCGACTGCGCCAACGGCGCGGCGGCGGTGATCGCGGCGGAATTATTTCCTTCCCTCGGGGGAGAGATTCACCTAACGCATGTGACCCCGAATGGACGCAATATCAACGACCACTGTGGCGCTCTGCACCCTGAAACCGTGGCCAAGGAGACGAAGGCGTTGGGTGCTGACCTGGGCATCACCTTTGATGGTGACGCCGACCGCGCTCTGTTTGCCGACGCCCACGGCTGCGTAGTGAATGGGGATGGCGTGATGTTGGTCGCAGCCCGCGATATGCAGGCCAAGGGCGAGTTGGCCGGCGACCTGGTGGTGGCCACGACCATGTCCAACATGGGCCTGGAAGCTGCGCTGCGCAAGAGCGGCATCAGCATGCTGCGTGCACCGGTGGGAGACAAATACGTTCTGGAGATGATGCAAAAACATCACGCCAGTCTGGGCGGTGAGCAATCCGGACATATCCTTTTTCTCAACCGCAGCACCACGGGTGACGGGCTACTGACGGCGTTGGTCTTGCTGGATACGCTGGCCCGTTCGGGCAAACCGCTGCACGAATTGCTTAGTGATCTTCGCGTTTTCCCGCAGGTGATTGTCAATGTGCGGGTGCGAGAAAAGCGGCCCCTTGACCAGATTCCCGGGGTGGTGGAGAGCATTCAGCAGGCGGAGACAGATTTGCACGGTAACGGGCGAGTGGTGGTGCGCTATTCCGGCACCGAAGCGCTGGCCCGGGTAATGATTGAAGCCGAATCCGAACAGCAGATGCGCGAACATGCGGATCGCATCGCCGACGCGATTCGGGTAGAAATTGGAGTTTAGGAGAGAGTTATGATTACCGCTATCCTTCTTCTTGCACTGATGCAGCCACAAGATCCCACCCCGGCTGCTGCTGCTACTCCAGACCGGACGGAGAAACTGACGGCCTCGGAAGTGAAACAATTAGCCGACGCCAACCAGGCCGTCGCGGACGCGCAGGCGAAGCTGATCCAGGCCAAAGCCGCCCTCAAGGGCACTACGGACGGTATCGAATTGGCGCATCACGCGAATACGGACTGTGGCTGTTACGTGGAAAGCACGGGACGGGATTATGACAAGGTGGAGTTTAAAGGCGACACCATCGTCATCCATCACATCCACGAAGCCCCGGGAAGCCTGACCAAGGCAACCACGCCTTAGACGGAGGGGATCTAAAAACATTTCCACGTGAGATCCGCTGAACCGCAGATCTCTCCACTACGCTTCGCTTCGGTCGAGATGACAAAGGGTAGGGCGGTTGTGGACCGGAACTGACGTTAGGAGAGATCAACCATCAGCCGTTGTTGGGGAAGGATGGGTGACCCGCTCAACGCGCCAGCCGGCGGCAGCTCTCCGCTAACTCCGGGTCATAACGATCCTACCCTTTGTCATCTCGACCGGAGCGAACCCGAATTTCCTACTTCGCGCTGCTGGCGACGACCACGTGTGCGGCTCTCCTTAAAGAGAGCCGCATGCAGATCATCAAAGCCACGAGTCTTGACAGGAAATCCGGGGAAGCGCAGTGGAGAGACCTGCGGTTGTTCTTCCCTAGACCGACGCTCTCCCAGATGTCAGAACAAAGTCGAGAGTTCGGCGAAGCCGTCGATCTCGAGAAGGGTCTGCCCATGGGACGGCTGGTTGACCAACTCATGTTCCAGGACCCACGTCGATGGATGGGGAATAAAGATCGCGTTGAGGCCGGCCGCAAGCGCAGGATTGATGTCGGACCGCGGGCTGTTGCCGATCATCCAGGTACTGCCCGACGGAAATTGATGCCGCTCAATTAATGAGCAGTAGGCATCGCGATGCTTCTCGGCCAACACCTCGACAGCATGGAAATAGCTCGCCAGGCCGGAGCGGGCCAGCTTGTCGGTCTGCTCCAGCGTGTCGCCCTTGGTGACCAGTATGAGCTTGTGCCGGGTGAACAGGTCGGCGACGGTGTCCGCAACACCTGGCAACAACTCTATTTCCCGGTCGGCAATCGATCTCACGAAGACGCTGATTTTTTCACGGTTTTGTTGGCTGATCTCGCCACCGGTCAGCTGCTCAAAACAACAGATGAGCGAACGTTGAAAATTTTGTAGACCGTAGCCATGAGCCCTGATGGTTTCACGTTCGACTTGATTGAGATGGCTGCGCACCTCTTCCGCCGTATGGGTGTGGTGATCAAGATGAGAGATGAAGTCGGCGATTGCCCGCTCAAAATGGATGTTGTTCTCCCATAGCGTGTCATCGGCATCCACGAGCAGGGTCTGCGGTTGGAGAAAGCGAACAGGTTGGCTCGAAGCACTCACCAGCTAATTATAGAGAGAGCTCACTTCATGTCCCTCCAGTTGGGGCCCACACCACAATCCACCACGATCGGTACCTTCAGCTGGATCACAGACTCCATCTCATGGCGCACGAATTGCTTCACCTGCTCCACTTCCCTTTCGGGAACATCAAAGAGCAATTCGTCATGCACCTGCAGCGTCATCCTGGTGGCGAGTTTTTCTTCCCGCAGCCGCTGGTCAATACGGATCATCGCAATTTTGATCAGGTCCGCCGCCGTGCCCTGCAAAGGCGTGTTGACCGCGGTGCGTTCCGCAAAGCCCCGCAGGTTGGCATTGCGGCTCTGCATATCGGGAATGGGACGAACCCGCCCGAACAGCGTGCGCACCCGCTGTTCCCGGCGGGTCTCCTCCAGGAGCCGGTCGATGTAGCTGCGCACCCCGCTGTAACGTGCGAAGTAGGTTTCTATGTAAAGCCGGGCTACGTTCTGCTCAATGCCGAGCTGCTGGGCCAATCCAAAGGGAGAAATACCGTACACAATACCGAAGTTCACCGCCTTGGCGCGATCGCGGGTTTGCTTGTCCATCGCTTCGGGCGCTATGCCGAAAACCTCTGAGGCGGTCAGCGTATGAATGTCCTGCCCCTCGGCAAAGGCGCGCACCAGCAGCGGATCTTCGCTGAAGTGCGCCATCAGACGCAGTTCGATCTGGGAGTAATCCGCGGAGATGAGCAGATTCCCCGGCGCCGCAATAAATGCGGCGCGGATCTCGCGGCCGAGTTCTGTCTTGATGGGAATATTCTGCAGGTTGGGATTGGTCGAAGACAGCCGCCCGGTCGAGGTGCCCACCTGGTTGAAGGTGGTGTGAACACGCCCGTCAGCATCGGCCAGCAACGGCAAGGAGTCAATGTAGTTGGACTTCAATTTGGCCAGCTGCCGGTATTGCAGCACCTGGCGCGGAACCTCGTTGTGCTCCGCCAGCTCTTCCAGCACATCGACGGCGGTCGAAACTACCTTGCCGCGACCATACTTCATAGGCTTGGGCAAGATGCATTTTGTTGAACAGCACATCTCCCAGCTGTTTGGGTGAATTGATGTTGAAGCGATGACCGGAGCCGGCGAAAATCTGCTCGCTGACCCGCTCCATCTCCACGGTGAGCCGTTCGCCCATTTCGGCCAGAACTGCGCGGTCAATGCGCACGCCGGCCTCCTCCATACGCAGAAGAACCGGAACCAGCGGCAGATCGATATCGCGATAAACCTGCCCTGCACCCAGGGTTTCCACGTCCTCTTTGAGCATGGGCGCGAGAGTGCGGATGGCGTTTGCCGAAGCCGGCAGCAGTTCGTCTCCCGGAGGCGGGAGTGCGCGTCCGCTGAACCTCGCAACCACGTCCGGAAGCGGGTGGGTGGTGTGGGTAGGATTGATGAGATAGGAATAGAGCATCAGGTCATCGACTTTGCCCGCCAGGGGCAGGTCCGGGTCATGATGTCCAAGAATGCGCAGAGCAGCCTTTAAATCGTGCAATGACTTGGGCGCTTGTTCGTCGGTCAGGAGTGCGCGCAAGGGCTCCGCATCCAGAGGAAAAACCAACGCCTTGCCCGGCTCCGCTGAGACGGCGACCTTCAACGTTTGAGGAATGGGTTTTTCAGCGGCCGGCAGCGGAGTATCGAACAACCCTAACGACATGGTCTTCAGTTGCGGCTCTTCCTCTTCGATGGCTTCGCTTTCCGATCTCGCTCACTTGTTCCGACGCAACCTCAAGCAGCGTGGTGTCGAAGGCGAGTGCAAAGCCTTTGCTGCGTGCCAGGCGGGCGAAGTGGCTTACCTCTTCCGGCGAAGGATCAAGGAGAATGGAGAGCGGGATCGCCTCCTCTTCCGGGGCGAGTTCCTTGAGCATGGTCGTGAATTCGAGCTCATTGAACAGAGCACGGCAGGCGCTCACATCCGGCGCCTGGGTGCGCATATTCTCCAGCTCCAGTTCCATCGGCACTTCACAGTGGATGGTCACCAGCTCCTTGCTGAGCAAAACCGTATCCCGATTGTTCTCGAGCGATTCGCGATATCTTTTTCCCTTGACCTCGGAAGCACGATCGAGCGCTGCCTCCACGCTGCCGAATTGCTGAATCAGCTCGACTGAGCCTTTGTCTCCGATTCCCGGAGCACCGGGGATGTTATCGATCGAATCGCCTCGCAGAGCCATCACGTCGATCACCTGTTCCGGCGGCACTCCCAGTACCTCGACCACTTTCTCGCGATCCAGGATCAGGTTATCTTTCACCGGGTTGAGCACTTTGACTCTCCCGGTGACTAACTGCAGCATGTCTTTATCGTTCGAGACTACGAAAACATCATGGCCTTGTTCCGCGGCCTGCTTGGCCAGTGTTCCGATGACGTCATCGGCCTCGAAACCCTCTGATTGCAGGATGGGAATGCGAAAGGCCTCGAGCGACCT
This sequence comes from uncultured Acidobacteriaceae bacterium, assembly GCA_963763905.1. GTDB lineage: Bacteria > Acidobacteriota > Terriglobia > Terriglobales > Acidobacteriaceae > PALSA-350. Next base: position 1,910 of record CAVXRU010000066.1, on the reverse strand, counting down.
GCGGATAAAGGGTAGCTGCTGAGCCAAATCCGGGGGCATCTCGGTGCGGTTCGCTTTGTAACCACCGTAGTCGAGCTCATCAAAGGTTTGGGTTTTGATGTTCCACTTCTTCACGGTGGCTATGCTGCGCGCGCGCTCATCGCGAAAAACCGAACCGCTCACGTCAAAGACGGCAGCAAAATACTCCGGCTGAAAGTCGCGGCGCAGCTTGTTGATCATGTTGACGAAAACGAAGGTGGCAGCCGTTGGCACGCCGGAGCGGGTCGACATGGGACGCTGCCGCTGCATCGCGTGATAAGCGCGAAAGATGAATGACATCGCATCGAGCAGGAAGATGGGGGGTTTAGTTTCCGAGGCCATTGCTCTTTCAGTCGAGCAGATTTTTGAGCTCATTCATGTTGAAGGCAAATCCTTTTTCAGCGTGAGAGAAGGAGTTGGTGCGGCGGAGGTGAAGGTCTTCATAGCGATAAAAGGTACTGTCCTGGGGATCGATGACCAGATTTCCGGTATGCCCATCGCCCGGTAGTCTTCCAGTTTGCGTTTGAGACGCTGCACCCTGTCTTCGGGAGACAAAACCTCAAAGACAGCTAGCGGCGGATGGGTGATGATCTGCTCCTTGGGGCGGCTCCGATCAAGCACGGTAACGTCAGGAACGCGATAGCGTGTCGCTGCGACCTTAATCCGCAATGACAGCATCCCGCGGATACCCCACTCCCTTTGATGCTCCAGAACCATCTTAGAATCGCCAGTTGCCAGGAGGAGTGGTCAAACTCTCCCATCGGGCGCTTCTCAATCTGCCCGTCCACATACTCCGCATCGGGCTCGTAGGAGGATCGGAGATAGACCTTAACCGGAACATGCGTCGTTGTCGCCATGGTGACCTCCTCTCGCTCCTTTAGAGGATACCTCGCTTTCATACAATCAGATCTGTGCTGGTCTCCGACTTCGACTTTGAGCTTCCTGCTGAGCTGATCGCGCAGCAACCACCGCCGCAACGGGGCGAAAGCCGAATGCTGGCCATGAGCCGACAGCGCGGGTCCTTGCGGGATTTGTGGTTTACCGACCTGCCGGAACTGCTCCGCGAGGGCGATGTACTGGTGTTGAACGACAGCCGCGTGATCCCGGCACGGCTGTTTGGCACGTGCCCGGGAAAGAGCGGCACTCATCAGGTGGAGGTCCTGCTGACCGAGCAGCTCAGCGAATGGGAATGGCGGGCACTGACCCGTCCGGCGCGCAGGATGGATGTAGGCCAACAGGTGACCTTCGCGGCGCCGGATGGGAGCGCGTTCCTCGAAGCCACGGTCACCGCGAGGGGTGAATTTGGCGAACGTCTGCTCCGCTTCACGCCTGTGGAGGATTTCCTCGGGCGCCTGGAGGTATTGGGACACGTCCCGCTGCCGCCCTACATTCGCCGCCAAGACCAGGCATTGGATCGTGAGCGTTACCAAACCGTCTTTGCACGCCAACCCGGCTCAGTCGCCGCACCCACCGCTGGGCTGCACTTCACTCCTGAGTTCTGGAGCGGATCCGCGCTCGCGGAGTGGTTGTGATCACCTGACGCTTCATGTGGGACTGGGAACGTTCCAACCTGTGCGAGTGGCAGAGGTGGCGCAAATACGCCTCCACGAGGAGCGATATTTTCTGCCGGAAGAAACCGCGCGGGAGGTGAATCGCGCGTTGTACGAGGGCCGCCGCGTCGTTGCCGCCGGCACAACCACGGTCCGCGTACTGGAACACTGCGCCAGTATTAGTAGGCTGGAAGCGCACTCCGGCAGCACCAGTGTTTTTCTTTCGCCGGGCTCTCAATTCAAGGTTGTTTCGGCGCTGCTCACTAATTTTCACTTACCCCAATCGACGCTGCTGATGTTGGTATGCGCCTTTGCCGGAAAGCAAAATACACTCGCGGCTTA
>CAVXRU010000065.1:0-59782 GCA_963763905.1 uncultured Acidobacteriaceae bacterium | reverse complement strand
GGCTTGTCCTTATAGATATCGTAGGAAATCGCCGAAAATGCCGTCTGCAGAGCAACAGAATTTGCGCGTCCAAATGCGGACGCTCGATTCATCCGCGCTACCAATTCCGCGGGGATCGGTTCGCCCGTCTTGTAATGGTGCGCGAAGGTGGCAAGCACCTGGGGGCTGTGCATCCACTCCTCGAGCATCTGCGAAGGCGCCTCTACGAAATCCGATTCCATGCTGATGCCACTGATTCCCGCCCATTGCTGTTGGCCGCCGAGGATATGGTGCATCAGGTGGCCGAACTCATGAAAGAAGGTCACCACGTCCGTATATTGCATCAGCCCGGGATCAGTGGACGTAGGCTGAGGAAAATTGCAAACCAGGGCCGCTTCCGGCAGTTGCTTACCGCGAACACCATCCAGTACCGGCGCCATCTCCGCATGGCTAAACTTGCCCGGCCGGGCGTGCATATCGAGATACAGCCGGCCAATTGCCTTCCCGTGATCAATCACATCCCAGGTTTCAACCGCGGGGTCCCACGCCGGTGCATTCAGTTCCTGGCGAAAGCTGACATGGAAAAGCGTGGCCGCCGTATCTAAGATCCCCTGCTTCACCTGCTGGTATGGCAGGTAAGGGCGAACACTTTGCGAGTCGAAGTTGTACTGCGAGCGTCGCACCAGTTCCGAAATCCAGAAGCGGTTATAGGTGGGCATATCCGATGCTGCGGGGCTTATTTTGCGTTCCTCTGCCAACGACATGGCGAGCTCGCGTTCCGCCAGGGGACGTGTTGCTGCATCCAGCTGTTCCAGGAACTTTGCAATGTTGTGCCCATTTTCGATCATCTTGTCCGCTGCGTTGTAATCCGCCCAGGAGGAGTAGCCGAGCAGCGTCGCGATCTCGTACCGCGTCTGCATCATATTGATGAGCACATCCCGGTTCTTGGGATAGGCTCGGGTCCAGAAGGCTTCCCACATACGGCGCCGCAGGTCTTCGCTTTTGGCGAAAGTCAGAATCGGATAGGCATTGGGTTCGTTGGCGGGGATGTGAATTTTTCCATCAGGGGCCGCCTTGTGCTTATCGATGTAATCCTGGGGCAGGCCATCCAACGCCGAAGCGTCCGCGACTTCGACGGTCCTTCCATCGTCGGAAATATTGCGGTCGAACATCGACTGATCTTCCACCAGTTGCTGGTTCAGCTTCTTGAGCCGCGTCCGCGTCGCATCGTCTTTGTCCACCCCTGACAGCCGGAACTCCAGTAATTGCCGCTGCACATAATAGCGAGTCGCTGCGTCTGCACTCGTCGGTTTCAAACTGGTCAGCGCCTGGTAAACCTCATGATTCAGCGAAAGCGCCGTCTGCGCGCTGCTTACCTTGGTGGTCATTGCCGTTGCATGGTCGCGAAAGGCCGCGTCGGGATGGACCTGCTGCATCAAGCTGGAAAAATAAATTGCTGCGTTCAACTGTCGAATCGCTTCGTCATAAGGGACGAGGGTGTTTTCGATCGTTCGCGTGCCCTTGGCGGCGACCACTTGATCGACGGCAGCCTGCGCCGCCGTCAGCCGGCCGTTTTCCATCTTCTCAAAAGCGGCGACGTCGGGCTTGGTGCTCCACAGCGACGGCTGATCCCCCGCAATCTCTTGCCCGCCGGCAGCGGCGACAAGAAGTAAAACCGCAAATCCAGAGATAAAACAAGATGCTTTCGTCATCGGCGCCTCCACAATTGCAACTGCGTTCTACTCACGCACACTAATGCCGAGGCTCTTCATCTTGCGGTACAGGTGACTACGCTCCAGTCCCAAAGCCTCTGCGGCCCGGCTTACATTTCCGTGGCACTCATCAATTTTTTTCAAAATGTAATCGCGCTCGTAAGCCTCTCGAGCCTGATGCAGGGTGCTGAACTCCTCGCCCTTGCGGCTGTTGCCGCGAAACACCAGCATTGGAAGGTGCTTGCGCTCGATCCGAATCGTGTGCGGGTTCAGAATCATCACCCGCTCGATCACGTTCCTCAACTCGCGCACATTCCCCGGCCAATGGTATTGCTTGAGCACGGCAATCGCCTCGTCACTCATCTCGATACGCGGACGGCCATATTGACGGCCGAACTCCAGCAAAAACTCCCGCACCAGCAGCGGGATGTCTTCCTTCCGGTCCCGCAATGGCGGAACATAAAACGGAATGACATTCAGCCGATAGAAAAAATCTTCGCGGAAATTCCCCTTGGCGATTTCCTCTTCCAGGTCTTTGTTCGTAGCCGCAATCACGCGGACGTCGACCTGGATCGTCTGCGTCCCACCCACCGGAGTAAAACGCTGCTCATCCAGCGCACGCAGTACCTTGGCCTGCATCTTCAGGCTCATATCCCCAACTTCATCGAGAAACAGCGTGCCGTTATCCGCCCGCTCAAAGGTCCCGCGCTTTTCGACCGGCCCATTCGGAATAGCACTGTGACGGTAACCGAAGATCTCGCTTTCAATGTAGTCTTCGGGGATCGCGGCACAATTCAACTCCACAAACACCCGGTCGCTGCGCAAACTCTCGCTGTGGATAGCACGAGCAATGAGCTCCTTGCCCGAACCGGACTCTCCATAGATAAGCACCCGTCCGTTCGTAGGGGCCATCAGCTTGATCTGCTGCCGCAATGCCTTGATGGACACGCTCTCGCCCGTGATGGGCACGTGCATCAGCAGTTGGCGCTTGAACTCCTGGTTCTCGCTGCGCAGCCGCCGCGCCTCCACGGCATTCTTCAGCAGGATCAGCGTGCGATCGATCGAGAGCGGCTTCTCCAGAAAATCGAAAGCGCCCAGCTTGGTAGCCCGTACAGCAGTTTCAATCGTCCCGTGGCCGGAAATGATGATCACCTCCGGGGTGCTCTCGTTGGCCAGCGAACGGATCTCGGTCAGCACATCCAGACCGTCCCGGTCAGGAAGCCAAATATCCAGCAGCATCACGTCATAGGAAGCATCGCGCAGCAACACCATGGCCTCCGAAGCGGAGGCAGTGCTGGTAACGGCATACCCGTCTTCCTTGAGGATTTCCCCCAGCGATTCCCGGATCTCCGCCTCGTCATCGACAATCAGGATGTGGTTCATGACGCCGGTCTGCCATTAGCCCCGGCCAAAGCTGCTTCCTGCGAGCTCTTGGCCTCGGCCAGCGGCAGTTCAATGATGAATCGCGCCCCCGTAGGACTGTTTTGTTCGGCGCGGATAGCCCCGCTGTGTTCCTGGATGATTTTCGAAGCGATGGCCAGTCCCAGGCCCGTACCGCGCTGTTTGGTCGAGAAGTAGGGCAGGAAGAGGCGTTCCCGCATCTCGTCGTTCAGACCGTGACCGGTGTCAGAGACCGCGATTTCCGCCATGGTGTGCCCTTCGATCAGCCCGGTCTCGATGGTCAGTTCCCGCAGCAGGCTGCTTTGCATCGCTTCGGCGGCGTTGTCGATCAGGTTAGCCAGCGCCCGTTTCAGCGACTCGGGATCGGCAAAGACGGGGGGAATCCCACTCCCGAGAAGTTTCACCACGCGAATGTGCTGAATTCTCCCCGCGAACAACGCCAGTGCGCTCTCCACGATGGAGTTCAGATCGCAGACCTGGGGCCGCGAAGTAGGGAACTGCGCCAGCGATGCGAACTGGTCGACCAGCCTGCGCATGGTCTGCACCGAACCCAGAATCACCTCGCTGCACTTGCGAATCACGCTGTCCGAGTCCGCCATGGGGCGATCCACATGCTTGCGAATCCGTTCCGCGGAAAGAGCAATCGGGGTGAGTGGATTTTTTATTTCATGGGCCACACGCTGGGCGACCTCTTTCCAGGCCACCTGGCGCTGCGCATGCAGGAAGTCGGTGACATCTTCCAGCACCAGAATGCACCCTTCGCGATCTTTGCTCAGTTCCAGACGAGCGATCGTCGCGGTTACGTTCAAGGGGCCGCGGGGACCAGGCAACTCGATTTCCGTCGCTGCCAGACCCATACGCTTGCTTCGGCGCAAGAGCACGATCAGCTCGTCGGCGATATCTCGCGGCAAAATCGACTCCAGCGGCATACCCGAAAGGTCGCGGTGATCGCGCGGGCTCAGCAGGTTGCGCGAGGCTCGGTTCGCCTGCAGAACGCACATTTCCGGATCCAGCGTGACCACCGCGCTGGGAATCGTCTCCAGCACCGTTTCCAGTTCGCTGCGCCGTTCTTCCAAAGCCCGGTTGGCGGCTGAGAGCTGGGTAGTGGAGGTTTCCGCCAGGGCGCGACTCCCTTCCAGATCCTCGGCCATCCGATTGAAGGAGCGCACCAGTTCTCCCAGCTCTTCCGTCGACGCCACCTTCACCCGGTGAGCATAATGGCCGGCCGCCACAGCGTCCATCGCGTCTGCCAGAGCCTCCACTGGCCGGGTCACCTGTTTGGAAAGGAAGAGCGCCAGCCAGCTGCTGGCGAAAAACACCAGCGTGGTCAACAGAAACAGCAGCAGCAGGTAAGTGGTGCGGATGCGTCTCCGATCGCGATAGAGGATCTCGTAATCCCGCGCGCCCGAGCGGATATCCTCCACCGTAGCGCTTAGCCCGGAGGGGAGGGGCAGGGCAGCGACCACGATGCCGCCGTCCCCGGTGCTTGCTTGACCTAATACGTATTCATCTTTCCCGGTTACCAGCATGGGAACGTCGCTACGCTGGGCGGCACGCAGAACGATCGCGGCTAAGCTTTCGTGTCCCTGTGGGACATCAGTTACCGCCTGGTCCATCCAGGAGCGAATAATCGCCTTGCCTTCATCCCGGGGCAATTGATATTGGCCCACAGCCGTGCCGTTGCGGAAGACCACGACAAACCCGCCCTCCAGGGTGATGCGATGGCTGCCTATCTCCCTCAGCAGAGCTTCCGTATTACCTGTTTGCAGAGCGCGGCTCAGGTTAGGAGAGCTGGCCAGGGATTCGGCCTCGGCCCGGGCATTGGCGGCTGCGTATTGAGAAAGTTCGAGTGAGACCCGGGTGGAATCTTCGCGCAGCTGCGAAGCGGGCTGGGAAAACCAGCGCTCCATGGACCGGTTGAGCAGCCCGAAGCTGAACAGAAACATGAACACCGCCGGCGCAAAGGAGAGCAGTAAGGCTCCCACGAGCATCCGGCTACGAATCCTTGAACCGAGCACCCGGCTGCGCTGGTCGGCCAGTAGCTTTACGATGTTCCGGAAAAGCAGGATCAGCAGGGTGATCAGAAGCAGGAAAGCAATTCCGGAAAGGGCGGTGAACAGGAAGATCTGGCCGCTGCCGTGAGGGCGCAGAAATGGCAAATTGAAGGCATTCAACGCAGCCAGCACCAGCACCAGCAGGAACATAGCTCCGCCGAGCGCTACGACGGCACTCCTGCGCTGCTGGGACTCTGTGGCCATTCGTGTCTAACAGCTTACAACCGATCCCCGCCACCAATCGATCGGGTGCCCCATCCTTCGCGTTTTTTGCGAAGGGTGGGATACGCAAATCTCGCCCTTACCCCCAACGACTAGAGAGAATTCATCTTGAGCAGGAATTCCGCATTGTTACGGGTTTTGCCCAACCGGTCGACCAACAACTCCATAGCTTCCACGGGCGACAACGGATTAAGCACCTTACGCAGAACCCAGATACGCTGCAGATCTTCCTTGGGGATCAGCAGCTCTTCCTTACGCGTACCGGAGCGCTGGATGTCGATTGCGGGAAACACACGCTTATCGACCAGCTTGCGGTCCAGGATAACTTCCATGTTACCGGTGCCTTTGAACTCTTCAAAGATCACTTCATCCATGCGTGAGCCTGTATCCACCAGGGCCGTGGCGATGATGGTGAGCGAGCCGCCCTCTTCGATATTGCGTGCTGCGCCAAAAAACCGTTTCGGACGCTGCAGGGCATTGGAATCGACACCGCCCGACAGCACCTTGCCTGACGGCGGAACAATCGTGTTGTAAGCCCGCGCCAGGCGGGTAATGGAATCCAGCAGGATAACCACATCCCGTTTGTGTTCGACCAGGCGCTTGGCCTTTTCAATGACCATCTCGGCGACCTGCACGTGGCGTGCTGCCGGCTCGTCGAAGGTGGAGCTTATCACTTCCCCCTTGACCGACCGCTGCATATCCGTAACTTCTTCCGGGCGCTCGTCGATCAGCAGCACGATCAGCGCGACCTCCGGATGATTCGTGGTCACGGAGTTCGCAATCGACTGCAGCAGCATCGTCTTGCCGGTTCGCGGCGGAGCGACGATCAAGCCGCGTTGCCCTTTGCCCACCGGGGTCAACAGATCGGTGACCCGTCCACTGGTATTCTCGTGGACCGTCTCCATCTTGATGCGTTCCTGGGGGTAGAGCGGGGTCAGGTTATCGAATAGGATCTTGTTCCGCGTCTCCTCAGGAGACTCAAAATTGATCGCCTCGATTTTGACCAGGGCAAAATACTTCTCGCCTTCGTGGGGAGGGCGCACGTTGCCGCTAATGGTGTCGCCGGTCTTCAGATCGAATTTACGGATCTGGGAGGGCGAGACATAAATGTCATCGGGACCTGGCAGGTAGTTGTAATCAGGCGAACGAAGAAAGCCGTACCCGTCGGGAAGTATTTCAAGCACCCCTTCGGCAAAAATGTGGCCTTCTTTTTCGCTCTGGGCCTGCAGGATCTTGAAAATAAGATCCTGCTTGCGGAGCCCGCTGGCGCCGGGAATTTCGAGCGTCCGCGCGATGCGGCTTAGCTCGGTTATGTTCTTTTCTTTCAACTCGGAAATGGTCATTTTCACCTACGGGGGTAACGATGGGAGGGGTTTATCGGGAAGGAATCTTGCTGGTTTAGCAGGTTCGAGCGATGTGGGAAGGGGTTGAAAAGGCCCAAACAGGGCCGCGCTTAAGCTGCGCGGCGCTGCTGGATGTGAGAAGCTTCCGGTGTTGCGGCGGGTGCAGCCGCCGGGCTTTCGTGATGGAAGCGGACTAAAACTTCATTGGTGGTGTCCTGGAGACGGGTATTGGGCTTGTGCAGCTTACGCGTGGCCTTCGAAGCCAGCTGGCACAGTGTGTATCGATTCTCAACGTGGGCAAGTGCCCCAAAGATAAGATCAGAGCGCATCTTTATTCTCCTTCATCCTTTGACCGTCCATATGCGCTTTTGGTGACGGCAAAAGGTCTGCCCGGCGCGGCGTCGGTCGATTTTCTATTTGTTAGACGCGAATGCTCTCTTGCGGGAACAATTTTTTCGTCTGGGTTTCTTGTTGTCCAACCGGTACTGGAAAGATTCCCTGCGTCTAATAGACGCTTCCGGCGGAATTTCCTCGCGCGGAACCCTTTTGCAAAGGCGCTCTCTACAGGCTCGGCCTCTGTCTCCGGGTTGCGCATGCCTAAAACCAATGCATGTCGCGCTGTTGCTGTGACCTCTGCGGCTCATGAAGTTCCGGGTTCCGGACGCTCACACAGAAAGGGCGGGAAAAGCCAAGATTACATGCCCAAGAGGCGCGCTCTCACTAAGCCAAATAGAACTTAACGCGATCGAAAGAGAGGGTCAACTCTTTTTTTCATAGAAATTACTCGAATGGTTCCCAAAAATGGAATATATCGAAAATGGCATCGCAACCCTCTATTCTCCCTGGTAAGGCTTGGCTACGCAAGTCGCACCTGCGTACCATGAGCAAGGACTAAGATCCGGCCTCCTGTGATTGAGATGACCAAGAGTCGAACCTCTGATCCCGTTGCCGAACCCTCCCAACCCTCCCTGGCACTTGAAAAGACACAGAAAGGCGCGCCCCGCTCTATGTGGGAACTCCTGCTGCAGCTGCGTGTTCTGCTGCCCTACCTGACCCGGCTACTGCCGCTGCTCGATCCCGGCTTCAGATCTGCTCCCGACCTCAGCGAGGTTACGAAAGGCATCGCCGGGCTGCAGAACGGCAGCCGCGATTTAGAAGTGCAAACCAGGAATCAGGCCCTCCAGTTGGAGCGCATCGAGCAGCAAATGAGCCGCTTACGGGTGGCTCACGAGAACAGCATCGAGGAGAGCCTGCAGCTTTTGGCCGAGGTCCGATCTCTGCGTAGCCGGATGCTTGGCGCCGCGACCGTCATACTTGTGCTCCTTCTTTCGACGATCGTGATGATGACTTTGCTGTTAATGCGTTCCTGATGGGTCTGTTTCTCTTCAATTGTTGATGCAGCTGCAATGAATGTTCACGTCGCAAACCCAATCTTCGCAGCCAAGTAATTTGTACCGCATCGGTATGCCGTTTCTGTTGCCAGTCGTATAAATCCGGGACTAGGATACGAGACGGTTCGGTGCAGTCCTCTTTTTTCGGACGTACCAGATCTCCCCTACGAAGTCGTTCCAGGCCTCACGGATAGCAAAGAATAGCTGGCGACTTCCTCGTCAGCGTGTGTGGAGTGACTCTCTATGGCATGGTATGCCTATTGCATTAGTGAAAAGCAGGCGTTTCCTGAACTAAGCCGGCACCGAAAACCAATACCAATGGAATCGGTAATGGGTATCTCAGGAAATCAGATCTTCCTCTATCCAGCCAGTGATCTCGCAGTAATCGTAAGTGAACATCATCCCTCAGAAAATCTGGACCAGAAAGCAGCTGTTGAGCACGCACGTGTGATCAGCGACTGTTTCAAAATTTCCACAGTTCTACCTTTCCGCTTTGGCACTGTATTTGCGGATGATGAAGCATTGAGAAAATCGATTCGTTCCAATCAGCGGCAGTTTCTTGCCAATGTTGAGCGTTTGCGCGGTAAGGCGGAGATGCACCTGAAAGTCCTCCTCGATGATTGCTGCCGCGACCAGGCCGCCCCCGTGGCGATGGACCGGGTAGGCAAAGAGTACCTGTCCAGCTTACGGGAGAGTGCGACCCGGCAGCGTGAACGGCAAACCAAGGCGCGGGCGGTCTCGGTGCAGATGCACCGTATGTTCAGCCCACTCGATGAAGAGATCAGCTGCCGCCGGATGGATTCCGGCAAAATGCTGCTCGACATCGCTCACCTCATTGATCACAAGGGTATCGAGCGCTATCAGAACAAGTATTCAAGCGCCAGCCAGCAGTTGAAAGATTGCCGTATGCAACTTTCCGGACCCTGGCCTCCCTATCACTTCGTGCAGCGGCTGACCCGGCCGGTGCATGTGCATGCCGTACCTGCGTAAGAACATTGGAAAGTAGGCAAAACCCCGGCATTTCGCCGGGGTTTTGCTTTTCCCCTGACTTAAGTCGTTTAGGGCGTGCACTTTACCCCGACGGGAACTCGTCGCTGTCAGTATTGGGCGGACCCTTTTCTCTCTTTTCCCTCACATTTTGTTATTTTTTTCAGCGCAAGGTGGCGCGAACGAAGTGAAGAACAGTGGAGAGATGACAGGATGTGCACCCTTACCCCACTTTATTGGCAGCGGGCAAATCTTTCCTGCGACTGAGCACAAAGCTGGCATGGGAACGCCGATCAGCGGAAGCGTGGTCGATCTTGCGCCAGAAGGCCACAAAATAATCCACCGCAGAGATAATCGACACCAGCACCATAAAGTAGATGGCGGCGATTGCGATCCACTCCACCGGCAAAATAAACCAGCCGAAGTGCCAGGCATACCAGCCGTGGGCTAGGATGACAGCCACCACAGAGACAATCTGGATCACCGTCTTCAGCTTGCCCAGGTCGCTTGCTTCGATGGTGAACCCCTCGGTGCTGGCGATTGAGCGCAAGCCATTGACTAGAAACTCCCGGCCAATGACCAACACCGCGATCCACGCCTTCATGAGATGGGGATTGAACTGCACGAGGCAGACATAGGCTGCCGTAATCATCAGCTTATCCGCAAGGGGATCGAGCAACATGCCCATGGTGGTGATCTGACCGCGCTTCCGCGCCAGGTAGCCATCCACCCCATCGGTGATCGAAGCCAAAATAAATAGCAGCGAAGCGGCGATCTCCTGCTCTCCGTGGCCGCGGTACGGGAAATAGCTGGAAAGCATCCAGATGAGCAAGGGAATGCAACAGATGCGGCTCATCGTGATGGAGTTTGGCAGGTTCACGATCGACTCGGCTGTTGAGGAAAGGCGTGCGTCCGCCTACTCTCATTATGCACCAGGCGCCACCCGTTGGCTCGGCGCCCGGTGCACGTTAGTTTGGTCCAACTTCAGGCGTAAATACCGCGTTGCTTGATGGTGAACGCCACCCGGTCGATCGCCAACATGTAGGCAGCAATGCGATTGTTCACGTTGTGCGCTTCGGCGTAGCGGACCACATCGCCGAAGCTTTCCGCCAGGATGCTTTCCAGTTGCTCGTTGACCACCGCTTCCTTCCAGAAATACCCTTGGCGATCCTGCACCCATTCAAAGTAGGAGGCCGTGACCCCGCCCGCATTGGCGAGAATGTCGGGCACGATGAAAATCTTCTTATCGGCAAGGATCTCGTCCGCAACAGCAGTCGTAGGACCGTTGGCGCCTTCACAAACAATGCGCGCCTTGATGCGGTCCGCGTTTCGGCTGGTGATCACGTTTTCGGTGGCCGCGGGAATGAGGATCTCGCAGTCAGTCACCAGGAGTTCGGAAGAATTCACCGCTTCGGCGCCCTTAAAGCCCAATACCGTGCCGTTGCGCTGCCGGTATTCGAGGAGCAGGTGGACGTCGATGCCATTGGGGTTATACAGCCCGCCGTCGTATTCAGCCACGCCGATAATCTTGTAGCCTTTTTCCATCATCAGCTTGGCGGCGTTCGAGCCCACGTTGCCAAAGCCCTGGACGATTACCCGGCAGCCTTCGCGCTGCATATTCAGGTACCGCAAAGCCTCATCGCACATCACGCCAATGCCGCGGCCGGTGGCCTCGCGCCGCCCACGCGATCCGCCGATGTTGAGCGGCTTCCCAGTGACCACCGCGGTCACCGTCTGGCGCATGTGCATGGAGTAGGTGTCCATGATCCACGCCATGGTCTGCTCATTGGTATTGATGTCGGGGGCCGGTACATCCTTTTCGGGTCCGAGAAACTCGATCAGCTCCGAGGTGTAGCGCCGCGTCATCCGCTCCAGCTCGCCGATGGACATCTTCTTGGGGTCGCAGATAACGCCCCCCTTCGCACCCCCGAAGGGGATGTTGACAACGGCGCACTTCCAGGTCATCCAGCTGGCCAGCGCGCGGACCTCATCCAGGGTCACATCGGGGGAATAGCGGATGCCTCCCTTGCCCGGACCGCGGGCAATCGAATGTTGCACCCGGAAGCCGGTAAAAACTTCAATGGTTCCGTTGTCCATCATCACCGGGATGTGAACAATGATTTCGCGCGCGGGGTAGCGCAATACTTTCCAGAGCCCGTCGTCCAAATTCAGTTTTTGTGCTGCGAAGTCGAAGCGAGCAGCCTGTGCTTCCCAGGGATTAATCTCCTGCTCGAGGGTTACGGTTGGCATAACAATTTCTCCAGGAACATGGACTGCGACTTGGCAGTCCACCAAGGTCCCGCCGCGGTTGAGCCATGCGCGCCCGGGCGGGACGGCGCAGGCGTTCAGACGGGGCTAACCCCAAACCTCCAGAGTATAGCCCTCCACGTGCATGAGATGCTCACCCCGGGGAATCGTCTCCTCTTTACATGCCGGCTGCTATGGCCATTTAGTATGAGCAGGAATGCCGGTTGACACTACTATCTCTCCCTCGCGTGCGGAATTCCTCCAGCTGGCGGCCAGCCACACCCTGGTTCCGGTCTACCGCGCCCTCACCGCGGACCTGGAAACGCCGGTATCCGCCTTTTTGCGCCTGGCGGCAGACGAACCACAGTCCTTTTTGCTGGAATCAGTGGAGGGTGGCGAAAAGATAGGCCGCTATACCTTTATCGGCGTCCGCCCCTACCGCACCATCCTAGCCCGGGGAAGCTCCATTGTTATCAACGAGCGAGGCAAGAGCCGGTCGGTGCAAGGGGATGTTTTTGCCCTGCTGAAAGAGCTCCTGGCGGGGCAGAAGCCGGCGCATATTTCGGGTTTACCGCCCTTTACCAGCGGAGCCGTGGGCTTTTTTGCCTACGACGCAGTCCGCCAGCTGGAGCGTTTGCCCTCCCTGGCCAAAGATGATCTGGGTATCCCCGACGCCTGCCTGATGTTTTTCGACGAGGTGCTGGCCTTTGACCACGTGCGCAAGCAGATCCTGCTGGTGGTCACGGCCGATCTCGGGCGCCAGAAACCGGCAGCAGCCTACAAGGATGCCAGGCAGCGGCTGGAGCGGCTCGAGAAGCGCCTTTCGAGGCCAATCCCCAAATCCCGCCATGCTCCGCCCCGGGGCAAGCTTGCGGTGACCAGCCGTACCTTGAAGAAGGACTTTCTGGACTCCGTTTCCCGCATCAAGGAGTACATTGCCGCCGGCGACATTTTCCAGGCGGTGCTATCGCAGCGCTTTGAGGTGAAGCCGGGAGTCGACCCCTTTTCCGTTTACCGCGCGCTGCGCATCGTCAATCCGTCTCCTTACTTGTATTTCCTTCGTTTCGATCTGGAGAAGGTTTCTACCTGCCTGGTTGGCTCTTCTCCCGAATTGCTGGTGCGGGTGCAGAAGCGGCATGTGGAGTACAAGCCCATTGCGGGGACGCGTCCTCGCTCGGCGAATGAGGAAGAAGACCTGCGCATCGAGCAGGAAATGCTGAGCAACGAGAAGGAGCGAGCCGAGCACGTGATGCTGGTCGATCTGGGACGAAACGATATCGGCAGGGTTTGCGACTTTGGCACGGTGCGGGTGAAGAACCTGATGTACGTCGAGCGTTACTCCCACGTGATGCACATGGTCAGCTCGCTTGAGGGCCAGCTGAAAGAGGGATTGTCGGCAGTGGACGCCTTCAGCGCCTGTTTCCCGGCTGGCACCCTGAGCGGCGCGCCCAAGATACGGGCGATGGAGATCATCGAGGAGTTGGAACCCACGCGCCGGGGCATTTATGGCGGCAGTGTTTTCTACGCCGATTTTTCAGGCAACTTTGATTCCTGCATTGCCATTCGCAGCATGCTGCTCAAAGGAGAGCAGGGCTACATTCAAGCGGGCGCCGGCATCGTGGCCGATTCGGTGCCGGAAGACGAGTACGAGGAGTCTGTAAACAAGGCGAAGGCCGTGGTGCGTGCAGTGGAGAGGGCCCGGGCTGCGGCCACCAAGTAAAAACATTTCCAGGTAAAGAGCATCCACACAGAGATCCCTCCACTGCGCTCCTCTCCCCTTTGTCATCTCGACCGGAGCGCAGCGCAGTGGAGAGATCTCTGTGTGGATGCTCTTACTTGGAAATGTGAAGGATCTGCGGTTCCCCCCACAGGACTACACTAAACACATGGTCTTCGTTCTCGATAACTACGACTCGTTCACCTACAACTTGGTGCAATACATGGGTGAGCTAGGGGCCGAGATGGTCATTCGCCGGAACGACGAACTGACCGTCGAGCAAATCGACGACCTCAACCCGGAGCGAATCGTGCTTTCTCCTGGGCCGTGCACTCCGCAGGAAGCCGGGATCAGCATTCCCCTTATTCAACACTTTGCCGGTAAGGTACCCATACTGGGTGTTTGCCTCGGTCATCAGGCCATCGGCGCCGCATTCGGTGGCAACGTGGTGCGCGCTCCGCGGTTGATGCACGGCAAGACCAGTCCGGTCGCACACGATGGACGCAATCTCTTCGCCGGCCTCGCCAGTCCCATGACTTGCACCCGCTACCACTCACTCATCGTGTCGGAGGAAGGTCTGCCGGATGAGCTCGAAGTGAGCGCTCGAGTCGAAAACGATGGAACCATCATGGGCCTGCGGCACCGCCGCTTTCCCATCGAAGGAGTCCAGTTCCATCCGGAAAGTGTCCTCACCGCGGACGGCAAAAACCTGATCCGTAATTTTCTTAATCTGTGATGCGATTTCTGTTCATCGGCTTGTTGGCGCTGGCAGCGCCCTTGCTCGCCCAGCAGCCCATCGGACACACCTCCGCTACCGAGGTTCAGGTCTCGGGCGCAGTGAACATCTCCCACGGGGAAACAACCCTGGGCAACGGCAGCGAAATCACCGCCGGGAATCAGGCGGTGAAGATCACCCTCGAACGTGGTGGCGAACTACGGCTGTGCTCAACCAGCAGCGTTCATCTCTCCAAGGACCGCTCCATCGACGACCCGGCGAACAGCGCATTGATGATTGCGCTGAATCGCGGAGCCATTGAGGCAAACTACTCCGTGGGCAAATACTCCGATGTGCTGCTTACCCCCGATCTGCGCATTCTTATTTCGGGTCCGGGACAAGCCGACCTCAGCATCCGCGTCAATACCCAGGGTGATACTTGCGTCGACAACCACGGTGCAAATGCGCCGTATGTCACCGTGAGCAGTGAACTCGAGGGAGGAGCTTACCGGGTATTGCCCGACCAGCGTGTCAATTTCCAGCATGGCAGCCTGCGCGAAGTGGTAGATCATGAGCCCGAGCCATGCGGTTGCCCAAGGACGCCGCCCGTTCAAGTGGCGGCTGCGCCCGGCGGGCCTTCCTCCACTCCGGCGGATACGGCTTTCCCGGTTGCCCAAAGCGAGGGACTGGCAGCGCCCCCGGCGCCGCGTGCCGTGCCCGTCGTTCCCGTCGGGGAACCGCATGCCGAAGTGACCGTTCCGCTCACCTACGATGCCAACAAGCCAGCTGCTCCTGCAGTCGCACCGCCGGCACCGGTCCAGGCTCCCGTATCGGCTCCTCCTCCGGCGCCCGAGCCGGAGGTTGCATCCGCAGCTCCTGCCCCGGAGATGGTCACCCCGGCCCCTGCGCCCAATCCGCCCCCCAACCATGGGGGTCTCTTTCACCGCCTTGGCCACTTCTTTTCCAAAATCTTCGGCAAGTAGGGAAAGGGCTACAATCGACTGTTGAGGTTTCTGCTTCACCCAATCCAGTGAGAAATGAAGGAGTTCTTTTTATATGGCGATTCCTGCCACACAGATGCGTCCGGGCATGGTCATCAAGCACAATAACGAGCTGCACACGGTCTTCAGTGTCGAGCACCGGACCCCGGGAAATTTGCGCGCATTTATCCAGGCCAAGCTCCGCAACCTGCGCACCGGCGCCATGTTCGAGCACCGTTTCCGCTCTCCCGACCCCATCGACCGGGTCATTGTCGATGAGGTGTCGATGGACTTTCTTTACTCCGACGGCGACGACTATTACTTCATGAACACCGAAAACTACGAGCAGACGAATCTGAAAAAAGGCACTCTGGGCGATGCGGTTGAATACCTCATTCCCAATCTGCAAATCAAGGTCTCGTTTTTCGACGGCGTGGCGGTAGGCATCGAGTTGCCGCAGACGGTAGAGATGACAGTAGTGGAAACCGAACCTGGCCTGAAATCGGCCACCGCATCGTCCGTCACCAAACCGGCCAAAATGGAAACCGGCCTGGTGGTTCAGGTGCCCCCGTTCATCAACGAGGGAGAAAAGATTCGTGTAGATACAGCCGAAGGCGCTTACCTGTCTCGGGCATAGGGAACCAAGGACAAAATGCATATGGTGCGCCATTACGTTGTGAAGGGCCGCGTCCAAGGGGTTGGCTTCCGTTGGCTGGTCCATCGGGAAGCCGGCGTTCGCGGGCTGAAGGGTTGGGTTCGCAATACAGACACAGGAGAAGTCGAGGTCATGGTGGCCGGCAGCGAGGAAAAACTCGCGGAACTTCGCGCGGTGCTGGAACGCGGATCACGCGGCAGCCGGGTGGATGCCGTGCACGAGAGCAACATGGACGACGCTATGGCAGACGGCCTGGAATCGTTCCAAATCGAAGGAGCCTGGTAGCGACGAATGCCCCATCCGCCGATTAATTGCGAACCACTGAAGTCACTGATCCGAACCATTCCGAACTTTCCCAAGCCCGGCATTCTGTTCTACGACATCACTACCCTGCTCAAGGACAGGAAGGGCTATGCGACGCTGGTGGATGCGCTGGCGGCACATTACATTGGGTTGTCGGATGTCGACCTGGTGTTGGGCATTGAGGCGCGAGGATTTATTTTCGGTCCCGCCCTCGCCTACCGCTTGAACGCCGGCTTTGTCCCGGTGCGCAAGCCGGGCAAGCTGCCCGCGGAAACAGCGCGCGTGACCTACGATCTGGAATATGGAACCGACGCGCTCGAAATTCACCTGGACGCCATCGAGCCGGGGCAGAATGTGCTCATCGTCGATGACCTGCTGGCAACCGGGGGCACGATGGAAGCGACCGTGAAGCTGGTTCGCCGGCTGGGGGCTAATATCGTTGGCTTGGCTTTCGCCATTGAACTCGACTTTCTCAACGGGCGCGATCGTTTCAAGGAGTATGACGTGTTCAGCCTGCTGCACTACAGCGAGTAAGGCTAGACTGCCCGGCGACCACTCAAGAGGTGGATGACCAGGGCCACCGCAGCAACGATGAGCAGGATGTGCAAGGCAAACGCGGCAAGATGAAAGAGCAGAAAGCCGCCGACCCAAAGCAGGATGAGAATAATCGCGAGCGCCAGCCACATGACCCATGCACCTCGCGGAGAGTATCTCATCCAATGAGGAGCTTAGCGAACTCATGATTCTGCGCCCATCGTTAGCGGTCTTACTTTTTGCTGCCTCTGTGGTGAACGCGCAGATGACCGCCCTCACTCATGTTCGAGTGATCGATGGTACCGGCCGCACTCCGCTGGAAGACGCGACTGTCGTCATCGAGGGCAACCGTATTCTGGCGGTGGAACCGGCAAGCAGCACCCTGCCGGCCGCTGCCAAGGTGGTCGATCTCCACGGGGACACGGTGATGCCGGGGCTGATCAACGCCCACGGCCACCTGGCGTTGATTGCCGATGGCCAGAACTCCGCGACCGCCTACACCGCTGAAAACGTGCTTGCGGAACTGCGGCAGTATGAGAGCTACGGGGTCACAACGATGCTTTCGCTAGGCCTCAACCGCGACCTTCTGTATTCCATTCGAACGCAGCAGCGGCAGGGCAAACTGGATGGCGCTACTGTGTTGACGGCAGACCGCGGAATTGGAGCCGTGGATGGCGCGCCGCCGCTTCCGGCTGCGCCTGATCAACTCTACCGGCCAGCCAATGCCGAAGAAGCGCGCGCGGCGGTGGATGCGATGACTAAGCGGCACGCCGACATCATCAAGATCTGGGTGGATAGCCTGGGAGGAACCAAGCCCACCATGCCGCCCGAGATTTACCGCGCGGTGATTGCCGAAGCGCACAAACATCATGTGCGGGTGGCCGCCCATGTCTACTATCTGGCGGATGCCAAATCTTTGGTGAACGACGGAGTGGACGTGCTGGCCCACAGCGTTCGCGACAAACCTGCCGATCAGGAATTGATTTCTGCGATGAAGCGCCGTGGCGTCTGGTATATCCCCACGTTGACGGTCGACGAATCTTTTTATATCTATGCCGAGCATCCTGGTTTCATGCAGATCGATTTCTTCAAGGACGCTCTTTCGCCGCAGGTGCTAGCGGCGTTGACCAGCGATGTCTATGCCCAGAAAGTGAATCAGGACCCGAAGACGGCGCAGCACAAAGCCGACTTCGCTATGGACCGGCAAAATTTGAAAGCGGTTTACGACGCGGGGGTACTGGTGGGGTTCGGAACAGATTCGGGCGCCATGCCGACCCGCATTCCTGGATTTTCGGAGCACCGCGAATTGGAAGACATGGTGGAGGCGGGGCTTACCCCGATGCAGGCAATCGTGTGCGCCACCGGGCGCAACGCCGCGCTTCTGGGCATCGAGGCCACCCGGGGAACGTTGCGGCCGGGCAAGCGTGCAGACTTGATCGTGTTGGCCGCAAATCCACTGGATGACATCACCCACACGCGATCCATCGTGACCATTTTTCACGATGGGCGCGCGGTTACGCCGCGGGTTCCCGTGGTGATGGCCAAGTAAACCCTCGAAAAATTTTCCAAGAAAGCCTTCGACGATAGAGCGGAAAGCGACTCCGTTTTGTATCAGGGCACGACTACTTTTGTCGCGCCCTAAACGAAAACCTGGGGCTTTAGAGTCTGCGTGAGAACTGCGACTTCAACACTGGTCCGCGCCATTTTCATCTTGTTAGGTGAGGCTCTTGAGCCCCTGCGGAAAGCGCTGCCAATCCCATCACTCGTGGTGTAGCCCCGGACTTCAGTCCGGGGGAGCGGGTTTTCAAACCCGCGTGAACGCTCGGCACATAAATCTCGGGCTTTTAGCCCTGGTGGCTGCTTCTTGACGGAGCGAGCCTAGTGGAGGGACCTGCGGTTTCTCTAGTTCTTAGCTCTTCTCGCAGTAGGCCCCGCTTCTCGCACTCCTGCGGGGGCTTCGAACTTGGCGAAATTCTTCTCGAATTTCTCCGCCAGCATCGCTGCCTGGGCGTCGTACGCCCGCGGATCCTTCCACGCATTGCGTGGATTCAGCAATTCCGCCGGCACGTCTGGACAACTCAACGGAATGCTCAAGCCAAACGCCGGCTCGGTGACAAACTCGACGTTGCTCAGCCGCCCATCCAACGCGGCATTCACCATGGCGCGCGTGTATTTCAGGCTCATCCGCTCCCCAGCACCAAAAGCACCTCCCGTCCAGCCGGTATTTACCAGCCAGCATTCCGCCTTGTGCTGCTGCAGCCGCTCGCCCAGCATCTTTGCGTAGACCGCCGGGGCCAGCGGGATGAACGGAGAAGCAAAGCAAGTGGAGAACTCCGGAACAGGTTCGCTGCCCAGTCCCGCTTCGGTACCCGCCAGTTTTGCCGTGTATCCGGAAAGAAAGTGGTACATTGCCTGGGCCGGGTTCAGCCTGGCGATGGGCGGCAGCACGCCAAACGCATCCGCAGCCAGAAACAGCACATGGTTAGGATGACCGCCCACTCCAGGAATGACCGCATTGTCGATGTACTCGACTGGGTAGGCTGCGCGCGTATTTTCGGTGTAACGAATGTCGCTGTAGTCCGGCGCTCCGGTCTTGCTGTCGATGACCACATTCTCCAGGACCGCGCCGAAGCGGATGGCGTTGTAGATTTGCGGTTCCTTCTCGGGCGAGAGATCGACGCATTTGGCGTAGCAGCCACCTTCAATGTTGAAGATGCCTGCTTCGCTCCAGCCATGCTCATCGTCCCCGATGAGCCGTCGCCGCGGATCAGCGGAGAGGGTGGTTTTGCCGGTGCCGGAAAGTCCGAAGAAGAGCGCTGTATCTCCGGCTTTGCCAAGGTTGGCGGAGCAGTGCATTGGGAAGACATCGCGCCCGGGGAGAAGAAAATTCATCACCCCAAAGATCGACTTCTTCATCTCGCCGGCGTACTTGGTACCCCCGATAAGAATAATGCGGCGAGTAAAGTCAGTAATGATGAAGGTGCCGGAGTGGGTCCCATCACGTCCCGGCGCCGCCTCGAACTCCGGAGCGGCAATCACGGTAAATTCAGGCCGATGGGTGGCCAATTCGTCTGCTGGTACGCGGACGAATAGCTGCTTCACGAACAGGGCATGCCAGGCATACTCGGCAATGATCTGAACCGGCAGCCGGTAATGCGGGTCGGCCCCGGCATACAGGTCGAGGACATACAGGTCGCGCTCCCGCATGTGGGCCACCACTCGGGTCAGCAGGGCTTCAAACTTTGCCGCATCGAAGGGCTGGTTGACCTTGCCCCAATCCACGGTTTCACTGGTGACCGCATCGCGAACGATGAATTTATCCCGTGGGGAACGTCCTGTCCGTGCTCCCGTCAGGGCTACCAAGGCGCCATTGTCCGCCAGACTGGCTTCGCCCCGGGCTATGGCCGCTTCCACCAGTTGGGGGGTCGACAGGTTGCGGTGGACGTGTGCGCCTTCCACCAGGTTTCCCGGCATTATGGTTGCCTTGACTGAATCCACTTGACGCTCCTGCCCGTCCGACCGCCAGGGGTATGCACGAGTTTACTCAAGTGCAACGGCCACAGCCAACTTCCGGAGGTTACGCTTTGTATCCGGATACGCCCTAATCGCGTCAACACCCGACTTTGCCCCGGGGAAATGCGGCTACGACCCCGGCATCACGGGTAGTTCCGGTAGTAAGGAGGAGTGTCGGACCTCGGCCATGACCGCATCCACCTGCTCCAGGACCTCGGCGACGCTCATGGTATACATTTCACGGCCATTGTCGTAGCCGTTCTCCACTGCCTGCTTCAGGTAGCGCCCTGCCGCCTGGGCTGCCAGCCGGTCTGTAATGACGTGCCCGGAACGCTCCTTTTCGGTCACCCAGGCCACTGCCGGCATAGCAATCCAAACCGGTCGCCCATTCACCTCAAAGCGGATGTCCACCGCATCTGCATGCCGGGTGGCGATCGCCACCACATTGGCCGTCCACCGGCAGTGTAGGTCTTCGCGGGTCCAGTGATCGGATACATGGAAATCTTCGTACATGGCTTATAGCCTAGAGCATTTTTGCCTTTCTGGGCAGAGAACTGGTCAAACCGGTTCCCCACAATGGGCAGCGCTAAAAAAAATTAAAAAGAAAGAGAATTTCGCCGGTAATCTGCGTCCAATGTAGGCGACACTAGTTCTTTATTTTTAACCGTGTTGAGGAGTAACCAAAAAGTGGTCCATAACCCAGAAACAATACAACGATTTGAACAGGCCCTTCGCCGCCAGGAAAAACAGTTAGAGCACTCTATGATTTCAGCGGTAGAGCAGGGTCGTGAAGTGGCAGCAGACAGTGCCCTCGACGCTGCCGACCAGGCCGTGCAGTCTTACCAGAAGGAAATGCTGTTCAGCCAGGGGACCAGCGGGCACGAGCAACTCGCACTCGTCCGCCTCGCTTTGAAACGCCTTGATGAGGGTACCTATGGCGAATGCCTTCACTGCGGGAAGACCATCGGTCTGAAGCGGTTGGAAGCGCTCCCCTGGACCCCCTACTGCATTGATTGCCGCGAGAAAATTGAAAACGGCGAGATTGAAGATCCCGTGGCTGCCGCCTGAGTTTGACCCACAAAGTTCGGCCCTGCTAAGCTTTAGAAGCTCACGCAAACGGCAAGGCATAGCCGCTGGATTGCGACCCCTCCTACGAAATGGCTTCTGAAGGGCTTTAGTGGACACACAAACACGTCATGCGCTGAAACAAAACCGCTTGGTCGAAGCTACCCGGACTGGTGTTGACTGGTTCGAGGAGCATCGAGCCAAAGTCATCCAAGCTGCGGTGGCCGCGGTTGTTCTGCTGGCTATTGTGA
The DNA here is from genome assembly GCA_963763905.1 of uncultured Acidobacteriaceae bacterium. GTDB lineage: Bacteria > Acidobacteriota > Terriglobia > Terriglobales > Acidobacteriaceae > PALSA-350. The sequence continues at coordinate 38,713 of CAVXRU010000065.1, read as the reverse complement.
TCGCCGGCCTGGTGGTTTACAACCAGCGTTCGACTGCGGCTGCTCTGGCATTCGGCCAGGCGATGGATACCTACAATGCTCCCCTGGCGACGGCGGGACAACCGCCTGCTCCAGGGGAGAAGGCCTTTCCCACCGCTGCGGCACGCGCCACGGCAGCTAATCAGCAGTTCGTCCAGGTCGCGAATCAGTATGGCCTTCTTCTGCCTGGCAAAACGGCGAGTTATTTCGCTGGGTTGACGGCGATTGATATGGGCCAGACAGGGTCGGCTGAAACTTACCTCAAGAAGGTCGCGGACGGAAGTGGCGCTGCCTTGGCGTCGTTGGCCAAACTGGCGCTGGCGAACTTGTATCAGCAGTTGAACCGCAACAGTGAAGCGGTTGTGCTCTACAACCAACTGATCGCGAAGCCTACCGACACTGTGCCCGCTGACGCGGCGCGGTTACAATTGGCATCGCTTTACGAGAAGACCAATCCGGCCGAAGCGAACAAAATCTATGCTCAGCTAAAGAGCTCTAAAACTGCAGCCGGTCAGATCGCCGCGCAAAAACTCCAGCAAAAATAACGCTTCGCCACCCACAAATTCCAGAGTTAGTGGGTGGTTGCGCCTGGTTGCTGCACGGCATCGGTCTGGAATTTCTGATACTGGTCGAAGCGAATCTCGATGTCGGCGCGGAAGCCGGCAACCAGAAGAGCCCGCGCTTGCAGATGCAAGGCAATTGCCGTGGGTAGCCATGCCTCCTTGCGAATCAGGGCCTGATCGAAGACCACATTGCTACCCTTGGCTACGGAAGACCAGCAATCCGAAACCAATGTGATAATTCTCATCGAGCGTCGCACTCATCCGCGAGACCTCGCGGTCTGCTTCATCGACCCATACTGTGCCGCTAACCTTCTTGAGCGCATCTTCACCGCGGCCGTGTGTCTTTGCATGTTCATCGCCGGCGAAGTCGAATGCAATCGTGTCGCGCCCGTTCAGGCTCACACGCCGAGGCCTTGAAAAGGTAACAATCTGCAGCAGGCGGGCGACCGTGATGTCGTCTTTATCAGGTTTATCCTCGCCCTGCTGGGAGATTTTGATGACTTCTTTGTTGACCCGGTCCTGTTCTTTACGAGCCTGGTCGGGTGTCAGGTCCTTGCCATCTTTGCGTACCAATTTCTCCACCTGGTGGCCTTTGACAAAGAACACCTCATGCTCTTCGGTCTCTATCTTCTTTACAGTTCCATGGCTGTCCAGTTGGCGGGTAGTCTGCACTTCGCGGAAGGTATAGTTCTCGCGTATTTTGTCTAATTCTTTCTGGTGGGCTTCTACCTCGCGCAGCACGGTGGCGGCGTCAGGTAACGGGGCCGGTGCAGGCTGCCATCCCAATAAAATTAATAAGGTCCCCATTGCGAGCGACGGTGGTAAGAGAGACATCTTGCCCCTTATCGCTCATCTTAGCGTAGGCTGTTACCACTGAATTACGTACAGGTTAGAAAGGAATTAAAAACGATGGTGAATTTGCTCCTGAAATGGGTCCTGGGCGCCTTGGCTCTGCTTGCCGTGACCTATATCGTGCCCGGGTTCAGGGTGGTCAGCCTGCCTTCCGCGCTGGTGGCAGTGGTGGTCATCGGCTTCCTGAATATGACCCTGGGACTGGTGTTGAAGGTGGTGACCTTTCCCTTCGCCATTCTTACTCTTGGCCTGCTCTTCCTGGTGATCAACGCCTTGATGCTTATCCTAGCCAGCAAAATCACTCCCGGGCTGCAGATCGCGAGCTTCGGTGCGGCGTTTATTGGAGCCGTGGTGCTGGCGGTAGTGCACATGCTTATCGAAGCGGTGCTGTAGGCGCAACCACGCCGCGGGGCAAGGGGGTCTGGCTCCCGTTTGGCAACACGGCCCGTCCCGATCTGGATCGCCCGCGTCCCTGGTTCACTGGCGAAGGCTGTACCGGGACAGGCTCGGCTGGCACGTGTATGGAAGAAGCGGTCCCAAACCCTCCCGCGGCCGGTGGCACCGCGCGCGGGGTATTCACCGGTGGCGCGCTTTGGGCGCTGGCGTGGTGGTGGAACACCATGTTTCGGAGCCCGGGACTCAGGGCTACTGCGGAGAGACCGACACTCGCAGCCAGCGCGCAGGCGGCAAGGGTGTTCACGATGGAAAAAGAGAGTCGAGCGCGCCGGTTCTGCAGCCGCAGGTTTACGCGCTTAGCCAAACCTGCGGGGGGCTCGACGCTTCCCAGCCGGCGCAGTGTGTCGTCGATTTCCGATTGCATGTTCATTGCAAAGTCCCTTCCTGCTCCATCTTGGTTGCCAGCGCATGTCGTGCGCGGTACAGCCGGGAACGGATCGTCGATTCGGTTGTTTTGAGGACCAGGGCAATCTCCACCGTCGACAGCTCTTTCACGGCGGAAAGCAGCAAAACTTCGCGTTCTCTTTCCGGCAGGGTGTCAATGAGGCCGAGAATCCGGGCATGGCGCTGGGCGGTGATGACCATTTTCTCCGCACTCAATTCGCCCGTGGGGAGAACCCGCGCCAGGTCTTCGAAATCGTCCACTTGCGGCCGCGTCTTGGCCCGCCGCTTGCGATCGAGTACCAGGTTCCAGGCGATGCGTACCAGCCAGACACGGTAATCGCGTACGTCTCCCAGCTTATTGCGGTGGCGCAGAACGCGCAGAAACGTTTCCTGCACAACGTCTTCCGCATCGGCGGCGTTGCGCGTAACCGAATAGGCCACGCGGTAAAGGGTGGACGAATATTCTTCCACCAGCTCGGTCACCCGGGCATACGTTTCCTGCTCAGGCACGGACACTGCCTCGGTTTCCAGCCATCCGACGAATTGTCCTTCAACGGTTCCCATATGTATACGGAGAAGACTGTCTTATATCAGGACGCAGGATACGCCCATTCCGCTCGCCCTCGATTTCGTGTGACCAGGGATGGGAATGGCATCTATCATCATTCGGCATGATGCGGTACCCCCTGTTTTCGCGTTGTCTGCTGGCTCTCTGTTGGCTCATTTCGGCCGGCGGCGTGACGATTTTCGCCGCGGAGCAGGAGGTGCCAGGGGTCTACCAGGGTCACGCGCCTGCGGCCGATGCGGCGAAGCGTGTTTTTACCCTCAATCTTGCTCCTGACGGGGGGGCGGTTCTTACCACCCTCTACATCGGCAAACACGACGCGAGCCAGGAGGGCCATTGGACGAAAAACGGCAGCCAGGTGGTGCTTACCTTTGACGCGATGGGAAACAATAAGCCTCCCCGGCCCATTACGTTTCGCCATCACGGCCAGGAACTCAGTCCCCTTCACTGGGATCCCAGTGAATGGGGACGGTCCGGACCGCCGGTCCTCCACCGCTCGCGGCCGGTCCAGGGCGGCGCCTGAGGGATGAGCATTTTCTACAACATCATGCTGGGCTACTTTTTTGGCTTTGCCCTGGGGGTAGGGTGCGCACTCGCCGTGTTTTACGCCATTTATTCCGGCGGATACCGCAAGGCAGTGGAGCATTCGCTGCTGCAGGACAAACCAAAACGCTACCAGCAAGAAATGGCTGCTGCGAAACGGCGCGCCGAGAAGGCCAAGGGAGAATCCCCTGACTTAGGTAACGCCAAATGTTCTTTGTCCCCTTCCCAGGGGACTCTTTCCGCAGCCCGTCTGATCCCAGGGAGCGGACCAGGTTGATTCACTCAGGAATAGTTGATTCTCAGTTGTTTCAGCGAAGGCAGAAAGGCGGGATGGACCTCAACCTTCAGCCGTCCGGCCTGGACCCCAGGATCGGCCGCCGCGATGGCCAACGCCTCGTCGGCGTCCCGGCGGCGATGATGGAAATACCTACCAGAGGTCCATCTCCGGTAATGGGCCCCGCCAGCAGGTAGCGTCCAGCTTCCACCTGCTCCCTGATGAAGGCCAGTTGGCGCGGCACCAAGTCCGCCACATCCTGACCCTGGTTATCGTTCCAGCGCTCGCCCTTGAGGAGAAGAGCAACGAAATACGGCTCTACATCGCGAGGAATATCTTTCATGCCCTACTTAGCCGCTTCTTGCAGCAGTTGGTGCGCTGCTTCAGGCTTACCTTCTTTTTCGAGCAGCGCGGCATGCTGGCGCAGAATGGTCCGCCGTTTCTTCTCGATCGATGCCGATTCAGCCGTGGGCGAAGGCTTGCGAAAGTTCTCTTCCGCCGCCCGGTAATCGCGGTCCGCCTTATCCATTTGACCCATCTGGGTGTAGATCATGGCCCGGTGCCAGTAGGCTGTACTCCACTCTGCGGATCCGGGCTTCACCGCTTTGGGCACCAGGGCGACCTCACGGTCAAACTCCTCCAGCGCCTCCTGTTTGTGGTCGAAGGCTGCCAACGCGATGCCGTATTCATCGTGAGCCATCATCTTGTCCAGCAGACGCATGTGGGGAGGATACTGGTCGGCCAGGTCGCGCTGTTGCTTGCAATAGTCGAGCGACAAGGGATCCTGGGCGGTGAGCAGGTTGACGCACTTCACCATCAATTTGCCCACCTGATCGCTCAACTGGTTGGCTTTGTCGTCGTCGGATAGGGGCGGACCCGTGGTGAGCGGTGTTGCCGGTGGCGCCGCGTCGCCTGGCTTGGCAGGGGCCTGCTGCCCCAGCACGCACAGCGGCCACATCATCACCAGGCCCAGGCAGCAGTGAAAAAGGCGCATACCTTGATTATGCCGGACGAACCACCGCCTTTGGGGCTCGCCTCGCATAGCACTATTGTGTAGCTAGCAGCCTTTGCGCTTCGCTGTGTTTGCCCTGTCGCTCCAGCACGTCCGCGTGTTGTTTGCGGACCCGCTGCCGCAATTGCTTGAAATGCTCCGTCAGGGTGGCATCGCCAGAGGCAGCGGCAATCGCCTTGGTGAAGGTGTCCTCGGCCGTTTTCAGGTCGGCTCCGGCCTGTTCCCACTGGCTCAATTGCTGATAGGCCGTAGCGCGGTGCCAGAACGCCACTGCATACTGCAGGCTGTCAGGCTTCACCGTGCTCGCCGGCAGCAGCACGATCCCGCGGTCAAAGGCCTCCAACGACTGTTTTGGCTCATGGGCGACCGCTAGCAGGGCAAGGCCATATTCATCGTCGGCGACGATCCGGGCCATCCGTTCACTGGCGGGGCCGCGCTCGGCCTCATCGAATTGCGCCTTGCAGGCCGCCACCGCGCGCGCATCCTGTGCCTGCAGTAACTGCGTGCAACTGGAAACCTGTCCCTGTGCCACCACCACACCCAGCAAAAAAGTGACTACGCAGCAGACGGCTCGAGCTGTGAAAACTGGCAACCTCAATCTCCCCAGATAGAATAACGTGAGGATGTCTGACCGGCTTTATTACGCTGACCCATCGTTGGCCTCCTTTGATGCGCATGTTTCCGACATTCGCGAGGTCTCCCGCACCCAGGGGCGGTCGTTATGGCAAATCGCTCTGGACCGCAGTGCGTTCTACCCCACCAGCGGCGGACAGCCGCACGACACAGGCGTGCTGACGGCTACCTCTTCCGGCGGCGCCCTGCTTGAAGCTCCCATCCTCGCGGTGGAGGAGGACGAGCAGGGAGAGGTTTGGCACACCACGCCGAAGCCCTTGCTGGCGGGAACTCCGGTGCGTGGATACGTCGACTGGAGCCGTCGCCGCGATCACATGCAGCAGCACTCCGGGCAGCATCTGCTCTCCGCAGTGGTGTATCGCCAACTAGGTGCGGCCACGGTTTCGTTCCATTTGGGAGAAATGTCTTCGACTATCGATCTGGCCCGCGAAGCCATTTCTCCGGAGGAATTGGAGCGGGTTGAGGACACCGTCAACGAGATCATCGCCGAGAACCGCGCCGTGACCATGCGCACCATCCCCCGGGTCGAAGCGGAGATGCTGCTGGCTGCCGGGACCCTGCATAAATTGCCGGATAGGGAAGGGGACATCCGGCTGATCGAGATTGACGAGATTGATATGAATGCCTGCGGTGGCACCCACGTCGAGGCCACGGGCCAGATCGGAGGCCTGCTGATCCGCGGAACAGAACGTATGCGGCAGGGGGTGCGGGTGGAGTTTGTGTGTGGGATACGGGCGATGGTAACCGCCCGGCAGGACCTGGCCACGCTCACCCGTACCGCCGCTACCCTATCCGTGGGTCGAGTCGACGTAGCAGATGCGGTAGACCGGTTGTTAGCAGAAGGCAAGGCCGCCAACAAAGGCCGCCAGAAGCTGACCGAGGAACTGGCGGCTTACCAGGCATCAAGCTTGCTGCTCGAGCTATCGTCTCAACCCGGGCGAAAAGTGTTGCAGCGAACTTTTGTTGACCGTGACGCCGCTTATCTGAAGCTGCTTGCCTCACGGATGACTGCATCGGCGTCCGAGATCTGTGTATTGCTGGCGTCTACTCAGGAGGAACCCGCCCGGGTGATCGTGGCAGCAAGTTCTGACGTAAAGGTCGATTGTGGGCTCTTGTTGCGGGAGGCGCTGGCGGCCTACGGTTTGCGCGGCGGGGGATCGCCCACAATGGCACAAGGCCAGATTGCCAGGGTCCATTTGGACGCGCTCTTCAGCAGCATCGAGAACGGTTTGAAGAACGCGGAGTCCTGCTAAAATAAGCAGGTCGTTCCCATCTTGTGGGGCTATAGCTCAGCTGGGAGAGCGCCTCGTTCGCAACGAGGAGGTCAGCGGTTCGATCCCGCTTAGCTCCACCAAACCATCAACACTTTGCAACACGCTGGCCATCTCCCAATGGACCTTTGTGTCCTTGGTGCGGAGAATCCACATCTCCCCGAGAGATGTGGATTCCCTACGAGATAAAACACTCCGTGCAAGCGGAGCAATTAGTGAAGCAAGTCGAGCGTATTCGTGGCGTCGTCGACGAAATAGACGCCTTCGTGGTCGGCAATCAGGCCAAAGAGTGCTCCCGCTCCCGGGGGTGGTCCACCGCTGTTATCGACCAGTTTCTTTGCTACTTGTTTGCCGCTTGGCGTGATTTCGACGATGTTCCCATCGTTCCCATTGGCCACGAGGATGTGTTGGTCCCGCGTAAGCGCAAGGCCAAGCGGATCGTTGAGCGCTCCTCCCGCGGAAACCGTATAGCCAGTCCCGGCGGAATTCCCGCGGAAGAGTGCGCCGGGGATGGCTGCGATCCGGTTCTTGAGGCTGTCAGCCACGTAGAGAATTCCTGTCTTGTCATCAAACGCGACCCCGGTGGCTCCGATGACCAATGCGGCGGGATCCGTGCGCTGCGGGAAACCGGCAGCAATCACCGTGCTATCGATCAATTGGGGCGGTCCGTTTTCGGGAATGGCCAGCAGCAAACGCAAAACCGTTCCCCGATACACTACGCTACCGTTTGCTGCGACGGTGCCATCGAGCACGTTGGTCACGAACAGCGCGGCGAGTGCGCCGCCGTCCACGGCTGTCATATCCCAAGGTCCATTAATGTGACCGCCGGAAAATGTCTTGATGACATGGCCCCAACTGTCCAGCACGATCAGGCAGCCGGCCTTGGCGGTCGCCGATGTGCCATCGGACGTGGGCAAGCTTCCAACGATAACCAGACCACTGCGCAGAGCCACCAGGGCCGTCGTCAGCCCGATTCCTCCAGGGCACGACACCTTGGCGGCATCGATCTGGGCAAACTGGCTGAACTTTCCGTTGGCTGCGATCTGTACGATCGTAGTGCCCGTCCCCTGCTGGTTGGCGCCGTTGTTGAAGTTGCTGATGAGGAAGCGACCCTCCACCAGGTCTCCTTTGGTGCGGGGTACGCGAGCGATCCCGTACGGATTGACGTCCCCGTTTACCGGCACGGTGGTGCTGATGGTGCTCACCGTGTCAAGAGGCCCGATGAAAGATCCATCGTCGGCCCGGGCAGTGAAATTCGCAACGGCCGTGAACAAGAGCGCGGGGCCGAGCACAAAGACTCGAAAGCGGAGCCGGCTGTTTGGTTCCATGGTTGGTCCTCCTGGGCTAGGCGCACACCGTCTGAATGGTGCGTTGCATGGCCGGGAGAACTGTAGGTTCTTCCTTGGGAAGAGTTGTCACGAAATTGTCAGTATGTTGTCACTTCTTTCGCCAGTTTGTAGCGGAAGCTCAGCGCGAGGGGGTTTAGGTCAACTACCGTCCGCTACCGGCGAAGGTATTGCACTCGCCCACCTTGCCGGTGGTATATCCGCGGTTGAACCATGACATACGCTGTTCTGACGAGCCGTGAGTAAAGGTGTCCGGGGTCACATATCCCCGGCCCATCCTCTGCAGCCGGTCATCTCCCACCGCGGCGGCGGCCTGCAACCCGGTCTTGATGTCCGCCTGATCGGTGATCTGCCGGTCGGTCGACGAATGAGCCCAGACGCCGGCGAAGCAGTCCGCTTGCAGCTCCATGGCTACCGAAAGCTGGTTGCGCGCCTGAGGATTCTGCGCCTGCATGGCACGCACTTTGCGCTCGATGCCGATCACATTTTGCACATGATGGCCGATCTCGTGCGCGATCACGTACGCCTGGGCAAAATCCCCGGACGCACCGAAGCGCTTTAGTTCATCCCAAAATCCGAGGTCGAGATACACCTTCTGGTCCGCCGGGCAGTAGAACGGCCCGGTCGCCGATTGCGCCGTGCCGCATCCCGATCGCGTGTAGTCGCGGAACAGCACTAGGTGGGCTCGTGGGTAGCGGATGTTGTCCCGAGCCAGAATTCGCGTCCATGTGTCCTGCACATCACCCAGCACAAAGGACGCGAGTTGGGCAGAACGGTCTTCCTGCGGGGAGTCTGGTCGCGGCGCGCTCTGTTGCGTGTGGGCCGCACCGCCGCTGGAAAAGTAGGCGCCGATGTAGTTGCGGCCGGTAACCAGGCTGACCACCAACAGGATGAGGAAGCCTACGATTCCCAGGCCACCGCCTCCCAAACCACCGCCGCCGCCCGAGTCGCCTCGCCTGTCCTCAACGTCGCTGCTAAGACCGCCTGGCGTCCAGCGCATAAAGTGTAACGAGTTTAGACGATCCATTGAGATCGATGGTGAAAAAGAGGCCATCTTTAGCAAAAAGCAAATTGGCGTAAAAAGTCATTCATCGGATGCCAACTCCCGTAGGGTGCGCAACGTCAACTTGCTATTCTTCCTGTGTTTGGGCCCTAACGAACTTGAGGGGGTCGAACTTGAAGGCGTGCATATTAATTGTGGGAGATGACCCGGTACTGCTGCGCACGCGCGCTGAGTTGCTCCGGGATTGGCAAATAACGGCGGTGAGTTCACGAGAAGCCTCAGAAGCAATGCGGGCAAGGAACTACGACCTGCTCATCCTTAGCCAAACAGTGCAGGAACCGCTGGCGCGCAAATTAATCGCCCAGGCTCGGGACCTGGTTTGCCGTCCCAGGATATTGACCATTTCGACGGGAGCGAATCAACCACTCGGACTACCGGCCTACCAGGTCGACCTGTGCAACCCGGGCGGGTTGCGGTCGGCGGTCGCGACGATGCTGGAGGCACCTGCCTACATAAACGCCAGTGCAATCCCCAGCAGCACAATTAATAAGTGAAAACCGAAGGTATCGAGGAACCGGCGGGTAGCGCTATTCGTACTCGGGGATCTTGGCTGCGTTTTGGGGGAAACATCCGCAATCTGACCGGGCGGATTAGCTGGGGTGGGGGAGACCATGCAAACCTCTTTCCGTTCATGAAATTATCCACGCAAAACGGACGGGATTACCGGTCTTCTGTCTACACCTTTCGTGCAGGTTTACTGGCCAGTGAGAGAAACCACAACGTAGTTGCGGTTGATGTAAAGCCGATAACGGTTAGGCGCAGTGTCGGCGAGCACCTGCAGCGGCATTGGCCGCTTTAATTCTGCATCGCGTTTGCCGTCCGTCATGAACAGGTCGTGGGCGCCAAGATCCATGACTAGAAATTTACTTCCCTCGATAAAGCCGACCCCGTAAGCTCCTGGCTTGAGCACTTGCCCGTTGATATTGAGGGTCACCTCGCTAATGAAATACGCTTGATACTTCTGTTGCACCGCGGTCGAATAGCCTGAAGTGTCGACCAGGGCACACAGCACCAACATGCCGTCCGGCAGCTTCAATCCCCCGGCATTGCGAGCCTGAACACCGGCTACCTGGCCGCGGAAAAACACCGTTGCGGGCACCAGGTTTGCCACGTCTGCCGCCTTCAAGATGCTTACGGTAGTGTCAGCTGCCGTCGCGGTGGCTGGAGAAGAAAGGGATAGAGCCACCAGAGCGTATAGCAGCAAGGTCGTGCAGGTTTTTGGAAATAACAAGGGCTCTCCTTACCAGAGATGAATGTACCATCGAGCGTCCCTACCTCTCATTGCACGCAAAGGCATCTCGGGCATCATGCACCTATGCCTCGGGGTGAAGCATCCAACGTTTGTGCTATTGGTTACGCTGCTCGAATACGGGGCAGGTGAAAGGCGGAGAGGAAGGAGGCTATGATCGCTAGGCTCCTGCATGTACGAGAATGACAGACACCAAATTGAAGAAACACTCTCCCATTGAAAGCTATGCCATGATCGGGGACTGCGAGACGGCCGCCCTGGTTGGACTGGACGGTTCGATCGACTGGCTCTGCTGGCCCGACTTTTCCTCCGACGCGTGTTTCGCAAATCTTCTCGGAACAGAAGAGAACGGCCGCTGGTTGCTGGCCCCCGCCGGTAAGGTAGAGAAGACGTCGCGCAAGTACCGCGATCACACGCTCATCCTGGAGACCACATTCGAGACTTCAGATTATGCCGTGACGCTGATCGACTTCATGCCCGTTCGCGGCCACAACTCTGACATCGTACGCATCGTGAAGGGCATTCGGGGAACCGCGCCCATGAGAATGGAAATGGCGTTGCGTTTTAACTACGGAGCCACTGTGCCCTGGGTCACACGCCGCGACCATGCCATCCATGCCATTGCCGGCCCCGACCTAGTGGTGCTTCGAACCTTGGCGCCGATGACCGGAGAGGGCCTCAAGACGGTGAGCGAATTCACCGTGAGCGAGGGACAAACCGTCGACTTTGTGATGAGCTATGGTCCTTCGCACCTGGAAGCGCCGCGTCCGATCGACGTACACAAGGCCCTCGGGGAAACGCAAAGCTTTTGGGAAAAATGGGCGGCCGAATGCGCCCACCAGGGAGTGTATAGGGATGTAGTGGAACGTTCTCTCATCACCCTGAAGGCCCTCACCTATCGGCCGACAGGAGGGATCGTAGCCGCAGTGACTACGTCTCTGCCTGAACAGATAGGCGGCCCAAGGAATTGGGACTATCGCTACTGTTGGCTGCGCGATGCGACCTTTACCCTGCTGGCTTTTATGGATAGCGGCTACTACCAGGAAGCAAAGGCCTGGCAGCGCTGGTTATTACGCGCCATTGCCGGAAGTCCGGATCAGGTTCAGATTATGTATGGCCTCGCTGGCCAGCGTTATCTGCCTGAACGCGAAATAACCTGGCTCAGCGGCTATGAAGATTCGAAGCCGGTACGAATCGGCAATGCTGCATCAGAACAGCTGCAGCTGGATATTTATGGGGAAGTGCTGGCTGCTTTCCATCACGCGCTGAGCCGTATGGGAAGAGATTCTGAGCCATCGTTTGCCATGATCCGTGCCATGGTGCAGCATCTGGAAAAAATCTGGCAGGAGCCTGACGAAGGCATTTGGGAAACCCGCGGCGGGCGGCAGCATTTTACTTATTCCAAAGTGATGGCCTGGGTCGCGTTCGACCGCGCCATCAAGGCGGCTGGGCTCTTGCACGCCGACGCACCCGTCGAAAGATGGCAGAAAGTCCGCACCAGGATTCACGAGGAAATCTGTAGCAAAGCGTGGAACGAGAAGTTGGGCAGCTTTGTGCAAAGCTATGGTTCGGAACATCTCGATGCGTCACTGTTGCTTATGCCCCTGATGGGGTTCCTTCCGCCTGAGGATCCGCGGGTCCAGGGCACGCTGAAAGCAATTGAACAAAACCTGATGTCCGGTGGATTGGTGCTGCGGTACAACACCGAGAAGGTCTCCGATGGCTTACCTCCAGGAGAAGGCGTTTTCCTGGCCTGTAGTTTCTGGATGGTGAGTGCGCTCAAGCTGCAAGGGCGTTACGCCGATGCGAAAAAGCTATTTGATCGGGTCATCTCGCTGGCCAACGACGTGGGCTTGCTCGCAGAAGAGTACGACACCAATGCGAAACGGCTGGTTGGAAATTTCCCCCAGGCGCTTTCGCATATTTCGCTGCTGAATGCCGCCTTTTGTCTGGCAGATTCTGAAGCCAAACCAGTATCGAAGTAGGCGAGTCGATTCGCATCCAACCTGAAGATTGTTTTCTCTTAAATCCAGGAGGCATGGCATGCACCAATTTGAGGTCTGGGCTCCGCGCGCTCATACCATGGAAGTCAAAGTTGGCAACAAGAAATTTGCCCTGCAACCAGGGGAGAGGGGCTGGTGGTCAACGACAGTCGAAGAAGCAGGCCCCGGTTCGGATTATGGATTCGTGATTGACGGTCTGGAGCCGGCGCTCCCTGATCCGCGCACCCAGTGGCAGCCCTACAGTGTGCATGGTGAGTCGCGGGTCGTAGATCACGCCGCATTCCCCTGGACCGATAGCGGATGGCAGGGCCCGCCTCTTTCGAGTGCGCTCATCTATGAGCTGCATCTGGGCACGTTTACGCCCGAGGGAACGTTAAAGGCAGCGGAATCTCGCCTGGATTATCTGAAAGAACTGGGAGTCACCCACGTTGAGTTGATGCCGATCGCGAATTTTCCCGGCAAGCGTGGATGGGGCTACGACGGTGTCGATCTCTATGCGCCATTCAATGGCTACGGAGATCCCGACGACATGAAGCATTTCGTGAATGCGTGCCACGGCAAGGGGCTCGCGGTGGTGCTGGACGTGGTGTACAACCACCTTGGCCCGGTGGGCAATTATCTGAGCAAATTTGGTCCCTATTTCACCTCCAGCCACCACACGCCCTGGGGCGACGCAGTCAATTTCGAAGAAGCAGGATCGGCGGAGGTTCGCCGCTACCTGATCGACAACGCATTGATGTGGCTGCGCGACTACCACATGGATGCATTGCGCCTGGACGCGGTGCACGCTTTCATGGATCGCTCCGCCATCCATTTTCTGGAGCAGTTGACGGGCGAGGTAAAGAGGTTGGAGGCAGGCGTTGGCAGGCATCTTTACCTCATCGCAGAGAGTGATCTCAACGATCCGCGTATCGTCAAGGCAGAGGAGGCGGGTGGGTATGGTCTCGACGCCCAATGGAGCGATGATTTTCACCACGCCTTGTTCTCTGTCATTTCAGGCGAGCGTGCTGGATACTACGCGGACTTTGGAACGCTTGCCCAGTTGGCCAAATCGCTCCGTTGCGTTTTCGTTTACGACGGCATTTATTCCGAATATCGGCAGAGAAACCACGGCCGCAAAGTAGTGGGTTTGTCGGGGCATCGCTTTGTGGGCTTTGTGCAGAACCATGATCAGGTCGGCAATCGTGCCCAGGGCGAGCGTATCAGCCACGAATCTGGGGTGGGCCGTGCCAAGATTGCTGCGGCGCTCGTGCTTACTGCGCCCTTTGTGCCCATGCTTTTCCAAGGAGAGGAATTTGGAGCGACTGCGCCGTTCCTCTATTTCACTAATTACGACGATCCCGAGTTGGGCCGGATGATTTCTGAGGGACGTAAGCGAGAGTTTGAGGCGTTTGGATGGACCCCTGATCAGATTCCAGATCCTCAGGACGAACAGACATTCCTTCGATCCAAGTTGAGCTGGGCCGAGTTAGCCCAGGAGCCTCATGCCTCACTGCTGCAGTGGCACAAGGATTTGATCAAACTGCGGCGGGAGCGGAGCGAACTGTCCGATGGAAACCTCAATGACGTCCAGGTGCGATTCGATGAAGAGGCACAGTGGCTGGTACTGGAACGCGGCAGTCTTCGCATCGTCTGCAACCTGGGGCCGGCTCCGGTTGAGGTGGAACCAGGCAGCGGTGGCGTGCAAATACTACTGGCATCCGATGACTCAATGAGCCTGAGCGCCATGCACATCAGGCTCGGCCCCGACAGCGTGGCGGTGGTCTCCGTTTCATAGGACATCGTTGGCATTCTCGCGCGGCCACATTTCCAAGAAAGGACCGCTAAACCGCAGATCTCTCCACTTCGCTGCGCTTCGGTCGAGATGACAAAGGGTAGGTTCATTATGGCCCCAGCAGCAGTCAGGGAACGATAACCACAGATCTCCACCTCGCCGCGCTTCGACGAAGAGCGGCTCCCATTTAGCAACCGCTCTTCTTTGGAAACGCTACACTCCCCTTTGTCATCTCGACCGAAGCGTACCCGGATTTCCTACTTCGCGCTGCTAGCGACGTCTTCGTGTGCGGCTCTCTGTAGAGAGAGCCGCATGCAGATCCTCAACGCCACGGCTCTCGACAGGAAATCCGGGGGAGCGAAGTGGAGAGATCTGCGGTTTAGCGGTCCTTTCTTGGAAATGGAGGGAACTTGGGCCGGGGAAGTCGTAGGGCGCGATCAGTGCAATAATCTTAGCGATGCTGAGGAAGTTGCCCATTTGCCGATGGATGTTGCTCGTACCCCTGGTTCTGAGTGGATCACTCATGGTGCTGGGTCAAAGCGCCGCCTGGGAACCGAGTCTTACCAGCCAGCAGACCTACACCATGCATCGGGCCTCGAGCGCGGATCCCACCGGAGCCAATGCCGACAGCCGCAAAGTGGATCCCGGGAAAACATTAACGGTATTCGACGCGGACGGCCCCGGTCTCATTTCCCACCTGTGGTTCACCATCGCCAGCTCGGAACCTTACCATCTGAAGCGGATCGTGCTACGCATCTACTGGGACGGGGAAGAAACCCCAAGCGTCGAGGCTCCGATCGGCGATTTCTTCGGGCTCGGTCTCGGATACTACCAGCCCTGGCAATCTGAAATGCTTTCCGTGGGAAGCATCAAAGACTTGAACTGCTTTTTCCCCATGCCTTTTGAACGGCACGCGCGAATCACCGTGACCAACGAAGGCAAGCAGCTGATCAAGGCGCTCTATTACAACATCGATTACCGAACCGAGCCAACTACCCTGGCACCGGGCACGCTCTATTTCCATGCCCAGTATCGGCAGGCGCAGCCCAACCATGGCTGGACAAACAAGTGGACATCGAACGCTCAGCCGCTGGTGAACAAGAAGGCCAACCTTACCGGTCAGGATAACTACGTGTGGCTCGACGCCAAGGGCACCGGCCAGTATGCAGGTGTGACCATGTCCATCCTGCAGAACCAGGATGATTGGTGGGGCGAGGGCGACGATATGTTTTTTGTGGACGGAGCAACCAGGCCTTCCATCGCCGGCACCGGCGCAGAAGATTATTTTCTCGGCGCCTGGGGATTCAAAGACCATCCCTTCTCCTATCAGTTGTACGGCGCGCCGATCGTTGGAAAAAGCAGTGCGGGAGGCAGAACAAGCGTGTACCGCTTTCACCTTGATTCGCCGGTTGTTTTCAAAACCTCGTTTAAGGCGACCATCGAGCACGGCAACGCGAATCATCGTTCGGATAACTTCTATTCCGTGGCGTATTGGTATCAGGCAGAGCCGCACGCTCCTTTTCCGCCATTGCCGTCCGTGGACCAGCGGCTGCCCATGCTGGAACCAGTTGGTGGACCAGGCAGCACGGCGCCGGCCTCCGCAGCCCCTGCTGCTAAGCCGACCCGCGCTGCTCCCTTAAAACGTTAGATCACAGTTGCTAATCCCAGCGTGAACAATAAAGCGAGGATCGAGATAATGGTTTCGCTTATGGACCAGGTCTTCATGGTATCGATCACGCTCATGTTGAAATACTCTTTCACCAGCCAAAACCCGCCATCGTTCACATGAGAGAAGACCACCGACCCCGCGCCGGTGGCGATGGCCAACAACTCAGGCCGCACACTCGGGGTGTGGGTCAGGATGGGAGCAACAATACTAGCGGCCGTGGTTAATGCCACCGTGGCGGATCCGGTAGCCAACCGAATCAGAGCCGCAACCAGCCAGCCCAGCAGCAGCAGCGAGACATGGGCATGCAGGGCCACGGAGACAATCGCCTGCGACACGCCGCTATCCTGAAGGATCCTGCCGAACCCGCCCCCGGCTCCGATGAGCAGGGTAATGGTGGCAGTCGGCGCCAGGCATTCATTGGAGAATTTCAAGATCGTTTCCCGGCTGAAACCACGCATGAGGCCCAGGGTGACAAAGCTGATCAAGACGGCAACCACTAATGCGATATCTGCGCTGCCCACAAGAAGGAGCGCCTTGTTCGCACGGCTTCCGGGCGTCGACAGCACGTCCGCCCAGCTACCCAGCAGCATGAGCAGGACCGGCAGCAAAATGGTGGCCATGGAGATGGCAAAGCCAGGTAAACGGCGATCAAGTTCCTGCTCGGCAAACTGTTCCGCCATAGGGTTATGAGGATCGAGCACAATCCTGGGCGCGATGAAGCGGGCGTATATCGGGCCAGCCACGATCGCGGAGGGAATGCCGATCAGCAGCGCATATAAAATCGTCCGTCCTACGTCGGCGTGAAAAATTTCAACCGCCAGCATGGCTGCGGGATGCGGCGGAACCAGGCCGTGAACCACGGAAAGTCCTGCCACCATCGGCAGGCCCACCAAAATCAGCGAGGTGCGCGTTCGCCGGGCGACGGTAAAGGCGATGGGAACGAGCAGCACGAAGCCTACCTCAAAGAAGACGGGCAGACCGACCACTAAGCCGGCGCACATCATAGACCAGGGCACGCGCTTTTCGCCGAAAAGCTGAATCAGGGTTTCCGCGATGCGATCCGACGCCCTGGATTCTGCCATCATCTTGCCCAGCATGGTGCCCAGGCCAACGATGATCGCGATATGGCCGAGCGTATTGCCTGTTCCCGTTTCGAAAGAGGAGACAATCTTACCCAGCGGCATTCCGGTCGCGGCCGCCAGAGCGAGCGAAACCACAAGCAGCGAGAGGAAAGGGTTCAGCTTGCCTACCGCAATGAGCAGGACCAGCCCAATCACCGCACTGGCAGCAGCAATTAACAGAAAGAGACCGTGGGAGTCGAGCATCGGCAATGGGGTCAAGATGGGCTCACGGTGCGGGAGAGAAAACGTCCGTTTCGTTGTCCGGTGGCATCCCCATCCTGATACGACAGGACGCCGTTGACCCATACGGCAGCGATTCCTTCAGCGCGGCAGATGGGGTCGCTAAAGGTAGCTGTATCTCGGATCGTTTCCGGATCGAACAGCACCAGGTCGGCGTGAGAGCCTTCGCTGATTCGCCCTCGTCCCGTCAATCCGAAGCGCTGCGCCGGCATGCCGGTCATTTTGTGGACTGCCTGCGCCAACGAGAAGATGCCCTGGTCCCGGCAGTAATACCCCAGCACCCGGGGAAAGGTTCCCCAGAGACGAGGGTGCGGCCTGGGGTCATTAGGCAAACCGTCCGATCCGATCATGCTTGCCGGATGTTGCAGGATGCGGCGAACGTCCACTTCAGACATATTGTGGTAAATGGCCCCTGCGGGCTGCAAGCGAACAGCTGCTTCCACCTGCTTTACGCTCCAGGCAGAAGCGATTTGCTCCAGTGTCTGGCCGGCTACTTCCGGATGAGGCGTCGACCACGTAATGACGATCCGCACCCGCTCATCTACCTGGCGAAGATCGAGGGTGCTGGAAGAGGCTGTATAGGGATAACAGTCGCACTGCACCGGTTGCTCGGCCCGTGCAGTGTCTAACGCATGCAGGACCTCACCACTGCGGCCCCAATTGGCGACGCCGGCGCATTTCAGGTGCGAAATGACAACCGGCACGCGGCTGTTCCGGCCGGTGGAGAAAGCTTCTTGCATAGCGGAAAGAATCTCCTCCGCCTCGGTACGCATGTGTGAGGCATAGATGCCGCCGGCGGCCGCGAGCGGCTCAGCCAGCGAGAGGATTTCTTCTGCGGGAGCGGATCTGGCTGAGGAATACGCTAGTCCGGAGCTCAAGCCCAATGCTCCGTGGTCCAGGGCCTCGGTCAGCTGGGCGCGCATGGCCTGGACCTCGCCCGCACTGGCAGCGCGGTCGAGACGGTCCATATGGTTGTTGCGCAGGGCAGTGTGGCCGACCAGGGCAGCGACGTTGACTGCGGGCCGGGCTGCATCCACGGCCGCTGCGTACGAAGCGAACGTGGGATAACGGAAAGCGTCGGCTTCTCCCAGCAGGTTCATGGGATCGGGAGGCGGCCCGGTCAACTGTACCGGCGCTGCAGAGATCCCACAGTTGCCGACAATCACGCTGGTGACGCCCTGCGAAAGCTTCGCCATCATCTGGGGGTTGCGGATTACGGTTGTGTCGTCATGCGTATGGGTGTCGATGAAGCCGGGCGCGAGTACCTGTCCGTCTCCCTCGATGACTTGTTTGCCCACGTACTGGGAAAGCTGCCCGATCGCGCAGACGATGCCGGCATCGACGGCGACATCTGCGGTCTGAGCAGCGGCTCCGCTCCCATCGAGTACGCGCGCATTTCGGATAAGCGTGTCACAACGAGGCATACGGAATGGTAAATCCCCTGGGACCTCCCGGGAATAATTAGGCTAGACTGATTCCAGATCAGGAGCGTGCGTTATGTCTGACGAGGATTTAAAAGCGGAACTGGAGAGGCTGCGAGCGGAGAATGATCAGCTCAAAACCAAAAGTGTGCGAGGACTGAGTTTAAAAGTGAGCGAAAAGGGGGCGGTCTCGCTTTACGGCGTAGGCCGGTTCCCTGTGACCCTTTACAAAGAGCAATGGGCCAAAGTGCTGGGCATGAAGGACGACATCGAAAAATTCCTTCACGACAACGCCCACCTGCTTAAAACGAAAGAGTAGCGCCTCGGAGGTGGCTTTGTATTAGGGGGTCAAATTACCGGGTGAAAGAAACCGCAGGTCCCTCCACTACGCTTCGCTCCGGTCGGGATGACAATTCTGTTGCGGGATCATGGATTTGTCGCCGAAGCCCCTGCGGTTACAACAGAATTGTCATCCCGACCGGAGCGAAGCGTAGTGGAGGGACCTGCGGTTTCTTTCGCCCAGTACTGACACCCCTTACCCCTTAAGCCACTTCCCCAGCCATCAACTCTCGCGATCAGCGCGCGAAAGTCGCTGGTTGCGAATAGCCTTGTGATCCAGATTCCGCAGGCTCTCGACGTCTTTCAGAACCTTCCGCATCGCCTCCACAATCGAGTCGATGTCGCTGCGTGGCCCGAGGAAGATCTGGTGGGGAAACCAGACCGCTTCCCGGTAGGCTGCCTTCTCTGACTCTGGACAGCTGTACATGATCTTCAGATCAAGTGGCTGCGGCCGGCCCCAGCTCAGAGCGGGAAAATCGGCTGGATTGAGAGGGAACAATGAACTGCAATAGACCGGCTCATAGAAGAGCCCGTCGCAGGGTATCCCTTCCAGTTGCAGAGCAGCTACAAAAGCAGCGCGCGGAATATCCTTCACTTGCTCAGCGAAGTATTTCAGGACAAAACCGTAGGGGGCCAGGGTCGTGATGCGGGGCTCCTGTTTTAAGAAGCCAATGCCCGGCGTCTTTGCCAGCTGTTGCTCAAAATAGGCCATGTTGGCCATACGAATCACAGATTGTTCGGGCAGATTTTCCAACTGCGCCGTAAGCAGCGCCGCTTGGAACTCACCCAGCCTGTAATTGAAGCCGATCGTCCGATGGTGAAACTTGTCGGTGACACTGGCCCGGCCGGCGTTGATGTAGGTCTGTACCAGCTCGTGATATTCGAGGTTATTGGTGAGCACGATGCCACCTTCCCCAGAGGTGATCAACTTGCTCGACTGAAAGCTGAAAGCTCCCAGGTCCCCGATCGAACCTGCGCCCTTGCCGCGCCATTTCCCCCCGTGAGCGTGGGCGCAATCTTCGACAATCTTGAGCGAATGTTTGCGGGCGATCTCGGGCAGTGCATCCATGTCAGCGAAGCGCATGCCCAGGTGTACCGGAAGCATGGCTCTGGTCTTCGCTGTGATGGCCGCCTCTGCGGCCGCTGCATCCATGCAATAGGTCTCAGGATCGACATCGACAAACACCGGCACTGCATTGACCAGCAGGACTGGACCTACCGTGCCTTCCCAGGTGTAGGCGGGCACCAGAACCTCATCGCCGGGTTGGATACCGATGGCTTTAAGCGAGGCCTGGATGGCGACCGTGCCGGTATTTACGCATTGGCCATAGGCAGTATCGTGCAGCTTGGCAAAACCCGCGGCGAACTGGGTGGAGTACTTGCCTGGGAAAGGTTGTCCGCCCCAGGCTCGATTGCGTAACACGTCCAGCAAGCGCGTCTCTTCTTTGTCCGAGAACAACGGCCAAGGGGTGAACGGAGTAGTGCGCACTGGGCTGCCACCCAGAATTGCCAAACCTTCCATAGTCGCCTGCCTCAATTGAGCAGACCCACGATAACACACTAAGCGGTTTGAGACCCGAGATGTGCGCGGACCAAACGTCGAAGGCAAAACCATTCCCCACAAAAAGCGCAGAGACAGCTCTTCGCGCGATTGTTGCCGAACCGTGTTTCATCCTCAGCAGATTGTAATCGGCATCTTTCCCGATCCCGTCTGAGGCTGTACCATGCGAGAGATTCCCGGCGCACCTTAAGTAAGAGGAACCCAGATGCGAACCAGCATATTGGCAATTGGACCGGTCGCTGTGCTGCTGCTGTTGTCCTCCTGCAGGAAGCCGGACAATCCCACCGAAACCGCCGTGCCGGCCGCGGGTCCCCAGGATCCCGACCTGCAGGTAAGGGCCGGCGGCTACCAGGGCCGTCACTTCAGTGGTCCGGCTTATATTCCACGGACTTCGTCGCTGGGGGACGGCACCACTGTCTACAACGTGACCTATCAGCACGGGGTCACGGTGCTGAGCAAAGAAGAGACCATGCGCCATTTGGTGGCTATTCAGCGCGATGGCAGTTACGTCTTTGATTCGTCCGCCACCCAGATTGCCAGGCTGCAGCCCGGAGGTGTGCTTCTGCTCTCGGGCCTCGCGTTGTGTTCCGTGGTGGACATAAAAAATACCAGCGCCGGTTACTTGATCAAAACCGAACCGGCCAAAATCACCGACGCCATCAAAGATGGGCGACTGGAGGGCACCTACCCGGTCGATTTCAGCAAATTGCTACCTACCGAGGGTATAGCGGATTTCGATGTGGACTTCTCAGGCTACAACTACCATGTCAAATTCACGCCTGCCGCCGACCGCCTTGATATTCGAGCGACCATTAAATATGGAGGCAGCCAGGGAACGCTGGCCTACGAAGGTGTTGGATACATTAGCAACTTTGTTTCCAATATCAGGATGCAGATCAAAGATGGCCAGCTGACCAATATCAGCTTCACCAACCAAAACTTGAGTGGGCAGGTTGAGCTTAAATGGTTTGCGTTTGCTGCGGATGAGATGAAGTCGGGCTCCATGGCCAAGATCACTTCCTGGCCCGCTGAGCTCATAAAAAGTGCATCGCTTTCCCGGGCTGCTTATCACGTACCCATCCTGTTGGGCGCATTGCCTTTCGATCTAAGGATCTCATTGGGTTTTAGCTTCATTCCGGACTTCACTTCCAAGGGCAGCGTATCTGAGGGCAGCAAACTCATTAAGTACAGCGGCAGCGGCGGCTTCATTTTTAACGGCCAGACCAGGCCGTCTGGATCTATCCAGGTCGTGGGAGACGTGGCCGGGCAGGATAATCGAGTGGTGTCAGCGGGTCCGGTAGGTTTTACGGCGGCGACGGAAGCACCTCGGCTGGAGTTGATGATGGGTTGGCCGCCGCTAAGCCCGTCCGTTGCCGGCTATCTGAACTTCATCGCTTCCTATGGGATTGTCACCAATGGAAGGGCCAGTCAACTCCCTTGCCAGACCAACATCCTGGCTTTCAGCGTGAACGCCGGAGCTGCCTCTTCTTCGCCCAACACCTTCGCCGACTGGCTCCCTGGTCAGGGATCTCCTGCGGTCTCTCTTTGGCAGAAGACGATGAAGTCCGCGGGCGCGGAAGGCCTCATGTGCCCAGGTTAAGTGTGAGCATGATGGTT
Source organism: uncultured Acidobacteriaceae bacterium (assembly GCA_963763905.1). Lineage (GTDB taxonomy): Bacteria > Acidobacteriota > Terriglobia > Terriglobales > Acidobacteriaceae > PALSA-350. Next base: position 16,739 of record CAVXRU010000065.1, on the reverse strand, counting down.
ACACTTCACCAATATCCTCATGCCAGATCTCTGGATAATCGCGAATGAAGGCTTCCATCATCGCCACGCATTCCTGAGAGTCCAGATCGAAAATACGTACGCCTGCCTCGCGCAGCCAATCGAGACCGCCGGGAAAGGTCCGGCTCTCGCCCACCACCAGGGTACGGATGCCGAATTGGCGGACTAATCCGCTGCAGTACCAGCACGGCGCCAGGGTGGTCACCATGATGACATCGCGATAGGAACGCAATCGCCCCGCGCGGCGGAAGGCATCCGTCTCCGCGTGTACTGACGGATCACTCTGCTGGACCCGCCGGTTGTGTCCGGAGCTGAGCAGTTGCCCCTGGGTGTTGAACATTGCTGCTCCGATCGGCAGCCCGCCTTCAGCCAGCCCGATGCGGGCCTCGCCTATCGCGACCGCCAGCATGGAAGCCCAATCCTGTTCCCCGTTCATCCATCACCTCGTACTGAGAATACGTCATGTAGCAACAGCCCAGCCCAGCGAAGCATCTTATCGGCTGCTTCACGGAGAAAGGGATTCTCAATGATCAGACATAAATACTCAAGGGCATGGCTACTTTGCGGCGCCACTCTTTTGGCTGCGGGCTGTAATAAGCAGGACGATTCCAAGGCGAATTATCAAACGGCTATCAACGACTACTACAAGGCTCATCCCGCCTGCATTTGGCAGGACGCGAAGAAGTTCCCGGTGCAAGCTGCGACTTCCGACGATGCGAAAACAGAAGGCTACGACGCGCTCACGGATGCTGGTCTTCTCACCCGTACGACTGGAGAGAAGAAGGTTTTTATCGTCGCTTCCAAGCAGGTCAACAACTACGATCTGTCCGAGCAAGGCCGCTCCGCCTGGACGCCCGATACGACCCAGCCCGGATACGGCAACTTCTGCTTCGGTCATCGTGCGGTGGATAGCATCGATAGTTTCACTACCGGGGTCAACGGTTCCGGTTCCAAGACCGCACAGGTCGATTATCACTACAGCTTTGCCGACGTGCCGCCCTGGGCGAAAAACCAGGAAGTGCAAACCGCCTTCTCATCCGCCGGCGCCGCCCTCTCGCACAGCCAGCCAGGCCAGGATTCGCTGGTTATGAACGGCAATACGTGGCAGGTAATGAAATAAAGCAAAATTAGCTTAACCATCCTTCCCCAAGGATGGTTAAGCGACGGTCGATGTCTCCAGGCCAAACACGAGCAAGGAGCGCGCCGTAACCTGGTACGAATCGCCCACCTTAAAGAATCCTGTCTCGCTGTTGTCCGTGTTGTTGGTATCGATCAACAACCTCCAGGAATCGCCGCCAGGACACTCGGGCAAAGTAAACTCCACTAGATCATGATGGTCGTTGACCACGATCAACAGCGTAGCTTGCTTACCTCTTTGCCTGATTCCTGTTACCTGTGCCCGCCCATCCAACAGCATGCCGAAGCAGCGCATGTTGGTATCGCCCCAATGCTCCTGCTCCATTTCCGAACCATTAGCGTTAATCCAGGTAACGTCCTTAACTCCCAGCTCCTCGTTGTATTGGCCGGTAAGAAAGAGATTGCGGCGCAGAATGGGATACCTATGCCGCATACTCGTCAAACGCCGGGTGAACGCAACCAGGTGCTCGCCTTTTTCTTTCAAATCCCAATTCAGCCAGCTGATCTCGTTGTCCTGGCAATAGGCGTTGTTATTGCCGCCCTGGGTACGGGCGAACTCGTCTCCTGCCAGGATCATGGGCGTTCCCTGGGCCAGCAGCAAAGTGGCCAGGGCATTGCGCATCATTCGCTGGCGTAGCGCATTGATTTCGGGGTCGTTGGTTGGGCCTTCGACTCCGCAGTTCCAGGAACTGTTGTTGTCGCTGCCGTCTTTGTTGTCTTCTCCGTTTGCTTCGTTGTGCTTCTCGTTGTAAGTGTAGAGATCGTTCAGAGTGAAACCATCGTGAGCGGTAATGAAGTTGATCGACGCCCACGGTCTACGTCCCTGGTGATGGAAGACAGATGGCGAAGCACATAAGGCCTCGGTAAGGGCGGAGGGTGGGGCATTGCCGAGCCAGAACTTTCGCGCAGTATCGCGGAATTTATCGTTCCACTCCGCCCAACCAGGAGGGAAACCGCCCACCTGGTAGCCGCCAGGACCGCAATCCCATGGCTCAGCGATGAGCTTGACCCTGGCCAGGCATGGATCTTGGCTGCACGCCTTGAGAAAGCCGCTCTGATTATCAAATCCATTTGGTTCTCGCGCCAGAATGGTTCCGAGATCAAAGCGAAAGCCGTCAACCCGGGTCTGCTCCGCCCAATAGCGCAGGCTGTCGGTAACCATCTGGATCACGCGCGGGTGACTGAGATTCAGCGTGTTTCCAGTACCCGTGTCGTTGATGTAATAGCGCGCATTGTCGGGTAGCAGGCGGTAGTAGCTCGCATTATCGATGCCCTTGAACGAGAGTGTAGGACCGAGTTCATTGCCTTCGGCAGTGTGGTTGTAGACAACATCCAGAATGACTTCAAGCCCGGCGCCATGAAAGCGGGCGACCATTTCCTTGAACTCACGTAATGTGTGGCGCTGATCGCGCGCATAGCGCTTATCGGGGGAAAAAAATCCAATACTGTTGTACCCCCAATAATTGGTGAGGCCCTTCTCCAGGAGATGACTGTCATCGATAAAGAAGTGAATGGGCAGCAATTCCACCGAGGTTACGCCCAGCTCCTTGATGTACTTGAGCACCGCGTCCTGACCCAGGCCCTCATAAGTACCGCGCAGTTCCTCCGCCATGTTGGGGAAACACCTGGTATAGCCCTTGACGTGCATCTCGTAAAGAATCGTGTCGTCAAAAGGCACGCGAACTTCTGACAGCACATCCTGGCCGTGCCAGTCGAAGTTAGGATCGACGACCACGCACTTGGGCATGAAGGGCGCGCTGTCCCGTTCATCGAAGGTGGTGTCATCGCCCGACTCCATGTTGTACCCGAAGACCGCCGGATCCCATTTGAGCTCGCCGATATGAGCCATTGCGTACGGATCAAGAAGTAGCTTGTTTGGGTTGAAGCGGTGACCGTTTTCAGGCTCATAGGGTCCGTGAACGCGATAACCATAAACCGTCCGGGGACGGACATCAGGGAGATAGCCGTGAAAGATTTGGTTGGTATATTCAGGCAGTTCAATCCGTTCCAGCTCATTCTCGCCGTTCTCGTCGAAAATGCAGACCTCAACCTTGGTCGCGTGGGCAGAAAAAAGTGCGAAATTGGTTCCTTTGCCGTCCCAGGAAGCGCCTCGTGGGTGAGGAAGGCCTTCTTGTATGGCGGCGGTGCGCGGTTCAGTCAAAGTCAATTCGGGCATCATGCGTCCTGTGCTACACGATCAGATTGATTGCGGTTAGGCAAGCAAATGTAGAGTCATGTAGATGCGGTTTATAGAGTTTTAGCTGGATGGCCTTCGCAGCTTACCTGTAGTGAACCAAATCGCTACGGTTTTGGTAGCGGTGTCAACAAACCCTGATCACGCAACCATTGCTCCAGCAGTACGGGCCACAGGTCGAGCGCGGCGTTTCCCAATCCCATGCCGCTGCCGTGGTCCCCATGGCGAAAGATATGCAGTTCGGCTGGTACGCCGGCGGCGATCAAGGCATTGTAGAAATCGACGCTGGCGCTAATTGGTACGGTCCGGTCATCGGTGGTGCTGTAGATAAAGGTCGTCGGCGTTTGTGGGGTAACGTGGCGGCTCGGCGTATATTTCACTTCGTCCAGCTTGCACGTTTCGGGCGGGATGCTTGGAATCCGCGAGCAGTACGTGATGTAGTTCCCACTCGGCTGCATTGCGTTCAGCCAGGGATAGCCGAGGACCAGAAAATCGGGCCGGTCGCTGAGCCGTTCGACTGGGTCGCTGGCGTCGGGTTTGCCGGCGTCGAACAGCGTGCCGGTGGCCGCCGCCAAATGACCTCCGGCAGAGAAGCCGATCATGCCAACACGATCCGGAGAAAAGTCATAGGCTGCAGCGAGTGAGCGCACGAGTCGCACCGCCCGTTGTGCATCTTCGAGCGGGATGGGGTAGAGATACTTTGCCCCCAGCCGGTACTTGAGCACGAAGGCGGTCATCCCGCGAACGGTAAACCAATCCGCCACTTGGCGTCCTTCGAGGTTGCTGGCCAGCCCGAGGTAGGCTCCGCCCGGTGCGACGATCACAGCGGATCCGGTATTTCGTCCTTTTTGAGGAAGAAACACGGTGAGCGTGGGCAAGTCATCCGGACTGGTGCCCGCTATTGCGGGAGCCCCGGCCGGCCACAACTGCAGCGTAGAGATGCCAAGACCAGGATCGAGCGCAGGTTCGGTTTGGGTTTGAGCAGATCCCAAGGTTGCCGCCATCAAAAAAAGTACTGGTAAAAACTGGTAGCTCTTCATTCTTGCTTCTTCTCCACTGCGCTTTAAGCACAAGTGGTGACTTTAAACTGTCGTGCCGTAAACGGTCGAGAATACGCCGGGCACCCCCACACCCTGTTTAGAAGCTCTGAAGGTACGGCTTTGCTGCCCGGTCACCCAATTTCTCGGCAACCAGTTAGCCCTCAACATCCAAACCAGAGGTATGCGGCGCCCTTCGCTCGAAGGGGAGCGTCCCCCCTCGAAAGGATCATCCCTGCCTCCTCTCTTCCGGTGGTTTTGGCGGTTTCCGGCTATGTAGAGCGAAAAAACCCGCCTTTGGCGGGGGTTTGGTTCATTACTTTTGGTTGCTTCAATTTGGCTCCATTGAGGGTTTCGTTGCCCACGTACGAACCGCTACCTTCAAGTCGAAAGGTGGTTCGCCCCATGCTGAGCGCTAACTTTGCTATCGATCCGATCAGAACATTTCCCGGCATCGCTCCCTCGAAGTTGCAAAGCCAATTACTCAAACCCGCCGCCCGGCCCGCCCATGCACTCAGCGTGCTCGAAGCCGGCACCTACGGGGTTCGCATGGCGAAACACTGGTACCTGGCGAGTGCGCCAACCATCCGGGTGAAGACCTCGCACCAGGGAAACCTTGCCGTCACCCGGCTACGCTCCGAGACGGGCCTGCCCGACAGGACAACCCCATTCCCTCACGAACCCGCCTTCGTCGTTCAGGTGCAACTGAAGGCGGTGGCGCCCGTGAAATCCTGGCTAGGTGGGCGACTCACCGCGCTCGATGCTACCCAGCAGGAGGGAAGCGTCAGCATCATCGATCTCAAGCAGGAACCTTCGATGTATCTGGGGAGTGCCTTCGATATGGTGCAGTTCTACATCCCCCGCGCTGCCCTCGACGAATTTGCAGATGAGAATCATGGCTCCAGGTGTGAAACCTTGAGCTGTCCCTCGGGCAAGGTCGACTCAGGGCTAAAAAACCTCGCATCGTGTCTCTTACCGGCGCTCGAGGAGGCAGCGTTTTTGAGCGAGCTGTATGTGGACCACCTGGTATTGGCCGCGCGCGCATACATTGCCCGTACTTACGGCGGAATCAAAACAACCCCCTACCTGGTGCGCGGGGGTTTGGCGCCCTGGCAGCTGAACCGCGCCCTTGAAATGCTGAAGGCAAACCTCGACGGACAAATTGGACTCTCCGAAGTGGCGCGCGAATGCAAGTTATCCGTAAGCCATTTTGTGCGGGCGTTCAAGCAGGCCGTCGGTCAACCCCCATACCGCTGGCTCTTGCAGCAGCGCATCGATGCAGCCAAGGAACTTCTCCTCCATTCCGGCCTGCCGATGGTAGAAATCGCGCTCAAGTGTGGATTTGCCGACCAGGCATGTTTCATCCGGGCATTTCGCAAATTGCTTGACACCACTCCCGGGGAGTGGCGGCGGATGCGTTTGCAGTGAAGTGAGCCAGACGAGAGCGGCCAAAACACGAAAGCCGCTCTCGCTGACAACCCCTGTGTCAATCAAGACTGTCGACGATTTCTCCCAGGAACCAGGCTCGGCGTTCCGTCTCGTCGATCCACACTTCGATGAGGCTGGCCGTTGCTACATCGTTGTGGCGGTCGCATACTTCGTGCGTGGATCGAAGCGACGCCGTTAGCTTACGATTGTCTGCGAACAGCTCACCCAGCATCGCTTTCGGTGCAACGTGCTGCTCGTTATTGTCCTTAAGCCGCTGATAAGTGGCTATTTCCCCGATGGAGTGAATCGTGATGCCGCCAAGTTTCCGGGCTCGTTCTGCAACCGGGTCCGTCATGGCAAAGATTTGATCACCGTGCTCGTCGAGAAGCAGATGATAGTCGCGGAAGTTCTTGCCCGTCATGTGCCAATGGAAGTTCTTGGTCTTCAAATACAAGGCGAAGCAATCGGCCAGCAAGTGGCGCAGCTCACCGGAAATCTCCTCGACTGCTGCGTGATCCAGTTGTCCGACGTTCTTGATTGAAGAAGCTTTGTCGCTCTTGCTGTCGATCTTCTCTGCTGTTGCCATGAATGTCTCCTTCCGTCCCGCAAGGGGACGTCTCTATCCATGGATGCTCGCGCGCGTGAAATGCGTTTGAAATTCCGTCCTATGCCTTCAAAAATCTGGTTCCACGTGGCATCTCTTCAGAATACGTACTTAAGTTTGATGGCGTGAAACCCTCGGGCGAGCGCTTGCTGCGGTGGCAGACAATGCTCTCCTCGCTTGCAGCAATAAAGGCAAATTCAGAGCAAACAATAACAAGATGACCGGCATTCATGCCCCTTACGATTTAACCTTGGTCGCCGGGGCGTCCAAATTTCATATCGAAGCCGCTGAATGACCTAAGGGAAGAGCATGCCAGAAATCGAACAATACGATGCGGTTGTGTTGGGCACTGGAGAAGCGGGCAAGTACATGGCCTGGCATTTGGGCGCAAGCGGTAAGCGCGTTGCCGCCATCGAGCGCAAGTATCTGGGAGGTGCTTGCCCGAACATAGCCTGCTTACCCAGCAAGAACGTGATTCACAGTGCGCAGGTAGCGTCCTATTTCGAGCGGGGGGCTGAGTTCGGCATGCTGACCGACAAATGGTCGGTTTCCATGCCGAGTGTGCGCGCCCGCAAGCGGGAGATGGTCGAAGGTCTTCTCCAGATCCACCGCGACAACTTCACCCGTAGCAAAGTGGAAATTGTAATGGGGGAAGGCCGCTTCATCTCCGATAGGACCCTCAAAGTCTCGCTCTTAGGGGGTGGGGAGCGCGTTTTGCACGGCGAGCAGGTCTTCATCAACGTTGGCACCCGGGCGGAGATTCCTGACCTGCCGGGTATGGCCGAGGTTTCTCCGCTTACCCACGTCGAGGCGCTGGAACTCGACGTTGTTCCCGAACACTTGTTGATCCTGGGCGGCGGATATGTGGGCCTGGAATTTGCCCAGGCGATGCGGCGTCTGGGCAGCCGCGTCACCATCATGGAGCGCAATGACCGCCTGCTCCACCGCGAAGATGCGGACGTCTCTCAAGCCGTGACGCAGCTTTTCCAGGATGAGGGCATCGTGACAGTGACAAATACCAGCCTGGGGCGCGTAGAAGGTAAATCTGGCCAGGGTGTGCGGCTACACGGTTCCCGGCGTGGATCGGAAATCATCGTTGAGGGCTCCCACCTGCTGGTAGCAACCGGGCGTCTCCCCAACACAGGGGGGCTTGGGCTTGAATCGGCTGGAATCAATATCACGAAGAACGGCTTTATCAAGGTGAATGACCGGCTGGAAACCGGCGCTCCCGCTGTCTGGGCTTTGGGCGACTGCACCGGTGGTCCTATCTTCACGCACATCTCGTTTGACGACTTCCGCATAGTCCGCGACAATCTTGCCGGCGCTCGACGGACAACCACGGGCCGGCAGGTGCCGTCCTGTCTTTTCACTGACCCTGAACTTGCCCGCGTGGGCCTGGATGAGACGCAGGCCAGGCAACAAGGTATTCCCTACCGGGTGTCCAAAATTTCAATCGCCTCGGTGTTAAGAGCCAGGACGCTCTCTGAGACCAGGGGCTTCCTCAAGGCTTTGATCAGCACTACGGATGATCAGATCCTGGGATTCACTGGCTTTGGTGTGGGTGCAGGGGAAACTATGGCTACCGTTCAGCTCGCGATGAAAGCAGGAATACCGTATACATTCTTGCGCGACATGACGATCACCCACCCCACGCTGGCGGAAGGGATGGTTACGCTCTTCTCTGCCGTCCCTGCCCGCGAGCGGGTATCGATTCCTGCCTGAGTACCGTTTTTGCGCCCTATCCCGTTACCATCGACGGGTGGGATACGCAAATCTCCTGTTCAGCAACCTGTCTTCCAGGAGGCGCCCCTCTTCCCTTGTCATCCCGACCGGAGCGAAGTGAAGGGATCTGTGTGTGGATGCTCTTTCTTGGAAATGTTTTTCTTTGAGAGCGTATCGGATTTCCCGTTTCGCACAGCTGGTAGGCGCCGCGTGTGCGGCTATCCGTAGAGAGAGCCGCATGGAATTCAACAGCGCCACCAGACCCTGGGGAGGGCAGTCGACCTTTTCAGTTAACGCGAGAGGACCGTCTTGCGGCCACGGACCTTACAGATGTGGACGCCATCGACTTGCGCAGAGCCACTTTTGCCCGGGCCAGCCGAGACTTGGTCGCGGGTACCGAGATGCCCGCATTGCGTGCTATTTGCTTCATCGAATGGCCTTCCAGCTGTCCCCGTTCGATCACCGAGCGAAGCGAATTAGGCAGCCGGCAGATAGCCCTGTTCAGGTGCACCGACATCTCGTTTCCCACGCAACGCTTTTCCGGATCCGGCGCGCAATCGGCAATTTGCCATGTCTGCCAGGTTTCTCCGTCTTCGGTCGTGTCCATTGAGGTCTCAAGACGAATACGTCTCTTACGCAGAATCATCAAGGCTGAGTTGATGCCGATGCGAGTGAACCATGTGGCGAAACTCGATCTGCCGTCAAATTGCTTCAGATGCAAGAAGGCTCGCATCATTGAATCCTGAAGCGCATCTTCGGCATCTTCCCGATTCTTGGTTACGCCGTAGATAGTATTGAAGACACGTTTGGAGTTACGAGCGCAAAGTTCAACGAACGCCCACTCCTGACCGCTTTGCGCTGCGCGAATCAGCAGATCCTCGCCCATGGTGCCGCACTCAAGGTGCGGAGGAAAGCTGTTCGAAACCACGCTGCAGGAACTCATCGAAACACCTCAACTGGAGAATTGAACAATACGACCAATGTTTGACAAACTTAACGGATGGCAAAAGAGATAGCTTGATTGATATTGCTTTTAGTTTGCTGATTTTGCGGGAAGGCTTGCATCGTGCGGCCGGCTGCGGAGTGAGGTACCATCCTTCTTTGACATGAGGAGAGAAACACCTTGGAGCAAAAGGACTGGGCTGGAATATTTCCCGCCATCACCACTCCGTTTCATGCGGATTTGTCTATCGACTACCATGCATTCGTAGCCCAGGCTCAATGGATGGTGAAAAGCGGCTGCCGGGGCATTGTTGCGCTTGGGTCACTGGGCGAATCACCCACTCTGACCAGGGAAGAAAAAATTGAGATTGTAAAGAATCTCCGGCGATCGCTGGACGTCAAAGCGCCAGTGATTGTGGGCATTGCCGCGCTCAGCACGGCGGAAGCAGTCTGGCTGGCGAAAGCTGCACAGGGCGAGGGTGCGGATGGATTGATGGTTTTGCCGCCGCAGCTCTACCGAAGTGACTGGCGGGAAACGCAAGCTCATCTCAGCGCCATCTTCAACACAACGCCGTTGTCGTGCATGCTCTACAACAATCCGGTTGCGTATGGAACGGACATCGTTCCGGAGCAGATGGTAGAGCTCCGCTCGCGCCACGAAAACTTCCACGCGGTCAAGGAATCGAGCGGCGACCTGCGACGCATTACATCCCTCAGATATCTGGCCGGAGGCTCGCTGGCAATCTTTGTGGGCATGGACGATGTGATAGTCGAGAGCGTCGCAGCAGGCGCAATTGGCTGGATTGCCGGGCTGGTCAATGCGTTTCCCGAGGAGTCGGTGCGACTATTCCAACTCGCGCAGGCTGGTCCATCGGAGGAACTAGATTCGCTTTACGCCTGGTTTCTGCCTTTGCTTCGCCTGGACACGGTGCCCAAGTTCGTACAGCTGGTCAAGCTGGTTCAGCAGGAGTGTGGCGGTCCGTCCGAGCGTGTCCGGCCGCCACGGCTGGAGCTCACCGCAACCGAGCGCGAAGAGGTGATCGCCCTCACTCGCCGGAGCCTCCATGCGGCTTCGAGCGTCAGATCTTCCCCCTGACAGTCGGCTCGAGCACGTTCGCGGGGATGGGATTCGCTCGACGCCACCCCATCATGAGCAACATCAGCAGGGCAGCGCAGCCGGGCACCAGCAGACCAATGCGCAGAGACCCCGTATCGCTGGAGACGATCCCCGTCAACCACGAGAGTACGGCCCCACCCAGCCCGGCGACGGCGAACACCCAACCTGCATTGTTCGACCCTCCAATCTCCGCCAGGAAAAGCGCCAGGATGAGCGGGAACAACGGTGCCAGAGAAAGACCGGTGACAGCAGCTCCCGAGAGAATGGTCAACGGAGTATGCGCCGAAAGCACCACCAGGACGCCCGCGATGGTAGCCAGCACGGATACCCGGTAAAGGCGCAATTCTGGCATCCGCGTCAACAAGACGGGTGTCAACGCTCGGCCCAGTAACAAGGCGGCCCAAAAAACGGCGACGGCCAGCGTGCTGCCGGCGAAGGTCCAGGCGGTGGTGCGGCTGGCGTACGTGCTCATCCAGTTGCCGACGGTTGCTTCGATACCCACATAGAGAAACGCAAGAAGAGCGAAGTAAGCGATGGTTGTCGCCTCTTTCATTCCGGCGGGAGCTGGATCGTGTATTGCCGAGGCATGCGGATCGTCTCGCTCCCCGAGCAATGGTAAAAAGGCGAACGGAAAAGCCAACACCCCGACCACCACAAACGCCGTGCTGCCTGTGGCGTGGTGCAAAAACTGAGCGGCCAGCAGGGGACAAGCCACAGAACCGGCGCTCCAGGAAAAATTCAGCAAAGCCAGGGCTGCTCCCATGCGTTTGGGGTAGCGCCGGCTGGTAAGCATGCTGGTTGACGTCATGGCCAATCCGAGGCCCAGACCATACACGCCAAAGGCTGGCAGCGATCTTTGCTGCAGCAGAAAGATGGCGACGCCTCCGCCGCTCATCAGGCCATAGCCGCAGGCCAGGGTCTTCCAAAAATTACGCCGGACCAGCAGGGCCCCCGAAGCCGACAAGGCAAACTGCACCAGAAGTAGCAGGCCTGCGTCTTTATCCCTCAGGTGCCATTGCGCCGAGAGCCGGGGCAGGATGGAGCCCAGCAACACTGTGCCGACTCCGGTGAGAGCGAAGCCCAGGTGGAGCACGGGTTCCAGCAAACGAAGGCGAAGGCTCTTGGCCGGACTGTGCTTTACCTGAGACATCCAAACCGCTTTGTTCGCGCGCCGCGCACGGCGCTTGCCCACTCCACTGTACGCGTTGCCTGGAGGAAATTTGGATGCGCGTACATGTGCTGGCAACAGCTATCGACGTGGTTTGACCCTGTGGGCTGGGGTTGTTACTATCAAGGTGCGGGGTGGAGCAGTCCGGTAGCTCGTTGGGCTCATAACCCAAAGGTCGCTGGTTCAAATCCAGCCCCCGCAACCAATACGATCTAAAGGACTTAAGATCGCTTTTTGGGCCTCAAGAAACACCCCAAAAATCCCCACAGATCCCCACATTAAGCGGAAACATCTTTTATCCCCGCTTCTCTTCTCCCAGGAAGAACCATCTGCACAACCGCACCGTGCGCCTTTCGCTTCTCCGTCATGTAAGCATTCCCATATCGCATGGTCGTGCTCACCTGGGCGTGCCGCATGAGTTTCTGTTGCACGCCGATCGGAGCTCCGCAGACGTCCAGCATCGATCGATAGCTATGCCGGAAGGTATGCCAGCCGAGACGGTCAAGACCGATCTTCTTTCCAATCGGAACGAGAACATCCCCCTGAAGCACAGAAGAATGCCAGACACCGCCGGTGTTGGGGTTCGGAAACACCCAGCCCCCCTCACTGGCCAGGCACTGCGTCTGCCAGGCAAGTAGGATTTCAGCGAAAGCAGGATCCAGAGGCATCTCATCCTCGCTGTACTCCGTCTTCACCCGTCCGATTCTTCCGTGCACTGTCCCGCGCGTGATCATCAGTGTGCCGTCTTCGAAGTCAAAGTCAGCCCACTTGAGCGCCAGAATCTCGCTCACTCGCAGTCCCAGGCACATGGCAATCAGCACCATCGTGCGAAATGGCTCTTCGAGACCGTTGCAGATCAACTGGAACTGCTCCGGAGTGATGATCACTTTCTTTCGCCGCGGACGAGTGGAACCGCCCTTGATTTCGACAAGACTCAGGGGGTTTCGTTGCGCAGACAACAGTCCCCAAAGCATCGCGAGCTCCATCATCCTGTGAAAGACCCCTTTGATGTTCTGTTTTGTCTTGCGGGAAAGATTGAGTTGCTTCAGCCACTCTTGCACCTCGAGCGGCTTGATGTCGGACAATGGCACCTTGGCCCAGGCAGGCCGCAGATGGACCTTGATTACGGACAAGTATCCTGTGGTTGTGCTGAATTTCAGGCCCTCATCGACGATTTCACCCGGACGGCACGCCTTGATTTCTTTCAGACGCTCGTCAGCAATGAATTTGTCGAGAACAGTCCCGAAGGTTGGCGACCGCTGTGCGATGTAAGCCTCGCTACCGTTGAACTTCAGTAGCAAAGCCTGTAAGGCTCGGCGGGCGGCTGTTTCGGTTTGGTATTCGACCGTGCTTAGTTTTATTTGTCGCATCGGCGAACCCGATTTCGAGTGATCACGGAACCGGAACTCCCAAACATCCGGGCCGGTTTTCCGTGAGACTCGTCGTAATGATCCATTTTGAAAACGCTCGCGTGAAAACTTCATTTCTATTCTCCCGACTCACGCAGAGCGGCTGGCTATGTCCATTGGAACTCACCTCTCGGTCGAGGGACAAGCCTTTTCTCCAGCTATGCGTGCGATTAACAACTCACGAAAGGGCAACGCCCATAGGCACCTGAGGCCGAAAGTTTCCGTCCGGCGCCATACCCATCGAGGCACTTGTCATGGTTGGAAGCTACAGGTCGCGGAAAGCAGCCGGATTGGCCGAGTGGCGCGGCATCTCATAGGCTCTCAAAATGGGATGATTTATTTAGCTGAACGCCTGGTCGGCGCGGAAGCGAACAATGGTCAATCCAAGGGGATTCACCGCCAACTCATTGTTCTTCACGTTCTCTCGAAAGACGTAGGTGACGCTCGCGGTCCATCGCTCTCGTTTTAGTTCGCCATGATCCGCTGGATTCGTGAACACCTTCTCGAACTCAATCCGTGCCGAATACGGTGACTGTCGAAGATCGTCCAGAATGACATTCTTGATCTCGACATCAACATACGGGAGGGTACTGTCTTTGACATACGCCTGAATGACGTTGTTCTTCCGCTCCTGCTCGATGACGGCGCGCTGAACGTCACCATTAAGAAAGTAAAGCGAGTTCATCTGGTCTCGCTCGATCGTGAAGCGGTTCCGGTTGAAGTAGAGCTCTGCCCAACGTGAGAGGTAATATTTGTTCTCGGCTTCTTGCGGCCGATACTGGAAGTTGCGATAGTCGATAGCCTCTGCTCGGCCGACATCGTTGATGCGCACAATCATCGGATGCATACTGGCCAGAGCAGTCTGACTTTTGTACGCGAGAACTGCGAGCGTAAGACAAATCGCTGCCAGCACGAGGATCGTGATCTTTAGGTAGGTGTTCATCACGAGCGGATCGCCGTACTGTTCCAGATATCTTTCCGCCGCGCGTGTGATTTCGGGTTGTAGAGTTTTTCCTATCGACATAGTTACCTCCAATTGAGCTACAGTGTCCGGAGAAGTACGGCTGTGACCATACCCCCAATCCCGCTGGCATGACCACCGACATGGCCTGAGAAGAGGCTGGCAGTCATTGTGGGAATCTTGAGCAGCACAAAGCCGGCCACGAAGCACAGCATGAGGAGCCCAGGCATTATCGTGACCAGTTTTTCCGGGCTTCCCGCATTCATTGCGCCGCTAGTCAGATAGCTAATCAGCAGATGGCTCATTATGCTCAAGGTCGCAGCTGCGACAACCTTATAGAACTCGAAGCCCAAAAACGCTCTAAACCAACCCCAGAAGAGAAAGTCCGTTTTGTCAAAGACCATCCAGGGAATGAACACCGGTCCGAGCAATCCGATGATTGTGGCTGCTATCGCGCCGTATGCAATGATTACTGAGATCAGTGCTGCCAGAATGCTGAGAACGATCTGAACGGTGTACGTGCAAATGAGCTTGTATGGTTCAGTAAAGGAGGGCGCAAGATTGCCGACCTGTCCAAGCGCATTTCGAATCATGTCCTGGATCTCTTGGGTCGAGTCGTTGCCGATGTAATCGACCAAGTTGCTGGTTCCCCCGCTGATGAACCCTTTGAGCGAATACCCTATCCCTGGGATTGAGCCGTCATAAAACTTCACGAAACAGTAGGCAAACGTAATCAACAAGAAGAAGTTCAGGAACTTGGGCACGCTGAACCCGGCCCCGCCCTGCGCGGATGCCAGCGCCTCTTGCACACCAAACCAGACGAGCATGATGGTTGCTAGGGCAATCACCATATGCAGCCCTAACGCATCGAGAGATGGCGAAACCGTTGCGGTCAGATTGTCACAGCCGTTCTTAATCAGAATCAGGAAATCCATCACCGACCCTCCAAGGGACTTAATAGTGAAATGCCCATTGCGTACCAGCACTCGTCTGTTGGGGTGTTGCTGCATTGAAACTCTGTTGATACTCGCTACCAAGGACGAAGAGTGACTTGAGATTGTCTTGTTGAATCTTTTGTCCAAGGATTTGCTGGAGAGCCTCGGCTTGGAGGATCTGGTTCGTCTCTTGCTGCGTACGCAGTTCGATCAGTAAGGCCTGGTTGATACGCTGAAGCGTTGCCATCTCAGTGTGCTGAGCAGGGTCCATCGAATGCGTGGTCGCCTCAAGCTGGCTGATGTCGGCTTCGCGCTGAGCTGCGTTTGACCGGATCGTCCCTACAGTCTGGAGATTGCTCGTGTTCACGGCATCTGAGAGATCGACTGTCGCTCCTTGTGCTGCAATAGCCTGCTGGCCTTCGGCGTCGAGACTTGAATATCCAGAGATTTGGCCGGTGTGAGGAAGGCTGGCAGTCTGATTCGCGTTCGCTGACCCATATCCATTAGACGCTGCGTTCATCCATTGAGATGAGTTGCCGTATGTGTTCACGGATTGCGTTAGAGCCGTCCACTCCTGGCTGCCGAGATTGCTGAAGGAGATGTAGAGCGTTTGCGGCAAAGAGGCCATTTCCTTGGCCAGGTTGTACGCCGCAATCACATTCCTGGTCGTCTCCACCGTTGTGGTGTACAGCTGGTTTGCTTGCGCGATCTGTTGTATTGCGTGTCCAGATTGGGTCGGATCGAAGACGATCCCGGATCCGAATTGGGCGCGAGCGGAGGGTGCGGTCGCCGCGATTGTGATCGCCGCGACGAAGATTTTGCTTTTCATTTGTGCTCCTTTGGTTCGCTATTGTCTGGTTCGTTGGGCTTGGAGTTGATCCCAAGCCTCTTTGACCTTTTTGTCTTCGTCAGTGCACTTCGCGCTGATCGTTGGCGGGACCTTCAAGTATTCAGCGGAACAGTCCCGATGAAATTGAGCCGCCAGCTGGTCGTATTCTTTCTGGAGCGCATTGACTTTGGCCTGGTGACTTTCACAACCGACCAGAGCTAGAACGCACGCTGCGGCGAAGACTGTGAGCCGTATGACGTAGTGCACAGGCAGATCTCCTCAGAACGTTTGTGGAATAGTGTGGTTGTCGAACGCAGGCAGCAGCATGTCCTGCGTGAAGTAGACCTTTACGCGATGTCCTTCGCGGATCGTGATCGTAGGCGGAATCTGAATAAATCGGTCGAGGATAGTTGTCGCGGACTGCGAAACGCTTGACGCCGCGCCTGTGGTAAATGCTTGGGAACCGCTGTTTGTGATCGTTCCGCCGCCCGACTCAATCTGGCCCGCGCCGGAGATGATACCCAAAGCAATGGAAGTTCCGAAGATCTGGAGGTAATGGTTGTTCACCTTGTCTCTCAGCCCCTCCTCCCCGATCTGATCGAGCCCATGGAACTGATCGAGGTCGACCGAATACCCGTCCGGCATGATCATCCGGTGGAAGACGATCGCCAAACGGCGTTGCTGGCCAAATCCGCCAGAACCAATCTTGCGCGCCTCACCCAGCACGATGGTTCCATCTGGGATAAGTACATGCTGTCGATCGTGCGAGTACACGGGGCTTGAAACCAGGACCTTAACCGGACCAACTGCGTCGCCGTCGAGCCGATTCATGAGGACCGTATCCATGGTTAGCCCCTCATAGATGACATATGGTTGGCCTACAGCCGAGTCGATATTGACCTCGCGCCTTTGCTTAGTGGAAGGTTGGTCGAGCGGGCTACTCTTCTGCTCGGGGGTTTGCCTGGCTGAGATCATGCTGCTCCCCGGCTGGTCGGACGCTGCCTGGTTTTGGGTCGTCGGTGCGCCGGTGTCGGGATGCCCGACCACATCAGAACGAGGTTCAGCCGGCGTCTCTGTCGAGCGCGTATAGACAAGATTGGACGCAAATCGCGAATCATAAGCCAGTTCCCGCTCTTTGCCGCCAGCTGCTCTGCTTGTTGGCGCTCAGGAGAAATCGGCGGTTGCGAGCAGGGCTGGCCCGGCGTACACAACAGTGCTTGCCCGTTCGGGCCATAGGC
>CAVXRU010000064.1:0-135208 GCA_963763905.1 uncultured Acidobacteriaceae bacterium | reverse complement strand
AGGGCAAGCGCGGACCGGCGCAGCAGGCCCAGATCGAGCACCAGCACAAGCAGCGCCGTCATCGCCACGACAATCTCGGGCGCCGTCAGCCACAACAGCTCAGGGTAGCTGGTTCCGGTCATCGCCAGTCACCCCGGCGAAGCTGCTCGAACAACGGCCCACTGAGGACCGGCAGAATCAGATTCATCAGAAGCTTCGGATAGAGGCCCAATGCGATCGTGCTTGCCAATAGGAGGCATGCTCCCAGGCGCTCGGGCAGAGTGATGGCCGGTAACGCATGCTCCGGCGCCTTGGTGTGCTCACCAAGGAAGGTGGCCTGCAGAGCGCGCCACGAAAAAGCGATGCCAATCAGGATTCCCAGCCCGGCGATCCAACTCATCCAGGGAAAGGCGCGCCAGCTACCGATCAGCACCTGGAGTTCAGCAATAAAACCGCTGAACCCCGGAAGCCCGATAGAGGCCATCAACGCCAGGACAAAAGTCACCGCGGCAAAGGGAATCAGCTTTGCGAGCGGCAAGCGCGAGAGCTCACTCAGATCGCGCGTGTGGGTACGGTCATAAACCATGCGCCCCACAACGGCGAATAACAGCCCGGCGATGATCCCGTGGGAGAACATCTGGTACACCGCACCGGACAGGCCGATCTGGTTCAGGGTCATCAGACCCAGCAGGACGAACCCCATATGGCTGACGCTGGAGTAGCCAATCACAAACTTGAGGTCCTTCTGTACCAGCGCGATGCTTGCGCCATAAACGATACCGATCACGGCAAGCACCGCGAACACCTGCTGCCACGATCCAAATCCGAGCACGTGAAAACCCCACGGATCAAGCCCGCGCGGGAACAGCATGATGGCGACCCGAAGGCATCCATAGGCTCCCAATTTCATGACTACGCCGGCCAGTAGCATAGAAGCGGCCGTCGGCGCGGCCGCGTGGCCGGTAGGAGCCCAGGTGTGAAAGGGCCACATGCCGGCCAGCACGGCGAATCCGACAAACACCAGCGGGAAGGCCCACATTTGAAAGTGTGCCGGAAACGGGAAGTGCGACAGCGTCTCCAGGTTCAGTGTTTGTTCGCCTGAAACAACATAGGCGGCGACCATGCCAGCCAGTACCAGGGCACTGCCCGCGAAGGAGTAGAGCACCAGCTTCATCGCCGCGTATTCCCGGCGAGTTGAGCCCCAAATGGCAATCAGAAAATACTTGGGAATGATCGCAATCTCGTAGAACACAAAAAGCTGAAACAGGTCAAAGCTGAGGAAGACGCCATAGACCGCGCCGATCAGCACCAGGTAGAGCGCGAAGAATTCCTTGATCCGCAGTTCGATGTTCCAGGAGAAAAGAACACCGGCGACGGCCGCGATTCCAGTCAACAAAACCAGAACCAGGCTGATGCCGTCGGCGGCCAGGTGATATTCGATGCCCAGCGAAGGGATCCATGGCGTCCTTGCAACGGTAATTAATTGTCCTGATCGATCATGCGCTACAGCCACCATCGCGATGCCCAACCCGGCCAGCGTGGTCAGCAATGCGAGCAGGCGAATCAACAACGGACTTTTCCCGGACGCAAGTGTAACCACAACTGCGCCGATAAAAGAGACGTAGATCGTCCAGGCAAGCATGGTCAATACCTCACCAGGCCGACTAGTTGCATGACCGTGCCATGGACCATCTCGCTAACCAGTTGCGGGTAGAGCCCAACCACGAACAAGAGGAAGATGACGGGGGCCAGTAGGCACTGTTCAGCCAGGGTCAGGTCCGGCATCCTTTTCCAACGATCATGCAACTCACCCGAGAACACGCGCTGCACGATGGTGAGCAGGAAGAAGGCGGTCATCAGCAGGCCGAATAGTGCGAGCGCGGCTGCCCACGGGTGCAGTGGGAATACTCCTTTAAAGATCAGAAATTCTCCCGGGAAACCGATGAGCCCGGGCAAGCCCAGAGAGGCGAAGAGAGTGATCCCCATCAGTCCACTGAACACCGGCATCGCGCGGCGCAGGCCGCCGAAATCGTCGAGCCCGGTGAGC
Source organism: uncultured Acidobacteriaceae bacterium (assembly GCA_963763905.1). GTDB lineage: Bacteria > Acidobacteriota > Terriglobia > Terriglobales > Acidobacteriaceae > PALSA-350. The sequence continues at coordinate 133,182 of CAVXRU010000064.1, read as the reverse complement.
CCTCCGCTCCGCCTTGCGAGCAGCGCCAAAAACCAGAACAGGGCTGCTGCGGTGATGCCGTGGCTGAAGAGCTGCAGCATCACTCCGGTGAGTGCTGCTGCCTTTTCGCTTACCTGGCTCGGCTCCGCGCCGGTAGACCCCGCAACCGCGATTATGCCGAGAATGCAGTATCCCAGGTGGTTGATTGATCCGTAGGCGAACATTCTCTTCAGGTCAGTTTGCGCCCATGCCGTGAACGCGGGCAGCACGATGGTGGCTATGGCCAGCCAGAGAAGAATGGTGTGGATGCGCCACATCTGCTCGGGGAAGATGGGCAGCAGGATCCTGAGGAATCCGTAAACACCCATCTTCGACAAAGCGCCGGTTAGCACCATGGTGGTCTCTGGTGCGGCTTCGGAGTAGGCAGAGGCAAGCCAGCCGTGAAAGGGAACGATCGGGGTTTTGACCGCAAATCCCAGGAACGCACCGCAAAACAAATACATCGTGATATGGTTGCTGTCCCACTGGCGCCAGTGCAGGTTCTGGCCAATGGCGGCAGCCAGCTGGCCATTCTGCGCCATCCGGGTCAGCTCCAGAAAGTCGAAGCTGCCGCTTGCCAGAAAGATAGCCAGAAACGCGATCAGCAGCGTAATGCTGCCGACCATGGTGTATACGAAAAACTGGGTCGCAGCCCGCGCACGTCCCGGGCCACCCCACATGCGGATCAGGAAGAACGCCGGAATCAGGCTCAACTCCCAATAGAGGAACCAGTGGAGAAAGTTCAGCGCGGTGTAGGTTCCAAAGAGCCCGGTCTCGAGAAAAAGCAGAAAAGCAAAGTAAGCCGGGCCTTGTTTCGGATTGTTCCACGAGGCGGCGACCGCCATTAGCACCGTGACCGATGAAACGGCCAGCATCAGCAGGCTCAGCCCATCCAGTCCAACGTGATACGAAAGCCCGATTGCCGGCTCCAATGAATGCACTTCCTCCAACTGCATGGTCGTCATCGCAGTTTGGAAGTGCCACCAAAGCCATCCGGTATAGCCAACCGCCACGGTAGCGAATGTGGCGGCAATCAGCCGCGCGGCTGACCGTCCGGCCAGCAATACTACAAGTGCGCCTACAAAAGGCAACAACGTAAGGGCGCTGACCAGGGGTAAGTTGCTGCTCATCCTTTGTGTCCCAGCAGCAGGAAGAAAGCCAACGCTGCTACCGCGGCACCCAGCAGCCGAAGGTAATTCTGTATGAGCCCGTTCTGTAGCCGCGCCAGCAATCTACCACCACCGGCCACGCTGTTACATCCTTCATCGAATCCTTTATTCACCACCCAGCGATCGAGTGAAGAATCCACAAATCCAACGCCCTGGATCAACGCAGATACAGCCAGCGGGATGCCGCTCCAGATCCATCGGTCAACAAAATTCGCCAGGTTCGCCATCCACCATGCCAGCCGCAGAATCGTCAGCGCATAGAGCTCGTCGATATAAAAACCCTTGTGCAGGGCATGGAAGAGTGCCGGCTGAAGCCGCCCCAGCGCATCCGGATCGCCGGCGTGCCTGATCGGCCTTCGTCCATACATCCACCAACCCAGGTACAGACCGGCAAATACCAGCAAAGATGAGACCGCCATGAGCGCTGGAAGTCCACCTTCTGCCAGTTGGCCGAAGTCGAAGCGAGCCTGTCTCAATTCCAGAAATGCCTGCAACCATGGCCATGCGGGAGTCGCGATGAATCCGAGCACAACCGCGAACACTGCCAGCAGCATCAGCGGCACGGTCATCGAGGACGGACTCTCATGGGCGGCTTCGGCCGCATCGGACACTGCCGTCTCCGCAGGCACAATCGGCTCCGCCACTGGACCCCTGCGCCGAACGCCGAAAAATACATAACACACCTGGCGGGTCATGTAGAACGCCGTGAGCAGTGCTCCGATCGCGCCCAGGTAGAACGGTATGCGGGAGATGTTCCAGCCATAGGCAGCATGCAGGATGGCATCCTTGCTCCAAAAGCCAGAGAAAAATAACGGAAACCCGCACAGTGCCAGGGTGCCAACCGCATAGGTCGCAAAGGTCACCGGCATCCATTTGCGAATACCGCCCATTTCGCGAATGTCCTGCTCTCCCATCAAGCCGTGGATTACCGATCCGGCGCCAAGAAATAGCAGCGCTTTGAAAAACGCATGCGCAACCAAGTGGAAAACACCCACCGCTACTCCGCCCACGCCGATGCCCATCATCATGTAACCCAGCTGGGAGACAGTGGAGTAAGCCAGGATGCGCTTGATATCGTCCTGCGCCACGGCTACGAGTGCGGCGAAAATCGCGGTCAAAGCACCCACCCAGGTGACCACTTCGAGCGAGTTTGTTGACAGGCTCATGAGAGGATAGACGCGCGCTACCAGGTAGACGCCGGCCGCCACCATGGTCGCGGCGTGAATCAAGGCGCTGACCGGTGTCGGACCTTCCATGGCGTCTGGTAGCCAAACGTGGAGTGGCAACTGCCCCGATTTGCCAACGGCTCCACAGAAGATCAGCAGCGCAATGCCGGTCAGGGTTTTGCTTGTCAGGAGGGACAACGGTCCGTGCTCCATGCAACCTGCGCCGTGGTCATAGAAAAGCAGCGTGCCGGTTTGTCCGTAGAGCCAAACCATGCCCAGCAACAGACCGAGGTCTCCGATCCTGGTAGTGATGAAGGCCTTCTTCGCCGCCGCAGCCGCTGCCGGCCTTTCATACCAAAATCCAATCAGCAGGTATGAGGTGAGGCCCACCACCTCCCAACACATAAACAGCAGCAGCAGGCTGTTGGCGATCAACAATCCCAGCATGGCTCCCGCGAACAGAGAGAGGAAGCAGAAGAACCGGGTGAAGTTTTCGTCGTGGTGCATATACGCCACGCTGTAAATGAAGATCAGCAGCCCCACAAACGTGACCATCACCAGCATGACCGCTGCCAGCGGATCCAACATCCAGCCCAGCTTCACCCACTCCGATCCGAACTGCATCCATTGGAAGTTGAAGAAGAGCCGCGCCGGTTGCGGCACCACGCAGGCAAGGGCAATCACTGCCAACACGAAAGAAAGCGTCATGGAGGCAATTGCGATCGCGGCAGCGAATTTGCGCCGGCTTTGCTTGAGCAGCGCGCCAATGCCGGCGGCGAAGATGGGGAGTGCCGGAATCAGCCACAGGTAGCGCAGGATTGCGGGAATGTCCGGGGCGAACACCCTATTGAGCCCTCCCCAGGAGCAGGCTCAGGTCTGTAGTTTTCGCATGCCGGTACACTGCGAGGATCAATGCTAGTCCAACTGCCGCTTCCGCCGCTGCGACGGCGATGGAGAAAAGTCCAAAGATTATGCCCGTCGACGCGCCGGCGTGGTGGCCAAAGCGCCAGAAGGCAACGAAATTGAGATTGGCCGCATTCAACATCAGTTCAATGCCGACCAGCACCAGGATGGTGTTCCTGCGGGTCAATGCGCCGGCAAGACCAACCGCAAACAATGTGGAAGAAACGAGCAAACAACCTGCCAACGGAGTCATTGCGTGTCCTGTTTCTCCTTCATGGCGACAACCACCGCCCCTATCAGCGCGGCTGTGAGCATCAGCCCGATCACTTCCAGCGGCAGGACATAGTCTGCCATTAACACGGTGCCTAATTCACGCACGGTGACCGGAGAAGCAGGTGGTTCCAGGGAATGAATCGCAAAACTATGGAACACCGCCCAGGCAAGGAGGGCGAGTATCGTCGTCGCCACCACAATCCCTGTAATCGGGAGGCGCGTCGGGACTGAGGGGCCCGCGTCACTGTCACCGCCGCGAGTAAGCAGGATGACAAAGACGATCAGAACGGCGATCGCGCCCACGTAGACAAGCAACTGCGCCAGGCCGAGGAACTGCGCGCCCAGGCTAAGGTAAAGCGTCCCAATTCCGGCAAACGCAACCGCCAGGGCCAGCGCGCAATGCACCAGGCCGCGCAGGGTCATCGCCGCGCATGCGGCAACCATGGTCACAATCGCGAGAATTAGAAACGCAGCGCTCATCTGACTCATTCAGCAAAACGATAGGTTCGTTTCGCGATTTTGTTTCTGGTTTCCACTCCACGGGCCAGCAACCCATAGGCAACTGCAAGGAACAAGGTACTGACCAACCAACGCGCCACACCCTGTGGCAAGAAGCGCCACGCTCCGGCGGACACCACGACCACCAGGGCCATGGGCAACATAAACTTCCAGGCGAAGTTCATCAACTGGTCCATGCGCAAGCGGGGTAGAGTGCCGCGGACCCAGACGAAGCCGATGATGAGGCCCGCCAGTTTCGCAAAGAACCATATCCAGGATGGGATCCAGGTCAAAAAGGGCAACGGTGCTCCCCATCCGCCCAGAAAAAGAGTGATCCCAAGACCACTGATGGCGAACATGCCCAGATATTCGCCGAGGAAGAACAGGGCGAATTTAAAGCCGGAGTACTCAATGTAGTAGCCGGCGATGATTTCGGACTCTCCTTCGGGCAGGTCGAACGGAGAGCGATTGGTTTCGGCCGTGGCCGCGATCATGAAGAGCACAAATCCGGCGAAGCCCCACGGGGTGAGCACATACCAGTGGGGGAAAATCCCCGAGAAGCCGGCCTGTTTGTTCACAATGTCTACCGTGGAGAGAGATCCGGCGGCCATAATGACAGCGATCGACGAAAGCAGCAGCGGCACCTCGTAGCTGATCATCTGCGCCACCGCTCGCATCGCGCCGAGCAGGGAGTACTTGTTGCGGCTCGACCACCCCGCCATAAAAACCGACAACTCTGAGATGGCACCGATGGCGAAGAAGAACAGCACCCCGGCGTCCAGGTTCGCGGCGATCATGTTCCGCCCGATGGGCAGAACCGCATATGGTAGAAACGCGACTGCCAACAGAATCAGGGGCGCCAGAAAGTGAACGGCGCGGTCGGCGGACGCGGGGACGATATCTTCTTTGGTCAACGACTTTAGCGCATCCGCCATCGGCTGCAGGATACCGAAAAATCCCACACGGTTTGGACCATAGCGGTTCTGAATCCGGCCTAGGCCCTTGCGTTCGAGCACCGTGGTCAACGCAAAGAGCACGGGAAAAACGAGCAGGATAGGAAGGATGGTAAGCAGAATCGAAACCGCCGGCTCGATCGCTGCAGGTGAGTAGCCCAGGAGCCAGTGCTTGAGCGACACAAACACCTGGTCAAGCATTATTGCGTCACCGCGGATGGTTGCTTCTTGGCTTCCGCTTGCGCCTTTTCTTCGGCCCGCCTAGCCTCGACCTCGGCTGCTTCGGTTGGATGGATAGCCTCGTAATACTCGTTAGGCCGGGCCAATTTCTCTTTCGTCCATAAAAGCCCGCCGAAGCGGTCGGTGGTGCTCAATTCGAATTCGTTATCCATGCGAATAGCATCGAAGGGGCAGACTTCCACGCAGATCTGGCAGCTCATGCACACCGATACATCGATATCGAAGACTGCCGGATAGAACTGCTGCTTGCCAACAAAGTCGGGCTTTTTGTCTTTGCTCTTTTCGATGGTGATGCATCTGGGCGGGCACTCTTTCTCGCAAATCTGGCAGGCCACGCAGCGGAGCCCTTGTTCCGGGTCCACGCCATCGTAAATGAGGAAAGGGAAGTTGCGCGCCGCCTCCGCCACAGGAAGCCGCTCTTCAGGAAACTGAACTGTGACCAGGCGCTTCTTATCGACGAAGCTGCCTAGAAAATTCCGCGCAGTTTCTACTAACCCTTTGATGATTCCCAGGCCCAACATTTTGTTCTCACCCTCTCAGCGGTCCACTTCTCCCATGACAATATCAATGCTCCCCAGGATCACCACCACGTCGGCGATGTTCTGTCCCAGGCACATGTCCTCGAGCACGGTCAGGTTGATCAAGCTCGGGGGACGCACCCGGTAGCGATAGGGATTGGGCGTGCCGTCGCTGATCAAATAAAATCCCAGCTCTCCTTTGGGAGATTCAATGCGCGCATAAGCTTCGCCCACCTTGGGCCGTAGCCCGCGCACCTTCGCTTTGGCATCCATGATTGGCCCGGACGGAATGTCGCGCAATGCCTGCTCCAGTATCTTCACCGTCTCGCGCATTTCGAGCACCCGCATCATGTAGCGGTCGAATACGTCGCCGTGGTCGCCCAGCGGCACGCGGAACTGGAAGCGTTCGTAGATACCGTAGCGATCTACCTTGCGCAGGTCGTAATTCACTCCGCTGGCGCGCAGGCCGGGTCCGGTGACTCCCGCATTGATGGCCAGGTCCCGTGGCAGCACACCCACGCCCTGGGTTCGTGCCATCAGGATTTCGTTTCCCGTCAGCAGCTGTTCAAACTCGTCCAGGAAGCCGTTGAATGCCCCCACCAGAGTGGCTGTTTCCTTAAGCCATTCTGGGGAGCAATCCACGCGTACCCCGCCGAAGCGCATGTAGTTACACATCATGCGCGCGCCGCTTAGGGCTTCGAACAGGTCCAGCACTTTTTCACGTTGGGTGAAGGCATACATCAGCGGCGTGCCGCTGGCCCCCATATCCTGCAGCAGAAAGCCCACCATGCCGGCATGATTCTGCAGCCTGGTCAGCTCCGCCACGATCACGCGGATGTACTCCGCTCGCTCGGGCACGGCCAGTCCGGCCAGTTTCTCGACCGCCAGGGCGTAACCCCAGTTGTTGGTCATGGAGCAGAGATAGTCCAGCCGGTCGGTGTAGGGAATCGCTGCCAGGTAGCTCGCGCTCTCGGCAATTTTCTCGTGATTGCGGTGCAAATAGCCGAACACCGGCTTGAGACGGAGGACACGCTCCCCCTCCAGGCGAACATCCATGCGAAAGACGCCGTGGGTCGATGGGTGCTGCGGCCCCATCGATATTTCCATGATGTCTTCAGCCACCTGGGTCATTGCTCCCTCAGTAGTTCGAGTTCGTCGTCGGGCGGAGGAACATAGTCCTTGCGCATGGGGTAATCCGTAAAACCCTCCCACATCAGGATGCGCCGCAAATCCGGATGCCCTTCGAACACCACTCCGTACAGATCGAAGGCCTCGCGCTCCTGGAACTCCGCGCTCCGCCAGATCGGGGTCAGTGATGGGACGGTGACGTCATCGCTGCGGTTGCCGGTGCGCATCCGTATCACCACCGGACCCAAATGTTTAGTCATAGAAAACAGGTGATAGACCACTTCCAGATAACCAGGAATCCGGGTCTTGATCGTCTGCTCGATCTCTTTCTCGACCCCGTCGACCATTTGTTTTGTTTTGACTTTGTCGGTCTTCTCGCGGTCCGGCCAGTCCACCGCGGTCAAGTTGGAGCAAAAATCTAATTGGATCTGATCACACATCAGAGTGGCCGCCGCGAGCCCATGTTCGCGATCGATCAACAGCGAATTCTGGCCCGAAGGGCTGCCGTTTACCACCAACTCTACCTGGCAACCCGGGACTCCCGACTGCAGCCGGCTCCTGATCTCCTCCAAGGTCATCCCTGAAGCACCTTCAGCGGATTGTGAAAGACCTCGTCATTCTGCGCCGGCTCCAGTCCGTGCTCGCCAAACTCCGGCACTGGAAACTCACTTGGCAGCTCTTTCTTTAAATGCCTTGGCCTCGCCTCGCCAGTCAGTTGTTGGGCGCTGATCTTCTCCTGCAGCGCCATGAAGGCATGGATCAATGCCTCGGGCCGGGGAGGACATCCGGGGATGTGCACATCCACAGGAATGAAGCGGTCGATCCCTTTCAGCACGTTGTAGCCATCGCGAAAGGGGCCGCCGGAGATGGCGCACGCACCCATGGCAATGACATATTTCGGCTCCGGCATCTGGTTATAGAGCCGCACCACCTGGGGCGCCATCTTCTTGGTCACCGTGCCCGACACGATCATCAGATCGGCTTGACGAGGCGAAGGACGAAAGATCTCGGCCCCGAACCGCGCCAGGTCGTACCGCGCCATGGTGGTCGCGATCATCTCGATGGCGCAGCAGGCTAAGCCAAAGGTAAGCGGCCAGACGGAGTTCTTGCGGCCCCAGTTGTACAGCTCTTCGAACGTGGTGGCGAAGATCCCGTGTTTGCTTAGTTCGGCCTTTAAGTCCTGGTCCATTCCAACCTCATTAGCTCCAAGTCAACACACCTTTTTGGCAGGCCCAGACCAGTCCCTCCACCAGTAAAAGCAGGAAAACCAGCATGGCCAGGCAGGCAGCCAGCGAAAGCCCGGAGAAAGCGGCGGCGAACGGTAGCAAAAACACCGCTTCCACATCGAAAATCAAGAAAACAATGGCGTAGAGGTAATAGGAGACGTCCAACTGCACCCAGGCGTCACCCTTAGCTTCGAGACCGCACTCGTAAGTAGCGTTTTTCTGGATCCCCGGCTTGGCCGGTGAGTAAAGCTTAGCCCAGAGCCAGGCCAAAGACAGCGGGATCCCCCCAAAAACAAACGCAGCGACCAGGAGCACGAGAATGGTGGCCCAGGGATGTTCGACCGGTGCTATCGGAAGACTATTACCCATTCCTCACCATAGCGCAGGGAGTGCTAAACAATCCAGATTACGCCTACTTAGTTGGTCCGGTGAACCTTGGAACCATGTTCCAAACCGGGCCTTTTGGGTCATATCGCCGCAGACGGTTATCTTCCTTAACGTGTGCTGTGTCGAAAAACATTTCCAAGAAGGAGTATCCACACAGAGATCTCTCCACTTCGCTACGCTTCGGTCGAGATGACAAAGGGGAGGGGGTGCTTCCAGGGACAGTAGTTGCTGAACACGAGCACCCTGGGTTGGCCCAAAGGACAATGATTCTTCCGGTCCAACAACGACCCTACCCTTTGTCATCTCGACCGAAGCGTAGCGAAGTGGAGAGATCTGCGGTTCAGCGGTCCTTTCCTGGAAGTGCTTTCGATAGAACGTGATCGAGGAGGGGGCTGCCAGACGTTAGAAGCTGGGTGTATGCTGGTTCGCGTTCAAACATGGCGTCATCAGAGTCGTCTTGTTTTTGTTTGACGGGATCAGATCCGGTGGCCTCGGCGGTATGTCCGGGGGCTCCGCAGCCTGGAGAAAATCGATGAGGCAGTCCTTCGCTATTGGAATAGGGGGCGCCGCCGGACAGGGCGTTGCCACCCCGGGTGATATTTTCGCGAAAATCTTCAGCCGTCGCGGGCTCCATCTGAACGTCTACAACGCCTACCAATCCATTATTCGCGGCGGCCACACGTTTCTCACCATCCGCACCGGCCCCGACAAAATCACCAACATGGGCGACAGGATCGACCTGCTGATCCCGCTGAACCAGGACACGATGGATCGGCACCTGAGCTTGTTGACCAGTGGCGGCGCCTGTATCTACAACGCTGACACCATCAAACCCGGCAAGGCAGCCGACGGGGTACAGTTGTGCCCGCTGCCGGTATCGAAGCTTGCCGACATCAGCCGCAACAAGATCGCCCAGAATACCCTGGCCATCGGCGCAGCACTCAGCATGACCGGCGTTGGATTTCAGGCGCTGGAGCAGGTCCTTAACGAGCAGTTCCGCAAGAAAGAGAAGGCCGTCATCGACGAGAACGTCGGCCTGGCGCGCACCGGCTATGACTATGCCACCCAGAACTTCAAGGCGTTTGCCAACCCGCTGCCTATGACGGATACCCGCTACGCGGTCCTGGGCGGCAACGCCGCCATGGCCATGGGCGGCGCTGCGGCTGGAGTCAAGTTCTACTGCGCTTATCCCATGAGCCCATCGACCGGCGTGCTGCACTGGATGGCCGACCACGCCCGCAAAGCCAACATCATGGTCCGGCAGGTGGAAGACGAGATCGGCGTCATCAACATGGCCATCGGCGCCGCCCACGCAGGGGTTCGCGCCATGTGCGCCACCTCGGGCGGCGGTTTTGCCCTCATGAGCGAGGCCCTCGGACTCTCTGCCCAGGCCGAAATTCCCGTGGTGGTGATTGACTGCCAGCGTGCGGGCCCATCGACCGGCGTTCCCACCAAGACCGAGCAAGGCGACCTGTGGCAGATGCTGGGCGCCGCCTTCGGCGACTACCCCCGGGTCATCGCCGCTCCGCTCGATATCGGCGACTGCTTCACCCTCATCCCGGAAATCTTCAACATTGCCGAACGCTTCCAGTGCCCCGGCATCGTGCTCTGCGACCTGCTGTTAGCCGAAGGGCGCCTCAGCGTGGATCCTGCCATTCTCAACTTTGCCCCCGAGGTCGATCGCGGGGAAATGATTACTTCCGCCAATGGCAACGGACACGGAGACTACAAACGCTACCTGATTACCGAGAGCGGCGTCTCTCCGCGCGCCGTTCCCGGGATACCCGGCCACACCCACGTGGTTTCAAGCGACGAGCACGATGAAGACGGCGTGCTGATCTCCGACGAATACACCAACACCGTGAAGCGCCGCGCCATGATGGAAAAGCGAATGCGCAAGGTCGCCGGCATTGAAGCGTCTGTTCAGCCGCCAAAGCTGCAGGGACCGGCCGATGCGGACGTGACCCTGATCGGCTGGGGATCGACCCAGGGCGTGATCGAGGAAGCACGCGAGCTGCTGGCGGATCAGGGAATCACCGCCAACCAACTGCAGATTCGTTGGCTGGTACCGCTTCACGGTGACGCCATTGCCGATATCCTGAAGCGTTCCCGCCACACCATCATCATCGAGAACAACTACAGTGGCCAGTTTGCCCGCTACCTGCGCAGCGAAACCAGCTTTGTGGCCAACGGGCACATCCGTAAGTATGACGGCGAACCTTTTATGCCGCATCACATCGTGGAAGCAGTGAAAGAGCAGCTGAAAGGCACGACAAACCTTTCCGTTCCCATGCACGAAATCATGGTTTAACCGGTTTCACAATGACCATGACACGTAAATGACCGCGCAGTGTGGTTTTCCTTGAGAGAAAACCACGTAAAGACCTTTTGCTTTGCGCTACAGCAATTGTGAAACCGGTAAGGAGAAACAACGATGGCGACAGACATAGCAGCTCCAAAACTGACCACCATGGCGGACCTCAAGGGCAAGGTGGATCCCGACTGGTGCCCAGGCTGTGGCGATTTCGGTGTACTTGCGGCAGTTCAGAAGGCGCTGGTCGAGCTGCAGATTCCCAACCATGAGGTGGCCACCATCAGCGGCATCGGGTGCTCCTCGAATTTTCCTGGATTCATCAATACCTACGGAATGCATACCCTGCATGGACGCTCGCTTGCGGTGGCCACCGGCTTCAAGATGGCGAACCACGGGATGACGGTGCTGGTTACCGGCGGGGACGGGGACGGCTTCGGTATTGGCGGCAATCACTTCATGCACACCATGCGCCGCAACGTCGATCTGACGTACATCGTCATGGACAACCAGATTTACGGGCTGACCACCGGGCAAACCTCGCCCACCAGCCGCAAAGGCATGAAAACCAAGAGTATGCCCTTTGGCAACGTGGAAGGTCCGATCAATCCCATTTCGTTGGCCCTTTCTGCGGGGGCAACCTTTATAGCCCGCGGTTTTAGCGCCGAGCAGAAGCATCTGACCGAGCTCATCAAGCAGGCGATTCAGCACAAAGGCTTCTCTTTCCTCGATGTTTTCAGCCCTTGCGTTACTTACAACCACGACAATACCTTCCAGTGGTTCCGGCCGAGGGTTAAGAAGCTGGAAGACAATCCCGAGTATGACTCGACCAACTGGATGGCCGCGATGGAGAAGTCTTTGCTATGGGGTGATGAAATTCCGATCGGCAAATTTTTCGAGCGTACCGACGTGCCCACCCTGCATGATTCGGAACCTGTGCTGGCCACAGAACCGTTGGTCAAGCAGAGTTCCCGCATTCCCCCTGACGTCGCGAGAGCCTTTGTCGAAGAGCTGATGTAAGGGGCTGGCGGAAGGGCACGGCTTCAGCAGTGCCCTTCCAGGACCGAGTTCTCACGCAGCCTATTTAGCCCCCGGGGGGCTGCGAATCTCTGGGCACATGAACCGGGTTCCGCCGTAACTTTAGTAATCCGATCTTCAGTCGACGCCATCTCTCCGTGTCACCGGATCAGGTTACCTAGTCTTCCGTCGACGCAGATAAGGACACTCAGCTTTCGCCCTGAACCCGTATAATTCAAGCTAGCCCGCTGCATTTCATTAAAAACAGGAGATTACCGTGAAAAAGATCTGGACCCGCCCGGAATTCAAAGAAGTAAGCCTTGGATGTGAAATTAATTGCTACGCCCCTGCGGAAATCTAACGGATGTTGAATTTCAGGCTGCTGGGGACAGCCGCCGGTGGCGGCATCCCCCAGTGGAACTGCGCCTGCGAACTTTGTACTCTTTGCCGCCTGCAACCCGAGGTGATTCCACCGCGGTTCCAACTGCAGGCAGCAGTCTGGGACCAACACGGTGAGTGGTTCCTCTTGAACGCTTCTCCCGACCTGAGATTCCAAATTGAAGCCAACCCTGAACTGCATCCCAACAACAAGTTGGGCAGCCGGAATACCCCGATCCAGGGCATCATCCTCACCACTGCCGATCTCGACCAAACACTGGGACTCCTCCTGCTAAGAGAATTCCAGCCGCTGACTGTCTACTCCACGGCTCTTGTCCGCCAGGCTCTCGAATCCAATAGCTTCTTTGCCATGCTGGACCGGGTTCCCAGCCAGCTTACCTGGATAGAGATCAAAGCAGACGTGCCCTTTGCTCTCGGCGGCTCCGGCATCGTTTGCACACCAATCGCATTACCCGGGGAGATGCCGTTCTATGCGCGGCAACTCGGACCCTGTGAGCCAGGTCAAGCCAGTCTTGGATTACTCCTGGAGGCCGGAGGGCAACGCATCGCCTATACCCCCTCGGTTCCCCGGATCTCGGAAGGCCTTCGCTCCACCTACAGTGCCTGCCAGGCGATCCTGGTGGATGGCACATTCTGGAGTAACACGGAGTTAAGCAACACGCACTCCGGAACCCCGCTGGCTCGCGCGATCGGCCATATTCCAATGAGCGGTGAGGGCAGTACCCTTGCCCGGCTATCGGATCTGAACGTTCCCAAAAAGATCTTTGTCCACCTCAACAACACCAACCCGGTGCTCGATCCTCGTAGCGAACAGTACCGGGCAGTCATCGACGCGGGATGGCAGATAGGGTATGACGGATGGCAACTGACACAGTAACCAGTCGCGCGGAGGAGCGCTTGTCGCGCGAGGAACTGAAAAGTCGGCTCCTGGACGTAGGCGCGAAACGCTATCATCACCTCCACCCTTTTCATCTCCGCATGCACGAAGGCCAGTTGACCCGGGGACAACTTCAGGCGTGGGCGCTCAATCGCTACTATTACCAAAGCCGCATTCCCATCAAGGACGCTTTGCTGCTGGCCAAGAGCGACGATCCTGCTTTCCGGCGGGCATGGAGAAAGCGCATCGTCGACCATGATGGCGATCAGGATGGCTACGGTGGCATTGAGAAATGGATCCGTCTCGCGGAAGCTTCCGGGCTCTCGCGGGAACAGGTCTTGCCCTGCACGGGCGTGCTCCCGGGGGTTCGATACGCCGTCGATGCTTATCTCGCGCTGGTTCGCGACAGTTCGCTGCTGGTTGCGGTGGCGTCGTCGTTAACAGAATTGTTTTCCCGTGATTTGATCTCACTGCGCATGGATAAGATGAAAGTGCATTATCCCTACCTGGTACCGGGCCTGGCTTATTTCGTAGGGCGCCTGACCCAGGCTGGCGAGGATGCTGACTTCGCCCTCGATTTTGTCTCTACGCATGCGCAGACCCGTGAGGAGCAGGAGCAGGTGATCCACGCCCTGGAGCAAAAATGCGCCATCCTGTGGGCGCAATTGGACGCCATCGATTATGCGTACGTCACCCCCTGCAACATACCGCCAGGGGCTTTTGTTCCAGGGTCGTGATGATGGATATGGACTCCATTCCCGCGTTCGCTCCCGGCTGCCGGCTCCATCCCACCCAGGATGTGCTGCTGGTTCCGGAGGGAACGCTTCAACTCGGCGGCCCCACGCGGGAGGTTCTCGCCCGCATCGATGGAGCACGCAGCGTAACCGCCATTGTGGACGAGTTGCTGTTGGAGTATGAAGGAGCCGACGCCACTGAAGTGCGAGCAGATGTTCTGGAATTGCTCGCTAGCCTGGAACAGCGTGGCGTGGTTCGGGCCCAAAGATGACTGCCTCGCCGTTCTCGCTGATTGCCGAGCTGACGCACCGGTGCCCACTGCACTGTCTCTACTGTTCCAATCCGGTTGCCTTGCAAGGGGCGGAAAACGAGCTCTCGACGGCAGACTGGAAGCGGGTATTTGCGCAGGCCGGACGGTTGGGTATATTGCACCTGCATCTTACCGGGGGCGAGCCCCTGGTGCGCGCCGATCTGGTGGAGCTGGTTTCTGCCGCTCGCGATTCAGGACTCTACGTCAACATGATTACCTCGGGCGTGGGGTTGAAGGAGGATCGTCTTTCGGCTCTGGTCGATGCCGGGCTTGAACACCTACAGCTCAGCTTTCAGGATCAGGACGAGGCGGCCGCCAACCACATAGCCGGCGCCCGGGCGCACGCCCTCAAACTCGGATTGGTCCCACTTATCCGAAAATTTCCCCTGGCGCTGACCGTCAACCTGGTCGTTCATCGAATGAACCTTGATCGCCTGCCGGAGTTCATCGCCATGGCTGAGGAGATTGGTCCCGATCGGCTCGAGATTGCTCATGTGCAGTATTACGGCTGGGCTTTGAAAAACCGCTCCCTGCTGATGCCCAGCGAGGAACAGGTGCATCGCTCAATCGCCATCGTTGAGGCTGCCAGGCAGCGGTTGAAAGGCAGGATCCATCTGGAGAGCGTCGTGCCTGATTACTTCGGGAGCTTTCCAAAAGCATGTGTCGGAGGGTGGGGACGGCAGACGATCTTGATCGACCCCATTGGGCAGGCGCTTCCTTGCCATGCGGCCGCCGTCATACCGAACCTAGTGTTCGACAATGTTCGCAGCCGCGATCTGGCCTGGATCTGGCAGGGGTCACCGGCATTTCAGCGGTTTCGCGGGGATGCCTGGATGTCGGCGACATGCCTTGCCTGTCCGCGGAAAGAGCACGATTTCGGTGGGTGCCGCTGTCAGGCATTCTTATTAACCGGAGACGCGGAGGCGATTGATCCGGTCTGCACTTATAGCCCTCACCATTCGCTCCTGCAGACGCTTCGCGGGCAAACACCGGAGCTTTTGCCTATCTGGAGAGGCTAGATCCCCCCTATCTAAGTACGGATGTCGTCAAAAAGTTGTCAAAAAGTTGTCAAAAGAAATTCGTAAACCTCTTGATCTCGTCAAGATCCTCGTTTATTAATAATCCAACCTAGTTGTACCGCCTTCGAAACACACTCTCCACAGATTTGTGTAAGACCTGACGTGCATTCGGGCCTGAACCACGATAAGGACTCCGCCAATAGAGCAGAGGCCACGGGGATAGTTTTACTTTCTTTGGAGGTACTACGTATGCGCTGCTTCCGTCTAATATCCGTGTGTCTGCTGATCGGTTCCGCCGCGATCAGTCTTTGCCAGAATGCAAACACATCCCTCCACGGTGTGATCAAGGATTCCAGTGGCGCACTTGTGCCAAAGGCAAAGATCACGCTGCTCGACAACGCCACCGGGCACAGCTTTGAGACCACAACGAATGGCGCGGGCGAATATAACTTCTCCCAGATCCCTCCTGCCAAATACCTCATTACTGCGGAAGCGCCGGGGTTTGCTGACCAGAAAAAGTCCGCCGAACTGCTGGTAAATCAACCCGCAACCATTGATTTCACGGTGGCCGTCCAGTCGAACGAGGTGGTGGTCAACGTTAGCGCGGAAGCGCAAACACTCAACACCACCGATGCCTCTCTGGGTCAATCCATGAACAATGCCCTCATCCAGGCATTGCCCAGCGAGGGCCGCAACATTCCCGATCTGCTCTCCCTGCAGCCTGGGGTGCTCTATCTTGGTCAGAATTCCGGCCGGCCCAGCAATCCCTCGCTGCAGAACGATCCCCGCAGCGGCGCGGTTAATGGAGGACGCTCCGACCAGGGCAATATCACCCTGGACGGCCTGGACGACAACGATCAGGTCAACGGCTACGCGTTCACGGGCGTGCTGCGTGAAACTCAGGACTCGGTGGAAGAATTCCGTGTGACTACCGGACTTTCCGACGCCGATCAGGGACGCTCGTCCGGCGCCCAGGTCAGTATGGTCACCAAGTCTGGAACCAACAAATTCCACGGGTCAGCGTATGAGTACAATCGGCCCACCATCACCGTATCGAACGACTGGTTCAATAAAGCGGCTCAGGTAGGCAATGGCGAACCCAATATCCCGCCTAAGTTGATCCGCAACAACTTTGGAGGCGCCGTGGGCGGCCCCATTTTCAAAGATAAGCTATTCTTCTTTGGAAATTACGAAGGCCAGCGTCAGGCAGAGAATCAGATCGTCAGCCAGACCGCTCCTACCGCCAGCTACCAGCAGGGAATCATCACCTATCAGGGCGACGATGCCTCCGGTAATCTTCAAACCGCAACCATCTCAGCCAATCAGATTGCAGCCCTTGACACCGGTTGCACGGCCAACGGAGTTTGCCCCTGGGGTCCGGGTCCCAATCCCAACGTGCTGGCCTACCTGAACCAGTTTCCGGCGGCCAACGGTAGCTCGCTCGGCGACGGTTACAACACCGGCTCCTACACCTTTTCCTCTCCCGCTCCGCTAACCCTGAATACCTCCATCGCCCGCATCGATTACACCCCTGGCCAGAGCCATCGCATCTTCGTGCGCGGCAACCTGCAGAAAGATACACAAGCAGGCACGGAGCAGTTTCCCGGGCAGAGCCCTTCCTACAACTTCATCGACAACACCAAGGGGATAGCCGGCGGCGACACCTGGTCGATTTCATCCAACTTGGTCAATGACGTGCGTTATGGCTACATCCGCCAGGGGTACAGCCAGCGTGGTCCGGGAACCGGCGAATACGTCGACTTTCGTTTCCTGACCACCCTGACGTCAGAGAATCGCAGCACCATTGTCAGCGTGCCGGTGAATAACATCACTGACAACCTGAGCTGGAACAAAGGCAAGCACTCGCTGCAGTTTGGGGGGAACTGGAGGCTGGTACACCACAACCGCGGACAGGATGGTCTCTCTTATAACTCCGCCACATCGAACCCGTACTGGCTGGGCGGAACTCCTCCCGACCCCTCAACGGTTGGCGGCCTGCCGGTGGATAGTGGCTTTAGTAATTCCTATGGGATCGCCTACGCCAATCTGGTGGGAACAATCCCCCAGGTGACGGTACAAGAGAACTACACAATCAACAGTCCGACGACAGGAACGCTATTGCCGGAAGGTGCTTTCATCAACCGGCATTTCAGCGCCAATGAATTCGAGTATTACCTACAGGATTCGTGGCGCGCGTTGCCCAATCTGACGGTCACTTTCGGGCTGCGCCACACCATCTTGCAGACTCCGTGGGAAACCAAGGGCCAACAGATCGCACCCACCATCGATACCGATGCCTGGTATAAGCAGCGGGAAACGGCGGCGCTCGTGGGTCAGGTGTACGAGCCAGACCTTACCTTCGCCCCGACCGGACCCTTCTATCACAAACCCGGCTATTGGCCGAAGCAGAAGGATAACATTGCACCCCGCGTGGCGGTGGTCTATTCTCCGGATACCAAAACTACCTTCCGCGCGGGTTTCGGAATCTTTTTTGATCATTATGGCGAACAGTTGGTGGACACCTTTGATCAGAATGGCTCTTTCGGCACCAGTTCTTCAGTCAGCAACCCGGCAGGCGTATACGGGTATGAGACTTCGCCGCGCTATGTCAATCGCCGTACGTTCCCGGCTATCCCTACACCCCCAGTCCAGACCAACGTGACCTATCCCTACACGGCGCCCACGGGTAATTTCGCCATCACCTGGGGTCTTAACGATAGATTGAAGACGCCTTACTCCGAATCAATTGATCTCTCCTTCCAGCGTCAGACTCCCGGGGGGTTCACCTTGGAAGCTAACTATGTTGGCCGCCTGGGCCGTCACTTGCTCCAGAGTCTCGATCTCGCCGAGCCGGTCGACTTCCGTGACACGCAATCAGGTGTCGACTACTTTACCGCCGGCGCCCAGCTTTCTGCCCTGGTGGATGCAAACGGCGGATCGACCACCGCATCTGTTCCCGCCATCCCGTACTTCGAAGACGTATTTCCCTTTATGGCCAACGTGGACTATATGGGAGAAAGCGCTACCCAAGCCATTTACCACAACGAGTGGGCTCCTTACCGTTCGAATCTGGGAGCGACCAGTGCTCTCGCGGATATCGACTTCTATTGCCTCTACGGCTGCCCGTCGGGAACGCGCTTTTGGCAAGATCAATTCTCGTCTCTCTACGCACTCGATACCATCGGCACCAGCTATTACAACGCCGCTCAATTGATTGTGCGTCACCCCACCTCCCACGGCCTTAACGTTGATTTCAGCTATACGTTTTCCAAATCCATTGACATGGGGTCGGACACAGAACGCGGGACGGAGTTTAACCAGATCCAAGGTGGCACCAATGGGGGCAACCTAAGCAACATCATCAACACCTGGAACCCCAGTCTTAATCGCGCCGTCTCCGACTTTGATACCCGTCACCTCATCACTGCAGATTGGGTCTATCTGGTTCCCGTAGGTCAGGGAAGGAAATACCTCAGCGGCGGCGGATTTCTCACCAACGCTGTTCTAGGTGGATGGCAATGGTCTGGGATCAATCGCTGGGCCAGTGGTTTACCCTTCAGTCTCGAAGATCCCGGCTGGGCGACCGATTGGCAGATCGAGGGCAATGGTGTGGTGACTGGCAAGGTCCAGATGAAGAAGCAGGTCGTCAACGGCGCCCCCACAGTCTTTGCTGATGCGAACACCATCAACAGCGGAACCAACAACGGCAGCCCGATCCGCCTGTCTTATCCAGGAGAAGCCGGGCAACGCAACATCTTCCGCGGTGACGGAATCTTTGGTATCGATTCGGGACTCTCCAAGTCCTGGAATTTTGGAGAGTACGGCGCCCTCAAGTTCTCCTGGGAGGTCTTTAACGTGACCAACAGCGTTCGTTTCAACGACAATCCTTTGTATTTCGGTATCCAGCTCACGGGAGGAAACCTCGGTACTTACAGCGCAATGCAGAACCTGCCTCGCCGTATGCAGTTCGGCTTGCGTTACGACTTCTAACCCGGGCCCCATCCTTCGCGCTTTGCGGAGGATGGGGCCTCCCGGCTACAGCGTAGTGCCTTGCAGGTTGCAGTTCACTTTGTTATTCCAGTCTACGAATGCGCCATTTGGATTGTCCTGCCACGCCCAAACGTGCAGTTCGTAAAACGTGTCCAGGCCGTATCTGTTTGGGCTGGGAATCAACTGTAACAGCTGCTGATAGAGCTGCGGCGGACCCGGATTCTTCTTTCCCCAGGTGGCTGCGTCCACAATGAACTCGACGCCAACCAGCCGCATTTTTCCTCCCCCCAAAGGCTCATAAATCAGGGCCTGGGGCTGCGTGGCATCGACCTCTCCGTTCAATAGACTTGCTTTCAGATAGTGCACCCCCATGGCGCCATGATCGGGCCCCGACACACAGCCAAGGACGGGAGAATACCCGGCATTGATCGCAGCGTTGACATCGACGTACTTTTGCGTATTCTCCCGCACAACCTGGACCAACTCCGGCGGTGCTTGCGCGGCCGCGGAGTGATCCATGGGGGTGCCGCTTTGGGAGAAGAGCGGTGTGGTCACGGCGAAGCTGCCCACTAATACCAGGCGCAGCGTAAGGCTTGCCGCATGGGCGGCAGCCCTGATTCGTTTGCTCATTACAATTTCTTTCTGCATCGTTTTGCTCCTGTCGCAATCCGGAGAGCCGCGGTGTCATGGACATTGTTTGGCGGCCCGCGTCCTGTCTCCATCTGATTAATCGCAATTCGAGCCGGGAAGACGACAGTCAGCGGAGCTTATTGTTTGGCTCTACTCGCGGCATGAAATCTCGGGAGTTGCTCGGTATATAAATCTCAGGGTTGCCCTGGTGACTGCTTTCCCGGCTCCGATGAGGAAGAGAAACTGAAAAGCACGCTGAACCGCAGATCTCTCCACTGCGCTCCCCCGGATTTCCTGTCAAGATCCGTGGCGTTGATCGACATCATGCGGTTTTCTTAATGAAAACCGCATACGTGGCCGTTGCCAGCATCGCGAGATAGGAAATCCGGGTACGCTCCGGTCGAGATGGCAAAGGGTAGGGTGGTGCTTCCAGACAGAGAGGCTGCTGAACAGAAACTAACTCTCATCACACTTTGGGCCCGCCCAAGATGATAAAAGCGGCTTCCATTTAGCAACTGCTCTCAATGGAAGCGCCGCCCTACCCTTTGTCATCTCGACCGGAGCGCAGCGCAGTGGAGAGATCTGCGGTTCAGCGGTCCTTTCTTGGAAGTGTTTTTCGGTTTCCAGGACCGCGCTCTCACGCGAACTCACTCAGCCGTAGTCGGATCAATGGTCGAGGAAACGCGCGAGATACGGTTAGCAGGAAAGCCTCCCAGGCGAGCGTGTTCTCGAATCGCAGCTTCGTCGGGTGCCAGATAGATGCAGTAGATCTTATCTTCGGTGACATAGCTATGCACCCACTGAACCTGGGGACCAATCGTCCGCAGCGCGCTGCAGGAGGTCTGTGATGCTGCTCGTAGTTGTTCCGGGGTTGCGCTGCCTATTGCGGGAATCTCTCTCTCGATCACAAACTTCGGCATGGATTTTTTCCTCTCATTGGAGAACTACTGTGAGAGAAAACGAAAAACAGCCGTGAAAGGCGTCAACGCCCCGGTAAACGACTGTTTGTCAGTTGACGAGCACTCCGCGTGTCCGGTTGATCGGGACCCAACGTGGTCTGCAGATTCGCATAGGCTTTGCGAGCCGCACCCTGAGCTTCATCCGCCTTGCCTTCGGCCTCGAGAGCCAGGGCCAGAGCCAGATAAGCGCGGCCGACATTGCTCGACAGGATGCTTGGATCCTCCCGTTCTTCCAGAAGTTTGATCGCGCGCCTTGCGTCGGCTGCAGCCTCGTCCCGCTGTCCATTTTTGAGGTCCACGCCGGATTTGCTCACCAGAAGGGTCGAAAGCATAGCCGCGCATTGCCCGATTCTTCGAATGGAGGCCTCATCGATCTCTATCGCCTCCTTCGCGAAATGGGCGGCGGACGGAAGATCGCCCCGCCCAAGCGCAATGTGGGCTCTCGCCGAGGACAGCTCCGCAAAGACCCAATGCGCTGGCGCATATCGTTGCCGCAGCCTCTGCTCCAACTCATCCAGCTGCCGGGTTGCCTGGGCAAACGCATGCGCGTCCGTAAACATCCAGGCCTGCATCAAATCGGCATCATCTACAAGGACATTGTCATTCAGCTCATGGGCCTTTTGGGATGCGAGGGCAAAATACCGTGCCGCTTCTGCCTTTTGTCCTAGTTCCTGCAATAAGCCCGCGTAGTTGAGCAAAAGGTCAGGAGCGGCGGCGCCGTTGCCTTCATCGTTGCGGCTGATATCGAGTGCGCGCCGATAAAGTTGTTGCGCCTCCAGCTCACGTCCGTCGTAACTCAGCGTAAGCGCCCAATCGTCGAAGAGTTTCACCGCCTTCTGGGAATCGTCGTACCCGAGAGTGGTCATCAGGTCCGATGCTTGTTGAAAGATGGTTTCAGCCTCGCGAAAGTTGCCGGCATCTCCCAGAACCGTTGCCAGATTGACCAGGATATTGAGGCCCTCGAGATTCCATTGCACCGGTGACTTCTGGATGGCCTGCTCTGCGGCGCGCGCGCGCGCGACGGACTCTTCCGAATTTCCATTGCGATAGGCGACCTCGCTGCCGTGAAGCAGGCAAGCGGCACGCTCAGAGGCAAATTGCGGCGCGTTCCCCAACTCTCGCAGGCCCTCCTGATAAAGCGCCTCCGCTCGCGACAGATCGCCTACAGGGACCATGGCCCCGGCAAGAACACAGGATGCCTTGGCACGAATCGAGGGGTCCTTCAACTCGCGCGAAACGCGATAGGCTGCATTCAGCACGCGCAACGCGTTGCCGTTTTCGTCTTCGCTTGAGTACTGGTTGCCCAGCGAAAGCTGCAGCTCCACGTGATTGGCAGCGTCCGGATTACGTTCATGCTCAATCACGCGCTCTTCCCGTTCCAGCAACTGGTCGACAGCCAACGGCTTGCCAACCGGCGCGGCATTACTGAGCAAAAGCTCATTGAGGTCGGTCATGCGCTCGGCTCGAGCCAATTGCCGCAGCGCCAAATCGCGCTGAATGCGTGCTGTTCGCGCTTGCAGAAGCATTCCGGTGATGCCGGTGGCCACGCCTACAAGCGCCAGCACAACAATGAATAGGCCCGTACGGTGCCGGCGAGCGAATTTCCCCGCACGGTACGTGAGTGTGTCGGGTCGTGCTTTGATCGGCTCGGACTTCAGGTAACGGCGCAGGTCGTCTGCAAACGCCCCGACAGACGCGTAACGTTCGTGGGGATTCTTCTTGAGTGCCTTGACCAGTATGGTGTCCAAGTCCCCGCGCAGGACGCGGCGAAGCTTCTCCACGGCCACCGCGTCAGAGGGGCGCAACGGCTCCGACTCGACAATGGCTTTTATCAGCTCCGCCGGCGAGCTCTGGCCCTCGCCGGCAGGATGACGCCCAGTGAGCAACAGGTAGAGCAGCACACCCAACGCGTAAACATCCGTGGATACAGTGATGGCCTCGCCTTTTAGTTGCTCGGGAGCGGCGTATTCGGGCGTCAGCGCGGTTCCACCGATGGTAAAAGCTGTTTGCCGGTCCGGGTTATCGGCCTCGATCAGCTTGGCGATTCCGAAGTCCAGCAACTTCACCTCGCCGTCCTTACGCACCAGCACGTTCGATGGTTTGAGGTCGCGATGCACAATCAGGTTTGCGTGGGCCGCAGCGACCGCATCGAGTACCTGAAGGAAGAGGCGGATGCGCGTGGGAAGATCAAGCTGGTGCTGATCGCAGTAGCGGTCGATTTGCTCGCCGTCGACATATTCGAGCACAAGATAGGGATGCCCTACGGAGCTGACACCCGCGTCGATCAACTCGGCAATATTACGGTGGGCAAGCAGCGCGAGTATCTTGCCTTCGCGTTTGAACCGGTCTTCGCCCTCTTTTCCCAGCAGAGCGATGTTGAGAAACTTCAAGGCGACCTGGCGTTCGAAACGTCCATCGTTACGCCGTGCCAGCCAGACGCTCCCCATGCCACCCTGGCCGATCTGGGAAACGACCTCGAAGGCTCCAACCGTTTGCCCTGCCAGGGTTGCCGCCGTCGAGGGTAAGTCGACGACACCGGTTTCCAGGAATCCATCAGAAGCGAGGACGCTATGTTCGAGAAGGAGTATTTCCAGCCGGTAAGCGATCTCCGGCTCCTGGGCCTTGATCCATGCCTGGCGCTCCTCTCCCTCTAATGCGAGCGCCTGGTCGAGCAGGGGGCTGAGCACGCGCCATTCATCCTTCCACTGGGGAGAAGTCGGTTTAGTCATGGCGCGCATCTCTCGCGGATGCTTTGGTGCAGATAGATGCGGGCCTTTTCCCATTTCCGCTGCACGGTACGCTCTGAAATCATCTGCATGGCGCCGATCTCTGCGAAGGAGAACCCGCAGAAGAACTTTAGATCTACCAGTATGGCCAGCTCTGGCTCGACCAGGGTCAGTTCCTCCAGTGCATCGTTGATCAGTGCGAGCTCTCTGGCGTCGACCGGACTTGCCAGGTTATCGAGCGTGACCGCAGTGATGTGATAGCGGCCACCTTTTTTCGCGCTGTTGCGAGCACGCGCGTGATCGATGATGAGCCCTCGCATCACGCGCGAAGCATACGCCATGAAGCGAGCGCGATCAGGAAAAGAATGGTCTGCACCCTTGGCCATGTTCAGGTACGCCTCGTGGAGCAGCGTGGTAGCGCCAAGGCGCCCTGGAACGAATTGGCCGGCCAACTGCCGTCTCGCCAAACGGTGCAGTTCGGCATACAACGTGCTGAAGAGCACGTCTCTCTGGGGATCTTTCGTCGGGGAAATTGTTGCTGCCAAGATGGACCTCCGCGAGCGAGGATGCCTTTGGGCGCGCCTACAGTATAGGGTGCGCATCTCGCTCGAGCTGAGACAAACCGAAGATTCGGAAATGCTCTAAAGGGGAAATCGAGAATGGGGGGCAAAAGACGACACCAGCGTTTGCAGAGACTTTACTGAAAATAAAGGAATGTGAGCGTAATTGAGAGAAGGTTAAGTGGCTAATCAACAGTGAGTTAGGGGAGATTATCGCAATCCGGGAGAACTGACCGGAACTACACTCTGGATCATCTCGGCGCAGTCGCCCTGGTCTCTAGAGACGAACCTGGGTCTCGATCACGACGGCTATTTGGCGGATGCCTTCCTGGTTGACAAACGCAGTAGCCACGTCCTAAAAAGAAGGAGTGTTGCGGTGAAGGAGTTCACCCTTAACCGCTGTCCCGCATAAAGCTGGACAGATGATGACTCCTAACAGGGAAGCCTGTTGCGGAGTCATGTCCACGACGCGTTCCCTTTCTAAATTCTGAAGCTGGAGTCCATGATGAACACATGGGTTCTTTCGGCGTTGTGGGTCGGTCTCGCGCTCATCGCGACGCTGATTGCCATCTGGTTCCGCATGTCGACGGCATTGTCGGAGATTGTCGTCGGTACAGTAGCTCAATTGATCATTGGCGCCGCTTTTGCCCACGGCGGACTGCTGGGAAATACCGAATGGATCACATTCCTGGCTGGAACCGGCGCCATCGTACTTACCTTCCTGGCCGGCGCCGAGCTGGACCCAACCATCTTTCGTACCAAGTGGCGTGAATCTCTGGTCATTGGTCTGGCCGGCTTCTTTGGACCCTTTTTCGGGTGCACGCTCATTGCGCATTTTCTGCTGCATTGGCCCATCATGCCCAGTTGGCTCTGCGGCGTCGCGCTTTCGACCACTTCCGTCGCGGTCGTGTATGCCGTGATGCTCGAATCTAGGATTCAACACGACTGAATATGGAAAGGCGATTCTCGCGGCGTGCTTCATCAACGACCTGGGGACAGTCATTGCGTTAGGGCTGATTTTCTCTCCCTTCACCATCAAGACGCTCATCTTCGTAGTTGTCAGCCTCGTTGTTTTCTCGGTCTTACCATTCCTGACCCCACGCTTCTTTCGGAAGTACGGCGGCCGCGTCTCGGAACTCGAGGCAAAGTACATCCTGTTTCTTCTCTTCGCTTTGGGAGGGTTGGCGCTCTGGGCTGGCAGCGAAGCTGTCCTTCCCGCCTATTTGGTTGGGATGGTACTCGCCGGCACGGTAGGCAAAGATCATGCTCTCATCCGTCGACTGCGCACTCTGACCTTCGGATTCCTCACCCCCTTTTATTTCATTCGCGCCGGCTCATTTGTTTCCGTTCCCGCTTTGCTGGCCGCGCCCATGACACTCCTCGTTCTCTTCTTCGCCAAAATGTTAAGCAAAATCGTCGTCGTGCTGCCCGCAGTGCGGGTTTACAGGTACGAGGGATCAGCGGGAGCCTACTATACGCTGATGATGTCGACTGGCCTTACCTTCGGCACCATCTCAGCACTTTTCGGGCTCAACCACAAAATCATCAGCCAGGCTCAATATTCCTATCTGGTGGGAACTGTCATTGCCAGCGCAGTCGTTCCAACCATCGTAGCCAATACATTCTTTTTGCCGCGGCACCTGCTTCCGAAAAAGCACCAGGAGAGCGGGTCAGAGAAACTGGTGCCGCAACCCGCTGAGCCCGAGCCAGTCTAGGAGGATCTTATGGCAAGACAAACCAGGCAAGTCTTTAAGACCATCTTGGTTGCATACGATGGCTCCCCTCAGGCACAGCGCGCCACAGAGCTTGGCTTCTCGCTGGCGGAGGCGATGGAATCCAGGCTGCTGATCTTTGCCGTGATTCGTCCTCCTGAGCCGGCTGCGCGCGCCGAATTGCATGCCGTCCTCGACCACGCCCGTGAACATTACGAGCAAAGCTTCGCTCAGTTGCGGGAACAAGCAAAGCTGAGAGGCGTAGAACTCGAGACCGAGATTGAGGTAGGGCATCCTGCTGAACACATTGTGCACCGGGCAGAGCAGACGAACACGTCGCTGATCATTATGGGCAGGCGCGGAATCTCCTCCTTCCAACGCTGGATGCTTGGCTCCATCTCGGAGCGTGTCCTCCGTTATGCGCATTGCCCGGTGATGGTGGTGCATTGATCCAGGCTAGCCAATCAAGTAGATGACTCCTCGAAACTTTTCATTACTTGGGGGAGTCATGCCCAAACAGAAATCAGAGACTGCAATGACGCGATATCCAGGACAACTGAACGAGTCTCAACAGACCAGGCTCAGAATCACCTGTCAATACATCGACAAACTGCTCAATGATATTGAGGACATCCTGCATGCGGCCACGTCACAGTCCCCGTTTCCACGTTATGTGGTGGACATCAACCCCGCCCAAATCCGGGTGGTCGAGGACCACATCCGCCGTTTGCGATCGCAGTTAATGCGTACCATTGCGTGGCAACAGATGAAACCCATGCCGGCGGATATTCGTGCGACTGGCGCGATCTTGACCAACCTGGCCTTTGTAGATATCGCGATCGAAGAATTGAAACCCCACTACATGCAAGGGTTCGGACCGGTCCCCGACGATGCAGTCGGCGAGCTCAATGGGGTTGTCCATGAACTTCGGGCACTCGTCACCGGAATGGAGCGTTACCTCAACCAGGAGCTAAGCCGGGATCTCGAAGGAAGACTGCAGCGGCTAGAAGGGACGGGTTTTGATGTCGTCCTACTCCGGCTTCTGGAGCAGATTGCCACGCGGAACGGCCTGGTGGAGTTCCGCTTGCGGATCGATGCTCTCGCCTCGCGCCTGGAGGAAGATACGTTCGAGGTCGCCCTGTTTGGCCGAGTGAATTCAGGGAAATCCTCGCTGCTCAATGCTCTTCTCGGTACAAACCTCTTGCCAGTTGGCGTAAACCCGATTACGGCCGTCCCAACGAAACTACGTTATGGCAAGACTCTCAAAGCTGCGGTTGCCTATGGAGATGGCCGGAGCGAGTTGGTTCCGGTCGAGGAATTGGCTCGTCTGGTGACCGAGCAGGGAAATCCCGGAAACCTTCGGAACATCGTGCGTGCTATTGTCGAGGTTCCGTCTCCAAGACTGAAGCAGGGCATCCAGCTAGTGGATACCCCAGGGCTTGGTTCGCTGGCAAAACGCGGTGCGGCGGAGACTCTGGCTTACCTTCCCTCTTGCGACCTGGCGCTGCTCCTGATTGATGGCGGCGCCACGCTGAACGAAGAGGATATTGGAACCCTGCGGCTGCTTTATGAGGCAGGCATCCCCGGCCTGATTTTGCTGAGCAAGTCCGATCTGCTGGCCAATGGGGACCTTCATCGTGCCATTTCCTATATCGAGGAGCACATCAGACACGAGCTCGGAATCACCGCCGCCGTCCATCCGGTAAGCGCATTGAGCAATCGATCGGTTCCGCTGGACCAGTTCTTCGAACGCGAATTGCTCCCCCGCTTTGAAAACGCGCGAGCCCTCCGGGAGGCCTCGATCGCGAGAAAGATCGGAGCCATGCGAGAAGCGATGACGGCGGCACTTGATACCAATTTGCACCGTGAAAAGCGAGTGGTCCGGCACCAGGAGACAGGCGCCTCGAATCTCGAGGCTGCACTCCGCGTGGTGACGGGAGAGGTAGGGGAACAATATACGGCGCTGGACCACGAGTTCCGCAAGCTCGAGGGAAAATCCAACCTTGTTCTCGAGGCGGTCGCGAATCGTGCTCTGGGGTGGGTCGGCAATGCCGCTGAAAACCATGTCGCGTCTCTCCAGCTTTCTGAATGGATTCATGAGACAGTTGGCGAATTCGTTCAACCGCCCATAGAGCGATTGCGCAACGCAGGTGACCGCGCAGTCGGTCAGTTGCAAAAGGTTGCGCAGGAGATGGGCCGTAGCGATGCTCCCACGCAGCAGGACTTCAGCGTGATCCTGCGGGACATGCCGCGCTTTGAACTGGCCACGCTGCCCGGCTCCATCAGCGTCGGACATTGGAAGGTGTGGGGGAAGGTACGGGGGCAGAGAATCCTTCGTTCACGGATCAACACCAGCCTGCAGCAAGGCATTGGCTCCCATCTTGCCGAAGAGTTACATCTTTACAGTATGGCATTGTCCCACTGGGGTGAGCAGATTGTCCGCAAGCTGGAGCTGCTGGTCAATTCTTACGCGGACGCGTACCGTATGCAGATCCACCGGATCAGCGGGACTTCCGATACCGCAACCGATCCAGGTCAGCTTAAAGTTGATCTGGAACTTTTGAGAAACTGGGGGCCGGCAAAGGCGGCCGGCCTTACGGATGCGCATGCATGAACAAGGAGAGATAGAACTTGCAGAAATATCTTTGGATTGCCATTGGAGGTTCGCTCGGTTCCCTGGCCAGGTATGGCGTCGGCACATTCGTCGCAGGCCGCATGGGAACCAAATTCCCCTACGGGACGTTCGTGATCAACCTGACGGCTTGCGTTATCATCGGCTTCTCCCTGGCTTTCCTCGGTAGGCGCACAGATATGAATCCCGCCTGGAGATTCCTGGTTCCCGTAGGCTTTGTGGGCGCGTACAGCACGTTTTCTACCTTTGAATGGGAAATTTTCTCGGGTTTACGGACAGGCGCATTTTTCCTTGCCGCTTTGTATGTTGTGTTGAGCCTCTTCCTTGGTCTTCTCGGTGTTTGGTTTGGCGTGATGATCGCGAGGGTCTTTTTATGAGAGCCGATAAGGTAACGCGCTACGAATCCAACCCTGCAGGTGCTTGTGGGGAGTGCTCGGGCACGCAGCCGAATTTCTGGTTTCGCAACGTGGATTGCATGCATACAGGAGAAGAATATGTTGATAGCCGGAAAGGCCGTTAAAGTCTCCATTTACCTGAGCGAGGGGTCGACTCATCACGGGGTGCCGACCTATTCGAGCATCCTCGACTATCTCTTCTTCCGTGGTGTATCCGGCGCGACCGTGCTGAAGGGAGTGGCGG
The DNA here is from genome assembly GCA_963763905.1 of uncultured Acidobacteriaceae bacterium. GTDB lineage: Bacteria > Acidobacteriota > Terriglobia > Terriglobales > Acidobacteriaceae > PALSA-350. The sequence continues at coordinate 104,187 of CAVXRU010000064.1, read as the reverse complement.
GATTCGGGGCGGACCACCATATGCACTCCTCAAGTTTCGTCGAGATTTCAGATCATCTTCCCTTGAAGATCGAATTCATAGAGACGCGCGAGAAAGTGGACGAGTTGCTGGGGAAGCTCGAAGAAATGGCCGGGTCGGGCATGATCGAGTTGCAGGAAACGACTGTGGCAAAACCTGCACAGGCATCCAAGCCGAAGAAAGCGCAGCCTCCTGCCCACGTGAAGATCGAGGGCAAGGCGAAAATGATGAGGATCTATATCGGTGAGAGTGACCAATGGCAGGGGAAACCGCTCCACCAGGCCCTGGTTCGCGCGATGCGCGCCAATGATCTTGCCGGCGTGACCGTTTACCGGGGCATTCTCGGTTACGGCGCCCATCGCAGAGTCCATAAAGAGAAGCCTCTCAATCTCTCCCACGATGGCTCGATCATGCTGTCCGTCGTCGACACCGAGGAGAAACTGCAAGGATTCTTGCCCCTTGTCGACCAGATGGTCTTTGAAGGGCTCGTGGTTTTGTCGGAGGTCGACATCATCAAATATGCCCATCGTGCCGTGGAGCCGGGCGATGGCAGGGGTGAGCCATGAAAGAGCAGTTTCGAGCCCGGATGCTGCGCATTCACTTTACTGAGCATGACATGTGGCAGGGGGAACCTCTCTATAAGGCAATCGTTGCCAAATGCAAGGAACTTGGGCTGCTGGGCGCAACCGTCTTTCGCGGCCTTGAAGGCTTTGGGGCTAGCGCCAGGATCTACCACGCACGAAGTCTTTCCATCTCGAAAAATGCTCCCATCATGGTAAATGTGATCGACACGGAGCAGCAGATTGAGAAGTTAATTCCTCACCTGGATCAAATGATTGCGGGAGGCCTGATTGCCAGCTCCACGGTTGACGTGATTCGCTACTCACGATCGACGGGAAATTCCTGAGCGGGCCGCTGAAGCGGATGAGAGCCGTTGTATGACCATCGTTGACAAGAGCGTAGAGCGTCTATCGATGGAGTCGGCGTTGCAGACCCTCCTGAGGATGGAGGACGGTGGCGCCGGCAACGCAGGTTTGCGCGAGAAGCTGCTTTCGCTCGAAAAGAAACTCGCCTCGAATCAGCTTCATCTAGCCGTTCTCGGCCAGATGAAGCGAGGCAAAAGTTCCTTTATCAATGCGCTTCTTGGGACTGAAATCCTGCCCACGGGCGTTCTTCCGGTGACCTCCGTGATCACGGAGATTCGCTATGGCCTGGTTCCAGAGGCTGTCATCTTCTACCGCACCGGAGAGCGGGAGAAGGTTGCATTGAGCGCGCTGGCAGACTACATCACGGAGTCTGCCAATCCGGGCAACAAGAAGCGGGTTGCATCGGTAGAAATAAGCTATCCTGCTCCTTTTCTCGAGGCTGGGATCGTCCTTATCGATACCCCAGGCATTGGATCCACGCATGCTCACAATACCCGAACAACGGAGAGTTATCTTCAGCAAGTCGACGCTGCCATCGTCGTACTGTCTGTCGATCCGCCCATTACCGAGATCGAGTCTCAGTTTGTCAAAAGTCTCAAAGAAGACATTCCCAAGCTTTTTTTCCTATTGAATAAGACCGACTTGGCCTCGGCAGCCGAGGTTTCTAACCTCGGCTGTTTCCTCAGGGATGAGTTGACTCGTATCCAGATGGAGTCACCTGAGATCTTCTTTCTGTCAGCACGCAGCGCTCTCGAACGGAAGCGGGATGGAGCCGGTGAGGATTCGACCGGAATACAAACGCTGGAGCAGCGACTACGAAGCTTTCTTACTCGAAGAAAAGGGCCAGGTCCTTGTTCGCTCCGTCGCGATGGATGCATTACAGGTAGCTCGTACTTTGAAGTTTGCCGCAGTGATAGGAACCCGTGCGCAGGCCTTGAGCCGACAAGAGCTGGACGACAAACGGGTGGCGTTGGATTACCTGCTGGTGCAAACAGAGGTTGAGGTTCGCGAGTTGGGAGTGTTACTGCGTCAGCATGCGGCTGACATTATTGCTCGCGTGGAGGACGATCTGACGGCGCGGGTAGGGACCTCCGTTCCCACGGTGCGGCAACATCTGAAGTCGTTCTATTCGCTCCATGCAAAGGAAACAGGGCAAGCCCTTGGTGTTCTTCTCGAAAACCTTCTGATGCAGGAAGTAGAAGGGGTTTTTCGCTGCTGGAGGATCCAGGAAGACGAAAAAATCGAGACGCAACTTGGCGCCCTCTCCAGTCGCTTTGTTGCCTCAAACGAACGCGATCCTGGAGCGCCTGGAAAAAGCCGCCGGCCTTCTTTTCGAAATACCAGTGGAGCATGTCTCGATTCAGTGCCCGCTCCGCGTGGAAAGCCACTTGTACTACAAGGTCGAGCGAGTATTCTATTCCCTGGATTCGTTCCTTCTGGTGTTGCCACGCTTCTTCCTGCGTCCGCTCGTGTTGCGCAGATTGGAGCGCGGAATAGGGAGACTCCTGGACATGAATGCAGGTCGCATCCGCTACGATTACCTGGAGCGCCTGCAGGCCAGCATGGCTGAATTTGAGCATGAACTCTGTGCAGCAGTCGGGATGGTGACCGAAAGTCTAAAGTCTGTCTTGTATAAGCGAAGTTATGGCGGTCAGCGAGAGACGCCGGCCGTGGCGATACTGGATGCTGTTATCCAGGACTGTTCTCACTTGTCGCGTTGGGTTTAGGCGATAACGTGAGGCTTGGTGGGCCCACCAGGACTTGAACCTGGAACCAACGGATTATGAGTCCGCTGCTCTAACCAATTGAGCTATAGGCCCTTGAACGAAACGGAAAGCGCTCTTGCGATTGTAGCGGATGCGAAGGTGGAGCGTAACGAGTACGATGTTGGGCGGAACCGAACCTTGCCAGCAACCGCTGACGGAGCACAGAGGGACTCGTGAATAAGATCGTGTTGATTCTCGCCTTGGGGGCGAGCCTGGCTCAGGCCGCACCCGTGACGGCCGATCCGGGGAAACAGGTTTTGGAGACCGAACAAGCCCGCACCACCGCCCTGGAGCATTCCGATCTGCCAGTACTGGAGCGGATCATGGCGGATGACGTCACCTATATCCATGCCAGCGGCAAGGTAGATACAAAGAAAAGCTATCTCGATGCAATTCGTAGCGGCCAGCTGCATTACATTTCCTGGCGCCCCAGGAATTTGCACGTTCGCATGCTGGGGAATGGCGCGGTCATCGATGGCGAGTACGCCGTGAGAGTGACCGACTCGCGAGTGCAGCCCAACCCGTTCGATATCAATATCTTCATCCTGACCGTCTATCAGCGGCGGGATGGACAATGGCAGCAGGTCGCCTGGCAATCGACGCGTGACGTGGGGACCTCTCCAAAATGACGACGGAGAGCCAAGCCGTCAATCGCTGATTGTTTTCTGATCAACCTTATCCAGCTGGATGTCCTTGATGTTTTTCGATAGGCTTACGTTGAAATCCTGAACATCTTTCAGCTCAAACACCCCGGCTGTGACGGCCTTAGGAGTTTTGATGCGAAAGAAGTCAGCTCCCTTGACTTTGTCCAGATAGAAAACTGGCCGCGCATCCGGCTGGCTCCAGGCAATCTCAACATTCGTTAGCTCGATATTGTTTACGTTGCGTATGAAAAAGCCGCTCGCGGGGATGTCTCCGAACCTGTAAGGTTCAGGATATCCCTGTTCCATTTGCGGCACGGCTCGTGCCGCCATCTCGCGTGTTCCCCCTCCCCGGTGCTCCATATACAAGTCGTTGATCTTGATGTCTTCGATCGGATTGGAAGGGATGCCGGAGATCAGCCCCGCTCCGCTGAATTGCGACGCGGAATTGTAGCTGACAACATTACTGATAATGATCCGCTTCAGCGTACCCACCGGGACTCCCGCCGGCCCTCGCATGCGGCTTCCAAGCCGAAGGAACAGCGGTGTATTGGTGCAGTCACGCATGGTGACACCGGTGAACGTAATATCCTCCAGCAGCGCGCCATCCACACTTTCGAGCGCGAACCCGCGGCAACCGTCAAAAACGCAATTGGAGATGGTGATGTTCTTAAAGCCCCCGTTCGACTCTGTCCCGCACTTGATACGGCCAGTGGGAGCCACTTTGAAATCAGCAGGCTGGCGCTTGAACGTTCCGTCCAGCATAGTACCCAGCACATAGGCGCCGGTTACATAGCAATTCGTAATCGTCACATTCTCCGTGGAACGGGCGTACCCAAGCGAAAACGAGCTTTTCGGGCAAATCCCATCGTCCCAGGGGGAATTCACACTGCAATTGGAAACGCGCACGTTGTGGCAGCAGTCAATATCCATTCCGTCCCGGTCGGTATCGATCTTTAGATTATCGATAGTCAGGTTGTCGACCCCTGTTGCCAGGATGCCGAAGTGACCGCCCTTTAAAATAGAGAAATCCCGCAGCAGCACGTTGTGGCAATTCTTGAGCGCGATCGCTTTATTCCCAACGCCTGGGGTCTCAGCCCGCGGTTCCTCCGAGCTGCCGCGGCTTAGGCCTTTGCCCCAGATTAATCCCGGCCCAACGATGGCAACGTCGTGGATCCCTTCGCCCCATAGCAGGCTATTGTGCCAATGATTGTGGCCATAGTCCTGATAGTCCTCCCACGGCTTATTCGGTTCAGCGGGGTCGTAGCTGGTGCCGCTTGCTGCCAGAATTGTGGCGCCCATCTCCAATGAAAGCACGACATTGCTCATGAGATGGATCGAGTAGCAGGCGTACGTGCCCACGGGGAATCGAACCGTTCCTCCTCCCTGGACGCTCGCTGCCTCGATTGCTTTGTTGATCGCCGGAGTATCTATCGAGGCGCCGTCGCCGCGAGCACCGAAAGTCCTCACATCGAATACCGCATTCGCGGCAGCCCCGGGTCTGGTCGCAGTTTGTGCGTGCGCGCCAAATGAAATGCCGGGCAAACCAGTGCCTGCCAGCTTCAGAAAGTCTCTTCTCACAATGGTCATTGGTTATCCTTCCTGGCAAGGTGAGTTTCCAACCTGCAGAACATGATAGCTTCGGTGCATTGCCTCCGGACGCCCCCACCGTCGCATCGTCCCGGTAGGCGAGATGCGGTGCAAAAAATTTTCCTCAAGCCGCGCCCCTGCTGTGCCCGGCCGGTGCATCCAAGAAAGGCGAAGTAGCGCTTGCGCAAAGCTTGTGCTCTCAAGGAGCCGTGATGAAAAGGGTATTGTTTTGGGGAACGATCGTTGCTGGAGCCGTGGCCGCATACATGATGTACCGTCGCGGGGAATCAATAGGCATGATCGCGGTGCGCGCGGTGACCAATCCCGTGGGGTCGCTGGTCTCTGAACTGGAGGCCGGTTAAGTTTTGGAAAGTTAGCGACTTGGTTGGACAGAGTGGGGAACGGCTACTCCGCGACGGCTGCAGATCCCTCCACTTCGCGGAAGCTGCACTTCCCGCAGTCCATCCCAGCAGTACCGCGTCACCTCGCCCCATGGCTTTGCCCCCATCCCCGAAGATCAGGTATGCTCCGGGAGGGTTGTAAGGGGAAGCCAATATGCCAGAAGCAAATTGTGATATCGGTTTGATCGGATTGGCGGTCATGGGCCAAAACCTGGTGTTGAACATGAACGACCACGGTTATAAAGTGGCCGTCTTCAACCGCACCGTCTCCAAGGTGGACGACTTCTTAGCCGACGAGGCTAAAGGGACGCAGGTCGCGGGAGCGCACTCGATCGAGGAAATGTGCAGCCTGTTGAAGAAGCCGCGGCGCGTGATGATCATGGTCAAGGCTGGCGAAGTAGTCGACCAGACAATTAATCAAGTGCTTCCGTACCTGGAAGCGGGTGACATCCTCATCGACGGCGGCAACTCGCTCTACACCGACTCCACCCGGCGCACCAGGGAACTGGCCGCCAAGGGCATTCTGTTTATCGGGACCGGTGTTTCGGGCGGCGAAGAAGGTGCGCGCTTCGGTCCTTCGATCATGCCAGGAGGCAATAAAGACGCGTGGCCGCATGTGAAGGAGATCTTCCAGGCCATCGCGGCAAAGGTGGAAGATGGAACTCCCTGCTGCGACTGGGTTGGCGAGGACGGCGCCGGGCACTACGTGAAAATGGTGCACAACGGCATCGAGTACGGCGACATGCAACTGATCGGCGAGGCTTACCAACTGCTGAAGGACGGACTAGGGCTCACGGCCGACGAACTTGCCGGGATTTTTGCGGAGTGGAATAAGGGCGAGCTAGACAGTTTCCTGATCGACATCTCCGCCACCATCTTCGCTAAGAAGGACGAGGATGGGCAGCCGATGGTAGACAAGATTCTCGACGCTGCCGGCCAGAAGGGCACTGGTAAATGGACTGCGATTTCGGCGCTCGACCTGGGACAACCGGTGACACTCATTGGGGAGAGCGTGTTCGCACGCTGCTTGTCGGCATTGAAGAGCGAGCGTGTGGCAGCCGCGAAAGTGTTGAAAGGACCGCGTAAGCGCAAAGTGGGGAGCGACAAGAACCAGTTCATTGAGGAAGTGCGTCTGGCTCTCTACTGCTCCAAGATGGTGAGCTACGCGCAGGGTTACATGTTGCTGCGAGCGGCTGAGAAAGACCAGGGCTGGAACCTGAACATGGGCGGCGTCGCGTTGATGTGGCGTGGCGGGTGCATCATTCGCAGTATCTTTCTGGGTGACATCAAGGCGGCTTTCGACCGGGATCCAAAACTGCAGAACCTGTTACTGGACAAGTTCTTCTCCACCGCGATGAACAAGTACCAGGCTTCCTGGCGGAAGGCAATCATCTACGGAATCAGGGTAGGTGTGCCCATGCCTGCGTTTTCGACCGCGTTGGCGTTCTACGACGGTTACCGGACGGCGCGCCTGCCCGCAAATCTACTGCAGGCGCAGAGAGACTTCTTCGGTGCCCACACTTACGAACGTGTCGATAAGCCAAGAGGCGAATTCTTCCACACCAACTGGACCGGCCGTGGAGGCCGCGTCTCGTCCTCTACCTACAACGCATAGCGTTTCAGACGTGCCTCAGTCTAGAAGAACGTGGGTGCCCCATATCCCCGATTTCCTGTGTAGTTTCGTGGGTTCCCCGAACTTCATGCGCCTTTCCTCGAAGAAAGGCGCACACGCGGTCCCTGTCCAGAGCTGCGTACAGGAAATTCGGGGTATCTCGCTCGTTTTTCGCGAGATATGGGAGTCCACCGCTCTCACCCCAAAACTCCTCACCAACCGCAAACTGAACCTTAGTGAGGCGCGCTCGCGGGCGGTGAACTTTGCTGTGGTTGCTGGCCATTCGCGGGTTGACTCCCACTCTGGGGCTGCCCTTGATTGTTGGTTACATCCTGTCCCTGAAAGATCAGCTTGACCGTCGAACGGAATTGCTTGTAATCCGTATAGCGCACGATCTGCCGGATACGGACATCCGAGCTCATGTACCCCCCGCCACCGGAGAAATGAAGTTCGGCATCGGCCTTGGTATACACCGGAAACCAATACTTGCCATCCACCTGCTCCCGGTACGTGGTAAAGGGCGGCGAAAGATCCTCGTGGCCTTTGCGCATATCATCGGGAACATTCTTGGCGCTGGTGATCACGATCTGCAGGTCTTTCTGGTCCACCCAGATGCGGCCCTTTAGGTAGCGCTTGCCCTTTTCCATCACCTTGGGCGCGACGTCAAAGACGTAGCAATCAACCTCGTCCACCTTTTGCCGCCCAACGTAGGTCAGGTTGTATTGCCCGACGTCCTCTGAGGTCAACACGAACGGCAGGCGCTGTTCGATGTCCGAAACGTCGGCCGGGGTCATCTGAATGCGCTCCAGCGTATTCTGCGGGGCGAAGGTCACCCGCTCCGATTTGCGCCCGTTGCTGTCGAAGGTAATCTGCACTACCTGCCGATATTCGCCATCCACTTTGCCGTCTTCGTTGATGGTCTGAATGCGCACGTCGCGCTGGTAGGTGTAATTGTCCAGAGCGTGGCGAAACTCCGTTTCCTTAGCCGCAAACTGCTGGATAATCTGGTCCGGCGGTTTGGTCGGAGCGCTGCTATCAATCGGCCCAAAGCCCTGGTCAGGCTGGTCTTTGGATTGGGCCAGCAGCGCCGGAACGGGCGTAATCGCCAACATTATCAGCAACTTTGCTAAGCTTTTCCTCACCGCCGGCCCCTCCACACATTCGCTCACCATTATCTCTTAATAGACGCAAGCTGCCCATCGGGAGTCACACTTCACCCAGAGCCGCCCGCAGGCGCCCATGCGCTGCGTCCAGCCGCTGCATGGCTTGCTCCCGGGAAATGGACAGCTTTTGCATCACGATGGCCACCCGCACCGTACCCGCCTTGGTCAGCAGCCCTGCGGCCTGGTCTTCGTCCACCCCGGTCGCGGCCGCAATGATCCGTATCGCCCGATCCTTCAACTTCTCATTGTTTGGCTGCACGTTGACCATCAGGTTGCCGTAAACCATGCCGGTGCGGATCATGGCGCCGGTACTCAACATATTCAGCGCCAGCTTGGTGGCCGTCCCGGCGCGCAAGCGCGTGGATCCCGTAATCACCTCAGGCCCTACCGCCGGCGTGATGGCAATCTTCGCCCGGCGCTCTACCTCGGAGCCGGGCACGCAGCTTAATCCCACAGTGAGCGCGCCTAGCTGGTTGGCATAGGCCATTCCTCCCAGCACGTAGGGTGTGCGCCCGCTGGCGGCGATGCCGACGAGAGTATCGCCGGCTGCCAGGCGATGTTCTTTCAGGTCTTCTTCGCATTGTTTCGGGTCGTCTTCGGCTCCCTCGATGGAATGGCGCAGGGCATAATCGCCGCCGGCAATCAGGCCAACCACCAGCCCAGGGTCTACGTTGAAGGTGGGTGGGCACTCCGAGGCGTCCAACACGCCCAAGCGGCCAGACGTACCAGCACCCGTGTAAAACAGGCGTCCCCCCTTTTCCATGCGCTCGGCAATGCCATCGACTGCCTGCGCAATCCGCGGCAGCTCGGCATGAACTGCGTCGGCCACGGAGCGATCCGCGGCGTTGATCACTTCCAGCATCTCGAGAGTAGAAAGCTGGTCGATCTTGGCTGTATCAGGATGGCGCGTTTCAGTGAGCAGGTGCTCAAACTTCATCATCTGCCAACCATAGCAAACATCGACAAGGATGCTACGCTTTGCCCAGAGGAGAGAAGAATTGGATACCGCCTCTCGTAATCCCAGGCTGACCCAGATTCTGGCACAGAACTGGCAGGCGGAAATGACTGGCTACTACACCTATCGCGCGCTGGCCGAGAGAGAAAAAGATGCAGGCCGCAAGTTGGCGCTCGAAAAAATGGCGGCTTCCGAAAAAGAGCACGCCGCGCTTTGGGCGGACCGCATCCAGGAACTCGGGGGGCGGGAGCCAGTCTACCGGGGCAAACCAACCGGCGATGCCGATAGCCTCAAGAACCGCATTGGCGGCGATCACCTGGCTTTGCGCCGGCTGGAGATCGATGAGAGCCGGGATATTGCAAAGTACAGCCTGCAGCTTAAAGAACTAGGGGATGAACCGAGTCTGTCCATCCTGAAGCGGGTCCTTGAAGACGAGCAGGAACACTATCGCGAGCTCACCCGTCTGATCCGCCGATATCCCAGCCGTGCTCGTACGCCTGCGGCGAATCCAAAAGTACTGCTGGACCAGATGCTGGCCAGGCGCAATCAGGGCCGCACTCACACTGCCGGGTGGATCGGCGATGCCATCTACGGAGTGAACGACGGGCTGGGATCGATCTTCGGCATCGTCTCTGGGGTTTCCGGCGCGACCCTGGGAAACAGCAAATATGTGCTGCTCTCAGGCATTGCCGGCATGATCGCCAGCGCGCTCTCCATGGGCTCCGGCGCTTACCTCGCCGCCAAGAGCGAGCGCGAAATCTATGAAGCCGAGATGGCCCGCGAGCGCGAAGCCATTGCCATGAACGGTCCGGAAGCGCGCGAACTGCTGTCGCTCTATTACCAGGTAAAGGGCCTTCCCCAGGAAGACGCGGACCATATGGTCAACCACATTGCCAGCGACCCGGAGCAGTTGCTGCGTGCTCTCTCCGCTGAGCGGCTCAACTCGACCGAAGAAGCTCTCAGCAATCCACTCACCTCCGCTCTCTCAGGCGCTTTGTCAACCGCCGCGGGAGCGTTTATCCCCATCGTGCCGTTCTTCTTTTCCAGCGGCTACACCGCGGTGATCATCTCGGCTGTGGTTTCGCTCGCTGCCCATTTCGCCGTGGGCGCAGCCAAGTCGTTGGTGACCGTCCGCTCCTGGTGGAGCAGCGGCGCAGAAATGACCCTGGTAGGAGCAGTGGAGGGCGTAGTGACCTATGTTATCGGCCTGGGGTTGGGGCGTCTGGGCGCATGACCTCAAACGCGGAAGTAGTCTGCACGCCAGTTCTGGATGGATGTTTTTATCTGCTTTTTGGTCAGGCCCTCGTTTACCGCGCGCATGGCCAGTGCCGGTAGCTCGGCATCTGATGCGAAACGAAGCGCGATCAACTGCGGCTCGGTTAACTCTGCGATCCGCGGCCTGGCTGTTTCGGGCAGAAGCATGGTCAGGCGCAGCTGCTCCTCGAGCCGGATGACCCGGTCCTGGACCTTGAGGGCATAGCCCCTGGCTTTAGCGGCAAGCATAAAAAAGCCGACGGACAACAATACTCCCAGGATGGAGCCCATGCCGGGCTGCCGCACCAGGAGAATGATGCTCAGAACGATTGCCGCCAAACCGATCGGCGCTAAAACATAATGAAAAGGCGGGTCAAGCCGGGCGTGGTTAGCAAGGGACTGCGGCGTGGCATTTGCCATAGAGAAGCCTCTTTCGGGAACCAAACCATCATAAGACCAGTCCAAAAGTGCTATGAAATGATTACAAAATGACCAAATGGTTTTCCGGGCTCTCGTGTATCCCCTTGTTGTTCATTACCGCGGCTAGCAGTATGGCTCAGGTCCCCGCCTCTCCCATCATTTTGCACGTCGATCTAACCGACGCACCGCGCCGTTTGCTCCATGCTCATATGCAGATACCGGTGAGTGCCGGTCCGCTGACGCTTCAGTATCCGCAATGGATTCCCGGCGATCACCGGCCCACCGGGCCCGTCGACAATCTTTCCGGGCTAAAGGTGCGCGCGAACGGCCAGGATCTTTCCTGGCGACGGGACGACGTGGACATGTACGCTTTCCATCTCGACGTGCCATCCGGCGTCACCACTGTGGAAGTATCACTCGATTTCCTCGCCACTCCCGGTGATACCGGCTCGGATGAGGATCAAGCCACCAGTCCCAACCTGACGGTGCTGGAGTGGAACTCCGTTGTCCTTTATCCAGCGCACATTCCGGTGGCGCAGATCCCCATAACCGCTTCGCTCACCGTGCCCGCAGACTGGAAGCTCGGAACGGCGCTCAGCATCACCGGTCAGAACGGCGCAGAAACATCATTCGCCACCGTATCGGTGGGGCAGTTGGTCGATTCGCCGGTAATCACGGGGCGATATTTTCGCGAGTTCCCCCTGGCCCCGGAGATTACCCCGAAGCATTATCTGGACGTAACCGGCGATGCCGCGGAGGATGTCGACCTGAAGCCGGAGTATCTGGCCGCTGCCAACCAGTTGGTGCGCGAGACGGGCCCGCTCTTTCAGTCCCGCCACTATGAGACCTACCATTTCCTCCTCAGCCTGAGTGACGTGATTCGCCCTGAAGGGTTGGAACACCACCAATCGAGCGATAACGGAATCGAGAAGAAGGGGATCACCGATCCGAAATTGGCCATGCTCAATGCGGAGTTGCTGCCGCATGAGTTTACCCATTCCTGGAACGGCAAGTACCGCCGGCCAGCGGGCTTGGCTACACCGGACTTCGCGACCCCGCAAAAGGGCGACCTGCTATGGGTTTACGAGGGCATGACGCAATATTGGGGCAACGTGTTGGCCGCCCGCTCCGCCTTCTGGACTCCCGCCCAATACCGCGAGGCATTGGCCTGGAGCGCCGCCCGCCTCAACGTGAAACCTGGGCGCACCTGGCGCAACCTCGAAGACACCGCCATTGCCTCACAGATTCTGCGCGGCGGTCATGAGTATTGGTCCAACTGGAGGCGTGGACAGGATTACTACTCTGAAGGTGAGTTGATTTGGCTCGACGCCGATACGACCATTCGTCAGCTGACCCACGACAAAAAATCGCTCAACGACTTTTGCGTAAAGTTTCTCGCCGTAGGCGGCAACACTGGGCCAAAAGTCGTTCCTTATGACTTCGACGAGATCGTCGCCGCCTTGAACGCAGTCGCTCCCTACGACTGGCGCAATTTTCTGACCGAACGGCTTGATTCGCACGCCGCCCATGCCCCTCTGGAAGGGATCGAGCATGGAGGCTACCGGCTGACCTATGGCGTCGAGCCTACCGACTACGAGCAGGCTTACCTCACCATGCGCCAGGAGGTCGATGCCTGGTTTTCGCTCGGCCTCATGGTCAACAACAATTCCGTCATCGACGATGTCAGGGTGGACTCGCCTGCGTTCCAGGCGGGACTCGGTCCGGGCATGAAGCTGGTAGCTGTCAATGGACACGGCTACAACGGCGACGTGCTCAAAGAAGCGATTCGCGGGGCGAAGGGAACAACCAGCCCGATCGAGTTCATTGTCTCCAACGATAACGAGTTCCGCACCGTGCGGCTGGACTACCACGAGGGAGAAAAATATCCCCAGCTTGAGCGCGCAGAGGGAACGCCTGATTTGCTGGACGAGATCATCAAGCCACTAGTGGCGAGCAAGGCGAGTGGCCTATAGTGGGTTGTCGTTCAGGAGAGTCTATGTTCAAGGCATTTCGTGCCGTTCTGTTCACTGCTTTGCTTGTGCCATCCACGCTGCTCGCCCAAACCGGTACATTAGCCGCAACTCCGCCCATGGGCTGGAATAGCTGGAACCTTTTTGCCGGCAGGGTTACCGATAAGGATGTTCGCGCCGCGGCCGATGCCATGATCTCCTCGGGCATGAAGGATGCCGGCTATATCTACGTGAACATTGACGACACCTGGCAGGGTGAGCGCGATGCTCAGGGAAACATTCAGGCCAACAGCAAGTTTCCCGACATGAAGGGGTTGGCCGACTACGTCCACTCCAAAGGGCTGAAGATTGGCATCTATTCCGGCCCGGGTGCGAAGACCTGCGCCAAATACGCAGGTAGTCTGGGCCACGAAGAGCAGGATGCAAAAACCTATGCGGCCTGGGGCATTGATTATCTCAAATACGATCTCTGCAGCTTCCGCCAGAACATGATTGCGGAAGCTCCAAATGATCCGGCAAAGCAGAGCCAGATGATGAAAGATGCCTACGAGAAGATGCACAAGGCATTGCTGGCAACCGGACGCCCGATCGTCTACAGCTTCTGCCAGTACGGTTGGGATGCGGTGTGGGAGTGGGGCCCTTCTCTGGGAGCCAACCTGTGGCGGACAACGGGCGACATCAATCCCACCTGGGACAGGATGACGTTGATCGGGTTCTCCCAGGCGGGCTTGTCAAAATACGCTGGACCGGGCCATTGGAATGACCCCGACATGTTGGAAGTAGGCAACGGCAAACTCACGCTGGATGAGAATCGTCTTCACATGAGCCTGTGGGCGATGCTGGCTGCGCCCCTGCTGGCGGGCAACGATCTTTCTCAGATGCCGGCCGACACGGCTTCTATCCTGACCAATCGAGACGTAATTGCCATCGATCAGGATCCTCTCGGCAAGCAGGGCGATCGTGTCTCTGCAGTTGGTCCGGTCGAGATCTGGGCCAAACCACTTCAGGGTGGCGCCAAAGCCGTAGCCTTATTCAACCGGGACGACACCGCCTTGCCCGTCACGCTGAAGCTAAGCGATGTGGGATTCGCAGCCGGCGCGAAAGCGCACGATGTCTGGCAGGCGAAAGATTTGGGCAAACTCCAGAGCAGCTACACGGTAACTGTGCCACGTCACGGAGTGGTTCTGCTGCGACTAACGAAGTAGTTTTGTTTGAAGGGGCGTAATACAGAATGATGAGGCCGCAGGGCGCACCGCAGATCTATCCACTGCGCTTCGCTCCGGTCTCGACCGGAGGAGCCATGGGCCAGTGCCCGCCCAAGCTCCTGTTCACCAACTATTTTTTCTGGAAGCACCGACCTCCCCTTTGTCATCTCGACCGAAGCGAAGGTGGAGAGATCTGCGGTGCGCCTTGCAATTTCATCGACTCTGTCCCACTAGAACTAGTTGGCGGCCGCCAAATAAACCGTGAACCACTTATCCGCATCGCTCCATTGCTGGCGCAATCTAAATCCCGCGCGGGTGAGCAACTCGAGGACACTCTCGTCCGTAAACTTGTAACTATTTTCAGTGTGGATCGTTTCACCCGACAAGAACCGCACCTCCAAATCGAGAGCCCGAATCGCCACCTTCTGCGCCAGCAAACTCTCCAGGTGCATCTCCACGCGCGACTCCTGCGCATTCCACCGCGCCTGGTGACGAAACAGGCGCGGATCGAACTTGCCCTCTAATTCGCGGTTGATGCGCGTGAGCACATTCATGTTAAAGCGTGCAGTCACGCCTGCTGCATCGTCGTACGCTGCGTGCAGCATCTGCGCATCCTTCACCATGTCGGTGCCCAGCAAAAGGCAATCGCCGGAAGACAACTGCGCCCGCACACCGCGCAGCACTTCCACCGCGTCTGCTGGCGAAAAATTCCCAATGCTTGAGCCGATGTACAGCACCAGCCTTCTTCCGCGGTGGACAGTACTGTTTTGCCGCATCCCTTCGGTGTAATCGGCAACGATGGGTTCTACGGTCACCTCGGGCAGCTCTGCCTCTAGCCTGCTGCGTGCTTCGTCCAGTGCCGTTTGCGACACATCAATCGGGTAATACGTCACGCTTCCCTGCAGGCGGACGGCCGCATTGAGCAGCAGCCCAGTCTTGGTAGCCGTGCCCGCGCCCAGCTCAATCATCGAAAGGTCGCGCCCGCCGGCCGCGGCGGAGACAATCTCATCCGCATGCTCAGCCAGGATCTGCCGCTCTGTGCGAGTAACGTAGTACTCCGGCAGCTCGGTAATCTCTTCGAACAGCCGCGAGCCAGCCTCGTCGTAAAACAACCATGGAGAAAGCGTCTTGGGCTCTCCGGTAAGACCGGTAAACACTTCTACCGCGATCGGTGTCGACGCAAAGGCCGGCAATTTGGGTAAAGAAATAGCAGACATGATCTCTCCGCGGGGGTCCGAATGAATTGGGGTTAAATGTTCGCCAAACGAATGCCGGAAAACTGCCAGCGCGTCGCGGGAGAGAAAAAGTTACGGTAGGTGGAACGTATGTGGGAAGCCGGCGTGACCACTGATCCGCCACGCAGCACCATCTGGCTGCTCATGAACTTGCCGTTGTATTCGCCGAGAGCACCCGGCACCGCAGCGATAACCCGGGTAGCCGAGGTAAGCACTCTGGGTCCACTCCCACACATCCCCGAACATCTGTGCCGGCCCCGTTGCCGGCCCCGCGCCCAGGGCCACGGGATGCAACGTTCCGTCCTCGAGGAAGTTGCCGGTCGCCGGCAATCCCTGCGCGGCAACCTCCCACTCGGCTTCCGTGGGGAGACGCTTGCCCGCCCAGTGAGCAAAAGCGTCTGCTTCGTAATAGCTCACGTGGCAAACAGGAGTTTGCAGCAATTCGCTAAGCGGCAGTTCGCCGTAGAGCGTGTACACCAGCCAGGCGTCATTCTGCTGCCGCCAATAGAGCGGCGCCTTCCAGCCCTCGGCTTTGACCGTGTCCCACCCTGCGGAGAGCCAAAGGTCTGGACGGCGGTAGCCCCCATCCTCGATGAACGCGAGATACTCCCCGCACGAAACCAACCTCGAGGCCAGCGCAAAGGGACGAAGGTATTCAGGATGGCGGGGGAACTCGTTATCGAAGGCAAACCCGTCGCCCGCGTATCCGATCTCGCACACCCCGCCCTGGTATTCAATCCAGTCCGGCTTGCTCAGCGGCGGAGCGTTGAAGATGACCGGCTCGTTGAGATAAGGAGGACGGAGGGGGTTGGTCCACAAAGCGTGCTTGATGTCGTACGTCAGCAGTTCCTGGTGCTGCTGCTCATGATGAAGGCCTAGCACGAGCCTCTGGGTCACTTCCTCCGGAGGATTGGAGCCCAGCAAGAGCTGAATCCCTTCCTCCACATGCTGGCGATACTGCAAGATGGATTCCACCGGCGGCCGGGAGAAGGAAGCGCGCAATTTCTTTTCCGGCTGGTCGGATACAGAGTTGTAGTAGCTGTTGAACAACCAGCGGAAATCAGGATGAAATTCGCGGTAGCCGGCAAGAGACTCCCGCA
Organism: uncultured Acidobacteriaceae bacterium; assembly: GCA_963763905.1. Lineage (GTDB taxonomy): Bacteria > Acidobacteriota > Terriglobia > Terriglobales > Acidobacteriaceae > PALSA-350. The sequence goes on along the minus strand of CAVXRU010000064.1, from coordinate 87,931 downwards.
GCAGGAACGTCTCGAAAAACCATGTGGTATGCGCCAGGTGCCACTTGGCCGGGCTCGCCTCGGCGCAGGACTGCACCATCATGTCTTCGGGCGACAGGGGAAGACAAAGGTCTTCGGTCTGGCGCCGTACGCGTAAGAAATCCTCGAATAAGGGGGAAGTCTTCGTTCTGGTCGTGACTGGCGTCATAGAAACCGTTTCTCCATCTACTTAGAGACAGAAGAGCCCCTGATGTTGCCTATTTTTTTCTACTCTTTTATTAGCCCATCAATGCACACTGAGCAGGCGGGCTAGGAGGTACGCTGCTCCGGCAGCCAACCCGCCTATCACCAACGTCTGAACCGCGCTGCGCAGAGTTCCGGAACCTGTCAACCTGCCTTTGACCCCGCCAAAAACAAGCAAGGCCACCAGGGTGATGGCCACGGACGCGTTGAAGGCAGACGGCAAACTACTCCCCACCATGTAGGGAAACAGGGGCACCAGGCCCCCGACGACGTAAGAAAGCGCGATGGTGGTGGCACTGCGGCCGGCTCGGCTGGGATGAGGTTCTTCCAGCCCCAGCTCAAAACGCATCATGAAATCAACCCAGGCCTGGGGCCGGCGTTTCAGCGCCTCAAGCACCGGCCTGCTCTCGCTGCGTTCTACTCCATATTTCTCGAAAATTTCGTAGATTTCTTCTTCTTCGTCGCGGGTCCGCTCCACAATCTCGCGTTCTTCCCGCAGCCGCTCGCTCGCGTAGTGTTCGGCGTCGCCCTGCGCGGCGAGAAATCCGCCCAACCCCATGGCAATTGAGCCGGCAGCGATCTCCGCCAGTCCGGCAAGCACTACCACATGCACCGAATTGACCGCACCGGAAAGCCCCGCTGCCAGGGCAAACGGGACCGTTAAGCCGTCCGACATCCCGATCACCACATCGCGCACCAGCGCCGTCGATCCAAAATGCCCTTCTATGTGATGGGGCGGGGCGTGTGGCGCGGGCGTTTCGACCGGGTTGATCGCCATCCCGGCAGTTTACCTCAGTGTTCTGTCATGACAACGGATATGGGGCTGGCTGCGTCCATAGCCTTAGCACCGCCGTCTAACGGGTGCAATGAATCCGTCGGTAAGACTCGCTTCATGGGCTCTGCTGGTGATGTTGTTGTGGGCACCGGTCAGCCGCGCTCAGCAGGACGATAGCACGGGTCCTCCAGACAGCGGCAATGGCATGGGGCAGGTATTCGGAAAGGGCAATGGGGTTCGCGGAACAGTGACCGCGTCCGCTGCCAATCGGTTCACCATTCGCACCGACGAGGGAGACACGTACCAGGTCTTTTACAGTCCGAACACTCGCCTGATAAAGGATCGGCAGCCGATCGAGGCTGCCGATGTACACGTGGGAGACATGTTGATGGCAGGCGGACTGGTCGATGCCAAGGCCAGAACGGTGGGAGCAGTGTTGGTAGTCGATATTGACGCGAAAGAAGTGCAGCAGGCGCGCGCAGCCTTTGGCAAGACCTGGGTGATGGGAAAAGTGACCGCCGTTCACGACCTCAAGATTACGATCGAGCGCGCCGGCGACAAGCAGACGCAAGTTGTGGCTGTGGACGAAAACACATCCTTCCGCAAGCATCGAGAAGACGTGACCCTGGCCGATGTAAAGGTAGGAGACATGATCAGCGCGCAAGGGGCATTGCATGCGGACGCCTTTCTCGCCACCACGCTGCGCATCATGCCTCCCCGGGCGCCAGGCCAACAAGCGGGTGGTCCCGGAGCTCCGATCCAGTGAATGCCGTCAATAATAGGACCCTGATGCAACGCTTATTCCTGCTGCTGTGCGTGTGGGTCGCTCTTCTCCCGGCTGGCGGGGCGCAATCGACCCCTGTCTCCACGGGTGGGCCGGTACACGGCACGGTGAAGGCGGGAAATGTTCCGCTGCCCGGGGTCAGCATCGTTGCCACCAACACGCTCACCGGCCAGCGCTACGCCACCGTGACGGACATCAACGGCAACTATTCCATGACGATACCGGCCAGCGGCCGGTATGTGTTGAAGGCTGAGCTCGCAGCCTTTGCTGCAGAGACCAAGGTCGCCGTGGTCAAATCCCCAGCCCCCGGATCAACAGCCGCCGCACCGGTGAACCAGCAAGCCGATTTTTCCCTCACCTTAGCTTCGCGAGTCCCTCCGGAGACTCCACAGCAGAACGTGGCGGCCAATCCGGGTCAGGGCGCGCGCCAGGCAGGAACTGTGCGCCGCAACACCGGCGGCGGAGCCCAGAACCTGGCCTTGATGGCTGCTCTCGCCGGCACCGAGGATGCAGGTATTAACAGCGGCGCGACCGGTACCACCGCCCTGCCCTCGCTAGCAAATAACTCTGATTTCTCTACCGAATCGGTCGCGGTCACCGGCCAGGCAGGGACCACCAACCCCTTCGCTGGGGTAGACATGCAGCAGCTTCGCGACAATGCCGAGCTGGATCAGTCGCTTTCCGGTGGCGGGGGCCAGGGAGGCCGCGGACAAGGTGGTGGACCCGGAGGCGGCGGTCCCGGTGGTGGTGCTCGCGGCGGGGAGGTTTTGGAGGTGGCGGAGGCGGCTTTGGAGGAGGCGGCGGCGGCTTCGGGGGCGGAGGCGGAGGAGGGGGCGGCCGCGGCGGTCGCGGAGGAGGGGGCGGTTTTGGCGGCGGTGGATTCGGCAATTTTCGCGGCTTTAAACCCAACCAGCCTCATGGCGGTTTCTTTTGGACAGGTGGAAACAGCGCTCTCAACGCCAATCCGTTCCCCATCCGGCCGCAAAGGGAGCTGCTGCAGCCCAGCTATGCGCAAAACCAGTTTGGTCTTACCTTCCTAGGCACGCCGTACATCCCCCATGTGAACGAGCACGACACCAAAGACACGATCTTTCTTAACCTCTCAGGTCAACGCTCCTCTTCACCATTCAACCAATACGGCAGCGTCCCCAGTGCGGACGAGCGTGCCGGCGACTTGTCCACCCTGACCACCCAGCAAGGCACGCCTATCACCCTCTACGACCCGCTTACCGGCGCGCCCTTCCCAAACAACACCATCCCGGCAGCACGGATCGCACCCCAGGCAACGGCGCTGTTGGCTTATATTCCCGCCCCCAATCTGCCTGGACAATACCAGAATTACCAGCGCCTTTCGTCCTCTGAGTCGAACACCACCCGCCTCGGCGTGCGTTTCATACACAGCTTTGGCCCGAGTACGGGTGGCTCACCCATTGGTGGGCTCATCCGCCAATATCTGGGCCAGGGCGGCCCCGGCCTTCGCCAGAGCGTAAACGTTAATTTCAACTACAGCCACCAGGCAGCCGACGAACTGAGCCTCTTCCCCGAACTAGGCGGTAAGCAGCAATCTCACCAATACTCGGTGGCCCTCGGATACTCGCTGGGCAAGGGCAGGCTGACCGACAACCTTGGCCTCAACTGGAACCGCAGCAATTGTCAGCTCAGCAACTACTTCACCGGGGTTACCGATGTTGCCAGCCCATGCGGGTCTAAGCGGTCTACCCACTAACCCACTGTTCTATGGTCTGCCTAACATCACCCTGAACCAGTTCACGAGCATCAACGAGCAGCAGCCAAACTTCCAGACCAACCAGACGATCGCCGCGTCGGACTCGAGCTCCTGGATCCACAAAAAGCACAACATCCGCTTTGGCGGAGATTTTCGCCGCGTTCATAACGACCTCTTTGGCAATACCGGCAACATCACTGGCACCTACACCTTCACCGGCTTCTACACCGAGAAGCCGGGGACCAGCGGCACCATCGGCGGAACTTCTTCCACCGGCTCTTCGCTCGCCGACCTGCTGCTCGGTTTGCCGCAACAGACGTCGCTGCAAGCGCCGTATCAAAAGTCTTATCTGCGGCAGAATGCCTGGGATGCGTATGCCCAGGACAGTTGGCGTGCTTTGCCCAACCTGACCCTGCTGTATGGCCTGCGCTACGAGTACTTTTCCCCGTACTCTGAGAAATACGATCGTCTTGCCACCCTCGACACCGGCAATAATTTCGCTTCTGTAGCAACGGTTGTTTCCGGAGGCATCGGCCCCTACACAGGAAAGTATCCCCGCGATCTGATCTACCCCGAGCACAACAATTTTTCACCGCGGATTGGCATCGCCGTGCGGGCCGCGAAAGACACCGTCGTGCGCGCAGGATACGGCATCAATTATGCTGTCGGCCAATATGCAAAATTCATCCAGGACTTTGCCTTCCAGCCGCCCTTTGCCAACGTGCAGACCAATGAAGCATCTTCGGGTGGAGCGAACATCACTCTGGCCAACGGCTTCCTCCCCATGGGGCAAACCGAGGGCAACTACGCGGTCAACAAAAATTACCGCCTCCCCTATGTGCAGGTATGGAACATCAATTTGCAGCGCACGCTACCACTGGGCATCGTGCTCAACATCGGCTACAACGGCTCCAAAGGCACTCGCCTGGACATCGTGGACGCGCCCGGCCGCACGGCAAATTCTTCGTCCAGCGGCGTCTTCTACGACTATGAGGACTCGATCGCTTTCTCGAATTACAACGCCCTGACGGTGAGCGCGCGCAAACGGCTGCAGCGCGGCATCGCCCTGGCTGCGACCTACACCTATGGCCACTCCATTGACAATGCCAGCTCCATCGGTGGCAACGGAGGCAGCGCCACCGTAGTGGCGCAAAACTGGGAGAATCTGCTGGCTGAAGAATCCAATTCCAGCTTCGATATACGCAACCAGGTCACGGGAAATTTTCTCTACGAACTACCCTTCGGCCCCGACGAACACTTCCTCACCTCGGGTTGGATCGGGCATGCCATGAGCGGCATCTCCATTTCCGGAACCTTCGATTTCGCCAACGGAACCCCACTGACCCCGCACTATGAGGCCACGGTGGATGAGGTAGCCCGCGGGACCACGGCATCGCTCCGCCCTGACCGGGTTCCCGGGGTTTCGCTGACTGCCGGGGGCGGTTCGCTCGATAACTGGTTCAACAAGAGCGCATTTGCCACCCCGGCAAACGTCTATGGCACTGCCTCCCGTTACTCCATCCCCGGGCCGGGCACGGTTTCGGTGAATGCATCGCTTTCGAAAACGGTTCGCTTCAATGAAACGCGTACCTTCGAAACCCGCGCCACCGCCAGTAATGTCTTCAACACCGTCCAATACTCAGGAGTCGACACCACCTTAGGATCGGGAACCTACGGCCAGGTAACGTCAGCCGCCGGCATGCGTCAATTTACCTTCCTCGCCCGGTTTCGGTTTTAGAGGAAGAGAGGATTTGGGATGAACGTAATAGGTCACTTGCGCAGAATTATCGCCACGGCCCTCTTCGCCGTAGCGGTGGCCGGCTTGCAGGCGCAGGACCAAAGCCAGCCTCCGCAGCAGGATTCGCAAGAGGCCTATACCCTGAAGGTGAACAGCGACCTGGTGCTCACCAACGTGGTTGTCCGCGACAAGAAGACGGGAGAAGTGATTCGCGGGCTCAAGGCCAGCGATTTTCAGGTCCTGGAGAATGGCAAACCGCAATCCATTATCAGTTTTGACTTCCAGAGCGTCGACCAGGCCGCGCCGCTCAACGAGGCCACCATCAACGGCAAGGCTCCCAACACCATCATGGGAAACATGAACCGCAACGTCACCTCCGAACAGTTGCGCAACCACCGCCTCATCGTCATGTTCTTCGACATCACTTCGATGCAGCCCGAGGATCTGGAACGCGCCCAGGACGCAGCCCGCAATTACATCAACAAACAGATGCACCCCGCAGACCTGGTTGCCGTCGTCTCCCTCGATCAGTCCCTGTCACTCGATCAGGATTTCACCGCCAATAAGCAACAACTGCTGAACGCGGTCAATAAATACTCCGGAACCCAGGGAGCGGGCTTTCAGTCAGGAGCCACCAGTACTACCAACCAGGTGGAAGATACCACTGCCTTCACTCCCGATGAGCAGGAGTACAACGACGTCAATACCGATCGCGAGCTGTTTGCGTTTGAAGACATTGCCCATTCCCTGGCCTACATCAACGAGAAAAAATCTTTGCTGTATTTCTCTGGTGGCATCCAGCGCGACGGTATTGAGAACCAGGCCTCGCTGCACGCAGCCATCAATGCTTCGGTGCGTGCCAACATGTCCATCTACTCGGTCGACGCGCGCGGGCTCGAGGCCATTTCTCCCTTGGGCGATGCCAGCACCGGCAGCTTGCGCGGCACCTCGGGCTACAACGGCGCGGCGCTGCAGAACAATCTCGACTCCAATTTCAACACTCAGGAAGTGATGGCCACCCTTTCCTCTGACACTGGCGGAAAGGCCTTCTTCGATTCCAACGACTTTTCCCCGGCGTTCCAGCGCATCCAGCAGGATACTTCTGCTTACTATGTCATTGGTTTCCGCTCCACGAACCCGGTGCGCGATGGCCGCTATCGCCGGCTGACCATTAAGATCAACCAGCCCAACGTGAAGATTGAATATCGCCCCGGCTACTACGCTCCCGCCGACTACAAGCATGCCAACAAGGATGAGCGCGAGCGTCAGCTGCAGGAGCAGTTGGCCAGCGACCTGGCTGCCACCGACGTTGAGGTCTACCTGCAGGCTTATTACTTCCGAAGCGACAACGGCTCTGGAACCCCTCGCTTTTACGTGCCCGTATCCTTGATCGTTCCCGGATCGCAGATCCCCTTCGTGAAAGGAGGAGACCGCAGCAAGGCTACCCTGGACATCATCGGGGAGCTCAAAAACACGGCTGGGCAGGATATGGCGGAGATTCGCCAGACGGTCAAGCTGGCCATTGATGATTCGCAGCAGGTTTCACGCAAGAACATCCAGTACACGACAGGATTTACCCTGCCGCTGGGCAAGTACCATCTCAAGTTTGTGGTGCGCGAGAATCAAACCGGCCGCATGGGGTCGTTTGAGACCGACATCAATTTGCCTGACCTGAAGAAGTTTCCGCTCAAGCTCAGCTCGGTTGTGCTTTCCAGCCAGCGCTCAGCCGCGGGCAAGAATGATGAGGACAATCCGCTTACCAACGGTGGCTTTACGTGGGTGCCGAATGTAGCCCATGTTTTCCGCACCGATCAGCATATGTACTTGCTCTACGAGGTCTACGATCCTGCAAATGGCGGCGCCAAAGTTACTCCGGCTTCTACCACGGCAGGCAAGCCGGGCGTGAAGGTGCTGACCAGCATCGAGTTCCTGCAGGGAACAACGAAAGTTTTTGAAACCCCCCTGGTCGAGGCCAACAGCGTAAACGTGCCCGGACGCGATGCCGTAGCCTTTGCCTTCGACGTTCCGCTTGACCGCCTGAACGCCGGCCTTTACATCTGCCAGGTCAACGTCATCGACGATTCGGGTGGCACCTTCAGTTTCCCGCGCCAGGCGATGTTAGTCCGCGCCGCCGCGCCCGTGCCGCCGACCAACCCGGCCCCTGGCCCTGCCTCTATCCCTGCCACAAATTGACGGGTGCCCCATCCTTCGCGCTCTTTGCGAAGGGTGGGATACGCAAATCTCGCGCCTATTCGTCCTGAGCGATAATGCAGACGGGTGAAGAGAATGAAGGCAGTTCTGCTGCACGGATACGGAAGCGTCGACGAACTGGTCTACGAAGAGGTTCCCATCCCTCTTGCCGGCGCCGGCGAAGTGCTGGTGAAAATGGCTTCCACCAGCGTCAATCCTATCGACTACAAAATACGCCGTGGGGACATGAAAGACATCATGCCCCTGCAACTCCCGTTCATTCCCGGCTACGACCTTGCCGGTCAGGTAGTTGCATTGGGAGAGGGAGTCACCACCGTCAAGCTCGATGCGCTGGTCATGGGAGTAACAGACTACACATACGCCGAGTATGTTGTCTGCAAAGCCGCCATCCTGGCTCAAATCCCGGCAGGGCTTGACCCCAATGAAGCCGGCGCCTTCCCGCTCGTCCTGCAAACCGGCGTGCAATTGATCGAGCTGGGAGTTGCTCCGCAATCAGCCGTTCGGCTGTTGATTACCGGTGCGCTGGGCAGTGTGGGTCGTACCGCGGTGCACGTTGCCAAACAGCACGGTGCCTATGTGATTGCCGGGGTTCGCTCCAACCAGCGAGCCGAAGCAGAAAAGCTGGGGGTAAATGAAGTTGTCGCCGTGGACGACGAAAGCCAGCTAAGCCGCCTGAACGAATTAGATGCAGTCGCAGATACAGTTGGGCGCGAGGTGATTGATCGCCTCATTCCCCACATCCGGAAGAACGGAGTTCTCGCCACCGTAGTCGGCAGACCGAAATCCGCGGATGGAAGAGATCTGCAGGTGCACGAGGTTTGGTCGGAACCGGACCCGAAACGGGTGGGAGAGTTGGCAGGGGAACTCGTGCGAGGTGTGTTCACCATCCCCATCAGCAAAAGGCTCAAGCTTGCGGAAATTCGCCAGGCCCACGCCCTGGCAGAAAAAGGTGGGGGAGGAAAAATAGTAATCACCCGTGATGCCTAGCCGGGATTCTCCGCGTTTGCCTGCTCTCGGTAGGGGCAATGCCTGCATCCCGAGTTACAGCAGCTCCCTCGTTTCAGGTGGTACTGAGCCGTGAAGACGAGGTACGGGCCGTCGTAGTAGTAATCCTCTCCCAACTCGAGTGCCGCCGGACCCGGCGGCGGCTTGGCAGGTTCATCCCCCATGCCTTCATTCTCTCAGGCCAGCCGGCAAACCTTACGTGCCCGTATCCAGGTGAAACGTCTTTTCGTAAGGCACTACGGGATAGCCTTTCGCCTTCCATGCAGCCAGGCCGCCTTTGAGGAACTTGACCCGGCTCACATCAATATTCGGCACCAAACCCTGCGCCTTCATGGCGATGGCGCGGCTGGTTTTATCGCTGGGGCAGGTGCAATACACGACCAATTCCTTGTCCAACGGAATGAGAGCCGGGTTGGCAATCGCTTCTTCGGGAGAAATCCTCTGCGACCCTTCGATGATTTCCGAGTCCGCCAGCAGGTCCAGGGGTTGGCGGACGTCCAGGATCAAAACATCGTGCTTTGTGGCGATGAGCTCGTGGAGTTGTTCAGGCGTGATGCTGAGCCGCTCAAATTCGCGGCGCGCCTTAATCCTTCGGAACCATATCACTGCCAACCAGCTCCAGATGCCGATTGCAATTACGGTCAGCGCCAGGTTCATTTCCGGTCTCCCTGCTTCGCGTTAGATTGCCTACGCGTTAGATTAGCAAGCCAAGTGAAATGATTCGATACTGTTTCACATGGCAGTAACTACCAGGCTCGGCTCTTCCGCCTGTACCGTACCCCCAAGAAACGTAATTGTCTTCCCCGGCACGGCCGCCGGACGCTCTCCTGGTACCACCACCCCAGCCAAATTGAGCGGATCGGCTGCCGCTACCGTGACTGGTTCCCCCGGCATATGCAGGCGCGTCTCCCGCAGCGACGCCACGGCTTCAGGCACGGCGAACTGTTCTCCGCCGAAACCGTTCACAAATCGGCCACCCCTTACGCTTCCCCGGGCCTCGAGCCGGCGAAACATGCCCTGCAGCTCGCGCCACCGGGGGATGGTCGTCTCCCGCTGCAGCACGTCGCGAAAGACCACGCCGTAACGTCGTAGGAGCATCCAGCAAGCGGATTCAAGCTCCGCCTCGCGCCGCTCTGCCTGGGCGCCTACGCTTTCCACCAGTCCGGCGGAAGGGTTGAGCAGACACCACCGTCCAACCGTATTGCGTGCCCGCTTCAGCCCACCCTGAAACAATGCTTTACGGCGAGGGTCGATCAGCACCCGCAGGCTGTCGAATCCATCGGCCGTTACCAGGCCGGCCGCTACCAGTTCCCACAACGCACGATTCACCTGATCGGCGGGCACTCCCAACGCACGGATCAGGTCGCCGGCAAAAACCGCTCCATATTGCGACAAATGGGAGCGCACTTGCCAGGCCAACTCGCTCAAGCAAGCTTGCAGGGCAGGCTCCGGAATGGCTCGCTCGGCCAGGCAGCGGTCCATCCATAACGCCTCCTCGCGCACAAAGAAAGTCACCGGCGCCATGCTGGTCGGCACCACCCGTTTGGGGGCAGAAAAGTCGTCGTCATGCGTCGAAAAGGCCGGGTGCGGGGAGATTCGCCCCCAGCCCACCACTCCCTCCAGGCACAACGTATCCAGCCAGCGCGGATCGTAGCCGGAAACCCGCTGCGGAAGCAGCGTCCGCTCCCACTCAATCGCCGGCGCCTCAAAGCCCTCGAGCTGGCGCAGCGCCTCCAGTACGCCGGCCTCTCCGCTCAGCTGAGAGCGCGACGTCACCCGCTGCCACCGCAGCAACCACTGCATGTAGACCGCCGGCGTCACCGGCTCGATCTGTTTGCGCAGCCCGGCCAGGGTTCGCTTATGAATCCGTTGCAGAAGCCGTCGCTCGCACCACTCCACATCTTCGTCGCCGGCCGCATGACCGCCCTCAAAAACTCCACGCAGGATGGTGCCCTGCATCTCCATGACCAGCATGGCTGCCCAGATGGCCGCAGGCTCGAGCCCTAACCTCGCCCCTAGCCCGCGCGAGGTCACCGGGCCCAACAGCGCCATCCACCCCTGCACGCACTTGCGCACCACGTCGCCCTGCACCAACTCCTTGACCAACTTCTTGTCCAACTCCCTTGCTTCGCCACGACACGCAAGTGTTTCCTCGAACACCACCTCGGGCCACAACAGGCGCAGGTGGGTCACCCGTTCCGCCGCCACCATGTATTGCCGTCCGGAGTGCTCGGCCAGCGTGGCCCGGCCCTGCAACCGGAGCCGCTCAAAAAACAAATCCCAGTGGAGTGACTGCATCTCTACCGGCGCCACCACCAGGGAACAGAGCAGATCATGCAACTCATGCTCGTCCCGCACATCGGGCCGACACTCTTCGCGCAGCTCGTCGATGGCTGCGGGATCAAGCCGCCCCGCTTCACCCAGCAACTTGTCCGGGACCATTCCCCGCATACTCACCGCACGAGCGCGACGCTCTTCGAGCGGCGCATCGTCCAGGAAGGCATAGGGGAAGGCGTTCAGCAGCTCGTGCGCAAACGCGGATGGAGTCGTGCTGTCGACCGCGAGACAGCGAATGGCGCCGGTGCGGATTCCCGCGAGCAAACCAATCAGCCCCTCCAGATCCATAGCCTCGCTCAATACATCCTTCATCACTTCCTGAATAAGCGGGTGATCAGGTATCTGTATATCTCCCTGGATGTTCTCCTGGCAGGCCGCCACCTGGGGGAAGACGCTCGCTAGAAGGTCATCGGAGCGGGTTCGCTGCACCTGGGGTGCTATCCGTTTGCCGTTGTAAAACCGTAACAGTTGCAGACTCCGTCCCGCATCCCAGCGCCAGCGGGCGCGAAAGATGGGCGAGTCGAGCGAAGCCTGCTCCAGCAGCTCGGTGACGGTCTGTTCAGTAAGGAAATCAAACACGTCGCCCAAGGGAAAGCTGTGCTGTTCGGCCAGCGAAATATTGAGCCCATTATCGGTGGCTGCGGCCTGCAATTCAAAATTGAAGCCGCGGCAGAAGCGCTTCCTGAGTGCCAGGCCCCAAGCCTTGTTAATCCGGCCGCCGAAGGGGGCATGCAGGATCAATTGCATTCCCCCGCCCTCGTCAAAGAATCGCTCGGCGATGATGGTTTCGAGCGTGGGAACCGCTCCCAGCACGGCGCGGCCGGCCACGATGTAGCCGATCATTTGCTCTGCGGCCGCATCATCCACGCAACACTGCTGCTTCAGCCAGGCTACGGTCTCCGCTACCTGTGGATGCGTCTGGCTGATGTATCCAGGCATCACATCGCCGGTCCGGGCGCTGATCTCTTTACGCAACTCCGAGACAAAGCTCGACAACTCAAAAGTCCGTTGCGGAGCCTCGCCGCGCCAGAACGGCACCGTGGGTGGTTGCCCGTGTGCATCCTCCACCAGCACCCGTCCCGCGCTCTCCACGCGCTGGATCCGCCAGCTGGTATTGCCCAGCTGAATCACATCCCCGGCCGATGAATCGATCGCAAAGTCTTCATCCAGGGTGGCAATCTGTATCCCCTCCGGCATCACGATCACCGCGTAGAGCGCAGTGTCGGGAATCGTGCCCCCATTCGAAACAGCGATGGTCCGTGCCCCACGCCGCGCCTGCATGCGCCCGTTCACCCGGTCGCGCAACAGGTAGGAGCCATAACGCCCACGGCTGGCTTCGATCCCTTCCGCCAGCAGGCAAAGAATTTCGTCATAGTCTTTGCGCGTAAGGCCCTGGTAGGGGTGCGCGCGGCGCAAGACTTCATACAGCGCTTCCTCCTCCCACGGCTCGGCTGCGCATGCCGCGACGATTTGCTGCATGAGCACATCCATCGGGCAGTGGGGTATCTCCAACTTGTCCAGCACCCCCGCACGCATGGCGCGGACCAGCGCTGCGGATTCCATCAGGTCGTCCCGGGTCGTTGAAAAGAATCGCCCTTTGGGAATAGCGCCCCGCCAGTGCCCGGCGCGGCCCACGCGCTGCATTGCCGCCGCAATCGCCCGCGGCGAATTCACCTGGCACACCAGGTCGATGCTGCCGATATCGATGCCCAGCTCGAGCGATGCGGTGGCCACCAGCAGCCTGATCTCTCCGTTCTTGAGCTTGCGCTCCGCCTCGAGGCGCAGTTTGCGCGAGAGACTGCCATGGTGTGCGGCTACGTTTTCCGTTCCCAGCCGTTCGCCCAGGCAAAAGGCCAGCCGTTCCACCATGGCCCGGGTATTGACGAACACCAGGGTCGACCGGTGCTCCTTGGCCAGCTCCGCCATGCGGTCGTAGATGTCGTCCCAGATGGCATTGGTCGCCACCGATCCCAGTTCTTCCCCGGGCAATTCAATGCTCAGGTCCAGGGTGCGGTGTTGGCCCACCTGCACGACAGACACTTCGGGTCCGCGCCGTCCGCCCAGGAAGCTGGCTACCAGCTCGATGGGGTTCTGGGTTGCCGATAGTCCGATGCGCAGCGGACACTGGGATCGTCCGCTGATCAGGGAGCCGGGACAGAGGCGATTTTCTCCGCAGACCAGCGCGTCCAGCCGCTCCAAAGTAAGCGTCAGGTGGGCGCCGCGTTTGTCGTCGGCAACGGCATGGATCTCGTCGACGATGACCGTCTCCACCGCGCGAAGATTGTTGCGGCTCTTCTCCGACGTCAGAAGGATGTACAGAGATTCAGGCGTAGTGACCAGAATGTGCGGCGGATGCTTGAGCATGGCTCTGCGCTCTGCCGGCAGGGTGTCGCCGGTGCGCACCGCGGTGCGGATGACTGGGCACAGGTAGCCCCGTGCCATAGCCAGTTCCTGAATCTCGCGTAGCGGCTGTTCAAGGTTCTTTTGCACATCATTGCTGAGTGCTTTAAGCGGGGAAACGTAGACCACGGCCGTGGTGGGTGCAAGTGAGCCATCCATTGCCTGGCGGATCAGCTTATCGATACAGATAAGAAAGGCGGCCAGCGTTTTGCCCGAGCCGGTAGGAGCCGAAATCAGCGTCGGTTTGCCGCTGAGGATCGACGGCCAGCCCAATTCCTGGGGAGAAGTAGGGGTACCAAATTTGGCCGTGAACCACTCATGCACCACAGGATGCGCCCAGGCCAACGCATCATGAATTTCGCAGGACATCCCTCCATATTAGGCGCATCTTGCGTCTAAAACTGGCGCGGGGCCACCCACTCATAGTCGGGGATTAAAGCTTTGTTTTCGACGGAGGTAAAACAGATCGCGGCAGTAGTTACTACTTAGATGCGCAAGCAGAGGAGGCCCGGCTGGTTAGCCGCCTCCTCCGCGCGCAACTCACAGAAAGCCGTGCTTCTTATTGGCGTGCCAGTTCGATTCTTCTTTCTTTAGCGCCGGAGGAGTCGTTTTTCCCCACAGCGTATGGTTCCAGGTCACCGCCTGTAGCCCATCATGGCTGGGCTGAAAAACCATGGGTGCATCGGCTGGCTTGTCACCCACGGCGTCGAACTTGACCGTGATCTGGCTGCCGGCATCGGTCCAGTGGCCAAAGGTAGTGATTGCTCCTTTGCCCACGTCCTGGCTGACGGTAGCCGTACCATCCGGTCCCAGGCTTACGCTGAAGGCTGGACCAGCGGGGCCCGTTGCATCGGTCGTCTCCGGCGCCTCCGAGCTATAGATACCCGCATATTTTGAAACGGAGCCAAAGAGGGGAACGGCGACCAGCGCCAAAACCACGATTGCAGCGCCGGCGAGATGCAGATGAAACTGTTTCGTAGTTCTCATAACGTTCCCATCATTGCGCTAGCCTGAGATGAAGGCAAGATGCAGTTAAAAAACTAAAGTTGTATCAACGCAAACCGTCGCGCCATCCGCGTCCATACAATAAAAGCCATGGATTTTTCCGCCCCACGGCGTGCCCGCCGCATACGCCTCGTACTCTTCGATGTCGATGGAGTGCTCACCGACGGCAAGATATGGACACTCCCCGCTGCGATCGGCAACCAGGGAGAAAATACTTTCGAACCCAAAGGGTTCCACGCCCACGACGGCATCGCTATTTCTCTTGCGCGCATCGGAGGCATCCACACCGGAGTAGTCACCAAGCGCACTTCCGAAACGGTGGCCCAGCGTGCCCGCGCCCTGCGCATGGAATACGTCTACATGGGGCAGGACTACAAAATTCGTGCTCTGCGCGAAATCATGCAGCGTGCTTCGTTCACTCTCGACCAGATCGCCTATGTGGGCGATGACGTGATCGATCTGCCGGTGATGCGGGTATGCGGGTTGGCTATCGCCACCGCCAACGCCCGCAACCAGGTCAAGGCCGCCGCCCACTACATCACGCCCAATGCCGGCGGAGAGGGAGCAGGGCGGGATGCCATCGATTTCATCCTTCAGGCCCATGGCATCCTGGAGCAGTGCATCGAGGAATACATCGACGAGCACAACACCGCGCTGGCTGCCGGTCAGCAGTGAGTACTCGGCGGCCGCTGGCGTATGCTATCTCTTTGATTCCTTTTACGCGCAGGAGCGTGGGCAACTGATGTTTATCCGCAGGTCCCTTTTCTTTCTCCTCCTTCTTTCTATTTCATCCACATGGCATCCGGCGACGGCGCAGACTTTCAAGAACCTGGAGGGCGCGGTCAGTATCTTTGGGCAATTCTCCGGCACTTCCAATGGAAATGGGATTCAGGACAAACCCACCGATTCGTTGGGGGTCCTGGCCACTGCCCGTCAATCCCTTCATCCCTGGCTAGGCTGGGAGATCAATTACAGCTACACCCGCTATTCTGATAGATACTCCACCCCCCTATTCCCCATAAACGTGCAAAGCAATATGCACGAGGTCTCCGGTGCTTATCTTGTGCAAGGACCGAAGATTCCGTTTTTGGGCTTGCAGCCCTTCGGTGCCGTGGGCGTAGGCGGCCTCATCTTTTTGCCCACCACCGTGGGCGGCCAAAAATACAACCAACAGTGGCGTGTGCCGTTCCTTTACGAGTTCGGCGTCAACTACCCGCTGCTCACTTCGCACCTTGGACTGCGGCTGCAATATCGCGGGCTGCTCTACAAAACTCCGGACTTTAATGCGTCGCTCCTGACCACGAATGCCAGGCGGCAAACCTCGGAACCGAGCGTGGGTGCCTACTTCCGCTTCTAGCTGGAGAACCAATGACCAACCTCAGTATCAGTGGAGGCCTGATCCTCGTCCTTGCCGCCGCCGTTTCTGTACAGCCGTTGCTCGCCAAACCAGAGGCCACCAAGTGGGTCGGTACCTGGGCATCGGCTCCTCTGGTGGATGCTCATGCCAAGCCTGCTGAGGCGGTGTTGACTGGCGCCACTCTGCGTGAGGTCGTGCATGTGAGCATTGGCGGAGACACGGTTCGGGTGCGCTTTACCAATTTGTACGGCACCGGTCCACTGCTGATCGGCGCGGCGGAGATTGCCCAGACACTCAAGGGCGCGGACATTGTCGCGGGCACGGGGAAGGCCCTTACCTTTCATGGAGTGCCGTCGGTTTCGATCCCTGCGGGAGCTCTCGTGGTCAGCGATCCCATTCCCTTCAAGTTCGCTCCACTTTCCGACGTGACCGTTAGCTTTTATCTCCCCAGCCCATCGGGTCCAGTTACGGAGCATGAACTCGGCAACGCCACCAGCTATCACGCAAGCGGCAATGTGGTCTCGAGCGCCAGCCTGGATGCACCCACCACCCTGACCAGTTGGGAATACCTCAACGGAATCGACACCCTCGCACCTGCGGCCGCGGGCGCGGTCATTACCATCGGAGACTCGATCACCGACGGTGCCAAATCCACTCGGGACGCCAACCAGCGCTGGCCGGACGAGCTGGCGCGGCGCTTGCAGGCCGATCCGAAGTCTCGCAACCTGGCAGTGTTGAACGAGGGCATCAGCGGCAACCAGATTCTGCGTGATGGCGCCGGCCCCAACGCCCTGGCGCGTTTCGATCGCGATGTGATTGCCCAGAACGGTGCCAAGTATCTCCTCATCCTCGAGGGCATCAACGACATAGGCCGGTTACACAACGCTCCCGATTCCGGCCTCACGGCAGCCGACCTGATCTCCGCTTTCAATCAAATGATTGTGCGCGCGCACGCCCATGGGATTGCGGTCATCGGCTGCACTCTGACGCCTTATCAGGGCGCTGGCTATTCCACCGATGACGGGCAGGCGATCCGTAAAGCCGTGAATGAGTGGATTCGCACCGGCGGTGCTTTTGACGGCGTGGTCGACTTTGACGCAGCGGTGCGGGATCCGAATCATCCGGATTCCTTCCTGCCCGCGAATGACCCAGGAGATCATCTTCATCCCAACGATGCAGGTTATAAGGCGATGGGGGATGCCATCGACTTGAAGCTGTTCAACCTCAAGCCAAAACAGCCGTAGAGACAGTACTTCTGTAATGGTCCCATGCCGGGATAGAACGCATCCTATAGTGCATAGGAGAATCTATGAATGCCTATTGTGTGATCCTTTCCCGCCAGCCGTTTGTGAACCCTGCGTTTCCGCGCACCAAGCGCTTTTACGTCGGAGCCCCGACCGCTGATCGCGCTATACGCGCTGCATCCGACCAGAATCCGCATTTTCGGGTGATGGGTATCGAACACAGCGACCTATATCCTCGGCTAGTCCAGAGTGATCTGTCACCATCCATGTGGCAGGCTGCCTGAAACTATCCCGCTTCAGTGTCTTCGCTGCAGGAAAGAAATTGCCGCAACCGCTCCGACTCTGCTTCGAACTCTGATGAAAAGGATTTCCCCAGAGGGCGCTTTCCGCTCACGAATCCCGCATCGAGGGTGAGTTCGTTGCCGCGTCTTGAGGCGTTCACCCATCCGATCACCTCTGCTCTCCAGAGCAGGGGCATCGCGTAATATCCCAGCTTCCGCTTGGCCGGCGGGGTGTATGCTTCAAATCGATAGGGCCAGCCCCAGAAGTACTCGAAGCGAACGCGATCCCATACGACGGGATCGAACGGAGCGAGGAAGCGCACCACCGGCTCCGGCTCCCGGCGAAGGAGCGGGCCGGCTGGCCAGAGATAACGAACGCCACCCACTTCAGCACTCTCCAATTCGCCGGACTGCAGCAGTTTGGCAACGATGCGGGTGGGTCCCTTCAGGTGTGGGGCAGAATATCCAAGATGTCGCAGAGCGGTGCCAAGACGGTTCTGAGGCACCGGTGCCAGAATCTGCGCAATCAGCAACGCAAGTTGCCGCAGACGCTCGTCGGGATCGAGAGATGGTTCCTGGAGAACTGCTCGTTGGTAGAGCCTGACGCCTTTTTCCCGGCCGGCAATCCGAATTAAACCCAGGTAGTGCAGCCGGTGCAAATTGCGCGTCGTGGCTTTCGAGTAGCCTCCCCAGGCGTTCGTTTCGCGGTCTCTCCCCAGGCTGGCTTCGAGTTCCCGAGGGTGCAGGTGCTTGCGGCGGGATACGATGTCGAGGACCCTTTGCTCGCCAGCGGTCAACGCGCGTTGCACCCTTGGGTGCAGCAGGCGCCAGGTCTCGAGCGGCATGAAGCCGTAGGCATAGAGGAAGTCTTCCTCCAACCGGAGACTTCGATATTTTCGATCGAGGTCGTCTGCCAGGTAGTCCTTAACGCGATGCCGCAGGATCAGATCCTGGGCGCGGGCAGGAGCCCGGATCGGATCGGCCTGAACGAAACCAAGTTTGCGAACCGCTCGTCCCAGCGTCGCCGGCGGAAAAAGAGAGGACGCAATCGCATGATGTTTCAGTTCCTGCAAAGTGACCATCATCCTGCATTATCTCCTCGGCGGAGAAGCGACTTTCAGGCTCTATCCCCGCAACCAATTCACGGGTGCCCCATCCTTCGCGTTCTTTGCGAAGGGTGGGATAGTCAAATCTCGCCCCTCCTTCCATTAAGCAGATACTCTTTCATGAAAACGCCCCTCTCCCCTTGTCATCCCGACCGAAGTGGAGGGATCTGCAGTGCGCCGTTGAGGCGCCGAAGGGCAGATTGCGCTGATATAAACTCGACCGATGGTGAAAGCATCGTGAAGGCGGCCATGTACTGCTATGCAGGGGCTGCAGCTTTGTTAGCCTGTCTTATCCTGGCCGCTTCGGCTCAACCCCAGGGAAAGGTGAAAATCGGCTACTGCGGTCCGTTAAAGGATATCGATGCCGTGAAAGCTGCCGGCTTCGACTACATGGAAGTGCGCACGTCCGAAGTGGCCGCCCTTTCCGATGCCGATTATGCAACCGTGGCTGCCAAATTCAGACAGATCGGGCTCCCCGTCTTGAGCGCAAACTTATTTATCCCCTCTGACATCAAAGTCACCGGGCCCAACATCGACCAAGAACGGCAGATGGAATACGTCCGCCGTGCGCTCGATCGAGTGTCCCGATTGGGCGTCCGGCTGGTCGTTTTCGGCAGTGGCGGCGCACGCCAGGTTCCCGATGGATTCTCCAAACAAGAGGCCTTTCAGCAACTGGTCGACTTTGGCAAGCGCATCGCACCTGAAGCCCGGTCCCGCAATATCACCATCGCTATCGAGCCGCTACGGCATCAGGAAACCAACATCGTCAACAACACCACCGAGGCGCTGGCATGGGTCAACGCGGTGAACGATCCCAACATCCAGCTCATGATCGACTTTTACCACTTCGACGTGGAGAAAGAAGACCCGGCGAACATTTTGAAGGTAAAGGATCATCTACGTCATCTTCACATGGCGAACCCGGAGGGTCGCGTCATGCCCTTGAAATGGGACGAATATAACTACGCGCCGTTTTTTGCTGTGCTGCGTCAGATCCACTATGATCGACTGATTTCGCTTGAAGCCAACACCAAAGATCTTCCGGCGGAAGGGCCGCAGGCCATCGCACTTCTCAACCGTGCATTCGGTCAGTAAAAGCCGGCATAGTAACCTGTTTTGTTATCACTTCTTCAACTAATCACTCGCGAAAGCCGCAAGCATTTTGCCAATCATTACTAAAGATCGAAATCGTCTCTGTAGTTATTGCGGAAGGCTGGTTGCATTTCATCTAATAGCGCAGGAGGAAAACAATGCCTGCTGAAAAATGCAAACAGTGCGGTGAGATCATGACGGAGCAACCGACTGCATATGAAGCGGTAAATCTCCCCGGTGTTCCCAAGCATTCCGATCGGTTCTATGAGCAATGGTTCGTGTGTGCGAACGGCCATCGGATGGGATATATTTCCGGGCACGGCCGTGCTCCCGGGGTTGCCAGGGTGGTGAGCGAGACCAGCGTGGTTTGCGTCCGCACCTGAAGCTGCAGCGCGACACCTCGAGGGAAATGCCTCTGAACTCCGGTTCAGGGGCATTTTCTTTTTAGAGTCATTTTCGTCTGCCTGGGCAAGACGCCTTCGGCGCCTGGCGGCCAGGGGTTTAGGCTGAAAGAGATGAATCGTGCTCACAAGATAGCTGCGGCGCTATCGCTGGTGGTGGTGGTGTTGTGTCTGCTTGGGACCTTCATGACCAGGGGTGTTATGCAGCATCTGCCCTTCCTGCATGGGCAAACAGGAGGGTGGAATTCGGCTCCCCGGTCCTATGGCATCGTGGATCAGCGACCGTGGCAGACGGCAAAGACGGTGGCCGCCCTGGCGGTATCGGCAGAGGAACTGGAGCTTGCGCGCGAAGCAGAGCGGCTGGCAGATCACGAGGTGGACCAGGCATTTGCTCAATCTCTGCGCCAGGCGAGTGCGGAAACCAGGCAGCTGACAGGCGAAGCCCTGACGTTGCAGAAGCGCGTTACCGAGCTGCAGCAGACGGTTAAGCAGGATCAGGCGCAAGTGGCCTCCTTGACGGCGAAGGCTGGCCCTGCTCCGGTCGCGTCGGGCGCAGCCGGACCCACAGGAGGCGACCTGGATGTTGCCAAGGCCCAGCTAAGCCTCGACCAGGACGAGTTATCAGACTCGATGGAAGATCTGGCTCGGGCCAGTGGAGATCATCGCGGCAAGATTCAGCAGGAATTATCGGCGCGCGAAGCGTCCATGAAGAAGTATGACCAAGAGGCAGCCATAGGCCGCGATGGGGAAACGGCCGTAGTTTCTGCCGGTCGATACAAGACGCTTGCGGGGCAGATTGCGGAGTGGTGGGCACAGCGGACGCGAATGCAGCTGGTCGATCAGGCTCAGCAACTGGCAATCGCGGATGTTGCCGCGCTCACGGCCGATCATGCCAGGCTCACGCCGGAGGCCCAGGCGGCGGAAGCCAGTGCGGCTGCAGCAACAGCGGCCGGCGAATCGAGTTCTGACCGGGTGAAGGAACTGCAACGGGTCGCCACCCAACAAAACATCCTCAGCATCCTCGACGACCGCCTGTCGGCACAGCAGCAGCTGGTGACGCTGTACGGTCGCTGGCACGGCCAGGTAGAGCTGCAACACAAAATGTTGCTTCATCTCATGCTGCAGTCGCTGACCTTGATCGCTGCCATTGTGCTGTTGACCATTCTGGCTGGCTGGGGTTTGCAGGCGGCGTTCGACCGCATGTCCCAGGACCGTCGCCAGAGGCAGACGTTGCGCACCATTCTGAATCTGGGCACGCAGGTCCTCGGATTGATCCTGGTGCTGCTGGTAATATTTGGCACCCCGCAGCAGATGCCGACCATCCTGGGTTTGGCCACGGCCGGATTGACGGTCGTCTTCCAGGACTTCATCCTGGCGTTCTGTGGTTGGTTCGTGCTCATGGGACGAAACGGGATCCGGGTAGGGGACTGGGTCGAGATTGATGGGGTTGTCGGTGAGGCGGTGGAGATCGGAGTTTTCCGTACCTGGCTGCTGGAGACCGGGAACTGGACTGCCAACGGTCATCCCACCGGACGCCGCGTGTCGTTCCTGAACGGATATGCCATTCACGGCAAGTACTTTAATTTCTCCACCACCGGGCAGTGGATGTGGGACGAGATCAAGGTGAGTATTCCTCAGGGAACGGAGGCTTATCCATTGATCGACAAAATCCGCGAAGCGACGATCAAGGCCACCGAGACGGACGCAAAGATGGCGGAAGAGGAATGGAAGCGCGTCACCCATGAACAGGGCTCGCCGCATTTCAGTGCGACCCCATCGGTTGATATGCAGCCGGCTGCTGGGGGAGTAGACATTGTGGTCCGTTATGTTACCCGGGCCGGGGTACGGCTGGAAACCCGCAACCGGCTCTATGAGATGGTGGTGGGCCTCATGGTCGGAACGCGCGAGATGACCCAAAAGTAGCATTCCGTTACCAGCGCGCCGGAGATGGTGCGAAAAGGTAATGTCCGCCGGCAACAAGTAACATTGACTGTTTTTATTGTGCCAAAAGACAATCGTTCAGTCCCGGCTTACCTGGAGGTTACTTTGCCATCGGAAACTCTTAATTCTGCCTGCAAGATCGTTGTCTCCGGATTAGCGAGAGAAGATAAGGAAAGGCTTTTGCACGAGCTTGCCCGTGAATGTGGCTATCGCCTTGAGCCTGTAAGGCAAATTCCTGAAGATTTTCAACGAAAGTTATTCCTCGACAACATCGACTAAAAAGCTTCGACTTTTCCGCAGCTTCTTGTATCTGTTTTTAATGCCTCTGCGCCTACAATGAAGCTACTTATGAGATCAGCCCTCTGCTTATCTCTTTTTCTGTCTCTGGCTTGTGTCGATGGGTCCGCGCAACAAAGCGATCCAGGGCCGGCTACCCTGACTGTGCGTTCAACCTTGGTAGAGGTACCTGCCATGGTGAAGACCAAGTCCGGAGAGGTAGTTTTTGAACTCACGGCAGATGACTTTACCCTGACCGACGACGGCATACCGCAGCATCTCACGCTTGACCCGGACACAGATTCGCAACCCCTGGCCCTTGTCATTTGCGTCGAAACCGGCGGCGCCGGGGCTGCTCACCTGGGGGACTACCAAGATCTGGATGCGAACCTCGATGCGCTGATCGGCAACGTTGAGCATCGCGTTGCGGTTGTAGGTTTCGACAGCACGCCACATCTGCTGCTGCCTTTTACTCCCAACACGGCCGATGCGTCGCGGCAGTTGGCGAACTTGCCACAGGGTAACCCTGGGGCATCCATTCTGGATGCGGTGGGATTCGCGGTTGAGCAATTGCGGGCGCAGCCCCCACGCTACCGCCGCGCGATTCTGCTGCTCAGCGAAACCCTTGATCAGGGCAGCACGACCACACTCAGCGACGCTCTGCGGCTTATCAGCGACACCAATACCACCATGTATGCCTTTGCCTTTTCGAGTACGCACTCAGCGGTCCACCACGAGGCTGGGAAATTCAATCGCGGGGAACCGGGCCCCGCGCACGGCTGCTTCAGCCGCGATGGAGCCGATGAAGAGTACGAAGGCCACTACAGCAAGCAGGTGCTTGACTGCCTCAGCGATCTCGCTCCGCCCATCCGTTTGGCCACCATGGCATTTGTGAGTGCGCGCAATGCGCTGCGCACCAACACTGCGGAGTCGATCGCACAATTGACGGGAGGCGAGTTCTTCCACTTCCACGGCCCCAAAGACCTGAAGGCAGGTCTGGTCTCAGCCTCCAACGACGTGCCCAACTACTACGTACTGAGTTTCCGTCCGACGTCGCTGACCCCCGGCCTGCACGCACTGCATCTGGAAATCAAGGACCGTCCTCAGCTGGTGTCAAAGTCGCGAAGCGAATACTGGATGGAAAACGACGCAGCACAGTAAGCTGCGTTTTCTTTTCTCCGGGCCACCCACTCAACTTCTCTCACTCGAAGCGCCTCTCTCCCCTTTGTCATCTCGACCGGAGCGTACCCGGATTTCCTACTTCGCGCTGCTGGCAACGACTACGTGTGCGGCTCTCCTTAAAGAGAGCCGTATGCAGATCATCAAAGCCACGGGTCTCGACAGGAAATCCGGGGGAGCGCAGTGGAGAGATCTCTGTGTGGATGCTCTTTCTTGGGAGTGTTTTGCTTTGAGAGTGTTCTCGCTACCGAACCTCGGCGTCGAATACGCCGGTCTCGACCACGTTCCCATGCTTCATCTGAATAAAGATCCGATACCGTCCCGGTGACGGAAACCCGTAAGGAAACTCAACCACGGGCGCAATAGGTTGGGCCGCACTGCTGTTCATGTCCATCCCGCCCATGGCGCCGGTCTCAGCCATCTCGCCCGAACCGCCGTTGGCCAGCATCATAGCTTGCATCGATGCGGAGCCCTCGGGATGAGTATGGGCAAAGACCGTTCCATCGGCCTTCACGAAGGCAGCGTGTCCCGCCATCCCGAGATACGGCCGCGCATCGGCTGCCGGTTGGCCGGCCGAGTCGAGTAGCCGGAAGTGGAACGCATACGCCGTATTCGCGCTTAAATCCTGAGGCCGGTCCCAAACCATGCTGTAGCCATCCGGAAGCTTGTAGGTCGTTCCGAGCTCACCCTGCGACAACGCCGGCGGAGTCGCAGAAGCATCTTCCGCCGCCAGAGGAGCAGGCGGCAAATTCGCGGGCACAACCAAATCGGCGGTAAGTGTTTCAGGAAATCCGTTGGCATGAACAATGTCCGCGTAAAGCCGATAGGTTCCCGGGGGCATGGAAGGGAGCGTCATCCGCAGCCGTTTGTCAGACGCCACGGCCGGGTGCAGGTGGAACACGGCGTCCATGTCCGGCTGGCGAATGGCGTAAAGATGCATCACGTGCCCGTGATCGGGCAGCAGATCGTCGTTGGTGCGCGACTTGAAGGTGTGCTGCACGTCGTCGTACCGGCCAATTTTCAGGTCGAGCGTGTTTCCGCTGAGTACGGGCGACAAACTGAGAGGGTGGTAGATGTCCCCTGCATAGGCAATTGCTTCCGCATTCCACCACTTGTATCCCCCGTAAACGATGAGCAGGGTAACGACGAGGGTAATGGCACTGGCGGCCAACGCACGGCGGCGCTGGCTGGGCCCAGGAGCCACGCCAGGATTCAGACGGGACTGGCCGACGGCCGCGGCGACAATCCCCGCAATCCCCACCACCAGCAGAACGCCGAGCAGCGCCAGCAGGATCCCCAGTGGGCGCTCCATGGGCAGCACCGAAAGCGGCATGGCGGCCACCGGGACACTGGTGCTCTGCTTACCCGCGCTGCCGTCGATATCAAAATGAACTTCCCAGGACCCGGAGGCCATCAACCAAAGGGATCCGGTAAAGAAGGCCGGGTCGGCGGTTGACGACTTCATGGCGTCGGACGTCGGCGGATGCTTCGAGCCTTCGCCGGTTAATGGGGTGGGCGTGATGTTTATGGATCGAACCGGCGCTCCGGAGCTGCGCACTTCAATAGCGGCCACACCGGGAATTACATTGGGCGGCCGGATGGTGACGAAGAGCTTGTAAGGTCCCGCGTTGACTTCCTCGTAAACGTCCTTGCTGCCGATATGGGCGTACGCCGGGAGGGCCAGTGCAAGGGTCAAAAAAACGGCCAACCACCTCTTCATCGCTGCACGCCACGCATCCAGCGGCCGAACAGCAGGCCAATCCAGGTGGAGATGGATGCGTAGATTGCGGCCTTCAGCAGCCCGGCATATAACACGATTCCGTGGTCGGGATAGAACCATTTCCGCAAGCGATCAAAGCCGTCGGCTGGGGAATTGTATTGGAAATAATCAGTGCCGAAGAAGCGGTTCTTGCTGGCGTCGGAGAGCAGGAAGTTGGCAAACGGCCATTCGACTGCCGTCAGCACGGCGATGAAGACGAAGCCCGACAGCAAAGCGATCTGCCACATCTTCCAGTTCTTCACCCGCCGCCAAAGCAGGTCGAGCGCCAGCGCCGGCACCAGGATCAGGATAGGGAATTTCGCCGGAACCATGTGGGTGACCGTGTTGTAAACCGGGCCAAGCTTGGGATGAGCGGGAAACAGCGGAAGAATTAGGATTTCCGCGATGACGAACACGGTATAGACGGTAGCCGTTGCGGTTGCTGCCCACGGTGAGCGGGAGGCCTGCGAAAACAGGGCGAAAAACAGTGGCAAGCCGATCCCCATGGCGATATAAGCGGCCGCCTGGTGAAGCTTCACGTCCCAGGTGTATTCCTGCACGAAGAACATCTGTCCCACGACCGCCAAGCCGCCGACATAAAGAAGAAGCGCCTGCAGGCGTTTAAAGGTGACTTCGTCGTTTTCCGCCGCCCGGTTCATGGCGGCCAGGATGAGGAACATGACCCCGGTCGAGATACCGCGAAGACCAAGAATGAGCAGGGCGTGGGGTGGGCTTACGATTTTGACGTCGAGGCCGTAGGCGTTATGCCACCAGTTGTCGAAAGGCGCCGAGGTGAGCACGGCAACACAGCCCCATCCCGCAAGGAAAATCCCCAGCGGCGCGCGCAGGCCAAACACGTTGACCGAGGCCGCTTTGAGCTTGCTATCGTGACCCAGGTTCGCTTGCGCGATGAGCCAGACGCAGATGATGCCGGCAAGCACACCGCAGGCTTGAATCGCCATGTGAGCCGGGGTCCAGAAGGTGTCGCGGCCGATGGATCGGTGCCAGGAAACATCCCAAGCGCCCCCGATGGAAGAGGAAGTAATGGCCAGTACGCCGGTCCAGACGTACCAGGGGATGCGGGCACTGTGCGCCTTGACCGCAGCGCCGGCAGCAGGAGACGCGAAAACAGCGGGGTGATCGGCGGCGGTAGACATGGCATCCTCCAGAGGAAGTGCTCAAAGCCATGATAACTGACCACCAACCGTGCGTTCGACCAGACGGTGAACGCACTTTTTTGGCTCTATCCCGGCCACTAATCGCCGGGTGCCCCACATCTCGCTCGTTTTTCGCGAGATGTGGGATACCAAAGGTCTCCCCCTCAAGCCTCCTGCGGGTACCACAACTCCACAGGGGGTGCCCCACGTTCGCCCCAGCGTACGTGGGCCGAAAACGATGGGCGACCCCAGATTTCCTACTTCGCGCTGCTAACAAGGGCCGCGTGTGCGGCTCTCCTTAAAGAGAGCCGCATGAATTCCATCAACGCCACAGGTCCCACAGGAAATCTGGGGGGAAGCCCTCCACAGCCTTTCGTTCCGGACCCTACCTATTGTTTGTCATTAGGATCGAAGCGCAGCTTATCCCAACCTTTTGACAGCGCGTTTCCTTATTGATAATGTTTCCAGCGTGAAGCTGCTTCCATTTGCTGTGTTCCTAACCCTTGGTGTTTCAGGGCTCCACGGGTCCCTCGGCCAGTCCACCAGTGCGGAGTGGCCAACTGGCAGCTTCGATCAGCAGCGTGACGGCTGGCAGAGAAACGAAAACAAATTCACCGTCGACAACGTTAAAAATACCCGCCTGCTTTGGAAGCTGAAGACCGACAACAAGCCGAAGGGCATGCAATCCTTCCGCGAGCCGATCATCGTGGCGGGCCTAGCCACACCCAACGGTGTGAAAACCGTTGCCATCCTGGCGGGCAGCTCAGACGATGTGTACGCCGTCGATGTAGCGAACGGATCACTGTTGTGGCAAAAGCACCTCAAGTGGTCAGCCGACACGCCGCCGGAGCCAGGCGAGGGCGCAGGCTTTATTTGCAACAACGCCTTGACGGCCACCCCTGTGGTCACCCCGGCGGGGTCTGCTGAGAGACTCGTCTATGTGCTCACCAACGACGGCTACCTGCATACCCTGGATCTGGCTACTGGCGAGGACAAGGACACGCCCGTCCAGATGCTACCCGCGCCCTACGGCAAAGCGTACGGGCTGAACCTGGTGAACAACGTGGTCTACACCGTGAGCGGGCAAGCCTGCCACGGAGTACCAAACGCAACGTATGCTGTGGACCTGACCAGCAAAAAGGCCTTCTCCTCCACCCCGCCGCAGGGAGGGATCTTCGGCACCGCTGGTCCTGCGGTCGGCAATGACGGAACCATCTATTTAGAAACCGGAGACGGTGTCTACGATGTCGCTGCGGGAAAACTGTCGACCTCTGTGCTGGCCTACAAATCCGCCGACGATGCCCTCACCCTCAAGGACTACTACACGCCCAGCAATCATGCCTGGCTGACCAAGCGTGACCTGGACATGAACACCACCCCGGTCGTATTCCCCTATAAGGGGAGAGATCTTCTGGTTGGCTCAGGCAAGGAAGGGCGTTACTTTCTGATGGACAGCCAGTCACTTGGCGGCCCTGACCATAAGACCCCGCTCTATCGCTCACCTCTGGTCTCAAACAAAAACGTCAACTTCCAGACCGAAGGCAGCTGGGGCAGTTTTGCCAGCTGGGAAGACAAGGACGGCACCCGCTGGGTGCTGGCGCCCATTGGTGGGCCGGTGGCGGTGGACTTTCCCGTCTCCTACGGTGCGACACCAAACGGCGGCGTGATCGCCCTCAAGCTGACAGATGCAGGAGGCAAAATCGAGCTGGCTCCCGCCTGGCTCTCGCGCGACATGATGAGTGCTGAGCCGCCGGTGGTTGCCAACGGAATCGTCTTCGTCCTCGCGGCCGGCGAATTCACGGGCCAGGCGAATGACGAAGACGGGGGACTCTACAGCTACGAAGCACGAATCCAACATTCCATTCCGGCCAAACTCTACGCCCTCGACGCAGCCACTGGAAAGGAGCTGTATTCCAGCGGAGACCAGATCAGCTCCTTTCTGCACCAGGCCGGCATTGCGGTAGCGGACGGCAAGGTGATTTTCGGCACATTCGACGGCACAATCTATTGCTTCGGTCTGCAATGAAAGACTCTATGAGATTTCTGGCACAACCAGCATCCATCTGTTTCGCGGCCGCTTGTTTATTTTCCGGCCTGGCTTACGCGCAGGGTCCACCGCGGGGCTTCTGGACCGCCCCTGACGCCAACGCGGCACACACCAACGCACAGAAGGCCGAGACAGAAATCAGCCCCGACACGGTTACCAAAGACTTTAAATTTCTTTGGAAACTCAAGCTGGGCAGCGGGCCAACAAAATCCAATTCTTTTACCGAGCCACTACTCTATCCCGGTCTGATCACCGGCCGCGGGTTTAAAGACATGGCCCTCGTGGCCGACCAAAACACTGTGTACTCGGTCGACTCCGAACTGGGAGAACTCATCTGGAAAAAAGACTTTCCCAGCGGCCACAGTGCCTGTGGCGATATCCAGGTCGTGACGGAGGCGCCGCCCGTGATCCACTTCGGCGCCCGGCCAGTGGCCAAGCCGGGTCAACCACCGCCGCCACGCCCTCCAGAGCAGCCACCGCTTCCTCGCAGCCAGCGTCGTGTCGGCGCTGCACCCGGTGGTGGCTACTTCGGGTTGCGAGGAATCTACGTCCTCACCAGTGACGGTTACATTCATGAGCAGATCCTGGCCACCGGCCTGGACTACGCGCCCCCGGTCAAGTTCTTGCCCACGCCGCCGGGCGGCAGTTCCTACGGACTGAACATGAACGACAAAGTGGTGTACGAGATAGCAGCGTCCGGTTGCCGCAAAGATGCGGATGCCGTGTGGTCTATCGACATCAACACCCCCGACTACCCGGTAAATAGCTATAAGACGCAGAACATCAGCCTGGCTGGCTTGACGGGGCCGGCAATCGGCGCAGATGGGACCGCCTACGTCTATAACGGCAGCGTGCTGGCCTTGTCCGCAAAAGATCTTAAGGTCAAAGATTCCTACGCACCGGCCAACCCCGGCAAGTCTTTCAACGCCGGCCCGGTGGTATTTACCTACAAGGATAAGCAGCTGATCGCGGCTCCCGGAGGGAACGGCACCCTGGTTCTACTGGACAGCACCTCTTTGGGCGGAGCCGATCATCACACCCCCTTAGCCCAGACGGCAGCGCTGGCGAAAGCAGGGAAGCGCACCCCCTGGGAAGGCATGGCCACCTGGCAGGATAAGGCCGGCACGGTCTGGATCTTCGCGTCAATAGTGGGGGCAGTCGATCCAGGCGTGAAATTTGCCGCCTTCAACGGTGCGGCCACCCATGGCAGTATCGTTGCGTTCAAGGTGGAAGACCAGGACGGGCATATGACGTTGACGCCCGCCTGGGTCTCGCAGGATCTCATGAACCCGGCGCCCCCCGCCGTAGCCAACGGAGTCGTGTTTGCGCTTGACGGCGGAAATGCAAGGCATCACGCTACCCTCTACGTACTCGACGCCGCGACCGGCAAGCAACTCTTCTCCAGCGGAGACGCGGTCCACACTTATACTCATCTGGCTGGAATGTCCATTGGCGACGGCCACGTTTTCTTTACCACGCACGACAACACGCTCTACTCCTTCGGAATTCCGCTGGAGCACTAAAATACTCCGGGATGATCAGGCAATGCCAAACAGATCTCAGATCAAAGAAGCAATCGACGCAGGAAACGGAATCCTAAGGCTCGAACCATGCTGGGTTCCGCGATCCTTCATGATTCCCGGACGCAGGCTGAAACTGCATCCGGACGACCTTTACGCCTTTGGCGGCCATCGCGGAGGCATCAACGAGCGCTGGTTCTCCTCGACCACAAAAGCTTCGAACGGCCCCGACACTCTACCCGACGAGGGGCTCAGTTATGTGCGGCCCAGCAGCGGCGGAAAGTTCCTGCTCAAGGAAGCCGTCGAAGTTGCTGGAGACCTTCTACTTGGCGCCGACGTAATGGAGCGCGAAGGCGGATGGAACCTGCTCTGCAAGTTCTTTGACAACATGGGCCCCATTCCCCACCACATGCACCAGAGCGATGCCTTCGCCAAGCTGGTAGGGCAGAAGGGCAAGCCGGAAGCCTATTACTTCCCGCCGCAATACAACCAGATACAAAACAATTTTCCCCACACCTACATGGGCCTGGAGCCGGGCACCACCAAAGAAGACATCCGCAGGTGCCTGGAGAAATGGAACCAGGGCGATAACGGAATCCTCTTTTACGCCCGCGCCTATCGTCTCGAGCCGGGTGCCGGCTGGCAGATCAATCCGGGCATTCTCCACGCTCCCGGATCGCTAGTAACCTATGAACCTCAGGTGAATAGCGATGTCTTTGCCATGTTTCAGTCTGAAGTCGAGGGACGCATCGTCGGCTGGGACCTGCTGACCAAGGACGTGCCCACCGAACACAAAAAGGATCTCGACTTCCTGATCAGCATGCTCGATTGGGAAGCCAACATAAATCCCCGCTTCGCCGAGACCAATAAGACTTTTCCGCGCCCGGTAGAAAAATCTGGAACGGATGGTTATGTCGAGAAATGGGTCACCTACGGAACGCCTTACTACTCCGCCAAGGAACTGACCGTGCTGCCCAAGCGCTCCGTGACCATCAAAGACAGCGCCGCTTACGGAGTCATCGTGACCCAGGGCTATGGGACCCTGGCAAAACAGGCTGTTTCCACGCCTTCCATGATTCGTTTCGGCGAAATGACCGAGGATGAGGTGTTCGTAACTGCGGATGTTGCAAAATCAGGCGTCCGCATCGAGAATCCAAGCGCTTCCGACCCGCTTGTCATGCTCAAGCATTTTGGGCCCGGCAATCCAGACGCACAACCACTGTTACGAAAGTAAACCTGTGACCGCAGCCCAGCAGCACAAACATCCGGCAATCCACAACGCCATGTGGCCCGGCCTCGTAGGCAAGGGGCCGGACTCGGAACCATTTATCCCGCTCGAAACCATGCTCGATCTGACCGCCCAGGCTGAGGTGGACGGCGTCCATTTCGATGGCGTCGATCTGTTCCTGTCTTTGCCGCACACCAGACATCGATTCCACCGATGATGATCTAAAGCGTCTTGGCGACAGCATCGCCCGGCGCGGCCTGGTTGTGGGCTCATTGGTTGCTCCGGTCTGGCCTCCGACCGGCGGCGGCTCCGCGATGGGTTCCGAGCAGGAGCGGGCCGCTTTCCTCACCCAGGTAACCAAAGCCTGCGCCATCGGCAAAAAACTGCGTCAACTTGGCATTCGTCGCTACGGCGTGATCCGAGTCGATTCCGCAGCGTCGCCGGCCGACTGGGCAAAAGACCCGGCAGGCAATACCAAACGCATCGCCCAGACCTTTCGCGAAGCCAGCGTCATTGCCGAAGACCATGGCGAGCGGCTTGCCGCCGAAGGAGAAATCTGCTGGGGCGGGATGCACAGCTGGAAGCACATGGTCGAATTGCTGGAAATGGTGAACCGGCCCCAGACCTTCGGCTTTCAGGCCGACATGGCGCATTCGTTCCTGTACATCCTCGGCTACAACGCCGCCGAAGATCGTCTGCTGCCGCAGGATTTTGACTGGTCCCAGAAGGACGTTCTGTTGGACGCCCTGCGCAAGGTAGCCAACGCGCTGCGCCCCTGGACCATCGATTTCCATGTCGCCCAGAACGACGGAACAGTGCATGGTTCCGGCTCCCACGACAAGACGGGACGCCACTGTACCGCCACCGATCCCAGGGGCAAGATGGATATCGTGACCGTGGCCGGCCTATGGATGCGCGACGAAAGTGGCAAGCCGACGCGGGCTTACGAACACATTTGCTGGGATGGCTGCATGTTTCCCAATTCCATCATGCTGGCGCCAAAAACCTGGAATGAGGTGCTGGGGACCCTGATTTCAGTCCGAAATGCCCACGGCTGGGGGACTTAGGGGGGCTTATCTCTCTTATCTCTCACATTTCGTATATTTTTTCACAAGGTAGGAGGCCCTAAATCGCTACCAACGTAAATGTCGGACTGGTCGGCTACGGCTTCATGGGGCGCACCCATTCGAATGCCTTTCTTCAGGCGCCGCGGTTCTTCGACCTGCCCTACAGACCGGTCCTCAAGGCCGTATGCGCACGCAGTGCGGACAGGGTCAGAGGGTTTGCGGAAAACTGGGGCTATCAATCGATTGAGACAGACTGGCGCACCCTGGTCGAACGGAAAGACATCGACCTGATCGACATTGCCAGCCCCAACGACACCCACGCCGAGATTGCCATCGCGGCCGCAAAGGCGGGCAAAATGGTGCTGTGCGAAAAACCATTGGGGCGCACTGCCGCGGAAGCGAAAGGGATGGTGGCCGCGGTCAAATCCGCCAACGTCCCCAACATGGTTTGGTACAACTACCGCCGTGTGCCCGCCGTAGTTCTGCTGAAACAGTTACTGGACGAAGGACGCTTCGGTCGCATCTTCCATTACCGCTCCCAATTTCTGCAGGATTGGACCATTTCCAGCGACCTGCCGCAAGGCGGCGAAGGCCTCTGGCGTCTGGATGTCTCGGTAGCTGGCAGCGGAGTCACCGGCGACCTGCTCGCGCACAACATCGATATGGCGCTATGGCTGAACGGGCCCATAACCGAAGTGACCGCCATGACCGAGACCTTCGTCAAAGAACGGAAGCACAATCTCACCGGCAAAGTGGAAGCGGTGGGCATCGACGATGCGTCCTCGTTCCTGTGCCGCTTTGCCAATGGTTCGACTGCAACTTTCGAAGCGACTCGCTACGCCCGCGGTCACAAAGCGCTCTTTACCCTCGAAGTGAACGGCGAACAGGCTTCCGCTGCTTGGGACCTGCACGACCTGCACCGCCTGGATTATTTTGATCACCGCGATGAGTCGCGCCTGCGCGGGTGGAAGAGCATGCACATTACCGATGGCGACCATCCTTATATGAAGAACTGGTGGGTACCGGGCCTGCAGATTGGCTATGAGCACACCTTCATCCACCAGGTGGCAGACTTTCTTCAATCCGTGGGCAGGAAAGAGAACGCGGCGCCCACGTTTGCCGATGGCTTGGCCACGGACTATGTAACCGACGCAGTTCTTAAATCGGCCCGTACCAGGCAGTGGGAAAAGGTTGAGGGGGAAGCATGAGAAACTCCGCCATCGCTTTAATTTTCTTGTTGTCGATGTCTCCATCGCAGGGGTACCAGGCGCCGGCTCATCATCCTGGCGGCAGCTTCTTCACCCAACCCGACCCCATCGACTTTAACGATCACGAAGGATGGAAGCAGATTTT
Organism: uncultured Acidobacteriaceae bacterium; assembly: GCA_963763905.1. GTDB lineage: Bacteria > Acidobacteriota > Terriglobia > Terriglobales > Acidobacteriaceae > PALSA-350. Next base: position 54,720 of record CAVXRU010000064.1, on the reverse strand, counting down.
CGACGGCAAGACTCTGGATGGCTGGGATGGGCCCAGCGAAGTATGGCATGTGGAGGATGGAAGCATCGTTGGCGAATCGAGCCCTGAGCACCCATCTGGGACGACCAACATTATCTGGAAAGGTGGTCAGCCGGCCAACTTCATGCTTAAGGTGGAAATGAAGCTGGAGGGTGCCGGCGCGAATGGAGGCATCCAGTATCGTAGTGGACTGGCTCCCCCGCGCCCCAACCAGCAGGTGAAGTATCCCAAATGGAACATGAAGGGCTACCAGGCTGACTTCGATTATGGCAACAAGTACACCGGGCAGCTCTACGAGCAGAGCAGCAGCCGCGGAATCGTTGCCTGGCGAGGCCAGGTCGTAGAAACGAGCCAGGGCAAGCATCCGCGTCTGCTTGCTACTTTAGGAAGCTCGGATGAACTCAAGTCCTACATCAAAGTCGGCGACTGGAACCAGTTCGAGGTGATTGCCGATGGAAACACACTGATCCACATCCTCAACGGGCATGTGATGGCTGTCCTGGTTGATAACGATCCAACCTTCAGTCAATCGAAAGGCCTGATTGCTTTCGAGATAGAAGGCCCAGGTGTGCTGAAGATTTCCCACCGCAACGTTTGGCTGAAAGAGCTGCCGTAGAGGGCGCTCTAGGCGCTCAACAAATTTGTCATCTCGAGCGGAGCGCAGCGCAGTGAAGAGACCTGCGGTTTCGCGGCGCAGCTGTTCGCAACACCATCCATCCAATTCGCCAACCTTCCGAAACGCGGCCGCTCTCCCCTTGTCATCCCGACCGGAGCGCAGCGCAGTGGAGGGATCTGCAGTTTCTGCTCCCCTGACCTCGGTTCCGGGCCATAACCGCCCCACCCTTTGTCATCTCGACCGGAGCGCAGCGCAGTGGAGAGATCTCTATGTGGATGTTCTTTCTTGGAAATGTCTTCCTAAAACGCCAGCTTCGCTTTCTTGGCGTCCAGCTTCTTGGCATCCAGGTCGGGGACCTTCTTTAAGTCGTCGATTGACTTGAAATCCCCATTCTTTTCCCGATATTTAACGGTCGCTTCTGCCTCCGCTGTGGTGAATCCCAGACCGCTTTCCAACTGAGCCGCTGTTGACTTATTAACGTTCACAGGAGTGCTCGCCGGAAAATTCTTTACCAGGTACTCCAGAATCTCCGTGTATTCCTCATCGGTACCGGTGGCGCCGAATCCCGCCATCTTGGTGATGGTAGCTTCCCACCCGGCTCTATCCTGTCCATTGGCGAGAACGTTGTCAGGGGAATGGCACGAGCTGCAAACCCGAACCAGAGTAGACTTCCCAGGGCCGGCGGGAAGTTCAGGGTTTTTATCCGCGGGCGCCTGGGACGGCTGCTGCGGTGTCGCCTGCTGGGCGTATGAAGAGGCGCAAAAACACAGCGCCCAGGCCATCGTCAGCTTTATTGCATGTGATTTCACGACTGCTCCTCGGCTTCCAGTATATTCCGCACCGCTTGCCTTCTCGGCCGCCATTCATCGGCCGTGATCTCCCAGACCAGGCGCGGCGATCATAAACCGTTGGGTTAGAGTGTATAAGTTGTGGAACCAGCGCTGCGCAAAATGGTTCGCGGGGTTTAGCCACCAAAGATCGCAACTAGCAGGAAACTGATGGTTCTTCCTGTAGGGACAAAACTCGGTCGTTATGAAGTTCAGTCGCGACTTGGCTCCGGTGGAATGGGCGAGGTCTATCGAGCCAAAGACCTGCGCCTGGGACGAGACGTTGCCATCAAGATTTTGCCCCCGCACCTCTCCTCGAATCCCGATGCCATACGGCGCCTGGAACTCGAAGCCAGGGCAATCTCGGCCTTAAACGATGCAAACATCTGCACCCTCTACGATGTGGGCCACCAGGACGGCGTCGATTTCATCGTCATGGAACTCCTGCAGGGTGAGACGCTGCAGGATCGCCTCCGCAACGGGCCGCTACCGCTCAAGCAAGTCTGCGAGTATGGCGCACAGATCGCGCGCGGATTGGATAAGGCCCACCGAAAAGGAATACTGCATCGCGATTTGAAACCCGGAAATATCATGCTGACCGAGTCCGGAGCAAAGCTGCTGGACTTTGGCCTGGCCAGGGCGAGCATGGCGGTTGCGACCGACGCTACGGTAAGCGCGGCCGTGCTGCCCTCATCGTTAAACGAGCCAGGAGCCTTGGTGGGAACTCTCCCCTACATGTCGCCGGAGCAGGCAAGCGGCATGGACCTGGACGCACGCAGCGACATCTTTTCGCTGGGCGCGGTGCTTTACGAGATGGTGACCGGGCGAAGAGCCTTCCAGGGAAACAGCCAGCTAAGCATCGTCTCCGCCGTCATCGGCAAAGAGCCGGAGCCGATCGCCGCCCTTGCTCCTCTCTCGTCGCCCAGTCTGAACCGCTTGATCGGCCGCTGCCTGGCCAAGGATCCCGAGCAGCGATGGCAGACGGCGCGAGACGTTTCATTCGAGCTGGAATGGATCGGCGAGGCCGCAGATCAACCTTCCCATGTGGCGCCGCAGCCAACGAAAACGAAAGCCGTCTGGCTCTTGTGGATGCTGGGCGGAGTGGTTCTGGGGGCAGGTTTGCTGGCCGGCATTTTCATGTGGCACAGCCAAACCACGACCCCGCGGGAGAGCTATTTTTTAGCCGTGGTCCCGTTTACCCTCCACGATCTGGCGCTTGCGCCCGACGGGCACACCATCGTCGCCGTTGGTGCTTCAGAATCAGGCAAGCACAAGACTCTCTGGCTCTACGATGTCGGCGACCAAAGGCCGCGAGAGTTGGCCGAAACCGAAGGAGCGAGTTTTCCCTTCTGGTCTCCCGACGGCAAGGATGTCGCCTTCTTTGCCGACGGAAAGTTGAAGAGGTTGGAAATAGCGGGTGGCCCGGCCCAGGTGATCTGCGACGCACCCTCAGCTCGGGGCGGCACCTGGAACCGAAATGGAGTGATCGTATTCAGCCCGAGCGGCCACGTGAGCGGGGGACTGTATCGAGTTTCCGCCTCGGGTGGCACTCCAACCGCGATAACCCAACCCGGTGAAAACCACGCAGTCAACACTCATCGTTGGCCGATGTTCCTGCCTGACGGCAAGCACTTCCTCTACTTGGCAGCCAGCCTGTCGGGGCAACCGGATTCCGACGCCATCTTCGTTGGCAGCCTGGAATCGTCCGATACCAGGTTCCTTATCAAAGCGACGGGCAATCCGGTATACGCCGCACCCGGCTATCTTCTTTTCTGTCGCGAAAAGACCCTGTTCGCACAAAAGTTCGATACGAACAGCCTGAAACTCTCGGGCGAAGCGGTTCCCCTGCTGAAGGACGTATCGACCTTGCCGCGTATTCTGCGCAACGATTATGCCGCGTCGAACGGCGACGTACTGGTGGTGCAGCGGGGCAATGATGTTTTGCTTTCCAGATTGGTATGGCGCGATCGCCAGGGAAACGAAATTGGATCAGTCGGCAAACCGGACGTGTATGCCAATATCACTCTTGCTCCCGACGGCAAGTCGGTAGCATTCGACAAAACCGACCAGGAAACCCAGAGCTCTGATGTGTGGACCTACGATTTCGAACGCGGCGGCTCCCAGCGCCTGACGTTCGGTCGGGGTATTGACGCTGAACCCGTATGGAGCCCCGACGGTAAGAAAATCATCTTTTCATCCACGCGCACCGGCCCGTTTCGTCTCTACCTGAAAAACGCAGACGGAAGCGAGGAAGAAAAGTTATTGCCGCTGGACCCAACCGATAATGCGGACGAATACCTGACCAGCTGGTCTCCCGACGCTAAGCATTTCCTCTATGACCGGGACGCTGAAGCCATCCGGCCCTGGGTTGCGGAATGGCCGGGTTTGAAGACAAGCCCATTGTTCACAGCGACCGAAACCAGGAAAAACGCCCAGTTCTCACCCGACGGGAATTGGATGGCGTACACCTCCAATGAAAACGGTCGATGGGAGATCTACGTAACCTCGTTTCCTGACCTGCATGGGAAATGGCAAGTCTCCAACAATGGAGGAACTCAGCCCCGTTGGCGAGGTGACGGCAAGGAGCTGTTTTATCTTGCACCGGACGGGAAGATGATGGCTTCCCCCGTTACCACCGGAGGGCGCTTCGATGCCGGCACTCCGCTACCCTTGTTCCAGGCCAACGCCCGGGAGCAAGTCGCCGGGTCGGAGTTGGTGATGTATGACGTGACCCGTGATGGAAAGCGCTTTCTGATCAATACGCAGATGGAAACAACCCACAGTCAGTCCATGATGGTGGTCTTGAACTGGCCTGTCGTTCTGGAGAAATAAGCAGCAGGGCTTAAGGTGTTTCTTGCTTGCCGCATTGCCCCGTGCGCTGCATCATGGTGGGATGCAAGAGCTGACCGCCGGTACGCTACGGGGGCACTATAGGATCGTGCGCCGCTTGGGCCAGGGCGGGATGGGCGTGGTCTACGCGGCCGAAGACCAGAAGCTGGGTCGCCTGGTGGCCATCAAGCTGCTGCCCGAGGCCACTCGCCAGGATCCGGCGGCGTTGGAGCGGTTCTGGCGCGAGGCCCGCACTGCCTCCTCGTTGAACCATCCCGGCATCTGCACCATCCACGAGCTGAACGAAAGCGGTGATCAGCCTTTCATCGTGATGGAGCTGCTGGAAGGGGAGAGCCTGGATAAGCTCCACTATCGCCGGTCCATGCCTTACCCCAAGCTGCTGGACTTCGGAGTGCAGGTATCGGACGCGCTGGATGCGGCCCATCGCAAAGGCATTCTCCACCGCGACATCAAACCCGGAAACATATTCCTATCGCCCTCCGGTCAGGTAAAGATTCTCGACTTCGGTCTGGCCAAGATCGAAGAGGGATATGCGGCTCCGCGCGACAACAACGGAAACGCAACCCTGGCGGAGCCCCACGATCTGCGCACCAGTCCCGGCTCAACGGTCGGGACCATCGCCTATATGTCTCCTGAGCAAGCCCGAGGCGAATCACTCGATGCTCGGAGCGACGTCTTTTCCCTCGGCGTCGTTCTCTATGAGTTGGCCACCGGACAGCATCCTTTTAGTGGAGCGACCACCGCGGTCACGTTCGATCGCATTTTGAACTACGCCCCGACGGCGCCCGTTTCCCTCAACGCCGAATTGCCACCGGATTTCGAAGAGACCCTCAACAAAACGCTGGATAAAGATCGTGAGCTACGTCTGCAATCGGCTGCAGAACTGCGCGCCGATCTCAAGCGATTGCAGCGCAAGAGCAGCGGCGGATCTACCACGCGCCCGATTGGTGGCAGCGCCCCAGGACCGGGACCGGCGCCGAGCGGGAGTGGTAGCGGCAGCGTGCCGCCGGTGTCTCCGGGCAGTTCAGGCTCAGCTTCGGGCTCTGCGTCTCCAGCTTCCGGGTCTGCCCCGCAACCGCCTGTAGCCGCCGCAGGTCCCGCGCCGAGAAGATCGTACGCTCTGCCAGTGACCCTGGTCGTGCTGGCATTGCTGGCGGCCGCAGGCTATGCCGCCTGGCGCTTTTGGCCGCGCCCTGTCCCTTTCACCGCGGTTTCGCTGAGCCAGATTACGAACACGGGAACGCTGGAAAGAATCGCCATGTCGGGTGACGGCAAATTCCTGGCCGAGGTGAAGAACGACGCCGGCCAGCGAACCCTTTGGGTGCGCAATATTGCCACCAACACCGACACACAGATTCTGACTTCCTTTGGCAACGAGTATGTGGGTTTGAATTTCTCCCCGGACGCTAACTATCTCTACTTCACCCGGGGAACACCCGACAACGCGGCTTTGCACTCGCTCTTCGTGATGCCGGTGTTTGGTGGTACGCCAAGGCAGCTCATCCACGATGTGGACAGCGCAGCAAGTCCGTCGCCGGACGGCAGCCGCTTCGCGTACCTGCGATGGACGCCGGACCGTAAGGATCACTTTTCTGAGATTCACAGCGCAGATAAGGATGGCGGCGACGACCAGTTACTCTACACCTCCCTCGACCAGGCACAATCTCCGGTCTGGTCGCCGCTGGGTGGCCAAATTGCCTGGATCGAAATATCCGGACCTGGCGCTACGGCGCTTAAGATCCTTGACATCGCCTCAAAAAAGACGGCGACCATCGCGCAGCCGAAAGGGATCTTCTACGACTTCAACTACGGAGGCTATACCGACCTGGCCTGGATGCCGGACGGCAAGCATCTCCTGGTCTTGTACCTGAAGGCGCATTCCGATCGCGGGCAACTCGGCGTGGTTACGGTCGCGGACGGCGCCTTCCATACCGTTACCAACGATGTGAATGCCTATAGCCAACTGGCGATTTCCGCCGATGGAAAGACCCTGGCGACCGTGCTGACCAACGTCGACTCGAGTATTGCCTATTACAAGGGGGGCGGTGGGTCCATGATCTCGAGTACACCCCTGCGCGTGACTCCGAGCTCGTTGGCGTGGGCCGACGAGGATCACGTCTGGCTCATTACCCGGGGTACAGGCATCAGCAAACTGGAACGCGCCACAGGAAACCTCACTCCCATCGAGACCGGCGATCTGGATATCGGATCCTTCATCAACACCTGCCCGGATGGCCATGTTGTGTTTATCGCGATTCCCAAGGGCGGAGGCGAGTCGCGCCTCTTCCGGATGGATGCGGACGGGACTGGGATTACCCAGCTCACTACCTCGGGCATTGCGCGCTCTCCCTTTTGCACACCCGATAGCCAGAGGGTGTATTTCACCATCCGGCCGAGGACAAATGTTCCAAAAATCGCCCTATGGTCGTTGCCGGTAGCAGGCGGGGATCCCAGGCAAGAGCTTGATTTTTCCAGTTTCAGCGTCCCATCACTCACTCGCGACACCAGGCTTGCCCTCGGGTTTTTTAACCAGAACCTACTTTACTTCCTCCAGATCTGGGACCTCTCTACCCACCAGATAGTGCATCAGCTTCCCTGGGATGTGAGTAACCTGCAAGGTACCTTCCCGGGATTTGCGCCAGACGGAAAAGCAGTTGTTCTGACCGTTGTCTCCAAGGGCAGTAATGCGCTGGAGTATCAGCCTATCGACGGTTCGCCAACCCACCTAATGACCGACCCCACGCACCAGACTCAAACCGGGTTCGCCTGGTCGCCCTCGGCCACCAAGCTGGCTGTCTTACAACTGCAGAAGAGTTCTGATGTCGTGATAATTACCGATCTCGCGGGGAAGCAGCCGCATTAAGCCATAATGACTGTATTGAATCTTCGCCGCTGGTTCCGTGACCCGCTTTTCCTTCTTGCTCTGACCGCTGGCCTGATCGCGTTCGTGGTGCAATCGGGCGAGCTGGGCTCCGCCGACACCACCCATCGTTTGCAGACAGCGCACGCTTGGTGGACTGGGGAGCCCGAGGTGTTTCCCAACGAATTCCCCGAATTTGGCGTCCATGGGCGCGGGGGAAAACTGCAGAGCTGGTACAGCATGGGCCAGTCTCTGATCTTGTTGCCTCCGGATGTGGTGGGCGCCTATGTCGCACGCCTGCCCATCTTCGCCGACTATGACGACACCGATCCCAGCGTGCGCGACATCATTGTCAGCTACACCATCAACATCCTGTTGACGGTGCTAACGGCGCTGGTTTGTTTCCGTTTTCTGCGGCAATTGAATTTCAGCGTGACGCAGTCGGTGCTGGGCGTTCTGGCTCTGCTGCTGGCCACCACGCATCTCCATTACACGCAAAACATGATGGAGAACAATTACATCTTTCTTCTCTCTATCACCGGCTTTTGCTTTCAATACGAGTGGTTGCGCACTGGCAGTCGCCGGGCGCTGTTGATTGGCGCGGCAGCGTTTGGCCTCAATTTGCTGACCCGGCTTCCGACGGGGTTGGATCTTCTGGCCGGCGCGCTCTTTCTGTTGCTCGTCCTATGGTTGGAAGGCATTCGGGGCAAAGCACTTTGGCAGCGCTCGAAAGCATATGTTGCGACTGCTCTGCCGGTCTACCTCTTCTTCGGATTGATCGACCGCCTCTACCAGTTCCACCGCTTCGGGTCTTTCTTCAATACCTACATCACCGTCATCGGTCGCGAAGCCAGGATGCGCAATCCTTCGCTCCCTCCCAACTATCCTTTCGAGACCCCCTGGCACGTGGGCTTTTTCGGTGCGCTCTTCACCCCCGAGAAGTCGATCTTTCTCTTCGATCCTTTGCTTGTCCTCATGATTCTTCTGTGCATCGTTGCCTGGAAGCGGTTCACACCCGCCGTTAAAGCATACGCCATCATGAGTTGCCCTCTGCTCTTGGCTTACATGAGCTTCTATGCGCGCTACACAGTTTGGAGTGGAGACTTCGCCTGGGGCGACCGCTACGTTTCGACCACCGTCGAGTTGGCTTCGCTGCTCGCGGTTCCTCTGCTGCTGCGTCATCGTCAACAACTGGGAAAGCCGCTCTGGATAATAGGACTGGCTCTGTTGGCGATCGCCACGCTCGTTCAGTTGGTATCCCTGGCCTTCTGGTTACCGCTCGAAATCTATCAGATCGAAACTCTCGGCCACCCCACCTTTGTCATTCTCTTGCGCGTAAAAAACATCGTCGCGTTCGCTCTGGGCAAAATGGATGCCTGGGGTCTGAACAACCACGCCATGACAGAGGATCCCTGGGACTACGTGCACATCACCACTTGGAATTTTCTGCCTTTTGTCTTGCGCCGGGTCGGGGTTGCGCCGGCTTGGGTGGTGCATATTGCATTCGTAGTGTGGACAGCCGGCCTGGCTGCTTTGGCAGCGACGCTGTGGCAAATCCGTTATGTCCTTCGCCGCTTGGATTAAGGCACTTCGCCCCTCAACTCAGCAGCAGAGTCTCTGTCCAGGTAAACGGTCACGTCCGGATGGGTGCGGAGAAGAGTCGACGGGCACGCAGTAGAAATCGGGTCATGAACCGTGGCCCGGATTACCTTCGCCTTACGCGGTCCAGGCACAGAGGCGATCAATTTTGATACACGGAACACTGTCGGGATCGTTAACGTGAGCGCTCTTTCCGGTGCCTGCTCCCAGCTTGGGAACCAACCCTCCGCCGCTTGCTGCTGGCGGCACATCAAGTCCAGGGTGACGACCTTCATCTCCAGTGGGTCATGGAAGTCGGCCTCGGCCGGCTCATTAAATGCCAGGTGACCGTTCTCGCCAATCCCAAGCAAACAGAGTTGTGGCTCAGCAACATGCAGTTCCTTCATGTAGTCCCGGCATACCGCTTCAAGATCCTTGGCGGTGCCGTCCATTTCGAAAAAAGCTCCCATGTCGACGCGTTGTGTCAGACGCTGGCGCAGAAAATTGCGGAAGGAAGCCGGATGCTTCTCGTCCAGGCCAACATATTCATCCAGGTGAAAGCCTCGGACTTTTTTCCAAGGCAAGGCGGGGGTCGAGGTGAGAAACTCCAGCGTATCGAATTGGGCGGCTCCGGTTGCGAAAATGACCCCGAACTGGTCATGAAGCGCGGCCAGGCGCCGCATCTCCTCAGCGACTGCCAGGGCGGCCGCCTCGCCCGCCGCTTTTTTGCTGGGGTAGATCTTCAGTTTCATTTTTCCTGCGATCAGTGATGCGATCTCATCCTTTGTTGTTTCCATAGCCACCTTTCTCTTATTCCGTAAATAGGTTTAATCTATCAACTTACAGCGCAGACGGGCGCAAACTTACGATCACGGAGTTTTAACCGATGCCCCAATCGGTCCAGGCAATCACCCCCGGCGACACCAGTGTAATGAACGCCTTGCTCAGCGACCAATTTACGCAAAAGCTTGAGACCCTCGCTCAAGCCAAAGCGGAGGAATACAAGGCCAATCAGCCTTACCCACACATTTACCTTGATGATTTCCTTCCCGTCGACGTGGCCGAAGCCGCGCTCCGCGATTTTCCTGAGCCCAAGGAAGCAGATTGGCGTGCATACAAGGATGTGAATCAACACAAGAAACTGGCCTTCGATGCAGTGGAGAAGTTGCCTCCCTCGATCAGGGATGTACTCTACTTCCTGAATACTCGCCCCATGCTCAAGTTTCTTGAGACGCTGACCGGGATTCAAAGTGTGTTGCCCGACCCCAATTATGTTGGCGGAGGACTGCACCAGATCAGGCCGGGGGGACTTCTGGAAGTGCACGCCGACTTCAGTTATCACAAAGGACTTCGCCTGGACCGCCGCATCAATGTTCTGATCTATTTGAACAAGGACTGGAAAGAAGAATATGGCGGCCATTTTGAATTGTGGGATCGCGAGGTGAAGCGGGCAGAGAAGAAAATCCTGCCCATCTTCAACCGCTGCGCCATCTTCAGCACGACAAGCGTGTCGTTCCATGGTCATCCGGTACCACTGGCGTGCCCGCCTGATCGCAACCGGAAATCCATTGCGACTTACTATTACTCGAACGGGCGTCCGGAAGAAGACCCTGAATTGACCCACAAGCACGAAGTAGCATTTCAGCAACGTCCCGGCGTCAATCGAGTAAACGCAAGTTTAGGAGTCAGGAAAGTTGTTAAATCGCTCATCCCACCCATTTTCACTGATCTCTATCGTGGGCTTCGCAAATAAGCAGTAGGTTGGAGAGCTTTGTCGCCTTCACGCAAGGACACGCTCTGATCGACGGCGATGTTGGTGAAAGTTTGCGACAGGTGTGAGGTCGGCCACGTGACCTCAAGTTTCTCAACCTTCTGCGCCGCTCCGATGCCGATGTGTTGACGGAGTGGGTTGCCCCCGAAGCTTGAGACGTAGCCCACGGTGCGATAGATGTGACGTTGACCGTGGGCGGCCGCAACCGTAAGACAGATGCGTGCCCCAAAAGCCGCGCGGTTTGTCTGCACGCCCTCGAGGTCGACCGTGAGCCAATGATTTCCATGGCCCGGGTTGTGGTAGAGGATGCTCTGATACGTGTCCCCGGGGTAAGCTCCTCCCATCTCTTCAAATACGTCTTCGTTGCCGTTGTTTTCCAGGTCTCCAAAAGCCACTCCATGGCCCTTCTGCAGGTTGCCGAAACCTCCGGAAGTCGTTACGTCCTGAAAGACGACCCCGCGGTCATTGCGGAACATGCGGTTCGGCAACAGCGCCTGGTAGGAGCTTTCCCCCGTTCCCAGGTAGATATCGAGCCAGCCATCATTGTCCAGATCGCCGAAGTTCGCACCCATGGGAAGGATGGCACGGTCCAGACGTACCTTGGTGCTGACATCCTCAAAAGTGCCATCGTGCTTGTTACGATAAAGGCGCGGAGTTTCCGCGTGATAGGGGTGGCCGATCTCGAAGGCCCCAATGTCCTGGGGGCCACCGAAGGAGTAGCCGCCGACAAAAATATCCGGCCAACCGTCGTTATCGTAATCAAAGAACCACGTAGCGAAACTATTCTGTTGGTGGTCGACACCGGCCGCATGAGCCACATCGGTGAACTTCCATCCACTGGATGCGGGCGCTCCTGTGCGCAGTGGACCATCATTGCGAAAAAGATGATTGGCGCCGCCCTTGATGGAGATGTACAAATCGGGGCGGCCGTCATTGTTAAAGTCGCCCCATGCTACTCCTTTCACGAAGCCGAGGTCGGCCATACCGCTCGGCCCAGCTATCTCGGTGAAGGTGCCGTCGTGGTTGTTGTGAAACAGTTGTGATGGGTTGGGATCGTCGGGCTTCGACTCGTGGGCCACGAACAGATCCAGCCAGCCGTCGTTATCAAAGTCCGCCCAGGCCGCAGTTTGGGTGGGATGGAGCGACATGAGTCCGGCCTGTTCCGTCACATCGTCGAAGGTGACCTGACCGTTTTTGGTCCCGTTGTTTCGCAGCAGTGACATGGGGTACTTCCCCTGCTTGCCCCACCAGCCGCCGCGCAGAACCAGAATGTCTGGACGCCCATCGTTGTTGTAATCAGTGAGCACCAGGTTGAGCCCTCCGGTCTCGCCCAGCAGGCCGGCCTGCGCCGTAATGTCGGTAAAAGAGAGTTGGCCGTCCTTGACCCCGTTGTTGTGGAACAGATGCATTTGATCGAGCGGTCCGGAAGAACTGACCATGATGTCGAGCAGCCCGTCGCCATCGAAGTCTTCCATGATGACTCCGCCGGCGTGACTGGTGAGGTCGAGACCGGCGCTGGTCGCCCGGTCGACGAAGTCGCCAATATCATATTCGGAATCAAACAGACGACTGGGTACGAGCCACTTCGCGGGAACGTTCTGCGGATATTGGCCGAGCTGCATATAAGCGACATTGAGCAGCCAGCGTGATTCGTCGTCGTTAGGATATTTCTCGAGAAGCGTCGCGAACTCGCGAACCGCGCCTTCTGCGCCCCGCGTGATGTGGTGCACGCCGCCTGCCCGAATAGGAAAGATGCAGGACTTCTGCCCGTGGGTTTGCATGCAGTTCTGTTGCTCGCCCAGGCGCAGGTAAGCCAGGCCGAGCCACTCGCCGAGTTGCTTATCGTTATCCGCTGGCAGCCGCCCCGCACTGTGGCTGCGCAAGGTTTCCAGATCATCGATCGCGGCTTCGCTATAGCCTGCTCCCAGAAGCTCGATGGCAAGTTGCTGGCGCACTGTTGCCTCGTCGCGGAAGTTGAGATTATTACGCAGCAGAGACTGATAGTACTGTGCGCGCTGTGCCTGCTTGGTGGCATCGAACCTGAAGTCGGTTTCGCTATGAATTTTCTTCAGCAGTGTGGCCATGGCCTTGGTGCCTTCAGCCTGGTACATCGGTCCTTCGGTAGGCATGGGAACGGGGGTGACCCATGCGGGATTCTCGTTCGCCATCGGCATGGAGCCATGCGTTTGTCCTACTGCGATTGCAATACACATGGTGAGCGGCCAGACGAGATGGCGGACGCACGTCATCGCTCTGCCTACTGTAGCTTCTCCAGCTTAGGTTCGCTGGATGCCTGAATTGTTTCCGCGGTATGGTTCTCTCTTGCGGCGTCCTCTTTGCGGCCCAGCGCACGATACGCCTGGCCGAGCAGGCTGTGGGTCATAAAATTGCCGGGATCCATCGCTTCCGCCCTTTCCAGGTACATCAAGGCGGTCGATGGGGATTGTTCGCGCAGCAAAACTTTGCCCAGCAGAATAAAAGGAGCAGTCACATTGGGCTCCAGGATGACTGCCTGCTGCAGCGCCTGCAGAGCCTTCTGATACTCGCCCGCGCGGGAATAGGCATCCCCCAGCCGGTCGTAGATACCGCCTTCCAGCGGATTGCCTGCGCGCTCTCTTTCAAACTCGGCGATGGCGACATCCATGTGATTTCCGGCGAGAGCGATTTCTCCCAGCAGGGAGTGCGCCAGGGGTAGTTGCGGGTTAATCTCAAGTGCCTTTTGGGCGAACTGCTGGGCGATAGGGATGTACTCCCGGCGGAACATCATGCGCGCGGCGAGTAGGTAGGCGGATGCCGAATCAGGTGGAAAGCCATACTGAGCGGCGAAGGCGTGGCGAGCGTCATCGAAACGGCGCGTATCAAGGTAGCAGAGCGCGAGCACGTAACTGGGGTCGAAGCGCGTCTGGGCAGTCCAACCCTGGGCTTTGGTGAGCAAGGGAATCGCGGCGTTAGGTCTGCCCAGGCGGAACAGGGTCAGGCCGTCCATCTGAGCGGCATCCGCATCGTGCGGGTCTTGAGCCACTGCCGCGGCGAAAGCGGCTTCGGCATCGACCAGGCGATTCAAGGCATATAGGGCTTTGCCTTGCGCAAGCTTCACGCCGGCAGACACAGGATTCTCGGCGGCGAGCGTGTCCAGCCCTTTGAGTGCACCAGCCGCATCTCCTTTTTCGGTCATCTGTTGTAGTTGACTGAGAGGAGGGGGCGGCGCCGGTTCGGGTTTGCCAACGGGTGCCTGGGGCTGGTTAGTCTGTGCGCCGCAGTAGCCAAGAAGCGCGCAGGCTATCAGCGCGACGTATCTCTTCCGACATTTCATGAACGCCTTCATTAGACCGATACAAATCGAATTGCGCAAGGGGAGCTACTACAGTCACCTCCAGACGTTGAGTGGGTGTTCCCGCCAGGACTGGTTGCGCCGAGAAACCCAGGTCTCAAAAGCGAGACCTGGGCCACCCACCATTTTCATCTTCACCCACTCAATATTCGTCCGCGCGATTTTCATCTCACGCTCACACTCGGCGACCCACCACGAGACTGCACTGGTCCCTTACAATCCATTGACATTGTGATGACAGAGCACTGACACCTGCTCGAGCGCTGATTGTTACGTTGGGGATGAAGCAAGAAGCCCCCTATGCGATCAATCATCACCAACCAGCTCAAGCAAACGTGGTTCCCGGGTCTAACACTTGTATTCCGCGTAGCCGGTTGTCTGCTGTTGCTATCCGCGTGCCTCTCATCCGCACAGAATGTTCCCATCGTTTCAGGTGCCCTGGGCTTCCTGGATAGTACAAACACCGGGGTCAATTTCTTTCAACCGGTGGCTGCCCCCGTGATCGTTGCTCCGTTGGGCAAGCATTTTCTGGCGGAATCCCGGTTCGACCTGCGCGGGCTCTACATACCGAAAAACGGCACCAGCGGCCCCATACAGGGCAGCCTCCTTCGATCGACCCAATATCTACAACTCGATTACCTTGCAACGGAAAAAATAACTCTTACGGGGGGCCGCTTTCTCACCCCGTTCGGTACCTATAACGAGCGCCTTACTGCCATCTGGATCCCGAAGTTCCAGGATGCTCCGCTGATCTTCCCCATCGGCACGCGCACCACTGCTTCAAGCAACGGGGTCATGGCCAGGGGGGTGCTGCTCGCCAAGCCGCTTTTCCACATCGACTACATCGGATATTTTTCTGCGTCCAGCAACGTTCCCCAGTTTCAAGCAGGGCGCGCAGCCGGCTATCGTTTCGACGTGTATTTCCCCAGCAAGCGGGTCGAAATAGGAACATCCTATGGACGATTCCTGCAGGGGACCCACAACAATTCAACCGGAGTTCACTTCTGGTGGCAACCGTATCGGTTTCCTTTAGAAGTGCGCTCCGAATATGCGCATGGACAGCACGCGGCAGGCTACTGGATCGAGACTGCTTATCGGCTTTCGCAATGGAAAGGGCCTGATAGCCTGTTCGGCCGCTTAGAGCCTGTTTTCCGGATGCAGCAAACGTTCCGCAATAGCCCAGGCCCGGGCGATGGTCTGCCCGCGGCCAATACTCAACAGGCTGATTTCGGCCTCGATTACCACTTCCCACACGAAGTGCGCCTCAATACCAGCTATTCGCGGAAGTTTTCCGCCACCGGCAACGCGAACATCTGGGACGTATCGCTGACGTACCGTTTCCTCTTTCCGATGTGGCGAGGTCACCAATGAACAAACATCGCTCAACCTGGAGACACCTGCCATTGCCTCTCCTCGTTTTTTCACTGGGAAGTTGGCTGACCTGGGCGCAAGCAGTCAAAACTCCCCAGGCGAACGCGAACGCTACTACCAAGCCAGCCCAACATGCAACGGCTGTTACGAATCCGGGAGAGCGTGCGTTTCAGGCGAACTGCGGCCGTTGCCACAATCCTCCTGAGCAGCTCAACCCCCGGATCACCGGAACCGTGCTCCGCCACATGCGGGTAAGGGCTCTGCTTAGTCCCCAGGACGAACGCGACATCTTGAAATACCTGGCTCCATAACTAGAGGAGAAGAAAAGCTGATGAAGTTCAATTCAATAGTACGCATTTTGATCCTTGCGCTGCTCGCCGTTCCCTTTGCCTGGCGGTTGTCGCATGCCCAGGACCAGCCTCACCGCATCGAGATAGTTGCCAAACGTTTTGAGTTCAGCCCCGCTGAGATCACGATCGAGAAGGGAGAACCCGTAATCCTGTCGCTGACCAGCAAGGACGTCCAACACGGTTTGAAACTCGAGGAATTCAACCAGGTTGTCAAAGCCAACAAAGGCCAGACCAGCCAGGTGCAGTTCACTCCTACCGAGGCGGGCACGTTTGTTGCGCAATGCGCGGTCTTTTGCGGAGCCGGGCACGGATCAATGAAATTGATCATTCACGTTACGGAGTAAGTATGTGCCGGCAACCCTACTTCTGCTTGCTGAGCTTGTCACTGGTGCTGGGCGGCTGCAAGGTAAGCCAGCCAAGTGGGCTGGAGCGCGCGGTCGTGGTTGCTGCCGAGCACGACATCACCGTAGGAAACCGATCGCAGAAGAACCCTTTGCCACTTAACAAAGAAACACTGGCGGAGGGAAAGGAAGCCTTTGGTCATTATTGCGTCGCTTGTCACGGACTCGATGGCCAGCTCACCGGTGTTCCCTTCGCCGACCGTATGTCCCCGCCTATTCCCTTGTTGACTTCGCGGCAAACGCAGGAATACAGCGACGGACAGTTGAAATGGATTATCGACAATGGGTTAGCGCCTTCGGGTATGCCCGCTTCCAAAGGCACGTTGAGCGACGAAGAAATCTGGTCCATCGTTCACTACCTGCGTCATTTGCCGCCCGCGGGTAGCCTTGGCGAACCAGAAATGTACAGCCACTAAGAAGATCCGGAGACGATTATGAAATGGCGGCAACGCGCAAGCAGGAACGTGGTGGAGGCTGTGGTCTCGGTATTCCGTGATCCGGCCGAAACGTCGCTGCGCCGTCTTTGGGAAATCAGGCCCCATGAATGGAAACAGTCTTACCACTGGCTGGACTCGAGCGGGATGGCGCTCTACTTCCTCGACCAGCTTGAGTCTCTGCACTTCGAGACGCTTCTCCCCGCGACAATGTTGTCAAGGCTGCGCGGCAATCTCGCTGACAACCGGGAAAGAAGCTCCGCCATGTTTGCGGAGTGGGCGTCCCTGAATCAGTCGTTTCAGACGGCTGGGCTGTTGTATGCAAACCTCAAGGGATTCACGCTTTCTCCTGAATCGTGCCCCCGGCCTGAATTGCGCTGCCAGCTCGACTTCGATTTCTTAGTGGATGGGGCGCAGTTGAGTCTGTGCCGGGAGCTTCTTAGCAAGACCGGGTATGAGTTGATGGCAGCGACCCCCGATGCTTGGGAGTTCAAAGCTGGATCGTCAGAGATGGTAAGCGTCAAGGACCATTACAAAGCGAGACCGCAACGCTGTGTCGAACTGCATTTCGCATCCTCAGTAGCCCCACCGCACTTGCCCTTTCGCGACCGGCGTCTGGAAAGGCTGGGCACTCATTCCTGGGCGGGCATCACCTTTCCCGCCCTGACACCGGCCGATCAATTTATCGCCCAGGCCCAGCATGTCTTCAAGCATCTTTGCAGCCCGACCACACGCCTATCCTGGCTGCTTGAGTATCAGCGCCACGTCAGCGCTCACTATCACGATCAGGCCTTCTGGAACGCAGTGCGTGCACAAGCGGGCACGCACCGCCGCACCTCGACCGCCATCGGCCTCACAACTCTGCTCTCCTCCCGGATCTTGGGCTGGGAAGCTCCACCCCAGCTTGAGGAGTGGACTTCTCATCGTTTGCCTTCCGGCGTCAGGCTTTGGGCCGACCAGTACGGAAGAGAATCGATCCTGGCAGACTTTCCCGGCACGAAACTTTACCTCCTTCTTGAAGAGGAGTTGAGAGGGAACGATCAGGCCTGGAAACAAGCCAGGCGCACTTCCCTGCTTCCCTTACATCGCGCTCCACGGATCTTGAGCACCAATGCCGGGGACAACCTGTGGAAGCGAATCCGGGGCGAGTTTCACCAGGCGCGCTTTGTTCTTTTTCGCCTTCGTTTCCACGTTGTTGAAGGATTGCACTACATGATCGCCGCGTCGCGCTGGAAACGGCAGCGCGCGGCTTTACGGGAACTTAATCCCGATCTGGCTATTGACTGAACGATGTCCATGAAAAACCGAACGACTACACGACTGAAAGACCGATTCATAGCTGTTGTGGCCCTCCTTGGGCTGTGCGCCAACGTTTTCGCACAGCAAGCCCCGCCGCCTCCTTCTTCTCCTTTGTCCCCCTCGACAGAGACAAGCTCTGCAGACACCGACTCCGCGACCTCCTCCTCTGCATCGCAGCAGCTCAACACGCACGGCTCTCTGACGGCCACGCAGATCATTTCGATTTTGCAACAGAAGCCGGAGTTGGTCCCGGAACTCAAGCAGGTGGTGGCAGATCAATTGCAACAGCAGGGGACCACGATTCAAGCCGACTCCATCACGGACGAGATGCTCTTCAACCAGATCCAGACCAATCCTGCGTTGCGTGCCAGCATAACCATGTGGCTGCGCGCTCGTGGGTACGTTTCGGCGGACGAAATGGATCGCTTGCTTGCACGTGCGCCTTATGAAGATGACAATCAACAATCCTTGTCGGCCGGCTCGCCACTCGACAAGCTCAGCCTCTCGGCGGGCGATCGGTCCCAAAGCGGATCAGCTTCCGCCATCGGTCAGCAAACTTTGCCCGATGACGGCATTTCCGCGGCCCCCGGAAGAAGAGCAACTCCGGCAACAGGACGCTCGACAAGTAAGACTGAGAGCAAGACGCAGAGCGTTACCGACGAACCCGAATCGCTGCATCTGCCAACGCCCTACAATCTGCGCTCGTTACGCGACCTGTACACGCAGGTGCCTCCGGATAGCGTAAAGCTCAAACGTTTCGGTTCAGAAGTCTTCACCAATCGCGATCCGCTGACAGGCGGCGGCCTGGCAAACCGTACTACAACCACCGATCTTCCTATCGGTCCCGACTATGTGCTCGGGGCCGGCGATGGCCTCACCATTAATCTTTGGGGAGGTATCTCGCAAAACTTCACACGCGTCATCGACCGCGAAGGTAAGATCGCGCTCCCTGAAGCCGGGTCGCTCGTGGTAGCCGGGCTCACCCTTCAGCAGGCCCGGTCAAATATTGAAAGCGCGCTGAAGCAGCAGTACCACAATGCCCAGGTCGATGTGACCATAGGCCGGTTGCGTACCGTGCGTGTCTATGTGGTGGGTGACGTGCAGCGTCCCGGGGCGTATGACGTCAGCTCACTCTCGACGCCCCTGAACGCAATCTACGAGGCGGGTGGTCCCACCAGCGTTGGCTCGCTTCGCATCGTGCGTCATTACCGTGGCCAGCAGCTGGTCCGCGAAGTCGACCTCTATGACTTTTTCCTTCACGGCGAGCGTATGGATGACGAACGCCTGCAGGCCGGCGACACACTGCTCATTCCGCCATCCGGCCCGCAGGTGGCCATCTTCGGGATGGTAAAGCGTCCGGCAATTTATGAACTCAAAGGGAGCGCAACGCTGAAGGATGTGCTCGATAACGCCGGCGGCGTCACCGTAGCCGCCGCGCTCAATCACATCACCATTGATCGTATTGATCCCAACAAACAACGCGACACGGTGACCCTGGAGTCTTCTGCCACAGACACGCCGCAGGCCACTCTGGCCCAGATTGCGTCCTTCGCGGTTAAGGATGGTGACCGCGTCCATGTGGCAGCGATCCTGCCTTATAGCGAGCGTGCCATCTACGTGGAAGGCCATGTGACCCGGCCGGGCAAACTTCCTTACCGGGATGGCATGCAATTGACCGATGTCATTCATTCTTACCAGGACCTGCTGCCGGAGCCCGCGGCGAAAGGCGACATCGTGCGCCTGGTCGCGCCTGACTTTCATCCCGAGACCATTCAATTCGACCTGGCTGACGCACTGATTGGCAACAACAGCATTACCCTGCAGCCTTTCGACACTATCCGTATCCTCGGCCGGTATGAGGTGGATGCGCCGCAGGTAAGCATCCGGGGCGAAGTCCTGCGCCCAGGCTCCTATGCGCTGTCACAAGATATGACACCGATGAGGCTGGTCACCATGGCGGGTGGTTACAAACGCGATGCATTGCTCACCAATGCTGACCTGGCGAGCTACACCATCAAGAACGGGGAAAAGGTAGTTACGGAGCGAACCGAAATTCCTATCGGGAGCGACGTATTCGATCACGCCCCTCTCAAGTCAGGTGACATCCTCACCATCCATCAGTTATCGGGATGGAACGATATTGGCGCCTCGGTCATTCTCGAAGGTGAGGTCACCTATCCCGGCAGCTATGGCCTGAAGGAGGGCGAGCACCTTAGTTCTGTGCTTCGTCGCGCGGGCGGCCTGCGTGACACCGCTTATGCGGCGGGTGCGGTCCTGATTCGCACTCAAGTGAAGGAGTTAGAGGAGAAAACCAAGGTCCAACTTATTAATCAGATCGAGAGTACCCCGGCATCAGCGCGCGTTGCACCAAGTCTTGGCAACGCCCAGGAGCAGGCCCAGCTCATCCAGGCTGCTACTCAGCAACAGGCGCAGGTGCTTCAGCGTTTGAAGACCCAACCGTCCAGCGGACGACTCGTCATCCATATCAGCGCAGACATCAATAGCTGGGCCAACACTCCTGCCGACATCGAAATGCACACCGGTGATGTGCTGACCGTCCCCAAGCGTCCTGGCTTTGTGTTGGTGAGCGGACAGGTCTATAACGCGTCTGCAATTACCTACGTTCCGGGTAAGGAAGCCAGCTGGTACCTCCGCCGTTCGGGCGGCACCAACGATGTTGCCAGTCGCAAGGATATTTTTGTCATACGCGCGAACGGATCCGTTATCGGGAGACGATCCGGCGAATGGTACAGCTCAAACGTTCTCTCCACTCGTATGGATCCCGGGGATGTGATCGTTGTTCCGGTGAAGATCATTGGCGGGTCGCTCTTCTGGAAAAATCTGCTCACTATAGCCCAGATATCTTCCTCCATTGCTTTCACAGCCGGAGTAGCCGGGGTCCTTTAGGTTTCGTATGAGAACTTCCACGATGCTCCTGCTGGTGCCGCTCATGATCGTGCAGTGCTATACCCGGGCACTCGGCGACACACCAGACGGCCACGAAGACTGCGATTCCTCCAACATGGCATCCACGTATGTTCCGATTGAAAGCTGGGTCTATCCCGCGATTGAAAGGCTGGCGCTTGCCGGCTATATCCAGACTGCGTTTGCAGGTTTGCGTCCCTGGACGCGTATGGAAATAGCGCGCCTGATAAGCGAAGCACAAGAGCGACAAGCTGATCAAGATTCCCAGGACGCCGTCGACGAGCAAATGAATTCACTGGTAAAAGCGTTAGGGCGCGAGTTTGCTGAGGAGCTTCGTCAGCGCGACGGCGAGTGCAATCGCCAGGCCACGATTGACTCTATCTACTCGCGCAGTGCGGCGATCGCTGGTCCCCCGATCACGGATGGCTACCACTTCGCCCAAACCCTGCTGAATGATTATGGGCGTCCTTATGGCCAGGGAGAGAACCTCTACAGCGGCATCGCGGCCCGTGCGGCTTCCGGATCCTTCGCGTCCTATGTGCGCTTCGATCTGCAAAGAACCGCGCCGGCCGCCATGGCCCCTGCCTCAGCCGATGCTGCCATCGCCGCCGCGGACTTCACCCCGCTTGCTGCACAGGGGCCGGTGTCCGGGTTTACTCGCGGACGGCTGCTCGAAGGTTATGTCTCCTACGCTTTTCACAACAATCAGTTCAGCTTTGGAAAGCAAGCGCTGTGGTGGGGCCCGTCCCAGGGAGGACCGCTCCTATACAGCAACAACGCGGAGCCGATCAACATGTTCCGCTATGATCGCGTCTCGCCCATCGAGCTCCCGGGCTTTGGCCGATTCCTCGGCCCCATTCGGGCGCAGTTCTTTGTAGGGCGGCTCGCCGGTCAACAATTTACCCATGTGGGGGACCAAACGTTCGGCCAGCCAGGGGTTGCGCTTGGCGACCAGCCGTTTATTAATGGCCAGAAGTTTTCGTTTAAGCCTAGACCCGAGCTGGAGTTCAGTGTCTCGCGCACAACCATCTTTGCCGGTGCGGGAGCTGGCTTCACCACTGCCACTTTCTTGCGCAGCTTATTTTCTACCGGCAACCCCGCCCCCGGAAAGACTGACCCGGGTGATCGCCGGGTCGGCGTGGACGCCCAATTCACCGTTCCAAAGCTCCACGATTTGCTCAAGATTTATGTGGATACGTTCACCGACGACGAGCTCTTTCCCCTTGCCTACCCCACCCATAGCGCGTGGTCGCCAGGATTTTATGTTGCACACTTGCCGCATCTCCCGCACGTGGACTTCCGTGGCGAAGGGTATCTAACCCCCCGCCGCACCTTTCCGGGGTTCTACTACTTCAATGTCCACTACTTGAGCGGCTATACCAACGAACGGCAGCTTCTGGGCAGCTGGATCGGACGCGAGTCCAACGGATATCAGTTGTGGAGCACGTGGTGGATCTCTCCTCGGAGCTCAGTACAGCTCCGCGCCCGTGATCAAAGCGCTGCTTCCGTCTTTCTCCGCGGCGGAGCTCTTCGCGACCTGGAAGTCAGTACGGATCTTGCTCTAAGCCCTCATTGGCAGTTAAGTGCAGCCGTACAACAGGAGCGCTGGAGGTTTCCTCTCTTTTCGGCGGCGCCACACAACAATGTCACCACGACGATCCAGCTTTCCTTCCATCCCAAAGCAGGAGGACACTAATGGCCACAGCTGAGTTTATGGCGACCCATACGCAAACCATGCCGAATTGGGTCAGAAACGGCAATCTGCTTTGGGATCGTCGACGCCTGCTGCTGAGAGTGGCCGGTATAACACTCGTCCTGAGCGCCGTCATCGCTTTCCTCATTCCTAAGTGTTATGAGTCCGTAGCACGTCTCATGCCTCCGGAACAACCCTCTTCGGGGGCTGCCATGCTCGCCGCGTTAGCCGGCCATTCGCTCGGCGGATTGGGTGGGTTGGGTAACCTGGCCGGTCTGTTGGGAGGCAGAACCTCAAGTGCATTGTTTATCGATCTTCTCCACAGCCGCACCATCAGTGACCACATCATCGACCGCTTTAACCTGCAGCATGTTTACCGAAAGCGCTATCGCATCGACACCGTCAAATACCTCGCGCACCACACGACGGTGGTCGACGACAAAAAGAGCGGAGTGATCACGGTTACGTTTAATGATACTGACCCGCGGCGTGCGCAGGCCATCACGCAGGCTTATCTTGACGAATTGAATAGCCTCATGACCCACGCCAATACCTCTTCCGCGCGCCGGGAACGTGAGTTTATCGAGAAACGTTTGGTGAACGTGCAGGCCGAACTGCAGGCGGCGGAGAAGGCACTCGGTCAGTTCTCGAGCAACAATGTGACCTTCGACATCAAGGAGCAGACCCACGCGATGGTGGACGCGGCGGCGAAGCTGCAGGGCGAGCTGATCGTTGGTCAGTCAGAACTCGATTCGCTGCAGCAAATCTATGGAGATGGGAATGTCCGCGTGCGCGCCGCCCGCGCCCGCATCGGAGAGTTGAAGAGCGAACTCACCAAGATGAGTGGTAGCCCTTCCGACGAGCCCAGCGGAGATAGCTCCGAGTTGTACCCATCCCTGCGGCAAATCCCTAAGCTCGCGGTTCCTTACGCCGATCTTTACCGGCGGGTCAAGATTCAGGAAACTGTTTTCGAATTGCTTTCCGAGCAATATGAGATGTCGCGTATCGAGGAAGCGAAAGACACTCCGGTAGTCTCGGTATTCGATCTGCCGCTGGTTGCGGAGAAAAAGTCTTTTCCTCCGCGTTTGCTGATCATCCTGATCGTCACTGCATTTGCGGTCATGACAACGTCGTTCTACATCGTTCTGGGCGCTATGTGGCAGCAGGTGAGCCCAGCCGATCCAAGGAAGATGCTGGCGAACGAGATCAGCCAAAATTTAAGCAGCCAGCTGGAACGCCGCTTGCGCCGAAGGGTTGGTGTGGAATGAGAAGTCATCTCTCAAACGCAGCCTACGGTGTGCTCGATTACGCGGCCTATCCGATTGCCATGCTGGTCTCCGCTCCAACGCTGTTGAAACACCTGGGCGTCGCGCAGTACGGCATTTGGATCGTGACGACCGCCGCACTGAACACCGGCAGCATCGTCGCTTCGGGCTTTGGAGACGCCAACATTCAGTACATCTCGAGTGCCCGGAGCTATGGCGATTCTGGTGTGCTGTTACGGTCGGTTCGTAGCATGCTGGGCATCAACCTCCTGCTGGGCGTCGCGCTCGCGGTTATTTCGTGGATGCTGGTACCGCTTGCTGCCAGGCATGTAGCAGGCTCTGCGGCCGGCCTCGAAGCCGCTTGCCTGCTGTCACTCCGCATCGCCAGCGCTCTCATGCTGGTGCGGGCAATCGAGAGCGTTTGCGTCAGCACGCAAAGAGCTTTCGAGCGATATGGGGCTGCGGTCCGCATAAGCCTTTTAGCCCGGGTGATCACCGTGGCAGCGGCTGTGCTGCTCAGCATGCGCGGATTCGGCGTCGCCGCCATTATGGTGGCGACCGCTTGCTTCCTGGTTCTATCGACGGCTACCCAGCTCATCCGGCTGAAGCAGTACCTGGGAGCGTCGTCGCTTCTGCCTTCGTTTGATCGCCAAGCCACCTCTGCGCTGTTTAGCATCGGAGCCTTCAGCTGGCTACTTGCTGTTTCGAGTGTTGTCTTTACTCAGGCTGACCGGCTGCTGCTGGGCGTGTCGTTGGGGGCAACTACCGTTACGGCCTACGCCTTGTGTGTGCAAATGGCGCAGCCGGTCTATGGCATCGTTGCTTCCGGTCTGCATTTTCTATTTCCTTACCTGTCCGCGCGAAGTGCCATCTCAGAGCCGGCCGCAATCAGGAAAGCTGTCCTGGCAGCGTTCGCTGTCAACTTTCTGATCGTGGCCGCAGGAACCGGCATCCTGCTGTTCTATGGTCCCGTCGCGCTTTACGCATGGGTTGGCCGCTCAGTTGCTGAAAGCGCAGTCAGCATCCTCACCCCGATTGTCTGCAGCTTCGCGCTGCTGGGGCTGAGTGTCACCGGCTATTACTCATTGCTGGCCCTTGGCCATATTCATACGGTCACTGCGCTCAATCTTTTCGGCGGTCTGATCATGCTGCTTCTCATGGTCTGGCTGCTGCAGTTGCAGGGCGTTCACGGTATCGCGATGGCTAGGCTTTGTTACGGCTTCATCGCTTTGCTGATGTACGTCCCGCTGGCCCGTGTGCTGGGGGGCGCACGGGCGCCATCTTTATCGCCCTCAGACATTCGCCCTGTCTGCGAGGACGTATGAGCACCAACGCGGCAATCGTCAGGCTCGAAACCGCTGCTCCGGCTGGCAGCCTTATGGCTGCGTCCGTGGGGTCCTATTTTGCCTTTCGTTATGCCACGGAATACTTGTTCTTTCAAGAAAGCCCGCGCGCCGGCGCCGCATTCAGTGTTGCGCTGAATCTCCTGTTTTTCGCCGTGGTCCTGTTCCACTCACTAGGACCTGCGCCCAATACTTTGCGTGCGACGGTGCGCGTACCCGCCTTCCGGGCGGTCCTCGCCTTCCTGCTGATCGCGCTTTGCAGTTTGGTGTGGAGCGCAACCGTCTCTGTCGGCGTCGCGTTTGTTTATTGGTGCGGGGTGGCCGCAGACGTGGGCATGGTCGTATTGCTGCTGCGCAACGGACCGGCTCTGCCGATCTCGGCCTCTCTCATGAAGGGATACGTGTGGGGAGCCCTCCTGATTGCAGTGATTATCTGGCTATCGCCAACCATGCAGGATTTGCGCCCCGGCGATGACGATTACTTCAGCCCCAATGCAATCGCCTTGATCTGCGCTTTCGGGGTCTTCATGGCCCAGTACCTCAGCCGTTCGCATCGATTGTGGAATGTTGCTGCGGTTATTCTCTCCATCACTCTCTTGCGCACGCTCAGCAAGACGACCATCGCCGCGTTTGTCGCAGGGGAGGCCCTGCTGCTCATTCGCGATTCTGCCATCACCCGCCGTAAGCTGCTCGCGATCGTGGTGAGTGCCGGCCTGGTAATCGCGGCATTCTGGAAATTGATTACAGCCTATTTCGTGGTCTATACCACTACCGGCAACGAGGCCGAGACCCTCACCGGAAGAGTCGGTATCTGGAACTACGTTTGGGATGCCTCGCTCGAACAGCCCTGGATCGGACACGGATTTCACTCCTTCCGCAACGTCGTGCCGGCCTTTGGTGTCTTCGAGGCCTGGCACGCACATAACGAATTACTGCAACTGTTTTACACCTACGGGATTGTCGGGTTAATGCTGTTCATTGCTGTCTACGGCAGTTTGTACCTGCAGCTCCGCCGTCACGCGTCGGGTTCGGATAAGGCGCTGTTCTACGGCCTTCTTCTCTTCATCCTGATACGAGGTTTTGGTGACACTGATCGCTTCGAACTCACCCTGCCCCTTTGGTTTGTGTTTCTCATCAGCGCGCTTTTGCACACCCCCCAGCCCACGCCGATAAAGGACGGCCAATCATGAACATCGTCATCGCAGTTGCCGGCTCCTCCACCCATCTCTCAGGAGTCTCTCGTCACGCCGCAAACCTCGCCCGGTGTCTGCTCACCCGCGCCGGTGTGACAGCCATTCATGTAGTTGCTGGGGCGTCTCAGTGCGATCTGATGGACTCGGCGTTACCACGCCAGGAGCCCAGAATCACACTCCACAAAGCAGAGATGGGTGGTGATGCCATCAGCCGCAATCTCTGGTACTACTACCGGTTTCCGGATATTGCCCGGCGGCTCAAGGCTGACATCGTTCACTTTTCATATCCCGCTCCGGTAAACCGAAGCGCGCTCGATTGTCCTGCAGTCGTTACTCTGCACGACCTGTACCCGTACGATATTCCTTCGAACTTTGGCTTCCCCAAGGTCCTCTTCAACCGTGCGATCCTGCAGCAGTGTCTGCATGCTGCGGATAAGATTGCCTGTGTCTCCGACACCACCTTGAGGCGTCTCTCCTTTTATGCTCCGCGGGTAGCTGCGCGCCGGGCGGTTACCATCTACAATTGCGTCGATCCCGGACCGCCGAGCTCAACCGTAAGCCCTATCCCGGCCTGGAATGGCCAGCCATTCTTACTCTGCGTTGCCCAGCACCGTCGGAATAAGAACATAGTCGTTGCTCTACGTGTCTTTCAGCGCCTCTTGTCGGAAAGAGAAATCAGCCCAAACGCATCGCTCGTCTTGATTGGGATCGAAGGACCGGAAACAGAAAACATCCATCAAGCCATCAACGAACTCGGGCTCCAGCAGCGGGTTGTGTTCCTGAGGGGAATTGGCGACGCCGAGCTGCAGTGGTGTTACAAACATTGCGAACTGCTGCTGGCGCCTTCTCTGATTGAGGGTTTCGGTCTGCCTATTGTCGAAGCAATGTTTCATCACTGCCGCGTCGTCTGCTCCGATATTCCGGCATTCCGCGAAGTCGGTGGATCGTACTGTCACTACGTTCCTTTGTCCTCGTCGCCTGAGGACGCCTTTGTGCGCGCGACCCGCGAGGCTCTCACCACCCTCCGCTTTCGTACACCAACCGTCGATCGCTATGCCAGCGACCGCATCGCAAAGGCGTACTTTCAGCTCTATACGGAGTTGCGCCATGGCAGCACCGCCATCGAGGAGGAATCTGCCTGCGAAGTGGGCTGCACTCTTGAAAGGAGTGGATCTTGAGAACCCTGAACAGTGCCTCCACTGCGCGGCAAAAGCAGATCTTGCTCGAGTGCATCCTCAAAGACCCTAAACATTCGTGGCTCAAGTACATGGACAACACCCAAAGCTTGCGCGCTTGCGTCCGGCTCTACCTGGGCAAACTAAGCTTTACCAGTACGAGCAGGCAGCGTGTATAGACGTGTTTCCGCGGGCGCACAGCTAGCGTTGCTCGGCTTGCTGGGCTTGCTGTTCGTGGGATACACCGTGCCGCGCGCATGGAGAACGCTCAACACCGACTTTCCTAATTACTACCTCGCCGCCCGGCTTGTTCGTGACGGTGTTGACCCTTCGCGGGCCTACGAGTGGATCTGGCTGCAGCGAGAAAAGGACCATCGCAATATCGATCAGCCGGTTGTCGGGCTGGTACCGATTACACCCTTTTCTACTCTGGCCATGTGGCCTATCGCAGGCTTGCCACCTCTGGTGGCGAAACACGCATGGTTAATTTTGAATCTCGCCCTGCTCCTTCCCATTGTTTGGCTGATGCGATCGGTCACCGGTCTATCCCTTTTGCAAGTGGGCTGTCTTGTGGGCTTGTGCTTTCCCTTGCATCGAAACTTTCTTTACGGTCAGTACTATGTAGTTCTGCTCGGAATTCTGACTGCGGCACTTTGGGCCGTCCAGCGACAGCGTAACTATCTCGCCGGTTCTCTGCTTGCCCTGGGCGTGGCCGTCAAGATCTTTCCTGTCATCCTGGCGCTCCACTTCGTCAAGAAGAAGAACTGGGCGGCTCTCATTGCGTGTCTATTCACTGGCATCCTCTGTGCAGTGGCCTCCATATCAGTCTTTGGATGGAGTCTTCACCGCACCTATTTGCTTCAGGTCCTTCCCGGAACCCTTCGAGGAGAGGCTCTCGATCCTTACAACCTCAGCAGTTCTTCGCTATCGAGCCTGCTTCATCGGCTCTTCATCTTCGAGCCACAATTAAACGCCCACCCGGCCCTGCATGCTCCCTGGCTCTTCGCCGTTCTTCACCCTGCGCTTCAGTGGGCATTGCTACTGCCGGCGTTGCTCTGGATCGACGCTCGAGATTCGTCTGCCACTCGCACTGGTCTTGAGTGGTCGGCGTTGCTGCTGGCGACACTCACTCTCACGCCCTTGCCCGCCTCTTACCACTTCACTGTGCTCATTCTCCCGGTTGCCGTTATTTGCGGGTACCTTGTTCGCGAGCGGCGCAGCGCCCTGCTCATCTTTGTCATTGCGCTTTATCTCGCGGTTGGTAATCCGCTATGGAATACGGCGCCTGTGGATGGTTGGGAAGCTCTTCTCCATGTGAAGCGGCTGTACGCGCTCATCTTCTTGACTACGGTCGCGCTATCCTTAATCAGAAGTGGCGCCCGCGTGCAGCAGCGAGTGTGGTGGCTCGCCGGAGCTGCCGCGGCTCTCACCATCAGCATCGTTAGCGGCTTGAAGCATCAGCAGGGCTTGTTTGACGACTACCCTTACCGGCTTCCCATGGGCCAGCAAATGTACCTGGCAGCCCAACCAGTTCCACAGGGGAGTGAGATTCAAACCATCGCGCTCATCCGAACCGGCTACCGCAGAGCCACCATGGGCGATGATACAGTTCGCATCCGTTCTGCCGATGTTGCGAATGATGAGCTATCACTTACTGCCGGAGGAGGTCAGCTCTGGACGGAAGTAGTGGGGGCGCGTTCCATCCTCGAGTCAAGCTTCGGGCCCTCCATCCTCAATGCGGAGTCGCCCGCCATGATCGCAGGCGGAAATAAACTTGCCTTTCTTCGTGAGACAGATGGCCGCAAACAGCTCTTCGTTGCCGGCCAGCAACTCACAACGCCAACCTCCGGCTGGAATCTCGAAGAGATTGCCATTTCACCTGACAACTCCATTATTGTTGCCGCGACCAAAAACAGAGGAAAATCCCGCCTCTACACGGTGAGGGGTGTCGATCAATTGGAGCTAATTCCCGTCGGCGAAGCGCGCTATCCGGCGATCTCCCCGGATGGCGGCTGGCTTGCGTTCAGCACCTTTCAATCCGGTTACTGGAACCTCTCCTTGCGCAACTTCAGCAGCGGCGAAGTGCGCCGGCTTACGACTGTGGGCTGCAATCAAACTCAACCCGCCTGGCTACCCGACTCCAAAACGCTGCTTTACAGCAGTGACTGTGGCCGTGCGGTGGGTTTTACTGCCATCTGCAAGCGGCGATTTTTGCCCTGAGCTCCATGCCTAAGAGAAGGAAAGCTTGCACCTCCAGACATTGAGTGGGTGGCCCAGGTCTCGCTTCTGAGACCTGGGTTTCTCCCCGCAAATGGGTTCTAACCGGAACACCAACGTCGCAAAAACGAGACCTGGGCCATCCACTCATAATTCCGCCGCGCTAATTGGTCGAAATCATGACCAAACGTCGACAATTCGGTGACAACCCGCCTTCCAACTTTACCTACACTCAGCCATATCGGTAACTGTATGGCGACCTGGAATGATTTGGTTCGCCCCCAAAGTATGAATTCTGATCGAAAGCGTTCTCTGTTGCTCCTCGTGCTGCTGGTCCTCGCACTGTTGCCGGCACATGCAGGGATCCTCGACCGCGATAAGGTGCAGCTGATCTGCCATCGGACGGCGAACCGTGACATGCCGGAGAACACTTTAGATTCGCTGGCACTCGCCGCGCGAATGGGCTGCAATATCGTCGAGATCGACATCAGAAAGACGCTGGACGGTCAGCTTGTTCTCAATCATGACGACTTTCTTGAGCGGCTTACGAGCGGCATGGGGAATGTCGAGCTGACATCCTACGATGAACTGCAATTGCTGGATGCCGGAGTCTGGATGGGCGACAGGTTTCAAGGGATGCGCATCCCCCGTTTCGATGAAGCCCTGCGGATAGCTCGCGAGCAGGGAATTGGTCTCGACCTGGACATCAAGACGAAGGGCATTGCGCCCCTGATTCTTGAGGCCCTGGAACGGGAAGGTATGCTGCAGCGGGTCATCTTCGGCGGCGAATGGCAGGATGTGAAGGCTCTCTACCCGGACGCAAATCGTGATCCCGTCGCGTGGGTCGAACCCGGTTGCATCAAGACGCAGGTGGCGGAATTGCAGCAGCAAGGGAAATTCGTAGTGGCTAATTTCTCCGGCAACGCCCATGAAATGGATCTCGCCGCAATGCGCGAAGCCGTGGCCGCAGGCGTAGATGCGCTGAACGTGGACTACCCTCGCGTGGCCGCGGATGCCGTGGGGCGCCCGGTGGAAGCCAAGCTCGCAGATCTGGCGCGCACTGCATCGGCTGGTCCGGCGGCCTTGCGCCTGGCAGCCATAGGCGAGCTGTCTCACTACACCGGCTTTCCCACGCAGCAACTATTCATTCGTTGGTTGCGCGATCCTGACGATCGCATCTCCCGCGCCGCAGCAGTAGCGCTCGTGATTGCCCGGCCGGCCACCCCCACGCAGGTCTACATTGACGCGACTTCCGCGCCTGAGAAAACAGCTCGCCAGAATGCAGCCTGGGCTATTGGGATCACTGGCGCCCGAGCCACAGGCCCTCTTCTTTCGTTGCTAGGTGACAAAGACCCCGTGGTTCTCAAGGAAGCTCTGCTTGCGCTGAGCCGCTGCCCTGGGGAAGTGCCCGCGGAAGCGCTTCTGCCATTCCTGGGCAACGCCGCACCAGAGGTGCGCGGAGCCGCCGCACTGGCTCTTGCCCGGCATCAACCTCAGGTGACCGCTTCTGCGGTGATGGATTTACTCCATCGTGACGAAGAGCAAGCTGCCCGCGGAAACCTCAAGGGGAAACTTACCCCGGAACAGATCAGGACGATCGAGGCCGCCTACCGCGAGCAGATGAAATTGATCCAATCGCTCGAGTCCCTTCCACCCGAAGAGGCTCGCCGTTCGCTCGTGGACCAGGCGTTTCGTCCCGTCAAAGATTATTCGCGGGTCACCGCGTTGGTTGCCGGCTACCAGCTGTGGGACCGCATCGCCGCCGATCCCGCGGCTGCCATGCAGGCCCTGCGATCCACCAACGTGGAAGTCGCTGATCGTGCCGAATGGGCGTTAGTGAAAGCCGGGCCTTCCGTTCTCCCGCAACTGCGCGACGCGTTGCCGTTGAGCGATCCGGCTTCCCAGGTGCGGATCATTCGCATCCTCGGCTGGCAGGGCGATCGTGAATCCCTACCGTTGCTGCGCGCACTGCAGCACTCAAATCCTCAGGACTCAAATCCTGAGAGCAGGGCCTTGACCGCCTGGGCAATAGAAAAAATTGAGGTGCTCCAATTTCAGCCATGGACAAAGTAATCAATTTTCCCGTGCCGCGCGCTTTCCGCAACTATCCGGCGCTTCTCAGGGAGCTACACCCGGCGTCTGACGCCAACATAGGAGAACCCATGGAACTCGAAACACTTGAGGAACAAACTTTCATCGACGATCCCCTTTTGTGCAAGGTGGACCTGCCACTGCGAGCGGTGTTCTATCCGCTTGGCTTCGCCTTCGAGATCACGACGAACAGTCAGGCTGTGCTGGATGCGGCCGGCCAGAGTTGGGGTCACACCAAACAACGTGACAGCGGCCCCATCCTGCGGCTCCGCATCGGGGTGACCAAGGGCACTTCTGAGAGCTGTCCGCCCGGCCCGGTAGTCCGCTGCCAACAGAATTTGCTTTCCATGGTCGCCGATGCCCACAACCAGGCGATTTGCGATCTCAGCGCCGGCTTTGCCTTCGCCTGGCTCACGGAAGACGCAGTTCGTCATCCCAGCTATACCCGATACCACTTCCTCGAGGCAGTTGCTCTCATCCTTATCTCCACTTCCTATGCCACGCCCATACATGCCGCGTGCGTCAGCCGGTACGGGAGGGGCTTATTGCTGTGCGGCGATTCCGGAGCCGGCAAATCGACTCTGGCCTACGCCTGCGCTCGCAGCGGATGGCTTTTTACGTCCGATGACTCCAGCTATCTCAAGCACAATTCCCGCGATCTCCGCATCGTCGGAAATTCGCATCAGTTACGTTTCCGGCCATCTGCCAGGGATCTCTTTCCTGAGTTGCAGGGCAGAGGCGTTACTCCGCGCGCCGAGGGCAAACCTTCCATCGAAGTGCCGACCGCCGAACTGCCAGGAATCGTCACCGCGGACGAGGCATTGGTTCATCACATCATTCTGCTGAATCGATGGCCCTCTGCCCACGCTGAACTACTGCCGCTTCCCAGGGAAGCCGCCCGGCGATACTTTCAGCAATATCTCGCATTTCCTGACAAGATTCGGCATGCACAGTCCGAAGCGCTCCAAACCCTTTGTGCAGCCGACGTCTATGAACTCCGCTACCAGGATCTTCAGCAGGCAATCGACTGCCTCAACCGTCTTGCTCGCACGCCGGTCAAACCCACATGATCCGGCTGTCGAACCCGCCTCGCGGACAGTTCTGGCTCTTCTACACTGCCTCGCTGTTCTACAGCTTTGGGTTCTCGATCTTCTTTTTTCTTTTTAACCTCTACCTGCTCGGCTTCCACCTTACCGAACGCTCGCTGGGACTCATCGGTGGCCTGATGGCGTTTGGCAGCATATTGGGGACCATCCCCGCCGGCATCTGCGCTGAGCGCTTCGGCATCCGTACAACGCTCATAACCGGTCTTTCTTGCACGGTAGTGTTTTCCCTGTTGCGCATCTGCTTTGTCGCCCAGCCCGCACAGTTCGTGCTCGCTGTCCTGACCGGCATGACCCTTTGTTCCTGGGCGGTCTGTCTCTCTCCCACCGTCGCCAGCCTGACCACAGAGGAGCAGCGGCCATTCGCTTTCAGCTTGATGTTCTCCTCCGGTATCGGCATAGCTGCGTTCGGCGCTCTCGTTGCCGGCCAGTTGCCCACCTGGCTGCTCCACCTGCCGCACCCGGTCGCCGCCGTCCAGGCTAATCGATTGACACTTGAGTGCGCCTGTCTTGCCGCAGGGCTGGCCATCACTCCTCTCCTCAGGCTGCGGCTGCCCGGAGCGGCCCCCGGAGCTAGGCTCCCTCGATTTTCGAACCCATTTTTGCGCAGATTTCTCCCCGCGATGGCGGTCTGGGCCCTGGTCACCGGCTCTTTTCCGCCTTTCGCTAACGTGTATTTCGTTCACCACCTGGGATTGTCCCTGCAAAAAGTGGGCTTTGTCTTTTCTCTTTCGCAACTGGTTCAGTTCCTGGCGGTCCTGGGTGCTCCGCTGCTCTTCCGGCGAACGGGGTTGGTCAGGGGTGTCGTTCTGACCCAGATTGCCACCGCTGCTGCTCTTGCATCTCTCGCATTCATTCGCGGTGGCGCCGGAGCCGTATGGCTGTACGCCGCGTACATGGCGATCCAATACATGAACGAGCCCGGCATCTACAGTCTGTTGATGGACCAAATCCCGCCCGGCGAACGAAGCAATGCCTCAGCGTCTACCTTTTTCGTTACTTCCGCGTGCCAGGCCTTAGCCTCGGCCGTCATGGGAGCGGCGATCGTTCGCTTTGGTTACCCGCCGGTGTTACTAGGGATTGCCCTGCTCGCGCTGGCAGCGACTGCCATGTTCGGAAGACTGTCTCGCTCGTACAGGACTGTTCCGCAAGTGCAGACAGCGGTCGCCACTCTAAGCCCATGAAAAGGTGCAAAATGTCACTTCTTTGTCATTTCGTCTTTTCGTGGTTTATTTGGCTGCTTCCTGATGGACACTGTAGAGAAAGGCTTTTGCCGGTAGAATGCCCAGGGCTACGCCCGGAGCTGGTGAGTGACGATGAGTCTGATTCTGGTTATTGAAGACGATCCAAGAATTCAACGCGCGCTGCGACGACAATTCAGCGCCGAAGGATACGACGTTCATATCGAAGGCGAAGGCCCCTCGGGCCTCGCTGCCTGCAAGAACCTGCGTCCCGTAACCGTGGTGCTTGACCTTATGTTGCCCGGACTTTCCGGCCGTACGGTTTGCAAGGAAATCAAGGCCTGGTGTTCAGACATTCCCGTGATCGTGCTCAGCGCCGTCTCTGA
This sequence comes from uncultured Acidobacteriaceae bacterium, assembly GCA_963763905.1. Taxonomy (GTDB): domain Bacteria; phylum Acidobacteriota; class Terriglobia; order Terriglobales; family Acidobacteriaceae; genus PALSA-350. The sequence continues at coordinate 20,442 of CAVXRU010000064.1, read as the reverse complement.
GGTGGCAGACAAGGTCCTGCTGCTTGAGACCGGTGCCGATGACTACATGACCAAGCCCTTCAGCCCTCGCGAGCTGCTGGCTCGTGTCCAGGCTGCGATCCGCCGGACGCAAAAGAAAGTGAAGGAATTGCCGCTCGGCTTTGGCGACGTCTCCGTCGACTTCCTGAAAATGGAGATCTACCGGGCCGGCACCCTGGTGCCCTTAACGGCGCACGAATTCAAACTTCTCCGTTATTTCCTCGACAATCCGGGCCGTGCCATTGCGCGTGAAGAACTGCTCAATGATGTTTGGGGAATGAGCTTCCATCTCACCACCCGTACCGTTGACAATCAGATACTCAAGCTTCGTCAGAAGCTCGAGGCGGACCCCGCAAACCCTGTTCACTTCCGCACTGTTCATGGAATCGGATATAAATTCGTGCCGCAGGTTTAAGACCAACCGGCGTCGTGAAAAGAGATCACTGATTCATGAAACAGTGGCGGATGCGGACAACTCTGATGGTATCTCTCCTGGCGGTTTCGCTGGGACTTACCGTCACCTGCCTGTTCATCATCAGCGTAACCGTTCAGCAGGAAATCAGAAAGAGTCTCCAGGCGGATCTGGACCACTCCCTCACTACATTTTCCAACCTGGCCAATCAGCGCAATCGCATGCTCGACCGCGAAGCTGCGCTTTTGGCCGATCTCCCCAGTCTGAAAGCCCTGATGTCCACCCAGGATGCGCACACCATCCAGGACGAAAGTCAGGACTTCTGGGCTACCAGCGGTAGTGATTTCTTCGCGCTGACTGCTGCCAACGGAACGCTGTTCACCTTTTCCAATCGTGGCCCGAAGCTCAGTCAAGCATCGGTGACACGCGGTCTGCAGGCTTGTATGCGCTCCGGCGAAGACACCTGCATGATCGCCTTCGAACACAGCCTCTATGAACTTTCGTTCCAGCCGCTCTACTTTGGGCCGCGAGAGAACGGCTCCTACCTGGGCTATGTGATCATTGGCTACGCTATTGATCGTCAGGTGGCGGGCGAGGTGAGTGAGGCCGCGGCCGCCGACGTCACCTTTCTCGTGGATGGTGACGTCGCCGCCACCACACTTCCCGCCACTCGATTGAACGATCTTCGGCAGCATAGTTCGGCTCTCGATGGGACTTCTGCTCCGCAAAAAATGGAATTGGCCGGAGAGGCCTACATCGCGGCTGCCGCCACTCTTCCTGCCGCCGGGCAGACCAAGATTCAGATCGTGGTTCTCAAGTCCTACGATCGCGCCAGCGAATACCTTCGCCGCGTAAACCGGTGGGTCGTAGCCCTTGGCCTGGCGACCTTGCTCATTGGGCTGGTGCTGGCGGTTGCTGTCTCCCGCTCCGTAACGCGGCCGCTGGAAACCCTGGTCGCCGGCGCCCGCGCTCTCGGTCGAGGCGATTTTGATTACGAGCTTCGCGTGGATGGCGCTGCGGAGGTCCGCGAGCTCGCGCTCGCCTTTGACAGAATGCGCGATGAGCTTAGGCGCACGCATCGTGAGCTTCTGGAGTCGGATCGTCTTGCCACCATCGGCAGGATGGCCAGCTCCGTATCCCATGATCTTCGTCACCATCTTTCGGCTATCTACGCCAACGCTGAATTCATGAGCCTTCCCCAGGCCGGCGCCGAGGAGCGCGCAGAACTGCACCTTGAGGTCCAGGAAGGAGTGCAAAGCATGACCGACCTCATTGAATCGCTGCTTCTCTTCAGCCAGACAGGTCAAATGCTTAATCTGCGCCGCGACTCGCTCGACAGCTTGATCGAGCGCACCATCCAAAACGTGCGCCAGCACCCGGAATGCCGGGACGTACAGATCTCCACAGAAATTCCCGGCCCTGTCTATGCCTGGGTCGATAGCAAGAAGCTCTCCCGCGCTGTCTACAACCTGTTGTTGAACGCATGTCAATCCGCCAAGACCGGCGCCGGCGTTCCCAGGGTCGCAGTGAGACTAGTGGAAGACAATGACAGGATCGAAATCAGCATTCGTGACTCGGGCCCAGGGGTTGCTGACTCCATCCGGGAAACACTCTTCCAGCCCTTCGTGAGCGCCGGTAAGGAAAACGGAGTCGGTCTTGGACTCACCCTGGCGCAACATGTCGCCCAGGAGCATGGTGGCGAGGTGCGGCTGGAGAAATCCGAGCCGGGAGAAACTGTATTCAGCATCCTGCTTTACAAGCAGGCTCTGGAGGCCTTCGGCCACACCAAGGCAGAGTCTGTCAAGGTCAACACGTTCTAGGTGTAAATGTTGAGTGGGTGGCCAGGTTTCGCTTTTGAGACCTGGGTGTTACGGCCGAACCCATTTGCAAGGGGAAACCCAGGTCTCAAACGAGGCCAGGCGGGGAAGGGAGCTGCTATGAGACCATTGTCAGGTCAGCTATCTCCAGGTGCGAGCAGTCGCTATGCATCCACATTTTTCATTTTGCTTCTGTCGCTGCCCGGCGTTTTAGCCCTGAAATCGTTCGCCCAGGTGGTTGACAATCAAGGCTCGCCTGACCAGCAACAAGTGATGGCTATCGAAAACAGGCTGAACCAATTGACCGAGACGCTGAGTCAAACAGAGAAGATGCTGGATCGGTCGCGCGCAGAAATTCAGGCCCTTCGTTCGCAGCTGGATGCTCTTCGCGCACAAACAGGCGCGGCCTCTCCCAGCAGAGCCGCTCCGCTCTCACAAAATGAGGGCTACGGCCACTCGCAGGATCTCAACGCCATTCGCGAACAGCAGGATGCGATGCAGGCCGAGATCAAGCAGCATGAACAAACCAAGGTCGAGACTTTTTCAAAATATCCCCTGCGGCTCAGCGGTCTGATTCTTTTCAACGCGTTTTCGAACGCCGGTGTGGTGGATAACGTCCAGTTACCCACCATCGCCTTGCCCCGTTTCCCTGGAGAATCCCATGGCAGCTCAGGCGCGACTTTGCACCAGACGCTGCTCACGCTCGATGCGACCGGTCCCAGGATCGCAGGCGCGCGTAGTTCTGCGGAAGTGAGCGTAGACTTTTTCGGGGGCGGCTCTACCAACAATTACGGTTACAGTTCATCTGGCGGCCTGGTACGCATGCGCCAAACCTGGGCCAATCTCGATTGGTACAAAACAACCGCTCAAGTAGGCTACACCGTCCCGCTCTTCTCTCCTCTGTCGCCCACCTCATACGCTACGGTTGCGGTACCTGCTTTAACCGGCTCCGGCAATCTTTGGACCTGGTCTCCCCAGCTACAAGTGGAGCAACGGATTCCAATCACCGAGCAGCGCACTATAGGGCTCCAAGCTGGCCTCATTGATCCTCCGTCCAGCTATGTCTCCGACCAGCTCGACAGTCCGGTTGAGGCGTCCCGGCACCCAGGTTACGAAGGCCGCATTTATTACCGTGCTGATGGGTCATGGAAAGGCGTGGCGCGGCCATTTGCCCTTGGCGTAAGCGGCTACTCTGCACATCAGCTTTATAACAGTGCGACTCAAATCCATTCCTGGGGGGTGACTGGAGATTGGCAGTTTCCCCTCTTCAAGTGGTTTGGTCTCAGTGGAGAAGCCTATCGCGGTCAATCTCTTGGAGGATTTGGCGGTGGGGCCTACAGAGATATATTTACCGGAACCGATGCGGTGACCGGCCTTACGCGAAGCACCGGCATTGCCACCGCGGGGGGCTGGAGCCAATTGAAGTTCATCGCCAATTCTACCCTCCAGGCGAACGTCGCTTTCGGCCTGGATGACGCGTTCACCAGCAACTTTGACGGCTTTAATCTTTCCCCGAATAGCGGCACGCCGCTCAACGCCAGAAATCGCTCCGTTCTGGGGAACTTGATCTACCGGCCTAAAAGCTACCTGATCTTATCTCCGGAATATCGCCGGATTCAGACATGGCCCTACAACGGATCATCCAGTATCGCTAATATTTTCACTATAACGGCAGGTTTCGAATTCTGACGGAAGGCTGCACGAAGAGGAACATCGGAACCAGAATGAAGCCACCACCACGCATCAGCCTGCTCGCAATCCTGCTATGCAGTCTTGCGTTCATGCCGTTCGCCTCCGCACAAACGGTGGATGTATCGGCCCATGTTCGAGTGACCAAAGCTCGGGGTGCGAGCCGTGCCTCACGGCAATCTTCCGCTGACCTCGTCGTCTGGCTTACGCCAAAAGGCAATCCGCCCATGCCTCGTGCGCAGCAGAACTACACCCTGATTCAAAAAGATAAGCAGTTTATCCCACACATCCTGGTTGTACGCACTGGCAGTAGTGTCGACTTTCCTAATCTCGATCCGTTTTACCACAATGTCTTTTCACTGTTTAATGGCAAGCGCTTTGATCTCGGCCTTTACGAAGCACACACTCATCGAGCAGTCCTTTTCGATCGCGATGGTGTTTCCTACATCTTCTGCAACATTCACCCTGACATGGGCGCTGTCGTCATTTCCCTGAGCACGCCGTATTTCGGAGTTTCGACCCGGGATGGTGATGTCAAGATCTCCGGTGTGCCTGCGGGTAGCTATCGACTCAATATCTGGGCTGAGAATGTAGCGGTGGACCGCCTCAACGCGTTGAGCCGCGAAGTTGATGTCTCACCATCGAGCACCGATCTCGGCACTTTCAATTTACAGGCCAGTGGAGACATCATGACCCACCACCAAAATAAATTTGGTGAGAATTACACGCCGGCTCCTGAAGATAGCTACCAATGAGTCTCGCCAATCGAAAATCAACGGTCATCCAACCGGCCGCCTGCCTGAAGCATGTGGGTGCTGATCCGCCGTGCGTTGCGCCTTGCGTTCTTTGCCCTCCGTATCCGTATGCGCCGCTCGTATGTACGATGCAGCAGCCATCATCCGCACCTGAGGCTTGCTGTCGTAAAATCCGTCTCCCAGGGCATCCAGCACGTCCTGGCTGTGGTAGTCGCCCAGCGCGCGTGCAGCGGCAGTACGAATCGCCGGATCTGGATCGTCAAGCGCATCGATAAAGCTTTTCTCAGTTGCGGTCGACTTATCCTCTGCAAGCAGCGTAACCGCGATCGTTCGCGCGGACATTCCGTTGTCGCCTTTCCCGTGGCGAATTGCCGACAGTCCATATCCGAAAGGTCCGAGGACCGCATAAGCGCCCTGCTCCGCTCCGATCAGCGCCAGCTTGGAAGGATTATGCAAATCCTGATCTGCCTGGTGCTTTTCCGCGGCTATAGCGCCTTGTTTCGCCTTGCGGTCCCCGGCAACCACTGCGCTCAGGATACTTTCCCCGCTCCTGTCGTTCATTTTCCACAGACCCACCGCAGCCGAGAAACTGACTTCAGCGGCGCTGTCATCGAGCGCCCGCTTGAGGTCAGGGATAAAAACCGTTTTCTTGCTCGCGCCCATGGCGGCTACGGCCGCCAGGCGAATGTGCCGGTCTTGATCCTTTTGCGCCTCGCGCAACAAATCCACTGCGTGCGGAAAGTCACCCAGCGTCCCTAGTGCGGTGATCGCGTCAATTCTGGCTTGTTGAACCTCTATCTTGGTGGCAGAGACCGCGGTATTCAGCAGATCCCAGGCTGCATTCGTCTGGCTAGTTAGGCTGGTGGCATTTGGCTTAGCTGGTTCTTGGTTGCCGGCGGCCGGCGCCAAACTAGCACTGGCCCAAAAAACCGTAAACATAACCAACACCATCCACGTCTTCATCGCGCTTCCTCGCCGTCCGTTGAAACTTACCCTCTAGTAATAGGACTCCTTCCAGGAGTTGACGGCTTCATTTTCTGAATAGGGAGCGATGGACCCCCTCGATAGTGCTACTTAGTCGTGTTCGCTTTCAGAAATTCGACCAGGTCAAGGCGCTACTGAGCTTTAGGCACGTGGAACTCCATATTATTGCCCGGAACCAGCACATCCGGATCGGTCAACCACTTTTCCAATGAGGATTCGTCCCAGACGATTTGCGCATTCTTCAGCGCCGCTGAGTAAGCAAAGCCCTCAACCGTCCCCGAGGTTCGCCCAAAGACCCCTTGCAGTCGAGGTCCCTCACGGTCCGAATCCATTGCGTGACAACCAGTACAACGCTTCTCGAACGTTTCCCTGCCGCGAACCGGATCTCCTTTATGTATCAACTGTTCCGAAGCATCGTCGCCGGGGTTCCCTCTCGCCCATCGGGTCAGGTTTTGCATATCTCGATCGCTGATGCGTGCATTCCAGTGAATCATCCGTTGTTCATGGGAGATCCTCCACGAAAGAAAACCAGTCATTCCGTGCTTTATTCCGCCGTAGCTGGAATAATTTCGACGGATCGAAGTTTGCATCTTTGGAGACGGAGAAAGGTCGTTCTTGTCTGATGACTCTGTTGCCATGGAAGCGTGAGGCACAGAAGCCTGGTCCGCAAACGTCTGCGTTTGAAGACCTTGCGATGCCATTGCTCCCAGCACTCTATAACGTCGCTTTCTGGCTCACACGCAACACGACGGACGCGGAAGATTTAGTACAGGAAAGCTTTCTGAAAGCCCTGCGTGGGTTTGCAGGGTTCGAACCGGGTACCAACTTCAAGGCATGGATTTTTCGCATCTTGAGAAATACGTATCTCACTTCCCGCACTGGTCTCGAAGCGACGCGCACCGTCGCCTTGGAGGAGGAACTCGATGAGCAGCGCGTGTCTGGCCCCGGTCTCTACCCCGAAGGCGCAATCGATCGGCAAACGCCGGAGATCAACTTGATCCGCCTGGCTGATCGGGCCATGCTGCATGGGGCTCTGGAAAAGCTACCTCCGCCTCTCCTGGAGGTCATCCTGCTGTGTGATGTTGAGGAGATGAAGTACAAGGAGATTGCCGTCGTGCTGGACATTCCAATCGGGACCGTGATGTCTCGCATTGCCCGTGCTCGAACAGCTCTCCGTAAAACCCTGCAGACTCAAAATATGCAAACAAGGGAGCGGGGTGCATGAGCGACCATATTTCTCAGGCTGACCTGAACGCTCTCGCTGACGGGGAGCTCTCGACCGACCAGCTCTCTCTCGTCAACGAGCATCTTGCCGCCTGCCCGGCGTGCACCTCTGCGGCGCTGGCCCAGACTCTCCTCAAGACCAATATCGCCAAGGCCGGTCAGAGATACGCAATGCCCGCTGGTCTGGAACAGCGTTTGAAGCGTCTGGCAACCTCCGATTCGACAGGAGGATCGCGTCCCTCAGGAAGAACTGCGATAGCCGGCTGGGCGACAGCCGCGGCTATTTTGCTGGTGATCTTCTCTGGCCTGATTCTCATGCAGCAAGGTCGACGGCAAACTGAGTTGGCGGCTCTCGAATACCAGGCGCAGGTGAATGAGGTGTCTGATCTGCACATCGCAACCCTGGCTGCGGGCCTCGGTCCGCAGGTAGTGTCTTCCGACCGGCACACCGTCAAACCCTGGTTTCAGGGCAAGCTGCCATTCAGCTTTAATCTGCCGGATAATCTGCCGGGCGATACCAAGCTCGATGGAGCCAACCTGACTTACCTGCACAATCAGCCGGTAGCCCAGCTTCTCTACACCATCGGCCGCCACCATGTTTCAGTTTTCCTGACCGAAAGAAGAACCGGCGAGCCGACGGGTGAGAAGCACTCAGATCACTCGGGATACAAGGTGACAAGCGTAGGAGTGGGAGATCTCGACATCGTCGCCGTCAGCGACGTGGATCCGGCTCGGCTCGCGGAACTCGTCAGCCTGATCAAAAGCGTCCAGACAGGAGCTCGACCGTAGCTTGCATTAAGCGATCTGCTTGACCTTGGTAGAGTAAAACGAAGCATTCTGCACTCCCGTGTCCGCTTCCCGGGAAAAAGAAATCATGTGGTGCGCTACCAGGCCAACGTGGATCACGGTCTCGATATCTCCGCACTTCAACGCCGGCTTGGCCATTCGCCAGAAGATCGCCCGGTAGTCGCTTAGGATACCCACCTTCACGATCAGTTTGGCCAGAGTACTGAGCCCTTTCCACAGGTTGCGCAAACTCAGCTTCCCGGTTGGCGGAATCTCGATCCTATGGGGATAAGTGTTTTTCTGGTTGTACTCGAACCGGCGATAGATGGCCCCGGGTGCAAAGGCCGCGTGCCAGGTGTGCTTCCACATTGCAACTACGTCGTCGTACGGCAGCTTGAAATCAACATTCGATTCGCGGCCTTCTTGTTCGATCAATCTTCCATCCGCCTGGAGCCGCCGGTAAAGAGGCGTGCGCGGCAACGCCTGCAACAAATTGATCGTGAGCACGGGAATCTTCGAAGCTTCCACGAACTCCAGTATGCGTTCCGGAGTGTCATAGGTGTCCGTGTCCAGCCCCATGATCATCCCAGAAACTACTTCCATCCCATAGCTGTTCAATGTCTGGACTGCTTCGAGGATGGGCGTCTGATTGTTGTGGTCCTTGTCTATCGCTTTAAGGGCCGCCGGGTCTGGTGTCTCGATTCCGCAAAACACTGTCCAGAACGACGCTTCGCGCATCATCTCGAGCAGGTCAGGCGACTTGACGATATTCAGGGTCGCTTCGCAGGCGAATTCCACCGGATATTTCTTCCGCTTCTGCCACTCGATCAGGTAGGGCAACAACTCTTTCGCCGCTTTGCGATTGCCAACAAAGTTGTCGTCTACAAAATAAACTGCGCCCACGCAGCCGCTCTCTACAATCGCATCCAATTCAACCAGCAGTTGCTGCGGTGTCTTCAACCGCGGATTCTGCCCATAGAGCTCCGGGATATCGCAGAACTCGCATCGATAAGGACAACCGCTGGAAAACTGCACATTGGCCAGGAAGTATTGCGACATCCCAGCCAGTTGGTATGCCGGAGTTGGGAACTGCGCCATCGGCAGCCGTTCCGCGGTAGTGAGTCGTATTTGCGAGGATGGCCTCTCCCGGCTCTGCGCGAGTGCGGCAAACAGCGCATCGGTCGCATCACCCAGTTCGCCCAAATGAAGGTAATCAAATTCGGGATAATAATCAGGGCATCCCGATACCGACGGCCCCCCGAGCACAGTCACTCTGCCCACGGCGTGCGCCCGGCGGTTGATGTCATTGATCTGCTGCCGCTGAACGTGCATCCCGCTGACCAGCACCGCGTCAGCCCAGCGGAAGTCGCGTTCGGTCGCCGGGCGTACATTCTCGTCGATGAATCGTACCTCCCAGTGACTGGGGAGGTAGGCGGCGATCAGCAGCAGCCCTTGCGGAGGCATGAACGCCTTTACTCCGAGCAGAGGGTAGGCGTTGTCAAATGTGCCAAAGGACTTGGTGTAGCGGGGAAATACACACAAGATGCGGCGCGCAACAGCCACCGAACCACGCTGCCGTGGCTCGGGTTGAGCATTGCGAATCCGCTCCAGCTTCACTATCGGGTCGTCGTCTTCGGCCATACGATGCCAGGGGCAGCATAACTATCCTGTCACATCCATAACAAGGTACTTCGGTCATCAGTGGATCCGAGCCGAAAAGTGGCCATTGAGGGGCTCTTTGATCAAGTCGCTCACCGAGAGATTTGCCTGCGTGATGCCGCGTGAGCTGTGCGCAGAGCTTTGCGTTGCGATATGACTCCACTCATGGATAAGGACATGAGAGATCGCCTGTACCATCGCGTTCTGGCGTCTTTGCTTGCTCCAGCCTGCCATCGCTGGACGAAGCACCTCGGCGATACGGGCGCAATCAACGGAAACAAAGGGCTGCACTTTCCCTGAAATCAGCAGCACCCAGCCAAGCGGTCCTTTTTCCGCAGGGTGGTCGGTATGGGAGAACACATCACAGCGGCCCAGCAACTTAACGGAGATCACTCGTGAAAAAGTCACCTCTCGCAAATCCCGGTCGCCGCGAACCAGTAATGGGTCATTGTCCAGGACCAGGCCGTCGGGCAAATCGCCCGCACCGTCTGCCAAATCGGCCCGCAGTGCCTGAAACAACGCCGGCCAGAGATCCTGGTTCATTTCCGGGCCATAGAAAACGAGCGCCGTGCCAGGTGGCTGCGTATTCAACGGAGAAGCCGGTATGGCAGCCGCCAACCCGCGATGCGCCTGGCCGGAAGCCAGCATGAAGACGAACAAAATGCCGCTGATCGCTCCTGGGTGTTGCCGATGCTGAGACCGATGTAAGCTCATAGGCCGAGTTTCCGCCTGTGCTATACATCCGTCCAATTGATTGTTAGTATCGAATCGATCTCAAAAGGAGATTGCAAATGGAAGTCCGCCAGCTGCAAACGTTTTGCATTCTCGCCGAAGAGTTGAACTTCACGCGTACCGCGGAACGGGTCTTCACTGTCCAATCCAATGTGACTTCGCAGATCAAGTCCCTCGAAGCGGAACTGGGTTACCCGCTCTTTGACCGGTTGGCAAAGCGGGTGCTCCTCACCGAGGCAGGCCGCCGTTTCCGTCCCTACGCAGAGAAGGCTTTGGCCGCCATGGACGAGGGATATCGCGCGGTGAAGTTTGGCACCGAACCCGCCGGTCCTTTGCGCATTTACTCTCCGGAGAGTGTGCTGGCGTATCGTTTGCCCGAAGTGCTGAAACAATTTCGCAAGCGATATCCCAAAGTAGAACTTATCTTCCGCCCTGAGTCGGATAACAAGCTGGCGTGTGAACTCGAGTGTGGAAAGATCGATCTCGCCATCAGCATGTCAGATGAGATCGATGCGGAACAACTTTGCTCCATCAAGATGCGCAACGAAGACGTTTACCTCTTCGCTACGCTGGATCATCCGCTGGCCAACGCCAGGAAGGTATATCCTGCAGATCTTTTGGATCAGACTCTGCTCTTGACCGAGGCCGGCTGCGGATACCGCAAAAAGCTCGACATGCAACTGGCACTAGCAAATGTAAAACCGCAGCACATCACCGAGTTCTCGAGCGTAGAAGCCATTAAGCAGTGCGTGCTTGCCGGGATGGGAGTCGGGTTTTTGCCGGAAATCGTCATTGCCTGCGAACTCAGAAAGAAGCAGTTCGCTGCGGTGAAATGGCACCAGCCGAATATGACCATTGCCACCCACATCGTCTGGCACAAAGACAAATGGATTTCGCCGGGCATGGACGCCTTCCTCGGCATCCTGAAATCCACGCTTAAGACTGCGGCGGCGTAGTAGCAATCGGGTTCCGTCGGTGTTGGCGTTGGTGTAGCCCCGGACTTCAAGTCCGGGGAGCGGGTTTTTAAACCCGCGGAAACGACCCGGCATATAGATTTGAGGGCTTTTTAAGCCCTGGTGAGAACGCCCAGGCTGCCCAAATAACCCGTGTCCTATCTGCCAACGCCTTGTTGGGAGATGAGGGTTTCCAGGCAAAATCTCGCACTCCAGTAACCCGATCTACGTTGTATGGCTCTTCCTTCAGGGCAATCCTAAGGTGAAAAGCGTCAGCCAATCTCAACCTTTGCCACAAAATCATGAGATCAAGGTTTCCAGCTTTACTGGTGTTCCTGCTGGCAGGTTGCACTAGCACCCTGCCGCAGAGTTTTCAAAAGTCGCCGTTAGCTACTGTTCCAACCCCGGTGCCGGTCGTGTCTGTTACCGGTCCTCCCCAGGTGAGGCTCGGTGGTAGTGCGCAATACAACGCTGCATCTGGTGTCGTGTGGTCGGTCAATACCATTCCCGGCGGCAACGCCTCGATCGGCCTGATATCCCCCTCTGGCCTGTACTCGCCTTCTTCCACCATCGTGCCCGGCCACTCGGTCACGATCGTCGCAGCGACAGTGGCAAAACCAGTTGCCTCCTCCTCGCTCAGCGTCCAGGTGCTGAATGCACTGCCAGTCCTGTCCTCCGGATCTGTGTCACAACCCGCGCCGGGCATGAGCTTTTCGTTCGATGTGCGCGGTTCCGGTTTTGTCCCTGCTTCACAAGTGCTGGTGGCGAGCGCCAAAGTCCCAGTCACGTTCGTCTCCTCCACTGAGCTCCAGAGCACAATCCGTGTTGCTCCGGGAACGGCCACTCTCAACGTAGGGATTCTTAACCCAAACGCGGCTCAGACCTCTCCCGTGAGTAAGACCTTGCTGGTTCAGACCATCCCCGCTGTCAGCCTTACCCAGGCGGCACGACTGCTAGACCAAACTACATTCGGTCCAACCCTCTCCGCTATCAGCAATCTGCAACAAATCGGTGTAGCTGCGTACCTCGCACAGCAGTTCGCCACCCCGACAACACGCATGCCTGCCATTGGGAATCCGCCGGTCGCCACCTGTCCCGATGCTACCTATCGTTGCGCGCAGAGCTCGTTCTGGAAGAACGCGCTGACTGCCAACGACCAGCTCCGGCAGCGAGTTGCGTTTGCGCTGAGTGAAATTTTTGTCGTCTCTACCGACATGGTGAACGCTCGCACCATCCCGTCCTACCACAACATGCTCGCCGACGACGCGTTCGGCAATTTTCGCCAGCTCATCAATGACGTAGCGACCTCTCCGGCCATGGGTGAGTATCTCAACATGCTTGACAGCAACAAGGCGCCCGCTGGTCAGATCGCTAACGAGAATTTTGCCCGCGAGTTAATGCAGCTCTTCACCACCGGCCTGTTTCTGATCAATACAGAGGGCGAACCCGAGTTGAACGCGCAGCAGCTTCCCCAGCCGGTCTTTACGGAAGCGGAGGTACAAGCGAGTGCGCGCGCGTTGACTGGATGGACCTATGCCAATCCGACGGGTGGCGTGCCCACGAGCTTTCCTAATGGCCTGCCAAACTATGATCAGCCGATGAGGGCCATAGAAGTTTCGCATGATAAGTCACAGAAAACCGTGTTGGGCGGCGTCAACCTTCCGCCCGGACAGAGTGCCGAAGAAGATCTCGCAGGAGTGATCGACTCGGTCTTCAATCATCCCAATACCGGCCCGTTCGTCTGCCGCCAACTCATCCAGCACCTGGTCACAAGTAACCCGTCGCCGGCCTATGTGGGTCGCGTAAGCGTTGTATTTGCCGATGACGGCGCTGGAGTCCGCGGCGATATGAAGGCGGTGATCACGGCGATCCTCACTGATCAGGAGGCGCGCGCGCCCGACACCAATCCGGCCGAGGACGGTGGCCACCTGCGCGAGCCCATTCTCTATTTCACCGGCATTCTGCGCGCCCTGCAATTTACCAACGTCAACACTCAGGGCCGCTATGACGTCGCTACCAGCTATACCGCGCCGCTGGGCGAGACACCTTACGGCGCTGCGAGCGTCTTTAACTTCTTTCCCCCAGGCTATGTCATTCCGGGTACCACGATCAACGCGCCCGAGTTTGCACAGGAAAACACGGCTGCGGCCATGCTTCGCCTGAACCTCGCCGACAGTATCGTACGGAATCACCTCACATCGTTCTTGATCGACATGAGCCAGACAAGCGCACTGGGGCAGATTGCTTCGGCGACGGGCTACGCCGCCGTCGACAGCGCCAACCTGGTGACCGCGCTTGACATCCTCTTTACGCACGCTCAAATGCCAACCGCGATGAAGGCCGCGATCGTAGCCCATGCTGCTCAACTTTCGGTGATCGGTCAGCGCGTGCGCGTGGCCACTTGGTTGGTCATCAGCTCAAACTTCTACCAGATCGAACACTAGGGCTGCAGGCGCCACAAGCGGCGTCACTAGTCGCGCTCGAGAAAAAGGGAGTTTGGAAAATGAGTGTCAATCGTCGCAGCTTCATCCAGTACGCCTCACTCGCCGCCGCCGGCAATCTTGTCGGGCTGCGGCCATTTGGCGCACTCAATGCCTTTGCTCAATCTGCTCCCACGCCCTCCTACAAGGCCCTTGTCTGTGTTTTCCTCTTTGGAGGCAACGATGCCAACAACACGCTGGTACCGTTCGACACAGCAGGTTACAAGAATTACGCACAGCTTCGTGGACCCCTTGCTCTGCCACAAAGCCAGCTGCTGCAGCTTTCTGCGATGCCGAACTACAGCCTGCATGGCAGCCTGCCTGAAGTGCGCCAACTCATCAACGCTGGCGCCGCCGCACTGGTCGCAAACGTTGGTACGCTGGTGCAGCCGACCACCCGCGCCACGGTCACAACACAGATGAATTTGCCGTCTAACCTCTTCAGCCACGCCGATCAGCAACTGCAGTGGCAAAACGCAGCCCAGAACGCCACCATCAATACCGGATGGGCAGGCAGAATGAGCGATTTGCTGGGTAACCGATTTAATCCTTCGGCATCCATCCCCATGATCACCTCGGTGGCCGGTGACACGCTGTTCTGCGACGGGCAATCCACCACTCCTATGGCGGTCGTTCCCGGCAACGTGGCAGGTGTCTCGTGTGGCGAAGGCACACAGGAGTGCGCAGCGCGCCAAGCACTCGCCCAGAGTTTCCTCAGTTTCGATGGTGGCCTCAGCCTGGTGCAGGCCGAAAACGTCATCACTCAGAACGCCTACCGCTACGCCAGCGTACTTACTGAAGCAATCGCTTCGACCTCACCTCTCACTACAGTCTTTCCCTCCAGTAACCCGTTCGCCGCACAGCTGCAACAGATCGCTCAACTGATCCAGGTGCGAAGCAGTTTCGGGGTCAACCGGCAGATTTTCTTCGCTGGAGTTGGGAACTTCGACACTCACGCCAACCAGTTCACGCAACAAAGTGTGCTGCTGAGCCAGTTCTCCTCAGCGATCTCGGCGTTCTATCAGGCTACGCAGGAGATGGGGATCGCGAGTGATGTGACCACCTTCACTATGTCTGACTTCTCCCGTACCTTGCAGCCTAATTCAAACAGCGGCACGGACCACGGGTGGGGCGGCCATCAAATCGTTGTCGGAGGCGCGGTGCGGGGAGGCAAACTTTACGGCACCTATCCCACACTCGCACTCGGCGGCCCCGACGACTCTGGCGCCAACGGCCGATGGATTCCTACGACCGCCAGCGTCCAGTACGCTTCCACCCTGGCGAGTTGGTTCGGTGTTGGTGCATCCCAGCTCAGCTCGATCTTTCCCAGCATCGGCGCCTTCAGCTCCGCAAACCTGGGGTTTGTCTGAGGAAACACCCTCGGGCGAAAGCTCCTGCTTCAGGCCGGACTTACCTCTTCCTGCGTTGCCCCGGCGAATCTTTCCAACAGATCGATCAACTCTGCGGCTTTGAGCGGCTTGGCGATGTAGCTATCCATTCCAGCAGCAATGCAGCGCTCCCGGTCTCCCGGCATCGCGTGGGCGGTCATGGCGATAATCGGTACGTGGTTGCCCGTCTCTCGTTCGTGATTCCGGATGGCGGCGGTGGATTCGAAACCGTCCATCTCCGGCATTTGCACGTCCATCAACACCACATCGAAAGTGGCCTGATCGAGCGCTGCCAAGGCCAAGCGTCCGTTGGCGGCGACGGTCACGTGGTGCCCATGCTTCTCGAGCACGCGGATGGCGATCTTCTGGTTGACGGCATTGTCCTCTGCCAGCAACACTCGTAGTTTCCTGTGCGTCCTGGATACGGCCAGTTGTGAGGGGACGGAAGAGGACACAACCTCTACCACTCGACGGGCTTCACCGAAGCTGGCGGTGAAGTGGAATTGGCTGCCGTGCCCGAGGGCGCTCTCCACCCAGATGTTGCCGCCCATCAACACCACCAGTTGCGTAGAGATGCTCAGGCCCAGCCCGGTACCGCCAAACTTGCGTGCGGTCGAGCCATCGGCCTGGGAGAAAGCTTCGAAGATGAGCTTCTGATTTTCCTCGGCGATTCCCACCCCGGTATCCGTTACCACGAAGTGCAACAGAAAATTACCCGGAGTTTGGGAATCGAGCGAAATCCTTAACCCCACCTGGCCTCGATCTGTGAATTTGATGGCATTGCCGACCAGATTGATAATGATCTGTCGCAAGCGGTTCAGGTCGCCAACCACACGCTCAGGTACCTCGGGAAGGATCTCGCAGGTTAGTTCCAGGCCATTCTGCCTGGCGCGCACAGCCAACATCCTAGTGCTCTCAGCCATGCACTCGCGCACGTTAAATTCCATCGCTTCCAATTCGAGCCTGCCCGCTTCGATCTTGGAAAAGTCGAGGATGTCGTTGATGATGCAGAGCAGAGAATCGGCGGAGGACTTAACCAATCCCGCATATTCGCGTTGTTCAGCATTGAGCGCGGTGTCCAGAAGAGATCGGTGACCCCCAGCACGCCGTTCATCGGGGTGCGGATTTCGTGGCTCATGTTGGCCAGGAACTCGCTCTTGGTACGGCTGGCCTTCTCGGCCTCTATCCGGAGCTTGGCCGCTTCCTCAAGTTGCTGCCGGATGGTAGAGGTCTGCTGCTGGACGCGCCTGCGCAATACGAAACTCCAGGCCAGCACCACCACGGTGAATACAACCCCCGCTCCCAGCGTGGCAATGGCGTGCGCCGGGCTCCACCAGGAAGGAGTCTTGATGACCATTACGTCCTCAGGCGAGCGCAGCAGGATACGAAATGACTCGGCGGTCGGATACCCTGACCCACTTGCGCCGACTGGTTCGGCACTCCCCTTCACCGAGCAGATCCCGATGATTTTGAAGGTGGTGCCTTTTTCCCGCCTCGGCAGAAGCGCTCCGGATTGTGCCGGCAAGACGGCGGAATACACATAATTCCCGGACGACAGAACTATGTTCGGATCGCTTGCAGATTCGTCTTGCTCGATGAGTTGGCCTTTGATTTCCACCAGGCCGGCGTCGTGGGAGCCACGCAGTGCCTCCTCCGCGGTCACGGCCACAGGAGGAGCCGGCTGCTGGTGACCCATTGCTCTGAAGGTAGCGTGGGTCAGGGTGGGGGTAAATGTGCCGATCACGGGAAAGCCGATCACATCCACCAGTTCTCCAGGGCTCAGCGGCGTGCTTTGCTCGGTCTGTGCACAGAGGCCGTGAAGGCCGTCCTGAAGGCAGAGTAACCAGCCCGGCCATGACAGCGTAACCGTTCCCCGGATGTGAACGCGATGATGCCAGGCAGAATCCGGTGAGAATCGCAGCAGGCCGCTGACGGGAGAAATCGGTGAAGCGAAGGGGTGGGCCGGCGCAGGTTCTTCTACAGTTACCTGGGCACGATTCGGAAAGTAAATATGAACGCCGGTCATCTGGTACTGGTGGTTGTATCGTGGGGCCGCGTTGCCTCGAATCCTTACTTTAGCGTCGACCAGGCCTTCATAATCCGCTCCCGCTTCCCTCATGGTCGTTGCGGTGATGGCGCCGTCGCTCAAGGCGAGATCTAAATTGACGCTGTTACCCGACGGCCGGGCCGCAAGCACCACTCCCTCAACCTCTACCCATTGGCCGTCCGCCGCGCCGGTAAGCATCTCGGTCAAACTTTCCCGCGGAGCGGTCAGAGGCAAATGCGACTTACCAATTACGTGTGCCTCGGTGGCTCGGACGATGGGAGCATAATCTCCTGCATCGCTCACCCCTCCTATTTCAATCAGGTCGCCGGTCTCAAAAGGAGCGGCAGGCAAGCCTGCAAGGACAATAAAGATAGCGCCAGACGAGTCGGAAACAAAAAGTGTCGGTCGACGCTCGTCGACGTTCGTGTCGTAGTAGGTGACGACAGCTCGCAGTTGCACGGGATAGTGTCGCCGCGCCTGCTCAATCGTCAGACTGTGAGCATCGTGCGCCCTGGTGAGGGTAGGTAAGGGGCGCCGATCGGCTCGCATTTGCTGAGCGGTGGAATAGGCCGGGGCCGGCAGCAAGGCGAGCATCACGGTAATCAGGACGAGATAGCCGTTTCGGCGCAGGACCTTTACCCCAACTAACTATCCATCGGCAGTTTCCGCCGGAAGTCGAGGGTTTGGGTTACACCCATAGTGCTGCTGATCCACCGACCCATTCCAGGTTTCGGTTGTGGTCGACGCCCATCATGATGCCCCGTCCCATACGGAGCAGAGGCAGTACTGGCGTCATCTCTCCCCGCTCTGGCCAGACATACATAATGCGGATCTCGGCTTGAGTCATGCCAAAGGGTGTTTCAATGACCGGCTCAAAACGCATACGCTCCTGCAGAATGTAGTGATGACGCTGATCTGCCGGAATGGCATCTACATCGGCCTGCGTAGGATGGAACTTGATCCCCAGACCGGCGAAGGAATAAAGCGGCTTCAATATGTAATTCTCGTTATCGCCAGGAACCGTACTGTTCTCGTCAAGCAGCCACGTCCTGGGCACACACTTGTGCTTGAGGTAGGGGATTGAGAACTTGCTGATGCGGTAGTACCAGTTGGGGTGGCCTGCCCATTCCACGTCGAGCGGCTCTGTCAGGTCGAAAGGCAGTTGGATGTTTTTGCGCTCCAGCTCGTCCACAATGCAGCGGTTGTAGATGCGATGCACGGGAATTTCGCGTCCGCCTTGTTCGTAGAACAGCCGGTTCCCGCGTTTCTTCAGATTAAGGATATCAACGACCGCGATGCCCAGGCCGCGCTGTGTAATTAAAAAGTCGCAAAGTGTTTTCTGCTTCTCCGGATGTATCTCAAGCAGGATTACATTCTCAGGATCGTGCCCGGCGACGATCAGCTCCCGCATCTGTTGCTGATAGCTGTGCTGGTCGTACCCCCCAAGGTAGATGCCCAGGCTGGATGGCAACCCGTACGATGCAATGTACTGCGTGGCCAACAGCGGCTGATACCCGTAGAGAGAGGGGAAGGCCTGTAGCTCAACTAACTTCGGCTCCAGCTCTCCCAGTGAATCGCGCACCAGGCCAAAGTCGACTTGCAGGAACATGGGCCTCGGCGATTCATTGGCAACGTTGAAGCGCGAGGGACGGTGACGTCAGAGGCCCGGTGATAGCTGGGATTGTTCACCAGCTGCAGCACCAGGTCACGGCCATACTCCGCCATCAGGTCGAGCAGCGCTTTGGGAAAGAAGCAGGGTGTCTCGGAGACACGAAAAGCAATCGGTGTGCCGGCCCTGGCTTCTAAATCCAGGAGAAACTGCTGGTAGGTCTCAGGGCGAAAGTCACGGTTGAAGGCCTCGCGCAGAGCGGGGACATGGTCAGCCCTCTATCAGGAAGTGGCCCTTCTCCATGATTTGCCGCCCGTCCACCCAGATATCGAACTTGCGCCCGACTACGTCGATATGGGTCCCGGAGTACCATTTCGCTCCCGTGTGCTCGCCGTAAGGATTGCCGAAGGCGATGTGAATGCCGGGAAATTTTTCGTCCTGCAGTATCTGGCCGATCACGTCAGTGAGTTCAATATTGGTGCCGATGGCGAACTCGCCGACGCGATCGCTGTTTTCGTCAGTGTGGGTGTACGACCAGAAATCCTGTTCCAGCGCTTTGTTTTCGCTGAAAACTTCGGTGATGCGATTGTTGCGCATGCGTATGGTTAACGGATGGCGCTCGAGATCTCCATATTTGTCGCAGAGATAGTCACCGACGACACCGTCCACAACGTACACTCCGTTCACTTCTCCCGGAGAGGTGAAGATTTCGCCACCGGGCAGATTTCCCCACTTGTCGCGGCTGATGATGCCGCTGGTCTTGAGCCAGCGATACTCCGGGTTCAGCGCGCCGGTGAAGTTGCACCCGGCAGCGGTTTTGCCGGTGATCTCTTTGGCATTGCAGACAATTTCCATCACTTTGCGGCTCAGGGCGTCGACGTGGTTGAAATCAGCCCGCATGCCTTCGAGCATGATCTGGCGGTTAATGTTGACCATGTGGGCATGGCGCATGCGCCGGCGATTGACGATCGCCGTCATCTCCATGCGCGACTTCAGCTCGTTGGTCTGCACCCGCACAGCAAAGATACTTACGTCGCTGCTCTCCATGTCTTCCGCGATCTCGTGCGGCAGACCAGCCAGCGGTCGCGGTGCGAGATCTTCGAGCACGAAGGCCTTGAAACGGCAGCCTACTTTGATGAGTTCCTGCGCAATGCTGGCGGCGATCTCGCGGCAGGCGTTGTCGGTGATCAGCGTGACCTTCTCCGAAGGCTCGACGCGCAGGCAGGTGTTGACAGCGTTGTAGGCGCCGGGCGAAAACTGGGGATCGAGTCGATCCTGGTGATGTCAGTCAAAACCGGTTGGGCCAAGCAACTTCCTCTCTTTATTTCAACGGCACTAGCTCTGCAAGGCCGCCGTTTCCTGCATCACGCTCACCCGAGTTTCCGCCACGATGTAATCCACTACTTTCTTCAGATCCCCTGTTCGTTCGTACACCTTGAGCTGCCGGCTTGCGCCTGTGCTGATTTGAGCATCTCGTGGATGTAGGCGATGTCGCGTTCGCAGCCCAGCTCTTTGGCTGCATCGGAGATGAGGTCGATATATTCGATCATCAGATCGCGCATCGGTACCTCTTCTTCTCTGCCGAAGTCGATCAGTTTGCCATCAATGCCATAACGGGCGGCGCGAAACTTGTTTTCCATAATGAGAGCGCGTCCGTAGATGCGATAGCTCTTGTTGCAGGCATGGAAGGTCGTACAGCATTTTCACAGTAGCCTGGATCAGCGCGGCAATCGCCATGGTTTCATCGAGCCGCATTGGAATGTCGCATACCCTCACTTCCAGAGTATTGAAGAAGGGATGAGGGCGAATGTCCCACCAACAACTTTTTGCCGTTGTCGACGCAATTGGTCTTCACCAGCAGGTTGATGAAGGTCTCATACTCCGCCCAG
>CAVXRU010000063.1:0-68013 GCA_963763905.1 uncultured Acidobacteriaceae bacterium | reverse complement strand
ATCGGCAGCCGTTCCGCGGTAGTGAGTCGTATTTGCGAGGATGGCCTCTCCCGGCTCTGCGCGAGTGCGGCAAACAGCGCATCGGTCGCATCACCCAGTTCGCCCAAATGAAGGTAATCAAATTCGGGATAATAATCAGGGCATCCCGATACCGACGGCCCCCCGAGCACAGTCACTCTGCCCACGGCGTGCGCCCGGCGGTTGATGTCATTGATCTGCTGCCGCTGAACGTGCATCCCGCTGACCAGCACCGCGTCAGCCCAGCGGAAGTCGCGTTCGGTCGCCCGGGCGTACATTCTCGTCGATGAATCGTACCTCCCAGTGACTGGGGAGGTAGGCGGCGATCAGCAGCAGCCCTTGCGGAGGCATGAACGCCTTTACTCCGAGCAGAGGGTAGGCGTTGTCAAATGTGCCAAAGGACTTGGTGTAGCGGGGAAATACACACAAGATGCGGCGCGCAACAGCCACCGAACCACGCTGCCGTGGCTCGGGTTGAGCATTGCGAATCCGCTCCAGCTTCACTATCGGGTCGTCGTCTTCGGCCATACGATGCCAGGGGCAGCATAACTATCCTGTCACATCCATAACAAGGTACTTCGGTCATCAGTGGATCCGAGCCGAAAAGTGGCCATTGAGGGGCTCTTTGATCAAGTCGCTCACCGAGAGATTTGCCTGCGTGATGCCGCGTGAGCTGTGCGCAGAGCTTTGCGTTGCGATATGACTCCACTCATGGATAAGGACATGAGAGATCGCCTGTACCATCGCGTTCTGGCGTCTTTGCTTGCTCCAGCCTGCCATCGCTGGACGAAGCACCTCGGCGATACGGGCGCAATCAACGGAAACAAAGGGCTGCACTTTCCCTGAAATCAGCAGCACCCAGCCAAGCGGTCCTTTTTCCGCAGGGTGGTCGGTATGGGAGAACACATCACAGCGGCCCAGCAACTTAACGGAGATCACTCGTGAAAAAGTCACCTCTCGCAAATCCCGGTCGCCGCGAACCAGTAATGGGTCATTGTCCAGGACCAGGCCGTCGGGCAAATCGCCCGCACCGTCTGCCAAATCGGCCCGCAGTGCCTGAAACAACGCCGGCCAGAGATCCTGGTTCATTTCCGGGCCATAGAAAACGAGCGCCGTGCCAGGTGGCTGCGTATTCAACGGAGAAGCCGGTATGGCAGCCGCCAACCCGCGATGCGCCTGGCCGGAAGCCAGCATGAAGACGAACAAAATGCCGCTGATCGCTCCTGGGTGTTGCCGATGCTGAGACCGATGTAAGCTCATAGGCCGAGTTTCCGCCTGTGCTATACATCCGTCCAATTGATTGTTAGTATCGAATCGATCTCAAAAGGAGATTGCAAATGGAAGTCCGCCAGCTGCAAACGTTTTGCATTCTCGCCGAAGAGTTGAACTTCACGCGTACCGCGGAACGGGTCTTCACTGTCCAATCCAATGTGACTTCGCAGATCAAGTCCCTCGAAGCGGAACTGGGTTACCCGCTCTTTGACCGGTTGGCAAAGCAGATTCTGCTCACCGAGGCAGGCCGCCGTTTCCGTCCCTACGCAGAGAAGGCTTTGGCCGCCATGGACGAGGGATATCGCGCGGTGAAGTTTGGCACCGAACCCACCGGTCCTTTGCGCATTTACTCTCCGGAGAGTGTGCTGGCGTATCGTTTGCCCGAAGTGCTGAAACAATTTCGCAAGCGATATCCCAAAGTAGAACTTATCTTCCGCCCTGAGTCGGATAACAAGCTGGCGTGTGAACTCGAGTGTGGAAAGATCGATCTCGCCATCAGCATGTCAGATGAGATCGATGCGGAACAACTTTGCTCCATCAAGATGCGCAACGAAGACGTTTACCTCTTCGCTACGCTGGATCATCCGCTGGCCAACGCCAGGAAGGTATATCCTGCAGATCTTTTGGATCAGACTCTGCTCTTGACCGAGGCCGGCTGCGGATACCGCAAAAAGCTCGACATGCAACTGGCACTAGCAAATGTAAAACCGCAGCACATCACCGAGTTCTCGAGCGTAGAAGCCATTAAGCAGTGCGTGCTTGCCGGGATGGGAGTCGGGTTTTTGCCGGAAATCGTCATTGCCTGCGAACTCAGAAAGAAGCAGTTCGCTGCGGTGAAATGGCACCAGCCGAATATGACCATTGCCACCCACATCGTCTGGCACAAAGACAAATGGATTTCGCCGGGCATGGACGCCTTCCTCGGCATCCTGAAATCCACGCTTAAGACTGCGGCGGCGTAGTAGCAATCGGGTTCCGTCGGTGTTGGCGTTGGTGTAGCCCCGGACTTCAAGTCCGGGGAGCGGGTTTTTAAACCCGCGGAAACGACCCGGCATATAGATTTGAGGGCTTTTTAAGCCCTGGTGAGAACGCCCAGGCTGCCCCAATAACCCGTGTCCTATCTGCCAACGCCTTGTTGGGAGATGAGGGTTTCCAGGCAAAATCTCGCACTCCAGTAACCCGATCTACGTTGTATGGCTCTTCCTTCAGGGCAATCCTAAGGTGAAAAGCGTCAGCCAATCTCAACCTTTGCCACAAAATCATGAGATCAAGGTTTCCAGCTTTACTGGTGTTCCTGCTGGCAGGTTGCACTAGCACCCTGCCGCAGAGTTTTCAAAAGTCGCCGTTAGCTACTGTTCCAACCCCGGTGCCGGTCTGTCTGTTACCGGTCCTCCCCAGGTGAGGCTCGGTGGTAGTGCGCAATACAACGCTGCATCTGGTGTCGTGTGGTCGGTCAATACCATTCCCGGCGGCAACGCCTCGATCGGCCTGATATCCCCCTCTGGCCTGTACTCGCCTTCTTCCACCATCGTGCCCGGCCACTCGGTCACGATCGTCGCAGCGACAGTGGCAAAACCAGTTGCCTCCTCCTCGCTCAGCGTCCAGGTGCTGAATGCACTGCCAGTCCTGTCCTCGGATCTGTGTCACAACCCGCGCCGGGCATGAGCTTTTCGTTCGATGTGCGCGGTTCCGGTTTTGTCCCTGCTTCACAAGTGCTGGTGGCGAGCGCCAAAGTCCCAGTCACGTTCATCTCCTCCACTGAGCTCCAGAGCACAATCCGTGTTGCTCCGGGAACGGCCACTCTCAACGTAGGGATTCTTAACCCAAACGCGGCTCTGACCTCTCCCGTGAGTAAGACCTTGCTGGTTCAGACCATCCCCGCTGTCAGCCTTACCCAGGCGGCACGACTGCTAGACCAAACTACATTCGGTCCAACCCTCTCCGCTATCAGCAATCTGCAACAAATCGGTGTAGCTGCGTACCTCGCACAGCAGTTCGCCACCCCGATAAAGTGCCTGCCATTGGGAATCCGCCGGTCGCCACCTGTCCCGATGCTACCTATCGTTGCGCGCAGAGCTCGTCTGGAAGAACGCGCTGACTGCCAACGACCAGCTCCGGCAGCGAGTTGCGTTTGCGCTGAGTGAAATTTTTGTCGTCTCTACCGACATGGTGAACGCTCGCACCATCCCGTCCTACCACAACATGCTCGCCGACGACGCGTTCGGCAATTTTCGCCAGCTCATCAATGACGTAGCGACCTCTCCGGCCATGGGTGAGTATCTCAACATGCTTGACAGCAACAAGGCGCCCGCTGGTCAGATCGCTAACGGGAATTTTGCCGCGAGTTAATGCATTTTTTCACCACCGGCCTGTTTCTGATCAATACAGAGGGCGAACCCGAGTTGTTCGCGGAGCAGCTTCCCCAGCCGGTCTTTACGGAAGCGGAGGTACAAGCGAGTGCGCGCGCGTTGACTGGATGGACCTATGCCAATCCGACGGGTGGCGTGCCCACGAGCTTTCCTAATGGCCTGCCAAACTATGATCAGCCGATGAGGGCCATAGAAGTTTCGCATGATAAGTCACAGAAAACCGTGTTGGGCGGCGTCAACCTTCCGCCCGGACAGAGTGCCGAAGAAGATCCGCAGGAGTGATCGACTCGGTCTTCAATCATCCCAATACCGGCCCGTTCGTCTGCCGCCACTATTCCACACCTGGTCACAAGTAACCCGTCGCCGGCCTATGTGGGTCGCGTAAGCGTTGTATTTGCCGATGACGGCGCTGGAGTCCGCGGCGATATGAAGGCGGTGATCACGGCGATCCTCACTGATCAGGAGGCGCGCGCGCCCGACACCAATCCGGCCGAGGACGGTGGCCACCTGCGCGAGCCCATTCTCTATTTCACCGGCATTCTGCGCGCCCTGCAATTTACCAACGTCAACACTCAGGGCCGCTATGACGTCGCTACCAGCTATACCGCGCCGCTGGGCGAGACACCTTACGGCGCTGCGAGCGTCTTTAACTTCTTTCCCCAGGCTATGTCATTCCGGGTACCACGATCAACGCGCCCGAGTTTGCACAGGAAAACACGGCTGCGGCCATGCTTGCCTGAACCTCGCCGACAGTATCGTACGGAATCACCTCACATCGTTCTTGATCGACATGAGCCAGACAAGCGCACTGGGGCAGATTGCTTCGGCGACGGGCTACGCCGCCGTCGACAGCGCCAACCTGGTGACCGCGCTTGACATCCTCTTTACGCACGCTCAAATGCCAACCGCGATGAAGGCCGCGATCGTAGCCCATGCTGCTCAACTTTCGGTGATCGGTCAGCGCGTGCGCGTGGCCACTTGGTTGGTCATCAGCTCAAACTTCTACCAGATCGAACACTAGGGCTGCAGGCGCCACAAGCGGCGTCACTAGTCGCGCTCGAGAAAAAGGGAGTTTGGAAAATGAGTGTCAATCGTCGCAGCTTCATCCAGTACGCCTCACTCGCCGCCGCCGGCAATCTTGTCGGGCTGCGGCCATTTGGCGCACTCAATGCCTTTGCTCAATCTGCTCCCACGCCCTCCTACAAGGCCCTTGTCTGTGTTTTCCTCTTTGGAGGCAACGATGCCAACAACACGCTGGTACCGTTCGACACAGCAGGTTACAAGAATTACGCACAGCTTCGTGGACCCCTTGCTCTGCCACAAAGCCAGCTGCTGCAGCTTTCTGCGATGCCGAACTACAGCCTGCATGGCAGCCTGCCTGAAGTGCGCCAACTCATCAACGCTGGCGCCGCCGCACTGGTCGCAAACGTTGGTACGCTGGTGCAGCCGACCACCCGCGCCACGGTCACAACACAGATGAATTTGCCGTCTAACCTCTTCAGCCACGCCGATCAGCAACTGCAGTGGCAAAACGCAGCCCAGAACGCCACCATCAATACCGGATGGGCAGGCAGAATGAGCGATTTGCTGGGTAACCGATTTAATCCTTCGGCATCCATCCCCATGATCACCTCGGTGGCCGGTGACACGCTGTTCTGCGACGGGCAATCCACCACTCCTATGGCGGTCGTTCCCGGCAACGTGGCAGGTGTCTCGTGTGGCGAAGGCACACAGGAGTGCGCAGCGCGCCAAGCACTCGCCCAGAGTTTCCTCAGTTTCGATGGTGGCCTCAGCCTGGTGCAGGCCGAAAACGTCATCACTCAGAACGCCTACCGCTACGCCAGCGTACTTACTGAAGCAATCGCTTCGACCTCACCTCTCACTACAGTCTTTCCCTCCAGTAACCCGTTCGCCGCACAGCTGCAACAGATCGCTCAACTGATCCAGGTGCGAAGCAGTTTCGGGGTCAACCGGCAGATTTTCTTCGCTGGAGTTGGGAACTTCGACACTCACGCCAACCAGTTCACGCAACAAAGTGTGCTGCTGAGCCAGTTCTCCTCAGCGATCTCGGCGTTCTATCAGGCTACGCAGGAGATGGGGATCGCGAGTGATGTGACCACCTTCACTATGTCTGACTTCTCCCGTACCTTGCAGCCTAATTCAAACAGCGGCACGGACCACGGGTGGGGCGGCCATCAAATCGTTGTCGGAGGCGCGGTGCGGGGAGGCAAACTTTACGGCACCTATCCCACACTCGCACTCGGCGGCCCCGACGACTCTGGCGCCAACGGCCGATGGATTCCTACGACCGCCAGCGTCCAGTACGCTTCCACCCTGGCGAGTTGGTTCGGTGTTGGTGCATCCCAGCTCAGCTCGATCTTTCCCAGCATCGGCGCCTTCAGCTCCGCAAACCTGGGGTTTGTCTGAGGAAACACCCTCGGGCGAAAGCTCCTGCTTCAGGCCGGACTTACCTCTTCCTGCGTTGCCCCGGCGAATCTTTCCAACAGATCGATCAACTCTGCGGCTTTGAGCGGCTTGGCGATGTAGCTATCCATTCCAGCAGCAATGCAGCGCTCCCGGTCTCCCGGCATCGCGTGGGCGGTCATGGCGATAATCGGTACGTGGTTGCCCGTCTCTCGTTCGTGATTCCGGATGGCGGCGGTGGATTCGAAACCGTCCATCTCCGGCATTTGCACGTCCATCAACACCACATCGAAAGTGGCCTGATCGAGCGCTGCCAAGGCCAAGCGTCCGTTGGCGGCGACGGTCACGTGGTGCCCATGCTTCTCGAGCACGCGGATGGCGATCTTCTGGTTGACGGCATTGTCCTCTGCCAGCAACACTCGTAGTTTCCTGTGCGTCCTGGATACGGCCAGTTGTGAGGGGACGGAAGAGGACACAACCTCTACCACTCGACGGGCTTCACCGAAGCTGGCGGTGAAGTGGAATTGGCTGCCGTGCCCGAGGGCGCTCTCCACCCAGATGTTGCCGCCCATCAACACCACCAGTTGCGTAGAGATGCTCAGGCCCAGCCCGGTACCGCCAAACTTGCGTGCGGTCGAGCCATCGGCCTGGGAGAAAGCTTCGAAGATGAGCTTCTGATTTTCCTCGGCGATTCCCACCCCGGTATCCGTTACCACGAAGTGCAACAGAAAATTACCCGGAGTTTGGGAATCGAGCGAAATCCTTAACCCCACCTGGCCTCGATCTGTGAATTTGATGGCATTGCCGACCAGATTGATAATGATCTGTCGCAAGCGGTTCAGGTCGCCAACCACACGCTCAGGTACCTCGGGAAGGATCTCGCAGGTTAGTTCCAGGCCATTCTGCCTGGCGCGCACAGCCAACATCCTAGTGCTCTCAGCCATGCACTCGCGCACGTTAAATTCCATCGCTTCCAATTCGAGCCTGCCCGCTTCGATCTTGGAAAAGTCGAGGATGTCGTTGATGATGCAGAGCAGAGAATCGGCGGAGGACTTAACCAATCCCGCATATTCGCGTTGTTCAGCATTGAGCGCGGTGTCCAGAAGAGATCGGTGACCCCCAGCACGCCGTTCATCGGGGTGCGGATTTCGTGGCTCATGTTGGCCAGGAACTCGCTCTTGGTACGGCTGGCCTTCTCGGCCTCTATCCGGAGCTTGGCCGCTTCCTCAAGTTGCTGCCGGATGGTAGAGGTCTGCTGCTGGACGCGCCTGCGCAATACGAAACTCCAGGCCAGCACCACCACGGTGAATACAACCCCCGCTCCCAGCGTGGCAATGGCGTGCGCCGGGCTCCACCAGGAAGGAGTCTTGATGACCATTACGTCCTCAGGCGAGCGCAGCAGGATACGAAATGACTCGGCGGTCGGATACCCTGACCCACTTGCGCCGACTGGTTCGGCACTCCCCTTCACCGAGCAGATCCCGATGATTTTGAAGGTGGTGCCTTTTTCCCGCCTCGGCAGAAGCGCTCCGGATTGTGCCGGCAAGACGGCGGAATACACATAATTCCCGGACGACAGAACTATGTTCGGATCGCTTGCAGATTCGTCTTGCTCGATGAGTTGGCCTTTGATTTCCACCAGGCCGGCGTCGTGGGAGCCACGCAGTGCCTCCTCCGCGGTCACGGCCACAGGAGGAGCCGGCTGCTGGTGACCCATTGCTCTGAAGGTAGCGTGGGTCAGGGTGGGGGTAAATGTGCCGATCACGGGAAAGCCGATCACATCCACCAGTTCTCCAGGGCTCAGCGGCGTGCTTTGCTCGGTCTGTGCACAGAGGCCGTGAAGGCCGTCCTGAAGGCAGAGTAACCAGCCCGGCCATGACAGCGTAACCGTTCCCCGGATGTGAACGCGATGATGCCAGGCAGAATCCGGTGAGAATCGCAGCAGGCCGCTGACGGGAGAAATCGGTGAAGCGAAGGGGTGGGCCGGCGCAGGTTCTTCTACAGTTACCTGGGCACGATTCGGAAAGTAAATATGAACGCCGGTCATCTGGTACTGGTGGTTGTATCGTGGGGCCGCGTTGCCTCGAATCCTTACTTTAGCGTCGACCAGGCCTTCATAATCCGCTCCCGCTTCCCTCATGGTCGTTGCGGTGATGGCGCCGTCGCTCAAGGCGAGATCTAAATTGACGCTGTTACCCGACGGCCGGGCCGCAAGCACCACTCCCTCAACCTCTACCCATTGGCCGTCCGCCGCGCCGGTAAGCATCTCGGTCAAACTTTCCCGCGGAGCGGTCAGAGGCAAATGCGACTTACCAATTACGTGTGCCTCGGTGGCTCGGACGATGGGAGCATAATCTCCTGCATCGCTCACCCCTCCTATTTCAATCAGGTCGCCGGTCTCAAAAGGAGCGGCAGGCAAGCCTGCAAGGACAATAAAGATAGCGCCAGACGAGTCGGAAACAAAAAGTGTCGGTCGACGCTCGTCGACGTTCGTGTCGTAGTAGGTGACGACAGCTCGCAGTTGCACGGGATAGTGTCGCCGCGCCTGCTCAATCGTCAGACTGTGAGCATCGTGCGCCCTGGTGAGGGTAGGTAAGGGGCGCCGATCGGCTCGCATTTGCTGAGCGGTGGAATAGGCCGGGGCCGGCAGCAAGGCGAGCATCACGGTAATCAGGACGAGATAGCCGTTTCGGCGCAGGACCTTTACCCCAACTAACTATCCATCGGCAGTTTCCGCCGGAAGTCGAGGGTTTGGGTTACACCCATAGTGCTGCTGATCCACCGACCCATTCCAGGTTTCGGTTGTGGTCGACGCCCATCATGATGCCCCGTCCCATACGGAGCAGAGGCAGTACTGGCGTCATCTCTCCCCGCTCTGGCCAGACATACATAATGCGGATCTCGGCTTGAGTCATGCCAAAGGGTGTTTCAATGACCGGCTCAAAACGCATACGCTCCTGCAGAATGTAGTGATGACGCTGATCTGCCGGAATGGCATCTACATCGGCCTGCGTAGGATGGAACTTGATCCCCAGACCGGCGAAGGAATAAAGCGGCTTCAATATGTAATTCTCGTTATCGCCAGGAACCGTACTGTTCTCGTCAAGCAGCCACGTCCTGGGCACACACTTGTGCTTGAGGTAGGGGATTGAGAACTTGCTGATGCGGTAGTACCAGTTGGGGTGGCCTGCCCATTCCACGTCGAGCGGCTCTGTCAGGTCGAAAGGCAGTTGGATGTTTTTGCGCTCCAGCTCGTCCACAATGCAGCGGTTGTAGATGCGATGCACGGGAATTTCGCGTCCGCCTTGTTCGTAGAACAGCCGGTTCCCGCGTTTCTTCAGATTAAGGATATCAACGACCGCGATGCCCAGGCCGCGCTGTGTAATTAAAAAGTCGCAAAGTGTTTTCTGCTTCTCCGGATGTATCTCAAGCAGGATTACATTCTCAGGATCGTGCCCGGCGACGATCAGCTCCCGCATCTGTTGCTGATAGCTGTGCTGGTCGTACCCCCCAAGGTAGATGCCCAGGCTGGATGGCAACCCGTACGATGCAATGTACTGCGTGGCCAACAGCGGCTGATACCCGTAGAGAGAGGGGAAGGCCTGTAGCTCAACTAACTTCGGCTCCAGCTCTCCCAGTGAATCGCGCACCAGGCCAAAGTCGACTTGCAGGAACATGGGCCTCGGCGATTCATTGGCAACGTTGAAGCGCGAAGGGACGGTGACGTCAGAGGCCCGGTGATAGCTGGGATTGTTCACCAGCTGCAGCACCAGGTCACGGCCATAC
Organism: uncultured Acidobacteriaceae bacterium; assembly: GCA_963763905.1. Lineage (GTDB taxonomy): Bacteria > Acidobacteriota > Terriglobia > Terriglobales > Acidobacteriaceae > PALSA-350. The sequence goes on along the minus strand of CAVXRU010000063.1, from coordinate 58,144 downwards.
TCCGCCATCAGGTCGAGCAGCGCTTTGGGAAAGAAGCAGGGTGTCTCGGAGACACGAAAAGCAATCGGTGTGCCGGCCCTGGCTTCTAAATCCAGGAGAAACTGCTGGTAGGTCTCAGGGCGAAAGTCACGGTTGAAGGCCTCGCGCAGAGCGGGGATCATGGTCAGCCCTCTATCAGGAAGTGGCCCTTCTCCATGATTTGCCGCCCGTCCACCCAGATATCGAACTTGCGCCCGACTACGTCGATATGGGTCCCGGAGTACCATTTCGCTCCCGTGTGCTCGCCGTAAGGATTGCCGAAGGCGATGTGAATGCCGGGAAATTTTTCGTCCTGCAGTATCTGGCCGATCACGTCAGTGAGTTCAATATTGGTGCCGATGGCGAACTCGCCGACGCGATCGCTGTTTTCGTCAGTGTGGGTGTACGACCAGAAATCCTGTTCCAGCGCTTTGTTTTCGCTGAAAACTTCGGTGATGCGATTGTTGCGCATGCGTATGGTTAACGGATGGCGCTCGAGATCTCCATATTTGTCGCAGAGATAGTCACCGACGACACCGTCCACAACGTACACTCCGTTCACTTCTCCCGGAGAGGTGAAGATTTCGCCACCGGGCAGATTTCCCCACTTGTCGCGGCTGATGATGCCGCTGGTCTTGAGCCAGCGATACTCCGGGTTCAGCGCGCCGGTGAAGTTGCAGCCGGCAGCGGTTTTGCCGGTGATCTCTTTGGCATTGCAGACAATTTCCATCACTTTGCGGCTCAGGGCGTCGACGTGGTTGAAGTCAGCCCGCATGCCTTCGAGCATGATCTGGCGGTTAATGTTGACCATGTGGGCATGGCGCATGTGCCGGCGATTGACGATCGCCGTCATCTCCATGCGCGACTTCAGCTCGTTGGTCTGCACCCGCACAGCAAAGATACTTACGTCGCTGCTCTCCATGTCTTCCGCGATCTCGTGCGGCAGACCAGCCAGCGGTCGCGGTGCGAGATCTTCGAGCACGAAGGCCTTGAAACGGCAGCCTACTTTGATGAGTTCCTGCGCAATGCTGGCGGCGATCTCGCGGCAGGCGTTGTCGGTGATCAGCGTGACCTTCTCCGAAGGCTCGACGCGCAGGCAGGTGTTGACAGCGTTGTAGGCGCCGGGCGAAAACTGGGGATCGAAGTCGATCCTGGTGATGTCAGTCAAAACAGGTTGGGCCAAGCAACTTCCTCTCTTTATTTCAACGGCACTAGCTCTGCAAGGCCGCCGTTTCCTGCATCACGCCTACCCGAGTTTCCGCCACGATGTAATCCACTACTTTCTTCAGATCCCCTGTTTGTTCGTACACCTTGAGCTGCCGGTCTGCGCCTGTGCCCATTCTGAGCATCTCGTGGATGTAGGCGATGTCGCGTTCGCAGCCCAGCTCTTTGGCTGCATCGGAGATGAGGTCGATATATTCGATCATCAGATCGCGCATCGGTACCTCTTCTTCTCTGCCGAAGTCGATCAGTTTGCCATCAATGCCATAACGGGCGGCGCGAAACTTGTTTTCCATAATGAGAGCGCGTCCGTAGATGCGATAGCTCTTGTTGCAGGCATGCAGGTCGTACAGCATTTTCACAGTAGCCTGGATCAGCGCGGCAATCGCCATGGTTTCATCGAGCCGCATTGGAATGTCGCATACCCTCACTTCCAGAGTATTGAAGAAGGGATGAGGGCGAATGTCCCACCAGACCTTTTTGCCGTTGTCGACGCAATTGGTCTTCACCAGCAGGTTGATGAAGGTCTCATACTCCGCCCAGTTGGCATAAACATCGGGGATGTTGGTGCGGGGAAAGCGCTCGAACACTTTCGATCGATACGACTTGAATCCCGTCTTGGTGCCTTCCCAGAACGGTGAATTCGTGGAGAGCGCCAGGATGTGGGGCAGGAAGTAGCGCATCGAATTCATGATGTGGATGGCAGTGTTACGGTCCTCGATGCCGACGTGGATGTGTAATCCGAAGACCAGGTTGGCGCGCGCGACCAGTTGTAAATCTTCCACGACCTGCTTGTAGCGGTCGTCAGGATGGATCTCCTGCTCTCGCCAGTCGGCGAACGGGTGGGTGCTGGCGGCGGCCAGCCACATGCCGCTTTCGCTGGTCAGGGTGATCATCTGCCGCCGTAAATCGAGAATGTCTTCGCGGGCTTCCTGAATGTCCCGGCAAACCTTGGTGCCCACTTCGACCACTGACTGGTGAAGCTCAGGCTTGGCGCGGTCCATGGTGATGAGCTTGGCCCGGGGAAGTATTTCCGCCTGGATGTGGGACCGCAGATCACGGGTTTCCGGGTCGATCGTCTGGTATTCCTCTTCGATTCCGATGCTGAAACTGGGTCGACTCATCCGCGTACCTCCTGGCTGACCTGCCTTGCTGCTTGCCCGTTCGACGAGGCCGCAGTTCCGCCCAGGAAGGCGCTCCAGCGGTATTCGGGAGCCTTCCCGGTGTGATTCCTGGCCTTTTCCATGGCCAGCTTAGAAACCCGGTTTACGATCCACTCAAAGTTGGCCGGGCCCACAGAGTTTATATCCGCATCGGGCGCCGGATTCATAAAGTCGATGGCATAAGGGATCCCATCCTCACAGGCAAATTCGACGGTGTTCAAGTCGTAGCCCAGGGCTCGGCAAAGGGTCAGGCAGTCGCGTTCAACTCGCTCCAGAAGCTTGGGGTCCACCGCCGCCGGGTCCTTGACATAGCGTTCGTGAAAAGGCCGGGAAGGGTCGTACTGCATGATGTGAACGTTTTGCTGCCCAACGCAGTAACAGCGGAAATATTCTTTGAATTTCACCGCCGTCTGCAGGGTCATGCAAAGATCGCGGGTCTGCGCGTAGGCATGGAAGAACTCGGCCGGTGAGTCCACCTTGTATACATCCTTCCAGCCGCCGCCGTCGAAGGGCTTGAGGAACGCGGGAAAACCAACGTAATCGAAAATGCTGTCCCAGGGGAGGGGGTATTGCAGGTTTCGCATGGAGTGGTCGGTGGTGCCGGGCGGGTGGTGTTTGTGGGGCAGCAGTACGGTTTTGGGGATCGCCACCCCTAGCTTGCTCCCCAGGGCGAAGTTAAAGAACTTGTCGTCGGCACTCCACCAGAAGGGGTTGTTGATGATGATCGATCCGGAAAGAGCCGCGTTCTTGAGGTAGCCGCGATAGAAGGGGATGTCGTGGGAGATGCGATCGATGATGACGTGGTAGGGAGAGGGTTCCGCCATCCGGACTTCCCCAATATGGGCCATTTCGGCCTGGATGTCCGGGTCGCCGAAGGAGTTGATCCGGTCGACCAGTGCGGGCGGGAAGGTCGACTCCATCCCGAAAACGATTCCTATTTTCTTCACGGCGGCTCCTTGGGTCGAAACGAAAAGGGTCGAGACGAAACCATTGCCTTGTTGAAGGGCCCGAAAACAAATGCCGTGGGTTGGGCTAACAGGCACAATAGTAAAGCATTTCACTGTTTTCAGTGCATCGGAGACCTAAGGGCTTTCTCCATCAGTTCAAGCTGCGCAAGAAACTAGTCTTTGAGGTATAAGATCGGTGCAACCCCCCGAAAACCCGCGCATCGAGGTCTTCATGAGCGTAGTTTCACCAGGATTGACGGATACCGGCCTGGAAGTCATCGACCTCGGGACTGATTCTCAATTCGCCGCAAGAAAATTGCATGATCGCAACGTCTCTTTGCAGATGGCGGGTTTGCAGCGCCTTTGTCATGCCTTTGTCGAGAACCCTGAGTCCATCCTGTCTGAGTTGGTGAAAGTCTCGGTCGAGTTGTGCGGAGCGGACAGTGCAGGCATCAGCATCGAGCGGGAGGATGGAACGGAAAAGGATTTCTACCACTGGGTTGCGACCGCTGGAGTCTATTCGGGTTTTCTGAACGCGATTCTTCCCCGTTATCCGAGTGCCTGCGGCGTTTGTCTGGAGCGCGGCCGGCCACAGCTCTTCCGGGTTTCGAAGCGTTTTTTCGAAATTCTGGGCGTGGAGGCTCCGTTGGTTACCGATGGTCTCCTGCTCCCGTGGCAGGTGGATGGGACCCGGGGCACCATCTTTATCATGGCCCATGAACGCGAGCAGGCCTTCGATTTGAACGACGTGCGCATGATGCAAATGCTGGCCGACTTCGCAGCCATGGGGTTCCGGCACCAGCGTCAACAAAAGAAGCTGATCGAACAGGAGCGCGCTTCTGCCGCTGCTGCGATGGCAAATCAACTCGCCCACCAGATCAACAACCCGCTGCAAAGCCTCACCAACCTCGTGTATCTTGCCGCCCAGGGGGAGGCAGGTTCAGACGCGAAAACGCTAGGCAACTCATTGGCTGCGGATGTAGAAAGGCTTTCAGGCCTGGTCAATCAACTTCTGCTTCTTCCCATCAACGGCCGCCCACACTAATCCTCTTTATTCCAGGTACATCCTGGCCATCGGCCGCCACCAGGGCCAATCGTGGAAGCTGCGATCCCCCCATACGTATAGTTCATGACGTATGCCCTTGTTGCGCAGGACGTTGGCAAAACGCTCATTTTTCTCCCAGCAAAAGTCCCACTCCCCGGTGGCCAGAACGGTACGGATGTGGTTGTACTTCCAGGGATCGGTGCAGTTGGCGAGATAGTCTGGCGGATTGTTGAAGTACAGGTCCTCGCCATACCAGCCATCGACGAAGTCCTTCATGTCAAAGGCGCCGCCCATGGTTACGATGCCGGTGACTTTATCGGGATGGCGGAAGCCAAAATTGGCGGCATGAAACGCGCCGAAGCTGCACCCGGTGGTGATCAGCAGCGGGGTCTGGTTTTTCTTCTCCATCAGGCAAAGCACATCGTCGACCAGGTAGCGCTCATATTGCATGTGCCGCTGTACTCGCCAGTACGGATGCGCATGCTTGTTATACCAACTCTCCCCGTCTATGCTGTCGACGCAATAAAGCTGCAGCTGCCCGTTATCTATGCGGTCGGCCACACTGCCTACCATGCCGTTGTTTTCGTACTCGAAGAATCGGCCCTGGGAAGTGGGGAAGACCAGAACCCTGGTTCCCGCGTGACCGAAGCACAGCAGTTCCATGTCGCGGCTCAGATCTTTTGACCACCAACGATGATATTCGCGCTGCAATCGTCACACTCCTTGCCGTAAATGCGTTTGCTACTCTAAAGAACCACGGTGGGAAGCCATCGCTGCGCCATTTTATAGAATGCCGAAGAAACCGGTTATCACCAGCGATCAAACTCAGCCTCCTGCGCCGGGCACCCTGGCAGCACGCCTGAAGAAACGAGAGCAGTTTGTTTCCAGGCTGGTGGAGGAGCACCACGATCTGATTGTCTATCTTCCCCCAATGTATGAGGTAGAGGCAGGACGCCGGTTCCCCGTGCTTTATATGCAGGATGGCCAGAACCTTTTTGATCCGGAAACCTCGTTTATCAAAGGGAACTATTGGCGCATGGGTGAGACAGCGGATGCGCTGGCAGCGGCGGGCGCGATGGAGCCGCTGATCATTGTTGGCATTTACAACTCCGGCCTGAAGCGCATTGATGAGTACACCCCGGTCGAAGATAAGCGTCTCGGCGGCGGCCATGCGGATGCCTACGGCCGCATGTTGGTCCAGGAGCTTAAGCCCTTCATCGACGCGCAGTACAGGACGCTGCCCGGGGCAGAGAACTGCGGCTTGGGAGGGTCTTCGCTGGGCGGCCTGGTAACCTTGTACCTCGGCTTGCAGTATCCATCGGTGTTTTCCCGGCTGGCTGTGATGTCTCCTTCAGTGTGGTGGCGCAATCGCACGATTCTCAGGACAGTTACGACGCTCGCCAAAAAACCAGAGTTGAGCATCTGGTTGGACATTGGCACCAAGGAATCCGCGCGTGCCGTTCCGGAGGCGCGATTGCTCCGCGACGGGCTCATCAAGCAGGGCTGGCAGCTGGGGAAGGACCTGGCTTACTGCGAGGCTGAGGGTGCGGAGCACACAGAGTCCGCCTGGGCGGAACGCGCCGGACCGATGTTGAGATTCTTGTTTCCTGGCGGCAAAGGCCAGTGCCGGCAAGGGACCGCGTGACCGGCCCATTGAGGCATTACACCGCTGTCCTGGGCGTAGCAATCTGTGCGCTCAGTGAGGTTAAGAGCAACAGCGGTAACGCCATGAATCGGCTGGGGAAGGGCTGCATCATGCTCTTTGTCCTAGGGTTAGCAAAAACAAGGGCGGCGGACGACGTACTCTCGCCACGGTTGGCGAAAGTGTGCCGCCTTAGGACGAACGTACAGTCCTGCAGGGCCTGAAACGGCCGAAAGTGGTATTCCCCGGGAAGTGCGGATCATTCATAGGGGCTAAATCGTTGAGGAATCAAGTCAGTTTGGACGGTGATCGCCGACTGGCTATTGGAGTTTGCTGAGAATTGGATATTGCCGACTTCGTCCGATAGGGGGAAAATGATAGACGCAATCTGGTCACGGCGGCGCAACAACGCCGCATGACAAGGAGGCGAGTTATGGGTAAACATCCCAGTGGCCCGCTCTTCACCATAAGACTCTGGTTTGTCGTTGTAGTTCTTGCTTCAACCACGGGCCAGCTATTCGCACGGCAAACTCCATCTGCTCAAACTGTAACTAGCCCTTCCCCAAACGCGTCCTCCCAGGAACGCAAGAGTCTTGGAGTCGACCAGCTTCCGGCAGAACAGAAGGCCAACATACTGATGGCGCGGGGAGAGTATGCCGCGGCCATTTCCGCGTTCCAGCAATCCAATCTGAAATCTGCGATCGTTTGGAACAATATCGGGATGGCCTACCATCACCTTTATGCCCTGGACGAAGCGCGCAAGGCATACCAGCAGGCGCTGGCCATCAACCCTCGCTTTGCTCCTGCTTCCAATAATCTTGCTGCCGTGTATTACGGCCAGCATGATTTCAGAGATGCCGAGCACTGGTACAAGCGAGCGCTGAAACATACGTCAGAAAGTGCAGTGATCTACTGCAATCTAGGTACTGCCTATTTCGCCGACGGGAATTACAAGAAGGGCATGAAGATGTATCAAAAGGCCTTCTCCATCGACGATCAGGTCTTTAATCCCGATCAGTCCAAGATGGTCGAAGGCGGCGGGTCTCGGGAACAACGCGTCGAGATCAACTACTACATCGCACAGACCTTCGCCAGCGCGGGCAAGCAGGAGCAAGCGCTCATTTATCTTCGCAAGGCCATGGATGAAGGGTTCAAGGATCGGAAGCGCCTGGATGAAGATAAGGATTTCGCGGTGCTACGCACGACGCCACAGTTTCAACAATTGCTGGCCGCGGAGAATTTGAACTAGCCGGCTTTTGCCTGGATGGATGGAGCCAACTCGCTGCTTTGATCGTCAAGCGCTAGAGACTCGGGCTGAGTTTCAGCGAACCCCAGCAGGCTGCCACACAACAACAAAGTGTCCGCCAGGTAATTCAGTCCTTCTCCTATATCCGAGGGCTTCGAAACCAGTAGCGGAACATACATCACGACCACCAGGAACAAAGTCATTAGCCCGGCCGCGGTTGCCGCCAGTCGTACTCGCTTGTTGATCAACATGCTGATGCCGGCAACGACGAAGACTATCCCCGCTAAATAACTCCAAACCAAATGCGCCGGAATCCAGACCGGTGTCGATCTCTCGAGGGGAATCCCCGACAAGAGCGCCGGATATAAAAACTGCTCTACCCCACAAACCGTAATCGCCGTGGCAAGGGAAAGCCGCGCCAGAGTAACGAGCCTGTTCCTGGCAACGGGAGTCCATGCGTCTTTTTGTGCTGCCGAAATAGAGAAGGCGCCGCCGGCAAAAGCGAAATCCCTTAGAGCAACCACCCAAAGGAGCCGGCTGTGGGGGGCACTCGCTATGTTGGGAATATGGATGAGAAGCACAAACAAGCAGATCATGACACCGAGCAGAGCAGCCGCGAGCCACGCGTATTTCCCGGCCGCTATGCTCAATGCTGCGGCAATGAGGCAAGTCCCCACGAAGAGAGCCCAGAACATGTGTCCTGGGATCCATCCCGGCACCATCCCGGCGATGATTTTGGTAGCCGTGAAATGTTCCGTGCCGAACACAGCAATCGGAATGGCGATGAACAGCGGCCCCAGAGCGACAAACTTATTCAGCCCTTGCCTCGGAGCAAAATCTTTTGTGAGCGTGTTCAGGCCAATGAGCAGAACGATGGTTGCGGAGAGATAGGGTAGCCATACACCCCACGCAAATCCGGGCTGGAACACGAAGAGGGTCTGAGCTGTGGTGGGTATCGCCAAGGTGAGATAACCTTCTGCGAAAAACCGATCGCTGGCAATAGCCACTCACCCCGATTTGCCGATGACCACTCACCCCGGGCATTGCCGGCGGGAGCCCGTTCTTTCCCGTTGCTCCCGTAACAAGAATCATTCGTCACTCCCATCTTTCCTGAGATTGACGACGGAACAGGGTAGTTGCCCGGTCTTCAGCTGCTTGCTTCCTCAAGTTGCTCCGGTTTGAGGTATTTGATGAGCACCACTTCGTTGCCGGTCTCACTGTAGATCAACTCATCAATGATGTTCTGGGTCACCAGGATGCCAAATCCGCCCGGCCTGAGACCCTGCTCTTCGCGGATGGCGGTGTGCCGGATCGGGTCGGACGGTGGGTTCATGATCGCGGCATGGGTCGCTTCCTCCAGGGAAAAGCCTTCTCCCGGATCCTTCACCCGGCATAAAACCATGTGCTTGGCGCGGATATAAGAAATCGCAACGTGCTGGGTGGCGTCGAAACGGGCGCCGTGCTCGATCGCATTCATCAGCATCTCGCGAAAGGCCAGACCGACGGCGTCTCTCTCTTTCACGGGGAGATCGGCTATTTCGTGAATGAACTGAATCAACCGGTTGGCTGTCTTCCGGTCACAACGGGCGACGAGCTGAAGAAACTGCGGCGTAGCGGAAAGAACTTCTATGCCCTCATCCCAGACCGGACCAGTGGTTGCCAGGAGCAGCATCTGCTCAAACGCGGGCATGGAATAGGGCTCGGAGAAGTAACTGAAGGCGCGTTCGCGCATGGCGCCAATCACATCGGCCGGCGTGCTTTGTGAGGTGATGATGATGAGCCGCACATGAGGCCGGACAATGCGGATCTGGCGGAGAAGCTTGACGTCCTGCCTGCCCGAGGTTTCTTCGCCTGTCAGGACAAGATCGTACGGTTGGGCTTTGAGCATTTCCAGCGCGGACATATTGTTGGCTGCGCGGGCTATTTCCCAGGCAGGAAGGACCTTGGCCGCAGCCAAAGCGACTTTGCTGTCAGAACCGACCACAAGCGCTATTTTTCTCGGGGCTGAAGTCGTGCGCGTGCCGATAGGTCACCTCGGCTCTATGATAAGGCCGAGTCGCCGTCAGTTCATCTTCATCCCCGGCATGGGAGACCGGTCCATGTTGTCGTGCCCCTGGTCGTCATCGTCGGTGGACCAGATCTTCCTGGCGTCAGTCTCGTAGGGATAGACATGCACCATCCAGCCGAAGAGATGTGCACGGAACTGGCCGCCCGCCGCTTCGCAGGCTTCTTTGGTGGTGATGGAGCCGCCCAGGCCAAATTTTGCATCGGGACCAAAGTAGGCCGCTTTCTCCCCGGCAGGGGCTTTGCAAAAATTAATATGCTGGTGCCAACGGGCAATGCTCAGCGGGATGCGCTCGTTTAACTCCTCCTCAGTAGCATCTACCCGGTCCGTGTACATCGCTCCGATCAGCTTGTACCCGCCATCCGGCGTTTTTTTATAAAGCAAGGAGGTTGGTTTAAGGGGATCGAAGTGCAATCGTGCCTCCAGGCCGTATTCGTACCGTGTGAAGTGGTACTGGGGCTGGGGTACGTTGGGAAGAAAGATCTCATAACCATCCGCCAGGGCCTTGTGGTAATCCTCGTAGGGCGCCATGGCCTGCTTGGCCGCAATCACAACCGTTTCCGCCTTCTGCTGATCGCCGGGCTGGGCAGGTTTGAGCGCAGTCATATACATGTGCCCTGCCCTATGGGGAATTTCGCCTGGTTGGTCGACCTTCCATGCCAGGGCGGCCGCGCCCAGGGTGAGCGAAGCCAACACCGCTGTCCAAGGTCCCCAATAAAACCGAATCCCTTTTCTGTTCACCGTGTTCCCCTCGGAATTCACCCATTAAGACGGATGATTGGGGACCTTAGTTGCGCTGCCCTGGCAGGTCGATGCCTGAAAGCCGTTGACATGCGTCGATCAGGGCGTCCTGGGTCCGGGTATCCTGGCTTGCAGGATTGGGCGTGCGCTGTTGCCGGTGAAAGAAGTACTTGCCCGTGACCATGGCGGCCTGGTCTTCGCCGGCAGCCAGCCATACCTGGGTGCGGTGGCCCTGGTCGAGATTATCGGGTGCATAGGGTCCGCCCATCTTGGTGGGTACCCAGCCCGGTTCCAGAGCGTTGGAGTTCACTTGCGGCCAGCGGCGCGCCACGGCGAAGGCTAGCAGCACGTCGTGCAGTTTGCTATCGCAATAGGCCTGCTCCCCCTGCCAGCGGCGGTGCTCCCAGGTTAGATCCTGCAGGCTGGCGTCACCGCTCTTGTGCAGGCCCGAGCTAAGGTAAACCAGGCGCTTCGGTTGGTGGATGAGTGCGGTCAGAATGTAGGGCGCGAGCGTATTAACGGCGAACACATGGGGCAGGCCGTCTTCGGTTGGAATGAGCCGCGGCTCGCGGTAGCCCACGGCGGCGTTGTGAATGACCGCATCGAAATTGCCCAGGCGGTTGACCTGATCGGCGACCAGGCGCGTTTGGGCGATACTCGACAGATCTCCGATGACGACCCCTTCTGCTCCGGGCACTGCGGCCAGGGCTTCTTCCCCCCGCTGCTCGCTTCGTGCGTGCAGTACTGCACTGTGCCCTTGTTCGATGAGCAGTTGAGCCGCCATCCGGCCGAGACCGTCGGAAGAACCTGTAATGAAGACGCGCGCCATGCTTATTTATCCCCGCTTAATAGAGATGCGATGTTTTGTATTGCGGGCTCGTTCTGAGTTCGTTGCCTTCGCTGAATCCTTGTATCTCGCTGACCTGAAGGGTTAAAGTCTGCGTGAGAAAGCACAACTTTAGGAACGATGAAAAAAGACAACCCTTTTCAGGCAGTATTTACTGGCAAAAGAGATCCTGATGATTCCAGTTGCTCACGATCCGTGGTGTGCGACGATCATCGAGCGAGCGGGATTCAAGGTAGTGGGCTGCGGCGGGTACGCCAACTCGGCTGCACTGCTCGGTGCTCCTGACATTGAGTCGCTCATGCTCACTGAGCCAGGATTCGCGATTCGGAGCAGCGACACTATGCGGGCCTCGAAGATGCGCACTTAAGAGGCGCCTGATGCGCTGCTGTGCAGCTACCGGAGCGAGGCGCAGTGGAGGGACCTGCGGTTTCTTCCCCGGTACTCACACCTCTGTTTAGCTCTTGAGGGCTGTTGCCTGCCGAGAATTCATTGGCTTCCCAGGTTGTACACCACGGACCCCTCTGTCTTCTGTCGTTCTCCGAGCGCACTGCGGATGACTGCCAGGAGCTGTGCGTTACTGACGGGTTTTTGTAAGAAGGCCTTGCCTCCCAGGGCGGCTACCTTCTTTTGATTGGTCTGTAGATCGCGGCCAGAGACCACGACGACTGGAACCGTGGCCAGAGCAGGGACCTTGCTGAACCTTTCCATCAACACGAAGCCATCACCCGCAGGCAAGCCCAGGTCCAGGATGATCAGATCCGGTTCAACCCTGCGCGCCTCGGCCATGCAGCTGATTGCGTCGCCCGCAGAGTAAGTGTCGTAGTGATGGGCCCGTAGACGTACGTGCATGCTGAGGAGTACATCCGGGTCGTCCTCCACGATGAGAATTTTCTTGGCGCTCATGACTCAAAAGCCTCCGTGCGATAGGTGTATCGGCTTGGGTCGTTGAAAGCGTGAGGGCTGACCTGACCCGAACCACCTGGAGCACGGTTTGTAGCGAAATCGAGCGCATCGAATGGGCTCACGCCGATGGCCGATGAAGCAGCCAGGACCCGGTATGAGCCGTAACGCGCAGCGCCATCGCTCACGCCAAAGAAAACGCCGCTCCAAACGGAGTGGCGTTTTTTGGCCCAGTCCGGGTACGGCCACCTAACAAAGGTAGACTGGGTGAGGGGCGCACTGGCGCCGAGCATGACAACAGAGGTAAATCGCTTCGCGGTGCAGGACCTGGTTGAGTTTTGCGTGGCCTATGGCCTGATCCTGGCAGCAATCTGGACTCTGAACCCCTGGCAGAGGTTTTTCTACTGGGCTACCATCGCGTGGGTGATCGTCACCACCTGTATTCACCGTCCCACCTGGAAGAGTCTAGGCCTCGGGATGACGGGTTTGCTCCGGTCACTTTGGGTGGTGGGGGTTGCCGCCATACTTGCAACCCTGGCCGTGATTACGGCCCGAGAGATGCACACGCTGCACCGGTTGCATGGTCCAATACCACTGCTCTCGCACACCTGGGGATATTTGATTTGGGCAGTCATGCAGCAGTTCTTGCTGCAAATTTATTTCCTGCTTCGCTTGTTGCGACTACTGCCAGGTAAGGTCTTGCCGGTCGTGGCAGCAGCCGGTTTTTTCTCGCTCGCCCACCTGCCTAACCCGATTCTCACGCCGGTCACCCTGGTGTGGGGCATCGTAGCCTGCATACTGTTCCTGCGCTATCGGAATATCTATTCCCTCGGCCTGGCCCATGGGATCCTGGGCCTTTGTGTCGCAGTGAGTGTGCCAGACTCTCTGGATCATCACATGCGCGTCGGCATCGGCTACTACCGGTATCATCCTCACCGCAGCCACAGAGACCAGATCGTATCCACGGATGCGTGGGTGATTGCCGAGGCGCCCACGCGGCGATGCTGACGCCAGGCGAGGCCATAGAAAATGCCGGCCAGGGTTGCCAGTAACACATAGCGCCAGTTGAAAAGCGCCGCACGCTTGTTGAAGTGCGAAAGGCCGAACAAGGCGGAGGTAATGAGCAACCCCCGCGCCGGCCGGACCCGCCGCTCGAGAAGATTCTGCAACCAGCCGCGAAAGAAAAGTTCCTCCGGCACGGCAATAAAAAAGAACGTGAATACCCAGGCGGCGAGAGCGTGCATGCCCGACGGGATGACCGGGTGAAAATGGAGGAAGCCCAGCATGAGTCCCAGCACGACAGCGATGGGAGCATAGGCGGCGAGCGCGGCCAGGCCGATCCCCAGATCGCGCAGGCGTAGACGCAGATCGAAGCCCACCCCGCGTAACTGACGGATGACGTGAAAGCCGTAAATACCTGCATCCAGCAATAACATCTTGTTGAAGACAGCCAGACGTGGCCCCCACGCCCCCTCAAACCAGCGTAAGTCAACCGCCAGGCCGAGCAGAAGAAGGATGAGGAGGTCTCGCCAATCTCCTCGCTGCTGTGGGTCAGCCAGGGTGGCCTGGTAAAGCAGCAAGGTGATGGCTACAGGCAGCAAGGTATAGAGGGCAAACCAATGCCAGCGAAAAACTCCGGTTGCAATCGAGGCCAGAATGTAAGGAAGTCCTAGGATGGCCGGCGCCAGAATACGAGTCAGAAGCGGTAGCCGCCTCGCCAACTCGAGACTACTGGGGCAAAATGCTGCGGCGAAAAATGGGACCAGCGTCAGCAATGCAGCCAGAGCGATCGGGGGATTTAACAACAGGCGCAGCATTCATCGGCCAAACTGACGCAGGTGGTGGTCGGCGTGCAAGTACCCCCAGCGCATCCAGTCCTTCGTGGTCATTGGCCCAAAATTAGGGTGCGGCAAATGGGGCGTTGGCAAAGCATCGCAGAAACGGCCAAAAGTCGAGTGCAATGAGTCAAGATCCTGTCGGAATTCAATCGGAGGCGAACCGCCGTTGCCCTGTTCCACTTCCGGGCGGGTACGAAACCCTTTAGCCCACGTCAGAGGTACGTCCAGAGCCAACCACTTCAGTAGAGTTCGTTGCAGCAAGCCAGTTGCCGGGCTGACAGATTTCTCTCCGAGTGCAAGCTTGTAGGAGTCATCTAAATGACAAATCATTTGATGAACGGACATTTTCCCCCAGCGTGCGGTGTCTTGGGGCGATAGCTGCGACAGACGGCTCGAAATGTTCTGCCGGCCGGCCGGTTTGCTTAAGCTGTTCACGTTACTTGGCGTCAACCCGATGGCACGCGGACTGCGTCTTGCCGGCAAGCGAATCAGAGTAGAAGTTGACAGATCCAGCCGCATCCCACCAGATATATTGTCCCGCGGCATAGCGTGCCCCAGAACCTGAGGTGACGTTGGTGAAGATCAGCGACGCTCCATGGACCGGAACGATGACCAGGCTGTTTCCGGCGCCGTTAATGTATTCAACCGGGAATGCGGCCGCGGGAAGCCCGGTCGCCGTAGCCTGCCCATCGCACTGGTATTGCACTGTCTTGCGTGAGAGCGGTTGTGAGCCGCTCAGGTGAATGGTCAGATCCGATGCCCCGGCCAGCGTGCTCCACCCCAGCGCGGCGATCATGAGCAATTTCCATTTTGACTGCATCGCGTTGCCTCCGTTACGTGCCTGTCGCTACCACGAAGTATTGCGCCTTTTCAGGTCCCGGATTATGAACGCCGTGCAATTCGTTAGAGTGAATGAACGCTGCAGATCCAGGCCCGATCAGCGTTGTCTTGCCCTCAATGGTCACAGCCACGTTGCCTTTCATCAGCAGAAACAGTTCTTCGTGCTCGTGGCGGTGGGGCGGATGCGGCTCGCTTCCCGCAGCCAGGGTGGTCTCGTGCACTTCGAGATGCTCGCCCGTGTGCAAGGTGCCATCGAGGATTGCCCGGGATTCGTTTTGCCCATTTTGCTTGACGGGCAGATCGCTGTAAGGCTTGACGAAGGAAGGGATGACGGCGTTGTCGAACGCGAATGCCCTGGACGCCGCGAGTAGGGGAATTGCCTGCAGAAGAGTACGCCGGTTGCTATCCATAACAGGGTTTGTTATAGGCCTTCAGGACGCGCCAAATCAAGACAGGTCTTGCATTTCGCTGGTAAGATCGACGGGAACAAATTGACCGGGGGGCCCCATGGCATTTACGCCCAATCGCCGCAGCTTCATCATTGCAAGTGGAATGACCGCCCTTGCTTCGACCAGAGTCCTTGGTGCCAACGACACGCTTCGCATTGGCGTCATTGGGGCCGGCGGCCGCATGAGAAACCTGCTCGATGCTGCCGACGCATCCGGTACCGAATTTCAGATCGTGGCCGTGAGCGACGTTTATGGGCCGCGCCGCGATGAGGTAAAAGAACGGTCGAACGGTATCGCCACCACCCATCTCGATTATCACGAGGTGCTGGCAAAAGACATTGACGTCGTATTGATTGCCGCTCCCGACCACTGGCACGTGCGCATGGCCTGCGATGCGCTGGAGGCGGGCAAAGATGTCTACCTGGAAAAGCCGGTCACCCACACCATCGAAGAAGGGGCGACGCTGGCGCATGCGGTTCATTCGAGCAAGCAGGTTCTGCAGTGCGGCATGCAACAGCGCAGCTGGACCCACTTTCGCAACGCCGTCGACCTGATTCAGGCGGGCAGCCTGGGGCGCGTTGTCCAGGTGCGAACCTACTGGTGGCAGAACTACAACCAGACGAATTGGAAGCCCAAGCCGGTGGACGCCCAGGCACTGGATTGGAAGATGTGGCTGGGAGGGGCGCCGGATCAGCCCTTCAGCGAGGAGAAGTACTACCGCTGGCGCTGGTACTGGAATTTTGGCGGCGGCGCTATGACCGATCTGTTCGCCCACTGGATCGATGTAGCCCACTGGGCCATGAAGAGCGATACGCCGCGCGACGTGCAGATGCTGGGTGATAAATATGTGTTTGAACAATGGGATTGTCCCGATACTGTTCAGGCGGCGCTTCGCTATCCCGGTTGGGATGTAGTGTACGAGGGCATGATGAGTTCTTCGATCGATGATGGAGGACTCGAATTCCGCGGCACAGAGGCGACGCTGAAGATCAATCGCAGCGGATTCGGCATCTTCCGCGAGGGTTTGAAGGACGATCGCAACCCTATCCTCAGTGAAAAGAGCTTTGTCGACGGAACCGTGACCCACATGCAGAACTTCTTCGCCTGCGTTAAGTCCCGTAAGGAGCCGAACGCGCCGGTTGAAACCGGTATCGCCGCGGCGCGCGCCGGCCACATTGCCAATCTTGCCTACAAGCGCACGGGCCAGATTTCCTGGCCGCCGAAGGGGTCGGCCTAACTCAGCGCGCGTCGGGCAGCAGACCCTGTTCTACCAGCACCGGTGGCCTGCGGTGCCTGGTGACCTGCTCATAGGCATAGGCCCACCCGAGCAGGTCGCCGTCTCTCCAGGGCCGGGCGGAAATCTCCAGTCCGAAGGGCAGGCCGTCGGGGTAGAAGCCTCCGGGCACAACCACCGCCGGCACGCCGATCATGTTTACCCAGCTGGTGTCGCTGTGGGGGCCGCCACTGATCTTCCCGTCCTGGGGCATGGTCTCGTCGGGCGGCGGCATCTGTGTTGCCGGATAGACGTAGCCATCCAGATGCAAGCGATCCATTGTATTGACGTAGGCTTCGAGCGTCCTGCGCTTGGGACCCAGAAAATCGACCTCGGCCTGCGGATCGCTCTCCACCTTGGTCTGCTTCATCGTTAGCCGGACGTTGTCGTCATCTGTGCTGTCGATGATTTCATGCGGCAAAGGAGATCCGACGGTTTTCTCATACGCTTCAATGGAGCGGTACTGCGGCGGCCCATACTCAGCGAGAAACTTTTCCGTGCCCTCGCGAATGTAAGCAAGAGTACAGATGTGCGAGGCCGCTTCTGCGAAGCTGTCGTCAAGTATGGAATCGTCAAAGACGATGGTCGCACCTGCGGCACGGAGCCCTTCGAGGGCCTTCATGAAAGCCGCGCGGGTTTCCGGCCGGAGAGGCGTCTGCGCCGCCGCTCGATCCGCTGCCGCCCTGTTCGCCGGCTCCGTCGACGGCATGCCATGAAAGGGGATCCCAGCTCCCGCGAGAATGAAGGCGGGTACGCCAAAACGTTTGCCTTTGAGCGCATCTGCTTTCAGGTAGGCGGTGTACGGGCCCGGCTGAGCTCGTGGGTCCTCTCCCGCCATCACGTCCAGCGCGATGGTCGCGTCGGTTACGTTGCGAGCGATCGGCCCGGTGTTGTCGAGCAGCCAGTCCAGCGGTGCGATGCCGGCGATGCTCACCAGGTCGCGCGTTGGGAATACCCCAACTACGGAACTGGTCGCGGCTGGCATACGAATGGAATTGCCGGTATCTGTTCCGTTGCCCAGGACGGCGAAGTTTGCGGTGACTGCGGTCACGGTGCCGCCGGAAGAGCCGCCGGGGCTAAAGCGCACATCGTAGGCGTTGCCGGTGCGACCGTAAGCGGTGCTGCGATTGGTATCGCTGGCGGCAAAGTCCGGCATGTTGGTTTGGCCGATGATGATGGCGCCCGCGGCTCGCAGTTTGGTGACGATGGCGGCGTCCTTGGGTGCGATCAGCTCATGGCCGGGAATCATGTAGCCTTGCCATCCGTCGGTGGTGACCAGGCCCTTCACCGAGGTGTTGGCCTTGGTAACGATGGGTACCCCCCACAACGCACCGTGTGGGCTGCCCTCCGCATCTTCTCGAGCAGCGGCGGCCAGGGCGCCTGCCGAATCGACGTTCTGCACTGCGCGATAAATGCCGTTGTACTTCGCAATCCGCGCCATATACCACTGCACCACCTGGGTAACGGTGTACTTGTGCTCGCGGTACATCTGCTCCAGCTGAGGGACCGTTACCTCGAGCAGATCGTGGTTCATGGAGTCTGGGGATTCAGCGAAAGACGGTGCTGCGACCAGCACCAGCAGCAAACACCAGGAAAGAGTCCGCATCTTCGTAGGGATAAGAACCTCGATTGCAAAGCAAGCTTTGGGAATACGGGGTTTCCCCAACAGAATGACATATCAGCAGCATCGCGGCGCTGATAGACTGCTGGCACAACTGCTTGGGCACCGATGACGATTGCTGAGGGAACACAGTTTGGACCGTACCGCCTGATCGAGAAGATAGGCTCCGGCGGTATGGGGGAAGTGTACCGCGCACTGGACACCCGTTTGGAGCGCGAGGTCGCGGTGAAGCTGGTTTCCGAGACCTATCTGATTACTGGACATGGCAGCGGTTCGCCCTCTCCCGTCACGCCTCACGCTACCCCCGATTCGCACGTTTCCCATGAGCGCTTTCTGCGCGAGGCTCGTTCTTCGGCCACTTTGAATCATCCCAACGTATGCTCCATTCACGACACCGGGGAACATGACGGGCGGCCGTACCTGGTGATGGAGCTACTGCGGGGTGAGACGCTGAAGCATTGCCTGGCCAAGGCGGGTGGCAAAGGCTTAGCCCCGGAGGATGTTATTTCGTTCAGCCAGCAGGCGGCTTCCGCCCTGGCTGCGGCGCGCAGCAAGGGCATCATCCATCGGGATATCAAGCCGGCAAACCTGTTTGTGGTCGATGGCGGGCGCGGCAAGCGGCTGATCAAAATTCTTGACTTCGGGCTGGCCAAGAAGCAGGGCGGGATGGCTGCGGCGGAGTCGCGCACTTATGGTCTTCCGGGGAATCCCAGCTCGGATGAAACAGCAGTTGGGCCGGGCACCGCCACCATGGAGTTGACCAGTCCCGGCTCTGCTGTGGGGACCGTGGCTTACATGTCGCCGGAGCAGGCGAAGGGTGAGCCGCTGGATGGGCGCACCGACCTGTTCAGCCTGGGAAGCGTCATCTACGAAATGGCCACCGGCAAGGCTCCTTTTGCCGGCGGGTCTACAGCCGAAGTGTTCGCCGCGCTGCTCAAGGAAAATCCTCCTCCGATAAGCTCGGTGAACCCGGCGATGCCAAAGAAGCTGGATCCTATCGTCGCCAGGCTGCTGGCCAAGGATCCTGCTAATCGCTATGCGACAGCCGAGCAGTTGCAGGAAGCGCTCGATGCACTGGACCCGCAATCCGGCAGGATGATGGCGGCACCCCCGGCCAGCCGGAACAAGTCAAATTGGTCCTGGGCAGTCGCTGCTGTACTGCTCCTGGTACTGGTCGCGGCCGGAGTCACCTGGTGGAAGTTACGGCCTGCGGCGCTGCCCCCATCCGGGGAGAGCGCACCGGGAGCGGCGCCCGTGGCAACCAAGGACTCCATTATCCTGGCCGACTTCATCAACCGTACCGGTGATCCCGTTTTTGACACCACGCTCAACCAGGCGCTGCAGATCGACCTGGAGCAATCGCCGGTGATTAATATCGTGAGCCAGCAGCACCTGGCACAAAGCGTGAAGTATCTGGGCAAGCCGGCGGACACTCCGCTCACCCCGGAGATCGCACGCGAAATCGGCGAGCGCGAAGGCGTCAAGGCGATCCTTACGGGAACCATTGCCAATCTAGGCAAGGAGTACGTACTCACGCTGACGGCGCAGAATACCGCGACCGGAGACGAGATCGTGAGCGAGCAGGCGCAGGCTCCTGACAAGGAGCACGTGTTGGACGCGCTGGGCAGGGCAGCCGCCGCCATGAGGGGCAAGCTCGGCGAGGATCTGGCGAGTATCAAGAAGCTGGACACTCCCTTTGGGCAGGCAACGAGCTCATCACTGGAAGCATTTCGGGCCTATGCGCTGGGAGATAAGGCGCATGTGAGTGCGCATGATATTCCCGATGCAGAAGGTCATTACCTTCGGGCCATTGAGCTGGATCCTAACTTTGCCATGGCGTATGCGCGGCTGGGGGTGGTGTATATCAATTCCGGCCAGGTGGCGAAGGCGAACAAGTATTTCGAAAAGGCTTACGCGCTCTCGAAAAATGTGAGCGAACACGAGCGCTTGTACATCACCGGCCACTACTACCAGAATGTCACCGGCAACATGCCTAAGGTGATTGAAGCGTTGCAGGAATCGATCCAGACCTATCCAAGCCAGGTGGACAGCTACATCAACATCACCGCGGCCGACACCGCCCTCGGCGAATTCCAAAAGGCCCTCCCGTTTGCCAGGAAAGCGGTGGAGATGCAGCCTGAGGATTCGATCGCCGCAGAAAACATGTTGTCGATTTACCTGGGCTTGAACCAGATACCCGAGGCCAGGGCGGAAATGGAGCGAGCCCAAAAGCTGGGTCTCGACACTAGCACGCTCGATCTTACCGGCCACCTGCAGACCTACTTTTTGCTGGGCGAGCCCGCCGAAGTGCAGAAAATTATGGCCAAGGTTGCCGGCCAGCCGGATGAGTTCCTGGCCACGCAGGTTCTGGCGAACACGCAGCTTTTCGCCGGTGAGTACAACAAAGCTGCCGGGACCATCCAGCAAGCTTACGAGCAGGCCGGCCGCGCCAAGGCTCCGGACGTGCAGGCAAATGTACTGCTCACCAACGCCGCCAGCCGCGGACTCGCGGGTTTGTGCGAGGGCAGCGAAGCGGCAGTGCAAAAGGCGTTGGGGTTAGACAGGAGCCGGCAAACGGTGTCGTTTGCTGTGCTTGCTTCCGGCATCTGCGGCAACGGTAAGTTGGTGCAGTCCCTGGCTGAGGATTTGAGCAAGAAGTACCCGGACGACACGCTGATCCAGAACGTATATGTGCCCCTGGGCAAGGCGTTTGTCGCACTCGGAGCCGGCCAGGCGCGAGAAGCCCTGGACGATGCCGAACCGGCGCGGGCTTATTACCGGATCTTTCCGGCAGCCTACTTGCAGGGCCTCGCGTACCTGCAATTGCATGATGCCGGCCGTGCGGTGAACGCATTTCAGAACGCAACCCTGTCGCCTGGTGGCAATCTGCAGGCAACGACAATCTTCTACGCCCAGGCGCAACTCGGGTTGGCGCGCGCGTACGCCATGAGTGGCGATAAGGCAGAGGCGAAGAAAGCTTATGAAGCATTCTTCGCCACCTGGAAAACCGCCGATGCGGACCTGCCGATGCTGCAAGCAGCCAAAAAGGAATACGCCGCTCTCTAATTGAACGCACATCTAGCAATAACTGGGTGGCCCTGGATCGCTTTTGAGACCTGGGTTTCTCCGGGCATAGTTTTCTAGTCGGACCGCAACTGCTCGGAGTGTTCCCAGGCTTGATTGGCCCCCTTGAACACATTTTTCACTTCTTCTTGGAAAAGCGTCTCTAGAGGAAGGGCACGGCTTCAGCCGTGCCATAAGCACACCATACAAACGAGGGCTTTAGCCCCTGAGGGCATCTTTTATCGGAGCGCATAAGCGAATTTGGAGGATGTAAAGATCTCGCCTGTGTGGCTAAAGCCGGGTATGGCAGTGTCATTTAGGGCACGGCTGGAAGTGTACCCTTCGAGGTTCGATTTTCTTAGAGCGCTGGAGGAACGGAGCGGTTCGTTTCTCCGCTTCAGGCTTGTTAATTACAAGTCATTGAGGCAGTGACGCTGATAGACTGCTGGCACCGATGACGATCGCAGAAGGAACACAGTTCGGACCGTACCGTCTGCTCGAGAAAATCGGCGCCGGCGGCATGGGCGAAGTCTATCGCGTACTGGATACCAGGCTGGAGCGCGAAGTCGCTCTGAAGCTGGTTTCTGATAGCTACCTGGTTGCGGATCTGGGCAGCGGATCCCCCTCGCCTACTCCCGGGCACCCTACGCCTACACCCACGCCCCACTCCGCCAGCCATGCATCGCATGAGCGCTTTCTGCGCGAAGCCCGGTCAGCGGCTACGCTGAACCATCCCAATGTATGCGCGATTTACGACACCGGGGAACAGGATGGCCGCCCCTACCTGGTGATGGAGTTGCTGCGCGGAGAGACGCTGAAGCGTTATCTGGCAAAAGCCGGCGGACATGGGCTGCCGCCCGAAGAAGTAGTGGCCTTTGCCCAGCAGGCCGCGGCGGCGATCGCAGCGGCTCATGCCAAGGGGATTATCCATCGCGACATCAAACCCGCCAATCTGTTTGTGGTCGATGGTCCTCGCGGCAAGCGGCAGATCAAGATCCTCGACTTTGGCCTGGCGAAGAAGCAGGCCGGTCTCGCGGTGGCCGATACCAGAAGCTACGATCTGCAGGGCAATGGCAGCCTGGACGAGACGGGCGTAGGGCCGGGAACAGCCACCATGGAGCTGACCAGCCCTGGTTCGGCGGTGGGAACGGTTTCCTACATGTCTCCCGAACAGGCACGCGGTTCGCCGCTGGATGCGCGCACAGACCTGTTCAGCCTGGGTACGGTTATCTACGAGATGGCCACAGGCAAGACGCCGTTCGGTGGCGGTTCGACGGCGGACGTGTTTGTCGCCCTGCTGCGGGAGGATCCACCGCCGGTAAGCAAGATCAATCCGGCCATGCCCAGGCAGCTCGATGCCATCGTGGCCAAGTTATTGGCCAAAGACGTGACCTTGCGCTATGCGAGCGCGGAAGAACTGCAGGAAGATCTGGAAGGCGTCAGCCCGGCCGGCGCGGCTGCCACTACTCAACCGAAGTCCTCGGCCGGCAAGCCCAAATGGCCGTGGATAGCCGGGGCGGCGGTAGTGGCCTTACTGCTCGCACTTGCCTGGTGGAAATACCAGCCCGCGGCTGCGCCCGGTGGTAAGGCACAAAACGGAACTGCCGCAAGCGGGCTGGAGACGAAGAAGGACTCGCTCATCCTGGCCGATTTCGTCAACCGCACCGGTGATCCGGTGTTTGACACCACGCTCAACCAGGCGTTGCAGATTGATCTGGAGCAATCGCCGGTCATTAATATCGTCAGCCCTCAGCACCTGTTGCAGAGTGTGAAGTATCTGGGTAAGCCGGAGGGCACACCGGTCACGCCCGCGATTGCCCGCGAAATAGGCGAGCGTGAAGGCATCAAGGCCATCATTACCGGGACGATCGCCAACCTGGGTAAGGAATATGTGATTACACTTTCCGCACAGAACACCGCTACCGGAGACGAGATCGTCAGCGAGCAAGCCCAGGCGCCGGACAAGGAGCATGTGCTCGATGCGTTGGGCAAAGCGGCTGCGGCGATGCGCGGGAAATTGGGCGAGGACCTGGACAGCATCAAAAAGCTCGACACACCGTTTGGCCAGGCGACAACGTCTTCGCTCGAGGCCTTTCGCGCCTATGCGCTGGGTGATAAAGCACACGCCAAGGCGCACGACATTCCGGAAGCGGAAGGGCACTACCTGCGTGCCATCGAACTGGATCCCAACTTTGCCATGGCCTACGCGCGCCTGGGAGTGGTCTCTATTAATTCCGGCCAGGTGACTAAGGCAAACAAGTATTTTTCCAAGGCTTACGAGTTGTCAAAAAATGTGAGCGAACGGGAAAGGCTTTACATCACCGGCCACTATTACGAAGTCGTCGAGGGCAATATACCGAAGGTGGTTGAGACCCTGCAGGAAGCCATCCAGGCTTACCCCGGGCAGATCGACAACTACATCAACATTAACGTCGCCTACCAGACACTCAGTCAATACGATCAGGGCCTTCCCTATGCTCAGAAGGCGGTTGAGATCGATCCGCAGGATTCGATCGCTGGCGAGAACCTTTTGTCCGACTACATCGCCTTGGGCCGGACCGCCGATATGAAGCAAGAGTTGGAGCGGACCGAAAAATTAGACCTGAACAGCAGCACGGATGACCTGGTCATCTACATGATTGCTCATTTCCTGTTGGGGCAGCCGCAGGAAGTGCAAAGAGTGATGGCAAAAATAGCGGGGCGGCCTGACGAATTTCTCGCTACCCAAATACTCGCGACGACACAGCAGTATTCTGGCCAGTACCGCCTGGCGGCGGCGACCGTGCAGCGGGCGGCCGAGCAGGCGGCCCGAGCGAAAGCTCCCGACGCACAAGCCGGCTTCCTTTTGGAGGGTGCATTGGCACGCGGGCTGGCTGGTCTGTGCGACTCCGGCGACGTCGTGCGACAGGCGCTTTCACTCGACAAGAGCAGGCAGACCCAGGCCATCGCCGCATTGACCGCTGCCCTCTGTGGCGACGGAAAGCTCGCCCTGCCGCTGGCATCCGAGTTGACCAAAAAATATCCTCAGGACACGCTTATCCAGGATGTGTTCGGACCCTTGTCAAAAGCGTTTGTGGCTCTGGCCGCCGGCCGCGCGCAGGAATCGATCGATGCCGCCGAACCAGCCAAACCCTACAATTCGAATTATCCCGCTTCCTATGTGCAAGGCCTGGCATACCTTCAATTGCACGACGCCGGTCATGCGCTGGCCGCGTTTCAAACCGCAACTCGGGCCAACGCAGGGGCCCTGAATATTGCGTCTGCACCGTACTCGGCGCAGCTGCAATTGGGGCTCGCGCGGGCTTACGCCATGGGCGGCGATAAGGCAAGTGCGAAGAAGGCCTACGATGCATTCTTTATCACCTGGAAAGACGCAGATGCTGATTTGCCAATGCTCGTAGCAGCAAAGAAAGAATACGCGGCCCTCTAAGGAGAAGTTGTGCGTCGGGCAGTCTCCCTCTCTCTCATCTTTCTTGCCCTCCTGTTATCTGGCTGTCATTCGACTTACTACAAAGCCATGAGCACCCTGGGCAAAGAGAAGCGCGACATCCTGGTGCAGCGAATCAAGGACGCGAAAAAGGATCAGGATCAAACCAAACAGAAGCTCCAAACCACGATGGAGTCGTTCCAGGCCCTGACCGGCTTCAAGGGTGGATCGTTGGAAAAATCTTACAAACGTCTCAACTCCGATTACGAAAGCGCCGCATCGCAGACGGACAAACTTCACGACAAAATTCAGTCTATCGACCAGGTGAGCAGCGATCTGTTCAAAGAGTGGCAGGGCGAGATCAACGCCATGGATAACGGCAAATTAAAGTCGCAGGATAGCGTCATGCTGCGCAATGCGAAAACGCGCCAGGCCACTTATATGCGCGCCATGCGCCGTACGGAGGACCAGATCGCACCGGTGTTGAAGGCATTTCATGATCAGGTCCTGTTTCTCAAACATAATTTGAATGCGCGTGCGATTGGCTCATTGAAAAACACGTCCGCCGGCTTGCAAAGCGATGTCGCCGGCCTGGTCCAAAGTATCGATGCTTCCAGCCAGGAAGCGGACAAACTCATCTCGTCTCTAGCGGCTTCCGACAACAAGAACTAGCTGAATGAAACGGGTATAATTCCGCGATTCCCAAAAGTGAGGAAACAATGACGACAGCTGTTAATTCTCCGGTAACGCCGGAACGCATCATGCAGTTTGCCTGGGGGTATGTACCGCCGCTGGTTCTGGAAGCGGCCGTTCGCCACCGCGTTTTCGATGTTCTGGATGCCGGCCCTAAAACCATCTCCGAGGTACAGAAGGAGACTGGCGCCTCAGAACGGGGATTGACTGCGGTGATGAATGCCCTGGTGGGCCTGAACTTCCTGGAGAAAGATAAGCAGGGTGTGTTTTCACTCACGCCGGAGAGTGCCGCATTTCTTGTCAGCAGCAAGCCCAGCTTCCAGGGTGGCATGCTTCGTCACGGCAGCCAGCAGTTGATCCCCAGGTGGCTTCATCTGACTAGGGTTGTCGAGACTGGCAAACCCGAGGCTTCCGTCAACCAGCAAGGGCCAGGGTCCGACTTCTTTCAGCAATTCGTCAACGATATCTTGCCCCTGAGCTTTCCCGCGGCGCAAACGCTCAGCCGTCATTTGCATGCGAATGGTGCGGCAGCGGCGCGCGTGCTCGATCTCGCCGCAGGCTCAGGAGTGTGGGGCATAGCGATGGCGCAGGGTTCTGAGCAGGTGCGGGTCACTGCGGTTGATTGGCCTGAGGTGATTCCCGTAACCCGCAAGACTGTCGAGCGTTTTGGGCTGGCAGACCGGTTTTCCTTTGTAGCCGGCGACCTGATGCAGGCTGACTTCGGAGGCGGCCACACCGTGGCCACGCTTGGCCACATCCTGCATAGCGAAGGCAGCGAACGCAGCCAGGCACTCATCAAAAAAACGTTTGCGGCACTTGCGCCCGGGGGAACGATTGTGATCGCCGAATTCCTCGTCAATGCGGATCGGACTGGTCCTCTGAATGCGCTCTTCTTCGCTGTCAACATGCTGGTGAACACAGATTGCGGCGACACCTATTCCTTTGAAGAGATCAGCGGCTGGTTGAACGACGCCGGTTTCAAGAATGCGCGGACCCTCGATGCACCGGGACCATCGCCGCTGATTCTTGCCACTAAGCCGTAGGCCCGATAAATAGAATGGCCGCTCTCTGTTAGTAGAGGGCGGCCATTTTCTTCGTGCGATGAGGAGTTATTGCAGTTCCTCCACGCTGCGGGCGACGAATACCGGCTGTCCGTTTGCCGGATTCTTCAGCACCAGGCCAACCACACGAAGTGGGATAGCCGATCCGCCGCTAAGGTCACTCAGCCCATTGAGCCCACCCAGATACTGGGTCAAGGGCGTGGTGTAGACGGTAATCGGACCGTTGAATAGCACACCGGCCAATCCGTTGGAATTGAATTGGAAGGTGCCATTGCCGGTATTTGTGCTGCCGGAAACCCATGCACCCGTGTGACCCTCATGGCGAAGGACGATGCGATGAGCAGTGACCATTTGCGAATTCGTGGCGCCGCTTACCGGCCCACCGATACTGATGTGCTGTCCGGCAACCAGGAGACTCGAGTTGAAGAAGAAGGTAGTAAGCGGGCTGTGCATCTTGTAGATGAAGTACTTCTCGCTTCCGGTCAGATTGATGTTGGCGATCTGGCCCAGCGTCAGCCCGGTATCCGCCGGCAACTCCGCACGGATATACATGTTCAACGACTGTGCCTGACCCTGCGCCGGGGTGACATAGGTAACCAGGCCGGCTGCCCAAAAACCGTCCTGCGACAGAATGCCCACACAATCCGCGCTGATGGTCTGACTGTTGGGTGCAAAGGAACCAGAGACCTGAACGATAGAACTGGTGGTCAGGCTGTCAATGGTTTCGCTATTTTCGAACTCGGTGTTGGACGATAGTTGCACCGTGTATTGACGGCCATGCGGGCCCTGGATAACAAACGAGTTGGAGGTGGTGTCGACGCTGACAACACCGGCGTCGAACTCATCGATGTAACGTTCAGGATCGCTCGCGCTAAGGGCCTTGAGGTCGAGTACAGGGGTTACCTGGCCGGTGATTTGTCCATTAGCGTCTACCTGAACGGATTGCCGCAGATCGAAATCAAGTCTGAGCGCATCCATGTCGCCGGCGTTGACGACAAAGGGGCTGGCGAGATTGATGGTGACGACCGATTGGGTAAGATTCGCTGCTTCGGAGGCGATGGTGGGGGCTGCGGGCGGGGCTGTGAAGAGGTAACCAAGAGTTGCGCTGCCCAGAGTAATGGTCGCGGTGGTGTAAGTACCGGCCGGGATGGAGTTGAAGTCAAGCAGCGTATTCAGCCCGTTGAAGCGTGCAAAGTCGACCGTCTGCGCGCCATTCAGGATAGAAACCGGGGTTGAGGAGCCGTTCGAAAGGGTGATGCTCTGGATGTTGACGGCGAAAGAAACCACGCTTGGAAGGGGCGCATCGGTCCCGAGCACGTATATGGAACCGGTCTGCGCAGGTGTTGACGTTGAACCGCCGCTTCCGCCAGGAGCGCTACCGCTTCCAGAGCTACAACCAGCAACACACGCGATCACAGCGGTCGATAAGAACACGCGAATGTCATGTGTATATTTCATATTCGTCCCTGCTTTCCTGATTGTCTAAGTTTTGTGCTGTTAAGCACCGGAAGCAATCTCAGCCAAGTTGTAAGCCTGGGGGCGGATGTCGTCGCTGCCACAAGGTAACTGTGCGATTGCTTTCACTGTGGGGAGAAACACTCGCACCCCACCTAAAGTTTCGCTGGCGCGTGCAACTTTAAGGTGATTACTGGGTTTTGTAAGTTGGCGTTGACGCTGCGGCCTGCTTTTCGAGGCCTATGCCTTAGTTCGCGACTTATCGGCTTGAGAAAAAAGAATGCACTTTGTGAGAGAAAAGAGAGATAAGCCCCCCGGCCGGTGCTTTCATGCGGGAAAAAGGTAAGAAGCGAGATAAGCGAGAAAAGACCTACTCGTCTGGTTATTCGTTTTCAGTAAGTGTGTCCGCGGTTTGCTATTGTTGGACGGCCAACCAGAGGGTAGAGTGTCGACCGCTCGTTTGCTCTGTGTAGGCTGCGAGTGCGCCGAAGGCCGCAAGTTGTTCGAGTGCAGCATCGATGCGTTCGCTGTTGACGTGGCCATAGAAGAGACGACTGATCTGATTCCTTGAGAGGCCGTTGGGGGAGGCTTGGACGGCCTCGCGAATGCGGTCGGTGATGGGGTCTCCGGTAGCCAGGCCGAAGAGGCGGACGGCGCTTCGGTAGCAATAGGTCCATACTGCGTAGGCCGCTTGGAGGTGAGGGAGGCAGACAATTTCGCTGGAGTCGAGCGCGGCATAGAGGGCGCTAAGTCGCAGGACCTGGGCCTCGCCACGGCTCGTGGCTGCGCCCCGCAGGCCGGGATCACGATAGCTGAGCGACTCATAACAATCTGCCCAAAGCTGCTGAGCCTCTTCGTCACGGCGAAAGAGGATTTCAGGCCGCGCGGTGGCCCAGGCAACGGCGCTCCGCAGTGTGCCGGCGATGGCGGATAGTTCATACGCGGGCGCGGTGCCGCCGCCGGGGAGACAGTTGCTGCGCTCGACCCATGTCCAAAGGCAGCGGTTGGCGAAGCCGTTATGGGCCTGCTGACGCTGGAATGCTTGGGTGAGCTCCCGCTGGGTGATATGCGCGATGAGGCTGAGGTGGGTGCCGGTGGCACGCATTTGGTGGTGCATGTCGAGGGTGGGGAGGTTGCCATTATCCCAGGCACAACGGAGCAGGGGCGAGAGGTGACCGTTGCCGCGCTTGAGAGAGTGGACGACGGGGGCGAACTCCTCTGAGAGGGCGAGGAGACGGCGGTCGGTGGGCGGCTGCTGATCGCGGAGGGCCCGTACGAGGCCGATGGCGGTGAGGCGCGCGCTGTTGACGCGCGTGGAGAGCCAGGATGGGTCGACTCCGGCGAAGAGGTTGGCGATGAGGTTCCAGCTGGTGCCTTTGCGGGCTTTGCTGGAATCGCCGACGAGGATGACGAAGAGGTTGAGGGCGTGGCGGGTGGATTCGACCATGCAGTGGGGGCCGGGGCCGATGAGATTGCCGAAGGCGGCGAGGAACTGGAGGAGGAGTGCAGCGGGATGCGCTTCGGTGTGGGGCGCGAGGCTGTTGACGATGCGTCCGGAGGGTCCGTGGAGGGCGGTTTTGTCGAGCTCCTGATGGATGGGTGGTTGAGGCGAGGCTGCGCGCGGAGGCTCTGGCTGCTCGGGGATGGGTGGCGGGTTGCGGGTTGGCTGTGGGAGACGGATTCGCAGTTGGGCTAGGCGGTGTTCTACTTCGGCGTGGGTGGACACGTGGGGGGACGAGGTGGTGAGGTCTTTCGAGGTTTGATTCGGGTTGGTTGCCATGAAAGGTCACTCGTTTGGTTGCTTATTGTTAGAGGGTCTGTGGTGGTTACGAATTCCTCAGTTGGTTGCTGGATTAACGATCCCACGGGTTGTTTCTGGCGCACAAGGACCTTTGAAAATAAACATGAGGAAGAAGGGGTAGTTAACTGGAAGTTACTCCCTGCGGGTATTGGTAATCAGTGAGTGGGATTGGCGGCACGGCGCTCGGGTGCGTACATCTGCCCTGGTTTCTCGACACGATGCGTGCCGGTTCTACTTGTGGCTTGAGAGGGGATTGAGTGGGGATAAAGGAAATTATTCTCACCCACCCAATCGCGCATCTTCGCCTTAGCATCCGCAGCGTCGCTCAGCACGACGACTGCGCCTGCCGACTGGCGACCCAGCGAGCATCTTCTCTACTCTGGTGCTGTGTCCCTGAGCGAGGAGAAATATTCCGTACGGCCCCGCTTCCCGGAGGTTCTCCCGATCCTGATGACGGCGTCTGCCTGGTTATCGTCGAGAAATGATCGCCGCCAGCTCCCGGTTTGACGCACCCAGTGCAAATAGTGACTTGACGAGCAGGTCGAGAGACACCGTTGGGTCGCCTGCCTCCATCTTTGCAACTCGCGATTGACTGGATTTGATGGCCTGAGCGAGTCCGACCTGAGTGACTCCGTGGGCCTGACGCCGTGTCTTGAGGCCCTCCGCGAGACTTAGCCGAAGGTTGACGTATGACTCTTCCTCATCGGACATACCGAGGAAATCCTTCGGAGTTCCGATTTTCCAACCCTTTGCATCCAATTTCTTGCGCTTACTTTCCCGCATTCTCGTACTCCTTTAGACGCTCACGGCACGTGGCGATTTACAGGCTGCGAAAAACGCTGGTCCGGGTGAGCGGGTTTTCAAACCCGCTTAAACGTTGGGCAATAAAATTCGGGGCTTTATAGCCCTGGTGGCTACTTCGGAAGCGGTTTGCGACTTTTTCCGCAGCCTGTTTAGCCCTGGTCGCAGCGCGTCCAACTCGTTGCCTATCGAGCGGCGGATCCGGCAGAATTGCAATTACTATTTGCTGGGTGTGCCGTACATCGGAGTTTCAACTTTCTTGTATCCGGCCGGCACCTCGAAAGCGGACGAGGGAACGCTCTCCCGGGAGAAATTCGATTTCTGCGTCGTTGTCTCCATCAGAACTGCGCTCGACGTAGTCTGCGATCCGTCCGCTGCTGGTGTCGTCGAGTTGTTTGTGTCCGCCGGAGCCGGCTTCTTGTGATGGAAACCGCCGAGTGCAGAGCCGCCCAACGCAGACCCTAAGAGGCCGCCGACCGAAGTGTTCGAACTGGCGGGAGTTGTGTTCGCCGCAGGAGTGGATGCTTGTGCCGAATTTTGCGAGCCGGCGGGGCCATTCCCGCTCCCACCCATTCGCGTGACCTCCATGACCCTGGTGCCCTGGAGCTTTGCCATTTCTTTGGCCATCTGGGCCATGGCTTCCTGGGATCCGGGTTTGCCGCTAAACATCTGCGCCATGGCAGGGTTTTGGCCGGCCATTTGTGACCGCCATGCCGACATATCGACGCCCGCCATCAGCTTCTCGCCGAAACGTTTGTCAAACTCCTGTACCTCCTTCACCTCCGGTGGATCGGGAGCAATCCATGCGTCCGTCGTTACCACATAGGTCACGGTGTTGGTCGCGTCTGTTGGAGGCGCATTGGGGTCGGTGACATGCATCTGCATCGTGACCAGCTGTTCCTGCGCCGTCAGTCCGTTAACATCTTTGCTCACGCCCGTGTTCTTCACCGAAACATCAAAACTGGTCTTCAGGTCCGTCTTTGGTTGCTGCGCTTGTTGCGGCTGCTCCTGCTTCGCTTGTTGCTGCGCCTGCTCCATCTGCTTCGGCATGTTCTCAAAAGCCTGCCGCATCTGGGCGAAGGTCACGACAGAATAGGTTTTGTGCAGGTTGTCGATGTGGGTAATTGTTTCCCGGTCGAGATCGGTGATTTCGGTCGAATCTTTGCCTACCACGGCCTTCTGGTTGCCGTGCACCATGGTGGTTGTGGTGTTCGGGGCAAACATGTTGCCTACCGATTTGCTGAGAAAGCCCATGGATTTGAGCGGCGCCACCATGCTTCCGCCCGTGATCTGGGTGGTCTCCTGATAGCTCGCATCGGCGAGGGTCATACGGTTGGCCATCAGGATGATCGCGATGGCTGCTAGGTTTCGGGTGTTCATGGTCTGCCTCCGGACTCGTTGCAAATCCCTGGGGCCCGGGGGTGGCTCTACGGGTGGCGCGCAAGTAGCTTACCAAAAAACCGCTTTGACGGCGGGATCGAATGAAGAATGCTTCAGACAGGGTGTTTCGCACTGTTAATAACCGGGAGGCGGGGGTCCATGGCGATACACCTCCTCATAGCCGTTACGGAAAGCAGCCGGTAATCGTCCATGAGGGGTGGAGGCACAGCAGGATTGGAATGGGCTTAGCAATGCGCCGCTGGCTCAGGAAATAATCCTGTACGTAACTGTCCCTGGTGTTTTTGGGAATGTACGTGATGTTGTCGGTATTGGGGTTGAAGGTGGTAGCTAATCCATGGCCTCTATCCCCGCACCAATCGCCGGGTGGCCCACACCCCCGATTTCCTGTAAAGTTTCGAGAGTTCCCTGAACTTCCTGCGCCTTTCCTTAAAGAAAGGCGCACACGGGGTCCTGTCCAGAGCTGCGTACAGGAAATTCGGGGCATCTCGCTCGTTTTTCGCGAGAAATGGGATACCGCAGGCCTCACCCTCAAGCCTCTTGCGGGTCCCTCAAATCCACACGGGTACGTGCGCCGAAAACGTCCCCTGATCCTAGTCAACGCTGCCGAGGAGTTTCCGAAAGCAAAGTATCTTAAGAAAAGCTGCCGGTTCGTGCCCGCCACAGTGCTCCATCAAGGGGGTCCACCCCTCGTTCAGGTGCCTGGACTCGAGGGAACTCACGCTGGACGGCTCTGATGAACGAATCACGTAGCGGGAGAACATTTTCCAGGATACTTCCGGCAAAGGCGATAGGCGGTGTCCAATCATCTTCGGTAGAGGCACGCCGCAAGCGTCGAATGACCAGCCGCACCAGGTAAGCAAGCTCCTCCCCCTGCCGCCGAAGGACCGCTAGTGCGACTTCGTCCCCCAACTCTGCGCAGCTCATGACAATTCCAGTGAGCGTGGAAAAGTCGGGAGCCGGAAGAGCGTTGGCGTATTCCACCAACTGGTCCAGGGACGACAATTGCCAGAAGTCCAGCACCGCGGGCAATAGCAGCGTCTCCCGCTCCTCGTCCTTAGCCAGAAAAATCGCACGCAGGCTTTGCTGGCCAATGATGTGTCCCGATCCCTGGTCGGCGAGCGCCGGCCCCCAGCCCCCTGCGGAAATGAGCTCCCCTTTGCTGGTGCGGCCGACCACGTTCGATCCTGTGCCCGCAAGCACCAGCACGCCCGCCTGTCCGGGGAAAGCAGCGTCCAACGCGATCTCGACGTCGCCCAAAATAAGCAGTCCGCCGCCCACCCTGGCGGTGATCGACTCGCGCAGCCAATCGGTCACCAACGAAACCGTCTCCCCGGCAGTTCCGATGCAGGTCCGGGTCACGGATTTCATAGAGATACCGGTGCGCGCCGAGAGCTCTGCCAGCGCAGACTCGAGGTTGTGGCAGGCGGTTGCCGCGTCCACCCGCATGCGCTTGATGGTGCCCGTGCGCACCCTCGCCAACTCGCGGGTTTCATCCGCCAGCACATAGTCGGTTTTGGTTCCGCCCGCATCCAGGGCCAGAAAAAAACTCATCTGGTTATCGGCTCCCGCAATCTACGCAGCTGCAAAGTGGGCCTCGATCTCCTCCAGGGTCTTACCCTTGGTTTCGGGCAGAAAGAACGCCACCGTCGACAGGTAAATCACAGTGAAGCCACAGAATAGGAAAAACATCATGGAATATCCATACTTGCCCACTACCGGCAGGAAGATCGCCGCCAGCGTGGTGGAGACCATCTGGTTGATCACCAGGGCGATGCTCATGCCATTGGATCGGATGCGCGTCGGCATCAGTTCCGATAGCGCCAGCCAAACGCAAACTCCGGGACCCAGGGCATAGAACGCTACAAAGCCATACAGGCCCAGAGCTACCAGCCAACCATGCGCTGTGCCAGGGAGCGGACCAATGTAGGCATGCTCTATTTTGAGCGGCGCGGTGCGCGCCGCATCCAGATTGGCAAACGGGTCACGAAAGAATGCCTCGACCTTGGTCGAAGGTAGACTGCTTTGCCGGTCGATTGCCACCGGAGCTTCGCCGGCATCCTCGGCGCGCAGCGTCCTGGTGGCGGAGGTAAATCCTCCGTAGGAATAGATCACCGTCAGGGCCAACCGGTCTGACTGAAAAGTATTTGCGGGCACAAGCCGCCTCGCATCGCCCTTGTCGAAATGGAGCTGCAGAGTCTGATCCTGTCCCACTTCTGCCTGAATATTATTGCGGACGTCATATCGGTTCTTTTCCGTGCGCAGGAACAGGACCCCGACAAAGAGCAGGCATACGATGATGCCCGAAGTGCCCAGAATGAAGAGGAATTTCCTCCCCTTGCGGTCCACCAGGGTCATGCCGACGATGGTCATGAGGAAGTTGAAAAGGGTGAAGAGCACGTAGCCCCAATGGGCATGCAGATCCGACAGGCCGCTTTGCAGCAGGATGTCTGTGTTGTATCCAATGATCGAGTTGATGCCGGTTGCTGTGTTACAGAAAAGAATGATGCATGCCAGCAGGAAAGGAAGGACATACTTACGCCGCAGCAGGGAATCCTTGAACACTCCGCCAGGGGAGATCAGAGATGTCTGTTCCATCTCTTCCAACTCGATCCTGGCTTGCTCACCGGTTCGCGAGCGTTGCAGGGCGGCCAGGGCTTGTTGCTTGCGACCGCGCCGGAAAAGCCATCTGGGGGATTCGGCGACGAACAGGCTGCCGCCCAGGAACAAAATACCTGGAGGCATTGACATCCAGAAGATGCGTCGCCAGGCCTGGTCTTTGACGCTTAGCAGGGCAGCCGGCGAGCTTGAGCTTATCAGCCCGGCGACCCGGTAGCTGTAGTAGATGCCGATCAGAGCGGCAGAGAAAATACCCAGGGTCAGAAGCCACTGGAAGGCGCCTGTGCCTTTCCCGCGATCCTGTGCTGAGAGGCACTCCGCCAGGTAAAGGGGGACGACCATGCCCACGAGTCCGCCGCTAATTCCTTGTAGAAGCCGTCCCAGGAACAATGGTCCGAATCCGTGAGAGAGCGCGATGACCGGAATGCTCAGAACAAAGATGGCTCCGCTGATCACCATCAGTGGCTTACGTCCCAGCCAATCGGCGAGCAGGCCGGAAAATAGGGTGGAAATGACACTCCCCAGCAGCACGGCTGCAACGATCACCGAGAGCTGGCTGGCGCTGAGTCCGGAGGTCGCCTCGAGATAAGGCAGGGCGCCGCCAATGATGCCGACGTCCACCCCGTAGAGCAATCCGCCTAATCCTGCAACCAGGAGAAGAAGGCGGTTGTAAGTCTGGAGAGGACGCAGATCGGCGGAAGTTGGCATGATGGCAACCAAGGGTACAGGATTGAGCCCCAAACTAGTACAGTAACCTGCGCGCCCTCAGTTGTGTACGCTCCTCGAGGGGAGACGGCTTTTAGGCTCTGTCCCCGCTACCATCGCTGGGTGCCCCATATCTCGCTCGTTTTTGCGAGATGCGGGATACCGCAGGCCTTCCCTCACACCCGCTGCAGCCTCACAGCTCCACACGGGTGTCCCAGATGATGAAAAACGGCTCCTGTAATAAGCACCGCCCTCGCCTTTGTCATCTCGACCGAAGCGCAGCGAAGTGGAGAGATCTGCGGTTCAGCGGTCCTTTCGTGGAAATGTTTTTCGAAGCACCGGGCCTCTCATTACCGGGAGTCTCCTATCTCCACGAGCGGCGGACGCACGCGTGCCAACACGATATACACCACAAAACCGGCCGCAAAGGCGTAAAGCTCCGAGGGATTGTCGGCTTTGACCAGAGCTGCCGGGAGCCCGGGGATATGCTCCGGCATCCCAACCAGGAAACCCACCACCCAGGCGATATAGCCTGCCCAGTTGATACCTCGCCTCGGGCCAGACCAACGGCGTCCGGCCAGCAGGTAGTCCGCCGCCATGGCCCCGCAAACCGGGCCAAAGGATGCCGCGATAATGCTGAAGAAGCCGATCAGGTTGTCAGCCAGACCCGTGATCGTCAGGACCGCGCTCAAAGTGACACCGGCAAGCGTAGAGACCGGGCGCGAAATCTTGGGCAACATGGTGCTGAAGCTGTTGGCCGCAATAAAAGCGGAAAAGCAGGTAGGCACCAAGCAGGCAGCGGCGAAAAGAAAGAACATCACCGGCGCCAGGGCTCCTACGCTGGCAATTGCAGCGGTGTAGTCGAAGTCGACCGTGCTTGCTTGCCGTCCCAGAAAGCCGGCCACAGAGAGGACCGAGATCCCACCGGCGATGACTGCGCCGGCAGCGATCCCGGTGATTCCACCCAGCACTATGTCTCGCCGGTTGCGGTTATTCATGCCGAAGTCGGTGCCGGCTGCGCCCGCCGTGGCGAAGAACCCGATGGTGATGAGCAGCGCATTCAGAAACCCGGTCAAAGGTTGGTGCTGGGGCGGTTGGTAACTCGGAATACCGCTCCGGTTTGCCCACAGGACCATCAGCATCACCAGGAATGGAACCCAATTCAGAATCTTGGCCACCTGGGCGACATAGTTGATGCCCTTGATTGCCACCCATCCCAGGCTATAAAGCCAAACCAGCGCGATCACACTGTAGAGCGTCCTCGATGTCATTCCGAGGCCCTTCATGATGAAGCCGGCGGCGAGGGCGCCGTCCACCGCCACCCAGCCAACCTGCAACAGTCCCATCAAGATTCCGGGGATGAGAAATCCACCCGTGGTTCCGAACGTCGAGGTGCCCACCACGTAGAGATTGCGTCCGGTCTGCATGCCAAGCATTGCCGGCACGTAGTAATAAAGCCCGAAGCAGAGCAGCCCGGCGACCACCAGCCCCCACAAAACGACGGTTGGGCTGGCGTAGCCAATCGTCGGTCCGGCCAGCTTGAGGTAATAGCCGACAAACAGGAAAATGCCGAAATAGCTGGGGAAGGTGCTTTTGTACCAGGGAACCCTGGCGGACTGGGGTACGGGAACTGAGCGCTTAACGTATTCCGGAACGTTCTGTTCCATAGAACTCCTTAGAGTGAGGTGCAGTTTAACAGCATAGTCCGCACAACTCTTATTGCAACAAGGTCAAAGGCAAAAGCATATCGCTACAATGCATCCATGGGGAAGCACATGACTGTTTTCGTAGGGACGCATCCACGCCAGTGGGTTGTTGTTTTGCTCATTCTTTTCGCCGGACTGTCGGCCCCGGCTGCCACCCGCGATCTTCGGGTGTACTTCATCGACGTTGAAGGCGGTCAATCCACGTTATTTGTAACCCCTACGGGCGAATCTCTGCTCATTGATACGGGATGGCCGGGAAATGACGCCCGGGACGCGACCCGCATTTTGGCGGCGGCAAAAAGTGCGGGCATAAGCAAGATCGACTACGTATTGTTGACCCACTATCACACCGACCATGCGGGGGGTGTGCCCCAGTTGGCCGACCGGATTCCTATAGGAACGTTTATCGATCACGGCCCCAGTATCGAAACCAGTGGATCCACAGCGAAGATCTATGCGGATTACCAGCAGGTGCTGGCTGGCGGAAAATCCAAACACATGGTCGCGCATCCCGGCGAGGTGCTGCCCATAACCGGCATGAAAGTTACCGTCATTAGCAGCGACGGCAACGCGATCGACCATTCCCTACCGGGAGCCGGGGAGACCAATCAGTACTGCAATACACCGGAAACCAAGCCCCACGATGCCACCGAAAATTCCCATTCGCTGGGTGTGCTCATCAACTTTGGCAAACTCAAAATCCTCGATTTAGGCGACCTCACCTGGGATAAGGAATTGGCCTTTATGTGCCCTGTGAACCGGTTGGGGCATGTCGATATTCTGGTGGTCTCCCATCACGGGCTCAACGCCAGCTCCAGCCATGCCCTGGTCGATGGAGTTCATCCCCGGGTGGCCATCATGAATAACGGAGCGAAGAAGGGCGGGTCGCCTGAGGTAATCGATGAGGTGCTCAAGTCCCCCGGTTTGGAAACGCTTTGGCAGCTTCATTACTCCGAGCAGGGCGCGGCCGAGCACAACACGGCCACCGAATATATCGCCAATCCTCAGGGTACCGAACAGGGGAACTACTTCATGTTGACTGCCAGCCCGACGGGTAGCTTCACCATTTACAACTCCGGCACCAAGCAGACTAAGGACTATGCGGCCAGGTGATTGCAGTCGATTGGGGTACCAGTAATTTCCGGGCGTTTCGCATCAATGCAGAGGGGGCAGTAGTGGCGAGATGCTCCTCGCCGCAGGGCATTCTGCGCGTCGACGAGGGAAATTTTGAAGCAGCGCTGCGAGCCGAGGTAGGCGCCTGGTTGCAAGAGGGTGAAAATCATATCCTTCTGTGCGGCATGATCGGTAGCAGGCAGGGTTGGGTGGAAGCGAAGTATCTCCGTTGTCCTGTGGGAATAGAGGAGCTTGCCGCTACCGTCATTCAGGTGCCATTCTTCGGAGCCGATGTCTTGTTGGTCGCCGGGGTCATGGGATCGGGTGCCGCCAATGTGCCTGAGTTGATGCGAGGGGAAGAGACCGCGGCCATGGGCATCCCGGACGATTGCGCTGGTGCCGGCCTGGTTTGCCTCCCTGGAACACATTCCAAGTGGATTCAGCTGAGTGATCGCAAGATCGTGAGTTTTACCACTAGCATGACTGGCGAAGTCTACAGCGCGCTGTGCAAGTGCACCATCCTCGAGCGCACCATGACCGGCGGCGCGGTTACCGAGGAAACGGCGTTTCGTGATGGGGTGAGTCGCTCGGCTGATTCCGGCGGTTTGTTGCATCATCTGTTTGGCGTGCGCACCCGGGTGTTGATGGGTCAGCTCAGGGAAGAGGCGTCCGCCTCTTATCTGTCAGGTCTATTGATCGGGCACGAGGTTCGCGCGACCATGCCACGCGGGGCTCGTATCGTGCTGGTCGGCGCGGCGCAGCTTTGTGGTCTTTATGCGCAAGCGATAGAAGCCTGCGGCGGTAAGGCAATGCTGGCACAGGAAGATGCGGCTGCGCTTGGATTGGCGGCAATTGGCAGGAGGCTCGGTTGGACGTAAGAGCCTGGCTCGAACGCAGTCCTTTGGTGGCGATCTTACGCGGCGTTCAGCCGGCCGAGGTGGAATCGATCTGCTCCGCGCTCGAGCGGGCCGGCATCAGCATCGTTGAGGTACCTCTCAATTCGCCCCGGCCGCTCGAAAGCATTTCCATTCTGTCGCGCAGCTTCGGTGATCGGATGCTGATTGGGGCCGGCACACTCACCACTCCATCACAGGTTGATGAGGTGGCGGCTGCGGGAGGCCGGCTAATCGTGACTCCCCACGCAGACACGGAGATTGTGCGTGCTGCAAAGCGCGCGGGTTTGTTTGCCTGTCCGGGATTCTTTAATCCCACCGAGGCGTTTGCCTTGCTCGATGCGGGCGCGGATGCGATCAAACTCTTTCCCGCGGAGGTTTTGGGGCCGCCCATGCTCAAGGCGTTGCGTGCAGTTCTACCCACAGGGGCCCTGATCATCCCGGTGGGTGGAGTGGACGCGGATCAAATTGCCCCCTGGATGGCTGCGGGAGCGCTTGGTCTCGGCGTAGGATCGTCAATTTATAGGGCGGGAGACGATGCGGCTATTGTGGAAGCAAAAGGCAGGGCTTTAATGGCAGCACTGCGAGCGTATCAAAACGGAGTCGGCATCCAAGGATGAACAACGATTTTGTTGAGCAACTTCTCTCTACGGAAGCGCCGCCCTCCCCTTTGTCATCTCGACCGGAGCGTACCCGGATTTCCTACTCCGCGCTGCTGGCAACGACCACGTGTGCGGCTCTCCATGAAGAGAGCCGCATGCAGAGCCTCAAAGCCACGGGTCTCCACAGGAAATCCGGGGGAGCGCAGTGGAGAGATCTCTGTATGGATGCGCTTTCTTGGAAATGTTTTTCTTGCAGAGTGGCAAAGGAGAATTTGAGTGATGAAACGAAGAACCTTCCTGCGGTCCCTGGCGGTTACCGCAATTGCCGGCGGTGTACGCAGTCTGCCCGCCTACGCTGTTCCGCTCCCCAAAATGAAGATTACCCGGGTGCGTGCGTACTTGCCACCAAACCCCAACCCGCTGCTCAACCAGAGCGACGTGGTCGTCACGGTCGAGACCGATGCAGGCATCACTGGCATCGGCGAGGGCGGCGTGAAAGATACCTTGTCGCCATCGGCCGGCAGATTGATCGGCCGCGACCCGCAATACATCGAGCGTCTCTGGCAGGACATGAACCGCGCTTTCTTCTATCCTGCAGGACGCGAACGGACCGACGCCATCGGCGCTCTGGATCTGGCGCTTTGGGATATCAAAGGTAAAGTCCAGGGTCTCCCGGTACACCAATTACTGGGAGGCATGGTTCGTAACTATTGCGAGTGCTATAACACTGCCGGCATCATCCCCGGCATTACCGAGGGAATGAGCATCAAGGATCGCGCCCGGCTTACCATCGAGGCCGGCTACCGCGCCTTCCGTTTCGGCGCCATGGACCTGCCTGCCAATACCACCTTCAACACCCGGGAGCGCATTAATCATCTGCGCGACGAATGTGCCCAGGCACGGGAAGGAGTGGGCAAGGATGGCGACTGGGCCATCGATTTCCACCAACGCTTCGATCTGCCGGACGCCGTCCGCGGCTGCAACGCGATCGAGGATCTGGCTCCGTTCTTTGTCGAAGACCCCGTTCGGACGGAGGCGTTTCTGCAGGACATACCCATCCTGCGCCGCAAGGTGAACGTGCCTCTGGCTGCGGGAGAGGAATGGGGAAACCGTTGGGACTTCAATCTGCTGGTAGAAAATCACGATATTGATTTCGTTCGCGCCACGCTGCCCAACGTCGGCGGTATTACGGAGATGATGAAGATTGCGGCCATCTGTGAAACCCACTTCGTCGGCATCGTTCCTCATTTCACCGGACCCATCGCCACCGCGGCCCTGGTCAACTGCCTGGGCACTTTCTCCGGGCCGGTGTTGATGGAGTACAACTACCAGGGCCGGACCCTGCCGCATCTGCCGGTTTGTCTGGACTTCAAGGACGGTAAGCTGTATCCCAACCAGCGTCCCGGCCTGGGTGTCGAGTTGGACTACAAGCAGCTGACCCAGATTGCTGAAATTACCGAGCCGGTCACAGCACGCGCGCAGACTTACTTCCGGCCCGATGGATCTATCACCAACTGGTAGGACAATCAGCCGACGATCGCGACCAGTTGCAGGACGTGTGTGGCCAGGGCCTTGTCTCCGCTCATGGTCACTTGCGAACGCGCGGTTTCACGGTCGATTCCCTTGGTAAAAATGCGCCACGCTATGGATTGCGGAATGATGATCGTTGCCTTCACGGAGGATGGAAGATCTTTGCAGAATATCCATCTATCCTGTGATTTCATCAGGCACCATAGACCTCCGCAGTCGCCGGAGACCTCGATGAGGAGAGCGTCACCGGTGGATGCGGCTACGTCTCGGAAGGTATATGGCAGACCGCGTAGAAAGGTATCAAGAACGGGATAACAAAGCGATCGGTTCATGACGCCGGTACGCCCGGTTGCCAGGCGGATCTGTTGCTGGTGGTGCCAACGCTCGGTGAGTTCGCGCGCCACGTGGAACCAGACCGGGGACGTCATCTCTCCCGCCCACGAAACTCCGATGTTGGAAGTCGCGAAAGGATCAAGGGATTCGTAATAGTCGGCCGCCTCTTCGCAGGCGGATTGCATCAGCTGTATAAGGACGCGCGGGCTAAGCCGCCGATAAACAGTGACTCCTTCCTGATTAAGACGGTCGACCAAAACTACGATGTCTTGAAAGGTTTTCAGTTCGACACGGTCCACGACGCACCCATCTCGCGCTCTGGAGAGAGTGCGCGCCGCGGTGTCCAGCAGGTGCGCGGCCACATCTCGGACGGACCATCGAGGTGCGATGGTAGGCAGTTCCCACTCAGCGGGAGTAAGCGAAGAGAGCAGGCTAATGAGCTCTCGATCGACCTTACGAATAACAGGAGCACAAAGAATGGGTTCGGTGCCGCCCAGTTGATCCTTCATCGTCCCTCCACTAGCTCTCATTTTCATTCAATGAATAATCCAACACCGGAGAATGTTTACGGGAGTCAGCGTGGTGTAGCCCCGGACTTTTAGTCCGGGGAAGCGGGCTTTCAAGCGGATACCGCGGGTAAAGGCATCTGCCCCTCGCTCAGTAGCCGCTTCAAGCCCGCGAGAACGTTCCGGCAAACAAATTCTGGGCTTTGGCCCTGGTGGCCGCGCG
Organism: uncultured Acidobacteriaceae bacterium; assembly: GCA_963763905.1. Classification (GTDB taxonomy): domain Bacteria; phylum Acidobacteriota; class Terriglobia; order Terriglobales; family Acidobacteriaceae; genus PALSA-350. Next base: position 16,359 of record CAVXRU010000063.1, on the reverse strand, counting down.
TCCAACGCGTTGCTTATCGAGCGGCGGATCAGGCAGAATTGCAATTACGGCGCGAGTGCGGGCTCCCTGGGTTTCTACTCTGGACCGTTTGCGTCGGGAGAATCTTTGGAAACCGCCGCATATCGACGTCTGCTTGTCCGGGTTCTCGCGCTGCCGATCATAGCTCTGGCCCTACTGGCGTTGACCCTGGTCTTCGGGTTTCGGCAGGTGCAACGAAGCGCTCGCCAGGTTGACCATTCCGACCGTGTCATCGCGAGCATCAACAACCTGGTCAAATTGATGGTGGATGAAGAAACCGGTCTTCGCGGATTCCTGCTCACCCGCGATTCCCGGTTTCTTCAGCCCTACCAGGATGCTGGTCAACAACTCAAACCGGCATTCAGCTCCCTCTTCACCCTGGTACGGCGTGATTCCGAACAGACAGCCCGGTTGCAACGCCTGCAAACCGCGTCGGACCTCTGGCAGGAGAATGCCCGCCAGTCCATCTCGTCGGGCACTCCGACGTCTGATCTAGTACCGCAGATGCTTGCGCGCAAAGGGCAGATGGACACAATCCGTGCGTTAGCAGACGACTTTCTTTCCGCGGAAACGCGCGAACGTTCCGGCCGCTCCTTCGCGTCCCTGCGGATCGATAACATTACTCTCTACGGGCTTATCGCGTTGGCCGCACTTCTCGCCCTGTTGCTCGCCTGGGAGATCCATCGCCTCTTCCACAGACTTGCCAACACCTACAACCAGCAAATCAAGGAAGTCCAACGCCGGAGAGACGAATCTTATACCCGCGAGCAATGGCTGAACACCACTCTGCGCAGTATTGGGGATGCCGTAATCGCATGCGATCCCCAGGGCAAAGTGGTGTTCATGAACCAAGTTGCCGAGCAGCTTACGGGATGGAAAGAGTCAGACGCGAACGGCGTTCCGTTGTCACAGGTCTTTGTCATTTATAACCTGCGCACCCGCGAGGTTGTCGAAAGCCCGGTGGAAAAGGTCCGGCTTTCAGGCAAGGTAGTAGGCCTTGCCAACCACACGGTTCTGATCCGCAAGGATCAGGTGGAGTTCCATATCGACGATAGCGCCGCGCCCATCCTTGACAAGAGCGCACAAATGATCGGCATCGTGCTGGTCTTCCGCGACATCAGCGAACGGTATGCCGCTGAGCAGGCTCTCATGCGCGCAGAAAAACTGGCGTCCGCAGGACGGTTGGCTGCAGCCATCGCTCATGAAGTGAACAATCCTCTGGAAGGCCTGGTAAACCTCATTTATCTTGCCCGCGGGGAGGAGGATGTTGCAAGAATCCGTCGCCACCTCGCGGAAGCCGATCGCGAGCTCCAAAGAATCGCCCATATCACCCGCCAATCGCTGGGCTTCTATCGAGAGAATTCCTCCGCCGGCCTTTTTCGCCCGGATGTTGTCGTCCGCGAGGCCTTCGACTTTTATTCCTTCCGCGCAGCCCATATCCACGTCAACCTGCACGTGAATATAAAGACGGAGCAGAAGGCGTGGGGGAACCCTGGCGAACTCCGCCAGGTGCTCTCCAACCTCGTAGCCAATAGCCTGGATGCTTGTACCGCCGGAGACGCCATCTGCGTCAGAGTTCGCTCGGCAATGGACGGCGTGCGTATCGTGGTGGCGGACACTGGTTGTGGCATCGATCCAGAAAACCTCGACCGCGTCTTCGAGCCTTTCTTCACCACAAAAAAAGATACAGGTACGGGATTAGGATTGTGGGTCTCACGCGAACTGATTGAAAAACACGGCGGCCACCTTGCCGTGCGATCGAGCGCTAGCGGACGCCGGACAGGAACGGTGTTCTCGCTGTTTCTGCCTGGGTCTGCTGTTGTCGAGCCCCAGGTAACCAGATTTTAATGTGAACACCCGGCGGCGCGGATTAGTATGGCCCTTGGCTCATAAGGAGAGTGCATGACGATGGCGCCCGAAGCTGTTTTCAGCTGTGAAGTGAATAAAGCTTCGGATGAAACCGTTGGTTCCATCACCACCGTCGTCTGTCATGGCAGGGTCGTCGGTGATACCGCAAGCCAGTTGAAGGAAGCCGTTAAGCCGCTCATTCCTTTGGGGGGCCACATCGTGCTCGATCTGACCGACGTGGGCTACATGGATAGCTCCGGTCTGGGCACCCTGGTTGGGCTTAAAGTCTCAGCCCTTAAAGAAGGATATTGCAAGCTCGAATTGGTCAATCTAAGCCCACGAGTAAAGGAACTGCTCCGCCTCAGCAATCTGTCCCAGTTATTTTCCTCGTAGACGCGCTTTTAGGCTCCATCCCCGCCACAACCGCCGGGTGGGATCGCCAAGTGTCACCCTTCTACTTCACTCCTTATCACCACCCGCACCAGTAACTCGCAAAGATAACCCACAAGCCAATACTGCATCCGCGACCTAAGTCGCGACGAAACAGTTACCACCGGCGCAAAACCGCTTAGACTCCCCCGAAAGTACCGTTTCCGTAACCGACCCGCTTGCGTATTTTCAATCTGACAGTTCGGCAAGCGACGTGCTTTCCGGCCCGAAGTCCTCCAGCTAAGTTCGGTCAGGTGCGGAGCACAGTATGGGGAACGCGAAGTTATCGGCCAGGTGGCGGAGTAACGCATCTGCACTGGGCCTATCGATCGTCAGCCTCACCACTGCGGGCTGTGGCTTCAGTTTAAACGAAGCGGCCATTGCCAAACTCTCCGCCATCCAGGCGACCGGCAACAACCTGCGCGTAACCCAAACTATGCAGTTCAAAACCGAGGCGCCGGTCATCTGGTCGGTGAACGGCATTCCCGGCGGTAACGCTGATATAGGTACAATTTCGAGCACCGGCCTCTACACCGCGCCGGGGATCGTTCCATTACCCAACAACCAGGTAACCATTGGAAGTTCGGCCGAGATCTATCCGTCGAAAGGGAACTACGGGGTCTCCGTTCTGAATCCAATACCCATCCTTACCGCGGTAACCCCAGGACAATTTGCCGAAGGAATGGCTCAGATCGTGGTGACCGGATCGGCCTTTGTTTACGGCGCGCAAATTTTATGGAATGGCGTACCGGTTCCCACAACCTATCAGTCCGGCACCCAGTTGATTGCCCTCATAACCGAAAATACTCCGGGCACTTATCCTGTAACGGTCGTTAATCCTGATCCTGGCTCGGCCAGTTCCAAAGGCGTCAACGCGCTGGTCCAGCCCGGGCAGGTAGTTATCAAGTTACAGCCGACAGAAACCAGCGTGCGGGTGAATAACACCATCACGATTACTCCCACCGTGACCGGCTCGCAGGATACGGCACTCACGTGGACCGTCAATGGCATCGCCGGGGGTAACGCGCAGATCGGCACCGTTAATGCCAAGGGCGTTTATACGGCGCCCGCAGTAGTACCCAATCCGAACCTGGTAGTGGTGCAAGCCACCAGCGTCGATAATCCAAACTCGACTACGATCGTCAACGTCCAGGTTCTGAACCCGGTACCCACGCTGCTGAGTGCTACACCATCTACCGTCAATATTGGTTCCACCAGCGTTGTCCTTTCGGGTGCGAACTTCATAAATGGCGCCACCGTGCTCGAGAATGGCACACCCATTCCGACAGTGTTCAATTCCGGCACCCAGCTCACCGCTACCGTGAACCCAACCGTTGCCGGCCCGTTTGATCTGCAGGTTCTGAATCCCGATCCCGGCGCTGCTGTTTCCGCCGACGTGATTGAGCAAGTGCCGGGCAACCCGCCAACGCCGCTGGTGTCGCCCCAGGATGCTTCCCGCTTCCTCATGCAGGCGACGTTTGGCGGCTCCGAGGCCGACATCAATCACCTTTCAACCATTGGCTATAACGCCTGGTTTGCCGAGCAGTTTGCTATCCCCAACACACTGCACGAGCCCTATGCCGAGCGGCAGATCATTCTCAACACTCAGCCCGCCTGCGCTCCCGGGGATGCCACCTGCAACCAGAAGCTGTTTCTTGGGACGTTTGGCGATCAATACTTCGAGCAGCCCTTCTGGAGCACCGCTCTTACCGGGAAAGATGCCCTGCGCAAGCGGGTGCAGTACGCGCTCAGTGAACTGTTTGTGATCTCCAGCCAGGATGCGATTGTCGGGCAAATGCCGCGTGGCGTAGCCAATTACTACGACATGCTGGGCAACGATGCGTTCACCAACTACCGCCAGATCCTGCAGGATGTCACCCTCAATCCAATGATGGGGATTTACCTCTCCATCCTGGCCAACGACAAGGGCGACGCCAACCGGGATCCCGACGAGAACTATGCGCGGGAAGTCATGCAGCTGCTCACCATCGGGCTCAACCAGTTGAATCCTGATGGGACGCCGCAGCTGGATGGCACCGGTAATCCTATCCCCACGTACGGACTCAATGACGTGGTTGGGATGGCCAAAATCTTTACCGGCTTCAGCTGGAACATGAACGGCAACGTCAGCGATCAGGCATGGTCAGGCTACGGCGCTGCTTACGCCGGGCCGGGCTACGGTCAGGACTTGCTGCAGCTGATCCCCTACCCGACCCACCACTCAACCGACGAAAAGGACTTTCTCGGTGTGACTGTACCGGCTGGTGCATCCGACCCCACCGGCGACCTGAAGCTCGCCCTCGATACGCTGTTCAACCACCCCAACACCCCGATCTTTGTTTCCAAACAGCTGATCCAGCACCTGGTCACCAGCAACCCCAGCCCGGCATATTTGCAACGGGTGGCCGCGGTCTTTCAAGACAACGGCCAGGGAGTTCGCGGCGACATGCAGGCCGTGGTCACCGCCATCCTCATGGATGACGAGGCTCGCAACACCAATTCGGCTACCTTCTCCAGTCCAAACTACGGCAAGGTGCAGGAGCCGCTGCTCCGCTTTACTCACATGGCCCGCGCCTTCACGGCGGAATCGCGCAGCGGCGCTTTCGATGTTGGCAGCACCGAAGACCCCGCCTACGGCCTCGCCGAGATGGCTTCGCGCGCGCCCAGCATCTTCAATTGGTTCACTCCCGGATACATACCTGCGGGCACAACCATCGAGGCGGCAGGGCTTACGGCGCCGGAGATGGAGATCACCGACGTCACCACCGTGATCGGCTACCTCAACAGCATGCAGGCCGCTGTGTCTGGTGGCTTCGGGAATAACAACGACCTTTACATGACTCTGGTTACCGAGACAGCGCTGGCCAACAACCCGGATGCCTTGCTCGCGCGCGTAAACCTGTTGCTTCTGGGCGGCCAGATGTCGTCTACGCTGCAGAGCCAGGTTCTGGGCGCGGTCAATGCCATCCCCATACCTGCCGGCAGCGATCCGACCAATGCGCTGCTCGCCCGCGCACAAACCGCGATTTTTCTAACCGTCGCTTCGCCTGAGTACACCGCACAGCACTAAAGAAGCAGCACCACGAGGAGCTTATCCACCATGTGCAAGATCGACCATTCCCGGCGCCAGTTCATGAAGACGGCTTCTTACGCGGCAATGGCCGGCGTTACCGCAAGCCCCTTGATGCACAGCATGCGCGCGCTGGCGGCGATGAGCTCCCATACCGCAACCGCAGCGACTGATTATCGTGCCTTGGTCTGCATTTACCTGCAGGGCGGCAATGATGGCCACGGCACTTTGATCGCTACCGATCCGGATTCTTTCTCCGCGTTTACCCAGGCTCGCAACAGTGCCCAGGGGCTGGCGTATCCCATGAACGAGCTGCTGCCGATCACGCCTGTTACTCCGCAGTCGGGCCGCACCTTCGCCTTGAATCCTTATCTCACCGGAGTACAAACCCTCTTCAACTCCGGCCGCTGTGCGCTGGTGGCAAACACCGGAACCCTGATCGAGCCCATCACCAAGGCCCAGTGGAACTCAGGCACTGCTAACCTGCCCAGGTCGCTTTTCTCCCATTTCGATCAGACCAACGCCTGGGAATCGGTCGCTGCCGACGGCGCCAACCGTGGATGGGGAGGCCGCATGGCCGACCTGTTCGAGAGCATGAACAGCAATGCATCGTTTACCTGCATCAGCACCAGCGGCACCACGCTCTTTCTCTCTGGGCAGGAGGCGTTTCAGCTGCGTGTGACCTCCGCAGGCGCCCTGCAGGCGAACGGGCTTGCCAACCCGCTCTTCGGCTCCGCGCAAGGAACGGCGGCGCTGCAGTCGATCATCAGCGCCGACGATGCGAACCTTTTTGCCAAGGAGTATGCGGTGGTCGTTCGCCGGTCGCTGGCAGCCCAGGCGGCCCTTGCCGCTGCCATGGCGCCTGCTGGTCCTACCGGCGTGCCCAACCCTACCCAATTTCTTGATCCCGCTACTGGCATGTTGGCGGATAACGGTTTTGCCCAGTCGCTGCAGACCATTGCCCGAGTCATTGCCGGGCGCACCGCTCTAGGTGTCACTCGCCAGGTCTTCTTTGTTCAGTTGGGTGGGTTTGATACTCACGACACCCAGGCCAAGCGTATCTCCACCTTGCTCAGCCAGCTAAGTGCCGGGCTCGAGTACTTCGATCAGCTCATGGTGACGGCGGGATTGAGCAGCCAGGTGACGCTCTTCACGGTTTCTGATTTTGGCCGCACACTCACCGCCAACAGTGATGGGACTGACCACGGTTGGGGCAGCCACCACATTGTCGCCGGTGGTGGGGTCGCTGGGCAGAATATCTATGGGGAGTATCCAGTGGTCGGCGCCGATCAGGCCAACGATGTGGGCGCAGGACGGCTTATCCCCACCACTGCGGTTGAGCAATACGGCGGAACGCTGGGAAGATGGATGGGATTGTCTGATAGCCAGGTCCGCGAGGTCTTTCCCAACTTCGCCAACTTCGGCAGCAATCCGTATCTTGGCCTGATGGGCTGAGGCCCAGCCACGCTTTAACTCCATCCCCGCCACAATCGCCGGGTGCCCCACACCCCCGATTTCCTGTGGAGTTTCGTGGGTTCCCTGAACTTCCTGCGCCTTTCCTTAAAGAAAGGCGCACACGGGGTCCTGTCCAGAGCTGCGTACAGGAAATTCGGGGCATCTCGCTCGTTTTTCGCGAGATGTGGGATACCACAGGCCTCGCCCTCAAACCTGAGGAGGTCCCCACAGCTCTTCGCTTCGGACGCTGCCCAACAGCGACTTTTTCCGCAGCCTCTAGAGCCGATTCGACCCGCATGACCGTCTACTTCGCCTGACCTTGCGGGTAGACATTCTTCAGCATTCTTAGATCGGCTTCCTTACGGACCTCTGCCCCCGTCGCAACGTCGCTCGGTGGAGGAACAATTTCAAAATTGCCATACTCGTCTTTACCGCGCACCAGCTGAACAATCTGGCGCTCGGAACCCTGTTGCACCACCTCGGGCGCGATGTAGCGAACGGCAATCCCGATGCGCGCATAATTTGCCCCGTTCGCTTTCGACCCGTGCGCAATCCCAATGTGATGCAACGACATTTCACCGGGTCTCAGGCTCAACGGGACAGCCTTTGATTCATCCACCTCTAGCGCAATCTCCTGGCCGCGCGAGAGGGCATTATCCAGCGCGTAGGTTTCTCTTTGTGGCAGCTGAGTCTTTTGCGTTGCCGGCATTACCTGCATGCATCCGCTTTCCGTCGTGCTGGGAGAGAGCGCTATCCAGGCGGTGGCGACTTTGGGCGGTTGCAGTCCCCAATAGGCGCCGTCCTGATGCCACGAGATAAATGCAGCGTCCCCGGGAAACTTGACAAACCAATCCGAGCCCCACACCAGGAGGTTGGGACCTAAGACGCCTTCCACAGCATCGAGAACCCTGGGATGGGAGACGATGTCATAAACCCAGGGGAGCGAGAGGTGCGTGAGACCATAGACCGCGCGCCGCTCTCGTGGAAGCAGCTTGCTCAAACGCTCCTTGTTCTCTTCTGTGTAGTCGTCGAATTGACGTCGGAATATCTGGGTTTCGCTGTCGCTGAAAACGCTAAGCGGGCACAGATAGCCATTCTCTTCGTAAAATTGCCGTTGTTCGCTGCTCAACATTGCCTTACTCCAGAAAAGGCCGAACCAGCCGCGCCAGGTCGTCTGGCTCCGCCAGAAAGGCGTCGTGGCCGTGCGACGAAACCAGCTCCCGGTACTGGCAATGTACTCCCGCCTTCTCCATGCTCGCGGCCAGACCGGCGACCTCCGCCGCCGGAAATAGCCAGTCAGACGATATACCTACCAGCATCACCTTCGCCTGGATGCGGCGGAACGCGGCCTCCGCCGATGGATAGCCGCGAACGGGATCGAACAGATCCATCGCCCGCGTCAGGGCCAGGTACGTGTTCGCGTCGAAACGCTCCACGAACTTTTCGCCTTGGTAATCGAGGTACCCGGCTACATCGAATCGTCCTCCCGCCAAAGGATCCTCGCCGCTGCGATCGGGCCGGCGGGCGAAGCGGTGCTCGAATAATTCGCTCGACTTGTAGGTGCAGACCGCGAGTGCGCGCGCTAATGCCAGGCCCTGCCGTGGCTGTTGGTCCGGCGGGTAGTGCCCACCCTGCCAGGCAGGGTCAAGCTGGATCATCTGCCGCTGCAGCTGGTTCAGTCCCAGGCCCATCGCTCCCAGCGGTGCAGCCCCGATCGAGACCACCCGCTGGACAAGTTCCGGAAATTGGATGGCCAGCTCCAGGGCCTGCATGCCGCCGATCGAAGCTCCCATCACCAGCGCCAGGCGGCGAATCTTGAGCTTCTCCAGCAGGCGCGTCTGCAGGCGAACGATGTCGCCGATGGTCACAAGGGGAAAATCAGGCCCATAACGGCGGCCGGTAAGCGGGTCGATTGAACCCGGCCCCGTGGAACCGTAACAAGAGCCCAGGACATTGATGCCGATCACACAGTGGCCGGAGGACTGCAGCAGGCCACCGTCGGCGAACAGGCGCGGCCACCAATCCGCAACCCTGGCCGACCCGGAGAGCGCGTGGGTGATGAAGCTGACGTTGTCACCCGCCGCATTGGGCTCGCCATAAATCGCGTAGTGAAGACTGGGTGATCGAAGAACGCCGCCCGCTTCGAGGGAGAAATCCTCGTCTACAGAGTAGTCTCCCTCGAAACTGGGTGCGATCTGCGCCTCGCTGGGGCTGGATCTCATCGAGCGCTGAGTTCTTCCACAGGTTTGGCCGAGTGACCGTTTGCCGCCTCGATGGCATCGTTAAGGTCGGCGAGAATGTCACGAAGGTCTTCGATGCCGACCGATAGCCTTACCAACTCCGGGGTAACGCCGGTGTCCCGCTGCTCCTCAACCGTAAGCTGGGAATGGGTCGTTGACGCGGGGTGGATCACCAACGACTTCGCGTCGCCAATATTGGCCAGCAATGAGAACAGCTTGAGCGAGTTGATCAGCTTCTTACCCGCTTCATAGCCTCCCTTGATACCGAAGGTCACCAGCGAGCTTTGACCTTCCGGCATGTACTTCTTCGCTCGCGCGTAGTACTTGCTGGAAGGGAGTCCGGGATAGTTCACCCAGTCGATGCCGGGGTGGTTGGCCAGGTGTCGAGCCACCGCCAGCGCGTTCTGCGAGTGCCTCTCCATGCGCAGGTGAAGTGTCTCCAGGCCTTGCAAAAATAGAAACGAATTGAACGGCGATAAGGCGCCACCCATGTCCCGCAGCCCCTGCACCCGGGCTTTGATGATGAAGGCTATTGGGCCAAACGCTTCCACGTAGGATAGGCCATGGTACGAGGGGTCCGGTTCGACGAAGTCGCGGAAACGGCCGGAGGCTTTCCAGTCGAATTTGCCGCTATCCACGATCACCCCGCCGATCGATGTGCCGTGACCGCCGATGTATTTGGTGGCCGACTCAACCACAATGTCTGCCCCCCACTCGATGGGCCGGGTAAGAATCGGCGTGGAGGAGGTGTTGTCGATCATCAGCGGCACGCCATGCTCATGGGAGATACTGGCCAACCGCTCGATGTCGACGATGTCGAGTTTGGGATTGCCCAGCGTCTCAGTGTAAACAGCACGGGTTTTCTCGTTAATGGCCGCCCGCAGGCCGTCGAAATCTTCGGCATCCACAAAGCGCACGGTGATTCCGAGCCGCGGCAGGGTGTAGTGGAAGAGGTTATAGGTGCCGCCATAAAGCGAGGTTGTGGAGACGATTTCGTCTCCGGCGCCGGCCAGGGTGGTAATGGCCAGGGTTTCGGCGGCCTGGCCCGAGGCGGTGGCCAGCGCTGCCGCTCCCCCTTCGAGCGCAGCCACGCGTTTCTCGAACACATCCGTGGTCGGATTCATGAGGCGGGTGTAGACGTTGCCGAATTCCTGCAAGGCAAAGAGCCGGGCCGCATGATCGGCGTCCTGAAAGACGTAAGAGGTGGTCTGGTAGATGGGAACGGCACGAGCGCCGGTAGTGGGGTCGGGTTCTTGCCCGGCATGCACGGAAAGGGTCGCGAGATGCTGCTTCTTAGCTTCTGCCATTTGCATTCTCCTAAAGGTTGTTGCGGCAAGCGAAAGGCCCGCAGTCTTGGGTCGACCGCAGGCCTAAGGGAATCCTGATCAGGTAGTCTTCAGCCCTTTGGCCAGTCGCCCGTACTACCCGAATCGATGCGCAGACAACAACAACGTGGGCAGCCGGCGAGGAGGAAAGCCATGCTCCACAGTATTAGGCCAACCCGCATCCGCTGGCAAGTGGCCCCAGCATGGTTCTGCGCTCGGCACTCAAGAAGGTCCTGACGCAATCGTTCGTTTTAGCCGATCAACAGAGAGGATGGCAGTACGGGTACTTACGCAAAAGTGTGATCTGACGTCGCAATTTTTGAAGAGTAGTATGAGTTCCGCGTCCATCTGACCCTGTCGTCAGGAAAGGAGGCAAACATGAGTGACCTTCATCGTCGCAGGTCCTCCGGCCTCTGCCTTATATCGGTTTTCATCAGCGTGGTGTGCATACACACCACATTTGCCGCAACCTCCAACCCCGCCCCCGCCACCGATGTGGCCACCTCATCCTCGACCGCCGCGCTCTCGCCAGAGATTCAAGGCGATCTGCTGATGGTTCATCACAGCTACGCAGCCGCAATTGAGGCGTACCAACGCGAAACCCAGCGATCCGCCGTTTTGGCGAACAAAATCGGAGTCGCCTACCATCACCTGTTCGCGCTCGATCAGGCCCGCAAATATTACCAGCAAGCGCTGGCGATGAATCCGCGCTATGCCGACGCGCTGAACAACCTTGCCGCCGTTTATCACGGTCAACACGATTACAAGCAAGCCGAACGCACCTACAAGCAGGCGCTCAAGTATGCTCCGAACGCAGCCATTACGTACTGCAACCTGGGCACCTCATATTTCGCGGATGAAAAGTACAAACCGGGAATGGAGGCCTATCACAAGGCGCTCGCGCTAAACCCCAACATCTTTGATCCCCACCAGGTACAGATTGTTCAGGAAACCAGCTCTCGCCGGCAGCTGGTAGCCGTCAACTACTACCTGGCCAAGACCTACGCAACCGCCGGCAAATTGCAAGAATCGCTCGGCTATCTGCGCAAGGCCCTGGAGGCTGGCTTCCGTGACCGAAAGCAGCTCATGAAGGATAAGGAGTTTGCCGCACTCCGTGACACCCCGGAGTTTCACCAGCTCATGCTAGAACAGAACGTGAGCGAATAGCTGGCACAGCAGCAAAAAAGGAATACCGACGCGGTGCTTGAGGCTACGCTTCATCGAATCCCTCCCCCGAAAGAATCGATGATGTCGTTAGCGGAAAATCACCGCGTCGTTGTTTAGGATACTGTTTAAGGATGGCCAGCCGGACGTTCAGGCCCGCTTAACCGAAAGGCAGTAGCTAATTAGTTACCTCCTGCCCATGGCGGCTGCCCACCCTTTTGAGAGGTGCGTCTTGAAGCTGCCGGTTGTTGAAGCAAGTCCGGGGCAAACAGAGGTGGCCGCCGTGCTTCAGCAGTACCGCACGGAGAGCGGCCGGACGCTGCTCGAGCTGGTCGATGAGTCCCCGCTGTTGCTGATTTTTCTTCGTCATTTTGGATGTGCCTTTTGCCGTCAGACCCTGGACGATGTGTCCAAACTCCGCGGCGAGATTGAGGCGAAAGGGATCCGGCCCGTCTTTGTGCATCTGGGAACGCCGGAACGAGCCAAACCTTACTTTGACTACTACCATCTTTCAGACGTCGAACGGGTCAGCGATCCGCAGGCCTCCTTGTATACCCACCCTGTCTTTGACCTTGCCCGAAAAAATGTCTTTTCTCAATTTCTGATTCCTGCAGTCTGGAGAGCGTGGCTGCAAGGCGTCATTCGCAAGCATGGCATTGGCATGATCAAGGAAGACGCCGACCAGATGCCGGGTATTTTCTTTCTGCGCCAGCGGGTGATCGTCCGCACTTTTCGCTACAAGACGATTGCCGATGAACCCAACTACCTGAAGTTGATCGCCTGAGCTCACCGAAATCATCTCTTCGCACCAAATCCGAGCGAAACAAACCAATCTGGTAATCGCGCGGATGGTAATTCCGCGACAGCCCTCTCTTGCCTCCTTTCGCCGTGAAGACTTTCCGATAAGTAGTCTGGAGGCGAAAGCCGGAGAGCGTTTTGCCTTTGATCAGATCATTCGTAACCCGTGCGCGGAAGAGCCTTTTAGTGCAGAATGCCTCCTGGTTGTTTGCCGGCCAGGGGCTCTCGTTTGTGGTGCAGGGCTTCTACTTCATTGTGCTTGCCCGCCTGCTCGGCACCACGCAATACGGTTTGCTTGCGGGCGCCATTGCCCTGGTTACCGTGGTGAGTCAATACAGCGCCCTGGGGTCGGGGCTTCTCTTTCTGCGTTACGTGAGCCCGGATCACAGTCGATTCCGCATGTATTGGGGCAATGTATTGATCTCGATCTTTCTGCTGGGCGGCCTCCTTGCTGTCGCTCTCAAACTCTCTGGCCGCTGGTTTGTGGGGGCTGCGAGTGTACCGCTCCTCTTACCCATCGCGATCAGCGATTGCCTCTTTCAGCAGCTCAGCGGCTGCGCCGGACAAGTTTTTCAGACCTTCGAGAAGATGAAGTTCAGCACCGCACTCATTTTGCTTGGCAGCATCTTTCGCTGTGCCCTGGCGCTTGGGATGCTTCTTGTTTTGGGTAGGGCTTCCGCCTGGCAGTGGGCTATCGGATCCCTGGCAGTGTCTTCTGTTTCTGCCTGCATCGCCTTCGCCACTGTGACTCGCTTCTTTGGGCTTCCTTCTTTTTCGCCGTCGCTCTTCATGAGGCGTTCCGCAGAGGGTTTCGTTTTTGCCGTCTCGGGGTCGACGACTGCGGTTTACAACGATATAGATAAGGTCGTGCTTTCCCGTTTTGGCATGGATCCAGCCAATGGCATCTATTCGATGGCTTACAGGATTGTCAATATCGGGACCATGCCGATTATGTCCATCGTCAGTGCCGCCTTTCCCAGCTTTTTCCGGGCGGGTGTCAAAGGCATTGCCGCGACTGTTCCCATGGCCCGGCAATTGCTAAGACGCACCGCCGTGCTGGGTATCGTGGTCTCTGCAGCCATTTTCCTCTGCGCACCCGTGATCCCGCACCTGGTCGGAAGGTCGTATGCCGAGTCAGTCAGTGCACTACGATGGCTGTGCCTGATCCCACTCTTTCGCTGCTTCCATCTCAGTGCAGGGGATGCGATCGCAGGTGCAGGACAGCAGAAATTTCGTCTAATCTCGCAATCGACCGCGGCAATCGGGAATCTGCTCATGAACCTGTATCTTGTGCCCCGGTATTCGTGGCATGGGGCCGCATGGGCGTCTCTAGGCACCGACGGAGCGCTCGGTATCATGAACTGGCTGGCACTGTTTTACCTAAGCAGACGGCGCTGTTATGTGAGCGTGGCGGCCGATTGATTTGTGCATCTGATTAGTAGTGCTTGTTGAGCCCCGGTGCGGCATAAGTCGTCGCACGTAATGGTCATTGCGTAACACCCTATTACAACTTTTGCCGTGGTCCGTTTGCTCCACGAGCTCGACTCGATCGGGCCATTGACTTCATTATCATGGCAAGATAAATAAGTCTTAGCACGGGAGATAACCCGTCTGGAATTCTACGTAGAGCGAGGTATTACCTTTGCAGATCATTCTCGATGAGTGCGGCGGTTTAGGAAACCAGTTGTTTCGCTACGCTGCGCTTCGATATTATGCCCGGCGCTACGGCGCAGATATGAGAATTTCGGTTGAGCATGCGAAGTACGCCCAATCTTATGGATTTCCGCGGCCCTTCCTTCTCGACCATTTCTCGATTACTGTGCCGATTCGCGAACGTTCGCTTGGGGACCGCCTGCTTTTGACAGGCAAACCGTGGATCAAGCGGCTGGTCGCTCCCGCAAAGGGAGCGCTTCGCACACAGGTCTTCACTCAGGAGTTTTCGGGATGTCACTCCTTCTTGCAAGATATTCCCCTGGAGCCCAATGTCAGGAGGTTGCATCTTGTCGGCTATTGGCATACCTATGTGGCAGCCGAGGAGGTGGCAGAGGATCTGCGATCGGAATTGGCGTTTAGGAAACCTGCACAGGGAAAAAACCTGGAGGTACTGGAACAAATTCGCCGCAGCAAGAACCCCGTTTCTCTTCATGTGCGCCGCGGAGATAGCACTGTTTCTGCGACAAACAGAGTCCACTTGCCTCTGGAATACTATTTGAACGCCATTGCCACCATGAAGGAACAAGTTGACAATCCCACTTTCTTTGTATTTTCTGACGACATCGGGTTTGTCAAAGACTACCTGCCGCTCGACAGCACGACCGTGTTCGTCGGTCACAATGACGATTTCAGTGCCCACGAGGACCTGCGGCTCATGTCGGCGTGCCATCATCACATCATCGCCAATAGCACGTTTTCGTGGTGGGGAGCATGGCTGAACCCCAGGCAGGACAAGCTGGTCATCGCGCCCAGGCAGTGGTACCTGACGCCGGACAGCTACTACCCCGATTTATTGCCACCATCATGGATGCTGGTCGATGTACTGTCGTTGCAGCCTGATCAGAAAAGCGAGCTGACGGAAGCCGGCCTATCCGCCTGGTGTTGTCAATGACAACTGTGACTGCTACCTATCGCAAGACTGGTACTGTTACGAAAGTATCCTTATTGTTGTTATTTTAGTTTGATCGGGGTTCAAGTTTGGGCTAACCTTACTTTCGTAAGCACCGCCTGGTTCAGTCCACTCCGAATTGGGCCGCACCGATCAATGCTTGACCGTTCAGATCATAGACGGCGTGGCTGCGCGTTACCTGCCATACGATGACTTGCCTGCTAAGGGAGCCAACGCATGTACCAAACCACCTGCGACGCAAGAAAGTTTGATGCTCGGCGGCAGGGAGCCGGTATAAGTATTGCCCTTGCTGACGACTACCCGGTCCTGCTGGCCGGGGTAAGGCAATCGCTTGCACTCTACGACGACATCGTGGTGGTGGCAGAGTGCATCGGCAGCGACGATTTGCTGGCACAGGCGGCCTTGAAGAAGCCTGAAATCATCCTCCTGGGTTGCGAAACGAATCTTGAAAGCCTCGTTCAGCAGTTGCACGGCTTCGGCGAGCGATGCTCCGACGGGAAGGTGATCGTTTTTACCGGGAATGCAAGTGTGAATTTTCATGAAGCGGCTCTGCGGAACGGAGCCAAGGGTCTCTTATCCAAGCGATGCGCGCCGGAGTTGATCGGCACTACGGTGAGAAGGGTTTCCCAGGGCGACCTCTGCTTTGACCGTGCTTTGACCCATCGCGTGCTGAATACATTCGTGCAGCGAAAACCCGCCGAGATCCCATCGGAAAAGGCCGGGATTTCTTCTCTCACCGGTCGTGAGACGCAGATTATCAGCCGCATATGCGAAGGTATGCGTAATAAGGAAATTGCCCACAAGCTCTACATCAGCGATGCGACGGTGGCCCATCATCTTACGTCCATCTATCGAAAATTAGGCCTTGCGGACCGCACCGAACTTCTGTTGTACGCCCATCACAACGGTCTCTCGACCCTTAAAGCATCCTGATCTCGGATGAGGCTTGGCCTGGTTGGTAAACATGCAAAAGGCATGCTTAATGTACGGCGGCGAGTTTTTTAACAGCCAAAAAGACACCTCGTTCCTCTCGGCCAGTATCGTGCTTCCGCACGTGCTCTCGCTTGTGAATCCTGCGAGCGTTGCCGACTTCGGATGTGGCGTTGGCACCTGGGTGCGCGCGCTGCTCGATATGGGCGTCACTGACGTCGTGGGCATCGACGGGAACTACATCCGTGATGAGTCTTTGGTGATTCCTGGCGATCGTTTCGTCCGTACGGATATAGCAGAACCCGTGCACCTGGATCGGAAATTTGACCTCGCGATTTCAATGGAGGTTGCTGAGCATCTACCACCATCAAGGGCAGCTGTATTTATAGACACGCTTACCAGGCATAGCGATGTTGTCCTCTTCTCGGCGGCGGTTCCGCACCAGGGCGGCACGTATCA
>CAVXRU010000062.1:0-23821 GCA_963763905.1 uncultured Acidobacteriaceae bacterium | reverse complement strand
TGAACTCTTTGATCTCCCGTGCGAGCTGTGTGTCTGGAATGCTGATACCGGTGATTGACTTCACTGAAGTGTGTCCGAGTGATGCAGTAGTCATGTGTTTCCTCCTGTGAACTTGCTCACAAGACCTACAGTAGCCTTCTCCAAAAGGAATCTCCATGACACGGTTCCGGCAAATTCGGACATGCTTATGAATCCCCTAGAATGGAGAGATGCGTAAGGTCGTCATCACCGGGCCACCACCAGTCCAGGTCCTCGATGTGACGGGTCCCCTCGAGGTCTTCTCGAATATCCCCGACTATCGGGTGCTGGTCGTTGCCTCGGATGGCTCGGATCAACTTCTGACCAATCGCGGCCTCAAACTCGGCGGTGCCGTGCCGCGTGACAGCGTTTCCGGACACATCGACACCCTCGTGATCGCGGGTGGTCCCGGCGCGGAGAGTGGCGAGTATAACGAAGGCTATGTTCGTTGGATTGCCGATGCGGCAGGCAGGTCGCGACGCGTTGCCTCCATCTGCACCGGGGCTTTTCTGCTTGCCGCTGCGGGCCTTCTGGATGGCAAGAGAGCAGTCACTCATTGGAGCTTCTGCGACCGGCTTGCTATGGAGTTTCCGAAGGTCAAGGTCTTACCGAATCCCATCTTTTTGCGCGATGGATCGATCTACACATCGGCTGGCATCACGGCAGGAATTGATCTCTCCCTTGCTCTCGTCGAAGAGGATCACGGGCACCAGGCAGCGCTCACGGTGGCGCGCCAACTCGTCATGTTCCTTGTTCGCCCGGGAGGTCAGGCACAGTACAGCCACATGCTCTCTCGGCAAGCAACTACCTCCGAACCGCTGCGCGAGTTACAGGTCTACATGCTTGAAAACCTGAAAGCGAATCTTTCGGTCGAAGCGTTGGCTGAGCGCATCGGCATGAGTCCTCGCCACTTCTCGCGCGTGTGTCTGCGCGAGACGAAGATGAATCCAGGACAATTTGTGGATCGTCTTCGCGTGGAAGCAGCACAACAGATGATTGACAGCTCCTCCATGGGATTGAAAGAAATAGCGGACGCATGTGGCTTCGGATCGACTGACTCGATGCGCCGCACCTTTCAGCGTGTGATCGGTATTACGGCAGGTGAGTATACCGAGAGATTCAAGCGAATGACGACGAGTCGTCCAGGAACAGCCGTATCGGAGGGAGCGTAGTGGAGCGACGTGCAGTTCTTTCTCATCCCGTAACCTCTCTAACCTGAGCCACCCCTCTCCCCTTGTCATCCCGAACGAAGTGGAGGGATCTGCAGTGCCCTGCGGCTCTCGCCAATCCTTCCTGGGTAGCGACCAGGACCGATGATTCCTGGATCCGAAGGATCATCGCGGTGGAGGAGGTTCCTTCGCCCCGTTTTGCCCCGCAACCAACTTGGGTGCCCCATCCTTCCCGTTCTTTGGGAAGGGTGGGATATCACAGCTCTGCGCCCCGAAGTCGACAGCGCCGAATCGAATATCTCACAGTCGTTCGATCGCCTGCGGCTGATACGCCGTTTGACCGCGGCTGGTCCGACGTACAATGCATTCCAGATGCGCATTCGTCCGCCATTGGCTATCTTTCCGCTCGTGCTCCTGCTTTTCGGACTCTCTCTTCGCTTTGCCCACGCGCAAACCTCACCGGATCCCTCCATCGTCACCATCGACGGGCTCGGCAAAGGTACAGTCGATCTCTCCGGACCCTGGCGTTTCCATATCGGCGACGACCTGCGATGGGCTGAGCCCAGCATCAACGACACTCCGGGCGAAAACGGTTGGGAAACCATCCTTGCCGATCGCCCGTGGGGCGCGCAAAGTCACTATGCCTATGCAGGCTTTGCCTGGTACCGGCTGCACCTTCGCGTCACACCCGCACCTGATGTCAAGTCCGGCTTCCAATTGCTGCTGCCCCGCCTGCAAGACATCTGCGAGGTGTACTGGAACGGCAGGCTTGTGGGCCGTTACGGAGAGCTGCCACCGCACCCGTCCTCGCCGGCCTTGAATGCGCCGGCAGCCTTCACCTTGCCTGACTTTCGGTCCGGCACTCTCGCCATCCGTGTTTGGAACCGGCCGCTTGGCTCCAGTTCAGCCGGTCATGCTGGCGGCATTGCACAGACGCCCCTGGTCGGAGACTCCAAATCGATTGCCGCGTACATCGGCACCTGGAACTACAACTTCCTGCGCAGCACTCTTTACATCAACTCGCGGAACATTCTCTACTTTGTTGTAGCCTTGGGAGCCTTCGTCCTGTGGCTCCGGCGCAGGCAGGAAACCCTGCTCCTGTGGTTTTCTATTTTCGCTATCTGCCCGGCTATCTGGACGTCGGTCTACACCATGCGCCTTCCGGTCTCCAGCGAGTTCAGCGGCTTCGTGATGCAGCCGCTATGGGCTCTGCGCAACGTCGCGCTTTGGTTCCTTCTCATCGAGATGCTTCACCTCCGCAGTCATCGCGGGCTGGTCCGCTGGGCCAAGATTCTTGCCGCTGTCAGCCTGACTGGTTCGTTCCTCGACGGCGGTCTCACCTATGTCCCCGCGAGTTTGATCTCACCCCAGAGCAGCGCCTGGATCGATGGAATCCTCACTGCAATCACTGAACCGTGCCAGCTCTATTTGCTGGTGCTGGTTGCGTACGGTTTCCGTCAGAAACTTGACTCCGTACGCTGGGTGCTCGCTTTAAGCGCGTCTCTTTCCCAACTCCTGGCTGTCATTATTGCCACCGCCGAGCAGGGCCAGAGGTTCACGCATTGGACTCTGTCTCAGCATCTGTCTTCGCCACTGTTCCATTTGGGTCCTATCGACTTCAACGCAGACACTCTTCTCGATCTGCTAGTGTTCCTCTCGATCATCTATACGGTCTATCACTACATTCGTGACCAGCAGGATCGCAAGGCCGTCCTGGAGCAGGAACTGCACAGCGCCCGCGAGCTCCAGCAAGTCCTCATCCCCGAAAAGCTACCCACTCTGCCAGGGTTCTCTCTCTCCAGCGCCTATTTGCCCGCGCTCGAAGTGGGCGGCGACTTCTTCCAGATCATTCCTCTGGATGGCCCGGCCGCCGGATCCACGCTCATCGTCCTCGGCGACGTTAGCGGCAAGGGGCTCCGCGCCGCGATGGCCGTCTCGCTCATCGTAGGTGCTGTGCGCACGCTCGCGGAAACTACTTCTCGTCCGGCGGAGATTCTCGCCGGCCTTAGTCGCCGCCTCCACGGCCGTCTTCAAGACGGCTTCTCGACCTGCCTTGCCTTGCGACTCGACCCCGACGGCGCCTGTACCCTGGCCAGCGCCGGCCACCCCGCGCCTTACTTCAACGATAAAGAGATTGACTTGCCCGGCGCTTTGCCCCTGGGCATCGATCCTGCGACCGCTTATGAGGAGATCGTCGTGCACTTCCATCCGGGCGACCGCTGTGCTCTTTACACCGATGGTCTGCTCGAGGCACGTGCACCGTCCGGTGAGATTTTCAGCTTCGAACGGCTACAGACACTGTTCGCTTCGGGCGCTGACGCTGCCCAGGCCTCCGAAGCCGCCGTCGCCTTCGGTCAGGATGACGACATCACGGTTCTCACCCTGACGCGGCTAGCGAGTGCGTGATCACCCGTTCTGCGCGGGGATCGTTAGATTTCTTTGCGCCGTCCTGGATCTCAAAGCTCTCCGACGGGTTCTGACCATTGTTGAACGGACGAGGAAAGACAGCGGCGGCAGCAATCACGCCCGGTTGCTACATCGCCGTCAGCGGTGGGGTTCCTGGGTCACGATGTGAACATCTACTGTGGGGGAATCACGAAGGAGTCCGTGGATGGAGGAGAGGTACGGAAACCACCGCCAGCCCGCTCGTACGGACCGCCCAAAGATCACTTGCGTGATGTGATATTCACGAACGAATTCGCGAATACCTGCGATCAACTTGTTCCCAGATGCTTGCACCACACGAGCCCCGAGGCTCTCTGCGAACCGCAGGTTCGCCGTCAGGCCCTTCCATTCATCTGGGTCCAGTTGTTTGCCCAGATCGATGTAGAAAACGTACAACTCACCGCCCACACCTTGAGCCATGCGTGAGCCGCGTGCAATCAGATATTGACCTGCGGGATTCGCGTTGATGCATACACCGATTCGCTCCAGCACGCCTTCCGTTGGCTGAGTGCCATTTTCTTTTAGATAAGCGTCGAGGCTGCGATCGACCACTTGCGTCACCTGGCGGAGCGCCAACTCACGCAGTGCAATCAGATTGCCGGGCCTGAAGAAGTGAGAAAGAGCCCGCTCTGCACGCTCCGCTGGATAAATGTCGCCTCGCGACATACGCTCCTTCAGCGCTTGAGGCGTCAGGTCCACGAGCTGGACCTCATCGACGCGTTGCATCACCCAGTCCGGGACCGTTTCGCGAATCCGCACGCCGGTAATTTGCAATACGGTCGGGCCAAGGCTTTCAATATGCTGGACGTTCATTGTGGAAAGGACATCGATCCTGGCCTCGAGTAGATCCATCAAATCTTCAAATCGCTTGCTGTGCCGGCTGCCCTCTATGTTCGAATGCGCCAGTTCGTCGGCCAGCACGGCAGTTGGCTTGCGTGCAAGGATGGCGTCCACGTCCATTTCTGCAAACACTGTCCCCTTGAAGTCGAGTTTGCGCAGCGGAATTTGCTCCAGCCTGCCGGCCAGTTCCGTGACACCCCTGCGGCCGTGGCTCTCCACCACGCCGATGGCAACATCTTCGCCGCGGCTCGCACGGCGAATGGCCTCGCTCAACATACTGTAGGTTTTACCGACGCCTGGAGCGTAGCCGAGAAATAGCTTGAAAGTGCCTCTGGATTTCTCAGGGGATATCTCGGTCAACCACTCCTCGGACGTCTTGGCCACCAAGCCTCCGTCGTTCACAGCGTCACCGTAACCCCCATCGTACAATACAGAAGTGGGAAGCCATGCTCGAATCCAGGCTGTCCGTATTGGCCTTGTTGTCGCAGCGATTGGCGTCCTTACGGCGATCGATTTTCGGTTGCACGCTAACCCAACAACCGTAGCATTAACGTTTTTGGTAGCGGTCCTTCTTGTCTCGGCCTATTGGGGCCTGCGCTATGCGGTAGTCTTGTCCGTGGGGGCGGCAGCTGCCTTCAACTTTTACTTCCTTCCTCCGATCGGAACCTTCAACATCGCGGATCCGCAAAACTGGGTCGCGCTCTTTGCTTTTCTGATAACCGCACTCGTGGCCAGCAATCTGGCGGAACACGCACGCCGTGATGCCGAAGCCGCAAAACAGCGGCGACGCGAAGTGGAACTGCTTTACGATTTGAGTCAGCGGCTCCTGGCCTCAGAGAATGAGCTCGAACTCCTGAACGCCTTGCCACTCTATGTGCAGGAGATCTTCTCGGTTCGCAGCGTTTCCATGATGGCGGCGGACCATCCTTCGGTTTACCGCTCTTCGCCCGATGCCCAGGTGGACGAAAGCCTGTTGCGCGTGACCCTCTTGCGTGGCGAGCCCACTGTGCAGGCAGGAACCGCCTATGTACCTCTGCGCCTGGGTGTGCGCACGGTCGGAGCCCTCGGTGTGACAGGATACGATCTGTCGCGCGAGACTTTGGATGCGATTGGAAGCCTCGCAGGTCTATCAATCGAGCGCGTCCGTGCTCTCGAGGCTCTCAGCAAGCATCAGGCCATGCAGGAGAACGAGCGCCTGCGATCAGCCTTGCTGGATTCGGTGACGCATGAGTTTCGCACACCTCTCACCACCATCAAAACCAACGTCACAACGCTGTTGTCCGGCGTTGCGCCTGACGACCACGGCAGCCGCGAGTTGCTTACTGCTATCGACAAGCAGGCCGATCAGCTGAATCGACTTGTGGCAGAAGCGGCAGAGATGGGCCAGCTGGACGCCGGTATCTTCAAACTCGACCTGCATCCGCATTCTATCCAGGAGGCGCTCCAGCCGGCCTTGGAGGACGCGAAGGCATCGACCGGGAATCACCCCGTCGAGATTCAGGTGCCCTCGGACCTGCCGACGGTGCGCATGGATACGCAGCGCATTTGTGAGGTGCTGATGCATCTGTTGGACAATGCCGGCAAATATTCCGATCCGGGAACTCCTATCAAAATAACTGCTGAAGTAAAGTCCGACCACCTCGTCATCAGCGACGCTGACCGGGGTATTGGAATAGACTCTCTCGAGCAAACGTTGATCTTCGACAAGTTCTACCGCGGTGGACGTCAACGTTACACGGCGCCCGGAGCGGGCATGGGCTTGCCCATCGCGAAGGCGATTGTGGCCGCTCACGGAGGCACCCTCGGCGTGGTCAGCCAGTTAGGTCGTGGTTCCGTCTTTTCGATCAGCCTCCCGATTTACGGCAGTCCGAGACTCCCCGCCAAATAAATCCGGTACCGGCGGGCTTTGCCTCGAACCTCCCCTCGGATCCGCCTGTCGATCCGTGTAGTACCACACGGTCTTACGTGTAGCACCCTCTATTTTGTTTCCCGGGTAGCAGACCTATTGTCCCTATAGCGATTGCGCTTCTCCACTTCATTCCCAGGGTTACAGGTTCAAAGTGGCGCAACGGACGCTGGGGATTGGCCCCGCGGATCATCGCTCACGGAGGATTTCATGGTTACGAAATGGATGAAACAGACAATGTCGATGGTGGTCTGCTCGACCCTGATCATTGCGGGTGCGCCCACCGAGCTTCTTCAGGCACAGAGTGCCTCTCAACCGGCTGCAGCGGCACTGCCGGCGGTCGCGCCGCTCACGAGCAGCCAGCTTGACTCATTGGTTGCCCCCATCGCACTTTATCCGGACTCACTGGTCGCCCAGGTGCTGGCTGCCGCTAGCTATGCCGATGAAGTGGCTTTCGCAGACCTCTGGCTCGCCCAGAATCAGAATCTCCAAGGAGACGCGCTCACCCAGGCTGTCGATCAACAATCGTGGGACCCCAGCGTCAAAGCGCTGACCCAGTTCCCGTCAGTACTTCACAATATGGCCAAAAATCTTTCTTGGACCTCGAACCTGGGCCAGGCCTTTGAAAACCAGCAATCGGACGTGATGGCTGCTGTACAGGTCATGCGCGCCAAGGCGCAGGCCGCGGGAACGTTACAGTCTTCGTCGCAGATCAAGGTGGTTCAACAGAGCCCCCAAACCATCATCATCGAACCCGCCAGCAGCAACGTAGTGTACGTTCCGCAATACAACCCGGCAGTTGTCTATGGCGCGCCCCTGGTGGTGCCGGCATACACACCGCCTGTCGCCGTTGCAGCCGGTCTGTCCTTTGGCACCGGGGTAGCGATTGGCGCGGCCTTTGGCGGAGGCGGCGGCTTCGTTGGCGGTTGCTTCGGCGGAGGCTGGGGCTTTGGAGCATGGGGAGTGAACTGGGGCGGTGGAGGTGGTGGGGGAAACATCAACTATAACAACAACACTTACATTGGGCCCGAAGGCGCATAAGTTAGTAAGTTCGGGAGACCCGGCAGAAGATAAGTCTGCGACCGATTCGTTCGTCAAAAAATATGACCAGATGAATCGTTTGGTGACGATGACCGATGGCAGCCAAGTGCTCTACGTAGGCGCGGACAACCATCCCTTTCCTGTCCCCCTGGCTCAGGACGGCTCGTCGAAGTGGTACTTTGACGCCGCTGCCGCGGAGGAGGAATTGCGCGCACGGCAGATTGGCGGCAATGAGCTCTCCGCCATGGATGCATGCCGCCTGATCGCGAACGCCGAGGAACTCTACCATCAAAGCACCCACCAGTGCACGGGCACGATTGTCAGCACTCCGGGCAAGCAGGACGGCCTATACTGGGAGGTCTCCGAAGGCCAGACGCCCAGCCCGCTGGGGAGACTCGACCAGTTTGCAAAAAGCATCTTCAACGCTCCGCCCCGAGTAAGGAAGTGGTAGCTCACGGATACTCTTTCACTATCGTGACCACGCAAAAGGGATTCACGATCTTTGCCAGCCCCGTCGATTATCAACACTCCGGTATTATGACCTTCAGCCTGGGTCGTGACGGCGTTGTTTACCAACAGGATTTAGGCCCGAAGCCAGCAGATACATTAGCCGCCATGGAACAATACAACCCAACCGACGGCTGGGCGCAAGCGGAGTAGCTTGCGTCCAGCGCTTCCACCCACTGGAGGAGTTATATGAAACGCTATCAGTTACCTTTCACGTTGCTGGCCCTCTTGTTGGTGGCGTTGGGCCAAATAGCTTTTGCCCAGCAGCTGCCCCAGGATCGCTCCGCGGCCGATGTGGCCGGTACCTGGATGATCTACACCCACGGCGACGACGGCAAAACCGGCACGCACACCGTACAGATCGTGCAAAACGGCAACACTTTGACCGGACACTTTAAGGGGCCGTACCAATCCGGAGGAATCGAAGGCACGATGAACGTACGCCACATAGTGTTTCGCACCAAGACGCGCAACGTGCTCACGTTCCGCGGCATGGTCGACGGGAACACCATGGAGGGAAACTTTGGCGTCCGCGGACACCACGGAACCTGGGAAGGAAGACGCGCAGACTGACTGCCGTCAAATTAAAGAAAGGAGCCGAGTCATGCCGAATCGATGCAATAGACGTAGCCTTCTCAAGTGCCTGGCCGGCGCTGCCGTGGCGGGCATGGTTCGCCTGCCGCTGCAGGGGCTTTGGCTCCCACAGGGCGAGACAATCACAGGACGGGAGCGCGGCGAGATCGGACGCCTGGCCGCTGCATTCAAAAGAAGCTTCAGCGTCCCCGCGCTATCCGTCGCAATCTCACGCAACGGCCAGTTTGTCTTCGATCAGGGATTCGGCTTCAACCAGGGATTCCGTTTCGGCAACGTGAAAGATATGGGCCCCACCGACATATCGAGTCTCTTCCGCATCGCAGATGTGACCATGCCCATCACATCCGTGGCTATCTTCACTCTGATCGAACAGGGCAAATTGAATCTTACCGACAAGGTTTTCGGTGCATCGGGCATTCTCGGGACCAGGTATGGCAAAAGTCCTTACGGGCAATACGTGGCCGATATCACGGTGGACCACCTTCTGACCCACACCTGCAGCGGCTGGCCCGCCGATGCAAACGATCCGATGTACAAAAACAATTCCTGGGATCAGGCGAAGCTGATCGGCTGGACACTGGAGAACCTGCCGCTCACCAATCCACCGGGAGAGCACTGGGCTTCCTCGAACTTCGGCTACTGCCTTCTGGGCCGCGTCATCGAACAGATCACGGGCCAACCCTATCCTGGCTACGTGCAAAGCGCGGTCCTGGCGCCTTGCGGCATCAGCGGTATGCGCATTGCGGGCAACAGCCTGAAGGATCGGGCGCCCAACGAAGTTGTCTACTTCGGGCAATACAATGAGGAGCCTTACAAAATAAACGTTACCCGCATGGATGCAAACGGTGGATGGCTGGCAACTCCTTCTGCCTTGGTTCAGTTTCTCAACCACGTGGGTGGCTCGGGGTCGATCCCCAGCATTTTAAAAGCGGAAACGATCCGGGTAATGACGACGCCCACTCCGGCCTTTCCCAGCACCTCAGCGGCGAAGTATGCCAGGGGCTGGATGGTGGGTTCGGGAAACGTATGGCATAACGGCAGTTTTCCAGGTTCGACCACACTCATGGTGCGAACGGCGGCCGGAATGTGCTGGGCCGCCCTCACCAACACCCGCACCGAACCGCACGACGAGATGGACAATGCACTCGACGGGATGATGTGGAACATGGTCCGCAGCGTACCCGAGTGGAGTGCCTGAAAAATTGACTTCCTATCGGCTAAGGCGCCGGTTGCGGGGTCAGTCCATACACGTCGACCCCTCCGTTGTAATTAGGGACGTAGACTTGCCCGCCATCGACGATGGGCGGGTTGAATTTGTTGAAAGCGAACTGAATATTCCATTGCTGCGAGTCCCAGAGGACGGGGATGGTCTTGCTGCCGTCGGCATTGGCGACCAGGTTATCAGGGTCGTAGACGAGAAGGCGGCCGTTGGTGACGGTGGTATTAGCGTCGCCGTAGGGGACGGTGCAGACGAGCAATGCGCTGCCGGGCGTGGATCCGTTGCTGGACATGGAGCAGAAGCCGCCCGGCATCCCGCCTGGGGTATTTGTAACATTAGGTGATGCAACTTCGTTTCCCTGGGCGAGGTAGGTGAGCGCTCCGGAGGCGGCGACGGACCAGGCGTGCAACTGGCTGTTCTCGCCCCAGGCGAACAAGACCTGGCCGCGGGTGGGGCTCATGTACTGCACCGGAGTCATGTGCATGTGGCGCGTTTTGTTCCAGGGAAAGAAGTTCAGCGTGGTGGGATCCTGGGGACAGGCGTCGACGGGACCGGGGTCTTCGGTGAGCCAGACAGGTGGAGTGGCGAGTTTGGCGCAGTTGCTCTTGGCGTTGGCAAAGTCAGCGGGCACGGTGTTGCCGAGGCCGGCGATTTTGGTGACGTAGGCAATGCCGTCCTTGCCGCTGACGACGTAGAAGCCGAGGCTCTCGAGCAGCGCCCCCTGCGCGGAGCCGAGGTCTTCATCCCACCACGCGCCCGGCGTCGTGGCGATACGGGGATAGAAGAGATGGACGACTTTGCCCTGGGCGTTCTTCGTCTTCACCACCCGCGCGTGTTTCATAGAGGGGTTCATCGCGGCATTGACGGGGCGGACGGCTTCCGATGGCGCGCTGATCCCCGCAGGTTTGATGGCCGCAGGTGACGTCGGGCCGGGGTAGCCGCCGGGCGAGCGCGCTGTATCGCTGTAGGGCGTGAACCAGCTGACGATTTTGAGAGAAGCGGACGTCGGGCCGGAAGGGGGCGTGTACTGGATTTTGAGGATCGATTCGGCGAAGTCATTGACGCCGTCGAAGGAGCCGTTGCCGGTGACGCCGTACAGATAGCCCTGCGAATCGGCGGCCAGACCCTGGCCGCCCATCCAGATGCCGCCGCCGAATCCCTGCGTGGTGGGCAGCGCCGCCGTGACCTGGTTGCTGGCAACGTCGTAAGCGAGTACCCAACCAGCGGCGCCGGTGCCGAGTTCCTGAATGGTGCCGGAGGCGAAGAAGATGGTCTTGCGGCCGTTGATGTTCGTCATCACCAGCGAACTGCGCTGCTTGCGCATGTATTTCGACCAGGTTTGGGTCCCGTTGGACCCATCGAGGAGGACGGGAGCTACGGCCTGGGTTCCGTCCTTCACGTTGAGGACGTACATATAATGCTTACCGTTTGGCGGCGTGCCGTCGGGCGAGATCCAGGCGACGAGGTAGACGAGGGAGGTGTCAGGATCGACGACGCCGGTGGAGAGGACGCCCCAATACTGGTTGATCTGGTAACAGTCGATGGTCTGATTGGGCCCCGGGCACATAGGGTTGGGGCCGTTGGGGCCGAGGGAATCGCTGCCGGTGATGGGCGTGCCGAGGGGTGGGGTTTGCCAGAGCCCGACGCCGGTGGTGGCGTCGACACCGCGGACGACGTTGGCCATCGAGGGCAGGATCATGACGTTGTGCGTGGTGCCGTCGGCCAGCGTCACGCCGGGCAGGATGAGCGGCTGGGACTCGACGCCGCGCGCGTCGCCGAAGACGGGGATGGTGGTGATGCGGGTGATGCCTTTGGCTTTGACGTTAGCCTGGGTGAGGACGGTTTCCTGCTGGTTCCATCCGGAGCGGTGGTTGTCCCATGCGCGGGTGAGCAGCGGCGCCATGGTGGTCTGCGCGGGCGCGCATGCAGCGAAGGCGAGGACGGACAGCAGGGCGATGTGGGTCTTCATGGATCCTCCCGTGGGGGTATGGATGATCCGGTGAGGGCGGAATCTTTCTTTGCTGCCGGGTTGAAAGGGACCTGGCGAATGAAGTTGTTTCACCCTAGCACGGGGTGGTTTTGAAGGCAATCGTTCTTGAAGAAATCGCGCTGCACGAAGCTCACTCCGAGCGAAGAACCACTTGCGGGTCAACTCTGGAAGCACGCCGGGCAGGAAGCCAGCAGGCGAACAGAGCCACCACGGCAAGGAAGACCGGAACAGTTGCAAAGGTTACGGGGTCGTCGTTGTGGACGCCGTAAAGCACGCTCGTGAAGAGCCTCGAAAGTGCGTAGGCTGCCGGTATTCCAAGGACAATTGCGATCGCAGCCGGTACCATGCCTTCCCGGACGATCAGTTGCTGAACCTGTCCTAACTGCGCACCCAGCGCCATGCGTATTCCGATCTCACGCGTGCGGCGGCTTACCGAGTAGCTCATCACGCCATACAGACCAACGGCAGCCAGGATCAGGCCAATCGCGCCGAACACACCGAAAAGCGTAGCCGCGAGACGAGGCAAAATGAAGGCATCGCGAAGATGTTCCTGCATCGATTGAACGTTGTAGACGGGCAGGCCGGGATCAAGGGAATGAATCTGACTGCGCACCGCACCCACAATTTCTGTCGGATTGCCGGCCGAGCGGACCAGAACCGAATAGCCCATGAAGGCAGGATCGTAGGCAACAGTCTGATCGAGAGCGCGGAAAAGTACAGGACGCGTCTCTTCGCCAAGAGTGCGAGATTTGATGTTACCCACCACCCCGATAATCTGGTAAGTCACGCCGCCACCCGATACGCTTTGGCCTATGGGATTTTCGGAGCCGAAGATTTTTTGGGCGAAGGCCTCATTGATGATGCCGGCCTTGGGACCGCTGGTGACCGTCTCGTTCGAGAAGTCACGGCCGGCAAGACGCGGAATGCCCATGGTCTCAAAGTAGCCGGGCGTAGCCATGTAAAGCTCGACACTGGCGTCGGGCCCGCTGGAAACGGCGCTGCTCGATTTCGGTTTTACCAGCGCATGGAAATCCTCGCTGCGGTTGCCTCCATTGAGCGGGACACTGTCCGTGGTGACCACCGAAATCACTCCCGGCAGTGCCGCCACCCGCCGTCGAATATCGGCCAGCAATTGCACCGTGCGTTCTGCGTTATAGCCATTGATCCGCGGATCCACCGACAGGCTGACGATTCCGTTGGCCCGGAAGCCAATGTCGATGGTAGCGGCCTGTTGCAAACTGCGCAGAAACAAGCCCGTAGCCGTGAGCAGGATCACACACATCGCAACCTGGCCAACGATGAGAAGATTGCGCAGAGTCAAGCGGCTGCCAGGGCGCGCCAGCGGGTCCTCGCCTTTGAGCGCGTTGGTAAGCTTTGGCCGTGAGGCTGCCCACGCCGGACCAATTCCGAAAAAGAGGCCCGCTCCAACGCTCAGCGCAAACGTATAAGCCAGAACACGCCAATCCACGTTCACCGTGATATCAAGCGGGATCGGAGCAGGAATACGAAATGCGGAAAGCGCCTGGGTCGCCCATAGGGAGAGTAAAACGCCTAGCACGCCGCCGGCGAGAGAGAGCAGCATGGATTCGAGGACCATCTGACGGAGAATGCGAATCCGGGTCGCTCCAACAGCAACCCGAACCGCCATCTCCCGCTGACGCCCGGCCGTCTGCGCAAGCAGCAGATTGGCCACATTAGCGCAGGCGATGCAGAGCACAAGAAGCACAACGAAAAGTAGCGCGGCTAGGAAGAGCAGAAACGTCGTTTTCTCCCTTGGAGGCAGAGAGCCTGCTTGCTCAAAGAGGAACCTGTTGCCTTTGTCGGTGGCAGGATAGGCAATGGCGAAGCGTTGCGCAAGCGTCTCTAATTCTGCGCCAGCCTGTGTCCGGCTCACTCCTGGCTTAAGCCGGGCGATTACCTGCAGCCAGTGCATGTTGCGTGAGTGGCGATCCGTCAAATTGGTAACAAGATCGGTGACATGGCCCAGCGGCACCCAGAATTCGGAATCGAGAATCATATCGATTCCACGAAATCCTGCCGGCGCCACGCCCACTACGGTATAAGGGCGGCCTGACAGAACGACAACCTTGCCCGCTACGGCTGGATCTCCGGCAAAATGGCGCTGCCATAGCCGATGGCTGAGGACGACGACCTGCTGTTGTTCTTCCTCTTTTGTGAAACCGCGGCCAAGGGCCATCGGTATCTCAAGCACATCGAAGAAGTTTGCCGACGCAGCCTGCCCCCATACCCGCTCCGGTTCGCCCTTACCACCAATGGAAGC
Organism: uncultured Acidobacteriaceae bacterium; assembly: GCA_963763905.1. Taxonomy (GTDB): domain Bacteria; phylum Acidobacteriota; class Terriglobia; order Terriglobales; family Acidobacteriaceae; genus PALSA-350. The sequence continues at coordinate 9,811 of CAVXRU010000062.1, read as the reverse complement.
GGGAACAAGCTCGTTATACGCGGCGACACCAGAGAAAGATTTGGCCTGATCGCGGACATCCTGAAAGACCGGCTCGGGGAAACTGTTGCAACACTGATCGCCGTCATGCAGCGTGTGCAGTGTGAGCAACGAGGTCGGTTCGCCAACCGGCGCAGGCCGCAGAACAAAACGGCTGACCATCGAAAAGATCGTGGCATTGCATGCAATGCCGAGTCCGATGGAAACGATCACCGCGATGGCAAACCCGGGAGATCGGGAAAGTCGCCGCAAGGTGTAGGCAAGATCCTGTCGCAGAATTCTCATGGGCGCACCGATCGTGTCTACGAATCGCAGTGATCCTTTGTTCCCCGAAAATCAACGGAGCGACTACCGGCCGGAGTGGTCATGCGAGCCTGCCCCTGGTCCGGCAAGCGCGAGTTCGGCAGGATGGTCCGCAAAATGGGCCAGCGCGGCTCGCATTTCAAGGAGCAATTCATCTGCCATAGCTTGGGTGAACCCGTGGCGGATGAGGATGCGTTGAATCACCAGATCTTCGCGATCGGGCGGCATGGAGTAGGCAGGAACCAGCCATCCCCGCTCGCGCAAGCGGTCAGCGAGGTCGTAGAGCGTAAAGCTGGAGGACTTCGGGTCTTTGAGTTGCCAACACAGGCCGGGAATCCCTCCCTGGCCGTCGTAAATAATTTCGAAGGCATCGAACTCAGCGATCTTGTCGGCGAGATAGCGGCCCAGCTCAGCACATTCGCTTTGTATTGCGCGGTAGCCGCTCTTACCTAGCCGCAGGAAGTTATAGTACTGGCAAATGATTTCCCCGCCGGGTCGCGAAAAGTTGAGCGCGAAGGTTGGCATATTGCCCCCGAGGTAGTTGACGTTAAAAATCAATTCCTCAGGCAGATCGTGCTTCTCCCGCCACAGCGCCCACCCAACGCCCAGGGGCGCGAGCCCAAATTTATGCCCCGAAGCGTTGATGGATTTTACCCGCGGGAGACGAAAGTCCCAGAGCAGATCGGGTTGCAGGAAAGGCGCGAGGAAAGCGCCGCTTGCTCCGTCGACGTGGATCGGGATGTCGAGTCCGGTCTCTGCCTGCAATTTGTCGAGAGCCAGGCTGATCTCGTGGACGGGTTCATACTGCAAAGTAAACGTGACCCCGAGGGTAACGATCACCCCGATGGTGTTTTCGTCGCATCGCTTAATCACTTCTTCCGGCGTGAGGAGCAGCCGCTCGCCCTCCATGGGAACTTCCCGGATTTCGACGTCGAAGTAGCGGCAGAATTTATGCCAGCAGACTTGGACGGGCCCCATGATGAGGTTCGGGGTATCAATCGATTTGCCTTTGGCGCGCTGTTTTTTGCGCCAGCTCCATTTGAGGGCCAGTCCGCCCAGCATGGCTGCCTCGCTCGAGCCGGTGGTGGAGCAGCCGATGGTACTGGCCGCTTCCGGTGAGTTCCACAGGTCCGCCAGCATGTGCACGCAGCGTTCTTCGATGGCCGCGGTCTGCGGGTATTCATCCTTGTCGATCATGTTTTTGTCAGCGGACTCGTCCATGATCTGCTTCACTTCGGGTTCGATCCAGGTGGTGCAGAAGGTGGCCAGATTTTGCTGCGAGTTGCCATCGAGGATCAGCTGATTGTGGATGGTCTCGTAAACCGTTTGCGGGTCCTGCGCTGTTTCCGGGAACTCGTACGTTGCGGTGCCCTCATCCAGGACTTCGGACTCGAGTTGGCTGGTTGGAGCGGCTTTGAGCTCTTCAGTATTGTGTAGAGGCATGGCTGCACCGAAGTGTATGTGCTGCTGCAGTAGAAATAGAAGAAAAAATGATCAATTAGAAAGCAGAGCGAGACCTGGGCCACCCACTCCATTCGACGGGTACGCTGGCGACCACTACCTGTGCACTCGTTCAATCTTGCCAACCAGGAAAATATACGAAAGGGCTCCCAACATGGCCATGGCGGAGACCCCGACAAGCGGCAGGGTAAAGTCATTTCCTTTGATCAAAAACCCGATGGCCAGCGGAACAACAACCGCGGATAGATTGCCGATGAAATTGAATACCCCGCCAGTAAGCCCGATGAGGTGTTCGGGCGCAATTGCAGACACCAGTGACCACGTGATGGAACCAAATCCGCATCCAAAGAAAGCAAGCGTAAGCCAGCCGCTTATATAAATCGGATTGCTCACGTAATTAGCAGCAATGATCGAGCTAGAGAGCAGCATCCCTACGATGATGGGTACCTTGCGCGCCTTGGTCAGCGTGCTTCCATGGCGCACCATCCAGTCAGAGACAAAGCCCCCTGTGAGGATGCCAACGAAAGCGCCCAGGAAGGGAAGCGCCTCCAGCGCGCCAGACTTCAGCAAACTGATATGGCGGTACGTGACCATGTAGCTGGGAAACCAGGTCAGGAAGAACCACTGCGTGGAATTAATCCCAAACTGGCCAATGTAGATTCCCCACAGCTTCCGCCGTCCTAGGACAATCTTGAGATCAGGCCAGACCAACGCCCGCCTTTGACCATGAATTCGCTGGCTGAGGTCGGGAATACCACCGTGTTCGGCAATGAATTCGATTTCAGCCTGGTTCACCCCGCGAAACTCTGAAGGATCGCGATAGAAGTAAAACCACACTGCCGACCAGATCACTCCGAGCACACCGCTAAATGCAAACACCGCTCGCCAACCGTACGTCACATCGATCCACGACAGCAAGGGCACCATAAACCCGAGCCCCACATATTGACCGGAGGTATAGAGGGCGATCGCGCCGGCCCTTTCGTTTTCCCCAAACCAGGTCGTGACAACCCGGTTGTTGATGGGATAAGCGGGAGCCTCAAACGCGCCCACCAGCAAACGCAGGAGCAGCAGCCCCGCAAAACTGCCCGCCAGTCCAAGAGAAACAGTGGCCAACGACCAAAATGCCAGCACGCCGCAGTACAGAAACCGCGGGTGCACCCGGTCCACCAGCCAACCAGATGGAATCTGCAGCGCGACGTACGTCCAGCCGAAACCCGACAACACAAAGCCGAGTCTTACGGGAGTCAGATGCAGGGCCCGCGACAACTGGGGCCCAACAATTGAGATATTGCTGCGGTCAAGGTAATTCAGGACCACGATGACGAATAGCATCATCGCCACGAGAAATCGTCGACGGCTTGGAGCCTGTGGACCCAACTATTTTGCCGGTGGTGGCATACCCGGCGCGTGATCGACAAGCTCCACGTCCAGTTGGATCACAACCGCGTCGCCAATCATGCCCGTCATGGTACTCATTCCATAATCCGTGCGGTTGATCGTGGTCGTAGCGGAAGCGCCGCGATGCGAGGTTCCCTTGGGGTCTTTCATCGCAGGAGTCGGTCCATCCACATCGAGAACCGCTTCCTTGGTGACTCCATGGATGGTCAGGTCACCGGTAACCTTTAACTTCCCATCCCCGGCAACCTCGACCTTCTTCGATTTGAAAGTGATCGTGGGATACTTCGCGACATCAAAGAAGTGATCACTCCGCAGATCATCGTCCCGCCTTTGGACCCGGCTATCGACAGAGCTGGCGTCGATCGTCACGTCTACCGACCCCTTCGCCGGGTCACCAGGATTTGTGACCGTGCCCCCGACCTTGGTGAACGTTCCTCTTACATTTGAGATGCCCATGTGGCGAACCGAAAACTGAGCCGCCGAGTGTGCAGGGTCCAGGTACCAGGTTTCGCTTTGTCCCACGGCGCGCAGGCTGGCGAGGTTAGCCATGCAAAACAGGACTAACAAGGAAGCGGAGGTAGCAATCGTTGGTTTTCTCATCATGATGGTGACGGATGTTGCCTTTCTTTAAAACAGTCTTTGTTGTTCTTCCGAGACTACGCTGGGTTTCCCCCACGGCAATGCAGAAAGATGTAAAAACATTGTCACGGCTGGGCGAACGGTTGATCATTTTTCACACGGCAGGCGAAGGCTCACGACCAGGCCGCCCTCCGGCCGGTTGTACGCCCGCACCTCACCGTGATGCAGCCGCACCGCACGGTCCGCAATCGCCAGCCCCACGCCAAACCCCCCGGTGTCCCGCTCTCGGGAATCGTCAAGCCGATAGAACGGGCGAAATATATGCTCCAGCTCTGCTTCCGGGACACCCGGACCGCGATCGCTTATTTCCAGGTTGACCATGCGCGCGCCGCCGCGCTCTTCGCAGCTCATGTTCAGTTCCACCGCCGATTCCGGCCGGCTGTAACGAATCGCATTCCGAACCACATTCTCAATGGCCCGGTAAATAAGGTCCGTGTTCCCCCGGACCATGCACTCGCAATGGCCCACGACGCGGATCGTACAGGACCTTTGTTGCGCTTCGTACTCCGCATCCGGCAGCAGGTCTTCCACCAAACCCTGCAGACGGAATACCTCGGTGGGGGTAGACGCGTTCGTCGACTCCATAGACGACAGCCGAAGCAGCTGGCCGATCAACAGGTTCAGGCGCCCCGCTTCACGCTCAATGCGTTGCAGATGCTCGCTCATGGCCGCGGGCGCTTCCTCGCGCGCCAATTCCAGGGCGACACTCAGGCGAGCCAGCGGCGATCGCAATTCATGAGAGACATCGCGGACCAGGATCTTCTGTGCCCCTACCAGCCGCTCCAGCCGCTCCGCCATGTAATTGAAGTCGTGGACCAGGCCTTGAATTTCGTCGCCGCCAAACAGCCGCTCCTCTCCGCCGGGCTCGTCTACCCGCGTAGCCAACTCCCCATTTGCCAGCTTGCGAGCGGCGAGCCGTAGCCTGCCGATGGGCCGGATCAGAAACAGGACCAGAACGAACGTGGTCGCTCCAAATACCACAATCGCCACCGGAAGTTGCGGGTTGGCGAAAAACAACAGCTCATGCAGCCCGTAGGTGTTGGCGGTCCGCGGCCGGGTCAGCAGAAAAAGGTACTGTTGGCCGCTGGCGGATTGTGTTGTCGTGCTCCACAGATAATTTTCGCCAACCATCTTCGGGTGCTCGCCAGGCTTTTCGTCTGCTACGGTCAACAGTCCGGGATCCGCAGCCGGGCCGGCATCCTGGCAAAGCAAATGCTTCGTTGAGTCGGTCAGGTAGACCGTTTGGTGGAGCGACCCGGCAAACTGTTGCAAACCCGAACACCCACTTGCCTCATAGGCATTCGCCGCCGCCGCTGCCGCGCTGGGAAGGGTGGAGTTCAGAACTTCCATCATCTCGTTGGGCCGCGCGAACCTATGCCGCATGATCAGCATGGTCGAAATAAAAAACGTAACGCTTTGCGCGATCCAGAAACCGAGAAAGATTTTGGTGAAGAGTCCTCGCATTGTCTATCGCTCTCCTGACAGTTTGCGAGGGGCCGGCACCGCAAGCTGATATCCAATGCCGCGAATGGTCTTCACCTGGTCTCCGGAGCTGTTTGCCGCGTCCAGCTTGTGGCGCAACCGGCTGACGTGCATATCCAGGCTGCGGTCAAAGGGGTGAAATTTTCGTCCCAGAACGGTCTCTGCAAGTTGCTCCCTGGCGACCACCTCACCGGCAGAACGCATCAATGTTTGCAATAATCCGAACTCAACATCCGTCAGGTCCAGAGCCACTCCATTCGAACGGGCAATCCTGGCCGCCGTATCCATCTCCAGGCCCATCACGGTCAGAAAATCTCCAGCGCCTGCCGTTGTCTCTGCCTTGCCGCTTCTGCGCAGGATCGCCCGTATCCTGGCCAGCAGCTCACGCGGGTTGAAAGGCTTAGGCAGGTAGTCGTCCGCCCCAATCTCCAATCCCACAATGCGGTCCACATCATCACCGCGCGCCGTGAGCAGCAGAACACTCATGGTCGATGCAGCGGCACGCAAGCGGCGAAGCACTTCAAAACCATCCAGCCCGGGCAGCATCACGTCGAGCAGGGTGATGGAGTAGCTTCCGCCCAGAGCCTTTCCCAGACCGGTCTTCCCGTCGTGTGCAAGGGTCACCTGGTACCCATGTCGGCCCAGATAGTCGCTGAGCATGGAGCAAAGCTCAACATCGTCATCGATCAGAAGAATGGGCTCCATGGGGTCGTCTTTCTGCCACTACCGAGATTACTCCGAACCTCCGGCAGCGAAACCTCGGAAGTGTAACAAATTGTCACTTGTCCCGTGACGGTTCGTTACCAACGGTTACTCATTGTGACCGCATGCCCGATCGCCCGGGTGTCTTCTGAATACGGCATCAACAACAGCCGCATGATGCAGGAGTGATCTGATGCAAAGATTTCGAGGCGCCCTGGTACTACTGTGTGTGAGCCTCTTCGCCGCCACACAGCTATTCGCGTTGCCCGCAAATGGATCAACCACCGGAGCATTGAAAGGCGTGGTGGCCGACCCATCGGGGGCGCGCGTGGTCAAGGCGACCGTCACCGTGCAGGCAGAGGATGGAACCACCACAGCCGTACAAACCGGTGCCGATGGTTCGTACCAGTTCCCGCAACTTGCGCCCGGTATCTATACCATCACCGTGACCGCACCGGGTCTCGCCCTGCCTCAGGCTCAGAGCGTGACCGTTGAGGCGGGCCGCTCCACACTGCAAAATCTTGCTCTCATCGTCGCAGTCGATCAGCAACAGATCACGGTCACCGAACAGGGTGCCGGGCTCGATACCAGTCCCGACAACAATGCCGGTGCGATTGTGATCAAAGGCAAGGATCTGGACGCACTATCGGATGATCCCGACGAACTGCAGGATGAGCTGAACGCTCTTGCCGGTCCTGCGGCCGGCCCCAATGGAGGGCAGATTTACATTGATGGGTTTACCGGTGGACAGCTGCCTCCGAAGTCATCCATCCGTGAAATCAGGGTTAACCAGAACCCCTTCTCCGCAGAGTTCGACAAACTCGGTTACGGGCGGATCGAGATCTTAACCAAGCCGGGCACAGACCACCTGCATGGAATGATCATGGCCAGCGGCAACGACTCCGCGTTCAACTCGCTTAACACCTTTGTGACCAGCGAACCGCCTTACTACTCCACCTTCTTTTTGGGCAACGTGAGCGGCTCTCTGAGCAAGAGCGCATCGTGGTTCATGAGCGGATTCCGGCGAGACAACAATGCAAACTCCATCATCAACGCCCAGTTGCTTGACCCCACAGGCGGAAGCTACAACTACGCCGCGGCGGTTCCAAATCCACAATCACGGATGGATCTGAGTCCCCGCATCGACCTTCAGCTCACGCCGAACAACACCCTCACTCTCCGTTACATGTATGACCGGCAAAAAAGCACCAATAACGGAGTCTCCCAGTTCGCGCTCCAGACCCAGGGTTATGACGCCTTGAACCAGGAGAACACGCTGCAGCTGAGCGACACGCAAATACTGAGCCCGCGGCTGATCAACGAGACGCGCTTTGAATATATCCGCGATCGCGACAATCAGACTCCGCTCAATTTCACCCCCACCATCACGGTGCAAGGCGCCTTCACTGGGGGAGGCAACAATGAGGGCACCATTCACGACGCTCAGGATCACTATGAGCTGCAGAATTACACTACGGCTTCGCTTGGTGTGCACGCGCTGCGCTTCGGAGCGCGGTTGAGGGCAACGCGCGACGCCAACAGCTCAACTGCCGGCTTCAACGGAAGCTACACCTACGCGTCTTTAGATAGCTATGCGGCCGGGCAGCCATCGCAGTACGAGGTGACGCAAGGCACGCCCGCGGCGCGCGTCACGCTCTTTGATGCCGGCGTCTTCTTACAGGATGACTGGCGCGTGCGGCCTAGCTTTACCCTGAGCACCGGTCTTCGCTACGAGGGGCAAAACCGCATCAGCGATCATGCCGACTTCGGACCGCGCATCTCCTTTGCCTGGGCCGTGGGCGGCGGCAACAAGCCGGCAAAGACTGTGATCCGCGGCGGCTATGGCTGGTTCTTTGACCGCTTCCAATCGACCTACGTTTTGCAGGCCATTCGCCAGAATGGCATCAACCAACAGCAATTTGTGGTCAAAAACCCAGCGCCCGGCGAGACCACCCTGCCCGCGGCCAGCGAAGCGGCGCCCACGACGTACTCCATCGCTCCCAACCTGAGAGCTCCATTGAACACGCAGGCGGCCATCGGAATCGAACATCGGTTTGGCAAAAGTGTCACCGTAGCCAGCACCTACATCAACTCCCGCGGCCTCCATCAGCTTTATAGCGACAATATCAACGCATTCCTGCCCGGGACCTATGACATCACCACCGGCACCGGCGAGCGTCCAAACGGCATCAACGAGAATTTGTATCAATATCAGTCCGGCGGTATTTACCACCAGAATCAATTGATCACCAATTTCAGCGTCCGCGCACGCAAGCTCTCGTTGTTCGGGTTCTATGTCGTCAATTCGGCGAAGGCGGACACCTCAGGAGCAACGTACTTTCCTTCCAACCAATTCGATCCTCGCGCGGATTATGGCAGATCTACTTTCGACATCCGGCAGCGGTTTCTCCTGGGCGGCAACTATCTGGCGCCGTTTGGTTTTTCGATCAGCCCCTTTCTGGTATTAGATTCGGGGACTCCTTTCAACATCACGGTAGGGCAAGACCTGAACGGCGATAACCAGTTCAACGATCGCCCGTCGTTTGCCACCTCTTCGAGCACCGACGTTATCGATACAAAATACGGCAACTTCGATCTGGACCCGGCAGCCGACGCCGCACGCATCCCCTACAACTACCAGACCGGCCCGGGCCTGTTCAGCACTAACCTTCGTATCAGCAAGACCATCGGTATCGGGCCCTGCTCCGAGCGGGCGGCCAATGGCGGCTTTAACGGACCGCCTCCTGGTGGCGGCGGTGGTCATGGGCCTGGCGGTGGTGGACCTCCGGGAGGCGGGCTCGGGCCCGGCGGACTGAGCAGTTCTGGCGGAGTGCCTCGATGCTGGATCAGGCTGGCATCGAGGCGCTATTCTCTGAGCTTCACGGCCATGGGTAGAAACATCTTCAACAACGTAAACCTTGCTGCGCCGGTTGGGGTTCTGCAATCGCCACTGTTTGGTAAGTTGAATGCGTTGGCAGGAGGATCTTCTCCTCGCCCTCGTCAAACCGCAGCATCGACCTCCAGATGTCATTTAACTTCTCAGTCGCCGCCGCTATTATTGCGCGTCGTGGAAGATCATGCCGAGTGTGTGGCGTTGTCCGGAGCGCAGACGGCTGACCCCATGCCGCAGGTTAACCCGATATACGCCGCGCGTTCCTTGCACCGGGCGATGATGCACGGCAAAAGTGACCCCATCTCCTTGCCCTAGCGGGACTACCTCCGGTCGCGACTGCATACGTGGGCGCTGCTCCGTTAGCACAAATTCGCCACCCGTGAAATCGCGTGCCGGTTCTGACAGTAAAATGGCCACCTGGATCTGGGGAAGACGCGCTCTCCTCCCAGATCCTGGTGGAGGCAGTTGTAGTCGCCTTCTCCATACTGCAGCAGCAACGGCGTCGGCTCGAACTTTACCTGCTTCATGGCACCGTCGAATGAAGTCAATATGCCGCTCCGGATAGCGGGGATCGACACCCATTGCCTGGTTCCAGGAATTAGCGATGGGCACTAGCCTCGAGATAGCTTATATGAGATTCTGGATAAGCGCCGGTAGAGGGGAATCTGAAATACTTGTACTCGCCTTTACCGAATCCGTGACGTCCCATCACCACCCGGCTCCGGTAAATGTGATCGTCGGGATACATCGCGGCGCACGGACCGGCACTCCCGGGGCGAAAGAATTCCAGGAAGCATCGCACTCCCTTCCTCCCCCAGTCCTTCCGCTAATTCGCTGCCAGTCGAGGTGATCCACGCGCCCGGCAATCGTCTCTGCGCTGCTCTTTGCAAAGGTTGTAATTTATGGACGATG
>CAVXRU010000061.1:0-39102 GCA_963763905.1 uncultured Acidobacteriaceae bacterium | reverse complement strand
AATATGACCAGATGAATCGTTTGGTGACGATGACCGATGGCAGCCAAGTGCTCTACGTAGGCGCGGACAACCATCCCTTTCCTGTCCCCCTGGCTCAGGACGGCTCGTCGAAGTGGTACTTTGACGCCGCTGCCGCGGAGGAGGAATTGCGCGCACGGCAGATTGGCGGCAATGAGCTCTCCGCCATGGATGCATGCCGCCTGATCGCGAACGCCGAGGAACTCTACCATCAAAGCACCCACCAGTGCACGGGCACGATTGTCAGCACTCCGGGCAAGCAGGACGGCCTATACTGGGAGGTCTCCGAAGGCCAGACGCCCAGCCCGCTGGGGAGACTCGACCAGTTCGCAAAAAGCATCTTCAACGCTCCGCCCCGAGTAAGGAAGTGGTAGCTCACGGATACTCTTTCACTATCGTGACCACGCAAAAGGGATTCACGATCTTTGCCAGCCCCGTCGATTATCAACACTCCGGTATTATGACCTTCAGCCTGGGTCGTGACGGCGTTGTTTACCAACAGGATTTAGGCCCGAAGCCAGCAGATACATTAGCCGCCATGGAACAATACAACCCAACCGACGGCTGGGCGCAAGCGGAGTAGCTTGCGTCCCAGCGCTTCCACCCACTGGAGGAGTTATATGAAACGCTATCAGTTACCTTTCACGTTGCTGGCCCTCTTGTTGGTGGCGTTGGGCCAAATAGCTTTTGCCCAGCAGCTGCCCCAGGATCGCTCCGCGGCCGATGTGGCCGGTACCTGGATGATCTACACCCACGGCGACGACGGCAAAACCGGCACGCACACCGTACAGATCGTGCAAAACGGCAACACTTTGACCGGACACTTTAAGGGGCCGTACCAATCCGGAGGAATCGAAGGCACGATGAACGTACGCCACATAGTGTTTCGCACCAAGACGCGCAACGTGCTCACGTTCCGCGGCATGGTCGACGGGAACACCATGGAGGGAAACTTTGGCGTCCGCGGACACCACGGAACCTGGGAAGGAAGACGCGCAGACTGACTGCCGTCAAATTAAAGAAAGGAGCCGAGTCATGCCGAATCGATGCAATAGACGTAGCCTTCTCAAGTGCCTGGCCGGCGCTGCCGTGGCGGGCATGGTTGCCTGCCGCTGCAGGGGCTTTGGCTCCCACAGGGCGAGACAATCACAGGACGGGAGCGCGGCGAGATCGGACGCCTGGCCGCTGCATTCAAAAGAAGCTTCAGCGTCCCCGCGCTATCCGTCGCAATCTCACGCAACGGCCAGTTTGTCTTCGATCAGGGATTCGGCTTCAACCAGGGATTCCGTTTCGGCAACGTGAAAGATATGGGCCCCACCGACATATCGAGTCTCTTCCGCATCGCAGATGTGACCATGCCCATCACATCCGTGGCTATCTTCACTCTGATCGAACAGGGCAAATTGAATCTTACCGACAAGGTTTTCGGTGCATCGGGCATTCTCGGGACCAGGTATGGCAAAAGTCCTTACGGGCAATACGTGGCCGATATCACGGTGGACCACCTTCTGACCCACACCTGCGGCGGCTGGCCCGCCGATGCAAACGATCCGATGTACAAAAACAATTCCTGGGATCAGGCGAAGCTGATCGGCTGGACACTGGAGAACCTGCCGCTCACCAATCCACCGGGAGAGCACTGGGCTTCCTCGAACTTCGGCTACTGCCTTCTGGGCCGCGTCATCGAACAGATCACGGGCCAACCCTATCCTGGCTACGTGCAAAGCGCGGTCCTGGCGCCTTGCGGCATCAGCGGTATGCGCATTGCGGGCAACAGCCTGAAGGATCGGGCGCCCAACGAAGTTGTCTACTTCGGGCAATACAATGAGGAGCCTTACAAAATAAACGTTACCCGCATGGATGCAAACGGTGGATGGCTGGCAACTCCTTCTGCCTTGGTTCAGTTTCTCAACCACGTGGGTGGCTCGGGGTCGATCCCCAGCATTTTAAAAGCGGAAACGATCCGGGTAATGACGACGCCCACTCCGGCCTTTCCCAGCACCTCAGCGGCGAAGTATGCCAGGGGCTGGATGGTGGGTTCGGGAAACGTATGGCATAACGGCAGTTTTCCAGGTTCGACCACACTCATGGTGCGAACGGCGGCCGGAATGTGCTGGGCCGCCCTCACCAACACCCGCACCGAACCGCACGACGAGATGGACAATGCACTCGACGGGATGATGTGGAACATGGTCCGCAGCGTACCCGAGTGGAGTGCCTGAAAAATTGACTTCCTATCGGCTAAGGCGCCGGTTGCGGGGTCAGTCCATACACGTCGACCCCTCCGTTGTAATTAGGGACGTAGACTTGCCCGCCATCGACGATGGGCGGGTTGAATTTGTTGAAAGCGAACTGAATATTCCATTGCTGCGAGTCCCAGAGGACGGGGATGGTCTTGCTGCCGTCGGCATTGGCGACCAGGTTATCAGGGTCGTAGACGAGAAGGCGGCCGTTGGTGACGGTGGTATTAGCGTCGCCGTAGGGGACGGTGCAGACGAGCAATGCGCTGCCGGGCGTGGATCCGTTGCTGGACATGGAGCAGAAGCCGCCCGGCATCCCGCCTGGGGTATTTGTAACATTAGGTGATGCAACTTCGTTTCCCTGGGCGAGGTAGGTGAGCGCTCCGGAGGCGGCGACGGACCAGGCGTGCAACTGGCTGTTCTCGCCCCAGGCGAACAAGACCTGGCCGCGGGTGGGGCTCATGTACTGCACCGGAGTCATGTGCATGTGGCGCGTTTTGTTCCAGGGAAAGAAGTTCAGCGTGGTGGGATCCTGGGGACAGGCGTCGACGGGACCGGGGTCTTCGGTGAGCCAGACAGGTGGAGTGGCGAGTTTGGCGCAGTTGCTCTTGGCGTTGGCAAAGTCAGCGGGCACGGTGTTGCCGAGGCCGGCGATTTTGGTGACGTAGGCAATGCCGTCCTTGCCGCTGACGACGTAGAAGCCGAGGCTCTCGAGCAGCGCCCCCTGCGCGGAGCCGAGGTCTTCATCCCACCACGCGCCCGGCGTCGTGGCGATACGGGGATAGAAGAGATGGACGACTTTGCCCTGGGCGTTCTTCGTCTTCACCACCCGCGCGTGTTTCATAGAGGGGTTCATCGCGGCATTGACGGGGCGGACGGCTTCCGATGGCGCGCTGATCCCCGCAGGTTTGATGGCCGCAGGTGACGTCGGGCCGGGGTAGCCGCCGGGCGAGCGCGCTGTATCGCTGTAGGGCGTGAACCAGCTGACGATTTTGAGAGAAGCGGACGTCGGGCCGGAAGGGGGCGTGTACTGGATTTTGAGGATCGATTCGGCGAAGTCATTGACGCCGTCGAAGGAGCCGTTGCCGGTGACGCCGTACAGATAGCCCTGCGAATCGGCGGCCAGACCCTGGCCGCCCATCCAGATGCCGCCGCCGAATCCCTGCGTGGTGGGCAGCGCCGCCGTGACCTGGTTGCTGGCAACGTCGTAAGCGAGTACCCAACCAGCGGCGCCGGTGCCGAGTTCCTGAATGGTGCCGGAGGCGAAGAAGATGGTCTTGCGGCCGTTGATGTTCGTCATCACCAGCGAACTGCGCTGCTTGCGCATGTATTTCGACCAGGTTTGGGTCCCGTTGGACCCATCGAGGAGGACGGGAGCTACGGCCTGGGTTCCGTCCTTCACGTTGAGGACGTACATATAATGCTTACCGTTTGGCGGCGTGCCGTCGGGCGAGATCCAGGCGACGAGGTAGACGAGGGAGGTGTCAGGATCGACGACGCCGGTGGAGAGGACGCCCCAATACTGGTTGATCTGGTAACAGTCGATGGTCTGATTGGGCCCCGGGCACATAGGGTTGGGGCCGTTGGGGCCGAGGGAATCGCTGCCGGTGATGGGCGTGCCGAGGGGTGGGGTTTGCCAGAGCCCGACGCCGGTGGTGGCGTCGACACCGCGGACGACGTTGGCCATCGAGGGCAGGATCATGACGTTGTGCGTGGTGCCGTCGGCCAGCGTCACGCCGGGCAGGATGAGCGGCTGGGACTCGACGCCGCGCGCGTCGCCGAAGACGGGGATGGTGGTGATGCGGGTGATGCCTTTGGCTTTGACGTTAGCCTGGGTGAGGACGGTTTCCTGCTGGTTCCATCCGGAGCGGTGGTTGTCCCATGCGCGGGTGAGCAGCGGCGCCATGGTGGTCTGCGCGGGCGCGCATGCAGCGAAGGCGAGGACGGACAGCAGGGCGATGTGGGTCTTCATGGATCCTCCCGTGGGGGTATGGATGATCCGGTGAGGGCGGAATCTTTCTTTGCTGCCGGGTTGAAAGGGACCTGGCGAATGAAGTTGTTTCACCCTAGCACGGGGTGGTTTTGAAGGCAATCGTTCTTGAAGAAATCGCGCTGCACGAAGCTCACTCCGAGCGAAGAACCACTTGCGGGTCAACTCTGGAAGCACGCCGGGCAGGAAGCCAGCAGGCGAACAGAGCCACCATGGCAAGGAAGACCGGAACAGTTGCAAAGGTTACGGGGTCGTCGTTGTGGATGCCGTAAAGCACGCTCGTGAAGAGCCTCGAAAGTGCGTAGGCTGCCGGTATTCCAAGGACAATTGCGATCGCAGCCGGTACCATGCCTTCCCGGACGATCAGTTGCTGAACCTGTCCTAACTGCGCACCCAGCGCCATGCGTATTCCGATCTCACGCGTGCGGCGGCTTACCGAGTAGCTCATCACGCCATACAGACCAACGGCAGCCAGGATCAGGCCAATCGCGCCGAACACACCGAAAAGCGTAGCCGCGAGACGAGGCAAAATGAAGGCATCGCGAAGATGTTCCTGCATCGATTGAACGTTGTAGACGGGCAGGCCGGGATCAAGGGAATGAATCTGACTGCGCACCGCACCCACAATTTCTGTCGGATTGCCGGCCGAGCGGACCAGAACCGAATAGCCCATGAAGGCAGGATCGTAGGCAACAGTCTGATCGAGAGCGCGGAAAAGTACAGGACGCGTCTCTTCGCCAAGAGTGCGAGATTTGATGTTACCCACCACCCCGATAATCTGGTAAGTCACGCCGCCACCCGATACGCTTTGGCCTATGGGATTTTCGGAGCCGAAGATTTTTTGGGCGAAGGCCTCATTGATGATGCCGGCCTTGGGACCGCTGGTGACCGTCTCGTTCGAGAAGTCACGGCCGGCAAGACGCGGAATGCCCATGGTCTCAAAGTAGCCGGGCGTAGCCATGTAAAGCTCGACACTGGCGTCGGGCCCGCTGGAAACGGCGCTGCTCGATTTCGGTTTTACCAGCGCATGGAAATCCTCGCTGCGGTTGCCGCCATTGAGCGGGACACTGTCCGTAGTGACCACCGAAATCACTCCCGGCAGTGCCGCCACCCGCCGTCGAATATCGGCCAGCAATTGCACCGTGCGTTCTGCGTTATAGCCATTGATCCGCGGATCCACCGACAGGCTGACGATTCCGTTGGCCCGGAAGCCAATGTCGATGGTAGCGGCCTGTTGCAAACTGCGCAGAAACAAGCCCGTAGCCGTGAGCAGGATCACACACATCGCAACCTGGCCAACGATGAGAAGATTGCGCAGAGTCAAGCGGCTGCCAGGGCGTGCCAGTGGGTCCTCGCCTTTGAGCGCGTTGGTAAGCTTTGGCCGTGAGGCTGCCCACGCCGGACCAATTCCGAAAAAGAGGCCCGCTCCAACGCTCAGCGCAAACGTATAAGCCAGAACACGCCAATCCACGCTCACCGTGATATCAAGCGGGATCGGAGCAGGAATACGAAATGCGGAAAGTGCCTGGGTCGCCCACAGGGAGAGTAAAACGCCTAGCACACCGCCGGCGAGAGAGAGCAGCATGGATTCGAGGACCATCTGACGGAGAATACGAATCCGGGTCGCGCCAACAGCAACCCGGACCGCCATCTCCCGCTGACGGCCGGCCGTCTGCGCAAGCAGTAGATTGGCCACATTAGCGCAGGCGATGCAGAGCACAAGAAGCACAACGAAAAGTAGCGCGGCTAGGAACAGCAGAAACGTCGTCTTCTCCCTTGGAGGCAGAGAGCCTGCTTGCTCAAAGAGGAACCTGTTGCCTTTGTCGGTGGCAGGATAGGCAATGGCGAAGCGTTGCGCAAGCGTCTCTAATTCTGCGCCAGCCTGTGTCCGGCTCACTCCTGGCTTAAGCCGGGCGATCACCTGTAGCCAGTGCATGTTGCGTGAGTGGCGTTCCTGCAAATTGGTAACAAGATCGGTGACATGGCCCAGCGGTACCCAGAATTCGGAATCGAGAATCATATCGATTCCACGAAATCCTGCCGGCGCCACCCCCACTACGGTGTAAGGACGGCCTGACAGAACGACAACTTTGCCCGCTACGGCAGGATCTGCGGCGAAATGGCGCTGCCATAGCCGGTGGCTGAGGACGACGACCTGCTGTTGTTGTTCCTCTCGAGTGAAACCACGGCCAAGGGCCATCGGGATCTGCAGCACATCGAAAAAATTTGCCGACGCAGCCTGGCCCCATACTCGCTCTGGCTCCCCCTTGCCACCAATGGAGGCGGGAACAAGCTCGTTATAGGCGGCGACACCGGAGAAAGATTTCCCTTGGTCGCGAACGTCCTGGAAAACCGGCTCAGGGAAACTGTTGCAACACTGATCGCCGTCATGCAGTATGTGCAGTGTGAGCAGCGAGGTCGGGTCGCCAACCGGCGCAGGCCGTAGAACAAAACGGCTCACCATCGAAAAAATCGTGGCATTGCATGCAATGCCGAGTCCGATGGAAACAATGACCGCGACGGCAAACCCGGGAGATCGGGAAAGCCTCCGCAAGGTATAGGCAAGATCCTGTCGCAGAATTCTCATGGGCGCACCACGGTTGATCAGGTCTACGAACCGTGCGGACGCTTTGTTCCCGAAAATCGGCGGAACTTACCGGCCGGAGTGGTCGTGCGAATTGGGCTCTGCGCCCGCCAGCGTGAGTTCAGCAGGATGCTGGGCGAAATGGTCGAGGGCCGCACGCATTTCAACCAGCAGTTCATCCGCCATGGCCTGGGTGAACCCGTGGCGAATGAGGATGCGCTGAATGACCAGATCTTCGCGATCGGGCGGCATAGAGTAGGCAGGAACCAGCCATCCTCGCTCGCGCAAGCGGTCAGCGAGGTCGTAGAGCGTGAAGCTGGAGGACTTCGGGTCTTTGAGTTGCCAACACAGGCCGGGAATACCGCCCTGGCCATCGTAAATAATTTCGAAGGCATCGAACTCAGCGATCTTGTCGGCGAGATAGCGTCCCAGCTCACTACACCCGCTTTGTATAGCGCGGTAGCCGCTCTTACCCAGGCGCAGGAAGTTGTAGTATTGGCAAATTATCTCTCCGCCGGGTCGCGAAAAATTGAGGGCGAAGGTTGGCATATTGCCCCCGAGGTAGTTGACGTTAAAAATCAATTCCTCAGGCAGATCGTGCTTCTCCCGCCATAGCGCCCACCCAACGCCCAGGGGTGCGAGCCCAAATTTATGCCCCGAAGCGTTGATGGATTTTACCCGTGGCAGACGAAAGTCCCAGAGCAGATCGGGTTGCAGGAAAGGCGCGAGGAAAGCGCCACTCGCTCCGTCGACGTGGATCGGAATGTCGAGTCCGGTCTCTGCCTGCAATTTGTCCAGAGCCATGCTGATCTCGTGGACCGGCTCATACTGCAAAGTAAACGTGACCCCGAGGGTAACGATCACGCCGATGGTGTTTTCATCGCACCGCTTAATCACTTCTTCCGGGGTGAGTAGCAGCCGCTCGCCCTCCATGGGAACTTCCCGGATTTCGACGTCGAAGTAGCGGCAGAACTTATGCCAGCAGACTTGGACGGGCCCCATGATGAGGTTCGGCGTGTCAATCGATTCGCCTTTGGCGCGCTGCTTTTTGCGCCAGCTCCACTTGAGGGCCAGTCCGCCTAGCATGGCTGCCTCGCTCGAGCCGGTGGTGGAGCAGCCGATGGTGCTGGCCGCTTCCGGCGAGTTCCACAGGTCTGCCAGCATATGCACGCAACGTTCTTCGATGGCCGCGGTCTGTGGGTATTCATCCTTGTCGATCATGTTTTTGTCGGCGGACTCGTCCATGATCTGCTTGACTTCGGGTTCGATCCAGGTGGTGCAAAAAGTGGCCAGATTCTGCTGCGAGTTGCCGTCCAGGATCAGCTGATTGTGAATGGTCTCGTAGACCGTCTGCGGGTCCTGCGCTGTTTCCGGGAACTCGTACGTTGCGGTGCTCTCATCCAGGACCTCGGACTCGAGTTGGCTGGTAGGAGCGGCTTTTAGCTCTTCAGTATTGTGTAGAGGCATGGCTGCAGGGAAGTGTATTAGCTGCGGCAGTAGAAATAGAAGAAAAACTGATCAATTAGAAAGCCACACGCTTTTGGCCTCCATCCCCGCTACAATCGCCGGGTGGGCCTCCCCCTCGACCCTGTGGCGGGCCATAACCGTCCTCCCCTTTGTCATCTCTCCACTTCGCTGCACTTCGGTCGCGATGACAAAGGGGAGGGCGGTTATGAACCGGTGCAGAGGTCTAGGCAAGAGCAAGTGAAGATACTCTAGCCCACTCGCTCAATCTTCCCAACCAGGAAAATATACGAAAGCGCCCCGATCACGGCCAGGGCGGAAATCCCAATGAGTGGAAGCGTAAAGTCATTTCCTTTGATCAGAAAGCCGATAGCCAGCGGAACAACAATAGCGGATAGATTGCCGATGAAATTGAATACCCCGCCAGTAAGCCCGATGAGGTGTTCGGGCGCCATCGCAGACACCACTGACCACGTGATCGAACCAAACCCGCATCCAAAGAATGTAAGCGTGAGCCACGCGCTTATAGAAAGCGGACTGCTAACAAAATTAGCCGCAATGATCGAACTCGAGAGCAGCATCCCCACGATAATGGGAACCTTGCGCGCCTTGGTCAGCGTGCTTCCGCGGCGCACCATCCAGTCAGAGACAAATCCGCCAGTAAGGATGCCAACAAAAGCACCCAGGAAGGGAAGTGCCTCCAACGCGCCAGACTTCAGCAAACTGATATGGCGGTACGTGACCATGTAGCTGGGAAACCAGGTCAGGAAGAACCATTGCGTGGAATTAATCCCAAACTGGCCAATGTAGACTCCCCATAGCTTCCGGTGTCCCAGCACAACCTTCAGATCCGGCCAGACCAACGCCCGCCTTTGACCATGTATTCGCTGGCTCAAGTCGGGAATGCCACCGTGTTTAGCAATGTATTGAATTTCAGCCTGGTTCACCCCGCGAAATTCTCCCGGATCGCGATAGAAGTAAAACCACACCGCAGACCAGATCACTCCGAGCAGACCACTAAATGCAAAAACCGCTCGCCAGCCGTAGGTCACGTCGATCCACGACAGCAAGGGCACCAAAAACCCGAGTCCCACATATTGACCGGATGTATAGAGGGCGATCGCGCCCGCACGCTCGTTTTCCCCAAACCAGGTCGTGACCACCCGGTTGTTGATGGGATAAGAGGGAGCCTCAAACGCGCCTACCAGCAAACGCAAGAGCAGAAGCCCCACAAAACTGCCGGCGAGCCCAAGAGAAACAGTGGCCAGCGACCAGAATGCCAGCACGCCGCAGTACAGCACACGTGGGTGCACCCGATCGACCAGCCAACCAGAGGGAATCTGCAGCGCGACGTAGGTCCACCCGAAACCCGACAACACAAAGCCAAGCTTTACGGGAGTCAGATGCAGGGCCCGCGATAACTCGGGCCCGACGATCGAGATGTTGCTGCGGTCAAGATAATTCAGGACCACGATGACGAACAGCATCATCGCGACGAAAAAACGTCGCCGGCTTGGAGCCTGTGGGCCCAAACTATTTTGCCGGTGGTGGCCCACCCGGCGCGTGATCGATGAGCTCCACATCCAGCTGGATCGTAACCGCGTCGCCAATCATGCCCGTCATGGTACTCATTCCATAATCTGTGCGGTTGATGGTAGTCGTGGCGGAAGCGCCGCGGTGCGCCGTGCCCTTGGGATCTTTCATCGCAGCGGTTGGTCCATCCACGTCGAGAACCGCTTCCTTGGTGACTCCATGGATGGTCAGGTCACCGGTAACCTTTAACTTTCCCTCTCCGGCAGTTTCGACCTTCTTCGATTTGAAGGTGATCGTGGGATACTTCGCGACATCAAAGAAGTGATCGCTCCGCAGATCATCGTCGCGTCTTTGCACCCGGCTATCGACAGAGCTGGCGTCGATGGTCACATCGACGGATGCTTTATTCGGGTCACCAGGATTTGTGACCGTGCCGCCGACCTTGGTGAACGTTCCTCTCACATTCGAGATTCCCATGTGGCGAACCGTAAACTGAGCGGCCGAGTGTGCTGGGTCCAGGTACCATGTTTCGTTTTGTCCCACGGCGCGCAGGCTGGCGAGGTTAGCCATGCAGAACAGGACTAACAAGGAGGCGGAGCTAGCAATCGTTGGTTTTCTCATAATGATGTGACTGATGTTGCCTTTCCTTAAGACGTCGTTGTACCTGTTGTTCTTCCGAGACTACTCTGGGTTTCCCTCTCGGCAATGCAGAAAGATGTAAAAACTTTGTCACCGCCGGGCGAACGGTTGATTATTTTTCGCACGGCAGGCGAAGGCTCACGACCAGGCCGCCCTCCGGCCGGTTGTACGCCCGCACCTCGCCGTGATGCAGCCGCACGGCACGGTCCGCGATCGCCAGTCCCACGCCAAAGCCCCCGGTGTCCCGCTCCCGGGAATCGTCAAGCCTATAAAACGGACGAAATATATGTTCCAGTTCGGCCTCCGGAACCCCTGGACCGCGATCGCTTATTTCCAGGTTGACCGTGCGCGTTCCGCCGCGTTCCTCGCAGCTCATGTTCAACTCCACCGCCGACTCGGGCCGGCTGTAGCGAATCGCATTCCGAACCACATTCTCAATAGCCCGGTAAATAAGGTCTGTATTCCCCCGGACCATGCATTCGCAATGGCCCACGACGCGGATCGTGCAGGACCTTTGTTGCGCTTCGAACTCCGCGTCCGGCAGCAGGTCTTCAATCAAACCCTGCAGACGGAATAACTCGGTGGGGGTAGACGCGTTCGTCGATTCCATCGACGATAGACGAAGCAACTGGCCGATCAACAGGTTCAGGCGCCCCGCTTCACGCTCAATGCGTTGCAGATGCTCGCTCATGGCCACGGGTGCTTCTTCGCGCGCCAATTCCAGTGCGACACTCAGGCGAGCCAGCGGCGATCGCAATTCATGCGAGACATCGCGGACCAGGATCTTCTGTGCCCCAACCAGCCGCTCCAGACGCTCCGCCATGTAATTGAAATCGTGGACCAGGCCTTGAATTTCGTCGCCGCCAAACAGCCGCTCCTCTCCACCCGGCTCGTCAACCCGCGTGGCCAGCTCACCATTTGCCAGTTTGCGAGCGGCCAGTCGTAGCCTGCCGATGGGCCGGACCAATAGAAGGACCAGAACGAACGTGGTTGCTCCGAAAATGACAATCGCGACCGGGAGTTGCGGGTTGGCGAAAAACAGCAGCTCATGCAGCCCGAAGGTGTTGGCGGTCCGCGGCCGGGTCAGCAGAAAAAAGTACCGCTGCCCACTGGCGGATTGCGTGGCCGCGTTCCACAGATATACGTTGCCAACTGTCCTGGGGTGCTCGCCGGGCTCTTTGTCTGCTGCCGTCAGCAGCTTGGTAGCGACCGACGGATCCGGATCTCTGCAAAGAAAGTGGCTTGTAGAATCGGCCAGGTAAACCGTTTGGTGCAGCGACTCGGCAAACTGTTGCAAACCCGAACATCCGCGTGCCTCATAGGCATTGGCCGCCGCCGCTGCCGCGCTGGGAAGAGTGGAGTTTACAACATCCATCATTTCATTGGGCCGTACAGATCGATGCTGCAGGATCAGCATGGTCGAAATAAAAAACGTAACGCTTTGCGCAATCCAGAAACCGAGAAAGATCTTGGTGAAGAGTCCCCGCATTGCCTATCGGTCTCCTGACAGTTTGCGAGGAGCCGGCACCGCAAGCTGATATCCAATGCCGCGAATGGTCTTTACCTGGTCTCCGGAACTATTTGCAGCGTCCAGCTTATGGCGCAGCCGGCTTACGTGCATATCCAGACTGCGATCGAAAGGATGAAATTTTCTTCCCAGAACAGTCTCCGCAAGCTTCTCCCTGGCGACCACCTCTCCGGCAGAACGCATCAGCGTTTGCAATAGTCCGAATTCAACATCCGTCAGGTCGAGAGCCACTCCATTCGAGCGGGCAATCCTGGCCGCCGTATCCATCTCCAGGCCCATCACGGTCAGAAAATCTCCAGCGCCTGCCGGTGTCTCTGCCTTGCCGCTTCTGCGCAGGATCGCCCGTATCCTGGCCAGCAGCTCACGCGGGTTGAAAGGCTTAGGCAGGTAGTCGTCCGCGCCAATCTCCAATCCCACAATGCGGTCCACATCGTCACCGCGCGCCGTGAGCAGCAGAACACTCATGGTCGATGCCGCGGCACGCAAGCGCCGAAGCACTTCAAAACCATCCAGCCCAGGCAGCATCACGTCGAGCAGAGTAATGGAGTAGCTTCCGCCCAGAGCCTTTCCCAGACCGGTCTTTCCGTCGTGTGCAAGGGTCACCTGGTAGCCATGGCGGCCCAGATAGTCGTTGAGCATGGAGCAAAGCTCCACATCGTCATCGATCAGAAGAATAGGCTCCATGGAATCGTCTTTCTGCCACTACCGAGATTACTCCGAACCGGCGGCAGCGAAACCTCGGAAGTGTAACAAATTGTCACCAGCCCCGTGACGGTTCGTTACCAACGGTTACTCATTGTGACCGCATGCCCGGTCGCCCGGGTGTCTTCTGAATACGGCATCAACTAACAGCCGCATGATGCAGGAGTGCTCCGATGCAAAGATTTGCAGCCGCCTTGATACTACTGTGTGTCAGCTTCTTCGCAGCAGCACAGCTATACGCGTTGCCCGCAAATGGAGCCACCTCCGGAGCGTTGAAAGGAATCGTGGCCGACCCATCGGGGGCGCGCGTGGTCAAGGCGACTGTTACCGTGCAGGCAGAGGATGGAACCACGACAGCCGTACAAACCGGTGCTGATGGTTCGTACCAGTTCCCGCAGCTTGCCCCCGGTATCTATGTCATCACCGTGACCGCACCGGGTCTCGCGCTGCCACAGGCTCAGAGTGTCACCGTTGAGGGGGGCCGCTCCACAATGCAAAATTTGGCTCTCATCATCGCAGTCGATCAGCAACAGATCACGGTCACCGAACAAGGAGCCGGACTCGATACCAGTCCCGATAACAATGCCGGTGCGATCGTGATCAAAGGCAAGGAACTGGACGCACTATCGGATGATCCTGATGAACTGCAGGATGAACTGAATGCTCTTGCTGGTCCTGCGGCCGGTCCCAACGGAGGGCAGATTTACATTGATGGGTTCACTGGTGGACAGCTGCCTCCAAAGTCATCCATCCGTGAAATCAGGGTGAACCAAAACCCCTTCTCCGCAGAGTTTGACAAACTCGGTTACGGGCGGATCGAGATCTTAACCAAGCCGGGTACAGATCACCTGCACGGAATGATCATGGCCAGCGGGAACGACTCTGCGTTCAACTCGCTCAACACCTTTGTGACCAGCGAACCGCCTTACTACTCCACCTTCTTTTTGGGGAACGTGAGCGGCTCTCTGAGCAAAAGCGCATCCTGGTTCATGAGCGGATTCCGGCGAGACAACAACGCAAACTCCATCATCAACGCCCAGTTGCTTGACCCCGCAGGCGGAAGCTACAACTACGCCGCGGCGGTTCCAAATCCACAATCGCGGATGGATCTGAGTCCCCGCATCGACCTTCAGCTCACGCCCAACAACACCCTCACCGTCCGTTATATGTATGACCGGCAAAAAAGCACCAATAACGGAGTCTCCCAGTTCGCGCTCCAAACACAGGGCTATGACACCTTGAACCAGGAGAACACGCTGCAGTTGAGCGACACGCAAATACTGAGCCCGCGGCTAATCAACGAGACGCGCTTTGAATATATCCGCGATCGCGACAATCAGACTCCGCTCAATTTTACCCCCACCATCACCGTGCAAGGCGCCTTCACAGGGGGCGGCAACAATGAGGGCGCCATTCACGACGCTCAGGATCACTATGAGCTGCAGAATTACACTACGGCGTCGCTCGGGGTGCACGCGCTCCGCTTCGGAGCGCGGTTGAGGGCAGTGCGCGACGCCAACAGCTCAACTGCCGGCTTCAACGGCAACTACACCTACGCGTCTCTGGACAGCTATGCGGCCGGGCAGCCATCGCAGTACCAGGTGACGCAAGGCACGCCCGCGGCCCGCGTAACGCTCTTTGATGCCGGCGTCTTCGTGCAGGATGACTGGCGCGTGCGGCCCAACTTTACCCTGAGCACCGGCCTTCGCTACGAGGGGCAAAACCGCATCAGCGATCATGCCGACTTCGGACCGCGCATCTCTTTTGCCTGGGCCGTTGACGGCGGTGGCAACAAACCGGCAAAAACTGTGATCCGCGGCGGCTATGGCTGGTTCTTTGACCGGTTTCAATCCACCTACGTTTTACAGGCCATTCGCCAGAACGGCATCAACCAACAGCAATTTGTAGTCAAAAACCCCGCGCCCGGCGAGACCACCCTGCCCGCGGCCAGCGAAGCGGCGCCCACGACCTACTCCATAGCGCCCAACCTCAAAGCTGCATTGAACACCCAGGCTGCGATCGGAGTCGAACATCGATTCGGCAAGAATGTCACCATAGCCAGCACCTATATCAACTCCCGCGGCCTGCATCAGTTTTACAGTGACAATATCAACGCGTTCCTGCCCGGGACCTATGACATCACCACCGGCACTGGCGTGCGCCCAAACGGCATCAACGAGAATTTGTATCAATATCAGTCTGGTGGTATCTATCACCAAAATCAATTGATCACCAACTTCAGCGTCCGCGCACGCAAGCTATCGCTGTTTGGGTTCTATGTCCTGAATTCGGCTAAGGCTGATACCTCGGGAGCAACGTACTTTCCTTCCAACCAGTTCGATCCCCGAGCGGACTATGGCAGATCCACTTTCGATATCCACCAAAGGTTTCTTTTGGGCGGCAATTACCAGGCGCCGTTTGGCTTCTCGATCAGCCCCTTTATGGTATTGGACTCGGGAACTCCTTTCAACATAACGGTAGGGCAAGACCTGAACGGCGATAACCAATTCAACGATCGCCCGTCGTTCGCCACCTCTTCGAGCACCGACGTCATCGATACCAAGTACGGCAACTTCGATCTGGATCCGGCAGCCGACGCCGAGCGCATCCCGTACAACTACCAGGTCGGTCCGGGCCTGTTCAGCACTAACCTTCGTATCAGCAAAACCATCGGCATCGGGCCCCGCTCCGAGCGGGCGGCCAATGGCGGCTTTAACGGACCGCCTCCTGGTGGCGGCGGTGGTCGTGGGCCTGGCGGTGGTGGACCTCCAGGAGGCGGTCTTGGGCCCGGCGGACTGAGCAGTTCTGGTGGAAGGCCTCCCATGCTGGATCAGGCGGCGTCGAGGCGCTATTCTCTGAGCTTCACGGCTATGGGTAGAAACATCTTCAACAACGTAAACCTTGCTGCGCCGGTTGGGGTTCTGCAATCGCCACTGTTTGGTAAGTCGAATGCGTTGGCAGGAGGATTCTTCTCCTCGCCCTCGTCAAATCGCAGCATCGACCTGCAGATGTCATTTAACTTCTGAGTCGCCTCTGCTATTGAGCGTCGTGGAAGATGATGCCGAGTGTGTGGCGTTGTCCGGAGCGCAGACGGCTGACCCCATGCCGCAGGTTAACCCGATATACGCCGCGCGTTCCTTGCACCGGGCGATGATGCACGGCAAAAGCGACCCCATCTCCTTGCCCTAGCGGGACTACCTCCGGTCGCGACTGCATACGCGGGCGCTGCTCCGTTAGCACAAATTCGCCACCCGTGAAATCGCGTGCTGGTTCTGACAACAAAATGGCCACCTGGATGGGGAAGACGTGCTCGCCGTATAGATCCTGGTGGAGGCAGTTGTAGTCGCCTTCTCCATACTGCAGCAGCAACGGCGTCGGTCGAACTTGACCAGCTTCATGGCACCGTCGAATGAAGTCAATATGCCGCTCCGGATAGCGGGCATCGACACCCATCGCCTGGTTCCAGGAATTAGCGATGGGCACTAGCCTCGGATAGAGCTCCGCACGAAGATTCTGGATAAGCGCCGGTAGAGGGTACTTGAAATACTTGTACTCGCCTTTACCGAATCCGTGACGTCCCATCACCACCCGGCTCCGGTAAATGTGATCGTCGGGATACAATGCGGCGACGGACCGGCACTCCCGGGGCGAAAGAATTCCAGGAAGCATCGCACTCCCTTCCTCCCCCAGTCCTTTCGTGATTCGCTGCCAGTCGAGGTGATCAACGCGCCCAGCAACCGTCTCTGCGCTGCTCTTTGTAAGGTCTGCAATTATGGACGATGTACTCATTCCGCCTCCACTGTTCGAGACAGACTAACAAAGCAAAAGATACGAAACACTCCGATTCTTGCCTTCAAATCAGATTGCATCCATGCGTGTGGAAGGCCGAAGCCCGACGCAGAGCAGGCTTCCAGCGGGAGTACCAGGACAATGAAGTAGCCAGGTGTGGACTTCGCTCTGTAAACTGCCGTTGTGTTTGCGAGGGCCCCAATGCGCTGGTCCGATTGCACGCTGTGCCTGAGCCTAAGTTGCCTTCTAAGCTTTCTTGCAATTCCCGCTCAAGCGCAGACCGCAACCGCTGTTAATCAGGATCAGCCGACTACGTTAAAGGTCAGCACCAAGCTGGTCGTGGTGGATATCGTCGTGACGGACGGCACAGGCAATGCCGTGCGCCGTCTGCGCGCAGAGGACTTTCACCTCACGGAAGACGGGAAAGCTCAATCATTCCTATCCTTCGAGGAGAGCAACCCCGCAGCTAAGGGTCCAGTCGCTCCGCTTAAGCTGCCGCAGAATGTCTTCAGCAATCTGCAACCGCTGGTGGAGAACGGCGCCATGAACGTTCTGCTCATTGATGCGTTGAATACGCCGGCAGGGGATCAAAGTCTTGTACTGCAACAGCTGAATTCCTATTTAAAGAAGATGCCTCCCGGAACTCCGCTGGCCGTGTTTTCGCTCGGAACAACGTTACGGCTGGTACAGGCCTTCACCGGCGATGCTGCGACGTTGATGGCTGCGCTCGAGGACGAAAAGACCGGAGCGCAGCCGAAGACAACGCATCTTTCCAATTCGCAGCAGGATGAAACGGAAGACCAGGAGCACATTGAACTGATGCGTCAGATGTTGAGCATTGTTCCGGGTAGCATCGAGGGTATGCAACAGAAGGAAGCCGGCACCCTGGCTTATCAGGACACTCAGCGAATAAAGATCACACTCCAGGCTCTCCAGGTCTTAGCCAGGTATCTGGCGCAAATTCCAACCCGCAAGAATCTCGTTTGGTTCGCAAGCACCTTCCCAATCACGCTTTTCCCGGATAAATCTGCGAGAAGTATTTCCGATCAGAGCGACCTCAGCTTGGAAATCAAGTCGACGTCGGATTTGCTTGCTGATTCCCGGGTGGCGATTTACCCGGTGGGCGCCCGAGGTGTAGAAATTCTTTCCGGCAGTGGAAACCAGATCGGTGGGGTGGCCCCAGGCCAGGCATCCGACGATGCTACAGACTTGAATCTACCCTCGCAGCAAACCATCATCTCTGAAAACGTGACATCGCGGCAGGGCAATCTTCGGGTGGCAAGCGGCGCGGCAATGGAAGCACTTGCCGGAGCGACAGGTGGAGAAACTGTCGCTTCCACAAACGATATGAGTGGAGCGCTGGCTCGGGCGATTGCAAATGGAGCGCACTATTACACGATCAGCTACGCGCCCACCGATGCGACAGTTGACGGGAAATTTCGACGCATCGACATTCGTGCTTCCGATCGCAAGTATAAGCTTGCTTATCGTCGCGGGTATTACGCTTTGAACACAGCGCAGGAAGGCGCATTAACGAAGGACCCGTTAGTACCCCTTCTGCAACGCGGCTTACCCAATTCCACCGAAATACCCCTGCGAGTTTATCTTCAGACGAGTCCTGACGCGTCCTACGGGATCGAGTTCAATGCACGGTTGGGTGCCGGCAGCTTTCACCTGACGCCGAATGGCGACCACGCCGGCGAAATCCGCGTGGAAATGGTTGGTTATGATCGCCAGGGCAAAGTCGTGAAGACTGCGGCCAGCGCGATGGCCCTGAATTTTGATCCTGGAAGGTATTCTTCGATACTCCGCGCCGGGACAGTGGGACATGTGGACTTCGCCCTGCCGGGCGAAGCGGAATCGATGACCCTGGGTGTCCTTGACACGCAGACGGGAAAGACTGGAACCGTCGAAATACCACTGCGTGCGGTAAAGCCGATCCAACGTGTTGAGTCGAGCGCGAAGCAGCCAGTGGGACCGCAAACACCAGCGGTTGCGTCTTCCAGCGGCCAATCGGACAAAGAACGAATCGGACTGATTGAGCGAAGTCCGGAACAGGCAGAACAGATGCGCAAGTCGGAGCATCACATTACGCTCGATGTCGAAGTGACAGATCTTGCGGGAAAGCCTGCCAGGGGCCTGAAGCAATCAGAGTTCACTGTGCTCGACAATGGGAAACAACAGGCTATTGGCTCGTTCCGGGAGTTCGACGGGGAAACGGCGCCGCCGCTCGTTGAGGTGGTGCTTGTCGTCGACACGATGAACGCCTCATTACAAGACGTGGTGATTGCAAGGCAAGGTGTTGACAAGTTCTTGCGTCAAGATGGCGGACACCTCCCTATCCCGGTATCGATTGCCTTCCTCGCTGAGAGAGGAGCGAAGCTGAACAGTCCGTCCAAAGACGGAAATGCGCTGGCAGATGATCTGGAAAAGCTGCAAACACCTATGCGTGTGCATGGCCTGGCGCAAGGAATAAACGGAGCAACAGATCGCCAGCAGCAATCCATTGCTGCTCTCGAAACGCTGGCGACCTTCGAGGCGAAGAAGCCTGGGCGGAAATTAGTGGTTTGGGTCGGCCCGGGATGGCCTCTGCTTTCGGGACCCTCAGAGGTCGGCGAGCAAGAACGGCGACGTTACTTTGATTGGATAGTCAGTCTTACGACGAGCCTCAGGACGGCGCACATTACGCTTTACAGTGTGACCCCGCTGAATCTAATGCCAGAGACCGCCCAAAATGCGTTTCTCTACAAGAGCTATTTGAAGGGCGTTGAAAGTCCCAAGCAGGCTGATTCCCAGAACCTTGCCCTGCAGGTTTTGGCAACCCATTCTGGTGGTCAGGTACTTAGTAAGAGTGGGAACCTTTCCGCGCAGTTGGCCCGATGCATTGCTGACGCGAGTTCCTATTACGAGATATCGTTCGAGGCCTCGGACACAGACCATGTGCGGACATACCACGCACTTGCCGTGAAGGCGGACCTGGCGAAAGCGGAGGTGCGAACGCTTACCTCTTACTACGCGATTCCCTAAGCCTGTGGGACTGTAGAGGTCGCCGCCGCCACTCTTTGCGCCGGTTTGAAGACTGCCATTTGCCGTAGCCCGGCACAGACCAGGCTACCCAGTAGTGCGAGTCCGGCAAGCCCAAAGAACGCGCCGGCGTCGCTGCCGGATCGCTGCTTCAGAAAGCCAAGGATACTCGGTCCGAAAAAGCCGCCGCTGGAACCGATCGCGCTGATCAGCGCGATCCCTGTCGCCGCCGAAGGCCCTTTGAGAAATTTCGTCGGCAGGCACCAGAACGGAGACATGAACAGGGAAGTGCCTATGGGGATGAACGCCAAAGCCGTCACTCGAAGCAGCGAGTGAGAGAACAAGCCCACTCCAATGCAACCAGCGCAGTCAAGTGCAAGGGCGAATGCGGCCAGTCCTGAGCGCTCGTCCCAGCGGTCCGATAAGATCCCGGCGAACGGGTAAATTGCCGCCGAAAGCAGGGAGATGCCGCCCACAATGAGCCCGGTGTTCGCGTTGCTCGTGCCCAGTGCATCGCGCACGAGAATCGGTGCCCAGAGGCTATAGCTCAGGCTCACCGCGTACAGGGCGAAATAGGGAACGGTGAGCAGCCAAACCAGCGGATTGGC
The DNA here is from genome assembly GCA_963763905.1 of uncultured Acidobacteriaceae bacterium. Lineage (GTDB taxonomy): Bacteria > Acidobacteriota > Terriglobia > Terriglobales > Acidobacteriaceae > PALSA-350. The sequence continues at coordinate 18,983 of CAVXRU010000061.1, read as the reverse complement.
GAGTGCGCGAAGCGGAGAGACGGGCACCACGCCGGTCTGCTGCTGCCGCTCCCACGCAAGGCGGTGCGACAGCCAGGCTCTCTGTTCTGGTGACAACCATCGAGCGTCCTCAGGCTGCTCCGTCAGGTATCCCAGTAAAATGACCCCGAGGAATACCGGCGGCAGCCCTTCGATCAGGAAGAGCCATTGCCAACCGGAGAGATGCCCAACCCCACTCAATCCCAGGAGAGCACCGCCCAGGGGCCCGCCTAGTGCTCCTGACAACGGGATCCCGATCACGATGGCGGCAATTGCCCGGGCACGATACTCCATTGGAAACCACTGGCTCAGGTAATAAAGGACTCCGGGAAAAAACCCGGCTTCTGCCACCCCTAAAAGGAAGCGTACGGCGTAGAACTGGATCGGGGTACGCACAAGCATCATCGCGCAGGCGAGCAATCCCCAGGTAATTGCGATCCTGGCCAGCCATCGCCGGGCGCCCACCCGGGCAAGAATCAAATTGCTGGGTACTTCAAAGAGTGCGTAGCCGAGGAAGAAGATGCCTGCGCCGAAGCCAAACGTCGCCGAACTGAACTTCAGTTCCTTATTCATTTCCAGCGCAGCAATACTCACGTTCGAGCGATCGAGATAACAGAGAATGTAGAGCAGGAAGAGAAACGGGAGCAGCCGGAGGCTGGCCCGCCGCATAGTGGATCGCTCGACGTTTTGTTCGATCACACTCGAGGTCTCCTTGAGCTGAGGCCAATGAATCTGCTGATCGAACTATAGTACGGACACCTCCCCGCGTTGGCTTAAATAAATCGCGAGTAGGTCCTTTGGATTTGCTGAGTATGTGCGAGCGGAAACCGCAGGTCCCTCCACTACGCTACGCTCCGGTCGGGATGACAATTCTGTTGCAGGGGCTAGGTATTGACCGTTGTAGCTCTTGCGGGCACAACAGAATTGTCATCCCGACCGGAGCGTAGCGTAGTGGAGGGACCTGCGGTTTCCCCGGGAACAAACCGGGCAAGACGAACTAGCCTCCAGGTGGGTGGCCCAGGTCTCGCTTTTGAGACCTGGGTTTTTCTGGCAAAATTGGTTCGCGTTTAGAAGCGATACCGCGCTCCCACCTGCAGGGTTCGAGGGTTGGTCGGCGATTTGCCCGTCACTTCGCCGAATTGCGAGCTGGTCGGGGTTAAGTTCAATGCTCCCGTCTGCCCAAACGGGGCCAGGTTGGGGTGATTGATGAAGTTATAAGCCTCAGCGCGGAACTCAAAGGCGGTTTCTCTGAATGCGGGAAACGACTTTATCAGCGCCAGGTTCCAATTTTGAAGGCCGGGCTCATAGATGTTATCGCGGACCCCATGCTGCAGGTTGAAAGTTCCCGCAGGCGGCGTTGTGTAGATCGGGTTACCCTCGCCGTTGGTGGTGGCGAACCACTTGCCGCCCTTACCGCTCGCGCCGGCAAAATTGCCAAGGTGCGTGGGTGTGCCATTCTGAACCCAGAACTCACCCTCTGTGCCGCAACCGAAACTCCCGAATTCTCCCACCCCGGCGTAATCGTTGTTGGTGCCTACGCCGCATGGGTTGCCGGTTTGAAATTGAGCGCTGCCACTGATCTCCCAGCCACCCAGAGTCTCGCCAAGGAGGTTCCGCTGACCTTGGAAAAATGGAACGATATACAGATAGTTGATGATCAGCGCATTGCGGACATCGTACTCGGACGGTCCCCAAAGATTGCTTTGGTTGTAGGTATCCGGAACAATATCGCGATAATTTGAGCTGTTGTCCATGCTCTTGCCGAAGGTATAAGAAATACCCAAAGTGGATCCGGAACGGAAGCGGGTGGTCCAGGAAGCCTGCAGCGAATGGTAGGAGGAGTTGACGCCGCTCTGTTCCTGTTGAATCGAAGCGAAACCTTTGTACGGCCGCAGATAGTTCACATTGATGCCAGGATTGTTGGTCAGTGCTCCCACGACGGGTTGATTAATGTCTAATACCCACCAGTTGTGCACCCCGTGAGCCCCCACATAGGACAGCTGAAACACCGAGTGCAGTGGTTGAAATTCCTGCTGCACGCTGAAGTTCCAGTCCCACCTCGTGGGCGGCTTCAGGTTCTTGTTCATGGTCGTGAGCGTGATGGGAGGAGCGATGGTTGTTGATAAAGCGGCGCCCGGATTGTCGACCGACACATTGCTCACCGTGACCGTCGGCTGGAAGGGCGAATTCCCGCCCGGGAACACGTTGTCGACGATCCCTTTGTCGGTTGAGAAGAGGCCGGCCCCCGCGCGTACGACGGTGGAAGGATAAACCTGATAGGCAATGCCCAGACGCGGCTGAACGATGTTGGTTGATCTGACATATCCCCTGCTCAGATTCGAGGCGAACAGGCCAGTGCAGGGTTGACCGGAGCAGGCATTGTTAGCCGGGTTCGCTGCGGGAACCCGGTTGCCCACCGTGGCTGAACTGGGAAACTTACTCAGGCCCGGGATCACGACCCCATTGTAGGGATTGCCGGTGCCCAGGGTAACGTTGCCGGTTTTCGGATTCAATTCAGGAGCGGCTGAGGGATTGTAGGAAGCTGGATCGAAGTAGTCCGCATTGCCATATTGCGCATAAGGAGGAAGGGTAGTGGTTATCCGCAGGCCATAATCCAGGTGAAGTTTCGGATTCACCTGCCAGTTATCCTGCCCAAAGTATTCGAACATCCATCCGCGCCAGACAGTGAATGCTTTGGGACCAATCTCGGTGTAGCTGTCGGCGACGCCTAACGCCAGGTTGGCCAAGCCTACCCCAGAAGTAGCGCCATACCCGGTCCGCGCGTCGGTAAAAATGAAGGTGCCGTTCTGGTTGCTGGCGCCTCCCGGCACCGTACTGACATTAATCTGGTCGTTGTCGTTCTCCCCCGCATAGCTGGCGTAGAAGCCGCCCTTGACCGTGTGATTTCCCCACACCTTGGTTAAGCTGTCCGAGAACGCGTAGATGATTCCAGAAGAGTGCGAAGGATACGGTCCCCCAGCGATGCTGGAAAAGGTGGGCACGCTGGCAGTGGGAATCTTGTTTTCGGAGGCTTTCGCGCCGGGCAGGATGTAGGAAAAATCAATCCCGTAGGTTCCCCGATTGTAGCCTGCTCCGCTGGGCGCCGCGTCGATGTAGACGTCGTCGACGCTGACGCTGACTCGCGCCTCGTTGATCATGCTCTGGTTGATCGTCCAAACCCAGCCCAGTGCATAGGTTGCGTTTGGCCGTTCAAAGATAATCGGAACCAGGGGGTTGCTCTGGTTGTATGGGGATAGCTGGTAAAACGAGTCGTCTGAGCGGCGAAACTCAAGGTGGTTATTCGGGGTGATCAGCAGGTCTCCGTTGATCTGGCCCTTGCGCTGATTTTCCGGGTTGGGTAGGGAGCCGGCATAGTTTTGCGTGCCCACCAGGTATCCAGGAGTGGGCGTAGGATACGAGTTTAAGATCCCAATCCCATTCGCACTTAATTGAGACGGGGGAATGACGTTGCCCGGATATGCTTGGCACGTCGAGGCGCCTACCTTAGGACAGGTTCCGGGCACGTAGATTTTCGTGCCGGTGGGGTACCACGGGTTCGCGCTGAGAAGCTCACTGAAATTGCCCTGCCGCATCAGCGCTGTGGGCACGGCCATATTTTGAGTGGCGGCGAAGCGGTATCGAATCCAGTCTTCGTTAACAAAGAAGAAGAATTTGTCGCGGAGTTTGTCAAGTAAGGGCACCCGCGGGGCCCATACCGGCCCGCCTACGGAAAAGCCGAAATTGTTGTAGACGAAGGGCGAAGGAAATTGGGTCGCGGGGTTCAGGTTGCGGGTCCAGGTATTGGCGTTCATCGCAGAATTGCGAAGGTATTCGTACAGCGAGCCATGGAAGTTCGTGGTGCCGCTCTTGCTGACGACGCGCACCTGGGCTCCCGACGCGCTCCCGTACTCGGCCGAGTAGTCTGCCGTAAGCACTTGAATTTCCTGCACCGCATCGACGTTGGCTCCGGCGATGATTTGACCATCACCCCGGGTGCGCACTGCGGGAGCGTTGTCAATCGTAAACCTTGTGTCCTGAATCCGCGCCCCGTTGATATTGAAGGTTTGGCCGCTGTTGAATGCGAAGTTAAAATCCCCCAGCGTGGCGGTGCTGGTAACCCCGGGAAGCAATTGCGTCATGTAGAGAGGATTGCGGCCGTTCAGTTCCTGCTTTTGTACCTGCTCTCCGGTTACCTCGCTCTGCACCGAGCCGGATTGCGTCTGTAGGACCGCCGCGGTGTCGTTGACCTCGACGGTTTGCGACGCCTGTCCGATGGTGAGTTTGGCATCGATGGCAACGGTGCTGTTCGACTGCAGGGTGTTGTGGATGCTGACGAACCTTTCAAATCCAGTCGCCTCGGCCGTTACTGTATAGACCGCGGGCGACAGGTTGGGAACGGTGTAGTGGCCCTGCGCATCCGTGGTGACTCTTCTGGTCTCGCCGGTCCCCTCATTGGTGACCGTCACTTTTGCGCCCGGCACCACCGCGCCCGACTGGTCATTCACGAAGCCGACGACTGTACCCACATCCGACTGGGCTAGCGCCGCCAGCGATAAGAGCATGAAAACCGCTGCTACCCAGCACAAACGCCGCAAACCGCGCGCACCAGAACGGGCAAGAATTCCATTTGTAGACATAGCAGGCCTCTCTCCGGGAAAAACTGCAATGGGGCCATCTTGGGGATCTGGAATGTGATTTGGAAGGGGTCTACCCTGTGTTTACACTGGCGTTTCAGGAGATACATGCAGTTCTTCCGGATTGTGTAAATCAGCTGGAAAATTTTGTAGATCGCCATAACTCCTGTCGGAGTAAGCACTTAACAATTTACCCTGTGTTCTCTTATCTTTGTTACCCTCCGGGGGGTGGATGTTATGAAACAAGGCGACGCTTCTGTACCGGACTTCGTGGTGGCATCGACGGGCACGGCTGCCAATCCCAACCTACCGGCCAGTTCAACCTGGAAGTCTCTCACTGCCGAGCCGCGATGGCAGTTGGCGCAACGCATCATCGCCAGCCGCAGCTTTGCCAAGTCTGCTTTGCTCTCCCGCTTTCTTCTCTACGTTTGTGAGCGTGAGATTACGGGCAAGATCGGAGAGATCAGCGAGCAGCAAATCGGGGTTCATGTCTTTGGCCGGCGTCCGGGCTACAACCCCGGCGAAGACAACATCGTAAGGAACTATGCCCGCCAACTCCGTCACCGTTTGGACCAATATTTCCTCGAAGAGGGCAGAGAGGAGGTGCTTCGCCTCAGCATTCCTCGGGGCAAATACGTCCCGGTCTATTCCCCCAACCATTTCGAGGAGCGCCCGTTACTGGTTGTACCCGAGTACGAAGCGGACAGCGTCGGGCTTTCCGAAACGCTGGTACCGGCCACACCGGCCGCCGTGTTGATCCCGCCCACCCGGCGCCGTCCCTGGCTTGCTCTTGCTTTCGGAGCTTTGCTGTTGTTGTTTGTCTGTTCGGCAATTGTTTTTAAGGTCACGCACCGCGCTCCCGCGTATGCCTCAGACTCGTCGCATCCCCTGTGGGCGCGGCTCTTCGACAAGAGCCACCAGACACTCATTGTGCCGTCCGACGCGGGCATCGTCATGATTCAGAACCTGACCGGCCATCTCGTTCCCTTGTCGGAATATATCAATCGCGATTACCTATCCTTCAAGAGTCCCTACAAAATTGATGCGCAGAACATGAGAGATCTGGATGCCCAGCGTTACACCAATGTTACAGATCTGAACGCAGCGATGAGGTTCTCGCGTCTTCCTGAGTCCAACGACGGTCATCTGGTTGTGCGCTATTCACGTGAGCTGCACATGGGAGATCTCAAAGACGCCAACGTCATTCTTCTGGGATCCAATTTTTCTAACCCGTGGGCAGAGCTCTTCGAGAAGAACATGAATTTCGAGTTCTCCTATCAGCCTCATCCCAATGCCTCGCTGATCCTGAACAAGCATCCTCAAGCAGGAGAGCTTTCCGCCTACCAGAACGACGCAACCGGGCCCTCGCATCGCACCTATGCGGTCATCGCCATGGTTCCCAATCTCAACAACACTGGATGGGTGCTGCTCGCAGAAGGACTTACCATGGCCGGAACCCAGGCGGCGGTGGACACTCTCTTCAACCGCGATGTGATGCGCCCTCTGCTCGGCCAGTTCGCCAACGCCGACGGTTCTCTGAACCCGTTCGAGATCCTGATTGAGACCCAGAGCTTCGGGTCAGATTCCCCGCAAGCCACCGTGGTTGCGACCAGGGCGTACAAGAAGCACTCCTGAACCCAACCCTGAACACAACCGGGGAATCGTGTACCCTCAAAGGTTACTTTGAGGGGCTGGATGCAGCGTCGCGAGTTCATCAAATCTGTGGTTGTGTTGGGAAGTGCTTTCGCTGCCGGCCAGGGCAGTGGGTTCTCCATGCAAGCGCCCGACGAACAGGTCAAGCGTGTGCTTGTCATGTTCAAGTGCCATTTTGACGCCGGCTTTATTGATACCCAGGCTGCGGTGGTTCGAAAGTACTTTACGGAGTATTTTCCCCAGGCCATTCGAGTGGCGGAAACAATGCGCCAGGCGGGCTCCTGCCGTTACGTTTGGACCACCGGTTCGTGGCTGCTTTACGAGTATCTTGAGCAGGCTGCAGCCGAGGATCGCAAGCGCATGGAGCGTGCCATCGCCAACGGAGACATCGCCTGGCACGCTCTCCCTTTCAGTTGGCAGACCGAGCTGATGGACCCATCCATGATTTCCGGCGGCCTCAGCCTGTCGAAATCCCTGGACCGGCGGTTTGGGCGAACAACCACCGGCGCAAAAATGACCGATGTGCCCGGGCACACCCGCGGCCTCATAGGACCGCTGTCCGCAGGGGGCGTGAAGTTCCTTGACATCGGTGTGAATGGGGCAAGCACTCCCGCCGCCGTACCTCCCCTGTTCGTCTGGAAAGATTTGAAAGGAGCATCCCTGGTGGTCATGTACCACCACGAGTACGGCGCGGTTATGCGCGTCCCGGGTTCTGACCTGGCGGTCGCCATCGTGGTGGCAGATGACAACAGCGGCCCCCACAAACCAGATGAGATTTTAAAAACATGCACTGACTTGAAGCATCAATTTCCCAACGCTCAAATTGTCGCCACCAACCTGACTGACATCGCCAATGCGGTCGAACCTTTTCAAAACAACTTCCCGGCTGTGAAGCAGGAGATCGGCGATACCTGGATCCACGGCGTTGCCAGCGATCCTCTCAAGTTGGCCAGGTACCGCGAGGTAGCGCGGCTCCGCCAGGCATGGCTTGCCCAGCAGAAAATGCAGGCCGGCGACGCCACGGACCTCGCTCTGCTTCGCCGCCTCCTGCTTGAGGTTGAGCACACCTGGGGAACTGACACCAAAACCTGGCTCGACTTTGACCACTACACGCCGCACGATCTGGCTGAGATGCTGCACACGAAGAACTACGAGGTGGTGCAATACAGCTGGGCAGAAAAGCGTCAGGATCTTTTCGATGGAATTGCCACGCTGCCGGCACCGCTGCGGGATCAGGCGCGAACAGCTGTGCAGCAGCTCGAAGCTACGGAGCCACGGTTGACGAATCCGTCGAGCCACCCGGGCGGGAAAGAATGGGAGACGGAGCATTTCGCCCTCGCACTCGATCCGGGCACGGGCGCCATTAGCCGTCTACGCAGTAAGCGCTCCGGGAAGGAATGGGCATCCGCCGATCATCCTCTGGCGCTCTTTTCCTATCAGACACTCTCCCCGCAGGATTACTCGCGCTTCTTCGCCAACTATGTGATCAGCACAGAAGATTGGGCCAAGAAGGATTTCGGAAAACCAAATATCGAGCGCTTCGGAGCAGAACACCGCGATTGGTTACCGGCCTTAGCGGAACTCCAAATTGAAGAAGACGCTCAGGCTCATCGCATGCTTGCGCGACTGCAGATCGTCGATGCCGACGCTCTGCAATCGGGACGAGCTGCCTTCCCGGAAAAAATGTATCTGGAATTTGTGCTCCCCAAAGCAGAACCAGTCATCCACCTGAATTTTTACTGGTTTCAGAAGCGTGCCACGCGCCTTCCCGAAGCACTTTGGCTGACTTTTGATCCGATTGTCTCCGATCAGAAAGGCTGGACCATGGACAAATCGGGCGAGCAGATATCACCGTTCGACGTTGTCTCCTCAGGCAATCGTCATATGCATGCCGTTTCCACAGGATTCAGTCATACCAGCGACAAGGAGTCCATCGTTGTCGAAACGCTGGATTCACCAGTGATCGCTTTAGGAGAGAAATCACCGCTGAATTTCTCCACCTCTCAACCAGACTTGGCCGGCGGGGTTCATTGCAATCTGTTCAACAATGCCTGGGGCACAAACTACATCATGTGGTTCGCTGAAAACATGCGTTTTCGTTTCGTTCTCCGCGCGTAAAACCTAAGGTTGGCTAAACTGAACAGCATGCGCCGTGGTTGTGCCTGCGGGATGCTTCTGCTTTTGGGTGCGGTCCTTGCCGGCGGCCAGGTTCCGGCGCGCCGCCAGGCAATCACGCTCACGGTCGTTGACGAAGACGGTTTGCCTGTTCCTGGAGCCCAGATTACTGTTTCTGAGCCAGGCCTCGCCGCTGTCCGTTTGGAGACCGACTATGCAGGCCGCTGTGCCTTCACCTTGCAAAGCGCCTCGACTTACCAACTTCAGATCCAGAAACCCGGCTTTTATCAGGCTTCAGAAAACCAGGCAGATGCTCATCGTCAGACGATCGAAGTGTCGCTGGCCCACGAACAGGTGGTGCGTCAGGAGGTAAATGTCGTCTCTTCGACAGCCGGCATCGATCCCGAACAGACCTCAGATAAAAGCACTTTCAATACGCCGGAAATCGTCAACATACCGTATCCAACCTCGCGCGACATTCGCAACCTCCTTCCCTTTACCCCGGGTGTGGTGCAGGACGGAACAGGTCAGATCCATGTTGCCGGGTCAGAAACTTACGCCACCCTTGACCTGCTCGATGGATTTGATATCCGTTCCCCGGTCAGCGGTGAGCTTGCCATGCGCGTCAGCGCGGATGCAGTGCGTTCTATCGATACGGAAACCACCCGTTATCCGGTGAAATTCGGTAAAGCCACCGGCGGTGTTGTCGCCTTCTACACCGGGATGGGCGATAACAAATTCCGTTTTAATACCACCGACTTTATTCCGTCATTCCGCGAGAACAACGGACTGCGCTTCGACAAATTTGTTCCCCGCGTCACTTTTTCCGGACCAATTGTCCACAACCGCGCGTGGTTCTTTGATGGCCTCGAAATGGAATACGACAATATCTACATTCAGGGGCTTCCACCCAATGCCGATACCAACCACCTGTCGCGCGGCAGCAATCTCGTCAAAGCCCAGGTAAACCTTACGCCCGCGAATATCTTATCCGCCGGACTCCTTTTTAACGACTACCATTCACCCTATGACGGCCTATCCACTTTGGTGCCGCAAGAAAGCACTACCAAGCGGGACACCATCGCGTGGCTTCCGTATCTCCGCGATCAATATGCTTTCGCCAATGGAGCGCTGCTGCAAATGGGGGTGGGCGTGGTGCGTTTCCGCGATGGTTACGAGCCGCACGGAGACAGTCCTTATGAGATCACCCCCGAGCTTAACCAAGGCAGCTACTTTGAAAACGCTATCGCGCACTCCCAGCGAGAGCAGGGAATCGCAACCCTCTACCTTCCCCCGCGCCATTGGGAGGGTCGCCATGATCTCGAGGCCGGCATCGATCTCGACCACATCGGCTTCGACGAAAGCATTTCCCGCTCGCCGGTAAACTATCTTCGCGAGAACAGAACACTGTTGCGACGCAGCATTTTTCCCGCCCAGGCGCCGTTCACACGTCAATAATTTCGAGACCGGCGCTTATTTTCAGGATCGCTGGCTGGCTCTTGCCGGGCTGCTTATCGAACCCGGCCTGCGATATGATTGGGACGAAATTATCAGCCGTTCCCTCTTTTCGCCTCGTCTCGCTGCCACCTGGTCTCCCCCTGGAGGCGAGGCGACGACCAAATTATCCGCCGGCATTGGTCTCTATTACGAACATACACAGTTACAATATCTGGAGAGCGCACTTGCCGGGGTACGTTATGACACCTACTATGCCGCCGATGGTGTCACACCGGTTACGGGCCCGCTGGAGACGAACTTTACCGTCAACGACGCCTCCCTAAAGCAAACACGCGCCGTCAACTGGAGTGCCGGCATTGAGAAAAAGCTTCCCGGATCTATTTATGCCGGGGCAAATTTTCTCCAGAAGCGATCCTCCGACGGCTTTGTCTACGCCAACCAGGAAGGGCCGGGTGCGCTGTCAGGAACTTACCTGCTTACGAATGCCCGGCAGGATCACTATGTTTCCGAGGAGTTTGAAGCGAACCACACCTTTAGCAATGGATACCGGCTGTTTGCGGCGTATACGCACTCCTCGGCACGTACCAACGCGGCCATCAATTACTTGCCGGCCGTCTCGTTGCTCGGCCCCCAGCAGAGTGGTCCGCTCGCCTGGGATGTCCCCAACCGTGTCATCTCCTGGGGATGGTTGCCTTTGCTGCTACCGAGGTTAAAAAAGAGTTGGGACTTTGTCTACACTCTCGACTGGCACACTGGTTTTCCTTTTGATGCAGTCAATGCCAACCTGCAGGTAGTTGGTCCGGCCGGTTCGAAGCGTTTCCCTGACTACCTTGCCTTCAGTCCAGGCCTCGAATGGCGCTTCCACTTTCGCGGATCTTATTTCGGCCTCCGAGGTGTTTTGGAGAACGCTACTAATAGCAGCAACCCTGCGGTGGTGAATAACGTAGTCGATTCACCGCAATTTGGCACCTTCAGTGAGTTTCCAGGCCGGGCGCTGACGGCGCGCATACGGCTGATTAGTTCGAAGTAAGACCTCTGCGTAAGAAGCCGGGCCCACCGGAAAAACCGCAGATCTCTCCACTACGCTTCCCTTTGTCATCTCGACCGAAGCGCACCCGGATTTCCTACTTCGCGCTGCTAGCGACGACTACGTGTGCGGCTCTCCGTGAAGAGAGCCGCATGTAGATCATCAAAGCCACGGGTCTCCACAGGAAATCCAGGGGAGCGTAGTGGAGAGATCTCTGTGTGGGATGCTCTTTCTTGGAAATGTTTTTGAGAGGATGCCTGGAGGACGGGGGAGGGAAGTGCGGCGGGTGGCCTAAATCGTGATACGTTTTCTTCCGAATATCAGGGCGTCGATGGACCATGCTCCCGGGCCGAGCATGGCGAGACCGATCGCGAGAACAGCAATCAGAATGTGACTCTGGTACTGTGTCGGACGCGAAAGCGTAATCAGCACCTCGGCGACTGCCTCAAAGACGCCCATCACGGGGGTCCAAATTCCCAGGCAAAGGCACACTCCGACACAGACCAGCATCATGTGGATTTCCCATTGTGGCGAAGGAGGGAGAGGTACCACCATCGAGATTCTCTCAGCAATAAGAGAACCACCGGCGGCCAGCCGCAACAGAAGAAGACCAAGTCCGGGCTTCCCGTTCGGAAACGTTGAATACAAGCGCTGCAAGAGAAGCCCCTCTGACGTTAAGATACCCAGCCAAAGCCCACCGGCTAAGACTAGAAGGAGTAAACAAAGAACTACTCTTTAGAGGGGCAGGAGCGTTCTTTCATAGCTGTAAGATGCCGCGTTTCAAGCCTAAGGTAACCGCGTGGGTGCGATCACTTGCTCCTAGTTTGGAAAGGATGCTTTTGACATGCCCTTTCACCGTATGCTCGGTGATGCAGAGCCGATCAGCGATGATTTTATTCGAATTTCCCTCCGCAATCATGATGAGAACCTCCACTTCGCGGGTCGTCAAAGGGTCGTCCGCGGCATGGTCGGCCAACTGGACGGCCACCTCTGATTGGATGTGCTTGTGTCCAGCGTGAACGGATCGGATCGCGGTGAGCAGATCTTTCCGCACCATGCTTTTCAAGATGTAGGCGCGGGCTCCGGCTTTGAGAGCCCGGTAAGCCAGCGCATCGCCCTCATAGGTCGTAAGCACGATCACCCGCGCATTGGGGAATTCGCTGCGGATGGCCAGGATGGCGTCAATTCCGTCCATGTCCGACATCTGCAGATCCATGAGGGTGACATCCGGTTGTAGCCTGCGAAAGCTTTCGATCGCCTCCCGGCCGGACGAGGCCTCGCCAACAATCGCCAGGTCGGGCTGCGTTCCAATCAACGCTGCGACGCCGGCGCGCAGCAACGGATGATCGTCGACGGCCAGAATTCTGATTACTGCCGAGTCTTTAGTCATGATGTCGGTGGTCTCTTTTTGCGAAAAGGTCGAAATCTTTCCGGCGCAGAAGATGTGCCATAAGCGATCGCCGCGGGGATGGTCAACTGTACCTCAGTACCGGCCCCGCTTTCACTCCAAACCTCCATCGCGGCGCCCAGGCTCTCCGCCCTCTCGCGCATGCCAGGCAGACCCCAATGTCCCTCCCTTCTGCCGTGACTGATCACTTTAGGATCAATGCCCACTCCATCATCCCGGATCCGCAACAGAAAGCTTTCCCCATAAGTAATTTCCGCTTCTATATTCTGCGCCTTCGCATGATTGAACGCATTGCGCAGTGCTTCCCGCGCGAATCGATAGACCTCGTCGCGCAGAATCGGGTCAAGGTTCTGTGGCTTGCCCTCGGTCATCACGCGAAGTTGTGCACTATGCTCCTGAGCGGATAGCTCCTTGCCGATCGCCGCTAGCGCCAGTGCCAGGTCGGTAGAAACCGCCGAGCCGCGCAGGTTCTGCACCGCATTTCGAGCTTCGGCCAGGGCCTGGTCTCCCTGGTCAAGCACTTTCTCGATCGCTTGCCTGGCCTCCTCAGGCTGGCTGGGCAGCATATGCTGTGCTACCTGGAGGTAGAAAAGCAGGCCTTGAAACCCTTGCAGGAGCGAGTCATGAAGTTCACGGGCAATGCGCGTCCGCTCCATGGCGCGCTCTTCGACGAGCATTTCAAATTGCCGTGAGACTTGTAGCAGCCGAAGCCGGTAAATGAGCCAGGTAAGCAGTGCAAGCGAAAGCAGGACCGACAACCGAAACCACCACGACTGCCAAAATGCGGGTGCGATCTGGAGCGGGATTGCCGCTTCGGAGCCATTCCATTCGCCACTACTGTTTGAGGCGGCGACGCGGAACCAGTAGCGGCCTGGTCCAAGATTGGTGTAAACCGCCTGGCGCGACGTCACCGCTTCGCTCCAGCCGTGATCGAACGGGTCCAGTCGATAACGGAAACGGATGCGATCGGCAGCCGCAAGGCTAAGAGCAGAGTAATCAACCACGATGCGGCGTTGCGATGCAGGAATGTGCACCAACCCCTGCAAGGGAACAGGATTGCCATTCACTGCGACGGTGTCTACCTGCACCACGGGAGGCTCGGTTTCCCTATCTGTGCGGCCGGGACGGACCATGGACAAGCCGGCATTCAAAGAGAACCAAACATTCCCGTGCAGATCCTTCGCCACGGAGCGGTCGCGTTTCACGCCTTCGGTACCTTGCAGTCCGTCGGCTAGACCGTATTCGCGGAAATCGTTGTCCAGCAGCCGGCCCCGCAAGAGTGCTTCCCGGTTGATCCTCAATACGCGATTGGCCGTTGCTATCCATAACGATCCATGCTGGTCGTCCGCCAGTCCCAGCACCGGTCCGCGCAGAGCTTCGAGTCCCGCGTCCGCAACAGAGATGCGGCCGGAGCTTAAGAACGCGAGACCGCCCGTAGTGCCGATCCATAGAACCCCGGCTGAGTCGCGCCGAAGAGAAGTCACCTCGCCGGCGGGCAAGCCGTCGCGGCTGCCGTAGGTTCGCCACTTTCCGTTTGCCAACTCGCTCAAGCCGGCAGCGGTGCCAAACCACATCGTGCCGTCGGGGCTATCCTCGATCGAGGTCACTGCGTTCGAGCTCAGGCCTTCCGCAACTGTGAAAGTGCTGAATTTACCGTCTTTCAGCCTGCTCAGGCCGCCGCTCACCGTGCCTGCCCACACAGTTCCATCCGGATTTTCGTGAACGGTGTAAACACGGTTTTGCGCCAATCCATTTCGCTCGGTATACGTGTGGGCCACAATCGATCCGTTGCGCGAGGTTAGCCGCGTCAGCCCTCCTTGCTGCCTGCCAAGCCATAATTCGTCCTTTGTGCCTGCGATCGAATAGATTACGTCCTGGCTGAGCTGATCATTGTCGACGCTTCCGGTTTCTTTTCCTCGCATCCATCGCAGGCCGCCCTCAATCGGCGCATACCAAACCCGATCACCTGGATCCACATAGATGGCCCCGCTGCTTTCTGAATGCAGACCCGCGACCGGGTAAGTGACAAAGGTGCTGTCGCGCAGGCATACGATGCCATGGGCGTTCCCAATCCATAAATTTCCATCCATGTCTTCCCGCAGCGCGGTAATTGGTCCCTCAATCGGAGCATTGCTCTGGTCCAGAGAAACTCCGTTGGAGTTCACGCGAACCAACCCGTTCGCCGTGCCTATCCAAACATTGGAATCGCGGTCACGGACCATGGCAAGAATCGCGGTTTGGCGGAGAGGCGACGGCACAGAACTGCCCGTTGTTCCTCCCCATTCCACCATCCCGTGATCGGTCCCAATCCACAACTCTCCGTTGTTCAATGCCAGCAAGCAATTCACTTTGGAACCGGGTAGCTTTACTCCGCTCGAGACTATTCTTCCCTGGCTTATATAGAAGAGCCCCTTATCCCGGGTGCCCAGCCACACCCGTCCATCGCTCGTTTCAGCCATGGAAATAACCGGCGAGTTAGGCTCCGCAAAGCGATGCGTCGCGACCCCTTCGGCCGAACTCAGGCGGCTGGACAAATTATCAGCGGCTTCCAGCGTTCCATCCGGCGTGTCTGGAGTGTCCGACGAGGTAAGGGCCTCATACTTGTTGGCAGAATATTTCAGGGTTCCCAGCGCCAGAGAAGACAGCAGCACGGTACCGTCTCTGCGGCTGGTGATGGAAGTAATCCCAAAGCCAGCCTCGTCATGGCCCGGCTCGAAGTGCCCGTTGGAGTAGCGTACGATCTGTGTGCTCTGCAAAACGATCCACAGATTCCCCGTTGCATCGGTTAGGAGTGCTGCCACGGGACCAATGGGAAAGCTGGCCGGATTAGCCTGCTGGAACGTGCGAAAGCTGGATCCGTCAAAACGGCTTAGACCTTTGTCGGTTCCAATCCACAGGTAGCCATCCCGGGTCTGGGCGAGCGCGGTGACCAACCCTCCCGGAAATCCCCGGCCACCGGACCATCTGTCCTGCATATATTGCGCAATGGTTCGATTGGGATCAATCGCATGAGCGGGCAATGAAAGAGAAATCGCGGCAACCCCGAGCAGTATTTTCCAAAGGAACCTCGGCCCCTTCATTCGCCGGTCACGGAAGATATTCAAACTTTTCAATGACGACTTCGGCTTCCTTCTGCATGGGACTCTTCTCCGAGTCAACCACATAAAACAGCAGCTGAAATGTCTCCTTGCCCGGAGTTGGTACCTGGGACGTGAATACATGCTCAGCGACGACGCGAGCGCCTGGACGAACAGAGGATCCGCGAACGGTTTTGAAGCTGGCCCGGCCCGACTCCCAATGCAACACGTGTGTCAGGGTACCAGAGGGAGCGACAAACGGTGCCAGGTTGCCAGGAATGTAAAAAGGTTGAATAGCATACTGGGCGTTATTCCTGCTCCCCGCATTGCCCCACCGGCTCATCTCAACATCCATTTCGCGGAAGTGCTGCTCGCCTCCCCAATCATCGAACGTAGTCAGGCTGAGCACCGCGGCAGGTTCCAGGTGAGAGGTATCTCGTACCACCGTGATGTAGGTTCCATATCCCAAACTTCGATTGAGAACCACTTCGGCACACGACCATCGTCCAGCGCGTTTTTTGATACGCAGATGCAGGGCTCCGCTGGCATCGGTCCAGGCGTTATCAGGGTCGTAAAGGTTGTTCATCCCTCCGCGATCAGACGCAATGGTCCGTACATGCCAATCGTATCCACTGAAGGTAAGCGGCTTGGTGGGAGCTAACTGAACTGTACCTGTGCCCTTGACTGTGCTTACTGCAATCACAGACCCACCCGCCACAGGAACGGTATCCATAGTGGGTGGTGGGTGGTATCCGGGTTCGACTAACAACCCTGCGTATTCAAAACCGAGGTGAGTCGGGGTACTCCAGGTAGAGTCTGCCTTGATGGGGATAAAAGCTTTATCGGGCCAGGGCTGCACCCACCATGGCCCACTCCTGGCGTACACGACAATCTGTTGTCCGGGACGCGCACCGGAGACGCGTCCGGCGATTGTATCCACTCGTTCGCGGCCGCCCTGGGCCGCAGGGGGAATGGTGGTGAATTCAACCACTGGTGTGCGCACCGGGTTCGGCGTATGGCACCCGTTGATCAAAGCAGCGCCGGGCCACCCAACCAGCAGCAACACGAAATGCAAAAGACAGACGAGCGTCGGTGACAGACCCGCCTGGTTTAAACTGACACTACGACGGCCGGTCTGCCTTGCAGCGCTCTGGCAAAATGCTACGTCCTTCATGCGCAATCAGGAGCCTCAACCAGGGATTAGGGCTAGATTACTTGAACCAGCTGTTTTTCTCACTCCTCATCCGTTCGTGACTGCGAGGAAAGGCGAGTCTGCATGTCCCTGGAAGTCGATAGCGGCTCTGTGCCGCAGCCTGGCCTATGGTCATCCATCCGCGAGGCGCTTCGTGGATCTCACCAGGACTACACCACCGGAAACCTCAATCGCGCCATTCTCCTGCTGGCCATTCCCATGGTCCTCGAGATGGTGCTCGAATCCCTCTTCGCCGTCGTTGACATCCTCTGGGTAGGCCGCCTCGGAGCCAATGCAGTGGCCACCGTCGGCCTCACCGAGTCGCTATTGGCCCTGGTCTTCGCGATCGGAATTGGCCTTGCCATGTCCACCACCGCCATGGTTGCCCGCCGCATCGGGGAAAAGGATCCTCATGACGCCGCGATCGCCGGTGCGCAAGCCATCTTTCTCGGGTTGCTCGTCTCCCTGGCCATCGGAGTTCCATCCTTCATCTACGCGCCTCAGCTTCTCCGCCTCATGGGCGCGCCGCCAGAAGTCATCGCCACCGGTACCGGTTACGCCCGCATTGCGCTTGGCGGATGCGGCGCCATCGTCATGCTGTTTCTCAACAATGCCATCTTCCGCGGCGCGGGCGATGCGGCCATCGCTATGCGCCTTCTTTGGGTGTCGAACATTCTCAACTTGATCCTCGACCCCTGCCTCATCTTTGGTCTTGGCCCATTTCCCCGTCTTGGCGTCACCGGCGCCGCGCTGGCCACCTTCAGCGGCCGCAGCCTGGGCGTCCTCTATCAGTTCTACCGCCTCATGAAGGGCACAGAGCGGGTGCGCATTCCGCCCAGCCTGCTACGGTTGAACCCGCGGGTGATGTGGCGGCTGATCCGTGTTTCTCTCACCGGCATTCTCCAGTTTGCCATCGCCAATACCTCCTGGATTGGGATGGTTCGCATTGTCAGCGTCTTTGGAGCGGCCGCTCTGGCCGGTTACACCATTGCCATCCGCATCGTCATCTTTGTCATCCTTCCTTCCTGGGGACTCAGCAATGCCGCTGCCACACTGGTTGGCCAGAACCTGGGCGCGCGGCACCCTGAACGCGCCGAGCAAGCCGTGTGGCGCACGGGACTCTACAACATGCTCTTCCTGGGCCTGATCGGAGTAGTTTTCATTTTTGCCGCAACCCCGCTGGTCCGCCTCTTTACTCATGATCCCGCCGTTGTCCCGCTGGCTGCTTCAGCCCTGCGTATCCTGAGTTATGGCAACATCGCCTACGCCTATGGCATGGTCATGATGCAGGCTTTCAACGGCGCAGGCGATACAGTCACGCCGACAATTGTGAATTTCTTTGGGTTCTGGATTCTCGAGATCCCCTTGGCGTGGTGGCTGTCTCTCCACCAGGGGCTTCATTCGACCGGAGTCTTTCTTTCTATCGTGATCGCCCAGGCAGCTGTTGCCGCTACCGGCATGCTGCTGTTCCGGCGCGGCAAGTGGAAACGCCAGTTGATCTGATCCGCTCTCGGTCGAAAACAACTGCAACGCGGACTTTAAAGCGTTGGGTGGCCGCAGCGCCTCTTGGCCATGCACGCCGACTCAGAATCATAAGCTTGTCAACGCCGTTTGCGCCAGCCCAATACGATGCCCAGAAGGGTCCCCACAAAGACGGCTCCAGCCATCTTTTTTCGGTTGGTGATCGGTATAAAGCGGGTCTGCTGGTCGCTCACCTCGATGACTCCCACAGGAATAGCGCGCACGCCGGCGCCGCCGCCGCCACCTTCACCCTGCGCGCTCGAATTTCCTACGCCACCCGTGCCTGCCCCGCCGCCGTATCCATAGATGAGTTTCGCCACTGGGATAATCGTCTTCCCCTGGGCGGAAATGGGATCGCCGAAAGTGGTCTTCACCCCAGCCTGCCCAACGATGCTTTCCTTAAGCGATTGCAAAAGAGCGACACTACCCATAAGAGGACTCCCTCAAAGAAATTATCCTCCTAATGGGCGTCCCTATGGGTTTTTCGTGCGGCCGCCTCGCAGAACATAGAAATCTCAAGCACTTCGGACGACGGAGGTTCGGATGGCAGCAGCCCGTGTTTTCAAAGTGGAGTTCCGAATTGCGGTAGGGCAAACGGATCTTATGGCGAGAGTGTGTCTTCGCTGAGCAGTCAGTACAAGATCAAGCGCAGTGTTCTTTTTCACGCCTTTTAGCGCGAACGGAATAGATCGCAGGGGAATCACCGACCGGTCGTCACAGCTAAAGCGCGAAAAAGCAAAATTTTCTTGGACATTTGTCTAATTCCGATCCCGCCGTTCGACTATATCGTGAAGGCCGGCAACCGGCCCCGCCCGAAGGCCGTTAAAGGATAAAGGAGAAAGGAGAAGTCATGACGCAGTATTTGGTTGCTATTTACCTC
>CAVXRU010000060.1:0-107431 GCA_963763905.1 uncultured Acidobacteriaceae bacterium | reverse complement strand
CTGCTGTTCAACCGGTACGGGACTCAGATTGTCGTTGGTACTGAGTTGATCGCCGGCATGCACCAGCGTATCCATTCCCGCATGCATCACTTGAACGGCTCCTTGTAGTACTGCTACGCGTGAGCCCTTGATTCCAGAGTTGACGGAGAAAACGGTACCCGTGACGGCGACCCGGCAATCGGGGGTTTTCAGGTACAAATGGCCGGAATCTCGCTTGGCGGCCTGCACGATGACTGCTCCATTGTCGAGCGAGATGGTCATGTTATGCCCCCTCGCACCGACCCCCAGGACACTTCTCTCATTGACTTCAACGGTGGATCCATCTGAGAGGCGAAGAACGGCATGCGCTCCGCCAGCGGTCCGGAATTGTTCCCCGGCTTTTAGCTGGTCGCCGGCGGACAGCTTGCGATCGCCTGCCCCGGAAATGCCATACGCTGAGCCGTCGATCGATTGCACTTCGGCTCGGACTCCAGGCGGGGTCTGCCAATAGGCTCTGTAGGCGAAGAACGAGAGGACCAGAAGTGCGAAACAGGCAGCTGTTGCCAAGCCGAATGCTTGCGAGCGCCAGACAAATGCATCTTTTGCCGCAGGGATAGACCAGTCCAGTACGGCTGTTCCGCTGCGGAACCGGCGCAGGCAGGCGCCACAGTCCCGCAGATGGTCCTCAACCAGGAGCCGCCGTGCGCTGGGGAGGGTTCCTGCGCGGTAAGAAGCGAGCAAATGCTGCACATCGCCGCAGTTCTCGATGATATCGACCGCCGAGTCTTCCATCACGTCTATACCGAGGCGGCCGGCTACTCGCTTGGCGGCAGCGTGCAGTTGCGCTGCATCGGGTGCATCCCCTTGCAGAGCCTGGACGGCCGTTCTTAACCGCAACTCATCGTGTGGTCTCATGGTCTCTCCTGTTCCATTTCCCTGAGTCGTTTCTTCAGCTTCGATCGTGCGTGATGGAGCGTGACTGCGACGACAGCCTGTGACGTGCCCATTAGCGTTGCGATCTCGCGGTTGCCTAACTCTTCCACGTATCGCAAGCTGAACATTTCAGCCGCTCGAGGAGGCAATTCGCTGATCGCCAGTCTGAGCCAGCCACCGAGCTCTCTGTTCGAGACCACTGTATCCGGCGAGCTTCCGGGCCCGGCAGCGGCTATCGCTGCCGCTTCTTGCAACGGCCCTGTCGGAGCAGTCTTCCGCCGTCGCAGCAGGTCGAGTGCTCCGTTGATGGCGGCGCGGTAAAGATAGCTGCCGGCGTTCGTAATCGGCAGGCCGCCACCGCTTACCAGGCGGACGAAGACAGCCTGGGTAACATCCTCCGCATCGGCCATGCTTCCGGTAATGCGGTAGGCCGCGGTGAGAATGCGCCGATGATGCTCGCAAAATAATTGCGACAGGCTCTCACGGCTTGCTGTGAATGGCATCGTTGTGTCGCCGACGGCCAAGGGCTCACCTTTTCGAGTGTTCATAGAGATGACGCTGCGGCTGGATGATTATTAATCCAGGTGGAAGGAATTACGCAGAAACGGGATTGTATGTTCAGCGCGCCAGGGAAAAGAGAGGGTTATGGCTGGAGTAGAGGTCAACGGGAAGGGAAGCCGCTTAACTCTCCGCTCTGTCGAAAAACATTTCCAAGAAAGGACCGCTGACCGCAGATCTCTCCACTGCACTTCGCTTCGGTCGAGATGACAAAGGGGAGGACGGTGCCTCCGGGGAGAGTAGTTGCTGAACAGAAGCCGTTTTTCATCAGCTTGGGTGGGCCTCCAGGCCCATGATTCCTCTGTCGAAAAAAGCTGCAGCCTCCACCCACTCATTGGCGATCATGGGTGATAGCTGACAGAAAGAACATTACCGTCCGGATCCTTGAACCACGCCACCCTGTCTCCGGAAGGGGCGGTCCAGATCCCAAGTTCCTGGTCAGCTACGAAGGAGTACTTTTCGGTGGACACCCCTCGATCTCTCAGCCAAGTCACAACGGCCTCAATATCGCCCACCTCCCAACCCAGCACCGTCCCATGAAATGGCGTAAATCCGGGTACTTTTGAGATCCTGATCTTGTGGTCGCCGGCGCGTACCACCAGAGCGAACTGATCCAGGCTTATAAATTCGAATCCGAGTTTGCCTTCGTAAAAAGCCCGGGCCTTCTCGTAGTCCGTCGTAGCAATGAACCCAACCATCTTTCCTGAAGTCAACATGGTCCCTCCCAGTCCACCCTATAAATAGCACTTGTTGCGCAGGGCATATACCTGTTGACATTCTGCCTATCAAGGCTCAGCATAGTAAGAATCTCAACAGGATAGACAATGGGAGAACAAAAATCCGATGTACTGCAAGGCACCCTGGACCTGATGGTGCTGAAGACCCTTGAATCCATGGGCCCGCTGCACGGGTACGGGATTGCACGCCGAATCGAACAGGTCAGTGGCAACTCCTTGAGCCTGAACCAGGGCACCATTTACCCCGCGCTCCTGCGCCTGGAGCAACGCGGCTGGATCAAGAGCGAGTGGGGCACTTCTGAGACCAACCGCCGCGCCAAGTTCTACTCGCTCAGCCGTACCGGCCGCAAGCAGATCGAGCACGAGACCGAAAATTGGGAACGCATTGCCGCTACGATGGCGCGCTTTCTGGCTCCGTCCAATTAGGCGGTAATTAGTGGGTTAGAAAGCCTTGCCTGTCTCGATCAGGACCGGGCTGTTCCCAACGGGCACGCGGCCACCAGACAAGGGGTGCACATTGCCGGTCAGATCGCGAACGTCGCTATATTGCTCGGGCGCCTTATAGTTCAGTGTTGTGCTTGGGTTCCAGAGCACCAGTGCCTGGTACCCACCAGCCCGAGTGAGAGGACAGGTCCAGGTATTGCTGGGATCGTGGACGCACGCTGCGGGCATCGATGCCCCTTCCATCCATTGTTGAACCGTGTTATATGCGGTAACGTCGGGATCCACACCGGTGGCCGTGGTCGAAAAACCACCCCAGGTGCCACCGTCGTACGCGTACCAAACGAAGCGGCTTACCCCGCCCGACCACTGCAGCAAATAGTACTTGGCTATGAAAGCCGCCCGGCTGGCGTTTCCATAAAGTACATCATCCGGATCGCCTGCCCAGTCGGCTTCGGTGTCCCACAATTGCTTATTGCCCTGACCATGAGCCGAGATGACGCTCCGATACTGAGACACCACGGAGTTAATCGATTCCGCTTCGCTATCGCAATAACCGTGAAAGGACATGATGTCGGCATAGTTCCCTCCACCCTGGGACAGATAGGTGTCGAGCCACGCCGGCCCGCCTTCTGCCGCAGCGCTTGGCGTAATCACCTGTGCGGCTGGGTTGACGGATTTAATGATCCGGTAAGCATGCTGTGCCATCGTGACCAGGGTTTGCAGGTCGCCACAGTAGTATTCCGGATCCTGCGGCTCGTTCCACAGTTCCCAATAGGCGATGCGCGTGCCGGCATGGACAGCAATTGCCGTGACATAGTTATCCCAATTCTTCAGGTCAGTCGGAGGGGCGCACTGTCCGGGCCCATAGGGTCCTGGCGTATTCGGTTGAGAGGATGCCCAAAGAGGAGTTCTTCCAAAGGTATAAATCACGTCGACGTTCCGTCCCTGGTTTATTTTGAGGAAGGTGTCCAGGTGTTGAAAGTCGTAGACTCCAGGCGCGGAGTTGATGTCCGCCCAATCAAGCATGGGAAAGGAATCCCAGGTCCTGGTAGTTCCGTATTGAAGCGGAGCACTGACGTTCTCAAAATCGAGAACCGTCATACCAAAGAGTGATTGCGGAATAACTCCCGGGTCTTTGTAAACAGAAGTGGTGCCGCACGCGGTAAGAACGCTTGCAACCGAAACCAATGACAAGAGAGAGACAGAAGCGTTTCAGCGTGCGCGCGAAATTCACAGCAAGGCTCCGAATCATAGGACCAGAACGACAGGAACGACCGCCACGGACTCTCGGTAATGTATTAACCGGAGCTTTAGTAATGCCGCTTGGCGAGCAGATTCAACGTGGAGCTCTCAGGCTGATCGCCGACTTTAGATTAATCTAAATAGGCCGATCAGCCGCGCACATTCCACCTTTGCACAAAGTCCCGCACCATGCGGGTGATCTAAGTGCTTAGAACGGCAAGAACTGGATCAAAGTGGGATGGGCCTGTCCCGTCTCGTGCACGCAGTGGTAACCTTCGCCCGTCAGAAGGCCGCTTCTCGCTTAATTCTGGAAGCAAGCGGCGCCCCGAGTTGGTTTTGGCTAACTACCCTTGCGGATCGACAGCAAGCGGCGCTACTCTGTGGGCGCAGGATGTTGAGGGATGGTGCTTATGCGACCGCGATCCGCTTTGGTAAGTTTCTCCCGGTTAGTCGTTCTCATTTATACAGCGGCTCTGCCATGCGGTTGGGGCCAGAATACAAGCGGAATCTTTCTTACTCCCATACCCAATGCACCATTTACCGGCGTGATTATCGTGGAGCGTACTACGGTTCGCGATGACGCCCCTGTCGTCAATTTAAAGACTACCCGCGATGTCGCCCGCGACAGCCAGGGCCGCGTCTACAATGTTTTCCGGGAACTTGTGCCGGCTACGGAAAGTGGCGCACCGCCGATCGTGCGGATACATTTCTACGACCCGCAGACCAGGAACTATACCTATCTGTATCCCCAACGCAAAGTTTATATGACGGGCACGGTGAATCATCCGCCGGCTGCAGAACCAGCCGATCTCTTAGCTTCGCCGGCAGGCAACAGCGTTCCTCTCAACCAATTCACAAAACAGGAAGATCTCGGCACCCAGAGTATAGCGGGTGTGTCGGCGCACGGCGTCCGCCAGATACAGACCATACCGGCCGCCAGCAGCGGGACAGGGAATGAAATCGTGCTGACAGACGAGTACTGGTATTCGGATGATCTGCACATCAATGTGGTAATTAAGCACAACGATCCACGCACGGGCAGTGTAAGCATGACTCTCGCCCAGGTAACGCGCGGGGAACCCGATCCCTCGCTCTTTCAGATTCCGGATGACTACAAGCCGATGGGTGCCGGAAGCGGATCACCACAGCTCCAGAATGCTAACAGGGATATAGCTGGTGGGCCTCAGGCATCGCCGTACCATATAGGAGGGCCTGTCTCAGCTCCAAGTCTACTTTCGGCTCCCGACCCTGAATTCCCGTCCGGACAAACAGAGGGCGGCGTAGTTGTCGTGGCCTGCGTTGTCGACGAGAAGGGCGCGCCGCGTCAGGTCCGCGTAGTCCGCTCTCTTTCTGATGCCTTTGATCAAAGCGCCGTTCGAGCGGTAGAGCAGTATCGGTTCTCGCCTGCGATGCTGCAGACTGAATCCGCTTCGAAGCCAGTAGCCGTTGAAGTGAACATCGAGGTCAATTTCAGACCACCTTCTTAACACCTAATCTCATCCTCCCCCGGCGCGCAACCCTTGTCCGAATGACTAATCTTTCGTCCAGGGTGCAGTATCCGGGTTGTGGCCCCCCCGTATGCTGTGTCTTTGTGAGGGGAGTTAGCTGGAACGTGGATCCAAGAAGAAAGGAGTGCTTGCCGGATGTTTGAAAAGTACACCGAGAAAGCCCGCCGCGTGATCTTTTTCGCCAGGTATGAGGCGAGCCAGTTCGGGCAGCCTTATATCGAGACCGAGCACCTGATGCTGGGCATCTTGCGCGAAGATAAGGCGTTCACCAACCGCTTTCTTCGCTCCCATGCGTCGGTGGAGTCGATCCGTAAGCAGGTCCAGGAGCACACCATGGTCCGCGAATCGATCTCAACCAGCGTAGACCTGCCCCTCGCAAACGATTGCAAGCAGGTGCTGACCTACGCCGCGGAGGAGGCGGAGCAACTAGGCCATAAACACATAGGCACCGAGCATTTACTGCTAGGGCTTTTGCGTGAAGAAAAATGCTTCGCCGCCCAGATATTGCATGAACGCGGTTTGCGGCTTTTGGCGATCCGCGAAGAGTTAGCCAAAGCACCACAGCAATCTGCCGGGCGAGGCCTCGAACCTACGCCCATCGTCGAATTACTTACGGACCTGGTGCAAGCGGGTACCGACGGCCAACTCTTACCCGTGATTGGTCGCGATGTGGAACTGGACGGCATCATCGAAATTCTTTCCAGCTATTACAAGAGGAGTGCGCTCCTCATCGGCGAACCCGGCGCGGGTAAGACCTCAATCGTGCAGGGTCTGGCGCAGCGCATTGCCAATGCAAAGGTGCCATCATTCCTGGCGAATAAACGGATCCTGGCCCTCGAGCCGGAAGTTATCGACGGTTGGACAAGAGACCGGCAAAAACTCGAAGAGCTGACAAGATTGGTGGATACGGCGGCAAATCCCTCCGAAGCCATACTGTTCATTGACCGGTTACAGGACCTGTTTGCGTTGTCTTCCAAATCCGCAGCGTCGGCTGGCGCCGGAGTCGTCAAGCAAGCGCTCTTATATAACCGGATTCAGTGCATCGGCACGGTCAATGTGAGTGAGTACCGCGAGCTCATAAAGAGCATTCCGTGGTTTGAAAAATATTCTCGCCCGGTCTATGTCCGGCCGCTCGATCAGGAATCGAGTCTGCGCGTGCTGCAGGCTCGCAAAGGCCCGCTGGAGAGCTTCCACGACGTGACCTATACGGCCGAGGCTCTGGAGTTTGCCGTGCATGCTTCTGCTGGTTACCTACCAGAACGTTCACTTCCAGGGAAAGCGGTCGAACTGCTCGACGCAGCCGGATCGCTTGTAAGGTGTCAAGGTACACCTCCTGACGAAGTAGCGGAGGCGGAAAAGCGTCTGAAGTTTATTTCCCTTCGTGTTGAAAATGCCATCGCAAATCATGAATTCGAGAAGGCGACGGTTCTATTCCGACGAAGAACGCAAGGAGAAAGAGAACCTGCGCGTCCTCAGGGAGAAGCACCATCTCAGTGATTCCTCTTCCATGGTTGGCCGGGATCAAATCCAGGAAGTGATTTCCCGCTGGTCGGCCTACCCCTATTGTCCATAAAGACAGCAGCATAGATGATACTGTTCGCTTGCGGACAGTTTGTCGTTGATTGTGGACATACGAGCTGTGCCGGCGAAGCACCCCAAGTTTAAAGTCGTTTGTTATCAACGAGGCTAGTTCGGCCGGGAGATTGCAGAGTAGTTATAAAGGAAAGCTGCCGGTTTGGGCGGGGAACGGGGAATTCGGTGCAAATTTTGTTTCAGGACGCGCGATATGCGGTCCGCCAGTTGTTGAAGTTGCCCGGATTTACGATCACAGCAGTCTTGACCCTGGCCATCGGCATCGGCGTGAATACAGCGTCTTTTAGCATCATGGATGCGGTCGTGCTGCGTCCCCTTGCCGTGCCGGACCTGCATCGCGTGGTAGTCGTCTATGAGCGGCAAAACCATGGCGACCCGCAACAAGTTACCCTGGGAGATTTTGAAGACTGGAAGCGGCAGAGCCGGTCGTTCGACGAACTCGCCGTGCGTAGAGGCGCCGACATGAGTTTGACCGGTGCAGGCGATGCCACCCACGTGCAAGCGGAGTATGCTTCGCCCTCCTTCTTCAGCGTCCTGCAGACAAAAGCGTTCCTGGGCCGGGTGTTCAATGAAACGGAAACCCGCGCCGGCGGAAATAGCGTAGCAGTGCTGAGCTACGCCTTCTGGAAGTCACATTTTGGGGCAGATGCTACGGTCCTCGACCGGAAAATCGAGTTGGATCAACAAGCCTACACGATCATCGGCGTGATGCCGAAAACCATGCAATATCCGTCCACGGCCGATTTCTTTCTGCCCCTCGCGCCCACCTCCGTGGAGCTTTCCAACCGCAGCGCGCACGATTACCTGGTCATCGGGCGCCTGAACAAGGGAACGACAGCTGCTCAGGCGCAGGCGGAAATGAGCCTCATTTCGGATCACTTGTCGCATGCCTATCCTGCCACCAATCAGGGCTGGTCGGTAAACGTCGAGGGCTTGCTTGCCGACATCAACGGTGACCTCACGCCCCTCTACTTTAGCCTGGTCCAGGGAGCCACCTTATTTGTCCTGCTGATTGTCTGTGCGAATGTGGCAAATTTACAGTTTGCCCGCGGCATCGCACGGCGTCCCGAGATGGCCATGCGGACTGCGCTGGGTGCGGGCCGTTGGCGATTACTGCGGCAACTACTCACGGAGAACATTCTGCTCGGGCTGATCGGTGGTGCAGGGGGTCTTCTTCTGGCTGGCCTCTACATGCACATCAGCCAGGTCTCCATGCCCGACCGCGTGGCACGCTTTTTGGCAGGCTGGTCGAATATCTCGTTGAATGGGCGTGCGCTTGCAATGTCTCTTCTGCTGGCGGTGGTCGCCGGCGCGGTCTCAGGGGTGGCGCCGGCTCTGGAAGCGCTGCGCGTGAACCTGGTCGATCAACTCAAGTCAGGTTCACGGGCGGTGGTAGGCTCAGGCCGCAGCCACAAGCTGAGAAATATTCTTTCCATAGCCCAGATCTCGCTGGCGATGGCGCTGGTGATAGGCGCTGCCCTGATGTGCAAGGGTATGTGGGCGCTCCTGCACCTCGGGGATCGCTACCAACCCACGCAGACGCTCCAATTCAATCTCCACCTCCCGGCGCGTTACGATACGCCGGAGAAATTAGCTGGGTTCTATAGCCGCAGCCTAGAAAGACTGCGCAGCCTCCCTGCAGTGGTGCATGCGGAGGTGACCAGCGCGCTGCCCTACAGCGATGATGGCTGGCTCGACGAATGCCAGATTGAGAACCGTCCGGTCATCCCCGGCAAATCGCCGGCCGCGCTGCGATTGGCGGTGAGCGCCGGTTATTTTGAAGCTTTTCATATCTCGCTGGCCCGGGAAATGACGTCCGGCCGCCTATTCAGCCAAAGCGACGGCCTGCACTCGCAGCCGGTAGCTGTCGTAAGCCGGGATTTTGCATCGCGGTATTTTCCCGGTGAGAGCCCCTTGGGGCATCGTATTCGGATGGGAGGCGGGCGCGCGGATCAGACCCCGTGGATGACGATTGTAGGGGTCGTTGAGCAAGCAGATTACACGATGTGGGATAAATCGCACCCGGCGGCGGTGTATATGGATGTCGCGCAGTTGCCGCCCGCTGGAATTGCGTATGCAATCATCACGACGGGAGATCCGTTGGCCATCGCGCCTGCGGCCCGGCAGGCACTCGCGGCGCTTGACCCCACGATACCGCTGGACGGCGTGGAAACCTACGCACAATTGATTCACGAAAGGCTGACGGGCCTGTTCTACGTGGCGGCGACGCTGGGCCTTGATGCGTTGATCGCCCTGCTTCTGGCAGCCGTCGGCATTTTTGGTGTGATGGCAAATCTGGTCGGCGAGCGGACGCGAGAGATCGGTGTGCGGTTGGCGATGGGCGCCAGTCGCGAAGACGTATTGCGCATGGTCCTGCGCCGCGCCGGATGGCTCACCGGCGCCGGAGTTTGTTCAGGCCTTCTGTTGGGCTTTGGCCTGGCTCGCATGGTGGCCAACCTGCTCTACGGAGTGCGGCCCGGCGACCCTCTGGTATTTATGACTATTACGGTTGCAATTACAAGCATTGCTTTACTGGCCAGCTGGCTTCCTGCACGGCGAGCCGCGCACATCGATCCAATGGTAGCTCTGCGCGAGGAATAGATCTGCTGACTTCACTATCCCACCCTTCGCAAACACGCGAAGGATGGGGCACCCTTCAATTGGTGGCGGGGATAGAGCTAAAAAGCGCTAGGGCCGGCTTGCCCAGGCGAGACCGTCTGGCTCGCCGCCAACGTCGATGTGGCTCGTGACTTCTAAAGTCTTGAGGTCCAGCACGGCCACATAATTGTCAGGGCCGCAGGCGATGAAGGCCCGTTGCCCATCCGGATCCATAAGAATCCCCGCCGCACCGTGGCCGATGTGCACTCTCTTGAATTGCTTGCGCGACGCTGCTTCGTAAATGACGAGATCGCCGTCGCCCAGGCTCGAAATCAGCACCAGCTTTCCATCAGGAGTGAATTTCAGCCGGTTGGCGCCGAACGTCTTCGCGTCCAGAGTAGCCGTCACTTTCCGGCTTTCAAGATCGATCACCGACAGCGTGCCGTCTTGTGCATTTGCCGTCCACAGTTCGCGTCCATCGGGTGACACGTCGAATCCCTCGTCGCCTTTGCCCACAGGAATGACGGTCTGATTCCAGTCCATACGTGGTTGCCCTGCGCCTGGCGGGGGCGGAGGAGGCTGCGATCCGGGCGGCGGTCGCATTCCCGGAGGAGGACCCATCGGCGGCAGAGCCACTTTTTCCAGAATGCTGACGCTCGCGGAGCTAACGTTGGTGGTGTAGATCTGTTTCTCGTCTGGGGTGACGTAGATCATGTGGGTGCGGTTCTGGCCGGTACCCATGATCCAATCGATTTTTGTGGTTGCAGGATCGTAGCTCGCGATCGCTTTCGCACCTTCCGCCGTGAACCATAGCTTTCCTCCAACAAATGTGAGACCGTGCGGGCCGTTCAGAGCCCCCGTGTCGACGTCGGGAAGAGCTTTCTTCTCAACCAGGTCTATAACGGAAAGCGCGTGGTAGCGTCCGCCACCATAAATCGATACATAGGCGGTTCTCCCGTCTGATGATGCAATCACCTCATGCGGATCCGGCCCGACGGGCGCACGCCCGATCACCTGCAGAGTAACTGGGTCCACCATTGCCAGCGTATGCTCCCGCTTTGAAAGCGCCAGCAGCGTCCGCTGCGGTGTCGATTGGGCAACGACTGGGTCCGGAGCACAGATCAAGCCGGCAAGGGTTGCCATGAAAACCCATACTTCCTTCCACCCGAGGCGCATAGTCTTCCTTTCCTTCTCCGTCGAGGTATCATACTCTCGGTCGTAACATGACAGAAGACGCAATTCATCAGCTATTCCTCGGTTATTCCTCTAACCGCCTGCAGCAGTTCTCGTCCCACATCGAAAAGTGCCTTATTCAATTGACTGACGAACAGGTTTGGGCGCGAGGTGGTGAAAATGAAAACTCCCTCGGCAACCTGTTGTTGCACCTCTACGGAAACATGCGCCAATGGATCGTTGCCGGCGTCGGTGGGGAAGCAGACACGCGCCGGCGCGATGACGAATTCTCTGAGCGCGGCGGCCTTACGAGCAGAGATTTGACAGAACGTCTGGTGACGCTAGTTAACAAGGCGACGGCAGTGATTGACGGCGTGAGTGAGCAGCGGCTATCCGAGCGGCTTGTGATTCAAGGGTACGATGTGTCGGTACTGGACGCGATCTATCATGTGGTGGAGCATTTTGCGATGCACACAGGACAGATCATCTTCATGACTAAAATGCTTACCGGAAAGACGATGGGATTGAACCACGATGTGCAATCGGCCCCATCTAAGAAGATTAACCCCTAGCCTCGAACGTTTTGAGCGGTAAGGACGTCAAATACTTATAACCCATCCTGACGTGAGATCGCGAGGAACGTAAATGCGCACTCTCTGGTTGTTGATGGTTGTCACATCTGTGGGCGCCTACGCACAAACACCGCAGGAGCTCCTTCGTTTCGCGCAAGACGCCTACCGAAGCCCCACCGGCTATGAAATCGACGGCAAAGGCTTAGTGCAGCCGGTGGGATCTTCGTGGCAAGTAGGGTTCCCAATCACGATTGTCGCGGCGCCTGCACCGCTCGAGACTCCGAACGCTCCGGTCAATCCCGGAGTGCGGGTTGGCGGCCCATTGGCATTTATGAAAACAAGCGAAGGCAGTGACGAGAAGCCGAATTCCATCAGTATTCCTTTCGCCGTCACAGGTGCCTGGAGCAGGATCGCAGAGAAGACGACATCGGTGAAGAAGGTCGGCTCGGAGCGGCTCCCACTGAATGGTGGGATGGTCGACTGCCGCGTGCTCGAGGTGGAATATAGCCCTTTGCCGGACGACACCAAACTTCCTCCAGTGAAGTATTCGATCTGCTCTGACAAGCACCTGGCGTTGAAGAAGGTGATGCTCTACTCGATGGGCCGGCGATCGACCGACCCGGAAGGTTTGTGGACCATAACGTTTGACACGGTGCAGTTCCATCGTCCCGCCCCGAAATGGCTGCTCGACTTAAAGAATCAACCCGGATTGGAAACGCGGAAGGAATGGGTGGGTAAGGAGGCGCCTGCTTTTAGGCTAGCTGATCTCGATGGCCAGAGCGTCGAGTCCTCGACGATGCGGGGAAAACTTGTACTTCTGGACTTCTGGTCCACCTCATGCGCTCCGTGCCTCAGGGAAATGCCAACGATTCAAGGCGTGGCAAAGGAGCACAGAGACGACCTGATCGTGTGGGGGATATCTCTCGATCAAGCCGAGCGCGACAAGAAATGGCTCGCGGAGCATCAGGAAACATTTCCCACGCTCGCGGACTCAGACTACGTAGTTTCGGATCTCTACAAGGTGCACGGAATCCCAGCCACAGTTCTCATCGACCGCAAAGGAAAGATTCGAAATTACTGGGAAGGCGAAGTTCCTCCCAACGACCTCGAAGCCGCCTTGAAAAGAGCAGCTCGTATCCGCTGAGTTCGATGCGACGCCGAACTACAAAGACTGGCCCAGCCGCTTTTCCAACAGGGCGCGATAGGTTCTGCTCACTCGCGAGCGGTGGCCATCCTTCAGCACCATTTCGAACTCACCGTGAGAAATGGGCTGGAGCTCAACAATGCTGTCAATGTTGACGATGGCCGATCGATGGACGCGTACGAAGCGCACGGGATCGAGACAATCGGCGAGCTCATTCAGGGCGGCACGATAGAGCAACTCTTTGCCGCCGACGTGCAGGTTCACATAGACGCCCGCGCCCTCGATCCAGTCAATGTCTGCCACACGAAGGAAGCGCGTTGTTCCTCCGGACTTTACCACCAGGCGATCGAGGTAGCTGCCCCCTGCGGGCCCGGCGGAGATCATGCGCAAGACATTGCGGCCGAATTCGCGCATACTGCGCTCGTCGTGGCGGGCCTTGGCGCGGCAGAGCGCGGCTTCGAGCCGTTCGTCGCTGAAGGGCTTGAGCAGATAGTCGAGCGCATTGGCCTCGAAGGCCTTGATCGCGTGCTGGTCGTATGCGGTCACAAAGACGGTGAGGGGCATAACGTCTGCGCCGACGGCCTTCACCACTTCCATGCCATCGAGTAGGGGCATCTGCACATCGAGGAAAACAAGATCGGGCGCCTCGCGTTGAATCATTTCGACGGCGGCCTGTCCATCGCCGGCTTCCAGCACGGCCCTGACCTGTGCATCCTTGTGCAGCAGATCGATAAGGCGCTGGCGCGCCGGCGCTTCGTCGTCGGCCACCAGGACGCGTATGCCTTCAGCGTGCGGGGCGATCATCGGCTAACTCCTCGGTTAATCGCAGCGGCAATGAGATCTCCACTTCCGTCCCGCCGCCGCTGCGCCGCCCGACAGCGAAGCGGCTGCTTCCGTTGGGATGAAGGCCGGCGATGCGTTCGCGCGTCACCGACAATCCCAGGCCGGTAGAGTTTTCCATCGTCCACCCCGGCGGCAGCCCCACGCCGTCGTCAACGACCCGGATCTCTACCTGCTCTGCGCTGCGCTTCGCTGTGACCGTTACCGCTCCGCCGGAGGCACGGCGCGAGATCCCGTGACGAATTGCATTCTCCACCAGCGGCTGCACGATCAGGCACGGCACCAGGGCATATTTCACGTCGGGTGCGATGTGAGTTTCGATGCGCAAGGTGGATCCAAAACGAATCCTCTGGATGGCGACGTAGTGGTCAAGAAAGGCCATCTCTTCGGCCAGAGGGACCTCCTGCCGGTCGCGAGCTTCGAGCGAAAGGCGGAGCAGATCGCCCAGGTGTTCGATCATGCTACGCGCGAGCCTGGGGTCGCGCTCTACCTGGGAGGAGACAGTGTTGAGCGCATTGAACAGGAAGTGCGGGTCCAGCTGCATGCGCAATGCGTTCAGGCGCGCCTGGGAGAAGCTGCGCTCCATCCGCTCCAGGCGCAATTCGCTGGCCAGGTAGTGGTGGTAATAGCGATAAGTCTGGTGTGCTCCGAGAATAAGCCAGTAAACCAGCCAGCCCCAGAGTAGTCCACTGTGGAAGGCGCTCGCGAGCAAGTGCGGGTCTGCGACTGCTCTCCATCCGCCCAGCCCCACCACGGCGCGCACTGCGGCAAAGACATAGATGTAGAGAGTGGTGAAAGCCAGGCTTGGCAGCAGCTGGGCGAGAATGCGCATACCGAGCTGCCTTTCATTGAAAGGCAGGCGCGCATCCACCCAGAAGATGAGGGGAGTGACCAGCCCCCAGCTCCACCACTGTGCCAGCGAACCCAGGAGCGGGTGCGGCCAGTTGTGCACAGAAAGACCGGGCATGGCAAATAGCAGGCCAAGAATGCTCCACAGCAGGGCGGCAAGCGACCAGCGCGCCCACCAGCGGTTTGTCAGCTGCCCGCCAAACGTCACACGATGCTCTTTATCAGTGGTCAAAGAGCCTCCAGCTGAAGCGCTTCTATGGTGCGGCGAGGCGCAGACCTTTCAGAGTCGTCGAGCCGCATTTCCAGTCCCCAGCCATAGAAGTTGTTCACCACCGCAACCGCCAGCTCATTATTACCAGCTTTGAGCGGCAACGTGAACGAGCCGTTCTGGAGCGAAAGGCGTCCGTCCGGCGACTTGCGCGCCTCTGGCGGCTGAAAAAGATTCTTGTCTGCAAAGACCAACTTACCATTCACGAAGACGACTATCTCACGCGCCCATCCCAGCGAGACTTGCTTTTGCTGCTCGCTGCCGGAGTGAATGGTCGTTTTCAGCCACACCACGGCCCGCTCGGGCTGCTTCAACGGTATCCCGTATACACGGCTCACGTTCACCAAGCCGCCGCGCTCCGCTTCCAGTGGCGTCCATGCGGCCGAGGATGGGGGCAGATCGGCCAGTGCCGGCGCCTGATCCGCTGCCAGCTTTGCGTAAGGAGAAAGCTGCCATTGTCGCACATAGCGACCGTCGGATGCGGTCGCATCTTTTTCAGGTGTGGCGGGCAAGCCTTCCACTGCTGCCGGATCGACCGTGAGATTGGCAAAGATACCCGGACCCGCCAACATAAGGCTGCCTTGTTCGCTGTCGCCTTCCAGGCGGCCAATTTTCAGGGTGGGCTCGGTTGCGCCGTTGATGAAGATGTTCATGCGCCGCCCGGAGACGACGAGTTTCACATGGTTCCAGTCGCCCTGCCGCAGGGGAGCTGGGCCTTGGTACTGCGGGAATACGTCCCACAATAGAACACCATGGGTCTGGGGTGCATATTGCACGCAGTCCGGAGCCGCCTCGCATTTCGGCCTGGGCCGCAGATAAAACATCTCAAAGTTGTCTTTGTCGGCGCTGCGGAAGATAAAGCCGGCGCCCATGTCGCTGGTTGCGGCTACATCGTATTCGATGGTTCCGTCGCGAAACGTAAGGTCCTTCAGTGCGGCCGCACCCGACGGAATGTGCTCTTTATAGTTGCCGGCCTTCAACTCAATCGAGGGCTTTCCCATGTACTCGACAAAGTTCACCGTGCCGGCCGTCGTGGTCCAACGATCAGCGGTCATGGGAATCTTCAGCGGCCCCTCGGCTCGTGCCAACTGCGATCCTATCGGGAGAAACAAGGCGAGAAAAGCTGCGGTTTGCCTGGCGAGTGAGTTTTGCATGGCCTCACCCTAGCAAGAGACACTTCGAGCGTCGCGTGAAATGTTGCAGCACGGACCAGGGTGTTGCGAAACGGCGCTCTCGTGAACCGCCCCGCCCGGAAGCAGTTCGATCGCTCGATGCTTGTCGAAAAAAGTGCGCTGAAAGAGCTGAAAGCGTCTGTGCCTTGATGCAAAAAAGCCCTCCGCAGGTGGGAGGGCTTCTGGAAAACCAAAGGCAGATGAAAGAGTCGCTCAGAGGCGATTCGTAATGCGGCCCAGGCGGCGATCCGCCAGGCTTGCAGGCTTGAGTGGCAGCATCAGCATCCTTCTTTGCTGCGTTGACAAGCATTCCGCAATCGCGTCAGCATGGAACCCCCATGCTTCAAGTTGTTCCAGCGTTGCGAAGCCACTCTTTTGCTCCGAGACGCGATGCTCCATTTTTCTTTCCTCGCGAGTTAACTCTTTTTGCCAGGGGTTCTCATGCATGATATTCCCGGTTGAGTGTACTGACTTCCCGAGGGAGCAGGCGATCGCGTTTAACAATTCCTCGGCTGTATTGTGGGAGTAATGAATCTCCATAGCCTTGTCGTGATCAACGACTATGTCGCGCCGCTTCGATGCGGAGAGTTCAATGCCGACGTTAAATCTGTTGGACGGTGAATCAGCTTTGAGGGCAGCGTCCGCGGCAGTACCTTGGGGCTCAGGGCAGAAAGAATTATTCATGACTACAAGCTCCTTCAGTAACATTTACTGTAATGACGACTATCACAGTAAATCTGCTGGGCGCCGGACGAGCAATACCACTCTCCGAAACAAAAGGTAACGTGTCGGCTTAAGAGCGGTGGTTACTTGTTTATGACACGTTTGTCCGCCATCTCGGGCTATTCTGGGGAGCACAAATATGAAATTCCGCCGGACAAAACGCGTTTATTCAGCCAGGGCTTTGCTGGGTGTTTGCATAGCGCTGGTTTCAGTTCAGCCTTCGCAGGCGGGGATTGCCTGCCCTGTCATGCTCTATGGCGGGAAGGTCGACCAGGGCACGGTCAGCGTGAGTTTCATGAACAGAGGCAAGGCTCCCATACGCGAGCTCGAACTCTACTGCACGCCGCTTCAAGGTGCAAAGCCGAAGCGCTCCGATTGCCATACCGAAGCAGGACTTTTCTTTCCCGGAACGCCTTACACGATGTCTTTTGCCTACCCCGGCAAGTCTCCGCGAACCATGTCGCTGTCACTGAAGACTGCTCTTCTGCGTGATGGGTCCAGGTGGACCTCGATACACGACCAGCCCTGCAAATCTTTGAAGATTACCAACAGGTAAAGATCAGACGGTCGATGTCCACCTCCGGACATCTGTGGTCGGCGGTGAACAGGTCCGCTCCTGGGAAGCGGCATAACATGGCCTTTGGACCCTCGATGGATGGCATTGGAATTGCACATACCGTTCTTGGACGGAGGGACTCAGAATGCCGGTGCTGATGCAGGATCTGAAATTTGCTCTCAGGCGGTTGCGCAAAAGCCCGGGCTTCTTCGTTGTGGCAGCCGGCATCATGGCGCTTGGTATTGGAGCAAACACCGCTATCTTCAGCGTGGTTCATGCTGTTCTGCTGGAACCGCTGCCCTTTGCCGATGCGGATCGCCTGGTGCAGGTTTGGCACGTTCCTCCGCAAAAGAGCTTCCCGGGAATGACGCGCTTCGCGGTCTCGGCAGCCAACTTCCTCGATTGGCAAAAGCAAAACCACGTCTTCCAGCAAATGGCACTCTACAGTGGTGCCCGGTATGACATTACCGGGACAGGGAAGCCCGAGGCGGTCACTGCGAGCCCGGTAAGCGCCGATTTCTTTACGGTTCTTGGCCTTCAGCCTCTTTACGGACGGACCTTCCTACCCCAAGAAGACAGCCCCGGAAAAAACCATGAGGTGGTGCTCAGCTATAAGTTCTGGCAAACTCGCTACGCTTCCGATCCCAATGTGGTCGGTAAGGCCATCAACTTTGACGGAGAGCCCTACACCATTGTCGGCGTGATGGGACCCAGGATGACCAAGCCAACTTTCGCCCAGGTGTGGACTCCGCTTGCCCTTACGGACAAAGAGGCATCCATACGTGGCGAACACCATTTCCAGGCCATTGCCCGTCTCAAACCCGGGGCCACGCTCTCCCACGCCCAGGCAGAGATGAACACCATCTCTGAACGTCTTGCCCAGACTTATCCCGATGACGATAAGGGCTGGGGTGCAGTGGTTAACTCCCTCCGCGAAGAAACAGTCGGCGAAGTTCGTCCCGCTCTGCTCATGATGCTTGGGGCTGTGGCTTTCGTGCTTCTGATCGCTTGCGCGAATGTCGCCAACCTCATCCTCGCGCGCACTTTTGCGCGCCGCAAAGAACTAGCCATCCGGTCTGCTATCGGCGCAAGCCGGTCTCGCATCGTCCTGCAACTGCTTAGCGAGTCACTGCTCGTCTCTCTATGCGGAGGTTTGCTCGGCCTCCTGGCCGCCCACTTTGGCATAGACCTATTGATCAGGTTCTTTGCCGACAAATTGCCCCGAATGGGAGACATTGGGCTCAACGGCCCGGTGCTTGGCTTCACCTTCGCACTTTCCATCGCGACCGGTATTCTCTCTGGTCTCTTGCCCGCCTGGAACATGACGAAAGGGGACGTCAATGATGCGCTCAAACAAGGGCTCGGCCACACCGATACCGATACCGGAACCAGCAAAACCCGTTCCGCTCTCGTGGCCGTTGAGGTGGCGCTCTCACTTGTATTGCTCATTGGAGCTGGACTCATGCTCCGCAGCCTCTGGGAACTACAGACCATGGATCCCGGGTTCGACGAGCACAATGTCCTTACTCTTGCTGTGCTGCTGAACAAGCAGCAATTCACTGATCCCAGGCAGGAGTCGGCGTTCTTCGATGCCGTGCTTCAGCGCGTGCGCTCCTTGCCCGGGGTCGAGTCTGCGGGAGCGGTCGACGACCTGCCCCTGGTGGGCGGCTCAAACCAGCCGGTCGCCATCGAAGGGCATCCGGTGGTGGCGTTATCAGAACAACCTGAAGTATCCGTCCGGGTCACAACACCCGGGTATATCCGGGCCATGCACATTCCTCTGCTGCAAGGGCGGGACATCAACGCCAACGATAACAGCGATTCGGCGCCGGTGGTTGTCATCAGCAAGTCCATGGCAAAGCAGTTCTGGGGTAACGAAAGCCCTATCGGACATCACCTGAAGCTCTCATTTTTTCCCG
The DNA here is from genome assembly GCA_963763905.1 of uncultured Acidobacteriaceae bacterium. GTDB lineage: Bacteria > Acidobacteriota > Terriglobia > Terriglobales > Acidobacteriaceae > PALSA-350. Next base: position 88,623 of record CAVXRU010000060.1, on the reverse strand, counting down.
ATAAAGATCGCGAAGTCGTCGGAGTGGTAGGCGATGTGAAGCAGCATGGTTTGGACAGCTCCGCGGGTATCGCGTCACTCTATTATCCTGTTGCACAGACCACCGCCTCCGCGGACGGTCCCTGGCGCTCCTACCCTCTTTTCCTCGCCGTCCGAACGAATACTCCGCCCCAGACTCTCACCGCCGCAGTGACTGGCGCCGTCCACGACGTAAACAAAGACGTACCGGTAGACAATGTCATGACGCTCGAAGACTTTGTCGGTGAGACCCTGACGCAACACAGCTTCAACATGCGGCTGCTGGCGATCTTCGGTTTGCTCGCCCTGGTGCTGTGCGCGATTGGGATCTACAGCGTTCTGGCTTATTCCGTAAAGCGTCGCATGAGAGAGATCGGCCTGCGCATTGCTTTCGGGGCCACGTTGCGCGATGTAGCTCGCCTGGTAGTCCTGCAAGGCATGAAGCCCACACTGGCCGGCATCGCCATCGGCCTGATCGCAGCCCTGGGCCTGGGACGCATTGTCAGCAGCATGATCTACGGAGTAAGTTCCCGCGACCTGGTAACGTTTTTGGCCGTAACCATGCTGCTCATCCTTGTCTCCTTCGCGGCCAGCTTGATTCCCGCAATCCGCGCCACGCGCGTTGATCCCCTGGCGGTGCTTCGCGACGAATAATGCTCACGTGGTAACCTGCTTGACAATTGACATGAGTAGAGTGCTACATAGGGGTGTATGCAAATCTCGCTCGACCTTTGCAATGTGTCAAAACGGTATTCCGGCATTCCCGCAGTCGACAATGTGAGCTTCACTGCTCGCGCGGGAGAGGTGACCGGCTACCTGGGGGCCAACGGATCTGGCAAATCCACGACCATGAAGATGATCACCGGCTTGATCGAATGGAATGCGGGAGACATTCGGTTTGCCGGGCGGTCTATCCGCGACGATCCGATCGCCTGGAAAACGCGCGTCGGCTATGTTCCCGAGGAGCCGCATCTTTACACCCACCTCAGTGGCCTGGAGTATCTCGTCATGGTGGCTCAGCTTCGCGAGCTTCCCGCGAGCCAGATCTCCGGCACCATCGATGGTCTGCTGCACCTTCTTGCATTGCATGCTGATCGTGATGTGCCGATTTCTGCTTACTCCAAGGGCATGCGCCAGAAGGTGCTTCTGGCAGCCGCCCTGATGCACAACCCCGATCTTGTACTTCTGGACGAACCCTTTTCCGGGCTCGACGTTGGCACCTCACTTATACTTCGCAGCCTCATTCAGGAACTTTCCGCCCGAGGAAAGGTGGTCCTGTTCAGCTCGCATGAATTAGAGACCGTGGAGCGCATCTGTTCCCACGTCGTCATACTCCATCGCGGGCGCATTGTTGCCAACGATTCCATTGAAAAACTGCGCGCCCTGATGTCTCTCGCCAGCCTTGAAGACATCTTCTCCCAACTCGCGGTGGAACAGGATACCGCTACGATCTCGCGGCAGATTGCAGACCTTATTCATGCCTGAACCCTCTCATCAGCGGTTCTCGCAGTTTCGCGTGCTCTATCGAGTGTTCTGGCTTCGGGTTGTAGACCTGGAGGTCCTTTCACCGGATAGTGATACGCAAAGGCTGCTGGGTCAAATCGCCGTAATGCTTGCCGGCATCAGCGTTCTCTTCACTGCGCCGCTCGTCCTCGTGGGTGGTGGATTGCCTCAGCCGGAACTCTGGATGATGGAGCATTTGTTCATTGCGACGACCATGATGATTGTCGGCCTGCTTGCTGTCCTCAGCTGGGAATCTTCCTTTCCCGATCGACGCGATCTGCTGGTGCTCGGTCCTTTGCCGGTCCGGTTGCGTACGGTGTTTCTGGCGAAGCTTTCAGCTCTTACCGGGGTACTCAGCTTCTCTATTATTTCCTTGAACTGCTTCATCGGCCTGGTATGGCCGCTGTTCTTTAGTAATCCTGGCACCGGCTTGCTCGGTGGCATCAGGGCAATCGGTGCATACTGGGCCACCATCGCGGCTGCTGCGACATTTATTTTCTGCTGTGTTCTTTGCCTGCAGGGTGCGGCGGCTTTACTGCTTCCGTGGCAACTGTTTCTTCGTCTCTCGTCGCTGCTCCAGGTGTGCGCATTCACGCTCTTGCTTGGCGGTTACTTATTGGAGCCTTCTCTTGAAAGTATTCCGGCACTCACTGCACCTGCCAATCAAGGGCTTTTGAAATACCTGCCTTCCTACTGGTTTCTGGGATTATTCCAGCAACTGAACGGTTCGATGCAGCCAGCATTTGCCTCACTCGCGGCCAGAGCCTGGGCGGGGCTGATCATCGCCGCCACCCTGGCAGTCATGCTGTTGTTGTCTGCGTGGTTCTGGCGTCTGCAGCGGGCAGTCGAGCAACCAGATATTCTTCCTGGCCGGAGCAACGTAGTTGGTTTGCCTCGATTCTCGAGCTCGGTTGAAACCGCAGTAGTCCAATTTGCCGTGCGCAGTCTTCTTCGCAGCCGTCAGCATCGGCTCTTCTACGCTTTTTACCTGTGTCTGGGGTTGGCGGTTTCACTTTTCTTCACGGGCATCGCTCAAACCCGGCTCGAACCGATAGCGAAGAACAGTCAGGTGCCGGATCCTTATCTAACGGCATCCTTGATGATCCTGTGCTTCGCGATGCTCGGCCTTAGGCTGGTGGTCGCTATCCCGGTGGCTCTCCGTGCCAATTGGATATTTCAGCTGACCCAGATCCATGCTCCAGGCGTATATGTGAGAGCTGTGCGGCGAACCTTGCTTGGGCTCTCGGTCATTCCCGTCTGGCTGCTCATTTCTGCAGTGCTGCTTTGGCAATTCCCGATATGGACGACGCTTATCCATCTGCTTGCACTTTGGATTGTTGGGTCCATCCTGATTGACATTGCTCTGCTGAGTCTTCCTAAGCTGCCTTTCGCCTGCTCCTATCTGCCTGGGAAAGGGGAGCTCCATCTGCGCTTGTGGGGCGGCGTCATTGTCGGAATCCCGCTGGCAAAACAAGCCGGATTGTTTGAATCCTGGTTCCTGTCATCAGGGTTTCGATCGGCTCTCCTGATTGCCATTCTGGCTTCGTGCGCCATCGCCGTGAGGCAATGGACCACGCACCGAGGGCAAAGGGCGGAAAAAATGATCTTTCAGGAAGAAGAAACTTTGGATCTGATAAGTCTTAAGCTGAGCCTGTGAAGCTCATTCTTGTAGTTGGCCGCCCCATTCACGCGCTTCGTAACTACTTGCCTCTTTGCTAACCCGATCGGAGCGTGGCCGGATTTATTACCACATCGTGAATGGACGACTGTCAATGTGAAGTTTGCAACCTCGCGTTTCCAACCCCCAATCTCCCTCTTTTATTCGTGCCTTAGTGCCTCTATCGGCTGCACCCCCGCCGCCCGCCGTGCCGGAATCCAACTCGCCGCCAGCCCCACAATCACCAATAGAATTGCGCCTCCAACCATGCTAGATGTATCCGCCGCCTGCAATCCGTAAAGCAGCGACTTGACCAGCCTGGTAAGCACAAGCGCCACGCCAACCCCGGCGCCAATGCCCACCACCCCGAGCCACGAAGCCTCACCCAGCACCATCGCCAACACCTGCCGCGGCAGCGCTCCCAGCGCCAGGCGAACGCCGATCTCGCTGGTTCTGCGCGCCACGGAATACGCCATCACCCCATACACGCCCACGCATGCCAGCGCCAGCGCCAGAAAGCCAAACCCCGCCGTGAGCGATGCAAAAATCCGTTCCTGCTGCATCGTCGCGTCAATCTGCTCGCGCTGCGTGCGCAGGTCCATGAGCGGCAGGTCGGGATCGACCGACTGCACCGCCTCGCGCAGCGCCGGCGCAAGGCTCTCCGCCTTCAGGCTCGTGCGCACCTCGTAGGTCGCGCCGAAGTCCAGGTTACGCACCTGCGGATACGGCTCGAAAAACATGCCCACCGGATCCTGTTTCAGGCTCCAATAGCGCGTATCCGTGCAAACGCCCACAACCTCGATCACGTCCCCCGCCGTGCCCTCGCGCGGATGGAAGTGCGCAAGGATGTGCCGCCCCACCGGGTTCACGCCAGGAAACGCCTTGCGCGCCAGTGCCTCGCTGAGAATGGCCACCTTCGGCGAGCTGGCCGTATCCCGCGCGTCAAACTCCCGGCCCGCAATCATCGGAATGCCCATCGTCTTGAAAAAACCCGCACCCACCGCGTTGTTCGGCGCCGATTGTTCCTTGTTCAGGTCGATCTTTTCGCCCTCGGGCAAAAAATTCGAGTTCTCCATACTGTCGGATATGAACGCAACCTCAGAAAGCGTCTCCGCCTCCACGCCCGGAATCGATCGCAGCCGCTCCTCGATGCGCCGGTGCAGAGCCAAATCCGTCGGCGGAGGATAGCGCGCCTCCGGTTGGCTGATCGCGAACAGCAGCAGGTGATCGCTGCGGAATCCTGGATCGATATGCGCGACGTTCCACAGCGTGCGCACAAACAGCAATGCGCCCGTCACCAACACCGTCGACAGCATCAGTTGAAATACGACAATCGCCTTGCCGCCCAGTCCCTTGCGCCGCCGCGTCGTAGTCTGGGCCGTCTCCTTCAGCCCCGAGCTCACTTCCGTCCGCGTCGCCGCCCACGCCGGTGCAATGCCAAAAAGCAACCCCGTCGCCAGCGTAACCGCCGCGGTAAAGCCGAAGATCTTCCAATCAAAATCGCTGTTGAATTGATTCTGCTCCCAGGGTTTGGAAACCAGTGCCGGCAGCGCGTTGCGTCCCAGGAACGAAAGCAGCAGTCCTGCCGCGCCACCCAACCCGGAAAGCAACAGGCTCTCCGTCAGCACCTGGCGCAGCACCCGCGCGCGCCCTGCCCCCAATGCCAGCCGCGTGCTGATCTCCCGTTGCCGCGCCGCGGAGCGCGCTAGCAGCAGGCTGGCAATGTTGGCGCAGGCCAGCAGCAGCACCAGCCCCACCACCGCCATCAATACCACGATCGGCTCGCCAAACATTGGCCTGGAAGCAAAAAGCCCGCGGCTCCCATCGCTCAGAATCAGTCGCGGCACAGTATCTCCGGAGCCCGGCTTGATCGTTGCCTCGACCGCCGCTGACAGCGACACATCCAGCGCCGCCTGCGCTTGCAGGTCCGGCACGCCAGGCTTCGCCCGTCCCATGATGTTCAACCACCACATCTCGGGGCTCGACTGGCCAATCAGCGAACCGCCCTTTCCGCGCCGCTCCACCAGCGGCTGCGCGCTCATCGGGAAGAAAAGATCCGGCGCCGCTAACACATTCTTGGCCCCGGTAAATCCCCGCGGGGCAACGCCGATAATCGTCACCGGAACCATATTCACTTTGATCGTCTGTCCCAGCACGCCTGCTTTCCCGCCGTATGCTCGCTGCCAGAACGGCGCACTCAGCAGCGCCACCGGCGCCGCCCCCACCGCGTCGTCCGATGCAACAATCGGCCGCCCCAGCTGCGGCTGCACGCGCAGCTGTTCAAAGTAATTGCCACTCACCAGTTCGCCCTGCACAATCTGCGCCGTGCCGCCCACCGTTGCATTCATCGTGCCCGCGTCTTTGAATGCAAACAGGTCTTCAAGCACGCGATTATCGCGCCGCAGTTGTTCATACACCGGATACGAAAACGACGCGGCGCTGATGCCGCGCGGACCATTGTCCGTGATTCCCCACACGTTGTTGATCGCCACATGCTTGTCGCCCACCCAATGCAGCAGCCGCAATTCGCCGGCCCGCGGCACGTCGAGCCGATCCAGCAGCAGCCGCTTGGCCAGAGAAAAAATCGTCGTATTCGCACCAATCGCCAGCGCCAGCGATGTCGCCGCAATCGCCGTGAACCCTGGACTCTTGCGCAGCACGCGGAGGCCGTAGCGGACATCTTGGAAGACAGTAGAGAAGGACAGAAACGTGCGCGATTCTCTATGGCGCTGTTGCAGCAATGTGGTGTTGCCGAACTGGCGGCGTGCGGCCGAATCGGCATCTTCCGGACCCATGCCCTGCTGAATGAACTTCTCCGTCAACAGTTGAAGGTGAATCTGCATCTCATAGTCGAATTCGGATTCCGCCTTCTTCTGCCTGAAAAGACCGCTAACTCTCGACGCAAGTCGAAGGGCCCAAGAACTCATAGCTGTTTACCCCCTTCCAAACGCAAAACGCGACCGATCACGCCGGAAATTCGCTCCCAATTGTCCGTCTCGACTGCAAGTTGCTTTCGTCCCCGACTGGTAATCGAGTAAAACCTGGCCTTACGGTTGTTCTCCGATGTTCCCCACTTCGAATCAATCCAGCCCTGCTGTTGCAGCCTCAGTAAAGAGGTGTATACAGTGCCCTCGTTCAGCGTCAAAACATCCTCACTCACCTGCTCGATGCGCCGTGCAATCCCGAATCCATGCAATGGACCCAGCGCGTGGAGCGTCTTCAGAATCATCAGATCCAGTGTTCCCTGCAACACTTCCGATTTATTGGTATTCACTGTCGCTCCTTTGGCCATTGCAAAGAAGATAGCGCAACTCCTGTGCAATGTCCATATGAGATGTCCGAATGGTCTCCTGAATGCTGCACTAAGCATCGAAACAACCGCGGATGCGGAGGGCAATTTCATACTGGCGGGCTCACACCTGGCAATTACCATGTCCAAGCCGCTCTCGACGACATTTGGATGTCACCAGTCACTGTGATTCGCATCGGCGATGAAATGCTCCCGCCGCTTCACATCGCAATTCCTGCTCCTGGCGCACCTGTCTAGATGAGGATCGTCTGCTGCGATGGAAAGCCGGACGTCGGTCGCGCGGTGAAGCTGAATCGGAGCGGACCACTCTCGCACCTTTGGCCAGAGGAACTGAGATCAGACGGGGCAGGCCTGATCTATATCCCGACAATGGAATCGGGCGTGCATATCCTCTGCGTTGATGGCGTGGTAAGGCCTGTCAAGATTGAAGGCCCTCCGCTTCCAGCAGTACAGGTAATTGTCGAAGTGCGAACGAGTCGGTGAATGCTACGCGGCGAAAACGGTATCTGCAGGTATCCTGTTGCTCGGGAGAATATTTTGATCCGCGACCTTTGCTGTTGCGTATGCGCTCTCTTCTTCTTCGTGCTGGGTCTGCCGGCTGCCTACGCGCAGGGCACCGCGCCCACGTTCAGCTACACCGCCGGCCAACAAGCTTACACGCTTCTCGGCCACGATCCTGCGCAAGCGGTTTCGACGACGATTCCCACGGTGCTGGTTCCCATCGAGCTTTCTTTTGCGGCGAAGGCGAGGGACGGCAGGCCCTTCGTCATGGCTGCGGCGCCAGACGTACGCCGCATTCTGAGCTCACCCATCTTCTCCAAGTTCGCATTCTCCTCGGGCAACAACACCCAATATGGCGACGCCCTGCTGCGGACCACATTCCCCGGCGAACCGGGCTGGCATACACTGCTGGGCAAGCCGGAAGTGAAGCCCCTCAAGATCGACGTGCCGCTGGGCTACGGCTATATCCTCACCTCGAAGAAGGAGGGAACCTCCTTCGCCGTCGTCGATGTGGAATATCTGCAGCAGGCAATCTTCAAGCAGCTGCCCCGGCAGGAGGGCAAACTCATCCTTGCGGTCACCCATAACACGACCTACTACAGTGACGGCGACGCGACGGAATGCTGTTCCTGGGGAACGCACGGCGTTGACACCGCCACCGGCAATTCTTTCGTGCTCAGCTCCTATCTGCGTGCCGCGCCCGCGGTCGTGCACGATCGCGACGTGCAGCCGATCACCCAGCAGCTCGCCGAGTTCATCAACGATCCCCTGCACGATCCTCTATTCCATGGCGGCCATGCCACGCCCACGCCAGGCAACAGCGTTCCCCGCTGGACGAGACTCCCGCAGGTGCCGGCGGGCGATCAGGGCCGATGTGGCGGCACCGGCATTGCTTCGATGTACTTTTTGCTGGAACCCACCAACACCAACGCCAAAAATGAGATCCCCGCATCCCCAGGCTTCGCGGCCCAAGCCGGCGGCGAAAGCTATCACTTGCAGAACGTCGCCTTGCTGCCCTGGTATGCGGGTTCTTCCGCCGGTCTCGGCAGCACTTACAGTTTCCCTGACGCAAGCGTGCTCACCGCCGCCGCCGAGCCGTGCCCGGCACACCAGGACCTTTGCGATGGAAGCGCATTGGCACCCCCTGTGCCCCAGGTCGCCGCGATCACACCGGCCGGCGCGGGGAACGGCCACAAGTTGATCGGTTACTGGGAAGGCTACGGCAAAGCCAATGCCATTTTTCCCCTGCGCGAGGTCTCGCCCCAGTGGGATGTGATCATCGTCGCCTTCGCCACGCCCGCGAAGAACGCGCCCGAAGGCACCATGCAGTTCCATACGCCCGCGGGTCTCGACCCCGCGCAGTTTAAGGCGGACATTGCTTACCTGAAGAGCCAGGGGAAGAAGGTCATGATCTCGCTCGGCGGGGGTGGCGAGCATTTCACCCTCGCCGACCCGCAACGCGTACCTCTGTATGTCTCGACCGTCACGGAGATTGTCAGCGAATACGGCTTCGACGGCATCGATATCGACTTTGAAAGCCCTTCGCTCTCGATTGATCCAGGAGACACGGACTTCAAGCATCCCATCACGCCTTCGATCGTGAACCTGATCTCAGCCCTGCACCAGTTGCACGATCACTTCGGCCCCCAGTTCATGATCAGCCTGGTGCCTGAGGGAACGCAGATCCCTGCCGGCTACCCAAGCTACGGCGGCCAATTCGGTTCCTACCTGGCGATTACCTACGCCATCCGCGACATACTCTCCTTCGTCGACGTGCAGGACTACAACACGCCGCCGCTCCAGGGTCTCGATGGCGAAATCTACCAGCCGGGCAGCGTGGACTACCACGCAGCGATGACGGAACTCCTGCTGCACGGCTTCAACGTAGGCGGCGACCCGAAACACTTCTTCCCGCCCATGCCTCCAGAGAAGGTTGCGGTCGGCTTCCTCACGCCGGATACTACGCCTGCCATTGTCATGCAGGCGATGGAGTACATCATCACCGGCACTGCGCCCGCAGGCACCACCTACAAACTACGCAACCCGTCCGGCTACCCGGGAATGATCGGCGCGATGTTCTGGACCATTAACGACGACCGCCGTCAAAGTTACAACTACTCCAACACTGTGGGCCCGCAACTGCATAGCTTTCCAGGGGCGAAATAGGCAGTCAGAAGGGCAGTGGCCTGAATGTCAGGGTCCACCCAGGCTATCGGCTCTTCTGTGCGTTTTACCTGTGCCTGGAGCCGGCGGTTTCACTTATCTTCACGGGAATCGCTCAAAGCCGGCTCGAATCGACAACGAAGAACCTTCCGCCATTGCGACTTATCAGGACTGATCTTTTTCGTCGGCGGTTCTGCCTCGGTTGACTGCCGAATTGCCAACGATCCTTAACCTACTCCCAGGTTAACGTCTTCCTGGAAAAATCGAAATGCACGCGGCGAACTTGGAGCACGTCGAGGCCTACAATTCCGTCGATTCCCGGGAGTGTTCCTGCGGCGGGCGAGGGCAAGAATGCGATGTGTACCTCGCGGTTCCTGTTGCCGAATCTGACATCGGGCAAAGTGGCTTGTTTTACTTGCACGCGTCCGCCCATAGTCGCGTTTTTGAGGCTGCCCGCCGTGCGTAATCCTGGCACGCTCTTGCGCAGGCGCTCCTCGTACAGAAGCATGCCTTGCAGGCCGGTATCGACAATCAGGTGAACCGGACGATCCTGAACCTGAAGCTCGACGATCAAGCATTTTGCCATGGGATCGCCACCCGCCAAGTAAGTTCTTGGCTCGGTCAGATCGAAAATCAAATTCCGGGCGGCGAAATCGATGGTGAGGTTGCTGAGGTTGAGAAGGTCCGTGCCGATGATGGCGTCTGCCTTGCCGGCGAACTCTGAATAGCGGGCCAGATCGCCCACAAGCACAGCAACGTTGGCTGCTCGAATGGGGCCGAACTGAACTTCAGGTATGGTGGCAGTTTCCCACTGGAGATTTCTGTCAAAGTTGAAACTCTGAGCCGGGTGCGCATCCAGCTTCAGTTTTTGGGCAATTCTTTGGTCGACCATGCTGATGGTCGCGCCAGTGTCCAGGATGAACTTCAGATGGGTGTGCTCTCCGATGCGGCCTTCGACCTGAATGAGGTACCCGGAAGAGAGCCGGAAAGGCAATTCGCTGCCGGACGCGTTTTCGGAAGGCCTTGGCCGGTCGTCTGCGTGCGAAGGAGGGGGAAAGGAAAGGCTCAGACAGGCAAGAAAAAGTACCCAACGATTCATGGAGTTCGCCTCGGCCGCGGTACCGGCGAGGTCGAGCTTCCGGCTCACAACAAGGAGCCTCAATGCGCCACGAGTCTCTTCGTCCTATCAACTTTGTCTGCGCATAACGCCCGGATGGCGCTAGACTTAGCGTCACCATCTTCTGGAGATCTCTCGGGACTTGGACCCTATCTCACACGTTTTCGGTGTCGCCCATGGGCAACTCGATACAACGGCCGATCGCTCGTTTTGAAGATTTCGAAGTCAATCTGGAAACGGGTGAAGTATGGAAGGCGGGCAGACCTCTGAAGGTCCAGGACCAGCCGTTCAAGGTCCTGGCAGCGTTGCTGGAACGGCCTGGACAGATCATTACGCGCGAAGAGCTGCGTCAGCTCATCTGGCCGGACAAGGGCTTCGGGGATTTTGACCATGCCATCAATCTGGCCTTGGGAAAGCTACGGGCCACCCTGGGCGATTCAGCGGATGTGCCGCATCTGATCGAAACTCTCCCCCGCCGTGGCTACCGGTTCATCGCAACGCTAAAAGAGCAGAGTGATCCGCCTCTAGCGCGCGTTATCGCTTCGCCGCAGGAACACACCGTACCCTCTCCTGTGAAGGAACATCCAGCCACAGCTGCGCCGCGATGGCGTCCCGCCTACCTCGGCATGGGATTGCTCCTCCTCGTGGTGATTGGCGGCTACCTGCTGCGGCATCGATCACAAATGCAGCCCGATAAGCTCACGATCGTTCCATTCACAACATTTCCCGGATTTGAGATTGCGCCCAGCTTTTCGCCGGACGGAAACGAGATCGTTTTTTCCTGGTTTGGTTATCAGAAGGAGTACCAATTCGATCTTTACATCAAACAGGTCGGGCAGGAGCATGTGATGCAGCTTACTCACCATCCGGCCATATTTCTCGTATCTGCCTGGTCGCCAGACGGCCGACGGATCGCATTCATGCGCCAGGCCGACCCCGAAAGCACGGGCATCTACCTCATTTCCCCACTGGGGGGTGCGGAGCGCAAGGTGGCCAGCATTACCGCGTATGGCGGATGGGAGCCACTGGGAGTGAGTTGGTCGCCGGACGGAAAGTGGCTGGCATTCTCCAAAGGGAATTCTCTGGCAAAGAAAGCGGGCTCATCCGCGGACCATTTCAGCATTCACCTGGTGAATGTGGAAACCAGCGAAGAGCGACTACTGCCGGATCCCTCAAACGATTGCGGGAACACCTGGCAACCCGCATTTTCACCGGATGGGAAATATCTCGCCTCGGTGTGTGTGCTTGCCGAGGGCGTCGCCAAAATCTATTTGCAAACCCCTGATGGAAAGCAAGCACGCGAATTGAAGGAAGCACGGTCCTCAGAAGGCTTTGCGGGTATTGCCTGGGCGGAAGACAGTCAGTCCCTTCTGTACAGTGCTGACCAGCATCTCTGGCGTATTCCGCTCTCAGGCGGAAAGCCGGAGATGCTTCTCTTCGCCCAGGACGTGGAAAGCGTGGCGGTCGCGAGCCATGGGAACAGACTTGCCTTTGCCCAGGTCCACCATTCCGGCCAGGTCTTTCAACTAGCGTTGGCGAGCCAAACAAAGCTCACGGCGCCCGCCGCCAAACTTATCTCGTCCACCCGGGGTGATGCAGGCGCGCACGTTTCACCAGATGGCAAACACATTGCGTTTCAATCTTGGCGTTCCGGGAATCCGGAAGTGTGGGTTTGCGATCGCGATGCTTCGAACGCCGTCCGGTTAACTTCGTTTGGAGGGCCTTCGATCGGAGAACCACGATGGTCGCCGGACGGCCGCCGGATCGTCTTTGACTTGCGCACTGATTCGGGCATCTCCGAACTCTACATCGTCGATCTCGTAGAGGGGCCCCCAAGGCGATTTCTGACTGGAACAACCGGAGCGGCTTCGCCGTTCTGGTCGGGGGATGGGCATTGGATCTACTTCAATACGGAACGGCCTCACGCTATCTGGAAGGCGCCGGTGGAAGGGGGAGCGGCGAGTCGTTTGACCGCAGAGGGAAAGGACCAAAGCGAGCCGCAGGAAGCAATGGACGGAACGCGGGTGTTCTTTTATAGCGAGGGGTACGTGTGGTCAGCGTCGGCGAATGGCGGCGACGAACGTCCGGTTCGCGGGGTACCCTCGTACGTGCGCTGGGTGCCCGCACGAAGCGGCGGGTATTTCGTCGACGGCGGGCCGCGTCACTTTGCCCTCCATTACTTCGACACTGCCACTCAGCATGCCCACAAGATTGTGGACTTCCCCAATCTGTTTGCAATGTGGGGATCAAGCCTGGCGCCGGACGGCCATGCTCTCCTCTTCTCAGGAATCGAGCACTCCGAAGGGGACATCATGTTAGTGGAGGGGTTTAGATAGGTAGTTGCACTGACCGGCACGGCCAGGCGACGAACTGCAAACAGCTCAAATCCTACCGATCGAACGAACCGCCTCGGCCCACATGGCAGGAGTTTGTGGCGGAGATATTACTGCTCTGCGGAAATTACCTAATGCATCGGGATCTCGGTTCCGGATTCCCGGAGCCATGCCGACTTATCGGGACGAATTCGCACCTGTGGGCAAAATAAGCTGAACGCTCACCTATTCGGCCAGGAGCGCGTTGATGTCGGAATCAGCCATCGCTTGAAGAGCCAGGAGGTACCAGATGAAGGCATTGATCTTTCGCGAGACCGGTGAACCGAAGAGCGTATTGGAACTGGCAGAGATCCCTACTCCGCCTTTGGCCCCCGGCGAAGCGCTCGTCCGAGTGCTGCTGAGCCCGATCAACGCATCCGACCTGCACATGGTGCGCGGGCGCTATGGCTATCAGCCGGAGTTGCCGGCCAGCCCGGGCATTGAAGGGGTGGGGATTGTGGAGGCCGTAGGTCTGGGCGTGCAAGGTCCGATGGCTGGAACGCGCGTAGTTTTTGTTAACACATGGAACACCTGGCGCGAGCAGATCGTGTGCCCAGCGGACAAACTCGTGCCCGTTCCAGAGGGCCTGGACGATTCGGCCGCCGCCGCTTCCTACATCAATCCTTTGACGGCATGGGCATTGACTATATCAATTCACAACCTTACGGAGGGCGATTGGCTTCTGCAGACAGCGGCTGCATCCAGCGTGGGGAAGTTCGTGCTTCAACTGGCGCAGCAGTATCGATTCAAGACAATCAACGTCATCCGGCGGCGCGAGCAGGAGTCAATCATACGCAACCTCGGAGGCGATGAGGTCATCTGCACAGCGGACGAGGATCTCAGGTCACGCCTGCAGGAATTGACCGCGGGCAAGGGCGTTGAACGAGCGATTGACTGCATTGCCGGAGACCTTGGCGCCGAGATTGCCCGCAACCTCGCTCCCGCGGGAACCCTGCTTGTGTATGGAGCCCTTTCCAGTCATCGGCAGACGGATCCCGCAAAATTCATCATGCCGCTCTTTGCTCCGCGGTTGATTTATTCCACAGCAACGGTTCGCGGCTGGTGGCTTCCGCGTTGGGTGCCTTCCCAGCCGCTCGCCGAAGTGCGAGCAGCGACGAGCGATCTTCTCACCATGTTATCGAAGGGAGCACTTACGCCGCCAGCGAGTGTGCGGTATTCAGTTAAAGACTTCCAAGAGGCAATAGGCCTCGCCGATGGTGAGGCAGGACAGGAAAAGGTCTTGCTGGATTTCTCCGATTAGCTTTGTTGAGAGCCCCCCTGACTACGGCCAAGGTCCAGCGATTCTCCGAGGTCGAATCTCAACGGTAGACTCATTTGGTCATGATCGCAGTAGTCAGAGTCTCAATTGAGGACTTCAGGCCAATGCATCGAACTTGGGTTAAGAACCGATGTGCGGATTAGTCCTGGTAAAGGCTCTAGCATCCGGTCATTCTGACGCTGGGGAAACTCGGGGACAGGAAGTTTACCTCGAAGTACGGCGTCAGGTCGGCGCGGTTCAGTTTCTTCCCAAGAAGGTTCTAGTCTGAGAAAATACCGTGTGATTTGAGGAGGATCGTCATGGCTGTCGGCTTCGAATTTGCCACCGGCTGGGACATTTATAAACTGAAGGACGGGCTTGCCCTTCCCAAGCATGGTGTAGCGATCAACGATGCTTGGATTTCGGCGAATACCATTCATTACCCGAAAGCTGCGACGATCCGGGGCGGCTTAGGCTGGTCAATGACGGTCGATGGAACCGAGATCGAATGGGTGACAAGCCAAGTAGAGGAGAGCGAGGCAGGCGCGAACCAACTGGTTCAAATCGTGGGCGATTTGACTCGGTTCGTCAGCATGCTCAATGCACGGAATGCGCAGAGTTTCCTTACTGCCGCAGATTTCCCTAAAGGTACTTTTCAACCGCCCCACGATAGATTCACTATCCACATTAAACAACAAATGCGTTTCAAAAACATCGAAGCTATCCCTCAGGTGACGGGAGGCATTCGGTTGGCACGAATACGCAAGCTTTGGCGCCTGTTGGCAGAGCCGAACTCCCAAGCGGCAAAGATCGTCTTTGGCGGCGAGGGAATGGGCGCAGACTTCTATTCGAGATTGCTCAGGCAAGTCACCATCCAACACAGCCAAATGCTCGACCCCAATTGGAAAACGCATGTGCCGAGCGCAAAACTTCGCGGCCTACTGACGATGATCATGACTTATCTGGTTCGTGGCTATTCGCCCACGGGGGCCACGGTAGGAGCACTGAAATATCTCTTCATATTGATGTCCCGGACCAGCTTTGCCGGATTGTTCAAGGACCTGCCAAACGAAGAGCAACAGCATTACAAGACTGGCAAAGGTAAAGCGCAGTGGGTCGAATACATCTGCAAGCACCTGATGTCCAAGGTCCCGACGATGCCGCAAACCGGCATCGAACCAACGGGAATGGTGGTCGAGCGCAAGGTCACCGATCGCTCGAACCTGGCGGGAGACGCCGCGGTAGTACTGCCAATTACCCGCAAAGCGTGGCTCGAAGGGATAGTGGAAGGTCGCGATCTGTTGAGTGCGCAGGCCCATCCTCTCGGCGGCGATGACAACGCTTTGTGGGCCGACAGCAATCCCGAACTCGGTCACCGCCTTCGCGGCCTCGCCGGTCTAGGCGAAAAGATGGATACCGTGCACTACAACAATGTTCCCAATCAGGCAGCCATCATCGAATTCCGCGCAAGACAGGCAGCGCTCGAATGGCCGCTCTGGCTCGACTATGCTAAGCACATGCATAGCTTTATAACTGACATTAACGAGGCTGAGCGCCATGATGCGATTGACCTCGCGCCGTTGGGCTGATGATCGGACGGTTCATCGACAACGCGAGCCCAGCCTCGAATGGATCCATCCGCATTGAATTGGACGCTCTGAAGTATGTCCTCTTTAGAGGCTTCTGAGACCCATTGATGAACGCCGTGATCGGTATGAGAGGATTTTGTCCACCCGTCGAGCGGGTTAGGCAAGTCTATACTTGCCCGGCAGATCTACGGGTTTTCCGTGCGGTGTATGTCGATAAGCGTCGGCCCAGGCTCGTTTGCGAGCAAGCATCTCGTTTGGATTGGAGAGCCCTTTCGCAGTCACCAGACGTTCGAGCGCAGCCAGCCAGTATTCGTAGTAGTGGGAACCGTCGTCCGGGTGGCCACGATCCGCCGCGGACTTGAGTTCATCGGCCAGCACGGCGGCCCACTCTTTCCAGGTGAAGTAGCCTTGAGCGGAAAGCCGCACGGCCAACGCAAAGGCCTGGGCTTGCCAGGGCTCAGCAAAGACGGGACCGCCTTCGTCGCAAGGGAGCGAAGGCAAAGAAGCGAGCCGGTCGCGATCGGATTGCAATTCAGGCATGATCGAGGTAACTATCCCACATATCAATGTAAACAAAATCGCGAGGCGATGCGTCCTCTCCCCACAACTCCCGCGCCGCAAAACGAACCGAGTACAAGTGCTGCGGTTGCTCGCCCAGAAAATGCGCATTTGTATCCGGAAATACGAAGATGCCGTGGTGGCGGACGACAGAGCCCTTTTTACCTCTCGAGTAACGGGGCAGGCGAGTGTGGCCCACCGGATTCATATTCCGGGCGCGGACCTGCTGTCCCACTTCGAAGCGAGCCTTGGCCTCTGTGTCCGGTCGCATAAAATTGCCGCGGAGTCCGGCCACGTCGGATACGGCGGCGGCGGTAAGAGGCGGAGTTGCCTTCTGCGATCCCGGCGCGGGCTCGCCGGTTTCCATTTCCTCCCGCGTCACCAAGCCAGACTTCACCAGCAACTCAATGTTGCGGGTTAGCCATTTCTCGTAATAGCTCATCTGCAGATAACCAACGGGGGGAAGAAGCTCGATAGCGTAACGGCCTGCGTCGATATTCCACTTGCCCCACGCACCAATCGCGCGGTTCATAGCAAACACACGGCCTTCCCAAGGCTGGTGAAATACGGGTTCGTTCTCTTCGCGCTGGATCGGACCCATATCTTGCATGCCGCCCATGTCGTGAATTCCGTTCATGCCCCGCCTCCTGGCGGCGATGCAACCTTGGCCACCCCGATCATGGCATCCCGTGTAACCAGAGACGCAAGTTCCTGTTCGGTCATCTTTTCTGTGCCAGCCGGCCTTTCCGGCAAGACGAGGTAGCGGATCTCCGCCGTGCTGTCGGAGACCCGAACCTCTACGTCTTGGGGCAGCTCCAGGCCAAATTCGCGCAAAACGCCGCGTGGATCGATCACCGAGCGCGATCGATACGGCGCCGATTTGTACCAGACGGGCGGCAAACCGAGGATTGGCCAGGGATAACAGGAGCAAAGCGTGCAGACCACCAGGTTATGCACGCCTTGGCTGTTTTCTAGCACGACCATGTGTTCGCCCTGTGCCCCTCCATAGCCCAGCTCGGCAATTGCCGCTGGGGCATTGTTGAGCAGCCGTTCCTTATATGCCGGATCCACCCAGGCGCGCGCCACCACGCGAGCGCCGTTGCGCGGTCCAATCTTGTTTTCGTAAGCGTCGACCAGCGCATCCAATGCGGCCCGATCTACCAGGCCTTTTTCCACCAGCAACGACTCCAGTGCCTTGGTTCGCAGCGCCAGATCGGACGGAACAACCTGGTGGTCGTGATGATCGTCATGATCATGTGCGGGCATAAGTTTGAAACAGCCATTACAGCTTTCGGTCTCAGCCGAGCTTCTGCTTTGGCATCCTCGATGGCGAACATCTTAACACCGGACAGACGGAAAGGCGTGGACGGAAAGGCATTCAAGTTGATCTCTCGCTTAGAAACAGAGGAACGCTCATAGTGCTCTCTCCTCAGCACCTGTCGGAAACATGCACTCCACGCGCAGTTCCTGGGCCGTGATGCACTGTGGTGTGCCGACCGTCGTGATCAGCGAGAAATAAGAGAAGCGCTCATCTCCTCGCCGGAAGGTGATGGGCAGTACGGGACTCTGAGGCGCCAACGGGGTCTTCAGTCCTGCGACTCCTGGGTACTGACGCAGCCGCTTCAGCAGCTCTTGGAGTTTCGCATCCAGTACCTGACCCACCGCTTCCCGCCGGACCCGTTGTAGCAGGCCGCCCGCAACCTTCTCCCACTCCTCAACAAAAGGCCTTATCCCGGCCGGATCGAACATCAGGTCGAGAAGATTGCGCGGCTTTGGTCTTTTCTTCAGATCCACAAATGATGCAAAGAATCGCGGCGCCGCTTCATTGGTCCGAATCACATTCCAGTACCGGTCGAGCACCAGCGCCGGATGCGGCTCGTGTTGTCGCAGCATCCGGTCGATGGCCCGCGTCACGATCGCCATCTGCTCGGCATCGATGCTTTGCTCGCTGAACTGAGGAGCGAATCCCGACGCGAGCAGCAGAACGTTCCTTTCGCGGAGAGGAATGTTCAATGCATCCGACACGATGGAAAGGAAATCGCGGCTGGGATGACTCCGCCCGCTCTCCACAAAGCTCAGGTGGCGCTGCGAGATCCCGGTGTCGAGCGAGAGATCGAGCTGGCTTTTGCCGCGCTCCTGTCTCCAATAGCGCAGCAACTCGCCGAGCTGAGGAACTGGGGATACAGATTGCGTTGCCATTTCGATCTCCTCCTGTCAGATACGGACTCCGACGAAGCTGCATGAGCCGCGGATTCGCCGGCTTGCATTCTCCGCCTTTAGCCACGCCATGCGTGCTGCCGAAAGGCATCCTCCAGCGGCGGAGTCGCGATGGTTCCGGTGTAGTTGGTGATCGTCGAGGCCGCCACTATGGCGATAACCTCGAGGACCTGTTCCTTCGTGAAGCCGGCAGCGTTGAACGAATCAACTTCCGGCTCGGTCAGGTGGCCGCGTTTTTCAATGAGCGCCTTCGCCAGTGCTGAAAGCGCCGCAAATCGCTTGTCCGCGGGTAAGCGCCGCTCACGAATTGCGGTTGTCTCTTCAGAACTGATTCCCTGTTGGAGTGCCAACGCGGTGTGGAACGCCACCGCATACGTGCTGGAGTTCGTGACTGCGTCGGTCAGCAGAACGATCTGATTCTCCGCCTCAGTGAGGCCCGGGCTATGCACTTGCCCAAACAGGCCAACGAGGGAGTTGATAAGTTTCGGTGAATTCGCGATAGCGCCGGCGATGTTGGGTACGACACCAAAAGCCTTCTTGAGCTGTTCGAGCGCCGACTTCGAACCCTCGGGCGCAGAAGCGATCGTTTGAACTGGATAGTTCGGCATGTGATTCTCCTTTGTGATCCGCAGCCGAACAGGAAATCCTGTTCGGCTACTGCCCTACTATCGGCTAGATCAAGAATCGCAGCAATTACCTCGCAGGTAATCGTTTGATGCGAATCCGCTCATTGATGACTTCGCAGAGACGTTCTCCAAAGAGGGAACTGCACGGGATTGGAGTGGCAGCAATGAGCCCATCTCGGCGAGCCATCAATCCCACAGCAGGGAGTCTGGAAATGCGCTAAGGCCTGAATTCGTCAATCGAGATCAGGTCGGGCCAGATGGCTCAACACAAGCCGACTTCCCGAGAGGGAACCGGTCTTCGCGGACGGCAGAGAGGACGCCGGCCACAGACATCCCCATTCAATCAGAGAAGCTTGGCGAGATTCTGGAACAGAAGCCCACCGGGCCGACCGGCAACGGCATGAAGGGGCACGCCGCCCTGATCGAGCCTTCCAAGTTCGACCGGCGCCAGTCCAAGTTCAGTTATCAATGCGGCGATCATTTCACTTGCTTCGGGATCATTGCTCGATACGAATATGGCCTGTCGTTGCCCCGTCGAGTGCGGATTTGTCCCGAGCTGTGCTGCAGGCAGGTGGTTGAAGGCTTTGACGAGGCGCGCGCCGACGAACGCCTCACCGACGTTCTCGGAAGAGAGGCGACCTCCCAGAGCTTGTGGCGCAACACGGAGCGCATTCGTGACATCAACGAGAATCCTGCCGTTCCACTGCTCAAACTTCTCCGCGATCTCCTTGTGCGAAGTGAATGGTACTGCGAGGAAGATAATCTCAGCCCGATGAGCCTCTTCAATCGAAACCGGGCGCACGGAGGAACCCGCTTCCTTCGCCAGAGACTTGAGTGTCTCAGGTCCACGAGAGTTTGCAATTCCGACCTCGACGTTCTTGCGGGCGAAGATGCGTGCAAGCGCGGTTCCGATCTGGCCTGAGCCAATAATGACGTATTTCATTGCGATGCTCCAGTCTCTCAGCGCATGCTGAGTGTTGATTCTTGTGGATTCACTAGCGTCGGACTGCGGAAACAGCGAAACACCTGGTCAGGAATGCCGCGCTGATTTCGAGTGCTTCCGTGGATGCGGCAAAATGCCCAACTCCTCCAAGGAAGCCGTGGACAATGCCTTCCCAAACGTCCAGTTCGATATCGACTCCGGCCGCTACCGCGCGCTCAACGAAACGCCTGGAGTCATCGAGAAGCACCTCGTCTGCACCCACCTGGACACGAACCGGCGGAAGCCCTGCAAGATCAGCGAGGAGCGGCGAAGCAAAAGGGTCGCCGGCATCGTGTCCGTTCAAGTAGGCGCGCACCACTTCGACCGCCTGAGGATGAGTGAAGTAAGGATCGGCCGAGGCGCGTGTTTCCCAGCTCGCTCCCGTCAGGGACAGATCAGTCACGGGCGAGAGCACGACTGCTCCTACGGGCGCCACTGTGCCTGAGGGGCTGTTAGCCGAGAGATAAACAAGAAGTCCAAGGGCGAGATTGCCCCCGGCCGAGTCGCCCATGACGGCAATCTTCGAATAGCCGCGTTCGACCAGACCAAAGTACGTTGCGCGGACATCTTCTGAAGCTGCCGGAAAGGGATGCTCCGGGGCCAGCCGATAGTCCGGCACGAATGCTGCCACACCAGTGCGAGCAGCCATATGGCCAACGAGATGCCGGAAGGCCTGCGCCGAACCCCAGTTGAACCAACCGCCATGGATGTGCAGGATGGCTTCGCCGGACTTAGGATCTTCCGGTCGGCACCACCAGCCAGAGACGCCTCCCACGGTTCCAGCCTCGTAGGTAACGCCAGCCGGCGCGGCTACCCGCTCCATGATGGCGTCGAAGGGGACGCGAGCGGCCGTTCCTTGCAGGCGCCCTTTGTTGGGTTCAACGATAACCCGCATGGCGGACATCGCAGTTTTATCTTCCGCACTGATCGGATGGGTGGTTGACCAGGTGCGGTTCTCTTGAACTGTCGTGTTCATGGGCATTTCTCCTGCGCGGTCCGCTTTCCACGAAATCGCGAGTTATATTTACTTGACGTAAAGAAAATAATTGAGATGCAAATTTATTTGACTTTCCGTTCAGGTAAGATAAAGGCGTGCCCGGATCAGCCCATAAATCTGTGCGTGCCGGCAGGCCGCGCGGCGAGGCGGCCGTGTCCCACGCAGTGATCATGGATGCCGTCTATGAGTTGCTGCAGGCGAAGCCTGCACGTGAGCTCACGATGGAAGCGGTCGCGAAGCGGGCAAATGTAGGTAAGCCGACCTTATATAAATGGTGGCCATCCAAAGCCGCGCTCATTATGGCCATGTTCCATGAGAGGCTTGACCAACCTTTAGAGATCCCGGTCACGGTAACGGCAGAAGAGGCAATTCGCGCAAGGATGCGAAGGCTTATTAAGGTGGTTAACGGCCTCTTTGGAAAAGTGGTGGGCGAGCTTATCGCAGAAGGTCAAAGCGATCCAGATATCCTGCGGGAATTCTACGAGCGGCACGTTAGTCTGCGGAGAGCGTCCGCTGTTGCGGAAATTGAGCGGGGCAAGGCAACAGGTGAGTTCTCCACGGATACGGATGCCGAGCTGCTGGTCGATGCAATTTTCGCGCCCGTGTATTACCGGCTCCTGCTTCGCTTCGCGCCTTTGACGGAGAAGTATGGCAATGACCTGATTGATCAGGTCCTGCTCGGAGTGCGGATGAAACAAAAGCTCTCTTCACCCAAAGGTCGTCCTGGGTTGCGTAGAAAATCTCAATGAACTCCACCCGGAACTCGAGGGATGGGTGCTGCTTGTCGTAGTGCTATGGCCGAAACCCCGAGTACGTCAATGCGGTCACGATTGTGAGGATCGAAACTCCATCGGGGAGACGCCAGCCTCACGACGGAATGTATTTCTGAAATGTTTGGCATCCAGGTACCCGACGCGGACACCTATTTCCAACACACTCATGCTTGACCGCTTCAGCAGCTCTTTCGCCCGCTCGATGATGGGGATAAATCTGCTCCATGCCGCCCAGCCGTCAGAAAGAGCGCGTGAGGACGCTCGTCGAGCTCTTCACTTTCCCAAGATGAAACGGCACAGGTGGTGAAAGCGCAATGACTGTAATAGGCGCGCTCTCGTCTTTTCGCGAACTAGGCGAGATGAGTCCTCACAAACGCCCATGGGACGTGCCAACGAGCGCAGCAAACTCGGTTCTGAAAACCTGGACACAAGCCGACTTGACAAGACTGGTCTTTTCCGAGCCGTCGCTCAAGCAGTAACTGACGGATCGGCGACTACACACGCTCTGAACAAAAGCTCAGCGCGATGGTTCGCATTCGGGATGAGTCTTGGGAAGGTCGGCGGCGTCGACACATGTGTTCCCGGACCTTTTGGTCCAGACGCCAGCGTTGGGAGACTGATTGGGTCCTGGCGGAAAGTCTCCGCTGATCGTTGTTCCGTCGACGGCAAGATGGCCGGTGAAGCGGTGCGAGCAGCATATCGCGCTGTAGGCGCCTAACTCCAGCGAGACCTGTTCGTCGCCACTAACGTCGACCTTAGCGAGATCGCCATAGGACTGAAGGAGCGAGTGGGGTCCAGGGAAGTTGGGACCGTAGATTGTGTGGCCCGGTATCTCAAGCGCGTCCGACCAGCCAGTGAAGGTGGTGGCTCCGGTCTGGGCGATGTGGACGCAACCCGATCGGGGGACCGGGCCCAGGGACCACGTGCCGACGAGGGGGCTCTGTTTGACCTCGGGACCTGGCGTGGGGCGGCAGAGGGTGACAACCGCGTCGAAACTGCCGCGATGGAAGCGTCCATGCCAGCAGTCGCCAGCCTGGTGGGCGAGGTCGAGATCAACGGAGGGAATGTTGGCCGAGATAAAGTGAAGCTGGAGGTGGCCGTTTTCAAGGGTGACCGAACTCTCACGAGGGTCGTCGGCAAAATATCCCTCCTCGCCGAATGCGATCTCCGATCCCCTGCGCTGGAAGACTCCGAAATTGAGGTTCTGCCAGGACTGCGGAGTCCAAGCGGGCGGATCGACATCGTCGGAGACAATGGTCATAAGGTTCAAGTGAATGCCGACGGCACCACCTTGGCCATCGGGCGCTTCCCACACGCCGGAAAGGGCCTCCGGACGATCAATGAGATGGCCAAAGTAAAAGCTGCGGGTGCCGGGAATTTCTTCGCCCTGAGTGGTGACGATGTCCTGCGGATGGATGCCGGGCGCGAGCAGGATAGCTCCGAGTACAGCAAAGATTGCGCGTCGCAGGTGCATGTGTGTTGGACGCGGTCGCGAGAGATAAGGGAGTATAGACGTCACGACAACTCCAAAATTTCGAGTGGTTGTCGTATTACCGCCTATCCGGAAGTAATCCCCCAAAAATGCGGTTCTGTCAGGATAGGCGACCAACCACTAATAATCCGATCAACGATAATTGCGTTCGGTTGCATGCATCGAAATTGACCACAGGCGCTGGAGCACAAGTAGTCGTCTTCGGTGCGTGAGCTATTTGCGATAGGCTTGGATTGTGACATCGACGCGATTTCGTTTGCCAATGAGCTATGAGACGGTCTGCACTGCCGACGGCAGAATGTTCGTATGTGTTGGACGACGGGTCAACGGGTTCGATGTTGAGAACTGTCAGAGAATTCTGTCTGCTCGTCCATTTCCACATGCTTCCCATTCTGATTTTTCGCCTGACAATAAAGAGCTCGCGGTCAAGTATACGAATGGTCGCATCGTAATCATCGATCTTGCGACCGGCGATGTTATGCGGGACTACAAGAATCAGAAAGAGGGTGAGGGTAGCAAAGCATTTTTCTCGCCCGACGGTCAGGAGCTCGTCGATGGGTCATGGAACGGCCTCATATCGATTCGGAAACTGAGTGGACCCGGAGTGAGCACAAAACAGTTTCCGGGTGAGATGATTGATCGTATTTCTCACGATTCACAAAAGCGTTCCTGGTTGTTCCAGCATAGGAAAAAAGTTCAGCCGGGACAGCAATGGCCCGATTACGACTATCTGGTTTTGCACCGGTGGCCTCTTTTCGAGCGGAAGTTGAAGGTGTTCTCGTTCGATTACTACCTTCAATCGGCGACGATCTCACCCGATGGGTCGCGTATTTGCTTAATCTGCAGGCGGAGAGGTGGAGGGAATTGGTGGATGCAGGTGGTAAGAGCTTCCGACAGCAAAATCATCGCAATCCGAACCGAGATCAAGATCGGCGGGACCGGCAGTGAACTTGCTTGGTCAACTGACAGCAATTTAGTCGGCTCCGTTCAGAAAAGGCGCTTCGTGTTTTATCGAGCGTCTGACCTCGTGACATTGGGAGAGCTTCCCTGTCAGTACCCATCCAGCATCTGCTTTCTACCAAAGGACGATCTGGTAGTGCTGGGCACGTGGAATTCGTCTGCGCTTGTTAGCATCTCAGACGTCCTGATGGGCAATGTGAAGATGGCGTGACGAAAGCTGTAGATCCAGCCTCAAAAAGGAGTTGACCGTTCCGCAGTCCGCGAACAATCCGCCGATCAGCAATCCGCCCGCCGCACCCACTGTGGCGCCCACCAAACATCCGCTCAGGATGCGCGCATTGAACTGAGGTGGGGCCTTGCTGCGCTCGCGTGCGGCGCGCGCGATCGCCGCGACCGCGGCATTGGAATTTGCGAGGATCAGCACCGAACCGTTTGGGTCGCGCGCCCGGGCTCGATCGGCAGCATCTAGAACCGCGGTGATGTACCTATCGATCGTGCTCGACGATTACTCCCGCTACACGAGGCGTTCATCGAGCACTACAACCACCGGCGCACGCTCCACTCGCCCTGGCATGGCTGATCACGGCCGAGTGCTGCGCTGCATCAGCTTCCACCGCGCACCTGGGGGCGAACTTGGAAGTGCCGGGCCGTAGCGTGCGTTTATCCGCGCTTGGTTTGCGGCGTGATCCGCACGGATCTGTGAAGCAGATACACCACGAAGAATTGGAGGACGGCGATAAAGAGCGGCCCAGCGCATTTCCCAAGATCATGCGCAAACAGACCGATTCCGGCATCCAGCAATTGCATGGCGCCGGCGAGCGCACCCAGGATCAGCAACGCAGGCGTCGCCTGCTTGTAGATCGCCCCCAATGCGAACAAAGCCAGAGGAATTCTGCGCGCCGCCGCGTACATCGCCAATAGCAACGACGCCTGCGTTGGAACGGATTCGGCAGGGACCAGGTATTGCGGACGGATGATCGCCGCGATGGAAAAGCCGCTCGCGACCAGGACATTGATTGCCGTGACCAGCGAAGCCAGCCGAATCGCCTTTATTGTTGTCATTGATTCCTCTCTCTGAGTAAGCTCGTCCGAGCGTAGTTGGGTTGATTTGACAACTTGTGTTCGCACTACGCCTGCGCAAAGTGCGAACCCTTCGCTCATTGCAGAGCGGGATACCTGTTATGTTTTCCCCCTATCAATTGTCGTCAGACTGTAAGAACTACCCTCCCGAAGGGGCGGCCTTCAACGAGATAACGCAGAGCCTCAGCCGCTTCGGCCAGGGGGAACGTCTTCGCCACGATCGGTTTGATCGCACCGGATTGAAGGAGAGACACAATAGCGTTCCATGCGTCCGTAACGGTCGCCTGCGGCTGACGAAACATATTGAGACTCCGGATGCTGGCTTGTGGCACGATGAGATCTGTCACGTCAATGGTCGTTTTACGGCTTGCGGAATACCCTAGTGTTGTGAGGCTTCCGCCCAACGCGAGCGCCCCGAGCGCCTCGCTCAAGACTTCACCACCGATCCCGTCGATGACAATATCTGCGCCGTAGCCGTCGGTGATACGACGCACCCCGTCACCCAACTTCTCCATGGAAGTGTCGATGACCTCATTGAATCCGAGCGCCTTTGCCTGCTCGGCTTTCGCATGGTTGGTCGTACTCGATATGGCGTGTTTTGCTCCCAGAGCGCGCGCCAATTGCGTCACCGCGTTGCCGACTGATCCCCCGATCGCCGGTGCCAGAACGGTTTTACCCGGACGAAAACCGGCGAGGGTAAGAGCCACTTGCGCGGTGAGATACGCGACCGGAATGCCTGCGGCGCTCACGTCATCGACAGCGTCTGGGATCAGGCAAAGATCTTCCTTCCGTACAGCAATCCACTCGCTGTAGGCTCCGTCTTCGAAAGCGCCATAGGTGCCCCAGAACATCACGCGTGAGCCGACGGGAAAATCTGTTCCGCCTCCCTCCTCAACCACGCCCGCTCCCTCGTTGCCCAGGACTAGCGGCACCTTCGTGGTGTGAAATTTGCCGGAGAGAATCGTATGGTCGAGCGGCGTGACGCCCGCTGCCGTGATTCGCACCAGTACTTTCCCGTCTGTGACCGCTGGTTTGGGAAGATCGACCAGCTTCAACGCTTCATAACCACTAAATTGCTCCGCTCTCATTGCACGCATATTGGTTCTCCCTTTTCCCATGTCACTCCTGGCCCTGCGTCGCTAGGCGGCAAGCCAGAAATTGTTAACGTTGATCGAGTCCACCTGCAGGTCGCGAATTGGTTGAGATCTTGGCCTTCGCCGAGCAGGCCGCGTGGATTATTGTTATAATCCACATGCAGGATTAGATTCGTAATCCTGAATTGGTTGCAGATTATTTTGGAGGAAGGTTCATATGGGCTATTCCAAGGCCCAAAAGGAGAAAACTCATAAGCGCATCGTTGCCATTGCCTCAAAGAGATTCCGCGAAAAGGGCCTCGCGGGATTCGGAATTGCGGAGTTGATGAAGGAAGCCGGTCTCACGGTTGGCGGCTTCTACAAGCACTTCGACTCGCGTGACGAACTAGTGGCCGAGGCAGTCAGCGCTGCATTCGGTACCTGGCAGCGCCAAAAAGAAGCTGCTGAATCCGGCGGCCCGCCGCTATCCTTCGCGAAGCTTATCGACGACTACTTGAGCGATGAGCACCGCAAGAATCCAGGTGCGGGCTGTGCCTTCAGCGTCCTGGCGCCGGAGATCGCTCGCAGCGATAAGCGGACTCGTGCGCTTACCTCTGAACAAGTCAGGAATGACCTTGAGTTGATCGTCGGGTTGCTGCCAGGCAAGGACAAGCCCGCGGCAAGGTCGAGAGCGATCTTGACTTTCAGCGCGCTTGTAGGAGCAATGTCTCTGGCCCGCGCCGTATCGGATGAGTCGCTATCACGAGAGATACAGAAGACTGTGGCTGAGCTTCTGAAAAAATCTGCTTCGACTTAAGGGCAGTTTGAGCGTCGTGCGCCGGACCTCCGCCTCAACACCGTAAGTGAAACGGCATCAATAAATCCGGTCGTGCACGGGGTTTCGTAACAGCCTCGTTCACGCCCTAGCGTAATGCAGGGGCCTGCGGTCTCTCAACCAGCATTCAAGGCTGTTAGGCCGCTATCGGGCGGGACTGGATGGACTTGGTAAACGTTTCAGAGCCTTCTGTGCTCTTGCGGCGGATGGACCATCCGGCAGAATACTCAAATACGTTTGATAAAAATCCCGGGCCTCGGCTCTTCGACCGAGCTTGTCTAGCGACTGGGCAAGCTGAAAAATCGCGACGGGATCCGCTGGCTGGTATCGCAAGGCCTCTCGAAAGCGCGATTCCGATCCCTTGTAGTTCTTGTCGCTGTAATAAACCTCTCCTGCCTCGCGATTTCTTTGGGCTTCCCGCTCCGCTTCCGGCAAGCGCGATGGATCCCCTGCAGGCGAAGACCAGCACGAGTGATAGACGACGTCAACGCAATTGGGGGTAAGTTGATCGAGCGCTCGTTTTGCTTTCGATTTCGTCGGGGCGGCCGGAGAGGGAACACTGTCAAGATGCGGAAGCGGAGCATCCGGGGGCGAAGGCGGGCGGTCGAGACTCCGCGGGGGTGGGGAGATGGTGTTGTTAGATGGCGGGTCCGATCTGGTTTGCGCCTGAGCTGAAACCGCAACTCCCGCAAAAAAGATCAGCTTTGCCCATAATAAGTTCATTGCTGAACCCCGCAGGACTTATCACCAAGCCACCGCGATGGGAGGGCGCGTTGGTTATCTCGAATCATATACCCAACACTGTCTTTAGCCACGCCCATCCGCCTTCGCCGAGCACCATACCGAGAAGTCCGACCAGGGCGACCAAAGGCGGAGCTGGACTTTTCACGCGCAACAGCGCATAGACCAAGCCCACACCCAAGCCGATCAGGAAGGACAGGAAATAGTCCTTCATGGCTTTGCTACCTCCGCCCCCTTGAAAAATCCGAGCAATCGCGCGGCGACCTGCTCCGGCTGTTCTTCCATCACGTAATGGCCACAGTCCTCGATCACGCCCCCTTCCACGTGGACGGCAAGCGGCTCCATCGACCTTCGCAGGTTGTCACCAGTGGCGCTCTTGCCTCCCAACGCAAGTACGGGCATCGGAAGCTTGTTCTTGCTGAATGCAAGATTCTGCTGTGCACTTTGCGCAACGGCGCGATAGTAGGCAAACCCTCGACTCATGCCGCCGGGCCCGGAGTAGCACTCAACATAACGGTTTCTCCTTGCCGGGGAAATCCGCTCCGGATGTTCTGACTTCCTGTTGAACAACCAGTCGAGAAGTTCGCGCTCCCGCCCTTGTGTCAAAACCTCCGGAAGGTCGGGAAGCGCGTTGAAGGAGAATTGCCACAGCTTCACATTGGTCTCATACGGAAGCGGAAAGTTCTGCGGCCTGGCCACGCCGGGAATTGAGGAATCGAGCAGGGTGAGACTTCTAAGTCTCTCAGGAAATTGAGCCGCCCAGGCATAAGCGATCCAGGCGCCCACATCGTGGCCCACCAGGTGGATGCGTACGTCTACCGTGTTCCCGACAGCTTCTTCAAGCATCCTGCTAATGGTCGCGGTGTCATAGCCACTCGCCGATGGCGCAGACTCTCCAAGGCCTGGCGGATCAATCGCCAGCACACGATGATGCTCGGCCAGCAACGGAAAAACCTCGCTGTATGCCTCTGCGGTTTCGGGCCATCCAGGCAGCAGTACAACCGTCGATCCCATCCCGCCGCGGAGTGCACGTAAGCCATGCTCCAACGTTTCAGAATTCCATGTCGCCATAGCTGTTCCTTTCCGAACTCAATGCTTTCCGAACAACCATTGCACTCGCAGCACAATTTTGTTTCCCTGCGGCCGGTTCTCCGCCCCAATCTCGTGGTATGCGTTCACGTACAAAGCACACCGGCCTCGGTCCCACATAGCTCCGGGGCCAATCGCACCTACCTGCTCCGAAGAATTTTTAAGACTTACACCGTTGACCGCCGGAGCAGAAATCTGTTTCAAGAAATAACCATTCGGTCCCACCCAGAAGCCATGAGGTAAGGCATAGCCGATGGTGGCGTTGAAATGAACCGCCTGTCCCGCTTGTGTTGATTGCGCGCCGCTTTCCAGCGGAGGCGCGTTATTTGTCGAATTCCAAAGATAATGAACACGCCAACTGGTTTCGAAGTGTTTCCCCGGCCGAACCGTGATCGCGTAATAGGGGTGCACGGTGAACGCGTGACTGCTTATATTCACGCTCGAAGTTCGCTGGTACTCACCTACCGGGACATCGAAGTCGAGCGTGAACCGCTGGTCGATGCGAACCCTTCCAATCGTTTGCTCGTCCCATTGCAGGATCAGTGGCGAGGCCGTCATATCGCCCCAACCGCCGGCGCTCCCCTTATTGCCCGCGTTCACATGAGCCGCGGCTTGCACCACCTCAACCGCGTACGATGCTTTAAAGATCCGGTAGTTGCTTTGCCATACGACGTGAGAAAGTCCGCTGATACTGTTGCTGGCGGGCGCACCCGTGATCGCTTGTCCGGAGCCATCCTTCACCACTCCACTATGGTCTGCGTCCCCGATCTCTTCCGCCATAAAGCCCGGACCACCCAGGGCATCCAGAAAGCTTGTGTCGCCAAGGTTCACCTGTGGCTCCTGGGGGTGAAACTGCGCGCTCACGCTGCTGGCATAGGCCAACAAAACCACGATCACGCCGCCACCGTGCCTCAGGATTTTACCCATCGCCAACATGCCCATAGCTAGTAGATGTAGTTACGTATCATTCGTTTTGCGAAAGTTACGGATATCACCTATCATTGCTAGCGATAAATAGCCGAGGAATGTTTATGGAGATACGGCACCTGCAAAGCTTCATCGCGCTGGCCGAGGAAGGCACGTTCACCGCCGCTGCCCGCAAGATAAACATCGTGCAATCCGGCATTTCAGTAACCATCAAAGAGATGGAGCAGGAGCTTGGGGTTCAACTCGTGAACCGGACGACGAGAAGTCTATCTCTTACCCCAGCGGGGGAGCTTTTTCTGACTCACGCCCGTTCAAGCCTCGCGATGCTAAGCGATGGAATCCAGGCCGTCCGTTCTGAAGATGGAATCGTGCGTGGACGGCTACACCTGGGAATTCTCCAGAGTCTGGAACCCTATGTGAACCTGCCGCTACTTCTGCAGACATTCCGAAACAGGTATCCGCAAGTCGAGTTTGCCGTGCGCTCACTGAACAACGGGGAAGTACTTGCCCAGGTTCGAGCTGGGTATGTGGACCTGGGATTCCATGCAATCGTCGAGGGAAGGGAATCGGCGGGAGTAAAAATCATTCCTTTCGCGAAGGATACGCTGGTAGCAATTTGCTCCAGGACGCACACCCTGGCGAAGAGGTCGACCGTGACCTTCGATGCACTGGCCGGGGAAACGTTTGTCGATCTGACTGCAGAGCGAGCGCTGCGGCAGTTATTAGACCAGGCTTGCTCGCAAAGGAATCTTCGTAGAAACAGCGTCTATCAGGTCAGCGGTGTCGAGACTTTGCTGCAGTTCGTCTCCGCCGGTCTTGGTGTAGCTGTTGTTCCATCCGGTCTAGCCAGGATTGGAGCCCATTCCCGGCATTTGCATCTGCTCTCACTCGTCAAGCAGGATCCTCCCTTGCCCATGTGGCGCGTCGTCATCGCCACCCGCAGTCACCGATCCAAGCTGCCGGGAAAGAAGACAACCGTGGACCTGTTTCTCGAGGCCCTTGCCAACCAGATGGCCAGCGCCCAGGGAGGGACTTTGAGGGGAAGGCCGGCGTAGTTACCGGTCTTCCAGAACAAGAACAGAGTCCTTAAAGTCAAAGGTCACTGTCTTGAATGAACTCAGGACATCCAGCCCGATCACCCCGTCAGCGTCCCCGAACTTGAAGTCGCCGACCACAATATTCCGCCGGAACGAGCAGTGTTGCTCTTTGATTTCCGAATCGCCGAGAGTGAATCCGGCCAAAACCACAAATGCCGGCACGCTACCTTTAGCCAGGTTCATCGTAATTCTGTGATCTGTGTCCATCGACGGCAGTATCTTGATGCTGAAGGTACTCAACGCAGCGCCGGTGTCGAGAAGCAGCGTGGCTGGCCGCCCGTTCACCCGGGCCGGCACAAAGATATAGTCGCCCCGCACATGAAACAAGATACGGTGCTCTCCCTTCGGCACGGGGACTGGCAGTTCCTGGCTTCGCGATGGCCGGGCGATGAACGCCAGCAACACCATCATCGCAATTCCCAATCGCTTTCCCGCCATAATCCCCCCAGTCAGACATCGGCTCGGAAGGAAAGTAGGGCGATAGGCCGGCACAAGCAATGAACAGTGGAATTGTTCGTGGTAAGCGTTAGGTTAGGACGGATGAAGCTGAAAACAATAATGTTACAGGCGGTAAATGCGGCCCGAACAGGTACCGTATGTTACACTCGCCCCATTTCAAATTTCGAGCAGAGGGGTTTCTTTGCCCACGTCGACCAGGTTTCGCTTCGACGCATACGAACTCGATGCGGCATCAGGGGAACTGCGCAAAGCAGGCCGGCTACTGAAACTCCAGCCGCAGCCCTGCCGGGTTCTCGCGCTCCTGATCGAACATGCCGATCAGTTGGTGAGCCGGGAAGAAATCCAACGCTGCCTATGGCAAGACTCAACGTTTGTCGACTTCGAGCATGGCATCAATTTCTCCATAAACCAGATTCGCGCTGCCTTGGGAGACAGTGCCGCGAAACCCCGGTATGTCGAGACACTTCCTCGCCGCGGCTATCGTTTTGTAGGCAAGCTGGAACCGCCACCAGTACCGCCGCCGGTCGAAGTGCCTTCACCCCAGCCAACGGTTTCTCCTCCCAAGGACACCCGGAGCCAGGCGCTTATCCTTTCCGCCGCACTCGTGCTCGGCTGGCTGATTCTGGGCGCGTTTCTGTATTGGCGGCGACCGGCCAAGAGCACGCTGACCAACGTCCGCAAGGCCGTGGCAGTCATCGAGATAGAGAATCATTCTCAGGATCCATCATTGAGTTGGCTGGGCGATGGCGTGGTCGACCTGCTCACCACTGACCTGGCACAGGCTAGCAATCTCGACACCATATCCAGCGAACGAGTCCGGGATCTCATCGGCCGTGAGGTCAAGCCAGGACAGGAGCTCCTCCCGAGCCAGGCCCAGGGTGTGGCCCAAAAAGCCGGGGCAGACGTCTTCATCAGCGGCGGCATTCTGAAAATGGGCCAGGGCTTGCGCCTCGATCTGCGGGTGCAGGATACCGCCTCGGGCAAGCTGCTGCTGGCTGAGAAAATAGAGGGGGAAAGCCCCAAGGCACTGTTCTCGATGGTAGACCAAACGGCTGATCGTATCGTGTCGGGGCTATCCCCTGGAGAACCTAGGCCCGGCGGCGCGCCGCTCACCTCGAATCTCGGCGCCCTGCACGCCTATGAAGAGGGCGTGGACGAATACGACCGTTCGTCGGACGATGCGGCGGCGGCCGCCTCCTTTCATCGGGCTGTGGAATTGGATCCCCAGTTTGCCATGGCCTACTTCGAACTCGCCAAACTACTCCCCGGTTACAGGGCCAGGCACGAAGCAATTACCCGCGCGGCCGTGCTCGCCGAACGTCAGCGCTTGCCTGAACAGCAGAGACTGCTGATTCAAGCCCGGCAATTGGTGATCGACGATCGCTTAGAGGAGGCTGTTCAGACATTCCGGACGATCGTACGCCGCTTTCCCAAGGAAATTGAGCCGCGCATGTTCCTGGGCACGCACCTCACTAGCTTGGGCAGATTCAAAGAGGGGACGGCCGTTCTCGAGGAAGCAGCAAAACAAGACGATTCCAGTCAAAGCCTCATCTGGAACCAACTCGCCTATAACTACGCGTTCCAGCAAGATTCGTCGCGAGCTTTGGACGCGGCCGATCGATATGCGGCATTGCTCCCGCCGGACGACCCCAACCCCATCGACACCCGGGCCGACGTTTACTCCATGGGTGGAAACCAATCCAATGCCCTCGCCGAATATCAAAGAAATCTAAAAGCACATCCGAATTTTAGTTACACGCGGGAAAAAATTGCTCTTGTCTATCTACTCGCCGGCAAAAATCGCGAGGCGGCAGAAGCGGCGCAAACCGCCTATGAGAAGGCAGAGGATGCAGACCGTGGCGTCGCCAGAGAAGTTCAGGGAGATGTCGCCTTGCGCAATGGCAACCTTAACCTGGCGGCGAAATACTACCAGCAGGCCGCCGTCCTGTCAGAATCCGACCCATCGAGAACCACCTCACAAGCATGGAAAGCGGCGGAAATCTATTTTGAGCAAAGAAAACCGCAAGCTGCACTCGACATGGCCAAGAGCCTTCCTGGTTATGGTGCAGCCGAAGTTCGCGCTGTCGCTTATCTTCTCCTGGGCGACCACGTAGATGCCGAAAATGAATTTAACGCTGCTCGCAGCGCCATGGTTCCATTCTTCAGCGACTATCGAGTGAATACCTTGATTGCGCTCGATCGCCTCCGCGCAGCCAAATTTGCCAGCCAGTGGCGCCAGATCATCGATGGCTGGCCTGCACTGGCCGACGACCTCAAACCGCAGAACGGCTTCCTGGCCGGTCGAGCCTACGCGGAGTTGGCGCTTCCGCAAGCTGAGGCAGAACTGCGCACCAGCCAGCGCTTTCTCTGTGCCGGCGGTCTCATTTCTGACGACATTAATTTCCTCCAGCTCGAACTGGCTGACTTCTATCTCGGGAAAGCACTTGAGCACGAAGGGAAAAGACCGGAAGCGGTGAAATCTTACCGGACGTTCCTCAGTCATTTCGAGCATTCGAGCGCAGGCTTGCCGCAAATCAATGAGGCGCGCAACGCCGTCCTGCGCTTACAATAGCCGGACGTTCAGCCTTTATCAGCCTGGCCAAGTTCGTATTCGCTTTGTACCAGGCCACCCGGAAAGGACCGCGTGGCAAGGTGTCGAAGATGAATGTCGCCCGGGATGGGAGCGAACAACGAGATGCCTGCTCCGATTAGTACCGGCACGCGGGTAATCACCAGTCGATCGATCAGGCCGGCCGTTAGAAACCGCTGAATCGTATTGCCGCCGTCTATATAAGCATGTTTAAAATCGCGAGCTTTGAGGCGCTCTACGATTTCGGAGGGTTCGCCCAACATCTGCTCAACCACTCCGCCTTCGACCGTTGAGAGATCGAGCGGACGGCTGCTCAGCACGATCACCTGCTTCTTGCCGTAAAACCACTTGCCGAAGGTAAGCACGACTTCGAAGGTTTTGCGCCCGATCACGACGACGTCGACGCTGTCATAGAATTCTTCGAAACCGTGCGGCTCCTGCTCGCCAGTCTCTAAAAAGTCGAGCGAGTGGTCTGGCCGAGCCAGAAAGCCGTCTACGCTCACGCCGCAGAATACTGAGAGCTTCATGCCGCACCCCTGTTTCAGATCCGTCAGTCTAGTTATCCTAAATGCCTTGGGTCAACCATCCGATCCAGAGAGGGAAGGGAATCGATGCGCCTGATTGCATTTTCGAAGTTGTCCAGAGGCGAGCAGAAGGAACTGCTGGATGATCTCAACTATCTAAATACTGCGGAGATCAAATCATTTTGCCAGCGTCATTCCATTCCATACAAGATTGCCATTGAAACCAGAGATGGCGGCAGGAGAACGACGAAGGACGTCGATCGAAAGGGCGTGATACTGAAAAGAATTCGACATTTCCTGCAAACGGGCGTCGTTTTGGAGCAGACGTGTTTTCCCGCAGCTATCGTTTGCTTTGATCCGCTTCCAGGCAATATCACCCCGGACGATCGCTTATTTTACGGCCAATATGACAAGAAAAATCGCCAGCGGATGACCCTCTTGAAAGGCCTGGCCAACGGCCGGTTTGAGGATGGCGCCATCGCCAGAATTCTGGCCAGACATTTTTGGAGTAAAGGGGAGGCCCCTACGTTGAGAGAATTTGCAACCGCGTGGATGCAGGCTTCGACAGAGCACACCAAACCAAACCCGGAGTGGGCGTTTTTGTCAGACAGGGCGAACAAGGTGGCAGGGTCCGATTGGAAGCAATTGCGCGTGCGCAAGGCGACGAAGGTGATGAAGCTGCTGGATAAAATTTGATGCCCGACATATATGTTGACAATCTGCCTATGGATGATCCACTCTACGTGTAGATCACCAACAGGGAGTCCTGCAGGAGGCGGACATGGAGCGGATACGGATTCTCTTGAGTCAATGCGCATCGTTCTTCCGCAGAAAAAAACTGGATAGGGACTCCGCGGAAGAGTTGCGTTCGCACATCGATTTCGCCATCGAAGAAAATCTGATGCGCGGTATGTCCAGAGAAGAGGCGCGGACGACCGCATTGCGCCAGTTCGGGGGAGTGACGCAGACGAAAGAAGATCTCCGCAGGATGCGCGGATTACCGTTTCTCGAGGTATCGGCACAAGACGTCCGCTACGGCCTGCGCCAGCTTCGCAACGCACCTGGTTTCACGATCACCGCAGTCATCACCTTGGCGCTCGGCATCGGCGCCAATACTGCAATCTTCACGCTCGTTCACGGAGTTCTCGAACGTTCCCTCCCGGTTGCTGACCCGTCTCGCCTGTATCGCGTCGGTGATGAGGACACTTGCTGCTACTATGACGGGTTCGAAAACGACAACGGCGACTTCGATCTTTTCCCCTACGACCTTTACCTTCAGCTACAGCATTCCTCACCAGAGTTCGAGCAGCTTGCGGCGTTACAAGCCGGAGGATCTGCCGTCAGCGTGCGCAGTGGATCGTCTCCAGCCAAGCCGCTGCACTCGGAGTACGTCTCCGGCAATTACTTTGCCATGCTCGGCGCGGGCGCCTATGCGGGCCGGTCGCTCCTTCCGAGCGACGACAAGCCCGGAGCCACGCCTGTTCTCGTTCTCAGCTACCAAAGCTGGCAATCGGATTTCGCTGCAGATCCCAGCATCGTCGGCTCCACGGTCGAGGTGCAGACCCATCCCTTTATCGTTGCCGGTATTGCGCCGCCGGGCTTCTTTGGTGACCGCGTCGCACAGCGGCCTCCCGAGGTCTGGGTGCCCCTGGCCAATGAGCCCATGGTCGAAGGCGCGGGCACTTCCCTGTGGAGCCAGGGGAAGGAAGACACAGCCTGGCTCTATCTTCTAGGCAGAGTGAGGCCGGGGACAAACATCGCCGCTCTTCAGGACAGGCTTTCCGCGGGCTTGCGCCAATGGATGGAGGCTCATGTTGCGTACACGGCCAACGGCGGCGCGGCGCGGATTCCCCGCCAGCACGTGGTCCTGGTCCCAGGCGGCGGCGGCATCCAGAGATTGCAGCAGCAAACCGGCAAGGGACTTCGCATGCTCATGATTCTTTCCAGTGTGGTGCTGTTGATCGCCTGCGCTAACATTGCCAACCTGCTATTGGCGCGCGGTGCCACGCGCCGTCCGGAGCTGGCGCTACGCATGGCTC
This sequence comes from uncultured Acidobacteriaceae bacterium, assembly GCA_963763905.1. Lineage (GTDB taxonomy): Bacteria > Acidobacteriota > Terriglobia > Terriglobales > Acidobacteriaceae > PALSA-350. Next base: position 52,077 of record CAVXRU010000060.1, on the reverse strand, counting down.
TGGGAGCGGCCCGCCAAAGGCTCATCCGCCAGATCCTCACCCAGAGCGTGCTGCTTGGCCTCATCGGTGGAGTAGCCGGTCTGTCGGTCGCCTACGGCCTCTCGCAGATGATTCTCGCGCTCGCCTTTCCCGAGGCGCGCAACATGCCAATCCAGGCCAGCCCGTCTCTGCCGGTGCTCGCGTTTGCATTCGTGGTTTCGCTTCTGACAGGAATCATCTTCGGTACCGCTCCTGCCTGGCTGTCGTCGCACGCCAAGCCGGCTGAAGCTTTGCGCGGAGCGAATCGCTCTTTCGGCGACCAGTCATCCATTCCACAAAGAGCCCTGGTTGTTCTCCAAGTGGCTCTGTCGATGGTTCTGCTTTCGGGAGCGTTTCTCATGGCGAAGTCGCTCGCCAGCCTCGAGCATCAGAACTTCGGTATCGCGACCGCTCATCGCTACGTACTGGATTTCGACGCGCAGGGGGCAGGCTACACAGTCGACCGGCTTCCTGCGCTTTATCGTCAAATGGAAGACCGCCTCTCTGCATTGCCCGGCGCAGTCAACGTGAGCCTTGCCCGCTACACTCCCCTGGGCGGTAATAACTGGGGAACTTGCGTCGTCCAGCAGGGCCATCCCGCGCCAAACGCGAACGAGAATTGCTTTTCCTCGTGGGACAGGGTCAGCACCCGCTTTCTCCAGTCCATCGGAGTCCCCATTGTCCGTGGGCGTAACTTCTCCGCACAAGACACTCAGACCTCAACCCCGGTGGTCCTCGTCAATCAATCGTTCGCGCGGCGTTTCTTCCCCAACCAGGATGCCATTGGCAAGCATTTCGGGCTCGTCTCTCCGAAAGATTCCAATGCTTTCGAAATCGCCGGGATCTTTGCCGACTTCAAAATGTCTGACCCGCGGCGCGAAGTCACTCCACTCTTTCTGCGCCCTCTTGCCCAGCAATACCTTGGCTACACTGATCCCGAGGCGATCTCGTCGGAAAGCAGCTCCATGTTTGTCGGCTGCATCATTATCCAGTTCTCGAGCCCGCAAGAGGGTGCTGAGACGCTGCTGCGGCGGACGCTCGCCGAGATCGATCCCAATCTCACCGTCTTCCATTTCGACTCATATGATTCCCAGGTTGCCGCGAACTTTAACCAGGACCGCTTGATCGCACGGCTCACCAGTCTCTTCGGTATCCTTGCGCTGACTCTCGCCTCCGTCGGACTCTACGGGGTGGTTTCTTTCTCTGTGGTCCGCCGGACCAGCGAAATGGGTATTCGCATGGCGATGGGCGCGTCCCGTTCCGACATCGTTTCCATGGTGCTGCGCGGTGCGCTTTGGCAATTTCTGCTTGGAGTTGCTTTGGGGATTCCGGCCGCGTTCTATGCTGGTCACCTCATCACCAGCCTGCTTTATGAGGTGAAGGGTAGCGATCCAGTGGCGTACCTGGGCGCAACCATAGCGCTGGCTATGTGCGCAGCCGTTGCTGGATTTGTCCCTGCCCGCAGGGCGGCCTCGATCGAGCCGATGCGCGCTTTGAGGTCGGAGTAAAACCTCTGCTTGTGGGCCAGGCAAAGAAAACCGCAGCTTCCTCCATTGCTTTCTGGGATTTTTGCGTCCAGGCGAGGCGCACTGCAGATCCCTCGGCTACGCTCGGGATGACAAGGGGAGGGCGGTTACTCACCTCAAAGTCTGCGAGTCGGATGGCACAGAAGAACTCCCGATCCGCCTCGCAGACCTTTAGGTAAGTAATCGCTCTTCCCTTGTCATCCCGGGCGAAGCCGAGGGATCTGCAGTGCGCCTCGCCCGCACGCAAAAAATCGCAGAGTTTCCGGCTTCATCTAGTTAGCCCGGCAGGGTCTCTACTGCCAACTTGATCGCCTTGATTCTCTCGCATAGGCTTCCGGGTTCGATAGAGACAATCTCGAATCCCCAGTCTCTATATGTCTCCTCATGTATCTGTTCAAAGCGTAAAGATTCCTCGAAGCTGATCCGCCGTGCTTCCGTAGGCTTGATGAAGCCTAGGTTACGTATAAAAAAAACCTGTTTCCGATAGATTTTCGCTGCTTCGATGCGTTGCAGTTCCCGCGAAAGCATTTCGCTTGGAGGATAGTCCAGATAGGCCGCCAAGGCCGCCGTGCAGATGACGGAGCGGTCGTGAAACTGTATTTCTACATCCTCGGATGCCGAGTGAACTTGCCTTTGCCTTTGCAGGCTGGCGACCGCATCAATGAACGAGCTATCCGTCCACGGCTCTGCAATACCCTGGGCCTGCAAAAGCGCGATTACATCGGTAGCTGCCTCTTCGACGACGCCAAAGCCGTCGAGCTCCAGTTGCCGTAAAATCGCGGTCTTACCAGCCCCGGGAGCACCCGTCAGGATGAATCTTTTCATATTGGTGGGTGGCCCAGGGTTCTGCGAATGACTACTTAGCGAGGTGCGGCAAGGAGGTTCCAGAGGAACCAGTTCGAGCTTTTTGGGGTGGCGAAGCAGAGAGGCGGAAATCTTCCGGTTCAAGGATAGCAACGATCAACGCGCCGGCCGAATCCATGATTTCAGCAAATTCTCGAGAACTGCCGAACTTCCCCTCGTAATCGATCAGATCATCCCTGAGTTTGGTCGCCAAGCGGATTAATTCCTGTTGCGAAACGGGGCCGTTGATCGAAGTTTCCACGGCAACACTCCTTCTTGGGGGAGGTAATGACCAGATAATAAACCTTTTGACAGGAATTCACCCAGCGGGCCGTTTCCGATCCGGGACGGCTGGACTCGTTAGCTACCATTTGAGGATCTTTTACCGCGAAGGCGTGACCCCAATTTGCAGACGGCTGGCAACCGGGCGGCCGGACTTGAACGCGGGCACAAACTTCCAGCCGGCAGTGGCATCGATCAAGTCTTTCTCCGGCTTTCCTTCTGCCTTTGCCGACCGCACTTTTCCGGCGGCGTCGATCACCAGGTTCACCGATACCTCCGTGGTAAGGGTGGCTCGGGTAGCATCCGGTGGAGGCGGCCGTCTGATGAGAATCGGTATTGGGTAAGTGTCAGCCTCGAAGGTGTGCTTATCTTTTCCCGGTCCGCTCATGCCGTTTGCGTAAGCCCAACCCAATTCGTTGCTTTTGTCAGGATCAGTGTCTGCGATTCGATCGTAGATCATGGCATGCTTCTTCTTGAATTTACCGGCGGATGATTCGTGGGAGACACCATTCACCTGGCTGCGAATGCCCTTTGCTCGCGCATTCAGGATGGCAGCGCGAATGCGGTCGAAGTCGCTCTCGGGCCACATCTCGGCAAGAGCTTTCCATGCCTGCGGTTCACGGTCGCTGTATAGATAGCACCACACCATCTCCAGCACCTTGATCTTTGTGGTACTTAGGCTGTGCGCCTGATCCAGGGGCAAAGAGGACTTGTTCGATAACGCGCCATCGCTTTGCTTGAATTCGCTCAACTGTTGGTCGTTCAGTTGGGCTCGCAGGGTCGAAATTTGGCGATCGAAATCGGATCGAAACTCGGAGCTTACGTCGATCAGCTGCTTCTGTTCGAACCTCAATACCACCGGCGGAGCAAAATCGAGTGCATTCAGGGGAATGTTCTCGAAACCGTTTATCGCCTCAGCATCATTGGTCCAGATCTCGATTCGCCCATCCAGATCGGTATCGGCGGCGCTATAGTCGGAGCCGCCCGTGATTGTCTGAAGGAGCCGCGGCGGCTCCTTCAGCGAGTAGATTTCATATTTAACCTGCCGGTCGACATCATTTTTTCGTATCTGAAAAGCAACCACTGGGGCGCCCAGACCCAGATCGATGCCCATTGCATCAACGTCCACTTGCCAGGCCCTGGGTTCAACCAGCAATTCTTTCGTACCCCAATTGAGGTTTGCTTCACAGATTCGCCCAGCGAATTCTGTATTCCGCCTGGCGTCGACGGAGACGGTAACACCCGTGGCAAACGTTGACTTGAAGCTGCCAAACCCCCCGCTGCAAACGACGTCCTGCGCCTCGGCGCTACCAACGGCAGCCACTACGCAGAAAGACAGGAGCATCCATGTCCTGGCGAGTTGGCTATTGAGCGGACGATTCACTTTGGTCTCCGGCCCGGTGATTCTACTCCCCAGGCCACCAGCCTGCTATGGCATAAGAGCCGCATGCCGTGGAGCGGACCCAGGAAAGGCGAAAACCCGAGATTTTGGCGCTAGATTCCTGTTATCGTGTTTGCCGTCGAGGCGTTTGCCAGGTGAAAGAGCTTAGTGAGAAGCTGCGAAGCGTGGTTGAGGCGACTGAGCCGAGGCTGCACCGAATCAACGAGGCGGAGAGTATGCACTCCGCTTCGCCAGGAGGCTGGTCCCGAAAGCAGGTTCTTGGCCATCTGATCGACTCGGCGTCCAACAATCATCAGCGATTCGTGCGGGCGCTGCTCCAGTCATCGTTGGATTTCCCGAGTTATGATCAGGCCGGAAATGTGCGTGTACAAGCGATTCACGAAGCGGAGTGGTCCCTGCTCGTCTCGTTATGGGCCGCGTACAACCGGTATCTGGCGCATCTGATAGAAAATCTGCCCGAGTCCAAGCTGGATACTCCAATTCGCATCGGCGCGGGCGAGCCCATTACTCTTGCTTTCCTGGTGTCGGACTATCTCACCCATTTGTGCCACCATCTCCATCAGATCGGTGTGGCGGACTCGCGCTGAAAGCTGGCGGAGAGTCACCCCAGCCGGTCACTGCGATGGTGGCATTGGAGCATCGAGGAATTCATTAATCATGGGTGTGAGCCACGCAGAGCGGGATGTGAGTGCCATGTGAGCCGTGCCGGGCAGAACCGCCAGACGGGAGTGCGGGATCAGCCGGAACTCTTCGACGGCTTGTTCGGGGCGCATCACATCCGCATCGCCGACGACCACCAGCGCCGGCGAGCGAATACCGCGCATCGTGTCGTTGGAAATATCTTTGAAATTGCGCATTCGCTGCACGCTCTTGTCGAAGAACAATTGAAAGTTCTCAGGATGGGGCGCCGCCGCGAGATACGCGTCGCTCAGTTCTTTGGGCATCTGTCCAAGCTGGGCGTGTTCGAAGCCGGCCCAGAACGCAGGGTCAGCACCGTCGTGATTGAAAAAGCCAGAGGCGATGATGAGTTTGCGAACCAGGCGAGGGTGCCGGATCGCCACCTGTAACGCGATCGTACCTCCATTGCTGAATCCAAAGACATCTGCCTGCTCGATATGGAGGTATTCGAGAAGAGCCGCTGTATTATCGGCCGACCGTTCGAAGCTGAAGGGCCGGTCGGGAATATCTGCAGTGTGCCCGAATCCCTGCTGCTCAAAGGCAATCACTTGCCGGTTGCGGGAGAGTTCCGGAAGCAGTTTGCCGAACGATGTCTGAATGGTATCGCCGCCGCCGTGTAATAGCACCAGCGGTGGACACTCCGCATGCGCAGTTCCATGAATTTCGTAATACAAGTTAAGGCCATCCACCGGTGCGTAGCCTTTTTGGATTTCCATGCCACTCTCCTTTCCGCGCGCGTCCGTAGCAGGACCGGCGGAGGCCCCCATGGGCCGGCTAGAAATAATGGCCGCGAGAACAACCACGGCCATGACGGTTCTCGTTGTAGAGGTCATCGTCCGGCGTCCTTTACCCGGCGAAGCTCGCTCTCGCGAATCATGTCATTTAAATCCGCTGCGGGCCGAATCTCCCACGGGCCATATTTCAATCCCGGATGCTTCGAAATGAGCTCGACGGCGTGATTCAGGTCCCGCGCCTCGAGTACCAGAATTCCGCCCAACTGCTCTTTGGTCTCCGCGTAGGGGCCATCGGTCACGGCGACCTTGCCGTTCTTCCAATAGAGGGTCATGGCGGAGCCGGGCGGCTGAAGAGCCTCGCCTGCGGCAAAATGCCCGTTGGCCCGCAGGTTGTCGTCGTAGTCAAAGCACTCGTCCAGCATGGCGTGGCGCTCGTTGTCTGTCATGTTCTCGAACTTGCCCGGCTGGATGTATCCCAAACAGATGTATTTCACAGAATGTTCCTCCTGATCGGTCTTAGTGTGCAGCGCGACCCGCAACGTTCGCTCACCCTATAGTCGTTGGGGAGACAGAGAATCGACAGGGCTTGAAATTCTTATTTCAGGTGGCGCAGCCGTTCCTCAAGGAACCGGCGCTCCGGGTCCTGCTGTGTCAGCGTCAGAGCTTTCTCGTAGGAGCAACGAGCTTCCGCGGTTCTGCCCAACCTGCGGCACAAGTCCGCCCGGGCGGAATGGGCCAGGTGATAGTTCGCCATTTCGCCGCGTGCCAGCAGACCCTCGATGAGACTCAGCCCGGCCTCAGGTCCCTCGCACATGGCGATCGCGACCGCCCGATTCAGTTCCACCACCGGGGAAGGCTGAATCCGCACCAGGCGGTTGTAAAGCATGACGATTTGCCGCCAATCCGTGGTGGCAGTCGAGTCTGCCTCAGCGTGAACAGCCGCAATCGCGGCCTGCAGTGTGTAGGAGCCAAAGCGGTGAGAGCTGAGAGCCTTCTCCACCAGAGCGATCCCTTCCGCTATCTGAGCTCGATCCCAGAGGGAACGATCTTGTTGCTCGAGCAGAATCAGATCTCCTGTTGGAGACGTCCTTGCCGCACGACGGGACTCCTGCAAAAGCATGAGCGCAAGCAGACCCATGACTTCCGGCTCGGGCAGAAGTTCGAAAATCAGGCGGCCCAAACGAATGGCCTCGCCGGTCAACTCGGCCCGTAGGAGCTCAGCTCCGGCGGCCGCTGAGTAGCCTTCATTGAACACCAAATAAATTACCTGAAGCACGGGGGACAATCGTTCCGGCAAATCTGCCGGCAAGGGTATCTGGAAACCAATCCCTTGCTCGCGAATTGCTGCTTTGGCACGCACGATGCGCTGCGCCAGCGTTGGGGGACGGAGCAGGAAGGCTCGAGCGATCTCTTCCGTGGTTAGCCCGCACACCTCGCGCAAGGTGAGCGCTACGTGCGCTTCCGGCGGTATGGAGGGATGGCAGCAGGTAAAAATCAGTCGCAGGCGGTCATCGCCAATGCCTTCGTCTTGCTGCGGCTCCTGGGCCGACTGGGCTTCGAGATGGCGGATGAGGTCCTGCTGCGAGGCATCGAAACGGGCCCGCCGGCGCATGGTGTCGATGGCTTTGAACCGTGCCGTCGAGATCAGCCATGGCCGCGGATTTGCCGGGACGCCGGTCTTGTGCCAAAGGTCCAGAGCTGCGGCAAACGCTTCATGCATGGAATCCTCGGCGAGATCGAAATCACCGAGCAGGCGAATCAGTGTCGCCAGAATCCTTCCCGAATCCAGCCGGTACAACAATTCGATGGATTGACGTACCTGCTCCAGAGGAGACTCGGGCATGTCCTCGAATCTAGCAAAGCCGCCTTCCTCAATCAATTGACCGCGATAAGCCTGCCTTGGCGCGGACAAGCGCCGCTGCTTTGTGATGTAATTCCACTAAGGGTTAGTTCGACACAAATGTTGTCAAGCATGGAACAGCCTCAGAACGAATCGGCCCTTTTCTCCAGCGAGCGAGTCCTTAACATTCTGAAGTTGATTCTGGCTGGATCGCCGCTGTCTGAAGTGCTGACCATCATTGCTCGCCTGGTCGAATCACAAGGCGAGGGCACGATCTGCACGATCTGGCTTCCGGATGAGGATGGTAAGCGGTTGCGTTGCGCCGCCGCACCCAGTCTTCCCGGATTCAGCGCTCATGTAGGGCCCACGTTGGTTGGTCCAAAGGGCGCATCCTGTGGCACAGCGGCCTACCGCAGGGAGCCAGTATATGTAACCGATATCCTCAGCGACCCCCTTTGGGATGATTATCGGCACCTGTTCGAGCCTTATCGCATTCGTGCGGTGTGGTCGCGACCGCTGGTCACGATCGAAGGTAAGGTTCTCGGAACATTTGCTGTCCTTTATCGCGAAGTCCGCAGCCCGGCCGCACCCGACCTGCACTTGATCGAGAATGCCAGTCACATTGCGGGAATCGCCATTGAGCGTCACGTCAATGAGGAAAAGTTGCGGCTTGAACGCGATAGGCTGCGCCTGGTTCTGGAGATTACGAACAGCATGTCGTCAAAGCTGGATCTCCGCCGTTTGGTTGAGGTCCTCTCCAGTAGTCTGTTGGGCGTAACTCGCTGTGATTTTTGCGCCCTGCTTCTGCCGGATGCTGACAGCGGGGAATTGCGTGTCACCATTCTCTACAATCCGGACGCGCGCGGTGGGCTCTGCGACGGATCGATCATACCAATTCATGGTTCGATCTGTGGCAAAGCTTTCTGGACTGGCAAGACCCAGCACTTTGATCACTTTGAAGAGGTACGAGACGACCCTGAAAGCTTCGGCAACCAGGTAGGACGGCAGTTCTATCAACGCGTCATGGAGGAAGGCCTGGTGTCGGGATGTGATCTCCCGCTTATTGGCAGAAGCGGCGTCGTAGGCGTGTTGGCCGCCTTGAAGCGCACGGAGAGGGCATTCGATCAGAGTGAAGTCGTTTTTCTTGAACAGGTGGCCCGCCAGGTAGCGATGGCGGTGGAGAACGCGCTGGCGTACGAAAAAGCGATCAAGGACAGAGATAAAGAGACGAAACAAAGACTCTATCTAGAGGAAGAAATTCGCGCCGAATTTGGCGACATCGTCGGTGAGAGTCCAGCCTTGAAGACGGCGCTGGACCTGGTGTCCGTCGTGGCGCCTACGGATTCGAGTGTGTTGATTCTGGGCGAGACGGGAACCGGCAAGGAGCTGATAGCGCGCGCAATTCATCGTCTGAGTGGCCGCCGGGAGCGGGCCTTCGTCAAATTGAACTGCGCTGCCATCCCGCTGGGGCTCCTCGAGAGTGAGCTGTTTGGCCACGAGAGGGGAGCATTTACTGGTGCCATCGCACAAAAGACCGGGCGCTTTGAACTTGCCCACAAGGGCACGCTTTTCCTCGACGAAGTTGGCGACATCCCGCTGGAGCTTCAGGCGAAATTGCTGCGCGTTCTGCAAGAGCAGGAATTCGAGAGACTCGGCAGCAACCGCACGCACAAGGTCGACGTCCGTTTGATCGCCGCCACCCATCGTGATTTGCCTGCCATGGTAAAGCAGACGACGTTTCGCGAGGACTTGTATTACCGGCTGAAGGTATTCCCCATCAACGTTCCTCCCCTGCGCCAACGTACTGAAGACATTCCAAAACTCGCTTACCATTTCACCGCGCTGTACGCCCGGCGTATGAACAAGAGGATTGATGAAATTCCTGCCGGGACGATTGATGCGCTGGTGCGCTACAACTGGCCTGGGAATGTACGGGAACTGCAGAATTTTATCGAACGAGCTGTGATTCTTTCTCCTCACACAGTTTTACGCGCCCCAATTTCTGAATTGGAGCCGTCCCATGCCCAGACGAGATCCAATATGTCCATGCCCATGACCGGTCTTGAGGAGGTAGAACGGGATCACATTCTCCGTGCGCTCGAGGCCAGCAATTGGACTGTGGGCGGTCGAAATGGCGCCGCAGCGCGATTGGGGATGCAGCGGACCACGTTGGTCTACCGAATGCGAAAGCTTCGCATCAGCCGTCCGGCGCCCCTGGCAGGCCGCTGAAAAATTCCTGAGTGACAAGACCTTGTCAGTGGCGGGCATTTGTCACTAATCCGTCAGTGGAACGCATATTCAATCGACCGGCAAACTGCCTCTATCCCTCGATAACCGAACAGCCTGGCCCACACTGCACCCTTCCGTTCCAATAACTCTGTTTCTGGCAGGCTGGATGCTTTGCAAGGGGCTTCATGTCTGATCTTGCTTCGAAATTTAGAGCTGTGCGGTCGATGACCGCCTCTCTCGCCGCGAGTCTGTCTGCGGAGGATCAGATGGTCCAGTCATGCCCTGAGGCCAGTCCGGTGAAATGGCATCAGGCTCACACCACCTGGTTCTTCGAGACGTTTGTGCTTCGTCCATTTTTCCCGGACTACCAGCCCTTTCACGAAGAGTTCCATTGGTTGTTCAACAGCTATTACCTCTCACTCGGTGAAGAGATTGCGGAAAAGAAGCAGAGCGCTTCTTTTTCCCGTCCTTCGCTTGAACAAATCCTTGATTTTCGCGCGCACGTTGACCACCAGATGCTGAAGCTCTTTGCCCGCACCCTCAATCAGGACACATCGCGCCGCGTCATGTTGGGTCTGAATCACGAACAGCAACACCAGGAGCTGGCGTTGACCGACATCAAGCATGCGTTTTTCTCAAATCCCCTGCGTCCCGCCTACCAATCCGCCCCTCTTGCGGAAGAATATGGTCATCGTGTCCCGACGCTTCGCTGGCACAGCTTCGAAGGGGGGCTGGTTGAAATTGGTTATCGACTGAATGGCGGTGATCCTCTCGATTTTTGCTTTGGCAATGAAACTCCTCGTCACAAGGTGTACCTGCGGCCTTTTCAGATCGCAAATCGCAAGGTGACGTGCCGGGAATTTCTGGAGTTCATGTCGGATGACGGGTACGCGCGCCCCGGTCTCTGGCTCTCAGACGGCTGGGAGATGGCCACCCAGGGGTCGTGGACGGCCCCGCTTTACTGGGAGCGGGATGCTCATGATGAGACTGGCTGGCGCGTCTTCACCCTGAGGGGCTGGTACGGACTCTCTGCGCTGCTGGATACGCCCGTGTGCCACATAAGTTATTTCGAGGCCGATGCGTTTGCTCGTTGGCGAGGTTGCCGCCTGCCAACGGAGGCGGAATGGGAACATGTCGTGGGCCAGGAACCGCTTCAGGGAAATCTGCTTGAGTCGGGTAGGCTGCATCCCGCACGGGCGAGCGGTGGAGGCGTTGCGCAACTCTATGGGGACTGTTGGGAATGGACGGCCAGCCCGTACACCCCTTATCCCGGATTCAAACTTCTCCCCGGTGCGCTGGGCGAACACAACGGCAAGTTTATGTCGTGTCAGATGATCTTGCGGGGAGGTTCTTGTGTCACACCAGCGGGTCATGTGCGCGCGAGCTATCGGAATTTCTTTCAGCCCGCCACCCGCTGGCAGTTCACTGGAATACGTCTGGCGGTCTGAGGGCTGCTTGGTTTTGTCCAGGACTTACGCGCGACCAAAACCCGTCAGTGTTGGCTATCCGTCGCGAATTCGTCAGTTGGAGCTGGAACCTGTTCGCTGCTCTTCAAACAGATCTTGTCAGTCCAGAACAGTTTACCTCCGCTCCAACTCCGGAGTGAAGTCGTACGGCTTTGGCATTTCGGGTGCAGCACGCTGGTACGGAGGTTTGCCAATGAATCCCTCACCTCAAAACGGCACGGTGGTGTTGGTTCACGGAGCGTGGGCTGACGGATCGTGCTGGAGAAACGTCATTCTGCCGTTGCGACGTCATGGGCTCACGGTAACGTGCGCGCCGATTCCCCTCACATCCCTCACCGATGACATCACCGCTCTCCATCGCGTATTGAAGAGAACCAGCGGTCCAGTGATTGTGGTAGGACATGCCTACGGAGGCGCCGTGATCGCCGCCGCAACAGAAGAACCGGTGAGGGCGCTCATTTACATAGCTGCGTTGGCGCCCGACGAGAACGAATCTGTGGCAGATGTGTTTTATCGCGCCGATCCACATCCTGAGGCCCCGCACCTGGCGCCCGACGCGGACGGTCTCATCTGGATGCCGGAAGAAGGTTTCGCTCGAGCGGTCGGTCACAAGGTCTCACCGGACGAAGCCGTGATTATGGCGGCCGTACAGCGGCCCATCGCCCTGAAGTGCATTCAGGAGAAGGCTCCTGCGCCGGCCTGGAAAACGAAGCCATCGTGGTTCCTCATTGCGGAAGAAGATCGCATGATTAGTCCCAAGACTCAGCGCTTCATGGCGGATCGAATGGGGGCAAAGATCCGGTCCTACGAAGTTGACCATAGTCCAATGGTTACAAAACCGGATGTCGTGGTTGGCGTGATTCTGGAGGCCGTGCGCGAGACGATTTCGCCGGTAGGAGTTTCCGCAGTCCGCAATGCTCAGGGAGGGAACGGATGAAGGCCAACTCGGTTGCGATCGTCACTGGGGCAAGCCAGGGCATCGGCCAGGCCACCGCTGCACGGCTCGCGCGCGATTTCTCAGCCGTCGTAATGACCGCGAGGCAGGAAAGTGAGCTGCAGAAGACCGCAGCCGCAGTGAAGTCAGCCGGCGCCGAACCACTGGTGTATGCACTCGACCTGCGCGAGCCTTCGTCTGCTGAAATCATCGTCAAAGGTGCCCTTGACCGTTTTGGCAGAATCGATGCTCTGCTCAACATTGCCGGTGCTGTCCCCCAGATTGATCTGTTCGAAATGACGGATGCGCAGTGGGAGGATGGCCTGGCACTCAAGCTCCACGGCGCGCGCCGGCTGACCATTCGAGCCTGGGATGCATTGAAAGCCTCGAACGGGTCTGTGGTTCTGATTTCCGGATGTGCTGCCCTCGATCCCAAGCCTGGGTTCGCTGCGGTCGCTGCGGTGAATGCCGCCATCATTGCCCTCGCCAAAGCATTTGCCGAGCAGGGCATCAAGGATGGCGTGCAGGTCAACAGCGTGGTGCCCGGCGCTGTGATGACTGGACGCAGGCAGTCGTTCTTTGCCAAATGGGCGCCGGCACACAATATGAGTGTGGAAGAGGCACTGAAGAAGTTCCCGGAAGAAGCCGGCATCAGTCGCTTCGGTAAACCGGAAGAGATTGCCGACCTGATGGCCTATCTGGTTTCACCAGCGGCGAAGTGGATGACGGGCTCCTGCGTACGCATGGACGGTGGGGAAGTGAAAGGCATATAGAGCTTGTGTGAGTACCGGGGAGAGAAACCGCAGTGGAGGACCTCCGGTTTCGGTGCGGCATGATTTGCATGCCAGGCGATGCTCAACTAGAGTGAGGACCGTGCCGGAGGGTCAACTTGAAGCGTCTGCTTTTCCTCTTATTGCTGCTCACCAACCTGCCGTTGTTCTCACAGCAAGCCATCGAATATAGTTCGGTCGAAAATTTTCTAAAGCTCCCCCCGGACCGCTACCTGGGAGAGATGGCCGGCGTGGCCGTAAATTCCAAAGGCCACGTATTTGCTCTGTCTCGTGGCAACACGACCGGGCCTGCTTACGGAGCCGCTGCATCGCAATTGCTCGAGTTTGGTCCTGACGGAAAGTTCATTCGCGAAATTGGCCACAACCTGTACGCATGGTCCTTCGGTCATTCGGTAAAGGTCGACCCCCAAGACAACATCTGGGTTGCGGATAAAGGTTCTGACATGGTCATCAAGTTCGACCCGGAAGGCCGCGTCGCGATGGTGTTTGGCCGTAAGCAGGAAGCGTCTGACGAAGGCACCGAGCCGCTCAAGCACCCCAAGCCGCCGCTGCCCCCGGTCGACGGAATGTTTCGCCAGGTCACCGACATGGCCTGGGACCAGGCCGGCAATACCTATATCAGCGATGGTTACATTAACTCACGCGTCGCGAAGGTGGATAAGAACGGCAGCTGGCTCAAGTCCTGGGGTGAGCCCGGGGACAAGCCGGGTCAATTCAGTGTCCCGCACAGCATCGCGGTCGATGCCAAGGGCAACGTGTATGTAGCCGACCGCGGCAACCGCCGGATCCAGGTGTTTGATAACGAGGGCAGTTTCCTTCGCCAGATCACCATCGACGTGCCTTTCGATCCCAACGCCCGGCCCGCGATCGGTCCCAAGCCAGTGCAAAGCCCTTCCGCGAACGGAACGATGCAATCCGGTTCGCCCTGGGCGATCTGCATCACGCCGGGACCGAACCAGGTCCTCTTTAGCTCTGACGCCTATCCCGGCCGGATCTACAAGCTGAGTCTCGATGGCAAGGTACTTGGGTACCTGGGTGAGTCTGGTAAGCAGTGGAAGCAATTCGGATGGATCCACGAAATTGCCTGCCCATCAGAAAACGAGCTGTACGTCGCCGAGTTATTGAACTGGCGGGTGCAGAAGCTGACACTCAAGCACTAGAGCGGGATCGGGTCCGGTCCGGTGGTTCACGATTAATGACCACGCAGATTTAGACGCCCCACACCCAATTCTTTGGTATGTAGAAGCCGACGGCTTTGAGTGCCAGGGCGTACTCCTTGAATTCCAACAGAGTTTCCAAGGTGCAGACCGCGCCGTATCGGGCCATGGTGGGAGAACGATCGACGGGTGAGGGCTGAAAACAGGTGAGGGGGAAACCGTCACCGTGGGAATCTCCATCTTTTTTGGTGACCATGTCCTTCCCGGTAAGGGCGCCGAAGAGGCGGTAGCGATGGGACTCCGCATTGTGGTGCACGCGGCGCATCGCCGTCTGGTCCCCAACGGCGCCCATCTGGGCGTTGAGTGCATTGATGCAGCGCAGGATTCTCGGCGTTAGGTTCCCCATATCCTCATGCTCCATCCAGGGGCTTTCGGTTTCGGGAACTCCAAATGCGTGCTGCAGGGTACTTGCGGAAAGCGGACCGGCGGTGCCGGCCCGTATCTTCGCCCGCAGCGCTTCTCGCCGGGCGGCGGCGTCTTCGCTGCGGGCGGTGAAATCCTTGGCTACCATGCTGGCCTTGGTGAAAGCCGGGTTAGTGCCCGGCTGGAACATTTTGCCCATGGTGCTCAGACGCGGATCCATCACATTATCCATGCCGACTCCTTCGGGGAAGGAGAGGCCTTTACGGACGCCCCGACCCATCAGAGCGATGTCCGGCTTGACGATCGGAGCTGCGGTAAGACTGCCGTACTGCGCCCACGAGGGACAAACGGCGAATAGATCATAGTCGCCGGTCATGGGCTTACCCGCGCCGACTTCTTTGGAGATCATTACTTCCAGCGGCACCGCCTGCCTGCCTGCAGGATCCTTGTCGAAGACGCGCATGGTGTTGGTGGCGAGGTGGCCGAATTGGGGGTAGACGTGGATGGCGTAGCCCGCTCCCTGCTTGAAGGCGCGGAAGAGTACGCGTTGTCGGTCTCCGCTGCGATTGGCCACCAGGTATAAGTCTTCGCTCTTGGGCACAGCAGTTTTGAACTCAATGGCAGTGCGCGCCGGCGAACCCTCGGGGCGGTTGATTTGCTCCTCGATCTGATCGGCGGTGAGGATGAGGGTTTCCTTGTCGGCGAAGCCGGAGTGGATTCCTTCGTCATTGGCCGCGGTTCCCTTAGCAGCCTTGGTCGTATCGGACCCGACCTTGCTGTAGATACCGTTGTAAGACACGAGCCCGGCATGCGGTCCCCAATCGGAGCTTTTGCCTTTTACGTGGAAATTCTTGCTGGGATAGCCTCGCTCTAGCCAGCGCTTCGCCCAAGGGCCGGTAGAACGAAAGATGATAACTTCGCCGAGGCGATTGGCGACCTGCACAGTCGCCTCCATGTCGTCGTGCGTCATCCCGTTCTGACTGTGGGAGAACGAGCCATCGAAACCTTGAATCATCGGTCTGTCCTTTGTGGAAGGCTGGCTTATGCTACCCGATGCAGGGCGTGGATGAGAAGGAAGGGAACTGTACCGGGGTAAACCTGCTGGTTTTGACCCAGGTCAAATTTGTGCTTGACGAGAGGGCCTCGCAGCGCGCAAGATTTGACCATGGTCAAAAATGATCCCATTACTGACAAAGGTGAGCAGACTCGGAGGCAGATCTTCGCAAGTGCTCTCCAGCTATTCAGAGAACGGGGCTTCGATTCCACCACGATGCAAGAGATCGCCAAACACGCCATGGTGGTCAAGAGTGCCGCTTACTACTACTTTCCCAGCAAAGAAGCGATCGTCCAGACCTACTACGAGACAGTGCAATCAGAGCAGGAGCGCTTGTGCGAAGAAGTGTTCGCTGAAACCAGGGACCTGAAGACTCGCTTAGCGGCAGCCCTTCACTCAAAGCTTGACCTTGCAAAGGACGATCGTAACCTGCTCG
This sequence comes from uncultured Acidobacteriaceae bacterium, assembly GCA_963763905.1. Taxonomy (GTDB): domain Bacteria; phylum Acidobacteriota; class Terriglobia; order Terriglobales; family Acidobacteriaceae; genus PALSA-350. The sequence continues at coordinate 36,264 of CAVXRU010000060.1, read as the reverse complement.
GAGTGGTATTCCGATATACCGGTGAGCCGGAACATCCGCTCTCCTGTCTTGGACAGGGGACAGCGGAAATTCGTCGCCGCGCCACCCAGGTCTTCCGCGATGCGATGGATGCAGAGAGGCTCCCCGGCGATCTTAGGGAGCTACTTCCGGTTGCGTTATGGGCGCTCCAGATGGGGCTGCTGGTCATGTTTCTGTATGACTCCTCAGAGAATCAGCGGCGAACACGACGCATGGCGGAGGGAGCGCTCGACCTTACGTTGAAGTTGCTGGGACTTGCAAAGCTGCCCGTGTTGAAGCCTATCCGAACCAGGATTCTGTTGCTTCTGCGCCAGGCTGACCTTCTGCCGGGAATGGAAAGCAACCCATGATTCGACTGGAAGAAACCACAATCATCGAAGCTCCCATTGAACGTTGCTTCGACCTGTCCCGCAGTGTCGAAGTGCATCTACTCGCGAACGTTCATTCCCGGGAACAAGCCTTGGCGGTTGGAGGCGTTACCTACGGCCTCGTCGGCCTGTCGGAGGAGGTCACCTGGCGTGCCAGACACTTCGGCGTCTGGCAGACCCTGACCAGCAAGATGACCGCGATGGAATCACCCCGTCGCTTCCAGGTCACCATGGTACGCGGGATCTTCCGCTGGATGCAGGCGGATCACCGATTTAAAAGTCTGGATTCCGGCCGGACTGAGATGAAAGATATTTTCTCGATCGCGGCTCCTCTGCCGCTGCTCGGCCCGCTTGCCGAAACGCTTTTCCTGCGGCGCTACATGCTGGCTCTGCTGCGGGAACGCAATGCGGTCATCAAGCACGTTGCCGAGTCATCGGAGTGGGAACAGTATCTACCGAAGACTGCGCAGGGGAAAAAGGGCGCTTCGAGATGAAGATCGTTCTAGCAGGGGGAACTGGTCAGGTCGGAACGATCCTCGCTCGACACTTTCACCGCAATGGCCATGGTGTGGTTGTTCTTAGCCGCAACGTGCATGAGGCGCCCTGGCGGATGGTTCCCTGGGATGGCCTCAGTTTGGGTGCGTGGCGAGACGAACTCAATGGCAGTGACGTTTTAATCAACCTCGCCGGTCGAAGCGTAGATTGCCGCTACACACAGAAGAATCGCCGGGAAATTCTGGACTCGCGTGTTTTGTCGACGCAGGTCCTGCATCAAGCGATGGCCGCAGTCGAACGGCCGCCTGCGGTTTGGCTCAATGCCAGTACAGCAACCATTTACCGCCACGCTCTTGACCGGCCCATGGACGAAGCGAGCGGGGAGTTGGGCGGCGGCGAGGCCGGAGCGCCCGACACCTGGAACTTCTCGATTCAGGTCGCCAAGGCCTGGGAGATGGCCTTCTTTTCCACCTCGACTCCCGGGGTCAGGAAGGTTGCCCTCCGCAGCGCCATGACTTTCAGTGCGGATCGAGGCGGCGTCTTTGATGTATTTCTTAGGCTGGTTCGCTACGGTTTAGGTGGAACCACTTTGCCTGGCACTCAATTTGTCTCATGGATTCATGAGGCCGACTTCATTCGCTCGGTGGAGTTCCTCATCGACAGGAAGGAGTTCACTGGAGCCGTAAACCTGGCCTCCCCGCACCCACTCCAGAACCGCGACTTTCTTGGCATTCTGCGAAACGTGTGGGGCACGCGCGTCGGTGTGCCGACTACAAGGTGGATGCTGGAGGTGGGGACTTATCTGCTGCGTACCGAATCGGAATTGATCCTTAAGAGCCGTCAGGTTGTTCCTGGCCGCTTGCTTGAAGCCGGCTTTCAGTTCAAGTATCCAAGCTGGCCTGAGGCCGCAGAGGACCTGGTCGCGCGATGGCGGGGAGCCAACCCATGAGGACTTCCGATCCGCATCGCAGTCCAATTTAAAGCGGCGCGCATCCCCGCGCTGCGATACCGCATCCGTAAATCTCAACTGTTGACTTCAGAACTCAGCGCTCCTCTTTATTCGAGCCGAAGCGCACTCATCGGATCAACGCGTGTTGCACGTCTCGCGGGAATCCAGATGGAGAGCAATGCTACGGCGCTCAGCAGCAGGGGTGTCGCGACGAAAGCAATCGGATCCAGCGTTTTCACGCCGAAAAGGAAGCTTGCCAAAAAACGCGTGAGCCACAAAGCTCCGCCAGTGCCGATCACAACCCCAACCAAAGCGAGCATCATTCCCTGCCTGATCACCATGTTGCGCAGATTCGAAGTCTGTGCTCCAAGTGCCATGCGAACGCCAAGTTCCTGCGTACGCTGCTGTACGGAATAGGACATGACTCCATAAATTCCGATGGCCGCCATGAGCAGCCCTGCGGATCCGAAGACAGTGAGAAGCAGCATATTGAAACGCTGACGCGCTGTATTGCGCGCCTCGACCTCGTCCATGGTGCGAATATGCGCAACCGGCAAACCGCCGCTGGCATCGTGCAGAGACGCAGTGATGGCAGCAACAATTGTGTGCGGATCGACCTGGCTTCGGATAATCCACCATAGCGGCGCCACTCGTGAATTGAGTGCGGTCTCGAGGTCCGGCATCTGCGCAAGCGGAATGTACATCATAGGAAAGGGATCGCGATTGGGGCCGCCATCGTGCGTGTCGCCCACGATGCCGACAACCTGACGGGAGCCTTCAGCAAAGGCCGGTCCAGCGCCGGGTCCGATCTGGATGCGATCCTTAAGCGGATCGCCTTTGGGCCAATAATGGCGAGCCATCGCCTGATTGATGATCATGACGCCGGGTGCAGCGGCATCATCCTGTTCGGTGAAACTGCGGCCACGCAACAGCGGAATTTTGAGTGCACTGAAGTATCGCCAGGAAACGGAATAAAAACCTGCGTCGCCGGTGGCAGGTGAATTCCCTTTGGGACGGCCGACGACATCAAAGATCATGCCAAAACCGCCGGCCATGGGCAGGCCGTTGGTCACGCCCACGTCGATAACCCCCGGAACCGCAAGCACACGATCCGTACCCTCACGAATCACTTGAGCGACAGGTCCTGTCTTTTGGAAGCGGTCGCCGCTCATGGACATGGCCATGCTGATGACATTGTGCGTTGCAAAGCCAGGATTGACAGCCTGCAACTTAAGAAACGTACGGATGAGCAGAGCTGCTCCAATGATAAGCACAAGAGTGAGAGCCATTTCGCCGATGACAAGCGCAGAGCGGAGCTTGCCACTGCGAAAGCCCACGCCCGAGCGGCTGCCGCTTTCGTTGAGCATAGAAACCAGATTTGGTCGAGAAGCGCTGATTGCGGGGGCCAAACCAAAAAGGATTCCGGTGAGAATAGAAACGCCGAGCGTAAAGAGCAGGATGTTGACGTCGAGCGTTACGGCCGATCCATCTTCTCCAATGCGTGGAATGTTGCCGGGGTTGATGCTGAGCAAAAAGCGAACGCCGCCGAACCCAAGAATGAGGCCAAGCATACCCCCAGCAAGCGAAAGCGCAAGGCTTTCTGTCAGCAGTTGCCGGATGATTTGACTACGGCCGGCTCCGAGAGCCGCACGGGTAGCAAACTCGCGCTTTCTCGAAGAGGCCCTTGCCAGCAACAGGTTGGCAATGTTGGCGCAGGCAATCAATAGAACGAAGCCGACAGCGCCCAACAGTACGAGCAGTGGAAAGCGCGTATCGCCGATCGTCGCCTCCTGGAGTGAGACAACGCCGAATCCATTATCGGGTGAAAGTGAGTCTTTGCCATAGATACGGCGGTACTCATCCGCAGCGAGCCGTAACCGTGCATTGACCTGCGCCGGGGTTACACCGGGCTTGAGACGCGCCGCCACAGTGAAGTAGTGGGCCATGTCCTGCGAGTTCAGATCGAACTGGAAGGGCACCCAGAGATCTGCCGGAGTATCGGTCACAAATCCTCGGCCAATGACTCCGACAATAAGATAAGGCTGCCCATCAAGCTGGATACTCGTGCCGACGGCTTTGGGGTCGGCCCCGTAGCGACTCTTCCAGAGACCGTAGCTCAGCACCGTGACATGCCCACCGTTTGGACTGTCTTCCGCGGTGGTGAATGTGCGTCCGGCAGCAATCGGAGCGCCGAACAGGCCAAAGTAGTCTGCGGAAACATGAGAGCCCTGCACCTGTTCAGGATGGTCGCCACCAGTGATATTGAGCCCGGCGCCGCCGAAGTCGTAGGCCGCGACCTGCTGAAAAATTTCGGTTTGCTGATGCCAGATATTGAACTTCGGGACGTTTGCCCCTGGAAACGATCCCTGTGGGCTGGTAATCCTCATCTCAAACAGTGACTGCGGATCTGGATACGTCAACGGTTTGAGCAGCACAGTATTGATGACTGAAAAGACCGCTGTGTTCACGCCCACGCCGACAGCGATCACAAGAATGGAGATGATTGTAAAGCCTGGTGTCTTTCCCAGTCCGCGCAGGGCGAATTGGAGATCGCGCCATAAATCTTCCACCCAGGGAAACGAACGGTAGCGCCAGACGCGCTCACGCGTCGTGCGCGGATTACCGAAACGTAGATGGGCCTGCCGCCGGGCCTCCTCCTCGGAAAGACCGCGCGCCGTATTGGCGTCTTTCGCATGGGCGAGATGAGATTCGATTTCCTCGGCCAGGTCTTCATCCTTCCGGGTGCGGTTTGTGAAGCGCTCTAAGCTCATCTGCGTTTCCTCCCTCATCTACTCCGATTCACCGAGAATCAGGCCGATGGCACGGGTCATCTTTCGCCAGCGACCCGCAACTGCGTTGAGTTCACTTCGTCCCTTCCTCGTGAGCCGATAGAACTTTGCTCTGCGGTTGTTCTCACTCACGCCCCACTCCGACGCAACGAATCCGCGGTCTTCCAGGCGATGAAGAGCGGGATAGAGCGACCCCTGTTCTACATCGAGGACATTCTCGGAGGTGCGTTCGATAACCTCCGCAATGGTGTAACCATGCGCGCGTCCCATCACCAGCGTGCGCAAAATCAGCATGTCCAGCGTGCCTTGAAGAATATCCCCGGCGTCAGCAGGTCGTTTTGTGGCCACAGGGTGTCCTCCACTCGGATGACTATGGGAGATAATAGTACTCCACTCGTGTGACTATGGGAAGCGACCTTTACCTGCGTGAGATGCAAGCTTCCGCGATCGGCTCAGACGCTGAGGATCAAGTGCTGAGAACGGGGCAATGCGCTCATCTAGCTGGGTTGATACCAGGCTGATTTGCCGGTGGCGAAAGGTACAGGGCGCGTTTTACAGCCTGGATACACCCCGCTCTAGGGAACGATGATCCGTTCCGGCCATTGGCGGGCCGCGGGTTCCGGCGCAAGGTCATGGTTCACCGTTGCACTGGTTTGCGGGACCGTGGGTTCCGTTGGGTTTGAATCGCGATTTCCTTCAATCGGCGGGGCAACGATCTGATCGTCAATCGGAAGCAGATCCTGGTGTTCAGCGGCCCACTTTGCTGCCAGACCGTTTAGCGGGCTGCGGGTGTTGTATTCCTGATAGGCAATCATCCGTCCTATGCGCACTACCAGGTCATCCAGCCCTTCTGAGGCGGCCCAGAAATCACCGATGCAAACACTGGCATCGTCGAAATTGGGATGAAAGACCGGCGTCAACATGCGGCAATGGGGTGGCCTGCGAGGATATTCCAGAGACAGGTTCACCTCCAGCACATGCGAGTTCCGCTCCAGAATCTCTCCGCCCTCACCAACATAGATCCCCTTCAGGGAATAAGTGAAACGATACGCCTCTGGCGGTAGCCCCGCCGAGCCGGTAATCTGGATGGGCGGCCAATTGGCAAACTTCTTCTGCAGCATCTCGTAGTCAAGCTTTAATCTGCGGGTTCTCGGAGACGCCATGCTTGCTTCCTAGAAAAAGTTTAGATTACGCACGATGGTAAACGCGGCCATCGCCACCAGACACACTGTAAGCGACGCTTGGGAAAAATCGGGGAAGACAAATTCCTGCGCCCGCACGGCGCGCACATAACATTTGCCGAGAAACAGCAGGAGAAAGGGCATGCAGACGATCGCCAGAGGGTTCCAGTGAAACGCCTCATGGATTCGCCCGCCAACCAGAGCAGCCAACGCTCGCGTGGCGCCACAACCCGGGCACATGATGTGGAAACACACGTAGACAGGACACTTTGGATATATGGCGTAGCTGCCTGGCGGAAAAAAGCGCAGCAAGGCGGCCACCAGCGTGACGCCCGCCAGGACCCCATTTGCAATTATTCTGCGCTGTGCCAGGCTCATGCAGGTCTCTGTCCGTACCACAGCTCCTGTTTCCGCTTCATGATCTGGTTCAGGTGATATTGAAAATAGATGGAGCCGAAGAAGAAGGTCATGACTCCGCTCAAGGAAAGTCCGATGGGATCGGAGCTGTTGAAGTGTTCCTCAAGCGAATTCTTCATGCTGAAACGGGCCATAAGCGACAGAACCCATATCACGATGTTGAGCAAACCAGCGGTTGGATCTTTGCTGTGATGCATTCCAGCATTGAATGCGAAAGTGAAGACTCCAAGGTACAGGAATACCACTGCGCCGTAGTAGTAGATGGCACGGCTGGCGGGCTGCACCTGCCTCATCCAAATGGCCAGCACAATATCCCACGCGATCCAGAACAGGCCGCAGGTAAATATTGAAAACAGAAGTACCAGGCCCCAGGCCAGGTTCGGCGGGTTTGGATAACTGGTGATCCCAGGTTCTTGCACTACGGGTGCAGACGCCGCCGGCAACGAGATGTTTCCGATGATCTGGCCGACCGGCACGGCTTCGGTCATGCCCTCGCTGCGGGCAAGATCAGTGAGCAGAATATTTCCGCTGACAACATATCTCTGTAAGTCGGCCAGAGAGTAAGGCCCGAATTGCTGGCCGTCGCGAATTACCATGTAGTTCATGTGTCCGCCCTGTAGTTAGTTGAATACAACTCCGTCATCATCGTGGGTCACAGTACAAGCTTCGACGATGGCCCAGATCCAGCTGACCAACGACCCATAAAAGCAGGTAAACAAGGTTATGCAGATCTGAATTGTGCCTTTTTTGGCGTATCCGGCGTAGAAGTTGTGGCCACCAAAAGCACCCAGGAAGACAGCCAATAACACGAAAACCACACGGCTCTTGCGCGGTGCGTAGTCGTAAAAGGGATGATTGGTCGCCATCGCATACTGGGTCGATGTTCGGAATAGCTGGGACCCGGATACGGCCGGGCTCGACGATGCTGGGATCGGCGGCGGAGGCACAGTTCCCGGAGGAGGGGGTGGTGGCGCAGTGATCGCGGGGATTGCCGCCTCGGCCAAATCCTGGTCACGAACACTGATTTTCGGTTCGTCTCGAGGCGCATCCGCACAACCAAAGATGGTACAACCTCCATTTTCAGTGAAGCAATCTGCGTGGTGCGGCGTGGCACAGGTGGGACAGATGTTGATTTCATCTTCCGCTGCGAACCCGGCGCGGCAATAAGGGCAGGCATTGTTCACCGCTCTTTCTCCTGGTAGCGGAAACTATAACGGCCCATTTGAACGATGACACCGCTCTCTAGAATCTGGGGGCCGCGTACCGGCTGGCCGGAAATATAGGCCACGCCCTTCGCCAACAGATATACCCGCGAAGCCTTCAGCTGCAGCACCGCGTGATCGGGTTCAATCTGAGGGTCTTTGAAAAGGTAGATATCGCAACTCTGATCGCTACCTATCGTTGTCTGCGGCTTGTAAAGGATGAACTGTTTGCCGGCGAGCGGACCTGCGGTCACGTAAAGCCAGCGGTCTTTCAGCGCGTTCTCCACCAGGCCCATGCCAACCCCGGTGGCCAGTCCCAGCAAGCCGAATCCAATGGCCCGGCTTGGCGCCCCTCCGTGAGTTGCGAAGGAGATAGGATCGAAAATGGTGCCGCCCAAAACTGCTCCAATGGCGCCACCCAACACACCGAAGGCGGCCTTTTTCATGGAGCGGCCCACGATGCCGTAAACGATTCCACCCGCGGCGCCGAAAACCGCCCAGGCAAAACCGCGCGCCAGCCACACGGCGGGGTTGTGGAATGTTTGCGCTCCCGCAGCACTACAGAGGCCTAACGCAACGGCATAGAAGGTATTGGCAATGGCGTCAAAGACAAAGCCGAAGGCAAGGCCCAATGGCAAAGACAGCGCGCCTCGAGTCAAAACCTTCTTCCCTGAGCGCTCGATGAGGCTTTCCGCAACCGCGAAACCGACACATATCAGGGTCACGATCATGGGCAGCATCCAGATGTTGCCCCATCGGCTCCTCTCGCCATCGACGAAGCCGCGCTCGGCGATGCTCCAGGCCAGGAGCGATCCAGCCAGTCCCGCGGACCCTAAATAGAACCATGCCTGAAGTAAAATGCTGCCTTTCTCTTGGGTCAGAACCGGAGCTGCCGGCTGGGCAATGTTGCCGTAGCTCTTCGCACCTGGAGAGGGCTGCTGTGGGAGAGGAGAAATGTCCGCTCGCGCCACCCGCTCCACTTCATCCAGGGTGACCCTGAGGACCTGCTGCGGATCGTCAGCGTTCATTTGCCCCCCTGCGGATTAGGCGGAGACTGAGGTACAGCCTCTGAAGGTTGCGGCTGCATTCGTTCGAACAGGGGCCGCCCTGTTGCCGGATCAACCGGAATGATGAGCAGCCGGGGGAACAGGAAGTAGGCGATGACGAAACCCAGCACGACTGCAGCCAGGTGGGAAAGGAAATGGACACTGATACGTTTCCCCTGGCGGCCGGTCTTGTCCATCGTCCGCTCGACAGGAACATTCTCAAGATCGCTCCATTCCGCGCTGCTTTCTTTGGGAGTTCGCTCCACCCCATCGCCATTCTTGTCAGCCAGCGAGAGGCTCGTGATGCGATGGATCGAACCATCCACCCAACCGAAGCAGCCTTCCTCGTCGCTGTGAGGGTCGTAAACCCACGCTACCTGGTCCGGGGAAGAGAAGAAGTTCTGGTGGATAAATGTGTCGTGTTCGGAGAGAAAAACACCGAATCCAGGGTGCGAATGGTACCAACCTACGATGCGGTCGTTGGGATAGGACTCATCTTTGACTTTGTAGATCGCTTCCCAGGCGTCCTGGGTGAAGGTCACGTGCGTTCCCGCCTGGGCGGCATTCAATGCTTCTATGGACGCTTCGATCTCGATGACGCCGTCAGTTTTCCTGCCGATCAGAACGCCGCAGACCTCGGTCTTCATATGAGCGCGCGCATGCTGCCGGATGCGACGCGTGACCTCGCTGTCGATGCGGATGAGCGGGCTCTCGGGCAGAGCTTTGTTCATGCGGGCAACCCGGTGGCCGACAGCGCGCCCAGAACCACTTTGGCGTCCCCAGCGATGCAATAGGAGATTTCGCTTTCAAGTGACCGCGCGGTGAAGATATCAAACAAAGGCAACCCAAGCTGGTCCAGTCGCCTTGAGGCCAGTTCGAGTTCTCCCTTATAGCCGGCGAGCGTATGCACCACACGCATCTGAGCGTCGTGAGGGCATCGGCCACGTTCATAGCTGACGGAGCCAACCGGGGCAAAGACCTCCTCCTCTACGCCGCAGCCGGGGCACGTCAGCTTGTGGATGATGTCACGGCTGAATTCCAAGACCACTTCGGCGGTTTTGAGGTCGGAGCGTACCTGCTGCAGCAATCGTTCCAGCGTCCATTCGCTCGAACACGAGGGTAACTGGACTATGTGGTCCAGCGTGTAATGACTGAGGCAGTCGGGATTCACGGTGTAATCCACCACATACGATGTATGGTGGATGCCCTCGAACACGTAGCCTTTACTGGCCAGCGTTGGAAGCCCATGGAGCAACTTGACAGCCTCCTGCACCTGAACGCCGGCGATGATAGAGGAGATGGTGGGCGTGGTTGGAACCCGCCCCAGCTGATTAGGTTCGTGGAGCAGCAGATTGCACGACATTCTTCGCCCTAGAATCGCCCAGTCCGTTTCTCCCAGGGTGCACTCGTAGCAGGGGGCTTTGCCGGGCAAAAATACGCGGGCCACTCCGTGGAGGCCTTCGATGGCGCCATCGATCCACGGGCGCCCCACTTTCCACGCCGAGCGATTGATCCACAGACGTGCTTCGCGGTTGTCGAGCCCAGCGAGAATCAGGTCCGCCCAGGCGAACAGGCCCAGTCCACAATCCTGCACGATGTTGGCCACCAGGGGCTGCATCCTGGCCTCGGGCAGCAGATCGGTATAGGCCGCGGCGACCGCATGTGCCTTGTAGCTGCCCAGATCGCTGGTGCGAAAAAGGATTGCCCGGGAAAGGTTCGAGAGCTCGATGCGATCCAGATCAACCACGACGATGTGGAGAAATCCCATGAGCGCCAGGTTCTTGAGAATCTCGTTGCCCAGGGCGCCCGCGCCAACCACCAGAACCCGCGCGGATTCAATCTTCGCCTGATCCCACCAGGGGATCAGGCGAAGACGGCTATAGCGATCTTCGCTCTTCTCCGCTTCGAGTCTGACGGTCTCAGGGTTCATGGCTTACCCGGCGGTAATCTCCGGCTGCAGACGCAGGATATCGCCATCGTGAACGCCGGCTGATGCGAGCGTCTGTCCGTCCTGAATCTGGCGTCCGGTGTTCTTATGATGGAATTTGTAACTCAGCGGCGCCCCGTCGGGACCATTGGAAGGTAACTGCAGCTTCTCCACCAGCACGGCGACGATCTTGTTACAGGCTGCGTCGTCGGGCAGCTCTGCAGGGACTCGCTTGTTTTCGGTCGAGTCATACACAGTGACGTTTATGTAGGCCATTCATTCATCCCGGTGTCTCAAATTGCTATCTGCTGTCCAGTGTCTGGGTATATTGCTTTAGCCTGCGTTCGCCGCCCGGTGCGAATCTCCAGCCAGAGGGCTCGCGCAAAGCTGCGACGCCGGTGGCGAAACCAAGGTTTTCGGCGTTTGCATCGCGGTTGTGATCAAATTTCGAGCTTACGATCGCAACCAGGTTGCCGTGGTCATCGTAGACGGGGCCGCCACTGTTACCGGGGCTGATGGCCGCTGAGATCTGGACATCGTTACCCCTGAGGCCGGAAATGATTCCCGTGCTCAACGTGTACTTCAGTCCCTCAGGATGGCCAATGACGAAGATGGCCTCGCCGTCTGTCGCGGCAGCAAGCGGCTGGGTAAATGCGGCGCTGCCGGAATGGCGATTCACCCATAACAGGGCCAGGTCGAGGTTGTCGGCAATCGCGACTACGTCGGCGGATGCCCAGAGGCCCGAAGCGGTGGAAACCATCAGATGGCCGAAGTCCTTTCCGGCGAACCCTACCACATGCTTGGCGGTGGCGAAGAGGTAGCCATCGTTATTGGCATGGAGAAGCACGCCGGCCCCGAACTCCGACGAGGCAACCTCCTGGCGATTCCACAATCTACGGGCGGGGGAAACAATGATTACCAGCGGCTTTAGCTGGGTAGATACCTGGGCGCTATCCAGGCTGGCTATGGAAGGCAGGTGGGGGAAACCAGTTTGTTTCGTCCAGATCAGGAATGTTGGCGCTTACGATCGCTGGGATAGGCACTAGCGCCAGGACGAGAACTGCAGCGACCGAAGTGAAAATGCCGCTGATGATCAGCAGAGTGGACAGAAACGACACCCAGGCATACTTGACGCGGGGAGTCTGAGCACGAAAGGCGAACCTTATGATGAGGGTGAGCAAACAAAGCAGAGGGAGCAGCAACGCGACGAAAGAGAAGGCAACCCTCGCCCAGACCGGGACCGGCGAAGGCAGTTTCTCGATCGAAGGGGAACGCGGGTTAACCTCTTCCTTGATTTGCCCGACTTCTTCATTTGTTACGACGACCTTGTCGACCAGCATTGGGGTGGCGCACCAGTAAGGTTCAGCTTACAGGCGGTTATATTGCATCGGCGACGCGAAGACAACCTCAAATCTATGTATTGACTAACCTTTGCTTTGCCGCTAATGCAGTTGCCGGAGCGGTTGGATTGGTCCTTTTGCTCCTTGACCCGGCGGCACACCCCGATGAAGAGTTAGCGTCCTCCCTCATGGCCCTAACTCTCGGCAGGAGCTTCGTGTGAGAGAACGGTTGTCCCGTCGCCCGAGCCGATTGGTTGGCAAAGGGCCCTATCGCTATGGCTAAATCCGGTACGTATTCAAAAAGCCAACGATGGCTGCAATAGATATGCTATTCCCGGATCTCCCTGGCGCTTAGTACTGGTAGGCGTGAACTCTGTCGCAAACCAGACGGAGTTGATCTTCGAGCTTGCTTGAAGCGGCCTTAGATGAGTCGCCCTCAATGAGAGGAGCGCCCAGAACAACCAGACGCGCTCCGAATTCGGGAGTGCGGATTGCCTGTTCAATCGCAAGACCGCCAACCGCCTGGACTGGCACCTCCACCGCCGCAACCACCTCTCGCAATTGATCGAGCGGACTGGGATATCGCTCGCCCATCGCCGCCAGACCGCGGCGTTCATCGTACCCGATATGGTGAATGACGAAATCGCAGCCAAGATCCTCCAGCCTTTTTGCGGCCGCGACCCGGTCCTCGGCAGCGAGATTGTCACCCATGACCTTCACACCGAAATCCTTTGAGGCCTGCACCATTGCTTTGATCGTCTCCGAATGAGCACGCTCCATGACCACGACATGGGTTGCTCCCGCTCTAGCTGCCATCTGCGCCTCAAGCCTACCGCCATCCATCGCTTTCAGGTCAGCCACGATGGGAACGCCGGGAAACTCGGCGCGCAGAGCACGAATACTGTTCATTCCTTCGGAAATGATGAGCGGAGTGCCCGCCTCCAGCCAGTCGACTCCCGAGCGGACGGCGAGCCTTGCGGTTTCGAGAGCTTTGGGGATGGAGGTGAAGTCTAGCGAGATCTGTACTATGGTTTTCATGATGAGTTTGCGTGAAGACTGTGAGTCACCCGGATCGGAGAAACGAACACCAGTTACCAAGGTGGCCAGTGTAAAGGCTCTGCTTAGATCTACGCGCTCTTTCCGGATTGCTTAGCCGTACTTGCCTTCGCACGGCCTTTACGATGTGAGTTCCGCACTGTTCGGTCTGCCGCAAGGCGGTGTCCCTTGTTCGGCGTGTCGCTTATGAGCAAATCTGCAGAGATGCCCAGGCCGCGCTTCACGCGACGGATCATCTCCAAGGTTAGACTCCGCTTACGCGTCAAGACTTCCGATACTCTGGCACGGCTACCGATCAAAGGTTCCAGATCTTTGCGCTTTAAGCCTTGTTGCTCCATACGGAACTGAATGGCGGAGACAGGATCAGGAGCGTCCACCGGATAGTGCTTTGCCTCGTAAGCGTCCACTAACGTGGCTAGCACATCCAATTCATCTCCTTCCGGAGTGCCAGGGGCAGCGCCCATAAGCGCGCTGATTCGAGCTACCGCCCGTTCATGATCGCTATCCGTTCGAATTGGAAGGACCTGTATACCGACTCTTGTCATATTCCACGCTTTCCACCTCGATCTTGTCGTATTCCCGGTGTGTTCCCAACCATTTGATAAGGAGCACTTGATAGTGATAATTGATGGCGGCCACCAGTCTGAACTCGTTTCCCTCGATGTTAAAAACTACCCGTGTCGCTGACACAACGCTGGCAGAACGGTATTGCTGTTTCAACTCTGCTGAGTTTTTCCATGTTGCCCTTTGGGCCTCCGCGAACCAGGCATCGAGATGAGTTCTTACTGCGTGCTGAAGTTTGCGATCCACCCGGCTCTCTACAAACAGCTTCAAGGTGCTGCGCGCAATGACTCTCACCTGAGCCATCATACATTGCTCCCGCAGTGGGAGCAACGGCCTCGTCCGCCTGCGAAACTGGGCGCAGAAGCGGATGCTCAAGCATTAGAGCGGGATGGGGTCCGGCGCCGCTGGCAGCGGCCGCCAACCAAAGACCGCTGCCATGCCCGCGATGAGGAGAACCCCAATCACCAGCGCGACACAGGAAGGCCATCCACCGAGCTTCCACACCAGTCCCGGGAGAATGCCCCCCACCGTCCCACCAATGTAGTAGCTGCAGATATACATACCAGCAGCGGACACGCGGCCGCCTGCCGGAGCGGCATCCCGCAGGAAACTGTTGGCGCAGGTCTGGGCCACGAATACACCGGACGCTGCCACCGCCAGTCCCACGGCGGCAACGGGCAATGCAGGAAGCAGCGTCAAGGCCACGCCGGTCACGCATGCAGCGATGGCGACGATCATTCCCACCCGCAGTCCTACTCTCACCAGCACCGTCCCGGCAACTAACGTGGTAGCCAGCCCGCACAAATACACCGTGAATAGATAACTGAGTTGGGCTGTCGATAAGCCAAAAGGAGGAGCCGCGAGATAGAACGTGATGTAGCTGAACGTTGCGACCAGCGAGAACAGCATGCAGAAGCCAATCACAAAAGTGGCCACCAGTCGAGGATTCCGCAAATTAGCCAGCATCGGATCCAGCCGGGACGAAGGCCGGTCCACCGGGCGCGCTCGCGCCGGCCGCAACAGCCACTGTGCCATAATCGCGCCACCGAAGCCCATGATCCCAAGCAGCAGGAACACCGGGCGCCACCCGTAACGCTCGGCAATCAGGCCGCCCAGCAAGCGGCCCATGAAGCCCCCGAAGACGGTTCCGGCGACATAGACACTCATCACCCTGGGCACCAGCAGTGCCGGCCATTCTTCGGTGATGTAAGCAATCGTAATAATGAAAATCCCTGGTGTTATCAGACCCTGCAACAACCTCCAAAATGCCAGGATAGGAAGACTGGTTGCCGTGGAGGTCAGCGACGTGCAGAGCGCCAGCAATACCATGGAGCTGACGATCATCCGTTTGCGGTTGACTCGTTCGGCAAAGACGGCCAGGAGCGCAGCCGAGAAGGCGACGCCCAACGTGGAGGCACTGATGGTCAGGCTCACCTTGCCTTCCGAAGCCTGGAACACACGCGAAAGCAGCGGCAGGAGCGGCTGGGTGCAGTAAAGGTCGATGAAGGCGAACATCCCGCACAAGAACGGAGCAAAGACCTGACTGTACGGCCTAAGACCAAGTTCTGCTGGAGCAAGCCGCTGCAAAATGGCGCTTATCCGCGCCCGATGAACGGCATATTGGTCGCCATAACTGTTATGAATTGGACATTCGCTTCCAGCGGAAGGCTGCTCATGTACACGACCGCATCCGCTACGTGCTTCAAATCCATCCTTGGCTCCAGGACCATGTCGCCATTCGGCTGCAGAGACGGAGCCGGAGCTCTTCCGCCCATATCCCCGGCGTTGCCAATATCGATCTGGCCGCAGGCAATGTTGTGTGCGCGGCCATCGAGCGAGATGGACCTGGTCAGCCCGGTGATCGCATGTTTGCTGGCAGTGTAGGGCGCCGAATGCGGCCTGGGGACATGCGAGGAAATCGATCCATTGTTGATAATGCGCCCGCCCTTCGGCCGCTGCGACTTCATCTGCCGGATCGCTTCCTGGGCGCAGAGAAATGCTCCGGTGAGATTCACGTTGACGACGTCGGACCATTGTTCGTAGCTCAGCTCTTCCATCGGAATCGCAGGAGCATTGATCCCGGCATTATTAAAGAGCACATCCAGGCGGCCGAACTTCTCCACCGTGGCTCGAAACAGCGCGCGCACGGAATCGGGCTGGCGAACATCGGTGGCGACGGGAAGCATGGAACCCCCTGCCTGAGCAGCTTGCGCCGCGGTTTGTTCGAGCTCCGCCAGCCGGCGGCCAGCCAGCGCTACCGAATATCCGGCGGATTCGAGCGCCAGCGCGACGGCGCGGCCAATGCCGCTTCCTGCTCCAGTGACTATGGCTATCTTCACGTCATCCTCACTTGGCGAAAAAGCGATAGTGGATGTCCCAATGTGCGGTTTGTCCCGGCGCGATCACCAGGTGATGGTAGGCTTCGGGGCATTGTGTCGTGCGTGGCGACCAGTAATTGAACCGCGAAATTGGGTTGTCCCCGGTCTGCTCGACGCCCACACCTGTTTTTGTATTCTCGGTCACGATGTCATAATCTGACGGACTGTCGGAGTAGCCGGTCAGATAGCTTTCCACGTACTGCCCTGGCTGCAGTTCCTGGTTATAGATAATCTGCTTGCCATCGATGGCTGCCTGGGGCTCAAGCGATTTTTCAGCCTTGGGCATGAAGGGAAAGTGGACCACGATGCCCGGGCCGCTGGGAGCGCCATCCAGCATGAAGAAGTCGTGGTCATACACTTGGGTATCGATGGTTTTCGAGCCCGTGTTTTTCAGGGTATGGTGCAGGGTAAGAATCGGCTCCCTGGGGTCGAGCGAGACAGTTTTCTGATAGTCGTACGCGATCCCGATGGGCGACTTCAACTGTTGCCGGAAAGAGACCTGGCGCCGGCTGGCGTGAACGGTCCACTTGCCGCCGTCCACCAGGGGATAGGGGTACATGAACTTGTAAGGAGAATCGATGGTCTTGCGCAGCACCCCAACTCCAGGCTTGACGAACAGCTCACCCTGCTTCGCGTGGTCATAGTCGAGCGCGCCGTCCTCAGAGCGGAACTCCTCAACCGGACCGGTAATCGCGTCCGCCAGCATCGGATCGTAGTGGTCGAACCAGACTCCGAAGTAAGTGTGCCCTTTATAAGCCAGGCAAGGGATCACCCCCGACCAGTCGAATCGCGAAGCCCGGTAATAGCCCTTCTGCGCATCGGGAAGGTAGAGGACAGCCTGCGCGACGCCGTTCGAGATCTCTGCCTTTGGGTAGTCTGTCTGCATTGCTGGAGAGCACCCGGCCGCGGTGGTCTCTGCTGCTGCGCCAAGTACCAGGGTTAGGCCGGCGCATGTAAGAAACGCGAGCGAAAAGACTTTCAAATCAGTGGTCTGCCTTCCGGACGATCTGGGCGTCAGCCAGTATTCTAGCCCGGCTTTCCATTCCTCAAGCCCCGCCGTACATCCAAAGTCTGACAGAGTGAATCTTCATAAATGTTTTGGTGAGAGAAAAGTGGGTTCACGGCCAACAAGAATGGGGGCGCCGTAGCCCTTTACGAAAGCGATGGTTGAGGTAGTAAGACGCGGACGGACCTCGCCGCAGAAGGAGAAAGCATGTTGCTAATTCTATTGATTATCTTGTTGTTGGTGTTTGGATTCGGTGGTTATCGCCTGGGACCCGGACTCGGCTATTACGGCGGGGGCGGCATCAGCTTGATCATCTTGATCGTGATCATCCTGTTGCTCCTGAGAGTCATTTGAACCGCTCTTATGCGTAAAACGGTGATTTTCCCCAGAGCGCAGCCCGGATCCCTCCCCCGAGGAACAAGACAGCATTCTGCAGATAATCACCGTTGGGGCAAACTGTACAGGATTCCGGGTTTGGTTCGGGTAAATCAGTAGTAACCAGCTCGTAATCACCCTTAGGGCTTGCTCTCTGCTTCTCTTCTGGAAATGGCAGTTGTTTCCCGGCGAAGAGTGATTCCTTTAACAAGAACGGGTTAAAGTTAGGGAATGGCAGAAGCAAGCTCCTCCCTCGACCAGCCGTACTCCGATGCACTGGTGTTTTTCGGCGCCACCGGTGATCTCGCTTACAAACAAATCTTTCCCTCCCTGCAAAAACTGGCCAAGCGCGGCAAACTACCCGGCCCGGTGATCGGCGTTGCCAAGGCTGGTTGGAACCTCGAGCAGTTCAAGGCGCGGGCGCAGGACAGCGTGGAGAAGCACGGCGGCCTTGACACCGTCGGCTTTCCTATCCTGCTCTCCAAGCTCCGCTACGTTGACGGAGACTATAAGGATCCGCAGACTTTCGTCAACGTGCGCAAAGAACTCGGCGCGGCAAAACACCCCATACACTATCTCGCTATTCCGCCTTTCCTGTTCGGCGAGGTACTCGATCAGCTAAAAGTCTCAGGATCGTCGGAAGGCGCGCGCGTCGTCATCGAAAAGCCTTTTGGGCATGACTTGCCTTCTGCCATAGCGTTGAACAAAGTAGTGCACGCGGTTTTTGATGAACAGGATGTGTTTCGTATCGATCACTACCTGGGCAAGAACACGGTGCAGAATGTGATTTTCTTCCGCTTTGCCAATTCCTTCCTGGAGCCGATCTGGAACAGCCTCTATGTGGAGAGCGTTCAGATCACCATGGCGGAGCAATTCGATGTATTGGACCGAGGCAGCTTTTACGACGCGGTAGGAACCGTTCGCGATGTCGTGCAAAACCACTTGCTACAGGTGCTCAGCAACATCGCGATGGAGCCTCCGCCAACGCTCAGTATTGAAAGCCTGCGCGATGAGCGGGTCAAAGTCCTGAAGAGTGTGCCACCGTTGTCCGATCAGGATGTAGTCCGCGGCCAATATAGCGGTTACCTCGCCACCCCCGGAGTCAAGCCGGATTCGAAGACCGAGACCTATGTAGCTCTGAAGTTGACGATTAATTCCTGGCGCTGGAGAGGGATTCCGTTCTTTATCCGCGCGGGCAAATCGTTGCCGAAGACCGAGACGGAAGTGATCGCGAAGCTGCGGCGTCCGTGTCCAATTTTCTCTGCGGAAGCTCCACCGCAGAACTATGTACGCTTTCGCATCAGCGGCGATCCGGTGATTGCCATCGGGGCCTCGATCAAAACCGCCGGGGACCAGTTGCGGGGATGTTCCATTGAACTGGTTGCCGATCAGGAATGTGGCGAGGACGTCATGCTGCCCTACGAGGAGCTGCTGGGCGACGCCATGGCGGGTAACCAGACCTGGTTCGCGCGCGAGGACTATGTCGAGGAAGCGTGGCGCATCGTAGACCCGATCCTAGACAAGGGGACCCCGATCGCCTACAAACCCGGCACCTGGGGCCCAGCGGAAGCAGATAAGCTGATTGCGCCGTTTGGGGAGTGGTGGGATCCTAAATAGCGCTCAAAGCAGTTTCGCAATTACTGTGGTCTGGCAAAGATCGCGAGGAGTGGTTTTCCTTGAGAGAAAACCAGATAAGACCTGTCGCTTCGGTCTAGACCAATTGCGAAACTGCTAGGCCAGCGCATCCTGCAGGCGGAAAAGGGAGCCTACCCGGGTGGAGGGCTTGTTGCTCAGGCTCTGCCAGTCGCCCGATTCCGCCACCCGGCCGTTTTCTATGACGTAGATGATTTCTGCGCGCTGGATGGCGGAGACGCGGTGGGCGATCAGCAGCACCGTGGCCCGGCCTTGCAGGCGCTCGATGGCGTCGAGAATCCGCTTTTCGTTGTCGAAATCGAGGCTGCTGGTGGCCTCATCCAAAATCAGCAGCCCCGGTTTGCGCAGCAGCGCGCGTGCCAGAGCGATGCGCTGGCGTTGGCCGTGGGAGAGGAGCATCCCGCGATCTCCTACGGTGGTATCCAGCCCCTGCGGCAATTCAAAGACAAACTCGGCGGCGGCCAGGCCCAGGCTCTCTCTCATTTCTTGTTCGGTGGCATCCGGGTTCGCCCAGCGCAGGTTGTTGCGCACCGTGTCGTGGAAGAGCACCGTGTCCTGGGCCACGTAACCAACTTGGCGGCGCCACGCTCGTCCTGTTTGCGGGGTAAGTTCGACGCCATCGATCAGGACCTGACCGCTGACCGGGGCGAGCAGGCCGTTGATGAGGTCGGCGACGGTACTCTTGCCCGCGCCTGAGGAGCCGACGATGGCGGTGACTCTGCCGGCCGGGATGGTCAGCGACAAATCGTCCAGCACCAGGGGCCGGTCTGGCTCGTAACGGAAGCTGACGTGCTCAAGGCGGATCTCATGTGCGGGGCCCGGGCCGGGTCCGGCTGCACCGGGGACTTCCGCGTTGGCCACGCACTCCTGGTAAATCGTCATCAGGTTTTCAAAGGCGGGGAGCTCGGTAAGGAACGCCTGCAATTGGCTTTGACCTGCTGCCAGGCGGGGAAAGAGGCGGGTAAATACTGCCAACAATAGAAGGATGGAAGCGGGGGCCACGTTGAGAATCTGCAGCGATGCGAAGATGATGCCGCCCAGTACAAGGAGGGAACCGGCTTCGAACCAGAACGCTGCGGCCGCTTGGCTCCGGGTGTTGTTCAGGCCCTGCTGCAGGGCCGAGGACTGGAGCGAAGAGAACATTTCCAGGTCGCTGGTTTGAGCGTCGTAGAACTTCATTGCTTTGAGATTCTGCAGGTGTTCGGTGGCTGCCGAATAGACCTCGCTCACGCTCTCGGAAACGGCGGACCCGCCCTGGTGGACGGCGAGCATCCAGCGCCGCGACAGGAGTAGGAGAACGGCTCCCGTGGCCAACACCAGCGTGGTCATGCCTGCGGAAAGCTTGAGGGCAATGGCGATGTAAACCAGAGCGAGGATGCCGTTAGCCAGGGCGCCGATCAGCAGGTAAGTGCAGGTCGCTACGCGGGCCAACTCAGCGGTGAGCGCGTGGGTAAAGTCGGAGGAGCGGCGGCGTACCAGGAACAGCCAATCGGCGTTGATGATGGCTTGGTAGAGGCGTCTGCTTAAGGCCAGCTCATAGCTGAGCGCGGTGCGAAAGGTGAGCACCGACTGTACCCGGCTGAACAGCGATCGCAAGGCCATGAGGAGCATGAAAATCAGGAGCAGGGTCGCCAGCCATAGGGAGGGCCGTAGTCCGCTGAGGAAGAGCAGGTCGCGTACCTCGCCGGTGTAGTGGCCCACGTGGCCCTGATTGGCCAGATTGAAACCGGCTACCTGCAGGATGGGGAAGAGCAGGGCTACCCCCAGGCCTTCGGTCAGCGAGGTGAAGGTCATGATGAGCACGGCAGCAAACAGCTGCCAGCGGGCGGTCTCGATCAGGCTGGAGAGGTATTGGAGAAAGGGGCGTTTGGAGGCCGCGAGCTGGGCGGCGGAAAGCGCGGCGAGAGTCCTCTGCCCGTGAGGAGTGGCAGTGGATTCGCTGCTGGGGACCGGCATGCCTCAAACGATAGCAGAGCCAGAGTGCAGTGGAGATTGGCAAGAGGGGAACAGGGCGGTGGGAGAACCGCAGGTCCCTCCATTACGCTCCTTCGGAGCTCCGGTCGGGATGACAATTCTGTTCAAGCGCAAGAGTTTCAGCGGCGAACACTTTACCCCCACAACAAAATTGTCATCCCGACCGGAGCTCCGAAGGAGCGTAGTGGAGGGACCTGCGGTTCTCCCACCGCCTGGCAGCTGGGCCACCCACTCAATACTCGATTTTCGTCCGCGGTATTTTCATCTTCGGCGGCGCAGATATAGTTTAAAGATGACGAAGTTGAATCATGGCTCGATCGTTTGTCATTTGCCCAATCCTGTGGCTGCGGATGTGGCAGGGGAGACGGTTCTCATGAGCCTGGAGCGCAGTCGCTGTTACGGACTGGGCGAGATCGGAAGCGAGATATGGAGCAAGCTGGCGTCACCGGTGCGGGTCGAGGACCTGATCGAAGATTTGAGCGCTCGCTACCAGGCTCCCCCCGGGGTGATTGAACGCGATGTGCTTCACCTGCTCACCCAATTGGCAGCCGAAGGGCTGATCAAGGTCATCTGATCCCAACTTGACAAAAAAGTAAGGGGAAGCAAGAATGCCCGCTGGCTCGGCTTTTCAGTAAACGGCATGGCATCTCATAATGTGGTACAGGGCAGCAGCGGAATTTATAAGCTTCAGGCACTGGATCGTGCCTTTGCCGTGCTCGATCTGCTCTCCACCAGTGCTACTTCGCTTGGCTTGGCCGAAATCGCTCACGCCCTCAAGTTGCACAAGAGCACGGCGCATCGCTTCCTCATGGTGCTGGAACAGCACCGTATGGTAGAACGCACGCCGGCGGGGAAGTTTCGCCTGGGCTTGCGTTTATGCGACTTCGGCAGCCGCGCCATTGAGCAGTACGACCTGCGAGAACGGGCCCAGCTCCACTTGAAGATGTTGGTGGCTGAGGTCGAAGAGACCGCTCATCTGTGCATTCTGGAACAGACGCGCATGGTGTACATCGACAAACAGGAGCCGGAGCGCACCATCCGCATGATCTCGCGCGTAGGCGCGAGCAGCCCGGTGCACTGTACGGCGGTGGGGAAAGCGGTCCTGGCTACCATGCCGCGCGCTCGGGTCGAACAGTTGTTGCCGGAATTGCAGCTGGAACGATTCACCCGCAGAACGATGACCAGCAGGGAAGCGTTGCTGAAGGAACTGGATCGCACCAGCCGCCGCGGATATGCCGTCGACGACGAAGAACGGGAAGACGGCGTGCGCTGCGCCGGTGTGGCTATCCTCGATGCCCGAGGAGAAGCGGTCGCAGCGGTAAGCATCTCCGGTCCCGCGTTCCGCGTGACCATGCAAAAGATCCCACAGATTGCCGGTAAATTGATTTCCTGTGTCCAGGGAATTCAGAAGGACCTGGGATACGTTCGGCTATCACGTTAAGAGGAAGAGACCATGGAAGAGTTAGCAATTAAGGGCGCAGAGAGTAGTCGCTGGGACTGCGTAAGTTTAGGCGAGGTGATGCTGCGTCTCGATCCGGGGGAAGGCAGAATCCACACGGTGCGGCAGTTTCAAGCCTGGGAAGGGGGAGGCGAATACAACGTGGCCCGCGGACTGCGCCGCTGCTTTGGTCTGCGCACCGCGATTGTCACTGCCCTCGCCGATAACCCGATCGGCAGGCTGGTGGAGGATCTGATCCTGCAAGGGGGCGTGGATACTTCGTTGGTCCGCTGGGTCCCTTACGATGGCATCGGCCGAACAGTGCGCAACGGTCTCAACTTTACCGAACGTGGTTTTGGAGTGCGGGCTGCGGTAGGCTGCTCCGACCGGGGCAACACGGCAATCTCCCAGGCGAAATTGGGCGATTTCGATTGGGACGCGATTCTGGGGCCGGCCAATGGGGCTCGGTGGCTGCATACCGGTGGCATCTTCGCTGCGCTCTCGCCCTCGGCCCCTGAGGTTGCGGTGGAGGCGCTGGATACGGCGCGCAAGTATGGGACGGTCACGTCGTTCGATTTGAATTACCGCGATTCTCTTTGGAAATCGATTGGAGGTAAGGCAAAGGCGCAAGAGGTGAATCGAGAGTTGGTAAAGAAGCTCGACGTTCTGTTCGGGAATGAAGAGGACTTTTCCGCCATGCTGGGAATCAAGCTCGAAGGGGTGAAGGAAGATTTCGACGAGTTGCCGGTCGCCAGCTACGAGAAGATGCTGCGTGAGGTCGCCGCTTCCTACGGCAATCTGAAGCTGGTGGCGACTACCCTGCGCACCGCCCAAACTGCTTCGCGCAATGCCTGGGGCGCGATGGCGATTTACAAGGATCAGATTTTGTATGTGCCGCAGCGGGAGATCGACATTATGGACCGGGTGGGCGGCGGAGACTCATTCGCTTCCGGGTTGATCTTCGGAATGCTCATGGGGAAGCCCGCGCAATGGGCAGTGGCTTGCGGTGTGGCGCATGGCGCGCTTGCTATGACCACTCCAGGAGATACCAGCACGGCTTCGCGCGCAGAGGTGGAGCGGGTAATGCTGGGGGGTTCCGCGCGCATTGCCCGTTGAATACACGCATCCCTAAAGGAAAAAGAGAATGTCTGAAGAAGTGAAACAACAGCTTGAGGCAGCGGGAATTATCCCTGTTCTCCGGGCCCGATCGGCCAAGGAAGCGATTGGCGTGGTGGAGGCGATGGTTGCCGGCGGCATCACCGTCATGGAAGTAACCATGACCGTTCCCGGTGCGATTGACGTGTTGCGGGAACTGAAACGGATCTACGGCAACCGGCTGCTATTGGGATCAGGCACAGTTACCGATAGAAAAGAATGTGCCGACACCATTGAAGCAGGTGCGGAGTTCGTGGTCAGCCCAAGCCTGCACATGGACGTGATCCAGGAAACGAAGGCGCGGGACAAAGTTTCTCTTCCCGGCGCGCTGACGCCTACCGAGGTGATCACTGCCTGGCAGGCGGGCGCAGACTTCGTTAAGGTGTTTCCTTGCTCAGCCATGGGAGGAGCCAGCTACCTCAAGTCGCTCAAGGCTCCGTTTCCGTTTCTGCGTTTGGTGCCGACCGGTGGGGTTACGCTGCAGACCGCGGCCAGCTTTCTGGAGGCCGGCGCATCGGCTCTCGGCGTGGGCGCGGATCTGGTCAACGTCTCCGCCCTGGCGGAAGGCAAGCCTGAAGTCATCACCATCGCGGCACGCGCGTATCTCGACATCATCGCTCGTACCCGGGCGGCAGCGAAAACTTAGAAAGAACGAGGATTAAAATGAAAGTAACTGTAATTGTCTTAATGGCCATGGTCATGCTTGGGCACGCGTCGCTGGGGCAGGAGGCGATGCCTACGCCGGACCAGTATTCACCCGCTGATCTGGCGGCGATGGAGAAGAAGCTGGAGCAGAAGGCCGACGCTTCCGGGTTGGCGACCGAGACGCTCAAGAAATATGCCACGGACTACACCATGCTGGCCTTTCGTA
The DNA here is from genome assembly GCA_963763905.1 of uncultured Acidobacteriaceae bacterium. Taxonomy (GTDB): domain Bacteria; phylum Acidobacteriota; class Terriglobia; order Terriglobales; family Acidobacteriaceae; genus PALSA-350. Next base: position 12,062 of record CAVXRU010000060.1, on the reverse strand, counting down.
GTAAGAGCGGGAAGGCCGAGCTGCACGAGAAATTCGCCGACTTTTATTTTGTCGTCGACGGCGCGGCAACGCTGGTTTCTGGTGGTCATATCGTGAACGGCGCGACCACCGCCCCGGGCGAAGTGCGAGGCGACTCGGTACAGGATGGCAAGGAAACCAAGCTCAAGAAGGGCGATATCGTTCACATACCGGCCAACATCCCTCACCAGTTGGTGCTGGCCAAGGGAGCTACCTTCCAATACTTCATCGTCAAGGTGCAGGAACTGCAATAGGCGAGAATTTGCCGCATTTCTAGCGGTCAGGAACGGCCTTAATCGGGATGCACCTGAGGATAGGCCAGCCAAGCCTAGAATGTGGGCCAAGGAGAATCGCAAGGGGTGGCAGAAGCTATTTTGGAAAGTGCCAGTAACGAATTGCTAGCGTTGAAATCTTTCTCGCCATTTCTTTAACCTTGTAGCGCAGTCCGCTCTGGTTTTGTGTCTTTCCTTTTTCGCGAAGAAATTTGTTGCCCATTTGTGCACCCCAAAAATGCTTGGCTTGTTCGCTCGAATTGTACATCGCAAATGTGTGACGGCGAATCGTGGGCAAATCTTGTTGTACAAGGTGCAGGAAATCAGTAGTGTTATAATGAATTTATTATATTGGCCTAGATGGCAACGGCTCAAAAGCCCGTAGATCTAGACTTCAGAGGCGATAGCAAAGAGGTCCTCTCGTCCTTTCCGCTGGCCGTTAAGGCGACGTTTGGCTTCAATGTGAGGAGATTGCAGAATGGTGAAAGCGCGGTTTGTGAAACTCGTCCCATGCCATCCGTCGGTTCTGGCGTTTTTGAGCTGAAGGAACAGGATGAGCGTACATGGTACCGCGTCATGTACCTGGCGAAGGTGATGGACGTAATTTATGTCCTACACTGCTTTGAAAAGAACACGAACAAAACTAGTCTGCGAGATCTAGACACAGCACAGGCTCGGTTGAAAGAAGTAAACGCAGAGATGAGAGAGAAGCGAGCAAGATTAAGGAAGGGAAAACCCCGTGGCAGTCATTAAGGGCGACATATTCGAAAATCTCGGAATCAAGCAGTCGCAGGCCTCCGAATTGCGGATGCGAGCCGATTTGTTGGACGCAATTCTTCGTGTAGTAGAGCGACACAAACTCACTCAGAAACAACTGGCAGTAGTCCTTGACGATCACCAGCCGAATATCAGCGATCTAGTGAACGGCAGAATTGCAAAATTCAGCATAGAGAAACTGGTGCGATATGCTGACAGGCTCGGCATCGAGACAACGGTTAAGACTGTGGAGCACAAAGATCGGCAACTCGCTTTCGCCTGAGGAATAGCGTCAGACATCTACACGGCATTAGCGACGAGGCCTTTTTCGTTTCTCAACTATCGTCTTGAGCTTGCCCATCTATTGGCTCTGGCTCTTACCAATGGCCAGAATTTCATCAACGCGTTTGATGATCTCGGATCGTTCTTCCTAGGCCATTCTCATCGTCAAGGTGCAGGAAATCAATTGACCGTTAGCGCCCGCTGGTAAACTTCGACCGTGCGCGCGGCCATGGTGCGGGCCGTAAACTGTTTGCTCCACAGGCGCCTTCCCGCGCTGCCGAATGTGACCCGCAAGGCCGGGTCGCGAATCACGCGTGCCAGCGCGTGCCTTAATCCTTCGACGTCTCCGTGCCCCGCCAGCAGACCGGTTTCCTGGTTGCGCACGGACTCGTGGATGCCGCCCACATCGGTTGCCACGACTGGTAGGCCGGCGCGCATGGCCTCGAGGATGCTGATGGGTAAAGCCTCGAAGTGGGTCGATAGAACAAAGATCTGCGCTTCCATGAGCAAACGGTCGACATCCGTTTCCGGCGGGAGTATGCGCATCCGGTTCCTCAGGCCAACTACTTCCGCTTGAGCGGCCACGTGCGGCTCCAGTTCGCCTGCGCCTACCAGCAGCAAACTCCATTCCAGGCTCAGCAAACCGGAAAGCGCCTGGATCAAGGTGCGGTGATCTTTCTGGGAGGCGAAACGCGCCACCATCACCAACACCGGCGGTTGGGCATCGATCGGCCTCAGCCTTACCTGCGCGGTCTCGGCAATCCCGTTGAGCACCACATCCAGGGTAGCTGCCGGGCATACTCCGAGTTGCTGGGCGTACTGGCGTTCAAACTCGCACACGTTGATGACCCGCGTGCCCAGCCGTGCGGCCAGCGATTCTGCCCAGCAGTAGAATGTGTTCGATCGCATCGAGGTGCGATCGAGCATGGACCATCCATGCGGAGTAAATACGCTGGGGAGGTGATGAAGGCGCGCGGCCACACGTCCCAGCGAGCCGGCCTTGGCGGTGTGAGCGCACACCAGGTCAGGCTTCAACTCGCGCAGGGCGCACCATAGCTGGACGAGAGCGGCGACATCTTGATGTGGCCGCAGCGGACGGACAAGGCTCCTGACTTCTACCCAGGGGATTCCTGCGTGGCGGAGCTGGTCGGTGAAAATGCCGGCTGCTCCGGTGATCACGGTAACCTCGTGGCCCAGCTTGCGCAGTTCAAGAGAGAGCTCGCGCACGTGACTCTGCGCGCCGCCGAGAACGTCCCCACGGGTGAGCACGTGGACAATTTTCATGCGCGGCCCTGCTTGTCTCTTATGCCCGCTAACAGCTCGGATGGGAGGAAGGTCTCGTTGCTCGGCCGCCCATACCATGCGGAGAGCAGATTCCAAACGATGCGCCACTCCGCCAGTTCTGCCGCAGTGGGCGCCTTCGCGGCCTGGTGACCCAGGCGGTGTTCAAAGCTGCCGAACAGAGCGACGCAGTTGGCAGCAAACCTCGCCGCCGTGATTAGCAGGAGCTGGATCTTCTGCCAACTGCCCGGAGCGGCGCCGGGTTGCTTACAGACGTACTCGATGTGCAGCAATTTGTAACGGAAGAGCTTCTTCAGGGTGACTCGCTCGCGCCGGTATCCCAATAGAACCTGGGGAAGATTGGCGAATCGGCTCAGGCGGTAGCTGCGCAACAGCAGCTCCTGATCCTGGGCCAACCAGGCGCTCTCTTCGTAGCGCCAACGGCGAAACCACTCGATGTGCCCCATCCATAAGGGGTGCCACAAGGGAAAGCCGCGGAAAGGCGAGCGGGTAATGGCGGCATGTTCCAGAGCGGGGCTGAAGCGCCAGAGCGGCCGCCCTCGCTTGCCGAAGACCAGGGCTCCGGCACTGCACAGATCTACCTCCGTATGGTTGCCGAGGAAAGCCAGTTGTCGCGCGAGCCGATCCGGATAAGCGATGTCGTCGGCATCCATTCTGGCCAGGTAGATGCCCTGCGCCCGATCGATGCACTCGTTCAAGCGTGCGGCGAGCCGGAGCCGGCGCCCGTCACTCCAGCAGATCACCCGCGGGTCATCGAAGCTGCGCGCGATCGCCAGACCAAGATCGTCCGAGCCGTCGTCGCAGAGCAAGAGCTCGAAGTCGCCGTAGCTCTGATTCAGGAGCGATCGAATGGACAGCTCCAGGGTGGCCGCGCTGTTGTAGAAGGGCATGGCGATGGTGATGGTGGGGGTTGACATGGGGGTCTGTCATTCGGCCTAGAGCGCAGGGTTCGGGATGGGACGACCCCGAGGCAATTCTCTGCCCAGGGAGTGGAAAACGGCCGCGTATTGCTCCGCCAACCGTTGCAGGCTAAAGCGCTCCTCAACCACAGCGCGCCCGGCGGCGCCCATGCGGCGGCGCAGGTCGGCGTCCTCGAGCAATGCAGTGAGTGAGTCGATCCACTCGGATTCGCAGCCGGCGCTCAAGCCGACGTCGCCCAGGGCAAGGATCTCGCGATTCATTCCCGCGGCGGTCACGACCACCGGCAGCCCCGCGGACATGTAGCAAAGCATTTTGTAACTGCATTTTCCGTTGCACCAGTCGCTGTCAGCCAGGGGCATCAAGCCGATGGACATGCGGGCGAAGGCGGCTTGCTCGGTGCGCGGTGTCCAACATTCGAACTCCACCCGGGATTGAGGAAGCAATTTGAATTGGGGTGGCCGATCGGCGATCACGAGCAGTATGGCGTGTTTGCACTGCTGCATTACCCGCATGATTGCCCGCTCGATCGCATACAGGAAGGGAAAGTTACCGCTGGTGCCGGTCCAACCGAGGACCAGAGTTTCTCCGGACTGGACCCGTCGCGGCCGGTACCAGGTGGTATCAACCGCGGTGGGTATGACGGCGACGTTGGGGTTCCAACGGGAAAACTGGTGAGCCAGGAAATTGTTGCCGCACACCACCAGGTCGCTGGCCCGGGCCAGATCCCGGGCGCGGTGGCCACCGGTGTTGAGCCACACGGCGTCATCAATGTCCAGGATCATGGGCCGCTTTGCCATGGCCTGGAGAGGTGCGAAAGCGGGCAGAAGCTGGCGCGATATCCAGGTTACGTCGGCCTTCCAGGAACTGGTGAGCGCGGCGGCACGAGAGGCTGCTGTCGCCGCCATCCATAGCGGGCGGAGGGCGATGTGCCGTGGCAGTATGTTTCCCCAGGGCAGGGGATATTCGCGCACATCAATATCCATCGCCCTAAGGGGCCCAATGTATTGCCGCACCCGCGCCCGGGCGCTGGGCACCATCACTCCGCCGGTGTAGGCTGCTACTTTCATGGTTGCGGCTCCGGTTCCCGGCGCAGGCGCTGGGTGAGGCTGGGAGTGAAATAGACCAGGGTGGAGACTCCGCCGGCCTTGATCCAGAACATGACCTGGGCGAAATACTCTTCCGAGAAGACCGTCATCACGGTGGCATAAACAAAAGCGCCGAGGGTGAAGACTGCCCAGCAACTGCCGTGGATCGCGCAACGATAGACATAGGTGCTGAGAAAGCCCACCAGGAACATCAGCCCAATGGCCCCGCGCATACCGCCATGATCCATGTAGTAAGGCAGGAAGGCGGTGTAGACGTTGGTGATCTGCGTGGGAGAGATTTTTGTGTACTCGAGATTGCGGTCGCGCTCGGAATAGTGTGCGCCGAATCGATTGGCAATCCGTTTGGCAAATTTCCCCAGGTCCCAGCCGTAGCGTAACTCCGGATTCTGCCGGTTCCGGTCGAAGGCGATGATGCCGCCAAGCCAGTAGGTGCCGAAGCCCTGGGCAACATGGGGAAGGTTGTCAGCCAGGGAGGCACCTGCAGTAGCGCCATATTTGCTCATGGAAATCTGGCCCGCGGAGAAGACGAGAAGAAACGCCAGGCCCACGATGGCCATCAGTCTTGTGGGCGCGGCACCTCTGCTGAGCCAGAGGATGACGATGGAGCTGACTAACAGAAGCAGCACTTCGGAGCGGGCTCCGTTGAGTAACTGATATCCGGCGGCCAGCAGGACGAGCAGCAGAGTGCGTACCGCGCGTTTGCCGGTATCGGCGTATTCATACACCGCGATCAGAGCAACGATGGTCAGGAAGGGCAGGATCAAGGACTCGAGCGGAAGATCGCTCTGGCCCGATATGTTGGCCTTACTGGACGCGATGCGAATCTGTCTCCACAGGCTTTGCCGCGGGGCAATGGTTGCGCTGAGTTGCTTGAAATACAGGTAGAAGAAGGGGATGTTCAGCACGAAGAGTAACCCTGCGGCGTTCAGCCATCGGTCGACCTGTGTACGCCGCGTGGGGGAAACCGTGGTGAGCGATCTCCATCTCCATAAGGGAGAGGCCACGGCGCAGATTCCGCCGGCAGAGAAGGCCACGACACCAGCCAGCACGATTTCATCGGCTTTCGTAGTCAGGGGGTAATAGATGTCTCCGCACAGCCAGACGGCCAGCAGTGTCATGGTCCAAACCGTGCCCAGGGATGCGGGAGGGAACAGGATGGAGCGCCCGTAACGGTACATGGCCAGGCTCCACAACGCCAGGAGTGCGATCGTAACCGGCAGGGTCATTCGGTGCTCTTCATGGTGTGGTCAACCTGTTTCGTGGCGCTAAGCGCTGCCGATGGTGGTGTAGTACCGGGCATAGGCTTTGTGGGTGGCGTCGGTGGCAATGGCCGACTCATTGAGAACAATTCCGGCGATGGATACGTTGACCCGGCGAAGTGTCTCCACGGCGGCAGCAAGAGATTTCATGGGAGTTTGTCCGCTGCGCACAGCCAGCACAGCGAGGTCGGCCGCTGCGGCCAGTTCCAGTGTCTCCGCGCAGCCCAGCAGGGGAGGGGAATCGAGAACAACTAAATCAAACTGTTGGATTGCCTGGTCGAGAATTCCCCGCATCTGCGGTCCGATCAGCGCTAATGCGAGGGGCAAGGGTAGCCCGGAGCCTAGAACGGAGAGGTTGGGACGGCCTGGCACGGAGCGGGTGACTGAACTCCAATGGCTTCTGTGAGCAAGCACTTCTGCCAGGCCGGCATCGGGATCCAGGCGCACCAGTCTTTCTATGGCGGGTTGACGCAGGTCAGCGTCGATCAGCAGGGTGGGTTTGCCTTGTTCGGCGTGGGCCATGGCGAGCGACAGCGCCAGGGTGGACTTTCCTTCGCCGGGCAAAGCGCTGGTGATCAATACGCTCTTGGGCGCATGCGATTGCTCCGAGAGCATGAGATATCCACGCAGGTGGCGAACGCCCTCATCGAAGAATCCGCCCTGCAAGCCCCGCCACCGGCTGCCTGCGATGCGCATGCCGTCCGGGCCGAGTGCGAGGCGAAGCTCCATGCCAGAGACTTTGGGCAGGGAGCAGACGACCGGCACACCAAGCGCCGCTTCCACGGCCTCCGGTTCCTTGGCCGTCATGTCCGCCACTTCCGTCCAGATCGCATAGGCCGAACAAGCAAAGACAAAGAAGAGCATCGACAGGCCAACGATGGTCACCCAGTTGGGAAAGACCGGCTTGGCTGCAGGCCGGGCGGAATCTGCCAGGCGGACGATGTTGTTTTGCAGTTCGGAATTGATCCCCGATTGCTTAATCTTGGCGAACAAGTCTTCATAAACTTTTTCTGCTGTCTCGGCCTCGTGCTTGAGTTGCAGGTACTCAAAGGATTGCGAAGTCAGGTCGTCGACCTGCTGTTTGGTTTCGTTGACCGCTTGCGAAAGCATCTGCTCGCGAACCAGGGTTTGGCGGTACTCCACGCCGATGCGGGTGGCGACATTGACGCGGCTCTCGTCGAGCGCGAGTTGGGCTTCTTCTACCTGGGCCGCCGCCTTTTTATATTCCGGGTGCTGATCTCCGTACGTGGCGCCCACCAGGGCCAGGTTCGCCTTGGCTACCTGCAGCTTCTCTACGTCCTTGGTGAGGTCGCTGGATTGAGCAGACACCTCGACCTCGGGCAGGGTTGCATCCTCGGCTCCGCGATAGACAGCCTCTTTGGCGATGCGATCTGCTTCGGCGGCGCTGCTCTCGGCATTCAGCGCCTGCAGCCGGGCCACCAATACGGCGGTTTTCTGCTCGGGATCGGCGGTGCCGAGGTTCCGTTGATAGACCATCAGAGCGCGGTGCGTCGACTCCATTTTTTCCTTTAGGTCGATCAGTTGCTGCTCCATCGAGGAGGTGAGGCGCCCAGCTTCCTTGACCCGGGTGTCGAAGATGTTGCGCAGGTAGGAGTCAGCAATGCCGTTGGCAACGTCCGCGGCTAACTGAGGCTTTTCGTCGCGATAGGTGATGGTGAGTAAGTAGGTGTTGGGCTCACGCTCAATTTTGAGATGTTTCAGTACGATGGGTGCATTCCTGATCGCCTTCAGCTTTTCCGGCGAGTAGTACCAGAATACGTAGCGGCGAAATTGGTGCTCTCGCTGGAGCAGGTCGTATCGCTCGGTTACCGGGCGCAGGATCGTGTCAGCCTGCAGCAAACTCTGCTGCGTAGCCATGAATTGGTCATCGCCGGTGGACAGGAGACGATTGTCGCCGATCGTTTCCGGCGAAGCCTGGCGGTCTATGGCGATGATTGCGGAGCCCGTACTAATGGCGGGTAAGAGGGAGCACCCAAGCACGACCAGGGCAGTCAGCACGAGGCTGAGCAACGTGATGGCAAAGACATGCCGGCGCAAGATGCCCACGTAGAAGGTGAGCGGGCGCTGAGATTCAGCGGGATCGCTCAGCCGGTGGGGCTTGGGGACGGCAAGGAAACCAGGCATGAAATTTGCTCCGTTCTAGCCATACGCGTTATGTATCCGGCAGGCGGGTGCCTGGTTGACTTAGTGCGCCCAGATGGCGGCTGAAACAGCAGTGTTACCAATCCCGGTGACATGGTTCACTACGCTGGCGCTGTTCTTCAGCTTTCCATTGGTCGGCACGTATAAAATGTCGTTGGCAATGAGCCTTACATCGTCGGCCTTGCGATCGAGAATGCGTCGTAAGGGGATTTCTATCTCGGTCTTTTGCGCGCCACCCTGCTCCTGGCGATAGATGTAGGCTTTGCTGCGGCTAAAGGAATCAAGGCCTCCGCTGAGCGCCAGCAGTTGCAGCACGGTGGTGTCCTCGAGGCTTCGGAAAGGGAAAGCTCCCGGCCGTTTGACGTTTCCCACCACGAATACCTGGTCGCATGCCGGCACCCGAATTTGCGCGCCGGCGAGGATGCGGATGTTCAGCTCGGGGTGAAATCCATCGAAAATTTCGCGCACAGACAGACGCTGCAAGCTACCGCCTGCCTGCTCAACGATGATCTCCGGGCCGGCCTCGGGCAGCAGGCCGCCCGCCTGGCTGAGCGCACCTAACAGGCGCAAGTCCCCAACCTCCTCAAGGGTGGTGGGTGCTTTCACGGCGCCGGCAATGGTGACGTTGCGACTGCGGTATTCGACAACGGACACATCGACCACCGGGTTTACCAGCAGATGTTGCGACCTCAGGGCGGCTGCGATTTGATCGCGCAGCGCGTCGGGCATTAATCCTTCGGCGTGGATGGGGGCTCGCAGGAGCGGCAGGTTCAGGTTCCCGTGCGGGTCGACGCGGAACGATTGGGTTAGTTCCGGAGAGTCGTAGACCATCAGGTGAACAAGATCGGAGGGGCCAATCTGCTGATAGGGCAGGTTGGCCCCTCCGAGGGAAGCAGTTGCAGGAAGAGCTGGCCCAGGGGATGGGGATGACAAGCGTTGCGCCATAGCGGCGATAGAGAGTACTGCGAAAGTAACTACTATTGCCACACCAGGAGTTTTCATGGGCCACGCTTGTATGGCGCAACACTAGAGTGCGGTGATTAAACGAAAGCCCAGAGCAAGATTAATTAATTCTCACGGGATTTACGCACGGTAGCCAATGACTCTTGCGGGCACGCCGGCGCAGATCGACATAGCGGGCAAATCGGTGGTGACAACAGCGCCTGCGCCTACGACGGCGCCATCGCCAATAGAAACTCCTGCAGTTACGACTACGTTGGCGCCGAGCCATACGTCATCGCCGATGCTGATCGGCGCGTCGTTTCCGGGCTGATCGCGAATCAACTGACCTCGAGCGACCCCGTGATTGGAGGAAATGATCGACGCGCAGGGGCCCAGCAGTACGTTGCTTCCGATCGTGATCGGGCCCCCCGGGGACGCCCACACAGAACAAAGATGGTTGATGAAGGAGTTGTCGCCGATCTGGATCATCTCGGGGTATTTGAAGAACACAGTGGGCAGTATCTTTGCTCCCTTTCCCAAATGCCGCAGCCTTGCCTTGCGCACATAGTTGCCGCCAGTGACTAGTGCCAACAGGTAGAGCCATCCCTTGATTACTTCTGCGGCTGTGCGGATCATATTGCCTCCGGGAGGCAAACATAGCATACGGGCAGGAAGAAAACATTTCCAAGAAAGAGCCGCTGAACCGCAGATCTCTCCACTGCGCTGCGCTCCGGTCGAGATGACAAAGGGTAGGGCGGCGCCTCCAGGGAGAGTAGTTGCTGAACCCAAAGGCCGATGATTTCTCCAGTCGAGATGACAATCCTTGCAGGATGATGGAAAACGGCTTCTGTTCGGAGGCGGCTTCTCCCTGGAGGCGCCGCCCTACCCTTTGTCATCTCGACCGGAGCGCAGCGCAGTGGAGAGATCTGCGGTTCAGCGGCTCTTTCTTGGAAATGTTTTTCTTGGAGCGCGTGCCAGGAAGACAAGTCACTCACTCATGACTTTCATTACAACCGTAATGCACACCAAAGGTAATTGTTGGCATCAGGTAGCCGAAGGATATTGGCCCTACAGGCTGCTCGCGGAGGGTTGTCGTGAACAAGATGTTGGCAGTTCTTGCCCTTGGCATGAGTATTCCAGCGCTGGCCACTACTTATACCGTAACCCCCGGCTCCAATGCAGCTGCTATCCAGGCAATCGTGAATGTGGCCGGATCCAGCGCCGGCAACACTGTACGATTTTCATCCGGCTCTTACAGCCTGGCGGCAACCATCACTTTACCGTGCTCCAATGGCACTATCTATAGCGGCCCTAATGTGGGCATCGTAACCCAGCGCAACTTACCGACGGCTGTCCTGACCAGCACAGTGCCAACGAATTTTGCCCTGTCTACGGACAGCAATGGTACCTCCTTTACCAGCGGTCAGGGATGTACGATTGAGTATCTGCGCTTCAGTGGCACACAAGGTGGAATCCTGGTGTACTACCCGGGGTCGGGTATTACCATCCAGCGAAACGCGTTCGATAACAACAACCCTCCGGCGGGCGGCGGCGGCTCACAGGCAAATATCTATCTCGACGGCCAGAATGCGGGCTTCACGGCAGCCACGGGAGTCCAGCACATTTCTATTGTATGGAACACGTTCTTTAATAATTGTGCTGCGATTCGCGCCGTAGCCTATCCAGACTCGGGTGGGGGCTGCGCCTCTACCTGGGTCAACGGATACAACAACTACCTGGTATGGTCCAATAACACCATCAATCTTACCGAAGAAGGATTGAAGCTCTCAGAACAATCCTCGCTGGGTGTATCCAGCCTCAATGCCGATGTCGAGAATAACAATATGCAAGGTAACTCGCGCATATTGATCGAGACACAAGAGGATACAAACGGCGTTGCTACCTATAGTCATAATGCTTATTACCAACCCTATAACCCAAGCTACAACACGTTCGAATTATCGGCTCCCGAATACACCCCCTCCGTATCGCCTACACACACGGTGACGGATAACGTATTCATCGGCAATGTGCCGATCACCCTGACCGGTCAGGGCGGCCACTACGGAATAGGGCTGGAGCTATGGGGCGCAGGGAGCATCGCTACGTACAACCTGTTTCAGGGAGGAAACGGTCCCGATACCTGTGCTGCCGGCTGGGGATGTTCGGGATGGGACATTAGTGTCGGCGAAGCGTTCACCAATGCGAATATCAGCAATAACTACTTCTCGGGTACAGATGTCTGGGGGCAGTCAGCGACCGATGTTAGTAAAGCGGTTACTTATGAAGATAATGGCTCCCCATCCAATCCCGGATTGGTGCTAAGCCCTAATAAAGTGGTTCAGACCAGTACCACGATCGCGACGGTCGCTCCTGCCATCTCTGCGGCTTCCTCTTCCACGGGAGCGACCATTACGTTGAGTGACAGTGATACCAATCATAGACTCTCTGTCTTTTACACGACGGACGGGAGCGTGCCCGGGATCTTCCCCCCTGGCGGCGCTTCCGGCACCGCACTGGTGTACACAGGCCCGTTCAAGGTCGCCGGGGGGACTACAGTCAAGGCGATTGCCTCCTGGGGGCAGGGCGCTAACCAGGGCATCGTGTTTCCTTCCTTCGGCTACGTGCCTAGTAGCGTCACCACCATGGTGGTTGCGGCTCAGGGACGAACCCTGGTAAGCGCATATCTGCACGCCAGCGGGAACACAATGGTCGCGGGAGGCACATTACAGTTCACCGCGTATGGCGTCTACTCGGATGGCTCGGTGAGTCTGCTGCCCGATGGGGCGGGAAACGCAGTGACTGCCTGGAACACCAGCAATCATGGACTGGCCGTGGTGAGCAGCGGGGGGAATGTTACGGCGGTGGCTGCCGGAGCGGTGAATGTGCAAGCGGTTATCGGCAATCTTAATTCGTCGGTCTGGACGGTGACGGTCGGCAAGGCTGCGGCTCCTGTCAATACTGCAACGAGTGCTCCCGCTCCGCCGGCGGTCACCGCTCCTCCCACTGCGGTGGCTCCCACGGAACCCAGTCCTGCGCTC
>CAVXRU010000059.1:0-98468 GCA_963763905.1 uncultured Acidobacteriaceae bacterium | reverse complement strand
ATAGCGCCCGGGCAGCACGCGCATATGACTCTCTTGCTCGTCGTAGATAGTGAGGAAAAGAGGATCGACATCGATGGTGACTTCGCGGCTCTCGCCAGGAGCCAGTATCAACTTTTCGTAGCCTACAAGACGCTTCGGCGGTTCCTTTGCAGCTGAGGGCAACATGGCGTACAACTCGGCAACCTCGGCCCCGGACCTGGCGCCTGTGTTCTTCACAGTGAAGCGAACCTGCGGCTTTGTCCCTCCGTCAACATGCAAGCCAGAGTAAGCGAAAGTCGTGTAGGAGAGTCCGAAACCAAACGGAAACAGCACCGGTTTTTCTTCGGCGTCGTACCACTTGTAGCCTACCTTCAGACCCTCATCGTAGTTCACCGAATAACTGGAATGGGCATTACCGCCCGCACTCACTGCGGCCGAGCCTGCGCCACTGTCTTCGGCTGGCAACGGAGGAATCACCGGGTGCGGCAGATCCGCATCACGGAGTGGGAAGGTCGCGGCCAGCTTGCCTGATGGGTTTACGGCGCCGGTAAGCACACGGGCCAAGGCCGTGGCGCCGCGAGCGCCGCTATACCAGGCCTCGACAATACCCTGGACCTTTCCGGCCCAGGGCATCAGAGCGGCTGTGCCGGTTTCGAGAACGACAATGGTACGCGGGTTCGCTGCTGCGACGGCCTCGACGAGGGCGTCCTGATTATCCGGGAGGGCTAGGGATGGCAGATCCATTCCTTCCATCTCCCATTGCTGCACGAAGACGATCGCGATATCGCTTTGCCTGGCAAGGGAGGCGGCTGCGCTGAGGTCATCGCCGGAGGCGAACTCGACCTTAGTGTTGGGAAGCATGGCCCGCAGCTGCTTCAGCGGGGAAGTAGGAAAGTAGACGTGCGAGTGGGTTGCATAGCTAATGGCGCCTTCAGACGGGTTGATGGCGTTGCCCCCCGGAGGATCTACCTGGGCGGACCCGCCGCCCGACAGCATTCCCACGTCAGCGTGTGCGCCCACGATCGCTAAAGAGCGCGTGTGTGCTGCATCCAGAGGCAAGATGGAGTGCTCGTTCTTGAGCAGAACGATGGAACCTTCTTCAATTTGTTGGGTGACTTCAAGATGGCCTTCCACGTCGATCACTCTTCGGTTCACGGGATAATCCATGACGCCGTCATCGAAGTAGGAGCGGAGCATACGGCGGGCGTGATCGTCGATCTCAGCCAGAGACACCTGCTTATGCTCGACGGCGGCCTTCAGCGCGGGCCCGAAGAAATCGTCCATCGGCTCCTCGTGGTCCAGCCCGGCGTGAGAGGCCTGTAGCGTGGAGTGGGTTCCGCCCCAGTCGGAGTCGACAAACCCGGGGAAGCCCCACTCTCCTTTGAGAACCTCGCGCAGCAGATAGTCGTTTTCGCACGCGTACTCGCCGTTGACGCGGTTATACGAGCACATCACCGCGCCCGGCTGGGCGTCGCGAATCCCAATCTGGAAGGCAAGCAGATCCGACTCGCGCATCGCACGCTTTGAAATGATGGCGTTTACGATGTCTCTTCCCGTCTCCTGATCGTTCACCGCGTAATGCTTGATGTCGGAGATGACGTGTTCGGCTTTCTCAGCCGCCATGAGCTGCCCGACAAGGGTTCCGGCGAGCACGGGGTCTTCTCCGAGATACTCGAAGGTGCGGCCATCGCGCGGTTCCCGGGTGAGGTTGATGCCGCCACCGAGGGACATGTTGAAGCCCTGCGCTCGAAGCTCATTACCAATCAGCGAGCCGTAGGCATACGCGGCATGACGATCCCAGCTCGAAGCGGCCGCAAGATTGCTGGGCAAGGCGGTTGCATAGCGGCCCATGGCGCCGGCGGCGCGCACGCCGTAGGCAGCGTCGGAGATGTCCACGGCCGGGATTCCCAACCGCGGTATGGGGTTGATGTAGCCGGCGCCTCCATTGGAGTCGCGGGTAAGGGGGCGTTGCCATTGAGGCTCACGAGCCATCCCATTGCCGTGCAGAAGCGACAGTTTTTCGTCCAACGTCATCTGCTGCAGCAAAAGATTGGCGCGTGCATCGGGGGAGAGACTGCGGTCCATCCACGGTTTCGTGGCCGCGTCCTGGGTTACTTGGGCGCCCGTCTGCGCCCGCATTGTTGTTGAACACGCCCCTAAAACGAGAGTTAGTACGGCCGACGAGGTAACGCTTGGCAGATTTCTGCGCCGAATCATCGAGGATCTCCACCGGTGCTTATGTAACCGCAGCGCAACCTGACCCGACAGACGCCGGCCAGGCAGATCAGCTAACGCAGTTTACCGCTTAGGACTGGGCAGCGCTGCTGTTGCATACTGCCAAGCACAGAGGCAGGAACCTCTGTGCTTGGCCAAGTTCCACCTAGAAGATAAATTTAGCGCCGAACTGCAACACCCGTGGATCGGAGGTGCTGGTCACCTGACCGAAGTTGCCATCGTTGCTTCCGCCATCCACCGTGTTGAACTCAGTGTGGTTGAAGGTGTTGAACGACTCTGCACGGAGCTGGAAATGGATCGCCTCGTGGATGGGGATCTCCTTGAACAAGGCAATGTTCCAGTTAAAGAGCCCAGGAGCTGTGACGATGTCCTTGCTGGCATTGCCGAACCCTGTCCCGCCCGCACCTGCTGCGGTCCAGGGTGCTGCGGGCGCTGCAAATGAGCTCTGACTGAACCACTGTTTCTGCGTCTTCGGATGGGAAATCGGGGCGACCACGTCGGGGCGGTTGGTTGTGTTGCCGCCAGCCCCTACAACATCGGGACCGTTGTAGTTAAGCTGTGACCCAGCCCCCGCGAGGGGCGATCCGGACTCAGCGACAGTGACTCCGGATATCTGCCAGCCCCCGGCAACTGCCCGTTCCAGGTAGCTACCGGAGTGCTCGAAGAATGGAAGGTCGTAGACATAGTTCACGTTGAAGATGTGGCGGCGGTCAAACGCTCCCGAACCACGATCGTAGCGGAGGTCGTAGGGATTTGAGGCAGTTTGAAGATCCTGACTCTGCTGCTGCCCGTCGATCTCGTGCGACCAGGTATAGGCAACCTGTAGAGACAAACCGTGCCTCTTTTCCATGCGAAGCGCGGTCTGCAACGAGTTGTAATTGGAATTCACCTCATTTGAAGATTGAAGTATGTTGGAGAACCCCAGATATGGCCGGTATAGGTTTGCGTTGGCGCCCGTTGCCACTTTCTCGTGGTTGCACTCCGGGGCCGTCACGGTAGCAGAACAGGCGGAGAAGTCGGCGAACGGCAGGTCGTTCTGCTCTACCCTAGTGTTTTGGCTCCAAGCGCCGGTTCCGACATACTGCATGCCCCAAACCAGGGATGGAGCCAACTCTCGCTGGACGCCCAAACTATATTGGACGGTCCCCGGGTTTGGGTAATAGTTGGCGATGGAGTTAACGCCCGCCGGGGCCGCGGGTAATTGTGTCGGAGGCGTGACTACCCCCTGCCAATTGGTCGTGGGACTCGAAAACCGGACATTGCTGGCTGAAGGTTGGTACGAGAACGGGGGATTGGTATCTGCGTCGTAGATGTCGTTCCCCTGAACGCGCTCGTAAAAGACTCCTACACCACCCCGCAAGACAGTCTTGCCATCGCCAAACAGGTCATAGGCAAAGCCCAGACGCGGCTGCCAGGTGAAATAGCTGTTCTTGACCATGCCACGGGGAATCCCGTTCACACCGGCAAGCCCAATGCCATTCAGGTAAAAAGGCGCGCTTATCCCTGCGGGTTGAGAGAATCCAGGCCCGGTGGGGCTCAAATTACCAGTACTAGAATCGGGCGCCTGCTGATTCGCAGGGTTGAAAAGGTTTGGGAAGAAGTCAGCAACCTGGTTGTTCTTCTCGTACACTCGCGGCATCCCGTCATAGCGAATTCCCAGGTTGAGCGTGAGCCGCGGCAGAACATGCCAATTGTCCATGGCATAGCCGGAATAAGTATTGTTCAGCCAGTGGTTTGTCTTGAGATCGTTCAACTGCTGGTAGTTGCTTGCATAGCCGAGCAGGAAGTTGATATAGGGATCCTGCGAAGCAACGCCGGTGCCTCCGTTGAACGTGTAGTCGCCTTGCGTATCGGCTTGTTGTTGCTGGTTCTTATCTGACCGCATGTATGAGAAGCCGAACTTCAAACCATGCCTGCCCCTGGTCCACGAAAAGTCGTCACGGAGTTGGTAGTTCAGGTACGAATTGTGCCAGGGCCAATAGTTAGTTCCCCAGGTGGTGTTGAGCTGACCATTCTGGAATTTCACCTGCGGCAGGCGGTTGAGGTCGTTATTTCCGGTGAAAAAGCTGCCGGCATTCCAACCGGACGGTTCCGCATAGATGCCCTGGGGGGTAGTCGTAATAGTGTTCCCGTTTACGCAAAGGCAAACCTCGTTGAGCATGGTGGGCGAAATCGATTCGCTCAACTTGACTACGGCCGCCCATGACGGGTTGGCGAAGATGTTGCCGACCGTGGTGTAAGTAGTGCCGCTCCACAGCGGGGGGAAGTAGGTTTGCGACATCTGGTCGTGGATGTAGCTTCCCATCAGGTGGAACTTATCGTTGATGTTGTGGTCGATGCGAACCGTATCTTCGCGGACGTCGGTCGGCTGCTTCGGCGAGGCAATAAACTGTGGGGAGTTTCCGGTCGGGTCGACGTTTGGTTTGGGGATGGCGCCTGTTCCCATGAAGAGCACGGCATTGGGGTCGAGCGAGGCAGCTGGGATGACGTATGTATTTCCTGCCCCCGAGGGAGCGACACCGCCCACGGTCGGGAAAGGCGCACCCGTGGCCGGGTTAATCAGAGCGAGACATTTTGGAGCGCAATTCCACTGCGTGTAGGTGAAATTAGCTCCGGGAGTTGGAAAGTCTTCAGCCGGGATTGTGTTTTGGGCAGAGGCGTTCGCACCCTGGATGAACTTGCGCCACTCTTCCGACCAGAAGAAGAAGGTCTTATTCCTGGCGCTGTTATAAAGATGCGGGATGATGACTGGGCCGCCAATATCGCCGCCGTAGATGTTCAACCGCAGCTCAGGGCTGGGAGTGTTTGCCTGCTTGTTGAAGTAGTAGCCGGCATCCAGATCGTCGTTGCGGACAAACTCCCACAAGCCGCCGTGGAAGGCTTTGGTGCCGCTTTTGAGCTGCATCACAATGGTGCCGCCCGAGTTAATGCCATAGTCCGGCGGGTAGTTGCTGGCCAGTACCTGGAACTCTGCAATCACGTCAGGAGCCGGCAACACGTCCAGTTTGCCGCCTGAGCCGCGGTCATACACTTCCCCACCGTCGATCAGCCAATTATTATGATTCGGATTTGTGCCGTTAAAGCTCAGGTTGGCGTTGCTACCTTGGGCGGTAACCCCGTTAAACGACGGCAAGTTGCCGGAAACGCCGGTGCCCAGCGAGGCCAGGGAGGTGACGTTGCGGCCATTGGTGGCCAACTGGGAGATCTGTTGGCCGGTGATCAGGGAACTCACTTCACTGGACTCAGACTGCACCTGAAGTGCGTTTGACTGTACGACCACCTCCTGGGTGGACGAACCGACCGCCAGGGCGACGTCTTCCCTTAGCGTCTCGGCGATATTGAGTACGATCCCATCCTTACGATAGGCCTGAAAGCCGGTGGAGCTCGCCTGAAGGTTGTAATCGCCGTTGTCCAACCCAGGGAAGTCGAAGATGCCGGCACCGTTTGTCTTGGTGGCATGCGAATTGCCGGTTTCGACTGACGTGATCTTCACATCTACGTTGGGAACGACGGCTCCCGTTGGATCCGTGACCGTTCCTGTAATCTCACCGCCGTTTTGCGCATGAGCGACCCTGAGCGAACCGGCAAAGATTGCGATAAGTAGCAGTGCGAGAGAAAGCGCGAAACGCTGTTTGCTGAAAGACAAGGCTTGATAGTGGCTAGGCGAAGAAGTGGTAGGACGGTGGTTTCTGCTCATATGGTCTCCCTAAAGGTCGTTCCGCGTTCTATTTTTTACGGGTTCGGGTTGGTATTCAGCTCAATCGAAAGGTGGACTTGGTAACCGACGAGCAAACTAGGTGAGCAACAGCATGTTTGGGCAGGGTATTTCTGGTATTAGCGGGAGGTAAAAACCGCAACGCCTTATGATTCGGACACTTGACTGGCAGGTAAATACCGGTAAAGCGCTGTTGTCAGCCCCGTCAACGCTGGCATACACTGGTGCACGGTATGGATGTACACTCTTCTTGGGTGCCGAAAACTGAGGAAGAGAAAGATCAGGTCAGACGCCAAATGGAGCGTCTGCTAGAGACAGCCCATTTCAAGAACAGCCGGCGGTATCCCGCGCTGTTCAGGTTCATCGTAGAGGAGACACTGGAGGGCAGAGGCGAATTCCTGAAGGAGCGCCTGCTGGGGGTACGTGTATTCAACCGGCCTCCGGATTACGATACCGCCGATGATCCAATTGCCCGGGTCACGATTGCGGAAATCCGGAAACGGATCGCGCAGTACTATCACGAAGAAGCACACGAGTCGGAAATGCGGATCGAGTTGACTTCAGGCCGTTATGAGCCTGAATTCTACCCTCGCAAAGCCAAACCCGCGGCTCCGGTCGAATCCTTAACACCAGTCGCACTTGCGGCCCCGGTCACCGACACCGCGGTCGCTGCTCCGCCACAGAAGGTCAGCAAACCCTGGCTGTCTCCCCTCCCTTACTGGGTAATCGCCACTGCGGTGCTTCTTGTTGGCCTCGTATCCACCTTTTTGTGGCGCTTCGACCCGCCTTCTGCCCTCGAACAGTTCTGGAATCCGGTACTTAAACCTCACCTTACTATCACGTTCTGTCTGCCCAATAAAGATGCGTCAGGTTCGCAGATCGCGGGAGCTGCGGGGATCCTGTCCTACACCGCGCCTACAAAGCCGAAAGGCGCCGGACCGATCGCCGCTTCCGCCGACACCGCCAGTCCCACTTTCTATGATTACGAGAAGAATGGTGAGAACGTCTCTTTCTCGGACGTGCTGGCAGCGACGAGGATTTCTAACTGGATCGCCACGCGTGGCAGCGAACAAAGATTCCGTTTGGTTAAATCAACCACACTTGATGATCTGCAAGAGGGGCCGACCATTCTTATCGGCGGGTTGGACAATGAGTGGACCTTGCGAGCGCTCGCCCACCTGCGGTATCAATTCCGAGGCACGGATCAAGAGCAGTATTGGATAACAGACACCAAACACCCTGGCCGCAGGACATGGAATGTCGATTTGAAGACCCAATATCCTGCGGTCAAGCGCGATTTTGCGTTGATTGCACGAGTGCACAATGATTCGACCAGGCAGGTCCAGGTAATTGTCGCCGGCATCGGGATGAGCGCAACAGCGTCTGCGGGCGAATTTATGGTGGATCCAAATCGGCTCGAAGAGCTCCGCAAGCGAGTAGGTCCCGGATTCAAAGACCATGATTTTGAAGCTGTGCTGGGAACAGACGTAGTAAACGGCATTCCGGGCTCGGCAAATATTCTGGCTGTAGAAGTCTGGTAGGCGGCTTTGCGCTTTGTTGGGCAGGTCCAGGAGCCGCTCGGCCCTCCTGCTACGATATACAAACGGATGTTCGGATGCGAGACTTGACTTGGTTTGGGGCCGCTCATGCTGAGAATGTTTAAGCCCAGCAATATGCGTAGACTCCATGCCCCTGGCTGCATCGTATTTGTCACCTCAGTGCTGCTCCTTTCTGCGAGGTCTTCGCCGGCCCAGGCAATCGATAAGCAGCAGGCGATGCTGCTGACCCAACAGGGAAAATTTCAAGAAGCAAAAGAGGCCTGGTTACAACTCGCCGCACACGATCCCAACGACTATGTCGTCCAGGCAAATCTGGGTTTAGTCCTGGCGCAACTCGGTGACTATAAGGATGCGATCGCTGCTTATCACAAATCTTTGGCTGCCCACCCGAATGAACCAGGTGTCCGGATGAATCTTGGGCTGGCGGAGTTTAAACAAGGCAATTTTGCCGCCGCGAGCTCATCCTTCAGTTCCCTGGCTTCGACCACACCTCCAGACCCCCGGCTAGAAACGCTTCTCGGCCTGAGCTACTACGGTCAACAACTTTACGAAAAAGCGATTCCACATCTCACCATCGCCAGTCAGAATGATCCCTCCAATCCTCAATTGCATTATGTTCTGGCCGAGTCATGTCTCCATGGCAGGAAGCCGGACTGTACCCTCGCTGAGTCGCAAAAGCTCCTTCAGCTCAGTCCCGACTCTGCTGCGGCCCACATGCTCTTGGGCGAGGCCTACGACGGGACCAAACAGGAAAACGAAGCCATAACAGAATTCGCCGCCGCAGCAGCAGCCAACCCGTCGCAGCCAAATGTCCACTTCGGCCTGGGTTACCTCTACTGGAAGAAGCACGATTACGATCAGGCTGCTCCCGAGTTCAAAGCGGAGATAGACCACGATCCCAAGAATGCGCAGTCCCTCACCTATCTGGGCGACATAGCTTATCGAAACAATAATGATGACGAGGCAGCGGCCAGTTTGTTGAAGGCGGTTCACCTGCAACCAAATATTCGGCTGGCCTATTTCGACCTCGGTTGCGTCTATGCTCGTGAGAACAAGAACGCAGACGCGATCACGGCCTTCAAAGAGGCGGAACGGCTCGATCCCACGGAGCCCGATGCCCACTATCGTCTCGCGCGCGTCTATCTGGCCTCAGGACAAAAGCAAAAGGCTGACGCCGAATTTGTTAAAACCAAGTCGCTCCACCAAAAAGAACAGGAATCGATCATCGAGAAGATGTCTGCAAACACTCCTGCCGATGCTCCGGCGAACTAATTTGGCAGCAATGCGTAAGCCCGGTGCAGCAGAGTTTAATCGCCGTGAGTTCCTGTTGCTGGGGACAGCCGCATCAACCATGGCACTGGCTCAGGGAATTGCCTCTCGCGGAGTCAAACCACAACCGCGCGGCAAGCCATCCGGGCTTCCGTTCCTGGCCCACTTCACTGATGTTGCCGCCAAAGCAGGCCTTCTTGCCCCAACTATCTACGGTGGAATCGACCATAAGCAATTCATCTTCGAGACCGTTGGCTGCGGTGTCGCTTTCTTTGACTACGATAACGACGGCTGGCTCGATATCCTTGTGCTTTGCGGCACGCGGGCCGATTCACCTCCCGAAGCAACCAATCGACTCTACAAAAACAACCGCGATGGAACCTTCACCGATGTAACCGAGAAGTCTGGACTTCTCCGTACCGGCTGGGCCAGCGGCGTGACCATCGCCGATTACAACAATGATGGTTACGAAGACATCTTCATCACGTACTATGGTCAGAATGTTCTTTATAAAAACAATGGAGACGGAACCTTCACGGATGTCACCGAGCAGGCTGGTCTCGCTTATACCGGCCCGACGCGATGGGGATCAGGTTCCACCTTCCTGGATTACGATCGAGACGGTCATCTCGATCTTTTTGTCGCCAGCTACCTGACGGTCGACCTGAATAAGATTCCTAAACCTGGCACCAATCCCATGTGCAGCTACAAAGATGTGCCAGTGAATTGCGGCCCCAATGGGCTTCCCTTTGCGAGAAATTTCCTTTACCGAAATCAGGGAGATGGCACTTTCCGCGACGTGTCGGAGACCAGTGGGATCCGGAAAGCCACCTCTACCTACGCAATGACCTCCGTCGCAGCAGATTTTACCGGTGATGGCTGGACTGATCTGTACGTCGCATCTGATTCCACGCCCAGCTTGCTCTTTGTCAACCAGCACGATGGGACTTTTAAGGAAGAAGCGACGGAACGCGGCGTCGCCTTCAGTGAAGATGGTATGGAACAGGCCGGTATGGGTGTCGGTATCGGAGATTACACACTTCGAGGACGACTGGACATCTTCAAGACCCATTTTTCCGACGACACGGACGTGCTCTATCGCAACGACGGCGCCGGCCAATTTACAGATGTAACGCTCACGGCTATGCTCGGCGTGGAAACTCGATTTATTCAGTGGGGGACTGGGTTCGCTGACCTGGATAACAACGGGTGGCCCGACCTTTTCATAGTGACCGGTTCCGTTTATCCGGAGGTCGAAGCAAAATTTCCGCAATATCCTTTAAAGTCGCCCAGGCTGATTTTCCGTAACCTGGGCAACGGCAAATTTGAAGAACTGATCGAAGAGGCTGGGCCTGGAATAAGTGCCGCGCACTGTAGTCGAGGATGTGCTTTCGGCGATTTCGACAACGACGGCGACGTCGATATGGCGATCATCAATTTGAACGAGCCGCCATCTTTACTGCGCAACGATTTAAAGGGCAATCATAACTGGATCAAGGTCCTCCTTGTCGGTACCAAGAGCAATCGAAGTGCAATCGGTTCCAGAGTCATCGCGCGATATGGCGGTAAACTGCAGGCACAAACCGTGACTGCACAATCCAGTTTCTATTCCGTGAATGACCGCCGACTCCACTTCGGACTGGGAGCCGCCCAACTAGCCGACCTCGACATTCACTGGACCAACGGAAGCGTAGAGAAACTGACCGGTGTCAAGGCGCGCCAATTCATCATCGTCAAAGAAGGCCAGGGCATAATCAAGACCGAAACCTGGGCCGGCCCTGATATTTCATAGCAGAGCCAGAGAAGCTACCAGAAGATAGGCTCGGGATCTTTGCCGGAGAGGTCAATTTTTACTGGCGCGGCAATGAGACTCAAGGTGTTGATATCGAAGTCCCGATAGAGATCGAGGCACATCAACTCCGGCGCTTGATCATAGCCGGGTGGATGCAGGAACAAATCGCCCAGGCTTGCCATCCCGTGGCGCACCTCAATGGAGGAATAAAGTTCAGGCACCATCGCCGCTGAGACGAGAGCTACCGTCTCCCCTCGAGAACCGTTCGTGACCACGCGCAGTGGCGCGGCGGCAGGGCTTGGGGAAGAGATTCGAGAACCTGGCGTTCCACTGCCATCCACCGAATCTGCTTGCAGCCAGCGTGCAATCGCGGCCACTTGCGCCGCTTCCAGCCCAAGAGGCCGTTCTCCCACGGTGTTTAGCATCTGGGCATAGCTCGCAAGGTCATCGACCGAGCCGGGAATGTTCTCACCGAACAGCAGAGGGTCCAAAACCAGAACGCGTTGCCCACGGTCTACATCGTTGCCGGTCTCCACCGCCATGGACGCCCGTCCCGAATCAGAGATCAAGAGAGTCGTGCCTCCGTTGCGCGGCCTTAGCGCAGACTCAATCAGCACACCCGGCGCAGACAAGCCATTGCTGAATTCAAAGCGATACCCGCGGCTCTCGAGACCTCTTTCGTGCGTCTCGCTGATTGGCCACGCATGGGTCACCGTGACAGGAGCAAATCGCACTACGTTGCGCAGTTGATTGCGCTGCTTCTCCACCCATTGCGTGTCCGCTTGCACCGGAGGATCGTGATGAATCGACTGGCCTAGCTGGCGCGCCAGACTGACGATCGTAAGATTGTCAGCCGGTAGGCCAACGACAAGATCCGCAAACGACTGCACCTCGGAATCGAGATCCTCCTCGCCGCCGGCCGGGAGATGAAAGGCACGGTGTGAAGAAACGATAAGACATCTCGCGGCTTTCAACCTGGTAATTGTGTGTCCCCGGGTTCTCATTCTCGTACCACTCCAGATTTCCGGGGCCGCCCATCAGCGCAAAGAAGGGTTGTATGTCGGAATAGACCCCCTGCTTGACAACCCCCGCGCGAAAGCAGCAGTCGTCCATCGCGTTGTAGATCAGCAGGGTTGGCCGTGGCGCGCGCAATGCCATCAATTGCGCATAGTCGGCCACGGAGCGCATATCCGGGGCATTCTGTTCCGCATCCCCGGCGTACTCCGGGTGTTCGATGGCCGTGGTCAGCGAGCTAAAGCCTGCCACCGGTACCGAAGGGCCGACCCGGGTATCCAGAGTGCTGAGCAACATTGTCTGCCAGCCCCCGCCCGACAAACCTGTCATACCGATGCGCGTTCGGTCCACCCGTGGGTCGTCATACAAATAGTCGAGGCCGCGGAGCATTGCCAGGTAAAACAATCCGACTCCATTGGACCCGGCCAGATCGAGCAGCCCGATTTGGTTATGCTCATTCCCTGCCCCACTTAACTCACCCATACCGATCCACTCCAGGCTGAGCGCCAAAATTCCGAGGCGGGCCTGTTGAATGCATCGTTTCTGCTTATGTTCGACGGCCTTTCCGCCCGCGCCATGACCGTTCACGTTCAAAATCGCAGGCATCTTGTCGTGCATATGCTCGGGCTCGTACAGCAGCGCAGTGGACATAAAACCAGGGACTATTTCATAGCGAAGCTTCACGATGCGATAACCCGGCCGCGCGATCTCCGCCACCTTTTCGAATTTGGGCTTCGCGTCCACCCACGCTTGCGGCCAGCCATGATAGATCACCGATAGCTCGTGCGCCCGCAGCCGCTCAGCCTCCTTCTGCCAGTCCTCGGGAGTGCGCGGACTAGGGAGTTCGGGTACACGCTTGAGCATAAAGTGCCGCAGCTGTTCGTCCACCAGGATCGGGTTGTCGAGCGGTTGTTTGAGCAACGGATCGATTGCGCTCCGCGTCGCCTGCGCAGCTGCCTGCAACAGGCAACCGCCGATAAGAATGGCAAACATCGAGGTATTTCTCATCGCACCAACGTTAGCATTTTCGGAAGGCACTGCCAGGCTAATCACCCTTGCATTAAGATGTCTGCACCACAAATCTTCCACGACTGAGTGTCAGCCCAAGATGCGTATCGCAACGGCAATCGCCCTACTGGTTGGTTTTACGGGAACCGCGCTGGCCCAGGCTCCCGCTGCAAATAAGGCCCACGCCGATGGCCCGATTTCGTCACTTCCCTACACTCCTGGACTAAACACTGAGTTCATGGATACCAGCGCCGACCCCTGCGTGGATTTTTATCAGTACAGTTGCGGCGGGTGGATGAAGAAGAATCCGATTCCCGCCGATCAGCCCGGGTGGTCCGTCTACGCCAAGCTGGCGCAGGACAATGAACGGTTCTTGTGGGGCATTTTGAACGACCTGGCCAGTAAGTCTCAAGGCCGCAATGCCAGTCAGCAGAAGATTGGCGACTACTTTGCCGCTTGTATGGACAAGTCTACCGTTGAGAAGCTTGGCGCCGCTCCCATCAAGCCCTACCTGGAACAGATCAATGGCCTCGCGTCTAAGAAGCAACTACCCGCTGTTTTGGCCCAGATTCACCTGCGGAGCGACAGTTCCGACATGTTCTTCGGATTCGGCTCAGGCCAGGATTATGGCGACTCCACTCAGGAGATCGCTTTCGCAAACGCCGGAGGACTTGGTCTCCCGGATCGCGACTATTACACCAGGAGCGATCCACACTCGGTTGAATTGCGGCAGAAGTATGTGGCTCACGTGCAGCGGATGTTTGTTCTGCTGGGCGACTCACCGGACGCGGCACAGCGTGAAGCGGCCAGGGTGATGGCGATCGAGACCGCGCTGGCACAGGCTTCGTTAACTCGCGTGCAGCGGCGAGACCCCCACAATCTTGACCACAAAATGAACTTAGCCCAATTGCAGGCACTCTCTCCCAGCTTCGACTGGGAGGCGTACCTCAAGGGAGTTGGCCTTGGCCAGCAAAACGTCTTCAACGTCAGCCAACCAGCGTTTTACAAAGAACTGGAAAACCAACTTCAGGCTGCGAGTCTTGATGACATCAAGACGTATTTGCGCTGGCACACGGTTCACGAGGCAGCCCCGCTTTTATCGCAAGCCTTTGTCGATGAGGACTTCGAGTTCTTCAGCAAGACACTCCGCGGCACACCGCAATTGCGGCCTCGCTGGCAACGGTGTGTGCGGCTGGTCGATGATCAGCTCGGCGAAGCTCTGGGCCAGGAGTTCGTCAGCCGGGCATTCAGTCCGGAGATGAAGCAAAACGCGCTGACCATGACCAAGCAGATCGAACTGGCCATGGCGGCGGACATTGAGCAGCTGAGCTGGATGAGTCCCGAGACTAAACAGAATGCGCTGGGCAAACTGCACACCATCAGCAATAAGATCGGCTATCCGGACAAGTGGCGTGATTACAGTTCGATTACGATCGAGCGCAACGACTTCGCAGGAAACGCTGAAAGGGCCACGGTGTTCGAGTCGAAGCGCGTTCTCAACAAGATTGGCAAGCCTGTAGATCGCAGCGAATGGGGGATGACCCCTCCCACCGTCAATGCGTATTACAGTTCGCGCATGAACGACATTAATTTCCCTGCGGGTGTGCTGCAGCCCCCGCTTTACGATCCCAAAATGGACGATGCGCCCAACTACGGTGACACCGGGGGAACCATCGGTCACGAGTTAACCCACGGCTTCGACGATCAAGGCCGCAAGTTCGACGCGCAAGGTAATTTGAAGGACTGGTGGACGAAACAGGATGGGCGAAACTTCGAGTCTCGCGCGCAGTGTGTCGTCGACCAATATGCACAGTACGTCGTTGTCGACGAAGTGAAGATCAACAGCAAGCTTACGGAAGGGGAGGACATCGCCGATCTGGGAGGGCTTATCCTCGCCTGGGTAGCCTGGAAAGAGCAAACCAAAAACATGCACCTGGAGAGCCGGGACGGGCTCACACCCGAGCAGCGCTTTTTCGTGGGGAACGCGCAGTGGGCTTGCGAGAATGACCGGCCGGAAAATTTACGCGTGAACGCCATCACAGATCCGCATTCCCCTGGCAAGTACCGTGTCAACGGCCTGGTGGTGAACATGCCGGAGTTTGAGAACGCATTCTCCTGCAAGGCCGGTCAACCGATGGCCAAGGCAGACCGCTGCCGGGTTTGGTAAGAAGTATCGGTTTCTGGCGCAGGGAAAGATTATTAAATTTATGACCTCCCTTCTTCGCTCAGGGCGGGGTTAAGGTTCATTTTTTGTAAAATTCGATAAAATTCGATGGTTTTGGACCTTTTGTGCATAAAGAGCCGGTGCGCAGGTCAACGGCGACGGCCAAAGCGGTTCTTGTCTATGGAGAAGGGGCGTCTGGTGTCGGGAGCGACGTAATCGGCCATGGGGACACGGGGCAGCGGTGAGGCCGTTTGCGAGGGGTTCAAGGGGGCGGGAACCGCGGGTCCCTCCACTACGCTCCTTCGGAGCTCCGGTCCCTCCACTACCGGTCGGGACGATGACAATTCTTCTTTTGGAGTTGGGTCTGGATAGGGAGCGGATTGTGGCTCTACGACGGCTTCTTCCTGGGCCGCGGGCGGCTCGGGGTCGACGGATTTTCCGTCCTGCTGGGTACGCATCCATTCGGAGACATAGAATGGCGGGTATACGAGCGGCGGGGCGGGTTTGTTCTTGGCGGAGAGGACGCGGCGATCCGGTATCAAGCCTTCGATAGCGACGATCATGGAGAGAGCTTTCACTTGGGCGGAAGCGCTGCCCCGGGTCATTTCGGGGGCCAGGTCGGCGATTTCCCAAAGGCGGGCCAGGACTCGGTTGCGGCTCAGGTTGAAGCGCGGGAGTTCCTCAGTCTCTTGCTGCACGAGCCGTTCGTGCACCGCAGCCCGGTGCTCATGCATGTAAGCGTGGACACGGGGTTCGGCTTTGGTGTCGGGGTTGAGACCGACGGCTTCGGCAGCACGGCGGTCGGTCATGGTTCCAGAGAGGACCAGGTGGGCGAAGGCTATTTCCTGATCGGTGATGTGGTCGTTGATGTTATTGTTCGGCATTAGTTGCTCCTTATTGTTGAGTTGGCCTTCGTCTTAAAAGGCAATTGCGTAAAGATTGAAACTTTCAAAACGTACCTCAGGGGCTAAAGCCCTCATCTGTAGCGTGTTTTTCGGCACGGGTGAACCCGTGCCCTTCCAGGAAGAGTGGCTCTTTGCGCAACTACGGTTGACGGCAGGGGTTTTCTACTGCGCAGGTACAGTGAGGCGCAAAGAAAAATCCCGTCGGCTTTTCGGCACGGGTGAACCCGTACTCTTCCTGAAGAGCGGCTCTTTAGGGAACTACGGTTGATGGCGGAGGTTTTCTACCGCGTCAGGCGCAATGAAAAATCCCGCCGCGGCGGGATGCTGGTTAAGGCTGATTTTGGACAGGGATCGGGTGCGCCACCGGATAGCGGTAAAACTATCCTTCGCTCGCGCTTAGTCCGTTAAACAAACGGAAACTCCCTCGGCTAGGAACGTCTGCGCGATAAGCGAGCTCCTGCCTAAATCATCTTCTAAGAGGTACGGTACAGGCTTAATCGCCTCCCAGCAAGCGACTTAGGCAGTTTATTTTTACCCGCTTCAGCTATCTGCTGGCTACAGCCTTTTCTGACGGAAGCTGCGAGGTGTCCCATCCGCCGCCCAATGCTTCAATGAGCTGAACGCTGCTGGTCATCTGTTGCACTTGCAGGGTGATCGCCGTTTGCTGATTGCTCAGCAGAGATGTTTGGGCCGTAAAGACGTTAAGGTAAGTGTCCACGCCGGTCTTGTAACGAATAAGAGAGAGATTGTAATAACGCTGGGCGGCGGCAATGCTGTTCTGCTGCTCTTGTCTTTGCTGGCCCAGCCAGCGTACGGAAGCCAGGTTGTCTTCGGTCTGCTGAAATGCTGTGAGAACAGTCTGCCGGTAGGCTGCTGCATCGGCCTCGTACTGCGCCTTGTATTGGACGATGAGACCTCGGCGTAATCCTCCATCAAATAGTGTCTCGGAGGCAGACGGTCCAGCGGAGAAGAAACGGCTGGGCCACGTAAACAGCTTGCCGATCGTCGCGCTCTCAAGCCCGATGTTGCCACCGATCGTAAAGGTTGGATAATACGCTGCAGTTTCGACACCGATCAGAGCATTCGCTTGAGACATTGTCCGTTCCGCAGCAGCAATGTCTGGACGGCGCTCAAGGATCTGAGAAGGCACCCCAATGGGAATCGTGGGCACGTTGTTGGTCAACTGCCGTTTGGGTATGGAAAATGACGACGCGGCCTGCCCCGTGAGGACCGCGATCGCATGCTCAAACTGGGCGCGGGCAATGCGGAGATTGGTAGCGGATGCGATGGCGGTGTCGAGGTTCAGCTGGGCCTGTGCCACCGATTGCTCGGTGTCCACTCCCGTCCTGCTGCGGACCTGGGTGAGAACGAGGTCTTTCTGATAGGCCTCGATGGTTTGCTGATAAAGGTCTATGAGGGAATCCTGCCCGCGCACTTCGAAATAGAAGACAGCGAGGTTTGCCTGCTCTGTCAATCGTTCGTTGGCCAGATCGGCAGCGCTCACCTGGGCTGCATTGGCAGCCTCGCGCACTGAATTGCGAATGCGCCCCCAAACGTCGGGCTCCCAGGAAACGTCAAATGGCAGGCTGAAATCATTACTGTTCGGATTGATACCAGGAAAAGTCGCAGACGTGTTGCCAGACGTGCGCCCCCTGGTATAGGCAGGGCCAACCGAGACCGTCGGGTAATAGGCGGCTCGCGCTTGCCTCACTTGAGCACGGGCCGCCATGAAGTTCTGAAACGATTGCGCGATGTTCTGGTTTGAAATGTTGAGTTTCTCTTCCAGCGCATTCAGCTCCGGTTCCTGGTAGATCTCCCACCAGGTCCCTTTCACGGTCGCATCCTGTGGAGTTGCCGGCACCCAGGTAGTGCCGTCGGAGGATTGTTGCGGCTGCGGCGCAACTTCCTTGTAGGCGGGAGGCGCCTGCGTAACCGGAGCAACGTACTTGGGACCCACGACACATCCCTGGAGCAGCAACAGGAAAGCGCTTAGGGCGATGGTGCTGCTGCGATGGGGCGTTTTGACGAGCTTCATACTGTCTTCCTAAATTGCTGGATTGCTCGCCGCTCCAGCGTATGGAAGAGCGCGGCGGCGGCTGAATCGATGACTGAGGCGATCGAAATAGAGGTAAATAACTGGTGTGGTGTAGAGCGTCAGCACCTGGCTGAAAATAAGGCCTCCGCAGATGGCGATACCGAGTGGGCGGCGCAACTCTGAACCGGTCCCTGTTCCCAGGGCTAGCGGCAAGGCGCCAAAGAAGGCAGCCAGCGTGGTCATGAGAATTGGCCTGAAGCGCAACATGGCTGCTTCAAAGATCGACTCTTCCGTACTCATCCCCTGCTCACGTTCTGCCATGAGCGCGAAGTCGATCATCAGAATCGCGTTCTTCTTCACAATGCCTATGAGAAGAAAAATGCCAATGACAGAAATGACGTCGAATTCGCTGTGGAACACCAACAGCGCAAGAACTGCGCCCACGCCTGCGGAGGGGAGGGTGGTCAGGATGGTGATTGGATGGACAACACTCTCGTACAAAATTCCCAGGACGATGTATATCGAAAGCAGGGCCGCGAGGATGAGCATTGGTTCGGTCGACAGCGACGCCAGGAAGGCCTGGGCGGTTCCTGCGAATTGCTCGCGGAGTGTCGGCGGTGCTCCGATGCGCTGCTGCATCTGGTTGATGAGCACAGTCGCTTGTCCGAGCGAGGTGCCGCGCGCAAGGTTGAACGAAATGGTCACCGAGGGAAAGAAGGACGAGTGATTCACCGCCAGCGACGATGTAGCCGCATGCGCCCTAGTGAACGCCTGCAGCGGTACGGATGATTTGCCGGAGGCATGAACGTAAGTCGAGTTGAGGGTGTAGGGATCGCGATAGTACTGGGGCGCAGCTTCCATCACCACGTAGTACTGGTTCAGCGAGGTGTAAATGGTCGATACCTGCGATTCGCCAAACTCGTCATACAAGGATTGATCGATGAGCTGGGGGGTTACGCCGAAGCGAGCCGCGGTTCGCCGGTCGTAGTCCAGGAACATCTGCATGCCGCTGTTTTGCTGATCGGTGGTGACGTCCTTGATCTGCGGCATCTTCAACATCTCTTTGTAGATCAACGGTCCCCAGGTGGTGAGGTCGCTCACAGAATCGGCCGAGATCTGATACTGGTACTGTGCGTTGCTCTGTCGTCCTCCGACACCAATGTCCTGCGCAGCCTGCAGAAAGGCGGAAGCTCCCGTCAACGCAGAAAGTTTGGGACGAAGTCGATCGACCACCATACCGGCGGTGACGCCGGGGCGCTGGGCCACCGGCTTGAGGGACATAAAGACGAAAGCGGTGTTACTGGCCCCGCCCCCTCCGGTAAAGCCCTGCACAGCCAGAACGGCCGGATCCTCCTTGATGACCCGTTCGGTGTCGAGCAAGGAATCTCTCATGGCTGAAAAAGAGGCGTCCTGGGAGCCTTGAAGACCACCGAAGATGAGCCCCGTGTCCTGCAGCGGAAACAATCCTTTGGGAACGTAGACAAAAAGAACGACATTGAGGACGACGGTTCCAAACAGACTGAGGATGACGAGTCGCGGATGTCTGAGGGCCCAGGTCAGGCTTCGCCGGTAGAACTCAAGCAAAGCGTTAAAGCTACGGTCGCTGAGACGATATAAAAACCCGTGCTGCTCCTGACTGGCAGGCCGCAGCAGGTAGACACACATCATGGGTGTCACGGTCAGCGAGATAAACATTGAAATGGCAATCGATAGGCAGAGGGTCACGGCAAACTCGTGGAACAAGCGGCCGATCAAGCCACCCATGAACAGCAGAGGCACGAATACCGCAACCAGCGAAAGGCTCATCGAGAGCACGGTAAAGCTGACTTCCTGAGCTCCCTTCAGGGCTGCATCCCACGGAGACATCCCGTCTTCGATAAAGCGGGCAATGTTCTCCATCACCACAATCGCGTCATCGACCACGAAGCCGGTGGAGACGGTCAACGCCATGAGCGAGAGATTATTGATGCTGTATCCCAGCAGATACATGCCGGAAAAGGTTCCGATCAGCGAGGCGGTCACCGCCACCCCAGGCACCAGCGTGGCTTGCGGGCTGCGCAGAAAAACGAAAACCACGGCCACTACCAGGAGGATCGACAGCCCCATCGCGATCTCAACATCTTTGACGGAAGCGCGAATGGTGGTGGTGGTGTTAATGGCGATGCCGAGCTTGTCACCAGCCGGGATGGACGCGTTGAGCGCGGGCAACGCCTTGATGATGCGATCGGTTGTGTCGATGGCATTCGCATTCGGCAGACGGTAGACAAGAAGCACCACGCTCGGCTGGCCGTTGGCAAAACCGGCAGAACGAGTAGTTTGTTTCGAATCAATCACCTCGGCTACATCGCGCAGACGCACGATGCTGCCGTTACTGAGGTCGGTACCAATCACTATGGGCGCATAGTCTTTGGCCTTGGATATCTGATCGTTGGCGGTAATGTCGGCGATCATTGAGTCGTCGCTCAGTTGACCCTTGGGACGGTTGGAGTTTTGCCCGGAGAGAACCCGGGCCACATCCTGTGGACCTAAGCCGTAACTCCCAAGTTGCTGCGGGTTGAGCTCGATGCGCACTGCCGGAAGGGAGCTTCCGACTACCTGTACCTGGCCGACGCCCGAGATCTGCGAAATCTTCTGCTGAACGATGGAGGATGCGGTGTCAAACATATCTGGCTGGCTATGGGTCGACGAGGTCATGTTGAGCACCATCAGCGGGAATGCAGACGAGTTCACTTTGCGGTAGGTTGGGTTGGATGGCAGATTCGCGGGCAAATAGGTTCGGGCGGCGTTGATGGCCGCCTGCACGTCGCGCGCGGCGCCGTCCACGTCCCGGCTGTAGTCGAATTGCAGCGTAATCGACGTGGTGCTGAGGGTGCTCGAAGAGGTCATCTGCGTGACACCGGCAATATGCCCGAACTGGCGCTCCAATGGAGTTGCCACCGAGGAAGCCATAATCTCAGGGCTCGCGCCGGGTAGCTGTGCGGCAACCGTGATGGTGGCAAAATCCACCTGCGGCAAAGAGGCAACCGGAAGCTTCACAAACGCCATGCAACCCGCAATGACGATCGCCACCGTCATCAGGATGGTGGCTACAGGGCGCTTGATGAAGAAGGCGGATAGGTTCACAGTGGTTCCGCCGTTCTTGGGTTGTGCATGACGGCGGCGCTCCTCCACGAGAACCGCCGGGCAATCCTATCGAAAAACACATAGATGACGGGAGTGGTGTACAAGGTGAGGACCTGGCTGACAAGCAGGCCGCCCACCATCGCAATCCCCAGAGGACGGCGAAGCTCCGAGCCAATCCCTGAACCGAATGCCAGCGGGAGACCGGCGAACAGAGCGCAAAGCGTTGTCATCATGATGGGCCGGAAGCGGAGGAGGGACGCCTGAAAGATAGCGTCCGTAGCATTCATACCCTGAGTGCGCTCCGCATCGAGTGCGAAGTCCACGATCATGATGCCGTTCTTCTTGACGATGCCGATCAACAGGATGATGCCAATGATGGCAATGACATCCAGGTCCTGGTGAAAGATACGAAGCGCCAACAGGGCGCCGACACCGGCCGAGGGCAGCGTGGAGAGAATGGTGATGGGATGAATGAAGCTCTCATACAAAATGCCGAGAACGATGTACACAGCCACCAGGGCGGCAAAGATCAGCAACGCTTCATTGCTGCCGATGGACTGGTAAGCCGCAGCCGTTCCCTGCAGATCGCCCTGGACGCTGGCCGGCATCTTCAACCGGTCCTGTGTTTTTTCAAGCGCCTCTACGGCCTGGCTCAACGAATGCCCGGGCGCAACATTGAACGAGATGGTGACGACGGGAAATTGTCCTTGATGGTTGATCGTCAACGGCGATGTAGTCGTGGTGAAACGGCTAATGGCGGATAGCGGAACGGGGTTGGAATTGGACGACGAGGAGCTTGAGGAGCCGGACGACCCGCCGCTACTGCCCTGGTTGCTCGAAGACGATTGGGTTGAGGTGATCGCAGTGGCGGGCGTCGAGGTCGCCAGGTTGATGTTGCTGCTAGTCGAGGAGGACGAACTCGTGCTGCTGGTAGAGGAAGTTTGATTTCCAGGCGTATTGGTTATGGAACTGGCCGGAGTAGAGGACGCCACGCCGCTGCTGGAAGACGGACTTAATGTGCTGACGGTGCCATTAGAAGCGGCCGAGGTGCGGCCGGAAGTACTTTGCGCAGCTCCACCGGAACTGCTCGCGCCCTGAATATAGATCGCCTTGAGCTTGTCGGCGTTCTGCTGGAACTCAGGAAGGGTCTCCAGGATGACGTGGTATTGATTCGATTGCGTATAGAGAGTGCTGATCTGTCGTTGTCCAAACGCGTCGTAAAGGGTCGAGTCGATCTGGTCCGGCGTGATGTTCAGGCGCGAAGCCGTCGCTCGATCCATGTCAAGATGCACGCTGACGCCATTGTTTTGCTGATCGGTGGTGACGTCGGCCATCTCCGGCAGTTTGCGCATCTCAGTCACCATCTTTGCCGTCCACAGATTCAACTCCGCGACGTCGGGATCCTCCAGCGTGTATTGGTATTGCGTCCGGCTGACACGATCGTCCACCGTGAGGTCCTGGATTGGCTGGAGATAGAGGTGGATCCCTGGAACCTGGTCAACACGCTTTTGCAGACGAGCGATCACTTGGGTTGCGGTGATATGGCGCTGCTCCACCGGTTTGAGATTGATCTGGATGCGTCCACTGTTCAAGGTGGTGTTGGTGCCATCGGCTCCGATGAAGGAGGAGAGGCTCTGGACTGCGGGGTCTTTGAGGATTTCCTCGCTCAGCTGCTGCTGCTTGTGCGACATGGCGGCAAAGGAGATAGATTCGGGCGCCTGGGTTACGCCCTGGAGCGTCCCAGTGTCCTGGATGGGGAAAAAGCCCTTAGGAATCTCGATGTATTGATAGATCGTCAGGCACAATAAAGCGGCTGCCACCAGCAGCGTCGGTGTCTCGTACTGCAGAACCCATCGCAGGCTCCGGCCGTAGGCTGCGATGATCCGTTTGAAACGCTCTTCGGTCCAGCGGTAAAAGGCGTTCTGCTCGGCTGGGGGAGTGTGCCGCAGCAGGCGGGCACTCATCATCGGCGTGAGCGTCAGCGATACGAAGGCGGAGATCAGAATGGTGATGCTGAGCGTGACGGCAAACTCGCGGAACAAACGCCCAACCACGTCGCCCATGAAAAGCAGTGGGATGAGCACGGCGATCAGTGAGATGGTGAGCGAGATGATGGTGAAGCCGATCTGGTCAGCACCCTTGAGCGCGGCTGCGACCGGCGACAGGCCCTCTTCGAGGTAGCGGGAGATGTTCTCAATCATCACAATGGCATCGTCGACGACGAAGCCAGTGGAGATGGTGAAGGCCATCAGCGTGAGGTTGTTCAGGCTGTAACCCAACAGGTGCATGATGGAAAAACTGCCGACCAGCGAAAGAGGAACTGCGACGGCTGGGATGAGCGTGGCCGTAAAACTGCGAAGGAAGACGAAGATAACCAGCACCACCAGCCCGATGGTCAGCATCAACTCGAATTCCACGTCCGCTACCGACGCGCGGATGGTGTTGCTGCGGTCGGTCAACACCTTCAGCTTGACCGACGCGGGCAATCCAGCCTGCAGTTTGGGTAGCAGCGTCTCAATCTCTTTGACCACAGCAATGGTGTTCGCGCCAGGCTGGCGTTGCACGTTCACGATCACGGCTGGGGTTTGATTCATCCATCCGGCGAGCCTGGTATTTTCAATGCCGTCGGTGATTTTCGCCACATCCGTCAGCATTACCGGTGCGCCGTTCTTGTAGGCCACGACTACATCTTTGTAGCCTTCGCTCGATAGCAGCTGGTCGTTGGCATTGATCTGGAAATTCTGCGCCGGGCCATCAAAACTGCCCTTGGCGCTGTTGACCGATGCGTTGACCAGGGCGGAACGCAGATCTTCAAGATTGATGCCGTACGAGGACAGCGCCACCGGATTGGCCTGAATGCGAACCGCCGGCTTGTTGCCTCCACTGATGGTGACCAGGCCGACGCCGCTGAGTTGGGAGATCTTGGGCGCCAGGCGCGAATCGACCAGGTCTTCCACCTTGGAGAGCGGAAGAGTTTCCGAGGTCAGGGCCAGCGTGAGCACGGGCGCATCCGCCGGGTTGACTTTGCTGTATACCGGAGGCACGGGAAGGTCGGTAGGCAGGTAGCCCTGGGCAGCGTTGATGGCGGCCTGGACTTCCTGTTCCGCTACGTCGATGTTCAGGTTCAAAGAAAACTGCAGCACGATGATGGAGCTGCCATCGGAGCTGGTGGAGGTCATCTGCGTCAGGCCTGCGACCTGACCAAATTGCCTTTCGAGCGGTGCAGTCACCGCCGAACTCATTACCTGCGGACTGGCCCCGGGATAAAACGTCTGCACCTGGATGGTTGGATAGTCGGCCTCCGGCAGGGCGGAGATAGGAAGCGTGGTATAAGCGACCAGACCAATGACCAGGATGGCAACCATCATAAGGATGGTCGCGATCGGCCGCAGGATGAAGGTCCGCGAAGGACTCACTGTCCACTCACATCCTGCCCGGCATGGGCCTGTGTGGATGCGGAGGGCGTCTTGCCACTCTGCCCTTCGATGTTGATTTTCGAGCCGTCCTGCAGTTTGTCAAAGCCGGTAATAGGGACGGTTTCTTCGGCGTTAAGGCCGGTCACGGCAGCCATGCCGTTTTCCGTGGTCAGTTCGTTGATCGTCCGTATGTGGACAGTGTCGCCTGAAACCACATAGACAAAGGCCTGGGTTCCGTTATGCTGCACGCCAGCAGTGGGAATGAGGACCGCGTCGTTCAACGTCTTTACCAGCAGGCGCGCATTGACGAACTGG
This sequence comes from uncultured Acidobacteriaceae bacterium, assembly GCA_963763905.1. Lineage (GTDB taxonomy): Bacteria > Acidobacteriota > Terriglobia > Terriglobales > Acidobacteriaceae > PALSA-350. The sequence continues at coordinate 73,939 of CAVXRU010000059.1, read as the reverse complement.
TTGGGATAGAGCTTGAGGTCGGCGTTCTCGAACTGACCGCGAAAGCGGACGGTACCGGTCGAGGTATCAATTTGATTGTCGAGTGTGAGCAGCTTTCCGGTAGCCAACTTTGTCTGCTGGGATCGATCGAAGGCATCGACGGTGAGACCGGTGCGGTGAAGGATCTGATCTCGAACCTGTGACAAGTCGTCTTCTGCGACGTTGAATACGACGGTAATGGGTTGCAATTGGGTAATGACGACCAGCGGGTTCGAACCGCCGGAAAATATTGTGTTGCCCGGATCAATCAGACGGAGGCCGACCCTTCCGTTGATGGGTGACGTCAAGTGGCAGTAGCTAAGCTGTACCTGGGCGTATTCGACCGATCCTGTATCGTTTTGCACCGTTCCGCGATCCTGTTCGACCAGCTGCTTCTGGTCCTCATAGGTCTGGGCCGCGATGGCCTGCTGGTCGAAGGCATCTTTATAGCGGGCTTGATCCATCTCGGCTTGCGCCAGCAGGCCCTTATCGCGCTGCAAGGTTCCCTGAGCCTGCTTCAACTGGGCTTCGTAGGGGCGGGGATCGATGTCGATCAGCGGGTCGCCGCGATGGACCATCTGGCCTTCGACGTAATGGACGGCCACAACCTGGCCGTTAATCTGGCTAAATATGTTCACCGTTGCCACTGGGGTGACGGTTCCCAACGCTTCCACGTAGTATCCGATCGACCCGAGGTGCGCGGTGGCCGTTTTAACGGTAGGAATTGCCGGCGGCTCAACCGCAGCCGTCTTATCTGCCTGGCTCTTGCGTATGCCGCGAACCACACCGGCTACGACCACTGCTGCAATGGCCAGCACCACCAGCCATGTCCAGGTGCGGCGCTTAGCGGCTGATCGCGGCGGTGTGAGTTCGGCCTTTTCAGCAGTGTTCATGATTTGTTCCTTCGTGAACCGGCGGAAGTGAAATTACCGGTTGAAAAAGTATTACACGAAACGTAACGTTCGGTACGGATAAATGATAGACTCAGCTGGTTGAAACAAAGATACAAAGAAAAAGGGTACTTTGGCGCCATGGCAACTGAAAGTACCGCCCGGAACCAGTCTGCGCGCACAAAGTCGGAAATCCGTACGGAACGGGTGACCAATCGACTGCTGGACGCTGCGAGCAAGTTTTTTATGGAGCGGGGGTTCGAGGCCACCAGCATGGGCGAAATCGCGCGCTATGCCCGTGCCTCGAAGGAAACGTTTTACCGTCACTTCCCCAAAAAAGAAGACCTATTCATCGCGGTCGTCGTCCGCGGGGCAAAGATGGTCGCAGCCGAACTTTCAGCCGTCCTCCTTTCCCATGAACGGCCGGAGAAGGCTTTGGCTGCGTTCGGTGAACTGTTCCTGGATCGCGTGCTCTCCGTAGATTCGATTGCCTTTCATCGCGTTGTGGCCATGGAAAGGGAGCGCTTCCCCGAACTGATGCAGACCTTGAAAGCGGACGGCCGGGGACGAGTGCATGGCTCTCTTGCTCGTTACCTTGATGAGCAGATTGCAAGCGGCAGACTGCGCAAAATGGATACGACTGTCGGCGCGCGCCAGTTCCTCGATCTCGTTGCCGCGGAAATGATCATGGCAGCTACCCGCTGCGGGCGACCCAAACCCAGCAAGGCCCAGATCCGGCAAAGAGTCAAGGAAGCCATCGAGTGCTTCCTTCATGGCTACCAGGCTTGACCTGCTCCAAATCCGGACTCCTACTTCATAGCTGAAAAATCAGCCGGACGCATAAACACTTCTTCCACGTTGTACTCCCCGTTCACTTGCTCGATTAAGGGCGCTGCCGCTTTCCGATACGGTGGAAAGGCCGGGTCGGCATGGAGTGCGTCCCAGTGGGCTTTGGCGTCCTCTTTGCTGGGCTGAGCCACAAGGTAGACGATTTTGTTCTTCCAGGGGGAGTCTTCCTCCGGCACCCAGTAACCGACAACATTGAGATCGTGTTTGGCCTGAAGTTTGGAAACGTCCTGAAAGATAGATTCGAGTTCCGGAACCTTGCCCGGCGCAGTGTGATACACCATCAGCTCAAAGACGCGGTTGCTCTCCGCTCTCACCTCCTGTACGTGTATCCAATGGGCGGCAATGAGCGCTCCACAGGCAAAGGACAAAACCGACGTAGGCAAAACCTCCAGCCTTGCCAGTGGACAAGGCGTAGCAGGACTGCCCCATGCTTCGTCTTCATAGAGGGTTCTCCTTCTCGGTTTCGTCTCCGGGTGAGTTGTTGCAACTGGAGCACCCTCGCCTCGTGTACACCCATAGGCAGATTTAAACGACATACAGCTCGTGGCAGGGCGGATAACTGTCCACATTTGGGAATGTTTGTTCGGGAACGGACACAAATTTTTTGAGCTATCCGGATGGTCTGGAGACTCCTGCTTCATGGGCGGCTGGCCGGCGGCACGACGCCATTCATGCGCAGGTACTCCACCATTTGTCCGTAGTGGTTGAAGGCATGAACGGAGGCTTCGACGACGAGTGCCAAGCGTGTTACCGTAGTGGCCGATAAAGGCGAAATCGGAGAAGATTTGACTGCCGGCTTCTCGTCGCCGATCGCATCGACCGCCTTCTGAAGATGCGCGAACGACCCGTTCAAGTAATCGATAATCTCCGCTTTCGTCCGGATTGCTTCTGGTCCAAGCTCGTCCCCGGCATCGGCGGGTGGTTCCTCGCCCAAGGCGGCCGCGGCCAAAATGTGGTTGGTTGCCGCCAGGTGTTTCACCTGTTTCCCAAAGGTCCGCACACCCTTGAATTCACCGTCGGTTGGCGCAAATCCATATTTATCGGCGGGCATGGCATCCGCGGCCGACACGATTTCCTTCGCCATAGATCGCAGAAGAATCTGGAGCGCACGTCTTTCGCGCTGTGCGTCGAGAGTAGCGGGCTCCTCCTGGCCGGTTTGGTGAGTGGGTGCCACAGAAGTCTGCGCCAGAAAAGCCGTTCGGGCCGGTTTTTCTGTCTCTGCCGGCACGATGCCGGCACACACCAGCAGGATTGACGATGCGCATATCCATTTCATTCGTTTCATAAGTTCCTTTCCCCGCGGAGAAATAGCGATCTGCCGCTATGAAGAACTTACGACTTAAAGTCGACTTTAAGGCAAGAGGGGTTTTGTAGAATGTTTTGTCACGAAGTTCGAGGCTAAGTCGATGGCGGAATTCACTATTTCAGAGGTAGCGCGACAGGTTGGAGTTCAGTCATCTGCAATTCGCTACTACGAACAGATCGGATTGCTCCCTCCGGCGCGACGAGTGAGTGGGCAGAGACGTTACGACTCGACCATGCTCTACCGGCTGGCAGTCATCCAAAGAGCGCGGCAACTTGGCTTTACGCTGGATGAGATCCGGCAGCTGTTTTTCGGTGTTCGTAGTGCCGCCCGAGCATCAGAACGATGGCAGCAGTTGTCTTGCAGGAAGATGGCGGAACTCAACGATTTAATGGATGGGATCGAGTCGGTGCGACGTTTGCTCAGAAGGATGATGAAAAACTGTCGCTGCGAAACTCTGGAGCAATGCGGCAAGGAGATATTTCGCAGTGGTTGTTTTGACTTGGCAGGTTCTGTCGCTGCGAATTATCGACGAAGACAGTGAGTCGTCTCTTAGAGATGGGAGTGGCACTTTGGAAGTAACCAATAAAGTGCCACTCCGTCAGGCAGAGGCTTCCAGCGCGCTCAGTGTGTAGTTTCAATCCGAGCCACCTCTAAGTTTGCGGGTGCGGTTTTGGCGGTAGCGATCTCCATTTGCTTCTCAGCCTTCGACGGCTGCAAATGAAGGTGGCGACTCTCTCCCGTGGTCGAGATTTCACGCAGAAAGTAGCGGTTGCCGTACTTATGAAAAACCGCGGTGCCGCTTTTTACCCGCTGGCCGTTATCCTCGACCGAGGCCATCATCGCTAACCCGGAGTGCGATACGCCCCTGATCATGAGAACGGACGGGGTTTCCAGGCAAAGGGTGTAAGCGCCGGCGGGGTAGTGGCCGGAACCAGTCTCGAACGCGAATGGGACGTTCACTCTGGCGAACGCTCCCGCATTCTGCGCGTGGGATGCCGGCGAGAGTGAAGCAAAAGCGAGAACGGCGGTGAAAATACTGGCGCGAAACTTCAACATCGAAAGTGTGCTCATGGCGGTTTCTCCTTTGGGAAGGCGTCTTATTGAACCGCCTTCACTTACTAAGGCGGAACGGTCCCGCAAAAAGGGCCACGATTTTTGAATTATTTTTACCTCTGTGTCCAGGTGGAGCGATGGCGACAAGAAAAGGTAAGATAGCGGCGTGAACACCGTCGATTGGCTCCTCGATTCGGACCCCGCCATCCGCTGGCAGGCGATGCGCGACCTGACGGATGCCTCGCCGGCAGAGATCGCCGCGGAGCGCGCCCGCATTCCGCACCAGGGGATCGGCGCCGAAATTCTCGCCCGCCAGGGGTCGGACGGGTCGTGGCGCCGAGCCGATACCCCCGTCTGGTTGCCTACCCTCTTTACGCTGCTTCTCTTGCGCGCGACCGGCGTCGACCGCGCCGATCCTGCCGTCGAGCCGGCGGTGGCGCGCCTCGAGGCGGGCTTGCGGTGGGATGATCAGGCGGGGGGTTGGGAATTGCGTGGCCCGGAATTAGGCGGAAAGCCGTTCTTCGAGGGCGAAGTGGAGCCGTGCATCAACGGAGGCGTGCTTGCGCTTGGGGGCTACTTCGGGCACCCGAGTTCAAACCTCGCACGCCGTCTGGCCGGCGAGCAACTAGAGGACGGCGGTTGGAATTGCGAAGCGCCGCAAAGTGCAAGGTCGTCTTTCCACACTACGATCTGCGTGCTGGAGGGGCTGCTTGAGTACGAGCGTGCTGTTGGATCCTCGCCTGAGATTGCGGCGGCCAGACTGCGCGGCGAGGAGTACCTGCTGGAGCGTGGCCTCTTCCGGCGGTGGTCTACCGGCGAGGTTGCCAATCCGGCTTTCCTGGAGCTCGCGTTCCCGCCCCGCTACCACTACGATGTGCTGCGCGCGCTCGACTACTTCAGGGCAGTGGATGTTCCGCCAGATGCGCGCATCCGCGATGCCGTACATTTCATCGAAAGCAGGCGGCAGGCCGACGGTCGATGGCTCCTCGATGCCGCGTACGACGAGGCGCTTCCCTTTCTGTGGGGTGAATCGGTGGGTGAGCCGAGCAAGTGGAACACGCTCCGGGCGCTGCGGGTGCTCCGCTGGTGGGAGCAGCGAGGGGATTAGGGAGGGTGTGAGTACCCAGGGAAAACCCGCAGGTCCTGGAACGAGAAGCTGTCGAAGGGGTGCGCCCATCGTTTTCGGCCCACGTACGCTGGGGCGAACGTGGGGCACCCCTGTGGGTTTGTGGGACCCTCAACAGCTTGAGGGGGAGACCTGCGGTATCCCACATCTCGCGAAAAACGAGCGAGATGTGGGGCACCCGGCGGTTGGTGGCGGGGATAGAGCCTAAAAGCGCGTGTCTTTGCGCTCTCGCTAAAACTCTGCGGCCGGCATTCCCTTTTGCAGGAAGAGGTAGCGATCCCGCAGCGTGTCAGGCCCGGAGGTAATCACTGAGTTCAGGTGAATGAGTGGATAGCCCTCGTCCTTGTAGTTCGGCCACTTGGGCAGGTTGCCATCGTTTGGATCGCCGGTTCTCGCGAAGTTCGTCCAGTAAGTCATCATCTGGTCGCTCAACGTGCGGTCTTCCGGCCGGACGTTAAAGCCAGGACGAGTATCGAGCGTGCCAAACACGTACTCAATGTCGTCGGAGTGGAAGGCGAACATGCCCTTGTGAAACTTGCTGGGAGTGGCCGGCAGTTCAAAGTGGTAGCGGAACGTGGGTGCATTCCCGGTCCTGCGGTGCTCCTCAAGCCAGGTCCACGTACCAAGTGCGATGAACTGATCACTCCCGAAATCGATCGCGGAACGACGCGCCTGGGCATCGGAGTCGCCGGGATAGAGCTTTAAGAACTCGGCCGCGCGATCGCCAAAGTCTTTCTCGGCCTTTAGCTTCCACTGGTCTACCGTGCCGAACTTTTCAAAGGAGCTGCCTTCGTCGGCGTTCCATCCAGCGATCAGAGGGATGTGGGCCTGCTTCCCTGCTGCGTAAGTTTCAGCTACCGGCTCGGTGAGAACCTTACCGTCAACATCGGGTGGAAAGCTGACACCTGGCTTGATAGCAGCGTCGAGAATGGCCTGCGTGGGAAGTTTGCGTAATTCGGCAATCGAGCTTACGTTGAGGCCGGCGACCCACTCGGCATCTTTTCGCTCGCGTTCGGTCAGCGTGCCATACGACAGAGCAGAACGACCCAGAGCTGCACCGCTTTCGCCAATGGCTTTGTGGAAAAGCCCCTTAGCCAGAGGGGACGCCATCAATGTGCTGACCGCGAACGACCCGGCGCTTTCACCAAAGATGGTTACGTTGTTCGGGTTCCCGCCGAACTTCTCGATGTTTTTGTTGACCCATTCGAGCGCGGCGATCATGTCCATGAAACCGTAGTTTCCCGCAGCTCCATTTGCCTCCTTCGCCAGGTCAGCCGTGGCAAGAAACCCGAACACGCCAAGGCGATAGTTGATGGTGACCAGAACTACATTCTTCAGAGGAAGGAAATCGCCATTGTGACGGGGCTCATTGCTGGCCCCGCCGTAATAACCACCACCGTGAATCCAAAACATCACAGGCAGGCTGGATTTTCCGGTAGCTGAGGCCGGCGCATACACATTCAGAAAGAGACAATCTTCGCTGGGGCCATCGTCCTCAAAAACCATGTCGTCGAAGACGTGGTTTTGTGCGCAATGCGCGCCGAATTTCGTGGCATCGCGCAGGCCGCTCCATTTCGCAGGCGGCTGTGGCGCCTTCCAGCGCAGGTCGCCCGTCGGAGGGGCCGCATACGGTAGCCCGAGCCAGGCGAGAACCTTGCCGTTGTTCATCGTCTTGCCCTGGACTTTGCCTTGCTTTGTTTTCACCACGAGCGGATCAGCCCTCATCGTGATGGTTAGTCCTAATAAAAGTCCCAGAATGCATCCACACTTCATTACTAGACCCATTGACTAAGTCCTCCCAGCCGGATGTTTGAGGATTTCGGCCAAAGCCTGCAGGCGTGTCGAGTCCGCTGGATTGCTGGCTGAGGCAGCGCTTTTTTCCAGGCCCGGCGCCATGGCCTGTAGCTTCGCCAGCCTGCTCTGGCTCTTAGGCGCGCTCTCGGCTGCCTGGATCGCTTTCTGGAGTCCCGCGATTTGCTTTTCCGGCAATGCTTGCGACCGCGCCAACTGATCCACATACGCCTTGGCTACGACGAACTGCGCAGGCCACTCGAACTTCTGTTGGTTCTGCACATTCAGTTCCGCCACCCGAACCGTCTTGGCAGCTTCGATTTCGTTCTGGGTCAGGAATTTGGTCGGCGTCAGCTCAAAGACGTCAAGCCCACGCGCAATCTCCGAAGCGTAGATAGCGCCGTTGTACCAATACGCTGACCAGTCACCGCCCAACACCAGCATCTTGGCGTCAATGGGTCCACGATCGAAGTAGGCAATCTCAAAGGGATGCGCGGGGTCGGTAAAGTCCATCACCGAAACGCCACCCTGATACCAGGCCTGCACCTCGATATCGCGGCCTGGTACCGGAATCAACGTGCCGTTATGGGCTACGCAATTCTCGGTGTCGCCCTGCGCCGCCGGCAGTTTGTAGTAACCGGCCAATTTCAGCTGGTCATCCTTCAACCTGAAGATCGCATCGGCTCCCCAGGTGTTGGGATCGGTCGGACGGCAGCGTGCTCCCAATCCCCCGCCCCACTCGTCGGTAAACACCACTTTCGAGCCATCGTTAGAGAACGATGCTGAGTGCCAGTAGGCGTAATTGGGATCGTTCACAGCGTCCACACGCTTGGGGTGCACCGGGTCTTTGATATCCAGGAGAATGCCATTACCCGAGCAGGCGCCGGCCGCCAGCCCAAGCGCGGAGTACACCGTAATGTCGTGGCACTGATTGGTATCCGCCGGCTTCTCTTTGCCCTTGTCATGGCTGCCGCCGTTGTTCAGGCCGTTCATCGCGCCGGTCTTGGGGTCGATAAACACCCGCGGACTGGAGACAATCTTCGCCTCCTGCGGAGCGGCTACAGGCACTTTGATCACGTCGATGCGAAACAGCGCTGTGTCTGGGTCCTTGTCAGGAGCTTCGCCCGAGCATCCAGCCAGTTCTTCCGGCCGACGCACAAACGAGGTGCCCGACACGTAGATATACACGTTCTGCTTATCATTCGGATCCAACACCAGGGTGTGGGTGTGCGACCCGCGACAGGTCTGCACCGCCGCGACCTGTTTGGGGTTCCTGATGTCGGAGATGTCAAAGATCCTCACGCCACGGAAACGTTCCTTCTGTGCGACGGGCGCCGGGCGTTCCTTTTTTTCGCCTGGTACAGGCGCGGGTTGCGAAGGCTCTGGAGGTTCCGGCGGAAATGCCTGGGCGCCACAATCCAGGCGTCCATTGGGCATCTCGACTGACATGAAGAGCAGGTTCTTGTATACCGACACATCTCCCTGTCCGCCGGGGCACACCAGCGAGGTCAACAAGGCTGGCTTGGCGGGATTGGCGATGTCGAAGATATCAATACCGTAGAAGTTGCCCTGAAACAGGTGGTTGCCCTGGAACGCAAAGTCAGAGTTGGCAAACGCAAGCTGCGCGATCATCAATTGCACTGGCTTGGTCATCTTAGGGGTGACGTGCATCGCCATCTTGCCCAGCATGGCTCCGACCGCCGGATCGTCGGGGGAGGTGGCCGTAAACTGAAACACGTCTGGCTTCTTCACAAACGCGATATGTTTCATGCCGAGGGCTGCCTCTCCAGCGTCATACATCCCTGGCTTCAGGGTGTAGCGAGGGTCGCTCGTGTTGGATCCTGTCATCCCTGGCGGCAACGGCGGAGCCGGCTGGATTGCAAACTCATCGTCTTCATCGTCGGCCGCCTGGGCGGGTTTCTGAGACGCTTGCGGAGCAGCTGCTCCAGTCTGCGACGTCTGCGCCTGCAGCAAGACCACGGCAGAACAGAAAACAACCGCGGCTACGACGGCCGCAACGTTCTTCACCTGGATCAAGGTTTCTCCTTAAGCATGTTCTGCATAATTATTATTTCTGCGCGTTGGGTATTGTCCGCATCGGTGGCGAAGTCGAACAGGTCCGCGTCCTGCCCTGCACCCGGCGTATCGAATAGATCCTTCACCATGGTCAGAGCACCCTGGTGGTGCTGGATCATCCATGTCAAGAAAAGATGGTCGAACTCCGCCCCCTTGGCGTTCTGCAATGCCTCCATCTGCTTCGGGGTCAGCATCCCTGGCATGGGTTCAATTGGATTGCCCGACATATCCATATCCGGCATTCCAGGCATCGCCATGGAGACCGGCTCTCCACGAGCCACCAGCCAGCGGCGCATAAAGCCGATCTCGTCTGACTGGGAGCGACTGATTTTTTCTCCCAGCGAGCGCACATCCTTATTCTGAGTGTGCGAAGCGATCAGCGCCGTCATCTCGACCGCCTGGGAATGATGCATGATCATGCCCTGCATGAACGCGACATCCGCCGCCGAACGTTGCGGCAAAGTTGGCTTGGTGGACGCCGGCAGCGTCTTGCTCGGTTGGCCTGGAGCCCCGGGCTGTACCACAACGGGCGGGGAACCGGCTTGCTGGGCAGAGGCGTGGGTGGGGAAGGATGCGGAAGCGCCGGCAGCCATCAGAAGGCCAAGCAGGGCCAGAGCTGTTCTCGCAGACTGGAGCTTAGGGTTGCGGGAAAGATGGTGAAACTTCAACCTCAGTAGATAGCCGAGCATTCTCGATGAATCTACGCTACCACGACGGAACGAAAACCATTTTTCCTTGCCCCGCCACAAAGGATCGGGTGCCCCATCCTTCGCGCCGTTGACGAAGGGTGGGATGCCACTGCTCTTCACCCCGAGGCCCTTCCCCGCAACTTCGCTTATCCCACCCTTCGCGGAAAGCGCGAAGGATGGGGCACCCGATCCTTTGTGGCAGGGCAAGAAATAATCGCCTCTACCAATTGGATCCGTCCCTGGTTTTCATCACCTCGGGTGAGCTAATAGGTACTTGCGGCCAGCGAGTGGGGCTTGGCAGCCAGGTGATCGTAGAAGCTTTCTGGATACCAGGCGGGCTTGTCCAGTTCGTTTGCCACGCGCAATGCCAGCTGCGCGAGGATATGGGTGAATTGCGCAGCGGCCACGGTGTCTACCGGCTGCTCGAGGTCATCTGACGGCGCGTGATAGCGCTCGTGAATCCAATCGTTAAAAATCTTCTGTTCCGGCGAGTCCGGGGTCCACCCGAATTTGAATCCCAGGCCGGGAATTCCCTGGCGTACAAAGCTGGCCTGATCGCTGCGAATGAAACGGTTTTGCGGCGGCTGCTTGTCGAATTGCACCTCCACGTCGTTAAGCTGCGCTACTCCGCGGATGTCATTGCCGAGAGTAGACTCTCCCAGTCCCTGCACCTCGAGGTAGTGGAGAGGAAACAAAGGAAGATACATATCCATATTGATGGCCGCGACAATGTCTTTGAGTTTGACGGTGGGGTGCGCGACATAATACTGGGACCCTAGCATTCCTTCTTCCTCGCCGGTGAAGGCTATGAAGAGAATCGAGCGCTTGATGGGCTGCGAGCTGAGAGCTTTGGCGGCCTCTATCAGAGACGCGACGCCGGCCGCATTGTCCATGGCGCCGTTGTAGATGGCGTCACCGTTGATGGGACGCCCAATGCCGAGATGGTCAAGATGCGCGGAAAGAACGATGTATTGGTGCTTAAGCTGTGGGTCATGACCGGGCAGAAGGCCGATGACGTTGACCGATTGAATGGCTGGTAACTGGGTAACTCCCGTGCGGGTGCGAAAGCGAAGGGCGAGAGCAAACTTCGGCAAGGGCTTCCCCTGGTCGGCCAAAGCCTGCAGCTCAGCGAATGAGTGGCCTGAGCCCGAGAGAAATTTATCCGCATAGGCGGGGTTGATGGTTCCACTGAATTTGAGGCCGCGCAGACCGTCGAGTTCCGGATCCGCGAGTACCACGGAAGTTTTTGGTTTGCTGGCCTGGGCCTCTGTCCCAGGGAATGTCTGTCTTTGGATTGGCAATCATGACCAGGCCGACGGCTCCGGCTTTTTGCAACTGCTGCCATCGTTCCCCCGAGGACTGATAGAAGGAGCGAATGGGGCCGGGAATGGAATTTGGACCGCCGGTGATGGCGACCGCTACCTTGCCCCGCAAATCGAGCCCGGCTAACTCGTCAAACGCGCGTTCCGGCACGGCGAAACCGTAGCCGACAAACACCGCGGGCGCGTCCAGAGGGCCGCCTTCCACTCCGCGAATGTTGATCGATGCTTCCTTGCCGAGAACGACGGGAGTGGTCTGCTTGTCACACACCAATTCCCAGCTGGATTGAAAAGGTTCGGGCTGAGTGACATGAAAGGCAACGCTCTCAAAGTATCCGTCGGTACCTGCGGGTTTTAATATTTGCTGGCGTCGGTAACACTTCCTGTGACATATCCGGAGGTGGTCGATTGCGAGTAGATTGCCGGAACACATGCGAGGAGGATGACAACCAAGATAGCTTGCCAGGAGTGCCGGGTATGTCTGTTCTCCTATTGGTGCTCATTCTGTTGGTGACGGCCTCAAACAAAAAAGCCCACCTGCCTGGAAATGCTTGGCGGTGGGCGACTCTAGTGCCTTGTTCTTTGGCGTCTAGATACGGTCAGCTCCCATCGCTACGCAGCCCCGCACAACACCCACAACAACGGGTGATGGTGACAACGGGAGACGGACAGGTATGCATACATATGACCTTAAGACTTGAGAGACATAGCTTAGCTCCGGACGACGGGGTCCATCCGAATGGTCAGCTCGCTCAGACTACGCGAGAGAGGCTAGCAGGGGCCGAAAGCTACATCGAGGTTGAAACGAGGCGAGGACCGGACCGGCAGGATTTTCGCGGCGCGATTGGCAAGCTACCGATCATTTGAATGTCAAGATATCACATATCAGATGCCAGTCAACAAATTTTGCAGGCACAGGGAAGCGGCTTGCGCTCTATCTCCGCCACCATCGCCGAGTGCTCCATGTTCGCACCAGCGGACGTGGGCCGAAAACGATGGGCGAAGCCCCACCACAGCCTTTAGTGTGCTAGGTGTGCTTAACGACTGGCTTGAGGGAGCCGTGTTCGAGGAAATCGATCAAGCGCGTCCGCACATGATCGATGTGGTTGTGCATTGCAGTTTGTGCGCCTTTTCGGTCGTTTGCTTCGAGGGCCTTCAAGATCGTCAGGTGGGCCTCTGATGCAGTAGACGAAGATAGATTGTATGTTTTACAGCGACAAAGCCAGATCTGGTCCTGGATATTTTTGAGCACGCGGCAAAGTTCGTCATTTGTTGTTGCGGCTGCGATCGCCGCGTGAAACCTGGTGTCTTCTTCTATGTGCTTGATCTTGTCGTTGGCCTTCACGAACCTGCGCGTGCGCTCGACACTTTTGGCCAGATCGGCAAGCAGGGCGGGAGTGACGTGGGCGCGGGACACGGCATAGACCTCCAGGGTCTCCCGCAGGTCATACAGGTTCTTCACTTCTTTCACGGAGAATCGTCTGAGGCGCGCACCCCTGCGCGGTTCGATATGGATCAATCCCTCTGTCTGCAAACTATTCAGGGCTTCGCGCACCGGCGATTTGCTGATGCCTAGCCGGTTGGATAGGAATTCCTCGGTAAGACGAGTTTCCTCATCAAGCTTGCCTTCCAGGATGTGCCGCTTGATGCTGTCATATGCGAGCGCGGTGAGGTTTTGCGGCGCAGTCAGCTTTCGAATGCTTGTCCCCATGCTGGTCATTTTTGCACAAAGCGCCGGGAAACTTATATGGTATATGAGATATCAATTGACATACTGGAGTTTGCGTGCCGCCGATCGATTTTCTTGAATGCTCCCGATGCAACGCGCGACTGAGCGCGGACACGCCACAATCGATATGTACGCAGTGCCCGCAACCACCCGCCGGGTCGCTCTACGTTCGCTACAACCTGAGCCACCTGCGCGGTACCTCTGCGGCTGAAGTCATCGGCCGTGATAGTGCCCGCGCTCCGTGGACCGGCATGTGGCGCTATCGCTCAGTACTCCCGGAGGTGGATCCGGTCACGCTGGGTGAGGGCTGGACGCCGATGCTGCGAAGCAAGCGGCATCGCAATCTGTATCTCAAAGAAGAAGGGTCCAATCCTACCGGAACCTTCAAAGCACGCGGTCTCGGGCTGGCCGTCACGATGGCGAAGCACTACGGTCTACGTAAACTGGCGGTGCCATCCGCCGGCAATGCTGCCGGCGCACTCGCGGCATACGCGGCGGCGGCGGACATAGAAGCTCATATTTTTATGCCCCGCGATGTTCCCTTCGCCAACTATGTAGAGGCAGTGGCCTATGGGGCGAAGGTCACTTTGGTGGACGGACTTATCTCCGATTGCGCGCGCATGGTTGCGGAGCGAAAAGAAGCGGAAGGCTGGTTCGACATTTCCACCCTCAAAGAACCTTTCCGCATCGAAGGCAAGAAGACGATGGGTTATGAGTTGGTGGAACAGCTTGGTTGGGAATATCCCGACGCAGTCTTCTATCCTACCGGCGGAGGCGTGGGCCTGATCGGGATGTGGAAGGCGTTTGAAGAGTTGGAACAGCTTGGCTGGGTCAAGACGGGAAAACGTCCACGCATGATTGCGGTGCAAGCGGCTGGCTGTGCGCCGGTCGCGCGGGCATTCGAGCAGGGCGCCGGCGTCAGCCAGATGTGGGAAAACGCAGCGACGTTTGCGGCCGGTCTACGCGTTCCCAAGCCTTACGGTGATGCAATCATGCTCAAGATTCTGCGCGATTCCGGCGGAGTTGCGATGGCCCAGACGGACGAGCAGATTCTTGCCTCTATTCTGGATTGGGCGCGCCACGAAGGGATTTTTCTTTCCCCCGAGGGAGCGGCGGCAACTGCAGCTTACGACCGGTTGCTGGAAACAGGCTTCCTGAAGCCAACCGATCGCGTGGTTCTCTTCAATACGGGAGCCGGCCTCAAGTACACCGACGTTACCGCCGAAGCAATGAAACTGCAGCGGCCTGTGCAGCAGGCGCAATTGGTTTAAGCATTGGTCATCATTATTTCGTAAACCAGGCCTCGAACCCCATGCGCGAGGTATCAATTTGCAGTTGATCCCATCCGGCCTCGATCGCCATGCGGCGAAACTGCTCGAGCGGATAGGCTCGCTTGATCAACATGTGGCGGAAGACGAAGAGCATGAACCAGCGGTTGAGGCGGCTTACGCCTAAGCCATCCACATACTGCTTCACTTCGGCCATCGACGCGTCGCGGCGCATGTCAATCAGGAGCGCCTTGCCGCCCGGACGCAGCACACGGCGCATCTCGCGTAACGCCCTCAGCGGCTCGGTGAAGTTCTTGAAAGCCGCGCGGCAGACCACGAAATCCACGCTTGCGTCCTCCAGCGGCAGAGCCGCGGCGTTGCCCTGATCGAAGCGGACGTCCACTCCCTCCGCGGCTGCGTTACGCCGCGCAATCTCGACAAAGGTTTTGCTGATGTCCAGCGCGCGCACGGGTAAGCCGCGCTTGGCCAGCTCGATCGAAAGAAAGCCCGGTCCCGGGGCTACTTCGAGCACTTGCGCCGACGGCGGGATCACCGCGGCAATGCGTATCGCGAGGGACTTGATCTCAGGCAGGTCTTTTCGGGTGGTACGGTCGTACCAACGGGCCGTGCTCCCTTCCATGCCCATTCCCTTGTATGCTTTCACTGTGGCAGTCATTTGTTTATCCTCCATGTATCTTAGTTAATAAGATACATGGACAGTAAAGCATAAGAGGATTTCCATGTCTACGCCTCAAAAGGGAAAAAAGCGCCGCGCCGCGGCGCACAAAACAGACGACCTCCTGGTGACGGTGCCGGTCACAACCGCCGACCGCGTGGTACTGGAGATTCGCAAGTTCATTGCAGCCGCGATTTTTTTTAATACCCAGGCGGCGGAGAAGGCCGGCCTCGGTCTGACGGATATGCAGCTGCTACACATGCTGCAGCTCTATGGGCCCTCCACACCCAGCCGTCTCGCCGCATGGACCGGGCTGAGCAGCGGCGGGGTCACCGTGGCGCTGGACCGGCTGGAGAAGTCAGGGTATCTGCGGCGCGCGCCTAATCCTGAGGACCGGCGCAGCCTGCTGATCACGCTTGTCCCGGGGCGGTTGCGCAAGATCGCCGCTATGTATGAAGGAATAGAGAAGGAAACACGGCGGTTGCTCAGTTCGCTACCGCAGGAGGATCTGGAGGCGGTGGTGCGATTCTTTGAGGTGATGCTGAGTGCGCGCACGGAGCGGCCGGCGGCGTCCGCGCCAAGCTAGCGCAAGAGCGCTGAAGCGGCCCAGAGGACGGGGGCCTGGCCGTGGAAGTCGCCGGTGCGGCGCTTTCTGGCGAGGTAGTAGTCGTAGCTGTTTTGCTTTCCTGTGCCTTCACAGACGTTGGTGATGTCCTGGTTCTGGTCGATGTAGCCCACGACAGCGATCCAGGCTCTGCGCGCGGCGGGGCCGTAGGTTGCCGCATCGAGCCAGCCGTTTTTTACGCCCGTAACCAGTGCAAAGGTAAACATTGCTGAGCTGGAACTCTCCGGCCAGGCTTCGTCGTGGTCGATCAGTTGACGCCACATTCCGTCCTTACCTTGATACTTGAGCAGCGCAGCCATCATGGCCCGGTAGCCTTCCATAACGCGCTTGCGTTGGGGGTGGTCCTGGGGCAGATCCCGTAGCATCTCCGCCATGCCGGCAGCTACCCAGCCGTCCCCACGTCCCCAATAGAAGGGCACGTCCGGTGCGTGAAAGAAAAGCCCGTTCGGCTGCTGCAGCTTATCGAGATAGGCCTCCATCTCGAGCGCATCACGATCGAGATACTTCTTGTCTCCCGTCGCGCGATACGCCTCTAGCTGCAGGAGTGTAAGCATATACATGTCGTCGATCCAGAAGCGCGTTTCGGCTGAAAGTCCATCGGGGCGCGGATTCTCCCATTGCCGATCCGCCCATGCCTTTCCAGTGGCGAGGTATTTCGCGTCCTTGGTTTCGATGGCAATTTCCAGCGGGACAACGCCAAAGATGGAGTCGTCCACGTGGTGCCGCACCGGGATACGAGCCGCTTCCGCTCCCCCGGGCATGAGCGGTTCAAACTTGTGGATCAGCTCGCCCCGCAGTACGTCATCGTGGGTCAGAGAGGCAAAGGTGAGCGCGCCATACCAGGTGGCCACCTCAGAGTAGTGGATGGTTGCAGTGTATTGATGCGGGCTCGAGACAAAGTGCTCAGCGACCCGCTTGCCCACCTCTTGCGGGGAAACGCCCGATGGCCAATTGCTGAAGTAGGTGTTGTCTTGCGCAGAAGCACTGAGCGTCAGTGCCAGAACGAGGGGTGCAAAGAAGGTGGCGTTTAACCGCTTCATTTGTCGTATTGGTGGGCAGCGAGGGACTCGAACCCCCGACATCCTGCTTGTAAGGCAGGCGCTCTAACCAACTGAGCTAGCCGCCCATCCTCGCGCCATGAAAAACGAATTTAACATCTTTATTCACATCGCGATACCAAGTCAGTCTAGCATTTTGGAGGCATCCCGTCACACTTTTCAAGGCTCATTGCTGGTTGTCTTGGAGCGTGTCGAGAAAGCCAGGATGCCCTTAAACAATTCAAAACGGTCACTGACACTGACCAGAACCCGGAGGCGCGTAAAATAAGCTCCTAGTGACAGACGACGCGAACCAGAATGATGCCGAAAAAGCCCTCCCCACAGATTGGGCCGCGCTTCGAGAGGAAGCAGCCAAGCTGGGCATCAGCCTGAGTGAACTTCAACAGCGCCAACGGGAGATGAACGCAAGACGTGCCCGAAAGCTACAATCCGGGCAATTTCCAAAGCCTACGGGAAAGTGACTGCAATCTGAATCAATTTGACCACTCATCTTTGAGTGCGCACCCTGCGTTTGTCCGTGTGGCAAGCCGCATAACCCTCTTTGCGGACCGTCATTTTTGCAAATGCACCGTCGCGCTTGTCAAAGGCAATAGACTTGTTCACGGGGGCCGGGCTTGAGGGGAAGGATAGAGAGACTCTTTTTGGCCGAGAGGCGGTTAGGTTCATGAAGCAAAGTTCAGCGCCCAGTACGGAAAAAGGGCGGCTTACGATCGGCATCGACCTGGGCGGCACGAACCTGCGGGTTGCGGCCTTTGATTCGGCCTGGAAGCGGCTGGATTCGATCACTTTGCCCACCCGGGTGGCAGACGGACCGGCCGAGGTGGTCCGCGACATGTGCGACTCGATCAGCCGCTTGATGCAGCAGTGGGGGGCGAATTATGAGCTATTCGGAATAGGGATAGGGGCTCCGGGTCCGCTTGAACTGCCCTCGGGGCGATTTTACCGGCCTCCGAATCTACCCGGCTTCGACGCGTTTGTGCTCAAGGATGCCGTGGAGGCAAATCTGCACACCCCGGTGATTGTAGAGAAGGATGCGAATGCCGCCGCGCTGGCGGAGTGGAAGAGCGGCGTGGGCAAGCAGATGCCTGGGGATTCCATCTGCATGCTGACGCTGGGGACCGGGGTCGGCGCAGGCATCATTCTGGACCGAAAAATCTGGCACGGGATGATTGGGATGGGAGGCGAGGGCGGACATATTCCGGTGGTGGAGGACGGATTTGCTTGCGGCTGCGGCGGCCGGGGTTGCCTGGAGCAATATGCTTCTGCGACGGCGATAGGCCGCGCTGCCACCCTGGCCGCGGCGCGCGGAGGCGCCCCGGTGATCTCCCGGCTTATGGGCCGCAGGATTCAGGAGCATGGCGAGTTTACGGCGCGTGATCTTGCCGACCTGGCGCGGGATGGGGATGAGGTTGCCAAGCGGATTTTTGCCGATGCGGGGAAATATCTGGGGATGGCGTTGGCGATGCTGGTGAATACTTTCAATCTGCCGCTATATGTGATCGGCGGAGGCGTGGTGAGTGGCTGGGATTTGTTTGCTCCGCGGATGTTCGAGGAGCTGCGCCGCCTGAGCTACATTTATTGCCTGACGGAGCCTGGGAAGGACCTGGCGTTTACTCCAGGTAAGACGTATGTGGTTCCGGCCGCTACGGGCCCGGACGCCGGGCTGTTGGGTGCAGCCATGCTTCCGTACCTCGAAGCCGGGTTGCTGTGATGGCGCCGTCGGGGCACTCTCACCGGGGCTTTATAAGCTGCGGAAAAGAGCCAAGTGGGTGGCCCAGTTCTCGCGCCTTCAACCTCAGCTTGCAGTCAAAGGTGGCAACGACGTTTCATGGACGGAGCCTTTGAAGCCGTAATAGGCAATGTATATGTAGCAGAGGGCAGGCAGGATGAAGGCGTGGTGGATGCCGATTCGATCGGCCAGTGCGCCTTCGGCTACCGGGATAACGGCTCCGCCGACGATGGCCTGCACCAACAGACCCGACCCTTTGGCCGTAAGCGGCCCCAAACCTTCAACGCCCAGAGCAAAAATGCTTGGGAACATCACGGAATTGAACAGTCCGACAAGGATGATGGTGACCATCGCCAACCAGCCGTGGCTAAGTATGGAAGTCACCACCAGCAGACATGCCACCATCGCAACGGTACCGAGAACGGCTCGCGTGGGCAGCTTCTGCAGGCCGGCCGCGCCGATAAAGCGGCCAATCATGGCCCCGAACCAATAGAGGGAGACCAGCCCGGCGGCCGTCTTGACGCTCATATGGCCGATGTCAGGCTGCTGAAAATAATTGATCAGAAAGCTGCCGATCGAGACCTCGGCGCCCACATACAGAAAAATCCCCAGCGCCCCTAATACCAGCTGCCGCTGCTTCCACAGGTCCCTGGCTGCGGTGTCGGTCTCGCCCATGGGCCGGAATTCGCGGGTCGCTTCTATTTTGGGCAAGTTGAACATCGCAATCGCTAGCGCCAGGACGGTCAGAGCAAGAGCAATGGCGATATAGGGAAGTTTCACCGAAGAGGCTTCCTGTTGCCGGTAAGCCAACATCGCCGGGGCACTAAGCTTCTGCAGCTCGCTCGACGACAGCGGTGCCGCAACCAGGATAAGCATTCCGCCAACGTACGGAGCAATCGTGGTCCCCAGGGAATTGAAGGCCTGAGTTAGATTCAAGCGGCTGGAAGCAGTCCGCGACGGGCCAAGGACGGTGACGTATGGGTTGGCCGCCACCTGGAGTGCCGTCACACCCGATGCCAGCACGATCAGCGCGGCTAAAAATAGCTCAAATGAGGGCGCATTGGCAGCCGGGACAAAGAGCAAAGCCCCCAGCGCCATGACCAGCAACCCCGCGACCATAGTTTTCTTATAGCCGATCCTCTCGATAACCAAACCAGCCGGAATGGCAAAAAGGAAGTAAGACCCGAAGAAGGCAAAATTGATTAACATCACCCGGGTGTAGTTCAACTCGAAGATCGACTTGAGGTGGGGAACGAGAATGTCGTTCAGCGAGGTGAGGAAACCCCACATGAAGAACAACGTGGTCACCATCGCCATGGCGCGGTAATTGCTGGGGGTGGAATCGCTGCTGACTGTAGTCTTGGTTACGGCCGCCTGAACCATGTAGTTTTCGCCCCGCCACAAGTTATCACAGCGGCCCTCAGGTTAACCATTGACCAACGCAACCCTGCTAAGCTGGTGGCCGTTATGATGTCTCCCAAACTGGCCGGTCTTTTCTGCCTCAGTGGGCTCCTTTTTCTGCACACTGCCACCGCACAGAGAGTTAAGGAAGCCGATTTACCTTCCGCGCTTTCACCGCAATCCCAGGAAATCCTCGACAAGCTGGCAAGTCTCTCCGCTCTGCCCAAGCCGGACTGGCGTTATCACGCTGGTGACCTGCCCCATGGCGAGTCACCTGCCCTGGATGACTCGAGCTGGCAACCGGTTTCCCCCACGCTACCCGCAGATGCTTTGTGGTTGCGGGCCACGATCGAAGTGCCCAGGAGTTTGAACGGGTACGACCTGACTGCTACCCAGATTTCGCTTCGCGTGCGGGTCAGCGCCAATGGCCCAGTCAACCAGATTGTCTACTTCAATGGGCGCCGGGTGGCCATGGGCACTGACCTGGAACCGATCGTGCTGTTCCCCGATGCCCACCCGGGTGAGAAAGTGCTGGTCGCCGTAAAGCTGTTGCACACGGAAGACCAGAAAAGATTTCGCGGTTCACAAGAAACAATTGAATTCGCCGCTAATCGGCCGAACCCCAAAGACTTTCATGATGAAGCGGTTTCCGCTGGGCTGCTGCTTCCGGCACTAGGCCAGTCCGACCAGGCGCAGGTACTGGATTCCGCCGTGCAAAGCGTAAGCCTGACCGCCCTGGGCGCCGGCAACCAGGCTGCTTTTGATGATTCTCTGCGCCAGGGGCAGCAGCGTTTGATGACCTTACGCCCGGTGCTGCAACACGCCGATATCCACCTGACGGGAAATGCGCATATCGATGCTGCCTGGCTGTGGCCGTGGACGGAAACCGTTGAGGTGGTGCGGCAAACCTTCGGCACTGCACTCCAGTTGATGAACGAGTACCCGAAGTACACCTATACCCAATCGGCAGCCGCGTACGACGAATGGTTGGAGCAGAAATACCCGTCCGAGTTCGCCCAGATCAAGCAGCGGGTGAAGGACGGACGGTGGGAGATGGTGGGCGGCATGTGGGTAGAACCGGACCTTAATATGCCGGATGGCGAGTCCCTGGTACGGCAGTTGCTGATCGGCAAGCGGTACTTCCAGTCGCGTTTCGGGGTCGATGTGCGGATTGGTTGGAATCCTGACTCGTTTGGATATAACTGGCAACTGCCGCAGATCTACAAGCGCTCCGGGGTGGACTACTTCGTTACCCAGAAGATGGCGTGGAATGACACCAACCAGCTTCCGCTAAAGCTGTTCTGGTGGCAGGCTCCAGATGGCAGCCGGGTACTGACCTATTTCCCGCACGGTTACGGCAATGACATCGAGCCCATCAACATGGCGCAGGCGTTCGCGCACGCGCGCCAGGACAATCCGGGCACGACGGAGATGATGCACCTTTACGGGATCGGCGACCATGGAGGCGGCCCGACGCGGGCTATGCTCGATGCCGGCGACCGCTGGCTCGACCCCGATAAGGCTTATGCGCAGCTGGACTATGGCGATGCGGGCAGCTTCTTTTCTGCAGTTGAGAACAAACTGGACACGGCCCACGCGCCGATCTGGAACTACAAAACGCTGGCGGCCGGGGACACCAGGCTGCCCCCTGCGCCCGCGGGGGAGTGGAGCCTTCCGGTCTGGAACGATGAACTCTATCTTGAGTTTCACCGCGGAGTGACGACCAGCCAGGCAGCCCATAAGCGCAACATGCGCGAGAGCGAAGAACAAATGCTGAACGCCGAGAAGTGGTCTTCGCTGGCGTGGCTGAGCGGAACACCTTACCCGGCCTCTGAGCTCAATGAAGCGTGGAAGAAGGTTCTCTTTAACCAGTTCCACGATCTCGCGGCGGGCTCGGGCATCGGCGTCATTTATAAGGACGCGCAGAAGGATTACGACATGGTTCGCTTTACCGCGGACACTGCCACTCAGCAGGCTTCCAGTGCCATCGCCAGCTACATCGATACGCAAAGCGGAAGCAAAGGAGTTCCTGTTCTGGTGTTCAATCCGCTGGCCTGGGAGCGCACCGATCTGGTGGATTTTACGGTGCAGTTGCCGGCCGCGGCTGGGGCGGTGGAAATCGTCAACGCGGCAGGCAAAACCCTTAATTCTGAGAGTGCAGTACAAAATACTGAAACCCATACTTTCACTGTACGAGCCTTGGTGCCGGATGTTCCTTCCCTAGGCTACGAGGTGGTGTATGCCCGCCCGGCTAGCGGCAGCAAGAGCGCACAAGTGGAGGTGAGCGCCGACGGGCATACGTTGGAGAACGAGTTCTTGCGGGTTACGGTGGACCCTAAGACCGGTTGCATTACCAGCCTGGTGAATAAGAAAAGCAATTTCGACGCAATCGCCTCCGGCGGATGCGGTGACCAGCTGCAGGCCTTTGTCGACACACCCAAGCAATTCGACGCGTGGAATATTGATGCGGACTTCGAGAAGGTCTTTACCAATCTCGATATGGTCGACTCCGTTCAGCTGATCGAACACAATGCGTTACGCGCGGTGTTGCGCGTTACCCGGCATTGGCAGGCGTCTACGTTTGTCCAGGACATTACGGTCTACAACGGGCTGCCGCGAGTCGATGTGGTCACGGATATTGACTGGCACGAGCGGCACAAGCTGCTGAAGGTTGGGTTCCCGCTCGCAGCCAGTAGCCCAGAGGCGACGTTCGAGATTCCTTATGGCGCCATCGAGCGGCCGACGACCCGCAACAACAGTGTCGAGGAGGCCAGGTTCGAGGTGCCGGCGTTGCGCTGGGCTGACCTGGGCA
Organism: uncultured Acidobacteriaceae bacterium; assembly: GCA_963763905.1. Classification (GTDB taxonomy): domain Bacteria; phylum Acidobacteriota; class Terriglobia; order Terriglobales; family Acidobacteriaceae; genus PALSA-350. Next base: position 51,524 of record CAVXRU010000059.1, on the reverse strand, counting down.
ACCAGGAGAATGGCTTCAGCCTGATCAATGAATCGAAGTACGGGTACGACGCGAAAGGGAACCTGTTGCGCCTCTCGCTTCTCCGTTCGCCGACCTCGCCCGATCCTGAAGCCGACCAGGGACATCAGCATTTTGCTTATGCGCTCTACCCCCATAGCGGAACGTGGAAGCAGGCGCTCACCGTTCGCCAGGGATACGACTTCAACTATCACCTCACAGCTATGCAGGTAGTGCCTCATTCCGGGAGGCTTCCGGGCAGTTTCTCTTTTCTCAAGACAGCGCCGGAGAACGTAGTGGTGACGGCAATGAAGAAGACCGAGGATGGGGATGGGTTGCTGGTGCGTTTCTATGAGTGGTCGGGTAAGGCGGCCGATGTCACTCTGACGCTGCCTCCGGGTATCGTCTCAGCGAGCGTGGCCAACCTGATGGAGAAACCGGAAGGCTCGCCGCTGCCTGTCTCCGGTGGACGCGAGGTAAAGGTGCCGGTGACGCCTTTCGAGATCCAGACAGTAATTGTCCGGTACCCGGCACCGCAACAGAATTTCCTGGCCGGGATCAGCAAGCGTTGAGATTGTTTCAGCCGACAACGACGCGCGCCATCGCTCGTTCCAGAATTTCCGGGGTGAAGACCAGGTCTGACGTTTGCTTGCTGCGCTTGCGATAAAGCGCGGTGGTTTCACAGAGCGCCACAATGTCTTCCACTTCTGCCGGATTGATCACGTTTTCCAGGATGCGCTCGCAGAAAGACCGCTCGTCGATGCCCTCCAAAAGGAAGCCGCGCCGCTTGGCTTCGTTGAGATAAAACGTGGTCACGTCGGCAAGCATTCGCTGCGCATCTTCGGGTATCTCGACGCGATGAGCTTTGCCAACCTTGGCCCCCGGGAGCACCAGCTTGATCCCGAAGAGATTGTCCAGATCGCTGTTGGCCTCAAAAGATACTGTGGTCGCCGCCACCAGAACATTCTGCCGCTCGGAGGTGGTTTCAATCAGGGCGTCCAGTTCGGTCAGCACTTCCGGATCTCCCTGCTGATAGGCAAGGTCGATCCGGGGCAGCAAAAGCATGACCTTTCGCCCTTTGTAGCCACGTACCAGGCTCTTCGCTTTGGCAAGTGCGTCACTGTCGCGAGGATTGAAAACGGTGACCACACGGTCCATGCCGGCCAGTTGCGCAATCTTCTGCGCCAGGCTCTTCTTCCCCGTCTGGTTGGGGCCAATGATCAACACCTCGTTGCCAATCTTCAAGTCCTGATAGGCAGAAGGATTGCGGGCGCGATCGATCAGGTCGGCGATGTTGTTGAGCAATTCGTCCATGCCCGCGACCCTGGGCCGCAGCGAGCTGGCAACCTCGTCTTCCAGACTTAGATCGATGCGTTCCTTACGCTTGCGCACCTCGCTGACGAACTCGATAAACGCCGGCAAGGCCGCGACCGATCCGACGAAAACAGCGAATACCAGCAGTTGCTCGGTAATGAGGAGCGCCGAGTTGCTACCGGCCGCAGGATCATACATATGGGCAGGATATCAGCAAGTGTTACTTTCACCTCCCAGACGGAATCCCGCCAATAAAAGGGAACTTGGTCGGAGACTTGGCGGTTCGGTGTGCATACAACATAATTCTTATGGGAATGCCAATGAAGCCGGTAAAGTCAGTCTACGCACCTGAATTTGACCTGGTGCTGGCCTGTCTTCGCTGGCCGCAGGCAACGGTGGACGGCGCTCGTATCCTGTCCCTCTCCCAGCGGCCCCTCGATTGGCCATCTCTACTCGAAATCGTCCACCACCAGAAGGTGGTTCCGCTCTTCTTCCGTAACCTTGAAACCTTCGCCGGCGAACACATACCGGAAGAAGCAGCCGCTGCTCTGCGCGCCAGCACAGAAGAAAACACCCGCAGCTGCCTGCAACGCAGCGCGCATCTCCAATTGCTCAATCGACTGTTTCGCGAGCAGGCGATCGATGTGCGAATCTTCAAGGGCATCCCACTGTCGATGATCGCGTTTCAGGATCCCACTCTGCGCGACCTGGGCGACATCGATTTGCTGGTGGCAGAGAAAGACATATTCCGCGCGGGAGACATTCTGCGCGCTCATAGCTACGAGCGCTTCGAGCCGCGAGCCCAACTGACACCGCGCAGACTGCGCTCCTATATCGCGCACCAGAAGGATTTTTCCTACGAACATCCTACGGCCGGCGTTGTGATCGATTTGCATTGGCGTCTGTTCCGCAATCAGTTCCTTCCCGCCAACGCCGGGTTAGCGGAGGTGGGCGTGGATTGGGTGGTGCTTGATTCCGAACGCATACCAACCTTACCTGTCTCCCGGTTGCTCCTTTATCTCTGCGTCCATGGAGCGCTGGATGGATGGCTGCGTTTGAAATGGCTGGCCGATATCGCCGCACTTCTAGGCAGCATGACAGCAGAGCAACTCGCTCAAACTGCGGAGGCGGCAGCACAGCAGCAGGCGCTGCCGCAGTTGAGTGCCGCAGTTTTTCTTTGTCAGGATATGCTCGGGGACGGCGGCGCTTTCCCCATTCCGGCTGGCTGTCTTGAGCGCAGCGACAGAAGGGTCGCACGCATCGTGGAATTCGGCAAACAGCTCATGACTTCGAACCAGTATCGTCCAGTGCGAGAGCAGATATCTTCTGCACGATGGTTTCTGAATGAGTTCCAACTTCATTCTTCGTGGAACTACCGCCTGGACCTGATCCAGCGTTCTCTCTTTCGCCCTCGTGTCTGGCGCAAGTTCGATTTGCCTGACGCCCTCTTCCCTCTTTATGCCGTGCTCAGTCCTTTGGAGTGGTTCCACGATCGATTACAAAAGCTTAAAAAGTCATCGCGGTCCCCTGCTGACCTTGCCCTGGCGATGGAGGCCGGTTGCATGCTTATCTTTTTTCGCATTGCCCTCAGCTTTCTACCAGTGCAGAAACTCACTGCCTGGATGAGTAAACCTGACACTGCGCAAGTGGCAGTTTCGCCGGGCATGGCAGCGGAAATTCTGCGCAGGATCGAGTGGTCGATCGAAGCGGTGGTGCGCCATGCCCCGCTCACCTTTGTGTGTTTCCCTCAATGCCTGGCCGCGTACTTTATGCTGCGCCGCCGGCACATCGCGAGCAAGCTCTTCTATGGCGTCACCCGGGACGCAGATCATCTGAAGGCTCACACGTGGGTCAAAGTAGGAGATCGCACCGTGGTGGGCGGCGAGGTTGAGTCCCGCTTCACGGTCCTCACCACCTTCCCCTAAGAAACCTTCGAGGTCCTAGGGTGCGCGCAGGAAGTTCTCTACCGTATCTACACTAGACTCCAGATGCTCTAATCCCCAGGGACGGATAAGCCGATATGCCCTGGCCTGTGACGACACTCGGCTGCAACGCAGAAAGCTTTGCCCCAACTGACCCGTTGCCTGCAACACATAGGCTTGGTGAGTCAAATCCATCAACAGCGGGATTGCCTCGACTGCAGATAGCTCTTGCATCTCAGTTGCTGATGCTTGATCGGGATTGGTCTCCAGGAACACGAGCCGGCGGATGGGTTCGGGACTTGGTGTATTGGCGAGCGGAAGACGGTATTTGTCGTCCTCGCTGAAGACTCTTTCCAGCCCCTGTACCCGTTTTCCGAGATGCTCGAGCGAATTTCGCCACAGCTTCAACCAGGGCGCCGTGGGGATAACCAGGGCTGAGCCGCTGGAGGCGGAGTCGATGAGACAGACGTCATCGGCCAACACGGAAAAACCACGCTGTGCGAGGTAGGCCGCAAGCGACGATTTCCCTTGACCGGACCGGGCCAGAAATGCCACCACTCCTTTTCCTGTGCTGACAGCGCTCCCATGCAGTGGCAGCAAAAGGCGCTGCTGACACAAGGCTACGAAACCCGTGCCCAGCAGGTAAGCCCGCACATCAAGTGGGCGAGCTCCGGGCTCAGGGCAGACAATTATCTCTTCCCCGTTGGTAACCAGGTAGCATCCAATTCCGGGGATGCGCAACCAATAATAAGTGGGGGTGGCGAAGCAATCGGGGTCTATTTCTACAGCCTGGGGTGCATGGCTGGGGACGTCGCCCAGGCGGATATGCACGGGATGCGGTTTGGCATCTTGGTGTTGTACGAGGGGCAGCTCGGGAAGGGCTATTTCAGAAACGAGAGTAATGCCCCCAAACACATACACACCAGCAACCTGTTTCATCCACTATCCCCAAAAAGTGTCAGGCGCGACTATTGCGAGTAAACCTTTGGTATAGAAAACGCAGCCTGCAAGGTTTAGTATCTACTCTAGTAACTATCACGTGGAGGAACGCATTGACGCTCACTACCTCCTGCGTTACGCTCTAGCTGTACCAGGGCGAAAGAGCGATGTTTCAAATTCACGGGATCCAGGGAGCTTTCATGAAGAGCTACGACGCTAAAGATCACGGCGCATCTGACCAGGTTGCGGGGCAGGCGAAGAAGCCGTGGATCACTCCGTCGCTCGAGATCATTGCCCTTAAGAGTGCCGAGGGTGGGACGCATCCCTCACGAGTAGACGGTGGCGGCGGCCACTTCCAACGTCCCCGTTCCTAAACCTTTCCAGCCTTCCTTTGCGGAGATGTGCATCCGCGTTCCCGTTCGAGAAGTTTACTGAAATTTAAAATTTAGGGTATGAGTGCAATCGCGGGTATCTGGTCGTTTGACGGCGGAACTCCCGCTGTTCCTTCGTGCCGTGAGATGCTCCAGGCGCTCAGCGTGTACGGGGGCGATGATTGCGCCCAGTATGACAGTGATTCCCTCTCCATAGGCCGCTGCCTGCTTCGCCTTCTCCCCGAGGACTTGTTCGATCGACAGCCACTTTCAGCGGACGGCGTCACTGCGCTGGTGGCGGATGTCCGTCTCGATAATCGTGAAGAAATTGCGGCTGGACTGGGTCTATCCAGGCAACAGACTGCGGTCATGGCCGATAGCGATGTGCTGCTTGCAGCCTGGCTGCGTTGGCGCGAAGAGTGTGTGGATCATCTCTCCGGCGCGTTCAGCTTCGCGGTTTGGAACCAAAAAGAACAACAGCTGTTTCTGGCGCGGGATCATACCGGGGAACGCCCCCTCTTCTACGCCTCCAGTGCCAACAACTTTGCCTTCTCATCGATGCCCAAGGGTCTGCATCGTTTGCCATTCGTGGGCGCGGAAGTGAATGAGGACTACATTGCCCGTTACCTGACGCTGGCCAACATTCCCATCGAGCAGACGATCTTTCGTCACATGCAGCGCCTCCCCGCAGGCTGCTCTCTCAGCGTCAGACGTGACGAGACCAAGCTGTCGCGTCACTGGCGTACTGACCACCTCGCAGATCTTCGCCTGGGATCGGCGCAGGAATACCTGGAGTGTTTCAGGGAGAAGTTTGACCGGGCAGTACGGGTGCGGCTGCGGACGCGTGGAGGCATCGGCGCACAGTTGAGCGGCGGCCTGGATAGTGCTGCGGTCGCAGCTACAGCGGCTCAATTGCTCGCCGGCGATGGCCGTGAGCTCACCTGCTTTACCGCGGTGCCCCGGTCCGGATTTAGCGGCGCAAACAGCAAAACTCACTTTGACGATGAGGGGCCTGCAGCGGCTGAAGTGGCTGCGCTGTATCCCAACGTGCGCCACGTGCTGGTGGACTCAAGCGCAACATCGTTTCTGGATGTACTGGATCTCAACAACAATCTTTACGATCATCCTTGCTTTGGACCGAGCAATGAGGTGTGGTCCAACGCCATCATGGCGCGTGCCAGGGAAAACGGAATTACTCTGCTGTTGAATGGGAATTGCGGCAACTCCACCTTCAGTTATGACGGGATGCAAGCCTTCTCGACCTGGTTTCGTTCCGGCCATTGGGGCACGCTGGCGCGGGTTGCGAGGCAGCTCACACGTGCGGGGAACGCCTCGGGACGATCCATCGTTCGCAACGCGGTGTGGCCGTCGCTACCGTTTTGGCTGCGCAGCATAACGGATCCGCACCTCCGCGGATTCTCGCTCGACTACAGTATTCTTCATCCCGAAATTGCGCGCCGGCTTGACCTGGAGCGTACTGCTTTTCGCGATATGAATCGGCAATCTCCAGACGGACGGACCATGCTGCGCACGCTGCTCGAGTACGGCGATATTGCGGATACGTCGGTAGCCGCGCAGGGGGGATGGCAGCTTGATTTTCGCGATCCCACGTACGATCGCGAGGTGGTTGAGTTTTGCCTCACCGCGCCGTTGGAGGAGTTTCTCCGCGAGGGGCAGCAGCGTTCTCTAGCCAGGAGGGCCCTGGTGGGACGGTTGCCTGCAAGCACCCTGAACAGGAAGCAACGTGGGAGTCAATCGGCGGATTGGCATGTCAGCCTTGGAGCGGTGCTCAGCCGTATGGCAGCCGAGGTGGAACGTTTGCGGTGTTCGCCGTTAGCGAGCCGCCTGCTTGATTTGGACCGCATGCAGCGGTTGATCGAAGAATGGCCCAGCAGCGGTTTCGAGCGGTTGGACGTGAATCGCTCGCATCACATCGCGCTCACGCGTGGTTTTTCCGTGGGCAAATTTCTGCTGCAATACGATCCTGATAAAGCGGGCTCACGGGGTTAAGGCAGGGTTTTGCGGAAGGGCTTCAAACCTGCGAGAACGCTCTGTCGAAAAAACATTTCCAAGAAAGGACCGCTGAACCGCAGATCTCTCCACTGCGCTGCGCTTCGGTCGAGATGACAAAGGGGAGGGCGGTGCCTCCATTGACAGTCGTTGCTGAACAGAGCCGTTTTTCATCAGCTTGGGTGGGCCAAAGGTCCATGACTCCTCTGTCGAAAAACATTTCCAAGAAAGGACCGCTGAAACCGAAGATCTCTCCACTGCGCTCCCCCGGATTTCCTGTGTAGACCCGTGGCTTTGATGATCTGCATGCGGCTCTCTTTACGGAGAGCCGCACACGTGGTCGTTGCTAGCAGCGCGAAGTAGGAAATCCGGGTTCGCTTCGGTCGAGATGACAAAGGGGAGGGCGGTGCTTCCAGGCAGAGTAGTTGCTGAATAGGAGCCGTTTTTCATTACCTTGGGTGGGCCGAAGGCCCATGACTCCTCCGGTCGAGATGACAAAGGGGAGAGGGGCGGCGCTTCCGGGGAGAGTAGTAGTTGCTAAAAACCATCAGCCGGTGCCAAAGAGCCACGCCGTCCCCTTTGTCGGCGGTTGCTGTTACCTAGACGGCAGCGCCGGTCCATAGCAACCCTACCCTTTGTCATCTCGACCGAAGCGAACCCGGATTTCCTACTTCGCGCTGCTAGCAACGACCGCGTGTGCGGCTCTCCGTAAAGAGAGCCGCATGCAGATCATCAAAGCCACGGGTCTACACAGGAAATCCGGGGGAGCGCAGTGGAGAGATCTGCGGTTCAGCGGTCCTTTCTTGGGAATGTCTTTCGACAGAGCGTTTGCGACCCGTAGTTTCTCCCTATGAAGAGGAGGCGGTCACGATGACTGTGACCGCAATCGCGTGGGCAATCGACGTACCCTGGCTTCCCGTAACCACGATCGTGTAGGTCCCGGCGGGCGTTGGCGTGGCGCCCGATGAGGGTGGCGGAGTGGGTGTTGTTGGCGGCGTCGTCGAGGAATTACCCCCACCACCGCCGCAACCGATGCCCGCAGCCAGAACAGCAAGGCAAATCAGGCCCAGCATAGACCGCCATCTGCGTCGCCGGGAAGGCAGACCCAGCAGGAACACGCCGGCCAGCGCGGCTCCGCCGCTGGCCGCAAGCCACTCCATCCGTCGTGCCGAAGGACCTGGAGACTTGACCGAGCTCGCGGGAGTGGATGCATTGATGGTGAGCGTCGCCGTAGTGCTTCCATTCACCGTGACCGAGGTGGGATTCAGAGTGCAGCTCATTGCGGTGGGCGCCGTGCACGCCAGCGCGACCGCGGCATTGAAGCCGTTGATGGAGCCGAGGTTCAGCGTCGCTGTCCCGGATGCACCTGCCGCGACGGTCACGGTTGGGTTTTGCGCCAGCATGGAAAAGTCAGTCAGGGGATTGGTAAGTGACAGGCCGAACTGAGACGGAGCATACGCGGTGTCCCCGGAATACGTAATCACGACGGGGTTATTTCCCTGCGGAAGCGAAGCGGAGGAATTGTCGAAGAAGTAGGCTGCCGTTGAGGTATCACCGGAGGCTGCAGCGGTCAGGCCAATCCCTCCTGGGGTAAGGTCAACTCCTCCTGACTGTATGTCGACCGTGCCGGAGGGCGCCGCTGAACCAGTCTTCCCGGTAACGGTAATCGACAGGTTGATGCGGGCAGCCGGCGAGGCGGTGGAGGTGCTGGCGGTGGCGGTGGTGGTAGTCGGCAACAGCCTGGTGGGCGCGGTTACGGTAAGACTCGCGGGCGTCGCGCTGGTGCCGCTACTGTAGTTGCTATCGCCGGGGTAGGTTCCGGTTAAGGATACGGCTCCTGCCGGCAACGCCATGCTCTGGGCGGTGGTGATGGTATAGGTGGCCACCGCGTAGCTGTTCACGATTGCGCTGAGAGTGCCGGTGCCCAGGGTGGTTGAGCCTGCCAGGAAGGTGACCGAACCAGTCGGCGCTACACCCCCACCATCCGTCCGGACCAAAGCGGTGAGGGTTGTTGTTTGTCCCTGAGCGATGACCGCGAGCGCGGTGCTCACCCCCACCTGCGTCGCTCCCTTCACCACGGTGAATGCCACCGTTGCCGGGGTGCTGGTCGATTTGTTATAGCTGCTATCGCCCGAATAGGAGGCTGCGATCGAGTGCGCACCCACAGCCAGGGCGCCAGTGGTGAACTCCGAAAGACCTTCCGAATCGAGCAGGACGGTGTTCAACGGGTTCCCGTTGTCTGTAAACGTCACCGTACCGGTTGGTTCGCTGAAATAAGGACAGTTAGAGGTACAGCTGGCTTCACTCGTAGGGATGGGATAGCCATCGATAATGGCGGGAGTGCCGTAGGAAACCTGTTGTCCCGCGAGGCTGGCTGTTTGTCCATTGGCGTATTCCGCAACCTGAAGCTCAAGCGTGCTAGCCTCCGCAGTCACCGTGATCGGGGTTTTGCTGGACGCGCTGGGAGCAAAGGTGCCGTCCCCTGAGTAGTTGCCCCAGATGTTATAGCTGCCTCCGGGCAAACTGGTCAGGCTGGCTGACGCCGCACCGCTGGCCAGGGTCAGGACCGCTTGCCCCTGATTGGTAATCAAAGGACTGTCGGTCATGACTGCTACATCGCCGGTAGGGGTGCCCCCGCTGCCGGCTACCGAAGTCTTCAGCGTGACCGAAGTTCCATGGGTAAAGGACGTGGACGACGGGGTGAAGGTCGTCGTCGTCGCGGTTCCTTTACTGCGGCTGTTCCAGTTGGTCACCAGCACATTGGCGTCGATCGAGCCCAAGCCGGTAGCCAGATCGTAACCTGGGGTTGCGGCATAGCCGGTGAGTTCCCCATTGGTGCAATTGGGCGAGCCGGCGAGGCAGGGCACCTGGTTGGTACCCGCCTGGATGTCATGGAACGCCGTCGGCATCTTGGCAGCCAGGGGATAGAGCTCGTAATTCGCCTGGCCCTGCGGTCCATAAGCCTGGTTCACGATCGCCATAATGCCAGCAAAGGCGGGAGAGGCAACGGAAGTGCCACCGAATCCACTGATCTGCGGGTTGGAAGTGCCCTGGCAGTCGCCATCGGCAGCACAAACCGCATAAAAACTTCCGTTAATACCATTGGCAGCAAAGAGGGAGACGTCCGGTAGATCCCGAGCACTGTCAGCAGGCACTCCGGTACCCGCCTGCCAGGATGGCTTGGGTGTCGGCGCACAAGCTGTGACCGTCGTACCGGTGGAATCCAGGGTCGGATTGCCGCAAGTGCTCGGCCCTCCGCTGCCTCCGGAGATGGAACCGGCCGGGTTGATCAACAGGTTTGAACCAAATTGGCTGTCATTCCAAACCTGCTCCGGGATGTAGCTGATCAACGAGCCGTTCTTGCTGTCGTTGGTGCTGTTCCAATAGGTGGCAAGGGCTGCCGCGTTGGGGTAATGAAAATCTGTGCCGCCGACCGCCACGTTGAACGCGGTGGAGGCAAATCCGCTGACGGCGAGGCCATTCTGCGCCACGGTCTCCGTATCTGGATTGTCGCAGCCGGCTGAACCGCTGTCGCCGGAGGAAACCATGACGGTGATGCCCTGCGCCGCTGCCTGTTCCCACAATCCAGACCAAAGTGAATTCGAAGCACCGAGGGTGGTTTCACATTCCCCGAAGCTGATGCTGATGACCGGTGCAAGATTGGAGTACACGGCCCGCTCGGCGGCTAGCACCAAGCCTGTCTCTACGCTGTTATCAGCGGCAATGACCAGGTCAATGGTGGCCCCGGGAGCCACCGCCCCCGACCATTCCACGTCCAGGTAGGCTTCGGCAGAGGCGCCATTGAGACCATCCGGATTGTTGGCGCCATCGATGCCGGGGTCGTTGCCATCGATGATCACCTGGGGAGCCGAAGCCGGTAGGCTGAACAGCGTACGGAAATTGTTAACGAAGTTGATGTTGATATTCGATTCGTTGATGATAGCGATCGTCTGGCCACTGCCATCGAGCGGCTTGGCAGCGGTGTAGAGCGGGGTCACGTCGTATTGGGTGGCGAAATCTTCGGGGGCCACAACATACGTTTTGCCCAGCGTTCCGCCCGGCAAAGTCCACTCCGGGATCGCCTCATGCGTCTTTGGATTGTATTGGGCGCTGCCCAGGAAGCGGCTGTAGTGGCGGATAGGAAAGTTGTTCAGCGAAACAAAGCCACCCAAAACGGGGGCCAAGGCAACCGGTATTTGCGGGTCGGAAGAATTGGCATTATGCTGCTGGCCGTTGACCGCATACTTGTGAACGCTGGTATGAAATGCCTGTTGCAGAGCGCCTACGGTGCCGGTGACTTCCAGCGTCTGCTTGCCCGGGTTCACCTTCAGTACCTGGAAGCCCTTGGCCTCGAGCCAGCTCTCGACGGTCTGCACATCCTGGTCGCTGGGCCCGAACTGCTTCCCAAATTGTTCAGGCGTTAGCCATTTGTGAAAATTTGCCGTGCCCGGGGTGTGCATGTCGTGCAGCAGTTGCTGCAGGGCGGCTTCCTGTTGCGGACTGCGCTTTAAGACTAACTGCAACCGTTCAAGTTGCATATCCGGAGAAGCCGCGCCGCGGTCGTTGGCGGCATTCGCCAAGGGGTGAAGAGTACCCCGCAAGGTGACCAGGGCGTGCTCATTCACCGGTTGGGTCAGGCGCGACTCCTGCGCCGCCGCGGAACGGACCGCTCCGAGCGATACCAGCAAAACCAACGCCGGTAGGATTGCTTTCAAACGATTGCGTTGCATGATCTTCCTTAATGACCTGTTTAGCCGAAGACAAGACAAACCGGGTGACTCAGCGGGTATTGCTTTCCGCTGGGGTTCAGCAGTCCGGACCGCGTATTGCGCGCAAAGACCACAATATTGGACGAATCTTCGTTGGCAACCAGCAGCCATTGGTTACCGGGATCGAGGGCGAAATGGCGAGGCGTTTTGCCTCCGCAGTCCACGTGCTGCACGACTTTCAGGGTTCCGTCACTATCGCTGATGGAGTAAACCGCCACGCTGTTATCGCCGCGATTGGAAGCGTATAGGAAGCGGCCGGAAGAGTCGACCACCACCTGAGCGGCGGTATTCGATCCGGCAAAGCCTTCGGGCAGGGTAGAGATGTTCTGCAGCCGCTTCAGCGTGCCATGCTCCCCATCCCATGCCAGGGCATCGACAGTGTTGGCTATTTCATTGAGTGAATAGGCCCACTTGCCGCTGGGATGAAAAGTAAAACTCCTGGGGCCGGAACCGGGAAGCGCTTCGTAGAAAGGCGGATCGTTGGCTGTGAGCACCGCCGTCTGCGGGTCCAGATGGTAAACAGAGATCCGATCCAAACCCAGATCATTCACCAGCACATAGCGATTGTCAGGAGATACGGTGGTGCAGTGGGTGTGAGGAGCGCCCTGGCGCTCCGGGTCGGCACCGTGGCCGGTGTATTGGAACGTCGAAACGGGTTTGCTGAGGGCTCCGTTTTTTAATATGCGAAAAGATGCGGCGCTGCCGCCGTCATAATTGGCGACGAAGGCGGCCTTGCCGCTAAAGTCGACGGTGATTTTGCATGGGCCTCCCCCGGCGGAGGGGACCGTGTTGATCGCCTTAAGCTTGGCGGAATCGCGCTCTACGGCGAAAGAAGTTACCGAGCCAGTTTTGCTTCCGCGATACTCATCCACCTCATTGACGGCGTAGAGGTGCCGGCGGTCGGGCGACAAGGTGAGAAAGCTGGGGTTGACCGTAGCAGCCGCCAGTCCCTCGAGTTCGAGTGCGCCCTCATCCGGGTCCCAGCGAAACGCGTAGATCCCCTTGCTGGTGCTGCCTTTGTCATTGGTGTAGGTGCCGGCGTAGAGAAGCTTTGCTGGTTCGCTGGCCCATGACCGGGATCGCGAAGCCAGGGCGAGTGCCGAGAGATTCGCCAGAAAAGACCGGCGGCTTGAATATTTCATCCCCGCCATACTACTGTAAGGCGACCCATTTGCACGAGATTGGGGGTCGCGCCGGTTTACACAGGAGGCTGAAAATTGCGAGTAGGACTCTTCACGCGGGAATACCCTCCGCACGTCTATGGTGGGGCCGGAGTGCACGTGGAGTACCTGAGCCGCGAGCTGGCACGCAAGGTTTCCGTCGAGGTCCATTGTTGGGGGCGCCAGCATGCCGACGAGGGCAACCTGCATGTGCGCGGCCAGGACCCCTGGAGCGAAATTTCCCAGGGCACGGAAGAGAAGTTCAAGGGCGCGCTGGAAGCTCTCTCTCTGAACCTGACCCAGGTCAAGGCGCTGTCGGGGATTGACGTGGCGCATACCCATACCTGGTACGTGTCCATGGCCGGGTTCATGGCGAAGAAGTTGTACGACATCCCTTTTGTGCTGACGACCCATAGCCTGGAACCGCTGCGCGCCTGGAAGGCCGAGCAGCTGGGAACCGGCTATGCGATGAGCTCGTGGATGGAGAGAACCGCGATTCTGGACGCCGATGCGGTGATCGCTGTCTCCAGCGGAACAAAGGAAGACATTCTGCGTGCCTACCCCGTGGACCCGGAAAGGATCCACGTCATTTACAACGGGATCGATCTGCAGCAGTACCAACGCACACCAGAGACCTCAGCGCTAACCGAATATGGAGTCGACCCGGCGGTTCCCTTCGTGCTTTTTGTAGGAAGGATCACACGCCAGAAGGGTGTGACCCACCTGGTGGATGCGATTCGCTACCTTCCCCCCACGACCCAGGTGGTTCTGTGCGCAGGCGCTCCGGACACTCCGGAAATTTCTGCCGAACTGCAACGCAAGGTAACCGAGGCACGCGGCTTCAATCCCAGAGTGATCTGGATCGACAAGATGTTGAGCAAGCAGCAGGCAATCCAGTTTTATAGCCACGCGACGGTCTTCTGCTGCCCTTCGGTCTACGAGCCGTTTGGCATCATTAATCTGGAAGCCATGGCTTGCAAAGCAGCTGTCGTCGCTAGTGCGGTAGGCGGCATCAAGGAGGTAGTGGTGGACGGGGAAACGGGGCTCTTGGTGCCCTTCGATCAGGATCCAACCACCAGCTTTCCACTGGACCCTGATCGCTTCGCAAGGGATCTAGCCGCTGCATTGAACAGTTTGCTGGCTGATCCAGCAAAGTGCCGGAGGTTTGGGGAAGCGGGGCGGAAACGTGCGGAAGAGAAGTTCAGTTGGACCAGTATTGCCAGTCAGACGATCGACCTTTACCAGACCCTGATCGAGGCCAGGAAGCGAGTTCAAGTGTGACGGAGGGGTTCAAGAGCAACGGCGCTTCCCTGCTGGATAAGAGCATCCCTTTCGGATTTGATTTCGATGCTTCGAAGTCGACTGTCAATATTCTCGCGGACGGGCTGCATTTTCCTTTGCTGGTTCTAAAGGAAACTGCCCTCGCCTATAACTTGGCCGCGATGGCAGACTGGTGCGTCGCAAACAACTTCCTGATCGCTCCGCATGGCAAGACTACGATGACTCCGCGCATCTTTGAACGGCAGATGGAAGCGGGGGCCTGGGCGATTACGGTGGCCACCGTGTCTCAAGCCGCTATCTGCGTGGAGACGGGCATCAAGCGCGTGCTGATCGCCAATCAAGTGGTAGGCCGGGCGAATTTGCGCTCGCTCGCAGCGATGATGAAGGCGGATCCGACGCTGGATGTTCTCTGCCTGGTTGATAGCTCGGAGGGAATCGAGTTCCTGACTTCGGAGTGGCAGGCCGCGGGTGCAAATCGTTCTTTAGGGGTTCTGGTAGAAATGGGCCGCCAGGGGTGGCGGACGGGCGCCAGGTCGGTTGAGTCGGCCCGCGAATTATGTGCGGAGGTCCTGCGGCATCCGCAGACGTTGCGCTTGCGAGGGATTGAAGGCTTTGAAGGACTGGCGCACGCGCCGAATCCAGAGGAGGAAGCAAGACAGGTAAGGCAGTTCTTGGCTGAAATTGCGGCGCTGGGAAAAGAGGCGCAAAGCCTCCAGCGAGCGGACAAGGAGCCGCTTCTTTTCAGCGTAGGCGGGAGCGGCTTTCTGGATGCGGTATGGGAAGTTGGGCAGCAGATGCGGCACGATTTTCAGGTCGTGATACGAAGCGGCTGCTACGTTACGCACGATCATGGGACGTATGCCCAAAGGCTCGTTGCCGCCCAGCAACGGAGTAACGGTGCACATCTGCCGGCATTTCGCCCGGCTTTGGAGCTGTGGTCGCACGTTCAGTCCAAGCCGGAAGAAGGGCTGGCTCTCCTGAACTTCGGCAAGAGAGATTGCTCTTACGATGCGGGGCTGCCGATTCCGCTATTTGCATACAATCCGGATTCAGGACGTAGGATCGATTTGAGCACTGCTACTGTGTTTAATACAAATGACCAGCATGCTCATCTGAGAGGTCCCGGCAGCGACCATTTGCGGGTCGGCGATCAGGTTTGCTGCGGAATATCCCATCCCTGCACCGCCTTCGATAAGTGGAGAGCCATACCCGTTGTGGACGACTCCTATAACCTGCTCGACATTTATCGAACATACTTTTAGTGGAGAAACCGCAGGTCCCTCCACTGCGCTTCGCTTCGGTCGAGATGACAAAGGGGAGGCCGGTGCTTCCAGGCAGAGTCGTTGCTGAACAGAAGCCGTCTTTCATCACCTTGGGTGGGCCCAAAGGCCCATGATTCCTCTGTCGAAAAACATTTCCAAGAAAGGACTGCTGAACCGCAGATCTCTCCACTGCGCTGCGCTTTGGTCGAGATGACAAAGGGGAGGGCGGTGCCTCCATCGACAGTTGTTGCTGAACAGGAGCCGTTTTTCATCACCTTGGGTGGGCCAAAGGCCCATGACTCCTCTGTCGAAAAACATTCCCAAGAAGGAGCATCCACACAGAGATCTCTCCACTGCGCTTCGCTTCGGTCGAGATGACAAAGGGGAGGGTGGCGCTTCCAGAGAGAGTAATTGCTGAGGAGAAGCGGTTTTTCATCACCTTGGGTGGGCCCAAGGCCCATGACTCCTCCGGTCGGGATGACAATTCTGTTGTGCCCGCAAGAGCTTCAACGAGAAATCCTTGCCCCCGGCGACACAATTGTCATCCCGACCGGAGCGTACCCGGTTTTCCTGCTTCGCACTGCTAGCAACGACCACGTGTGCGGCTCTCCGTAGAGAGAGCCGCAAGCAGATCCTCAACGCCACGGCTCTCGACAGGAAAACCGGGGGAGCGTAGTGGAGGGACCTGCGGTTTCTTTTCGGCCGCGTAAGTCAAAGTACGGTCCAGCTGTCCTGTGTGCTATTCTCGCGACGTGTCTGCTACGTCCACACTGCGCAAACTAGAGACTCTACGGCTTTCCGCGGTCTTGCGCGTGACGCACTGGATTACAGTGATCGCGTTCATCGCTTTGGTTATCAGCGGCGGTGAGATAGTGATCTCTCACCCTCGGTTCTACTGGGGTGAGGTAGGCAATGTGAACACCAGGCCTCTGTTCACGCTGCCGATTCCTGCGTCGCGACATACGGTTCCTACCGGCTACGGCTACGTGCTGCTGGACCAGAACGGCTGGAGCCGGTATCTCCATTTTGAAGCCGCATGGCTCGCGGTGCTGACCGGTCTGGTGTATGTGATCTGGGGCGTTGCCAAGGGCCACTTCCGGAAAAACCTGTTTCCTTCGCCCGCCGATCGGACCTGGCGGACGTTCCAGCAAGCCATCGTCAGGCATCTTCCCTGGGCACCAGCGGCGGCAGCTGAGGCCGGTTCGTACAACGTCGTACAACGGACCACGTACCTGATAGTGATCTTTGTGCTGTTTCCGCTGGTGATCTGGACGGGCCTGGCGATGTCTCCGGCATTTACTGCCGCAGTTCCATTGGCCGCCAGCGCACTTGGAGGGCGGCAATCCGCGCGCACCATTCACTTCTTTGTTTCGAACCTTCTCCTGGTTTTCCTGGTGGTCCACGTTACGATGGTGATTGTTGCGGGATTCAAAACCCGCATGCGCGCGATGATCACCGGACGAGTTGTGGCAGCCAAGGAGCGCACATGACCAACTTCTCACGACGCAAGCTCATCACGGGTGGACTGGCCGCCACTGCAGGAGTATCGGGACTGGCGGCGGCCGCGCTGGCGGTGGAGCGTTATGGGCTGATCCCGCCTGATAACGGCGGAGTTTGGGGCCCCGGGGAAACGCTGACGTATGCTGCCCAACGTCTTCTGACCACGCATTCGTCGGCGCGCGAGTTCTCGCGCAGCATGATTTCCAAGATGCCTTTCGCCAACGAGACCCCACCTCCCAACGATGCGTTCAAACATCATCAAGCGAATGGGTTCTCGGACTGGCGGCTAACGGTCGATGGAATGGTCGCCCGGCCCGCTTCGCTGTCGCTCGCTGACCTCAGGGGTTTCCCGGTCCGCAGCCAAATCACCGAAGTGGCGTGCGAGGAGGGCTGGTCCTATATCGCCGAGTGGATCGGAACGCCCCTGGTCGAGGTCTTGCATGCCACCGGGCTTCTCCCTCAGGCGCGTTATATTGTGTACTTTTCGATCGACCGCGACTGGTGGGAAAGCATCGACCTGGCCGATGCGCTGCATCCTCAAACTCTGCTGACTTTGGGAATGAACGACGGTGATCTTCCGGTGTCATTCGGGGGGCCTCTCCGCCTGCGTGTTCCCCGTCAATTGGGGTATAAGAGCGTGAAGTACATCACGCGCATTACGGCAACGGATAGCATGAAGCACTTTGGCCAGGGGCTGGGCTCCGCATCGCCGGAAGGCGGTTATGCCTGGTTCGCGGGGATTTGACGGCTTAGAGGCTGGGACGAACCGGCAAAGCCATCGGCGAGACGAAACCGCTGCCGCCGCACCAGTCAATCGGTTCCATCAACTCAACGCTTGAGAAGCGCTCTACCAGGGCCATGGTGGCAGCGATCGCAGCCACCCGCACCAGCGGAGCTCCCACGCATGCATGCAGGCCCGCACCTAGATTTACGTGACTGATACGGGTACGTATTACAGAGAGCTCGTCGGCGTCGGAGTATCGCTCTAGATCGCGATTTGCGGCCAGAAGGCAAAGGACCACGCGATCGCCTTTCCGAATCGATATTCCATTCAGGTCTATGTCGGCAATCGCGCGACGAAAAAGCAAACGAGTGAGTCCGGCAAAACGCTGAAGCTCCTCGACTCCGCGCGCTGCCAGCACAGGCTGCGCATGCAGCCTTCTCCACTCCTGCGGATAAGACGCCAGAGCAAACCATGCGTTTCCCAATAAGCTTACGAGGGTTTGCGATACGGCGACAAAGCCAGACTCTCGCATCGGCTCTGGTCCTTTGCTAAAGAACGGCCGGAGCTCCGCTGTCGCTGCTTTGGATTGCGATTTCAGCTCGGCATCTAAAGGCTCCGCTGCTGCCAGCGAAACCTGTGCTGCACGCGCAGTGAGATGACGTGGAGAAACAGTGTTCGGCTCGGTCGCGAGAACGGCGAGCTCCAGACACAGCGGCTGCGCGTAATCGCGAATGAGGTCGACAGGCTGTTTGTGGTCAAACTGAGCGGCGAGTTCGCGCGCATGCTGCAGCATTTGTTTTCGCCAGGATCGTAGCTTGGCTGGTGAAAGGGCGTCCCGGGTCTCTGCCCGCATTCTGAGCCGAGCGGCCTCATCCACCTGGGGATTTCGCTCCTTGTTCGTACTCCCCACGACCACCAGTTCCGGGCAGTGGAAGGCCGCAGTCACGTCGGCATAACGGCTCAGGACCCATCCATCCAACTGTGCATCGAAATAGGGCTGCGCAGCCCGCAATCGAAAAACGCCGTCCTGGCTACCGTTGTCCCAGGCGGGTCCTGTCGCGAGATGTGGACAAACGGTCAATGCTGTTTAGCCTGGTGTATAGAATATTTCAGACGCGCCATTTGTATCGCCGCAACGGCCAGGAGCGCAGTGGCAACCCAGGCGAACCAGTCCCCCAGCCATTGATACACCGTCCAATCGTGTGCCGCGGGCACGGCGACAAGCAAGGTGGCAAACGGAGCTGAGCTGCTGCTCACTTCTCCAATGATACGGCCGCGATCGTCACTCACCGTCAGAAAGCCATTTTTGGCTGCACGCGCGATGCTGAAGCCGTCCTCGACGCCGCGCATCAGCGCGATATGTCCGTGCCAGCTTCCGTCTACGACGAAATCCCACCCCGGCACCAGCATCAATCCTGCATCGTCCTTTCCGTAGAGACGGGACGGCGATGTGAAGTCCATATCCTTGCAGATCGCCACACCCCACTTTTGCTGCGGGTGAGGCAGCAATATTCGCGTGGTGCCGATGGTCAGGTTTGACTCGAAGGGCGGTAGCATGTGCTCCTTGTCGTAACGCTGCACGTCTGAGCCAGGAGTGTAGATACGGGCCTCGTTGTATTTCACCGGTGCGTCTACATGCACCACACCGGCGACGATCGTCGCTCCGGTCTGGGATGCAACCGACTGCAGAATTGCATCGGTTGCTGCAGCTTTGCCCTGGAGCGTTACGCCGAGCTTCTCGGGCATCACGATCGCTTGCGCCCCCTCGCTCGCCAGCGTGCCGGCTTCGCTTGCATAGTCGCGAAATAACCGCTCGGTATCGGCACCCGGATCGGCCACCATGAGATTGGCCTTCTCGTCTGAGGTGATAAGTCCCACCTTCACCATCTGCTTCGGGGTTGGCGCCGCCAAGCGGAGCAAGCCGAATACCAGCACAAGTACGACCACTCCGGCACCCACGCTCGCTACCTGCAGGGCTCGTTTCGGTGCGCTCTGCCGGAGGTGAAGCGCGATCGCAATCGCGGCAGGAAACAGTAGCAGCACAAAACTCATGCCCCAGGGCCCGGTGACGGACGCAAGCTGCAAAAAGGCGAGAAACTTGAGTTGTGAGTAGGCAAAACTTCCTGCCGTGCCGTGGGGCGACGTCAGGTTGCGCACGTACTCGCTGGTAACCCAGAGAGCCGGCAGTGCAAGAAGCCCGCTCCACACTGCTCCACGCAACACCAACGCGCGAAACAGCAGCACTCCCAGAGCAAAACCGACGCTTGCCGCCAGGAAGATCTGTATCCATGCAGAAACGGGCAATCCCAGCCTGCCGACCAGGTAGCTCCACATGTTGAGGTTCCCTAGCATCATCGCAGCCACTGTGGTTAATGCCGCTACCCACCATTTACTCCTCAAGGCAAATAGCAGCAGCGGCAACGGGGCAAACCACATCAGCGGCCACCACGGATCGAGACCGTTGCCGAAGTAAAACATAGTTGCACTCGCGATGATGGCGAGGATCGCTTCCATTGTTCGTTGGTAGCTAATTGCGAATGCCATTCAGATACCTCCCAAATGATCGATGGCAGTAACTGCGGAACTCTGAGGGCGACATGGCCATACGTCCTCCGAGGTAAAGCATCACCAGACCATGCATCAACGCACCCGTCTCAAAGACGATTTCCCACACATCATCTTTTCGCAGGTAGCCGGACTCCATCGCGGTTGCGATTACATCGGCCGATACATTCGCTGTGGGCGACTGCCTGGTCCTGAAATCGTCAGGATATTGGCGGGCCCCTTCTCGCCTGGTAAGAAACATCAACTCGAACAGCCGCGGATGATCGAAGGCGTGATCGAGGAATACATCCAGAATCTGCAGTAGTTGGTGATCGATCCCACCCGTCAATCGCAGTTGCGCTAGCTTCGTCGCCAGTTCCACGAATCCTTCATCGGAGAGCGAATTGAGCAGTCCATCGCGATCGGGATAGTGCCGGTAGAGGGCCATGGGTGTAATGCCAACAGCGCTTGCTACTTTGCGCATAGTCACGCCCTCCACTCCCTCTTTATGGAGGAGCCGGCGGGCAGCGCGGGCTATTTTTTGTGTGGTCGTCGCCTGCATGTATACAGTGTATACCATTTCAGTATACGGCGTATACATGATTTCTCCAGTGCGCTACGGTTGGATGACAACGGGTCGGATCCGGAATGAAAGGCCGTGGTTGGGCTTCGCCCATCGTTTTCGGCCCACGTATCCCGGATTTCCTGTCGAGGTTGGTGGCGTTGGGCAACTTCATGCGGCTTTCTTTGAGAGAAAGCCGCATACGCGGGCGTCGCTAGTGCTGCGTAGTAGGAAATCCGGGCAACGCTGGTGCAAACATGGGGCACCCGTACGGATCTGCGAGGGCCGCCACAGGCTGAGGGGGAGACCTTCGGTATCCCACATCTCGCGAAAAACCAGCGAGATGCCCCGAATTTCCTGTACGCAGTTCAAGAAAACACCGCGTGTGCGCCTTTCTTTAAGGAAAGGCGCATGAAGTCCAGGGAACCCACGAAACTACACAGGAAATCGGGGGTGTGGGGCACCCGGCGATTGGTCTGGGGACAGAGGTGAAAAACGCTACCGCTTAGCGCCGCTGCTCGGGATGGGGGTTCTGCTGTCTCGGTTCCTCCGGTCTGGATTGCGGCGCCGGATGCTGCTGCGGAACCGGATGTTCCTGGCGCTCCTGCGGGGCTGGACGTTGCACCTGCTGAACCGGACGTTGCACTTGAGGGGCCGGATGCTGCACCTGGGGCGCGGGTCGCTGCACCTGCTGGACCGGGCGCTGCACTTGCGGGGCTGGACGCTGCACCTGGGGCGCCGGGCGTTGCACCTGCGATGCTGGGGCTGGTCGCACCTCGGGAGCTGGCCGTAGTTGTTGCTGTCCAAGAGCAGGAGCGGGATGTGCCTGCACTGCCTGAACTGGGCGTTGTGGCTGGTTTGGCCTTAGCTGCTGAGGAGCGATCGGCGGATTGGTGGGCCTGGCGACTTGCCGTATCGCAGGGGCCGGCTGCGGTTGTTGGTGCTCCACAGGTAACGGCCGGGTCATGGCCACCGTTTGCGGCTGGCCGCGGTTTACGGAAGCGAACTGAGCACGATTGGTGCTGGCTGCGACCTTGACTTGCTGCTGCACTCGCAACTCCTGCAACCTTGGCTGACGCAGGGCCGCCAATTCAGGCCGGCTCGGGGGAAGATTTACGCCCCCCCGACCGCCACTGTAGCTCACCCGGTTGTAGGTCGTGACGTTAGTAACGTTGGTGATGTAAGTGTTGTGGATGATGGTGTTGTTTACGTTCGTGACCCGGCGGTTGTAATTGAACTGGTCATGGTTCCAATATCCGCCGTAATAGCCACGGCCGACGTACCCATTGCCATAATTCACGCCACCGTAGTAACCGATGTAACGGCCCCAAAATCCGCGATGCCATCCATAGCGGCCTGAAATAAAGCCCCAGTAGCCAGGAGTCCAGAGAGCCCCGACGTATGGCGGGGCAGCCCAGACTCCCGGAACCCAATAGTAGCCGGCCGGAGCATAGGCCCAGTAGCCAGGAGTCCAGATGTAGTTTGGCTCAGGGCAGGGCGGCTGCTGGTATTCCGGCAAAGGGGGAGGAGGCTGGGGAGCGTAATCGGCGACCTGGTCATAATCCTGGTCGTTATCACCGCCGTTGTCCTGGCTCTGATACTGCTGCTGATACTGAGGTTCCTGAGGTTGCTGTTCCTGTTGGTATTGGGGTTGCTGAGGCGCTGCATACTGGGTCTGCTGCGGGGCTTGCGCGGCGTAGTTGGCGGCCTGCGCCGGCTGGCTTGCCGGGGCAGCATAGGGAGCAGCACTCGGCGGAGCTTGTTCGACCGGAGCCGCCTGGCCGTTATCAGTGACCGGCGCGAGGTTTCCATTTTCAGCAGCATCGACTGCCTGGTCATTGTTGTGGCAACCGGCTAGTGCCGTCAAAAGTGCCAACGCGATGACTGGCAAAAATCCCTTTTTCCTCATCGTTCCCCTCCAACCCCCTTAGATGCAAACCCGTCCTGAGCGACGAAGTTCTCGCCATCTCACATTCTGGGGTGAAGACGAACCAAAATGGGATACCGTCTATCACTGCTTTTCGAAAATGACCGAAGTACTGTCGTAGTCGCTGTGCAAATCGAGATTGATGCCATGATGCATGAGGTAACCGCCGCTCACGGTCCCCATCTCCTGTACCTGGCCGGGATCAATCGCTTCGATCTTATAGAGGGCGTTTTCGTCCAGACCGCGCAGGAAAACTAAGGGAAAGGGGTTGCCGAATTGCTGGGAATGAAGATAGGCAAAGAGCACGGCCTGGCGCCCATCGCTTGAGACATACTCAGTCGCAGAGGATTCGCTGTTTTGGGGTGCAATCAGACGATACAGCGCTCCCCTTTGCACCGCAGGGCGAGCACGCTTGTAGAACGCAACATAACGGGCGGCCGCCTGCAGATCGGCGGGGGAATACTTGTTGAGATTTCCTCCCAGACCCAAAGATCCGCTCATGGCCACCAGGAATCGGAACTTGAGGGGAACAAGGCGGTGATCGATTCCGCTGGGAACATCCGTGACCCAGGCCATCATGACGCCTGGGGTGTACGCCTGGGTAAATCCATCCTGCAGAGTGAGCCGGTCCAGCGCGTCGGTGTTATCCGAAGTCCAAACTTCATCGGTGCGCTTCATAATGCCGAGATCGACCCGGCCACCACCACCGGAGCAGGATTCAATCTCCAGCTTGGGATGTTTGGCCCGCAGACGATCAAGGATGTCATAGAGATTGCGCACATAAGTTACGTAGATTTTCTTTTGCTCTTCCACGGGAACAGCATCCCAACCAGGTTCTGACCAGTTGCGGTTGTAATCCCACTTGAGAAAAGCAATGTCATTGTTGCTTACCAATTCGTCGAGCCAGTTGAAGACGTATTCCTTCACATCCTCACGAGCCAGGTTCAGGAGTAGCTGGTTGCGGCCCTCGGTGCGCGGCCGCCCGGGAAAATTGATTGCCCAGTCTGGATGCTTACGGTAGAGGTCGCTGTTGGGGTTGACCATCTCGGGCTCGACCCAGATGCCGAAGTCCATGCCAAGCGCGTGCACGCGATCGATCACCGGCTTGAGGCCGTGGGGAAACTTCTCCTTGTTCACGTACCAGTCGCCCAGGCCTGCGTGGTCATCCTTGCGCTGGCCGAACCAACCGTCATCAATGACAAAGCGTTCTACTCCGAGCTTGCTGGCTTTTTCCGCCAGGGCCAATTGACCTTCTTCGCTGACATTGAATTCCGTCGCTTCCCACGAGTTGTAGAGGACAGGGCGCAAACGAGCGCTCTCTCCACCCGGAAGAATGTGTACGCGCTCGAAGCGGTGCAGAGTGCGCGATGCCTCACCCATGCCTTTGCCGGTGAACCCGCCATAGAAGGGCGGCGTCTCCAGCTGTTCGCCGGGCTTCAGGTGATAGCCGAAATCGAAGGGGTTGAATCCGCCGGTTACCCGCACTTGCTGCATAGCAGTTTGCTCGACGGTGATGCGCCAGCTGCCGCTCCAACCCAGAGCTCCAAACCACACTGGCCCGCTCTCCTCAGTGGTTTGCCCGGGTCGATCAATGGCAAACCACGGATTCGCCTGGTGGGATGTGCTGCCGCGGCGGCTCTCGATAACATGAGCTCCGGTTTGCAACGTCTCGGAATGCAGCTGCCACTCTGCTCCCCAGCGGCCGGTGAGGTAGTGCCAGCCATAGCCCTCGCCCTGCGGCAAGCTCCAGGCGGCGGATTGAGCGCTCTCCAACGTTACGGCCTGATTGGTTCGATTTTCAATACGCGACCAGCGCTGAATGATGCCCGTATCTTCAAAGATGCGGTAATACAGATGAACCTGGAGATCCGAGGCGACATCTTTCAATTGAATTTCGAGCGTGTCGCCCTCGATGTTAGAGTCCACAAAGTGCAGGACCACATCGCGGTTTCCGTCTGCGTAGGTGGCCTTGAGCGCCGGCTCGTTGTAGAGCTCTGCGCCCCAGCCCGGATATTCCTGTGGAGTGGTGGTGTTGGAGAGATCAAACGACGCCACCTCAGGACGGCTGTGGGGCGTGGAGAAGTCGGCATCGCGCGCGACGCGCCCACCCCAATAGATCGACTGCAACTCGCCACGCTCATTCACTCCCATGGCGTAAGTGGTTTCACCGGCCTGGAGTACCCAGACTTTTTTCTCGGGCGAGTATTGGATGGCGGCGAGTGCCGTCGGCCAGTAGTTGATAAGCAGGAAAAGGGTCACGCACCAGCGCAGGATCATTGTGCTTTGAACTCCAAAACTTGGATGGTGTAGCCGGGAACAGTGTGGGAGGCAAGATCGTGCAGGCTGCTCTCCACAGGCACGATCTGCACAGGCTGGGTGATGCTATTGGTAGCTGCCGTCGTCCGCGCGGATAGCGAGATGAGCTTTCCGCTGGCTGCGGCCCGGCCGCCGGTGAATTGAATTTTCAGAGGCTGCGGTGTAGAGCTCGCGTTGACCAGTTTGAGATAGACCGTGCCATCGGTTGATTTGCGAGTAACGGAATAGAACAGCTTTGGCGCAGCAGCGGCAAGATCTGCATTCAGAATTTGATCGCCAATGTGGTCGGAGAACATCACCTGGGCATAGTAGCTCGGAGAGCCGTAGCTGTTCATGGCGTCATACCCTATCAAATCTGACTCCCACTGCATACCTCCCGGGTTCACGTTGACCAGGAGCGGTGCGTAACTCGCCATGATGACGATGTCGCTGTTTCTTTCCATCCCGGTCATCCATGCGGCATCTCCCAGGGCGGCGCCGAAGTTGGGCGTGGGGAGACCTTCCCGAGTGGCCCACTCACCTACGAAGATTTTAGGGCCGTTGCGATCGGTCTGATCGTAGTGGTGCACGTCATCGTAAAACTCCTGGGCACGACGGTAATAGTGATCGTCGATCACGTCGGGTTTCATGGTCGTGATCGGCATGGTAGCAATCAGCTGCAGGTCAGGATATTTGGCCTTAATGGCTTTGTAGAACTGGGCATAACGGTCGCCGTAAGTGCCGGATTTGTCGAACCAGTCTTCGTTGCCGATTTCCACGTAGCTCAGTTGGAACGGCGCGGGGTGGCCGTTTTTGATCCGCTCGGCGCCCCACTTTGTGCTTGCGTCGCCGGTGACGTATTCGATCTCCTCCAGAGCATCCTGAACATAGGGATCGAGGTCGGGGCCGGGTTTTACGAATTCCTGCTGCATGGAATAGCCGGCATACACGGCCAACAGCGGTTGCATCTTCAGGTCCTCACACCACTCAAGAAACTCGAGCAGGCCCATGCCGTCACTCGAGCGATAGTGCCAGGGGCTCGGATGGGTGGGGCGATCGACCATGGGGCCGATGGTTTTCTTCCACTCGTAGCGCTCGTTGATGTGATCGCCTTCGAGGTAGTTTCCGCCCGGGAAGCGCAGGAATGCCGGCTTCATGGCTGCCAGCTTCTCCATCAGGTCGATGCGGTTTCCGTTGTTGCGATCGTGATACGTGGGAGGAAACAGCGATACCAGGGTGAACCAGACTGTTCCGGGCATGGCGACGGAGAGGACCAGGTGATAGTGCGAAGACTGGTTGGCGGAACCGGAGTTGAGGGTGAATTCATGCTGTTTCCAGTCTGCGGTGAGCGCAGGCACGGTGGTGCTGATGGCAGTGCCGGATTCATCCTCGACCAGGCTTACCGTTACCGGCCCGATAGACGGATTGTTTGTCTTGGAATAGAACGAACCGTGATAGGTGGTTTGCGGTCTGACGGGAAAGCCCCAGTACCCCAGGTTGCTGATGCCCGCCTGATCGTGCGCGCTTGCGCTCTTTACTGTCAATTGCAGGCTCAGCGGCAGGGCTGCGCTGGGGCCAGTGGTGCGATCGATGGCCATCGATGCATCGGCACTGCCCTCTTCGTAGAGGAACCAGCTTGGGGGAACTTTGCCCCGGTCCTGAAAAGTGCGGTTTCTCACCAGTTCGGCGTAAAGACCGCCAACGTAGGAGTAGTTGATCTCCTCGGTCATCAGGCCGTATAGCTGAGGACTGACTTTGGCTTTGGGTTGTGCCAAATCGATAGTCAAGATCGGGGCCGGTTGCGCGACGGCGGCGGAAGAGAGGAGCAAAAGAGTCGCCAGGAAATACGGTCGGTTCAAAAATGTCTCCTGAAGTACGGTCACATTTATACCCCATAGGGCCCTCATGCGCGCTCCAGAGTTCAGGTTCGCTTAACCTTGGTTGGGGGATACTGCGGTTATGCGGGTTCTGCTGGTGGAAGACGAGGTGCGTCTGGCGGAGAACGTCGCCGCCGCCCTGCGCGAAGGGCCCAACTTCGCCGTCGACTGCGCCGAAGACGGACTCACTGGTCTGCACCTAACGGAAAATGCCTGCTATGACCTGATCGTTCTGGATTTGATGCTACCCGGATTGGATGGCATGGGGATCCTGAAGAAGGTGCGCGCTCGCGGTGATCGAACGCCGGTGCTCATTCTGACCGCCAAGGGAGAAGCAAGTTCTATCATCGCGCTGCTCAATGCGGGCGCGGATGACTATCTCACCAAGCCTTTCGATCTGGGAGAATTGATCGCCCGCACCAAAGCCCTTATCCGCCGGGGTAAGGGCGTGGCCGACCCCATCCTTCGCGTTTCGGATCTGGAAGTCAATACGGTCGAGCAGAGCGTTCATCGTTCCGGGCTTGCGGTGGATCTTTCGCCGACGGAGTACCACATCCTCGAATACCTGATCCATCGGCCTCGCGTCATCGTGTCGAAACGAGAGTTGCTGGAGCATCTCTACGACTACAACTGGGAACATCACTCCAACGTGATCGAGGCCCACATTTCGAATTTGCGCCGCAAGCTCGAAGCAGCCAAGCCGGAGCCAAGCATCGAGACCCTGCGTGGACGAGGTTACCGCCTGCTGTGAAGTCCTATTCCATCACCCATCGGCTCATCGCCACCATTCTGCTGGTGGAACTGCTCGCCGCGTTGTCGATATCGGGAGCGGCGATGCTCTACGAGCGCCACGTGCGCTTTCGCTCCTTCGACGTAATGCTCCGCGGACGGGCAGATTCCCTGCTGGGCGCGGTGCAGGATGCAGACGACGAGGGAGATAACGTGATGCTCGACGGCACGGAGGCGAATCTTCCGGCGGAAGACATCTACCAGGTGCAGGACGCCCGCGGGCAAGTTCTGGGTCATTCGCCGAACTGGAACGGACCAAATCATGCTTTCCTGAACACGAGATCCGGCCGACCACTCAGGCTTTTCGTCGGTGGCAGGCATTATCGAGGGTTGCGGATCGAGGGCATCCGAGTTGTCGATCCAGGGCAAAAAGCCGGCGGTATCACTCGCCACGTAATCATTTTTTATGGAGCCCCTGTCGATCGCGTTTGGGGCGAAATTTGGGAAGCGGTTGGTTTTTACGCCGGGACGAGCCTTTGCTTGCTGGCCGTTTCTGGGATGTTGATTTTTTGGCTGCTCAATCGTGGCCTCGCGCCCTTGCGCCAGCTGGCGGCGGAAGCAGCGGGCGTCTCGGTGAATTCCTGGAACTTTGTTCCTCCCGAACGGGCACGCATGATTAAGGAGCTCGCGCCGCTTACGACTGCGCTCGAGACCGTGCTCACTGGGCTGGAGCATGCGTTTATGCAACAACGCCGGTTTGTCGGCGATGCCGCGCACGAGCTTAAGACCGCGGTTGCCGTCTTAAAGTCTTCGCTGCAACTGCTCACACTGAAGCAAAGAACGGCACTTGAATATGAGCAGGGGATCGAACGCTGCCAGCTGGATTGTGAACGCCTGGAGGAAACCGTAGCCAAGATGCTAACCCTGGCGCGGGCAGAAACAAAGAGTGCTTCCCCAAAGATGACAGCAGATCTGACGGCCGTAGTGCGACAGGTTTCTGAGCAGTTTGAATCCATGGCGGAGCTGAAGCACCTGAAGATCGTCCTGCTGGCCAAGGAGCCGGCACTGGTAGACGTCGATCCGGAGCAATTGCAACTCTTATGCTCCAACCTGCTTTTAAATGCGCTGCAGCACAGTCCAGCAGGCTCGGAAGTTCGTGCGGTGGTCGAGCAAGATGGAGCAGGCGCTGAACTGGTAATCGAGGATGCTGGGGAAGGCATTGCGCCTGAAGACCTGCCTCACGTGTTCGAGCGTTTCTACCGCGGCGACCCGTCCCGCAGCCGCAATACCGGAGGTACCGGCCTGGGGCTCTCCATCTGTAAGGCGATTACTTCCAGGTGGCAGGGCACCATTGAAATAGCCAGCGACTTAGGGGTTGGGACCAAAGTTAACGTGCGCTTCCCGGCGGCACAGCTACCTTCAGCTCCGGTTAAGGTAGCTGTGCGAAATTAAAGCTGAGGCTGATTGGAGATCCGATGAATCGCAAGCACACCACCTTACTCATGCTGGCTTTGAGCGCCTCGTTAACCGCATTCGCGCAAAGCCCGTACCGCGTTCTCACGCAATGGAAAATTGGCGGTGAGGGGGGTTGGGATTACCTTACCTCCGATGCTCTCGCGCACCGTCTTTATGTCACCCACGGACCGCGGGTGGACGTGCTGGACAGCGACTCGGGAAAAGTAGTGGGCAGTATTACCGGCCTCAAGGGCACCCACGGTGTGGCGCTGGATGACGCGGGTAAGTACGGGTATATCAGCGATGGAGGCGCAAATGCCGTAGTGGTGTTTGACCGTGGGTCATTGGCCACGGTGGCTTCGATTCCGGCGGGGACGAATCCAGATGGAATTGTGTTCGAACCGAAAACAAAGACAGTCTGGGCTTTCAATGGCCGCAGTAGTAATGTAACCGTAATTGACACCGCTCAGCGTAAGGTAGTGGCAACCATCGCGCTCTCCGGCAAGCCTGAGTTCCCGGTGGCGGACGGTTCGGGCACCGTGTTCGACAATATCGAAAGCAAGAATGAGATTGACCGTTTCGACGCGGCAGCAAAGACCATTACCGCGACCTGGCCGGTAGCCAACTGCGATTCGCCCTCCGGGTTAGCCATCGATAGGGCAGGCCGGCGGCTCTTTGCTGTTTGTGACGGGGGAAAGATGGCGGTGGTGGATGCGAACTCCGGGAAGACGCTGGCCAATCCTGCGATCGGCGAGGGTCCGGATGCTGCTCGCTACGATGCCAAGCGGAAGCTTGCTTTCTCTTCCAACGGCGGAGGCACGCTGACCATCATCGACGCCAGCAAAGCCGACTATCCGGTGGTGCAAAACCTGGCCACGCAGCGAGGAGCGAGAACCATGACCCTGGATGAGGCGACGGGACGTATTTACCTGGCTACGGCCTCGTTTGGCGAGAGGCCCGCAGCAACGGCAGAGAATCCGCACCCACGGCCGGCGATTGTTCCCGGCAGCTTCACCATACTGGTGGTGGGACAGCAGCAGTGAGCAGTTGCCGGTCTAAAGTTATTCCATGATGAGAATTGCTTTCATAGGCTTCGCATTGTGCGTGAGCCCGGCATTTGCGCAGCAAGCCAGTCCTGTGCCGGCGGCGCCGATCACATTGGAGCAGGCCATCTCGTTGGCCCGTAGCAACGAGCCGGCCTTTGCTGCTG
This sequence comes from uncultured Acidobacteriaceae bacterium, assembly GCA_963763905.1. Classification (GTDB taxonomy): domain Bacteria; phylum Acidobacteriota; class Terriglobia; order Terriglobales; family Acidobacteriaceae; genus PALSA-350. The sequence continues at coordinate 21,676 of CAVXRU010000059.1, read as the reverse complement.
CGGCTGCGAACGCCCGGGTGGCCGCACTGGATCACTCCGTAGCCCGGGCAGCTCTGCTGCCCAACGCTCTCTATCACAACCAGTATCTCTATACCCAACCGAACGGCATCCACACCGAGACTGCCGCGATCGGAGCTCAGTCTCTTCCAGTCTTTATTGCCAACAATTCGGTTCACGAATATACCAGCCAGGCGGTGGTGAACGAGACGCTGGGACTGCAGCAAACCATTGCGGTCTCGCGCACGGCCGCGGCTGCTTCGGTTGCTGCGGCGCAGCTGGAAATCGCACGCCGCGGACTGGTGCTTACCGTAACCGGCCTCTTTTACCAGGAGGTGGCCGCCGAACACAAGGTTGCCGTAGCGCAACGCGCAGCGGGCGAAGCCTCCAATTTCACCAATCTCACGCAACAGCGGGAGAGCGCCCGCGAGGGAGCGCATGCCGACGTGGTGAAGGCGCAGTTGCAGCAACAGCAGCGCGATCGCGACCTGGCAGAAGCTCTGCTTGGGGCACAGAAGTCCCGGCTCGACCTGGCTGTGCTCTTGTTTGCTGACCCGCGGACTGCTTACACACTCTCGCCGGGTCCGGTTGTGCCCCTGCCGGCACGAGCGGATGTCGAGGCCAACGCCATGCGGCTCAATCCAGAGTTGCGTGAGGCTATGGCCTCCCTGAGGGTCAACACCTTGCAGGTGGCTGCGGCGCGGGCTGCCTATCTCCCTGATCTTGCGTTGAACTTTACCTACGGCATTGACGCACCGCAGTTCGGCGCCAGAGGGCGTTTTAATTCTTTTGACAGCGTCCGCCCTCAAAACCTCGGCTACTCGGCCTTCGCCACCGTGGATATCCCGGTGTGGGACTGGCTTTCCACCCAGCACAAGGTTCGACAGAGTGAAATTCTGCGGGATGTGGCACACACCACGCTTTCCGCGACCCAGCGCCGCCTGGTGGCCCAGCTGGACGAATCGTACTCAGAAGCTTCCACAGCGCACGACGAATTGCAGTCCCTGGAGCAAAGCGTTCAAACAGCGGCCGAGAGTCTGCGCCTGACCCGGCTGCGCTACAGCGCGGGTGAAGCGACTGTACTCGAAGTGGTAGACGCGGAAAACTCCTTGACTGCGGCAGAGATCGCGCGTGAGGACGGTACCATCCGCTATGAATTGGCTCTTAAAAATCTACAACTCCTGACTGGAGCAATCTGAGCCATGAAACCATCCAAGGTAATGAAAACCGGCTCCTATTCAGCAACTTCACTCCCTCGAAGCGCTGCCCTCCCCTTTGTCATCTCGACCGAAGCGCAGCGCAGTGGAGGGATCTGCGGTTTAGCGGTTCTTTCGTGGAAATGTTTTTCTGCAGAGCGAGTTGAGCCATGAGCAAGTTCTCGCCATACCCTGCTCTCGCCCCAAGACGGTTTACTGCTCTGCTGCTTTGCGGCACTTCCCTGCTGGTTACCGCTTGCAGCAAGACTGAGCAGGCTGCTCCCACGGAGGTGAATGTACAGGCCGAACATCCGGAACGGAGCGACATTGCCGAGCAGATCACGGTCGATGCCGCGCTGGCGCCGCTGGCCCAGGCCGCCATCTCGCCCAAGGTTACCGCGCCGGTGAAGAAGTTCTACGTGCAGAGGGGTTCTCGCGTCAGCGCGGGACAGCTTCTAGCGACCCTGGAGAACAGCGACCTGGAGGCCGCTGCACTCGACAACAAGGGTGCTTACACGGCGGCCCAGGGCACCTACGACATTACAACCGGGGCCACGGTACCTGAAGACACGGTAAGGGCGCAGACGGACCTGGCCCAGGCAACGGCCAACCTGAGCCTGGCGCAGAGCATTGTGAACAGCCGGACACAACTCTTCTCAGAAGGTGCGATCCCAGGACGCGATCTGGATACTGCTAAAGCTGCCCTGGTGCAAGCCCAGGCCGCACACGATATCGCCAGGCAGCATTTCGATGCAGTCCAGAAGGTCAGCCATAAAGCCGCGCTCGAGAGCGCACAAGGGCAGCTCACTTCCGCCAAGGGCAAGTACCTCGGCGCCCAGGCGCAGTTGAGCTACACGGAAATCCGTAGTCCTATCGCCGGAGTGGTAACCGATCGTCCACTCTTTGCCGGCGAGACAGCCTCGGCGGGCAATGCGGTGATTACGGTGATGGATACATCCGCGCTGCTGGCCAAGCTGCATTTGTCACAAATACAGTCCCAGCAACTCGCGTTGGGGGCGCCGGCCACGATCACTGTTCCCGGCGTCGCCGATCCGGTGCCGGCTAAGGTCTCGCTGATCAGCCCTGCCCTGGATCCGGGCAGCACGACGGTGGAGGTTTGGCTCCGGGTCGCAAACGCAAAAGGAACCCTCAAGGCGGGCACACCAGTCCACACCACGATTACCGGCCGCTCGGCCAGCAATGCATTGATCATCCCCGCGGAAGCGGTCCAGACGGACCCTGATGGGGTCAGCAAATTTGTGATGATCGTCAAGCAGGACGGCACCGCTGCCAAACGCCCGGTGACGCTGGGGATCCGCAACAGCGAATCAGCCCAGGTTCTTAGCGGCCTGGCCACGGCCGATACGGTCATCACTACCGGAGCCTACGGACTGGACGAAGGGACCAAGGTAAAGGTTGGCGCAGCGGAAGCAGACGATGCCGGGAAAAAGGCCGGCGGAGACAAGGACTGATGCCTGGGACTATCGACAAGGTCGAGGTCGAACCCGAGAGCTCATTCTGGCTCGCTGCGGCGTCGAAGCCTATCTTCTTTCTGCTAGCGCTGTTGACGGTGGCCGGCATCTACATGGCCTTCCAGGTGCCCATCTCGGTTTTTCCCGAAACCAATTTTCCCCGGGTGGTAATTGGCGTCGACAACGGCGTGATGCCGGTGGAACAGATGCAGGTCACGATCACCAAGCCGATCGAGGACGCGGTGAACAGCGTGCCTGGCCTCGTGATCGTGCGCAGCACCACCAGCCGAGGTTCGGCGGAGATCAGCCTTTTCTTTGACTGGAGCGTGGATATGTTTCGCACGCTGCAATTGACGGACTCAGCGCTGGCCCGGGTCTCTCAGTCGCTCCCCGCAACGGCGCACATCACCACCAATCGTCTGACCTTCGCAACATTTCCCATTCTCGGCTACGCGCTGACTGCGGATGATCGCGGCAAGGACACCGTGCCTCAAACCCGCCTGTGGGAGATCGCCACCTACGACCTGAAGCCGCCCCTCAACCGGGTCAACGGGGTCAGCACAGTCATGGTCCAGGGTGGGCAGGTGCCGGAGTTCCAGGTGGTGCCCAACCTTGCCCGTCTGCAGGCCTCCGGGGTGACCCTGCTCGAGATGGTGAATGCCATCCAGGAATCTAACATTATTGACTCTCCTGGTCTCTACGAGGCAAACCATCAACTTATCCTCGGCCTTATCGGAGCCCAGGCACACAGCGCGGCCGAACTGGCAAACCTGGTAGTGAAGACCTCAGCGGGCGGGGTGGCCATCCGCGTGGGAGATGTCGCGACGGTCGAACCGTCCACCATGCCGGTGTATACGGCGGTCAGGGCGAATGGCAAACCCGCGGTTTTGCTCAATATCAGCACGGCAGCCCTCAGGCAATACGGTCGCGGTGGCAAATGGGGTGGCAGCAGAAATCGATCAACTGAAGTCGAAGCTACCGGCGGGAGTTCGCCTGGAACCGTTTTATGACCAGTCAGAGTTGGTGCGGGAAAGTATTCTCAGCGTTCGCGACGCGATTCTCATCGGCTTGGTACTTGCCTGTATCATTCTGTTCCTGTTTCTGCATGACTGGACTTCTTCGCTGGTCGCCGGGCTGGTGATTCCGGTCACCGTCGCGGTGACGATCCTGTTTCTCCGCATCACGGGCCAGAGCTTTAACCTGATGACCCTGGGCGGGTTGGCGGCGGCCATAGGGCTGGTGATCGACGACGCTATCGTGGTGGTCGAGAATATAGCCGTCCACCGCGAAGCGGGTGAGTCGAGGATCGGCTCGGTTCGCAAGGCGATCCGGGAGATTAGCAGGCCGCTATTCTTTTCCACCATCACACCGGTCATTGTTTTTCTTCCCCTGGTTTCCGTCACCCAGGTGACTGGCAGCTTCTTCCGTGCTCTTGCGGTAACCATGACGGTTGCTTTGCTGACTTCCCTGCTGCTCGCCCTCACCTTCACGCCCGCGCTTTCGATGCAGCTAGAGAGCAAAGGTCATGTAGGATGCCCATAGCCATCGACCAACAGCGGAAGGGACTCCTTGCGACGGTTTGGCAAAGAGGGGGAGAGGTCTTCCGCCGCCTGCCTGGCTACCACGAGCGCGCGCTCGCCTGGTCATTTCAACGCCCTCTCGCCCTGATCGCGGTTTGTGCCGTGCTCATGGTTGCCGGCTACTTCAGCTATAAGGGTTTGGGCTCTGACCTGCTGCCAGAGATGGATGAGGGCGCGTTTGTGTTGGATTACTTTACTCCAGCCGGAACCTCCCTGACGGAAACCAACCGCATCCTCGATCACGTAGACCGGATCTTGCGGGGCATACCCGAAGTGTCCATCACTTCACGCCGCACCGGCCTGCAGATGGGTCTGGCTGCGGTAACGGAAGCAAACACAGGTGACTTTACCGTGCGACTGAAGGCCGACCGTTCGCGTGCCATCGATGAAGTTATGGCCGACGCACGCGCTCAGATCCATGCGGCTGAGCCGTCGGTTGACATGGAGTTCATTCAGGTTTTGCAGGACATGATTGGCGATCTATCCAATTCGCCTGAACCGATCCAGATCAAGCTGTTTTCGAATGACCAGAACCTGCTACTGACGCTTGGTCCCCGGGTGCAGCAGGCGATCGCCAAGATTCCCGGGGTGGTGGATACGGAAAACGGCGTGGACAACACCATCAGCGGGCCGGCCACGAGCTTCCAGATTGACCCGGTGGTTGCGGGCCGGCTTGGCTTTACGCCTACTGAGGTTGCAGAGGATGCGACTTCTATTCTGGATGGATTGCCGGCAAGCAATCCGCTCATTTCCGGTGGCCGGCCTTACACCATTCGAGTGCGCTTGCCGGACGCCAATCGTGCTTCTCTCGATGCCATCCAGAACACTGTCTTTAACAGCAGCAGCGGCCGCACGGCTACTCTCAGCGCGATGGCCACGATGACGCAGTTGCCGCCGCAGAATGAGATCCGGCGCGAGAACCTGCAACAAGTGATCCAGGTGAGCGGCCGTCTTGAGGGCTCCGATCTCGGCGGAACCATGCAGCAGGTGCGAGCAGCGGTGAGCCGGCTTCAGATTCCGTCCTCTGTTCGTGTGGAGTACGGCGGAACGTATCAGGAGCAGCAACGATCGTTTGCCGACCTGGCCCGAGTGCTGGTGCTGGCGCTGGCCCTGGTGTTCGGGGTGCTGTTGGCTGAGTTCCGAAACTTTGCTGCTCCCATTTCCATCCTTACCAGTTCGGTTCTGTCGCTCGCGGGCGTGGTGTTTGCTTTGCTCATCACGGGGACAAATTTCAATGTGTCCAGCTTCATGGGTCTGATCATGGTTATTGGGATTGTGGCCAAGAACGGTATCTTATTGCTCGATGCTGACGAACAGCTGCGCGCCGGCGGAATGGACGCGCGCCAAGCCATGCTCCAGGCTGCTGAGCGCCGCAGGCGGCCCATCCTGATGACGGCCATCGCCACTATTTGTGGGATGTTTCCTTTAGCACTGGCCCTGGGGGCGGGCTCGCAGATGTTGCAGCCCCTGGCCATTGCCGTCATCGGAGGACTCTCGATTTCTATTGTGCTTAGCCTGGTGGTCACCCCAGTTGTGTACTACCACCTAACCTGGCGTAGGCACTCAACTATTTAAGCAATCAACCGCCGGAAAACCCAGGTCTCAAAAGCGAGACCTGGGCCACCTACCTAGCCACCAGCCTGCTAGGGGAAACTTAATCATTCAGAGTGTCGCTTTTTCTTCAGGTCAGGGGTGAAGCCCCTGCCGAGAGGCGCTCATTTTTCAGTTGCGCTGAACCCCTAATGCAGCTACCTTTAACGGATACTGTCGTAGCTCGGGGTGCCAAGTATCATCACGGTGAACGCTTTCACTGTCGAAGCGTGAGTTCTCACCGGTGTACTTTTTCCAGTTGCACAGGCCCGTAGCACCCTTCCAAGTCGAAGTTAAGTCGGCCGATTACTCATCCGCCCCGGGTTTCTGAGGGTCTGGAGATATCTTTTTTCGCACCAATTTCTGGGAGGTTGTTCTATGTCATTGGCTTATATCCGCACTCGCTCTTTCCCCCTACTCGCTTTCCTGCTGATTGTGTTTCTGGGCGCGACGTTCGCCGGAGCACAGAACTTTCGCGGTGGCATTAATGGAGTGGTAACCGACCAGGGGGGCGCCTCCATTGCGGGCGCGCAGGTTTCGATCACCAACGACGGTACGGGTGTCACGCAAGCCGCAGTTGCCTCCAGCGCTGGGGAGTTCAGCTTCCCAGACCTTCCTCTCGGCCTCTATACGGTTTCTGCCACATCCTCGGGCTTCGAAACCCTCAAAGTGGAGAAGGTTCAGGTTTCCGCGGGCACGACTTATAGCCTCCCGATCAAGCTCGCCGTGGCATCGCAGGCAACGACGGTGGAAGTCAACGCAGCCGGCGTTTCGCTGGATACGACCTCTGTCACCCAGACAACGGTGCTGCCCACCAAGACGATCCAGGACACGCCCATCAATGGACGCGACTTCACGCAATTCCTCGGACTGACCCCTGGATTTTCGGGCTATGCACAAAATGGCGGCGCCGGATTTGCATCGGTAAACGGAACCCGCACCAACTCAGTGAATTGGCAGATTGAAGGCACCGATAACAATGACCTGTGGTGGAACATTCCCGCGGTCAATCAAGGTGGCGTCAACGGGATCGCCGGTATCGTGCTTCCGCTGGATGCAATCGACCAGTTTTCATTTGTAACCGCGTCCTCTCCGGAAACCGGGCGCAATGCTGGAGGCACGGCCAACCTGGTGATCAAATCAGGCACGAACCAGTGGCACGGCACAGCTTACGACTTCAACCGAAACGAGGCGCTGGCCGCCAATACTCCGTTTGCCGACGGTTCTCCCAAGAATAAAAACCGCTTTCTTATCTATGGCGGTTCGGTGGGTGGTCCCATCTTCAAAGACAAGACTTTCTTCTTTGTGACCTACGAGCACAACAACTTCGTTATCGGCAATCAAAGCCGCTCGACCGAGCCTTCGGGCGCTTATCAGGCGGCTTCTGCAGGTGTGCTGGCGTACTACGGCATTCCGGTCAATCCCTTATCGACGACATTGCTCGCCAATCTTTGGCCGGCAGACGCGCTTACCGGAGGGGCGAACGCCAACAACTACTACAACACTTCCCCGCTCACCGGGCACAGCTTCAACGGGATCGTAAAAATCGACCAGAATTTCACCGAGAAAGACCATCTTTCGGTGAAAGCGTTTATGGGCCAGGGAAACCAGATCGCTCCCACCGTTTCCTTCCTCGCCCCCTACTACGAAGAAGCGCCCATCCATGTATATAACTACTCGATCGTGTACAACCGGGTTATCTCGCCTTCGATCGTGAATCAACTTTTTCTCGGCGTGAACTACTACAACCAGTCATTTTCTGACGCTGACAGTAGCTTCAACCCGGTCGCGCTGGGGCTCAACACGGGCGTTACCAACCCAAGTCTGTCTGGTGCTCCACGCATCAATATTGCGGCGGCTGGTGCGAGTTCCGGGTTGAGCGCAAGCAATAGCGGATTTGATCCTACTGGCCCGACCGTCGACTCCGGACGTAATGACATCACCGGTCACATTGATGACGCGCTCTCCTGGACGAAGGGCAAGCATGAGTTTCGTTTCGGTGGAGAGTACCGCCAGGCGCAGGTAGATGACTTCTACCAAAGCGGCCAGCGTGGAACGTTCACGTTTGACGGCTCGCAAGGTCCCTGGACGTACGGTATACAAACCGCACAGGGGTCTGCTCCTGGACAAACTGCGTGCGACGGACTGGCAACTAAAAACCTGGGTACGACCGCTCCCGGGTACACTCCGAGCTCCGGCTATGACAGCAACGTTCTTTCCCTGGCAGATTTCCTGGCAGGCTGCTTCACCTCGCCGACCAACATTGTGCAAGGAAATCCAAAGCGCCAGGTCTTCGAAAACACCTTCAGCCTCTTTGCTCAGGATGCATGGCAGTTTAGCCACCAGCTGAATTTGAACTATGGTATTCGCTATGACTACAGCGGTCCTATTCACAGCCAGTATCACAATCTAACCACCTTCGATCCGAGTGCGCCCAACGGCCTCGCAGTGGCCGGGGTCAATCGGCCCAACATCTATCAGCAGTTCTGGACCAGCTTCAGCCCGCGTGTAGGTTTTGCTTACCAGCCGGCCGGCACCAACACGGTCATCCGCGGCGGCTTTGGAATGTTCTACGATGCGCCGTACATGGTTCCCTTCCTGAATTTGCGTGGAACAACGAACGGCGGCCCATTTGGGGTTCAGGACAATCCAGCTGGGACAGATCCAGTGGCCAGTGCGAATGCCGTGGCAGGCCTATCGGTCTGGAGCCCCGGCACGCTTATCTTCACTCCATTGGCGGAGGCGATTGCAGGCGCCGGGGTCACCAATCTTTTCTCAGTGAATAAGAATTTCCGGCCGTCCTATACCTATAGCTACAACCTGAACATCCAGCAGAGTTTCGGCCCGAATGTCATGATGCAAATTGGTTATGTCGGGACCAACGGCCGCCATCTGCTTGACGTCCGCGACATCAACCAGGCCGCCCTTGGTAGTGGTAATGTCCAGATTGGTATTGGACCTTACAGCTATCAACAGACAACACGGCCTTACTTCAACCAGTTCCCCAACTACGGTGTGATCAACCAGGTGGAGAGCGAGGCCACTTCGAATTACAACTCCTTGCAGACATTGCTCCGGACCACAAGCTGGCATCATTTAAGCACCCAAATGACTTACACCTGGTCGCATAGCCTGGATGAAGAATCTGGACTGATCCCTTATTTGCCGCAGAACAGTTTTAACCTTAAGGGTGAAAAAGGCAATTCTGACTTCGACGTGACTAACAGTTTCTCCGCCTACGCCCAATATGATGTGCCGGGCGGGTCCCGCGGACCAAAATGGCTGACCAACGGATGGCAATTGAATTCACTGTGGACGTTCCACGGCGGAATGCCGTTCAGCGTCACCGCTACCAATCAAAACAGCGGCAACGGGGAAAGCGCCGACCGGGCCAACCAGATCGGCAACCCTTTCGCGGGTGTGAACCACAGCATTGTCAATGGTTCCGTGCAGTGGTTTAATACCGCTGCATTCGCAGATCCGGCACTCGGCACGTACGGCACCAGCGGGCGCGGTCAGTATCGGAATCCAGGATTCCAGGACGTCGACGTCTCGGTGTTTAAAAACACCAAGCTTTACGAGCGGCTTACCCTTCAGCTTCGGGTAGAGATGTTCAACATCTACAACCACACCAACCTCGCGTTCGCCGGACAACCCTCAACCAGCTCCACTGGCGGCACGATTGGGTCGACGTTTGGAGCCTATGCCGGCGCGCCGGGTATCGGGGTGGGTGAGCCGTACAACACCCAGCTGGCTGCCAAGATCATCTTCTGACCGCTGGCGAAATTTCTAACGAAAGATGCCCTCAAGGCTTTTGCCCTGAGGGCATCTTATTGTCAGCATCCGTTGGTGTAAATCCGTGCGCCCTTCGATATCTCATTTCCCACCCTCTCCCTCTAACAAATGATGGGTGCCCCATATCTGCCCGGTTTTGGCAGATGTGGGATTCCGAGGACCTTGCCCCTGACTGTGCCGGGAGCCATGGGCTTCGGGCGCTGTAGCCGGTAGAAATAAACAGCCTAAGTCGGTTGCTGGGAGGTCTCTAATCCTGTACCGTACACCCTAGATAATGAGGGCGGGAGTTCGCTTATCGCGCAGCCGTTCCTAGCCGGGGGAGTTTCCGTTCGTTAAACGGACTAAGCGCGAGCGAAGGACAGTTTTACCGCTGTCTGGTGACACACCGGATCCCTGTCAAAAATCAGCTTGATCCAACATCCCGCCGCAGCGGGATTTTTTATTGCTTCCCCATACCCAGCAGAACCGAGAATCAGTGAACCCCGCGTCGCCCCCGGCCCGGGAAGAAACCGCCCAAGGGCCACAATCCGCCCCCGGCGGGGCCGGTGACCCGCTCCCTCCCGTTTCATCCCCTTCCCCCGACCCAACTCGGAACCTTAGCGACTCCACCTCTCCCGGCCTCTCGAACCCCTCGCAAACCAATTCATCGCCTCATCCTGCCAAGTCCTCTTGGGTTCCCGACACCAGAATCCCCTTCTCAATAGAAAAGAACCGCTTTGGCCGACACCGCTGAACTCTCCAGGAAAATGGACACGCACTGGCTGTTAACGCCCCAAAAGACCAAAAGCATCAAATTTTATCGAATTTTACAAAAAGTAGACCCTCACTCGTGGCACCCGGCGCCGTCAGAATGGAGGTTCTTGGATTCCCACATCTGCCAAAACCGGGCAGATACCCGAATTTCCTATACCCAGCTCTGGAAAGGACCGCGTGTGCGCCTTTCTTCAAAGAAGGCGCATAAAGTTCAGAACCCACGAAACGCCACAGGAAATCGGGGATATGGGGCACCCATCATTCGTTAGAGGGAGAGAGGCTTTGTGCCGTCCCTGCGGGACTCGCCTCATGAACCTAAACCTACCCGGCACTCACGTGCCGGGCCACAGGTTGTGCCGTCCCTGCGGGACTGGTTTCGTTGCAGTGTCCGAGTCTCGATGATTTGTTAGAGGGAGAGAGAGAGAGAGAAGGTGGGAAATGAGATATCGAAGTGAGATATCCAGGATAGGAGCCAAACCAAGAGCGTCTCCGGATCAACCAAGCAGCTTTTCTTTTCCCTCGCCCGCCTGCAGTTGCTCTAATAGATGTCTCGTATAGACACCGGAGGCCACGAACCTGGCTCCATCGTGGATCATCATCGACAGAACCTCTTCGCCAGTCTTGTCAATCGATGTAACCCCATTGAGGTCGACGATGCGGCATCGCCCGAGCGAGTGAGCTTTCCAGCTCGCTACCAACTCAGCGACGGAGCGCTTCGTCATCCGGCCTTGAAGAAGCCATGTTTCTTCCAAGGCAGTTTCCGTGACTGTAATTCTTAACATGTCGCAACCACGAGGCCGAAGCCATAAGGGCATAGACCGCTTTAGCTGTTTCCTTGTCTTTTGCAATCGGCGTGCCTATCCCTAAAACCCATGACCTAAAAGTCTTAGATAGGCAAGAAAAGTGGTTTGAGGGCTCGTCGACTGAGGAATTGCGCCAATACGCTGGCAGCGTGCCAGTAAATTGGCACGGACTGCTAGGTTCGTTGCGGACGGGAAATCCCCAGTTTCTGCATGCGGAATTGGAGGGTGGGACGCTTGATGCCCAGGCGGGCTGCCGCTCCATTGGGACCGGCAAAGACCCAGTTGGTCTGCTCCAGCACTGCCAGGATGTGCTTACGCTCCACTTCCTCCAGAGTCGATGAGCCATTCCCGTTGAGATGGTTCAACTCCGCTCCCCGGGCCTTCAAGTCGGTGAGCGGGACCTTCAGGATCGGCCCCTGAGAGAGAATGACCGCGCGCTCAATCACATTCTGTAGCTCGCGGATGTTTCCCGGCCAGGGATAGCGGACCAGCGCATTCATGGTTTCGGAAGAAATGGTTTCAATCCGCTTGCCCATATTGAACGCGAAATATTGCGCGAAGTGGCGGACCAGAAACGGTATGTCTTCCGTGCGCTCGCGTAGCGGAGGCACATGAATGGGAAAGACACTCAAACGATAGAACAAGTCGGAGCGGAATTTTTGCTCCTCAACCATGGTGTGAAGATCGCGATTGGTGGCAGCGATGAGCCTCGCGTTGGTGCGCAGCGTGCGCGATCCGCCCAGTCGCTCGAATTCCCTCTCCTGCAGCACACGTAACAGCTTCGGTTGGAGCTCGAGCGGAATTTCCCCCACTTCGTCGAGGAAGATGGTGCCTTGGGAGGCCAATTCAAAGCGCCCGATGCGCTGCGCCACTGCACCGGTGAATGCCCCTCTCTCATGCCCGAAGAGCTCGCTTTCCAGCAACCCGGTGGGGATGGCGGCGCAGTTCAGCTTGACGAAGGGATTGGCGTGGCGCTGGCTAAGATTGTGGACCGCCCGCGCGATCAGTTCCTTGCCTGTTCCGGTTTCGCCGTGGATCAAGACCGTCGAGCCGGTGGGAGCCACGGCTTCGACCTGGCGTAGAACGCTGCGCAGAACAGCACTGTTACCGATGATCTCCTGAAAATTCATCTCGCTGCTCAGCTCGTCTTCGAAGTAGAGCTTTTCCTGGGCCAGCTTGTCCTTGAGTTCGGTAATCTGCCGGTAGGCAAACGCATTATCAATGGCAATGGCGATTTGCCCGGCAACCTGAGAGAAGAATTCGAGATCGGATTCGGTAAAGTCATTTTTGTCAGTGCGGACCAGGGAGAGAACACCCAGCACGCGATTGCCGCGAAGCAAGGGCAGCATACAAAGGGTCTCAACCCCTGCCGTGGACGCCATTTTGTAGTCCAGGCCCGCCTTCTGCAGTTGCCCGATATGTCCGCTCCAGGGCTTTGCCGTGCGAAAGACCCGACCGCAGATGGATCCGTTGAGCGTAGGCGGTAGATCCTGCCGGGTGGGTGAACTCCCTTCCGGGAAGTCCAGGGCGTAAAGTTGCAGCTCCCGGCCTTCCCCATCGGGCAAAATCAAAGCCACCCCATCCAGGCGCATCGCCTTGCGCATACCTGGAGTAATTGCTTGAAGTACTTCTTTCAATTCAAGGTTGGAAACCACACTATTATTTAGGTCGAGGACGAGCCTGAGCTTGGTTCTTTCCTCTTCCAACTGGGCGCGCACCAGCTCGGATTGGGCGAAATTAAATCGCTCCTCGATGGCCAGGGCCGCATAGTGACTGACCAGCGAAAGCAGCGCAGACTCCTGTTCAGAGAAGGCGTCGGACCAACGGCGGCCGACACAAAGCGCTCCCAGCCGATTCACGCTCGTGGTGAGTCCCACTACGCAAAGAGATTCACAACCACAGTCGCGGAAAAATCTGGCGGCGGCGGGAAAGGCCGCCTCGCTATCGGGTAAGGCGATGACCAGAGGTGTTTCCTCCTCTGGAACCGCGGACCAGATCTCCTTTGGCCAGTCGCTGGCGGAAGGATCCTGTGAGAGCACGCAACCCTCGCCATCGACCACATGAAAGGAGAGCTCACCCTGGTGCTGATGGATCACCGCCGTAGCTGTGCAATCGAGCAGGGCATACAGCTCCGAGGGCAACGCGCGTAATAGCTGATCCGGATCACTGTGCATCCCCAACTTGCGCGCAAAACGAAGAACTTCTTCAACATGCCCGTTTGCCAACTGGGGGGATCGACCGTTCGGGTTGTGGGACCTCTGCATGGTCCGGGACACACCTCCCTCAAGAAGATGCTTCATAGATGACGTAGCAGGCCAGGAGGTAGCAGCAATTGCCTTGCGCCATTTACTGCCGAAATGCCCGGCGAGAATCTGCTGCCATCGTCTGCTGCCTGCCAAATAGTTGACAGCCCGTCAGGGTATTGGCACATGGAGTTTGAGGAAGTCGATTGCGTCGACCCGATGTGTTTTTTTATCAATCATTTAACTCGAAGCGCTGCTATGGCACTTCAGTTGCACTGGCCGGAAGGTCCGCAATGCTGTTTCCTTTGATCCTTCCGGGGGTATAGATGCAAGTCGAACAAGAAAGCGTACAGACTCCGAGCTTCCGGCTCGATGTCCCGCTGCATAGTCTCCTTACCAAACCCGCGGCTCCTCTCCCAGGGCTGCAGCCGATCGGGGAGCCACAACGATTTCCCGATCCAGTCTTTCCCCAACGGCCTGAATTAATGGGACCGGTGGACGAAGGCGTTACCTGGCAGCCGCCAGAAAAACGCCACTGGACGGGAGGACAGATTTACCACGCGATGCAAGGCTGGTTGTTTCCCTATATACGTTCCCGCGTAACCGCGGGCGATTTTCATCCCTTGATTTCCTATTTGTTTACCGAGTTCAAGTGCAATCTCGATTGCCATTATTGCTGGGCCTTCGACAACAAAGTGAAAGGGATGACCGAAGACACGGCCAAGCGCTCTATTGACTGGCTTCACGGCACCGGCTGCCGGGTGCTGGCCTACATGGGCGGCGAGCCGCTCTTGCGGCCAGATCTCATCCAGCGCATCACCTACTACGCCGCCAAGAAAGACTTTTGGATATATCTTCCGACGAATGCCCGTCTGCTGCGCATTGACGTCATCGACAAGCTTGCCGACGCAGGAATTTCCACTTTCAATATTGCCGTAGATGCGGTAGATATCAAACAGGGGTTGCCGAAGGCGCTGGCACCAATCCGGAAACAATTCGACTACCTGGTTCGTAAACAGTATGGATACGGGTATTCAGTGTTTCTGAATATCAACATCTGCCGCAACAACCTGGATGATGTGCGGCAGCTGACAGAGATTGCCCATGATTGCGGAATCGCCACCGATTACCACATCAATGAGTCGCCGCTGCTGGAGCAGGACGAACACTTCAAGCATGCGGACAACAATGTCACCTACATTACAAAAGATGACTGGCCGGCGGTCGAGGAAACCATTCAGTGGTTGACTGAGAAGCAGGATAGCGGCTATAAGATGGTAAATTCGAACACTCGCCTATGGCAGATGGTCGATTTTATGAAGGGCAATCATTTCCCGTGGAACTGCCGTGCGGGGCAGAATTCCATGATCATCCGTGTGGATGGGACACTTGCGCCGTGCTTCCCGATGTACACCGCCAGCTACGACTGGGGTGTTGTCGGCAACCACAAGTTCGAAACCAAACAGCTCGACCACCAAAAAGAAACCTGTCAGACCCATTGTTTTTCGACTCTGAACCATATTTTGGGCTGGTGCTACAACGATCAGCGGGTCATCAAATACTTCTTCAAGCAACTCGCGCACGGGTTCCAGGGAATGTCGGGCCAGATGTAGCAGGACCGGTCTAGAAGACCGTCTCGCACATGAACAAACCTATATCTCGCAAACGCGCAGGATATGGAACACCCACAGTGGTGGCTAGCCGAACTGTGCTTAAACGAATCATCTACTAGGAGTACCAGGAGATCCCCCATGCCAGTAGTGGTGAACGAGATCGTGCAGACCGACGCCGAAGTAGAAATCCAAGCCCGCATTGATGCCGAAAGAGCGCGCCTCCGCGCACAAGCTGGACTGGCGCGCATGCGCGAGTTCAAGAAGCCGGTCGAACGCACCTTCACTGGTCCAGAGCGAGATTACGTAACTATCCTGTTTGGGGGGCTCACCTGGAAGCACGAAGAGATGATCAAGGCAGTCTTCCATGGCAGCGGCTATCGTTGCATGAATATTCCGACTCCTGTGGTAGCGGATTTTCAGGCAGGGAAGGAGTTCGGCAACAACGGACAATGCAACCCGACCTACTTTACGGTGGGCAACCTTGTTCGCTATCTGCAAAAGCTGGAACAAGAAGGACAGACGCGCCAGCAAATCATCGACAACTATGTCTACTTCACCGCAGGCTCCTGCGGTCCGTGCCGGTTCGGCATGTATGAAGCAGAGTACCGGTTTGCGCTGCAGAATTCCGGCTTTGAAGGGTTCCGGGTACTGCTCTTCCAGCAGACGGATGGCATCAAGGCGGCGAGCGGCGAGCCGGGACTAAAGTTTTCGGTCGACTTCGGCATGGGCATGCTGAATGCACTAAATCTTGGGGATGTGATTAGTGAGCTGGCCTACCAGATTCGTCCCTTCGAAGTGAACAAAGGGGAGACGGACCGGGTGATTCAGGAGTCGGTCAAGACTCTTACCGATACGCTGCGCGATCGCAAACGCTGGCACATCCTGGAGGCAGCGCCCGAGTGGGCCCGGCCCTGGATCGCGAAGAACAAGAAGGTCGAAGGGCTCGGCTGCACCCTGGGAAAGATCGCTCACAACCTTTATGGAAAAGAATACGTGGGCGCGCTGCACGCCTGCCGGGACAGCCTCAACGCCATCGAAGTGGATCGCCTGCGGGTGAAACCGGTCGTCAAGATCACCGGTGAATTCTGGGCCCAGACCACTGAGGGCGACGGCAACTTCAACATGTTCGCGTTCCTGGAGAAGGAAGGCGCGCAGGTATTGGTAGAACCAATCGCTACCTGGATCGCGTACATGATGTATGTGGCGAAAGAAGGCGCCAAGGCTCGTGCCAGCGCAGAAGCTCCGTATCGGGATCCCAAGTGGTACGAAGTAAAAAAACGCTTTGCCAATGAGTTCAAGGTTTTCAAGAAGACGGGTGGACTCAGCGCCGGCAGCGTGATGTGGAATCACTTCTACCACCGCACCATCCGGCATATGGGCGACACTGCCCATCGCCTGATCCCGCAGAAGGAACTCTCGCGGTTGGCCCATCCCTTCTACCATCAGCTCGCCCGCGGCGGCGAAGGGTTCATGGAAGTCGGCAAGAACGTGTACTACACCGTGAACCATCTCTGCCACATGGTATTGGCGCTCAAGCCGTTCGGCTGCATGCCTTCGACACAATCGGACGGTGTGCAATCGAGGGTGGTGAACAAGTTCAAAGACATGATCTTCCTGCCGGTTGAAACTTCCGGCGAGGGCGAAGTCAACGCCCACAGCCGGGTACAGATGGCGCTGGCGGAAGCCAAAGCCAAGGCTCGTGCGGAATTTGACGGAGTGCTGAGCGAGACCGGAAAGACGCTGGAAGAACTTCGGGCATATGTGGCAGAGCATCCCGAACTGCGGCACGCGCTCTACAAATACCCTCACCGGCATGGTCTCGCTGGGACGGCTGCCCAGTTTGCCTGGCATGTGAGCGATCTGATGAACAAAGATCGCGCCTACAACCGGCGCTCCCGGCCGGCGGTAGCGAACGCGCAGGTAGCCTGAGAAAGCCGCTCGACTGATTCAGGTTAATGGCGGGGCGTCTCAAGCCCCGCCCCTTCAAAGCGAAGGGTACGGAAAGCGCGTTCCCTGCAACGGCTTCTACCGGGAGACAAAATGCAGCAATTTTTCGTTGGTTTGGATGTGGGCTCCACGACGGTGAAAGCGATCGTGGTGGACGCGGCGACAGATAAAACCATCTGGCAGGACTATCAACGCCACGAAACCCGGCAGCCGGAAAAGTGTCTTGAGTTTCTGCGCCGCATGGAAGCCGACACGGGGATAAGCCCGCAAAATACTCGCATTTTTATTACTGGGTCTGGGGGCGGCACCATCGCAGAGATGGTCGGCGCTAAGTTTGTGCAGGAAGTGCACGCGGTCTCGCTCGCCGTGGAAAAGCTTCATCCCGAGGTGTACTCGGTAATTGAGCTGGGCGGACAGGACGCGAAAATCATCGTATTCAAAGACGATGAAGAGACGGGACGCAAGAAGAAGATCCCCTCCATGAATGACAAGTGCGCCGGGGGCACGGGCGCAGTCATCGACAAGATCAATGCGAAACTGAAGATCCCTGCGACCGAGCTGGCCAACCAGGCCTATCACGGCGTCAAGCTGCACAAGGTCGCCGGCAAGTGCGGCGTGTTTGCAGAAACCGACATCAACGGTCTGCAGAAGACCGGCACCCCCTCCGACGAGTTAATGGCGTCGCTGTTTGAAGCCATCGTTCTTCAGAATTTAAGCGTGCTCACGCGCGGACATACCTTGCGTCCGCATGTACTGCTGCTGGGCGGCCCCAACGGTTTCATCAAGGGTATGCGGGAAGCATGGCAGGCGAATATTCCGATCATGTGGAAGGAGCGCAAGGTCGAAATTCCGGAGGGCATGAAGCCTCAAGAACTGATCAAGGTTCCGGAAAATGCACAATATTTTGCCGCCCTCGGCGCAGTCGAATTCGGCAAGGATGAAGAGTCGTCCGTTGGACAATATCTGGGCATAGAAAAGCTCCTCTATTACATCGACTACGGCCGCGCAGAAGAAAAAGCCAGTGCCGGCGGCAAAGGCCTGGTCGCAGAAGACTCCGAGCTCGTGGCATTCAAGGAGGAATACCGCAAAAAGAAGTTCATCGCTGCGGAATTCCTGCCTGGCCAGACGGTTTCTGGCTTTGTCGGCATCGATGGGGGTTCTACTTCCACCAAGGCGGTCCTGCTGGGCAAGGGGGGCGAAATCCTTTGCAAGACCTACCAGCTTTCGAATGGCAACCCGATCCAGGATGGGATCGAGATGTTCGAGAAGCTGCGGGAACAGGTCGAGAGCAAAGGCGCCACGCTCGAGGTTCTGGGTGTAGGAACCACCGGCTACGCCAAAGACATCCTGAAGGATGTGATGAATGCCGACGTGGCGTTGGTGGAGACGGTTGCGCATACTGAGTCTGCGCTTAAGTTCTACGACGATCCTCACGTCATCATCGATGTTGGCGGGCAGGACATCAAGCTCATCGTCCTCAAGAATGGCCGGGTGAAGGACTTCAAGCTCAATACACAATGCTCTGCGGGAAACGGCTACTTCCTGCAATCGACTGCCGAAAGTTTCGGAAAGCAGGTAGAGGAATTTGCCGATATTGCCTTCGCCGCCAAGTCCATGCCTTCTTTCGGATATGGCTGCGCGGTCTTCATGCAGTCGGATATCGTGAACTTCCAGCGCCAGGGGTGGCGGTCGGAAGAGATCCTGGCCGGACTCGCAGATGTGCTGCCGAAGAATGTCTTCCTCTACGTAGCCAGCATTCCAAACCTGGCTTCGTTGGGTTCGCGCTTTGTTCTGCAAGGCGGCACGCAAAACAACCTGGCAGTGGTAAAGGCCGAGGTGGATTTCATCAAGCAAAGCTTCCGCGCCAAAGGCAAGGTGCCGGAGATTATCGTGCACGAGCACTGTGGCGAGTCCGGCGCCATTGGCGCTGCCCAGGAAGCCTTACGTCTGTGGAACAACGGCAAGCGGACCACATTCATCGGCTTGGACGCGGTGCGCAACATTCGCTATCGCACCACCCGCAATGAAGATACACGGTGCTATTTCTGCAAGAACAACTGCCTGCGAACCTTTATCGACGTGGATGTGACAGCGGGCGCGAGCCACGATCATGATCACACGCATGAGCCAGCCGCTCAGGTGGTAAGTCAATTGCCGAGCCTGGAAAAGATCCAGGCGAATGCGGATGAAGGTTCTTCCTGCAGCACGGGTAGTTCGCGCGGATCGTTCAAAGCCAAGGTAGAGCCTCTCATCCAGATTCAAGTGTCTCCTGGCTCCAGCAAGGTAGTTGAGCTTCCTAAGCCGGTTGACTTTCAACCAAAAAAGACGAAGGTGCCTTTGCGCGTAGGGGAACAGCGCCTGATCATTGCCACCTGCGAAAAAGGCACGGTTGAAGATCTCGCCGACATGAAGGACATCAAGGCCGACATCGACAAGATCAAAGAGGCCAATCCGAATTACGTCGATATCGCGGCACGGGACGTATTCCGTCAGCGGAAGGTAGAGATCGTTGCCGATGCTGTCCCCAGCACGAAGGGGCTGTTCATCTCCAAGGCAGTGAAGGACCGCGCCGCCCAGATGCAGAAGCGCCAGGATTACCGCATAGGTATTCCCCGCCTGCTGAACACCTACACCTACGCTCCCCTGTTCAACGCTTACTTCGCCAGTCTCGGCCTCAAGTCGGAGAACATTATTTACTCTGACTACACCACACCCGAGCTTTACCGCGCAGGCGCGAGCCGGGGCGCCATTGATCCCTGCTATCCCTCAAAGATCGGCATCGCGCACGTTTATAACCTGATCGCCACCAAGCACAACAAGAAGCCGCTCAACGCGATCTGGTTCCCGATGTACGATGTGCTGCACACTCCGCTGGTGAATCTGACTGGTTCCAACGCTTGCCCGACTGTGACTGCTACCCCAGAGGTGGTGAAGGCGGCGTTCATGAAGGAGAGCGACATCTTCACCGAGAACAATATGTTGTATATCGATCCCATTCTCAACCTGCAGGATAAAAGGATTTGCGCCGACCAGATGCTCAAGGCGTGGGGACCGATCCTGGGACTTTCTCGTGAAGAAAATGAGCGTGCTCTGGAAGCTGGGTTCAAGGCTTTGGACGACTGCGAGGCTGAAATTCGCCGCCAGGCGCGGGAGACCCTCGACCAATTGGAGCGCGAGGACCGGATCGGCATCGTCATGCTGGGCCGTGTCTACCATCATGATCCCGGCTTAAACCACGAGATTATGGAAGAGTTCCAGAAGCTCGGCTACCCTGTCTTCTCGCAAAGCACGCTGCCTTTGGATGAGGATATGCTCGATCGCCTGTTTGGGGATGAGGTGCGTGCTGGGATCATCACTCATCCTTTGGATATTAAGGATGTGTGGAAGAACCGTTATTCGACCAGCACCAATCACAAGGTCTGGGCGGCAAAGTTTACGGCTCGCCATCCGAATCTTGTGGCCCTTGAAGTTTCCAGCTTCAAGTGCGGTCATGATGCGCCCATCTATGGGGTGATCGAAGGGATCATCGAGCAGTCCGGAACGCCTTACTTCTCCTTCAAGGACCTGGATGAGAACAAGCCTTCGGGCTCTATCCGTATCCGCGTGGAGACCATCGATTACTTCCTCCGCCGTTATCGCGAAGACATCGTCAAACGGCGGGGCATCGAAGGCGACATCGAAGCACAACTGGCAGCATTCGAGCAGAGCCTGCGCGGCGAAGTTGCTGTGGCGGGTGATTAGATCGCGGACATGTCCAGTTAGGTTGTCAGAGGATGAGGAGGGACGCGCTGTTTCTCCCCATCCCACTAACAACTCCAACCTGAACGACACCTCTCCCCTTGTCATCCCGACCGAAGCGCAGCGTAGTGGAGGGGTCTGCAGTGCGCCCTGCGGCTTTCCCAAATCCTTCCTCGGAAGCACTTTGATCTTGCCCCCGCAAAACGTATCCCTTAGCAAAGCTGTTCTAATGCGAAAGGGTGGCGAAGATGACGAAGTCAAAGCGGGGACGTTACACGCTTGAGTTCAAGCAAGAGGCGGTGCGGCTGGTTGAGTCGGACCAGAGCCAAGCGGCAGTTGCGCGCAGTTTGGGAGTGGTGGAGCAGACGTTGTTCAACTGGGTGAGCAAGCATCGATCTGGTAGCTTGCGAGGGGCCAGCAGCAAGGCTGAGGTGACAGCCGAGCAGATGGAGAACATCCGTCTCCGTGCGGAGTTGGCGCGGGTAACGATGGAGCGCGACATACTGGGAAAAGCGACGGCGTACTTCGCGAAGGTGCAGAAATGAAGTACGCCTTTATTCAACGTAACAAGCTGGTCTGGCCGATCTCGGTGCAGTGCCGGGTACTGCTGGTGAGCGTTTCCGGGTACCATGCCCACCTTGCGCGGCGGATGGATATTGCCCAGCGCCGCCATCTCAGTGAGGAAGCACTTTTGGTTCACATCAGCGCCGTCTATGCGGAGAATCGCGGGGCGTACGGCTGGCCGCGCTTCTGGCGGCAACTGCGGGCGCAGGGCATTCGGGTGGGCAAGCAGCGGGTGCAACGGCTGATGCAGAAGCATGGCATTCAGGCCCGCGGCAAGCGGCGCTTCCGGGTGCTCACCAGCGACAGCAAGCACAGTCTTCCGATTGCGCCCAACGTGCTTGATCGCAAGTTCAGCGTGGGGGCGCCCAACCAGGTGTGGGTGGGC
>CAVXRU010000058.1:0-153601 GCA_963763905.1 uncultured Acidobacteriaceae bacterium | reverse complement strand
TCCGAGCGTCCGGTGTCGCTTCCAAGGAAGGATTTGAGAGAGCCGCAGGGCGCACTGCAGATCCCTCCCGTTGGTCGGGATGACAAGGGGAGAGGGGCGCCCCAGGTTGGAGTGGTTGCGGGAGGGTTCATCCGGTGTCGCTAAAGCCGGGCTTGGCGGTGTTATATAGGGCACCGCTGAAGCCGTGCCCTTCCAGTACCTAGTTCCCACGCGACACCCAGGCACCAAGCCCATGGTTCCTCCGGGCGGGATGACTAATTCGATGCGAGAAACTCGTCGTCGAACCAGGTCGCACGGCCCCCTACTTCTTCAGGCCGAAGCAATAAAGCATGCCATCGTAGGTGCTGATGTAAACCTGTCCGTTCGCGATGGAGAGACCGGAGAAATGATTGAACGTAGTGATCTGGTCTCCGCTGGAATAGAGTTCCTTGCCCGTCTGTGCATCCAGGGCATAAAACGTCACATGACTGGCCTGGCGCGCGCGAATCGACGAGTCAAAGTTGAGACCCTTGTCAGGAGAGGCCTGCTGCGTGAAGTCACCGCTGCCATAAGTGAAGACAATTCCGTTGGCGATGATCGCAGGCTCACCGTGGTCCAGGTCCCGCGAGACCCAGACCGGAACCGCCTCGAATTTTCCGTCCTTCTCTACCACTTTGAATGCGGCCAGGCCGCCCTTGTCTGTCTTCGGCGTGTTGGTGATGGGGAAATGGAACTGTGAATGTGCCGGACCCCAAAAAGGAGCGAGGATCCACCGGTTGCCTTGTCCATCCTCCCAGCTCGACAAAGCTCCCCAACTGCCGTGATCCTGAAAATCTACTGCTTCATTGCAGAACAGGTCGGAGCGAAACATGGGGGTCTGATGATTTGCTCCGCCAGCCGAAGCCGGATCCAGCAACACCAGGCGGCATTCCTTGCCGGACGCGGCGATGAGCTCGTGCCCTTTGTAGGTAAAGATCGTCGGGGTATTGTTTGGATCGAGATCGCGTTTGAGCAGCCATTCCCAGTTGGTTGGGGTGTAGTAGTCCTTCATGACTACCTTGGCGCCCTGAATCTCTGCCCCGACGATACTGTTGGCATACTCCTCCTTCGCCGGGTCATAGGTGCCGTCGCCGGTGGTAAACCAGGCGATTCCGTGGGAATCGAGGGCAGCACCACGGCGGCCCCACACTCCGCCGCTTTTCGAGACCCAGGGCGCCATTGGATGATCCAGATCATCCAGATGAATGGCAGTCATCGACTTGATGGTGGGCATCCAGAGCGTGTTTCCATCAAGGTTCATGGCCCACGCCTTGCCCTTTTCCCAGGTGACAGGGGGCTTCAGATCGGAGCCATCGGCCAGGTTGAGTATGTGCAGGGTTCCGCTGCCGTCGACGAAGTACACCGGGCGCTTGCCGTCCTGCTGCGCCTCACCAATGACCGGCGTGTCACTGCTGCCGCCAGGTTCCAGAAAGTTCAGCGTCGCCGGCGTCTTGCCGCCCATAATCGGCGGCATGCCGGGAGGAGGTTGGAACCCCTCCTGCGTGCTTTTGTAATCGTAATGTTTCTTCCATAGGAGCGTTCCGTCGGCGGCATCCATGGCGTAGAGGTTGTCGGAAATTCCGGAGACCAGGACGATCTGCTTAGGCCCACTGGCGGTGGTGACGTTGGCGGCAACCAGGGCGGGCATCAGGGCGTGCAACGCCCGCGCCTCGTTGCCTGTCTGTACTTTCCACAACAGCGTCATGTTTTTTACATTGCTGGTGGTCAGGATGTGTTCATCCTGCTGCCAGCCGGAGCGCTGCTTGTCTTTGCCGTCAGTCGGCCACTCCGCGTTTTGCGCCACACTGACGCCCCAGCACAATGCCAGCATCAGCGAAACTAATCGATTCATAGTGCCCTCTCTTAGGCTGCGGCGCGATCAGCGCTCCAGCGGAATACCGTAGGCATAGAGTGTGCCGTCGTGGGTCGCGAAATAGATCTGCGAATTAGCTACGGCGAGTCCGCCGGATGAGTAGGCCGTTGCCTTGTCACCAACATAGAGTTCCTTACCCGTGCTGGCATCCAGCACATACAGAACGGCTCGCCCGCCCTTCTTCGATGAGGCAGGCTCTCCGGTAGAAAGCGAGACCACCAGGTCATTCATAATGGCCGGGGCGGCAGGAGACACCATATCGCGTGATCGCCAGACTGGCGTGAGTGATGGCTTTCCACCGTCAAAGGTGATCTTGAACGCGAGGATGGAACCAGTCGGCGCGTCGCCATTTTTCACAGGGAATTCCTGGGTGACCGGGCCACGCACCGATGCAAAGAGCCAGCGTACGCCCTGGTCATCAAGGTAGGTGGCGAAGTTGTTCTGAAGGCCGTCAGCTTTCCGACTGCGTTTCGAAGCTGAGCCTGGCGGCACAATCTGATCGCTGCGAAAGGCGGGGGTATGGTGATCGGCGCCGCCCAACGAATCGGCGTCCAGGATGTAGATCCTGCCATCGTGGCCGGCCGCGACGACCCAGTCTTTCTGTTCCAGTCCGAACACAGTGGGCGTGACCCCGGAAAGATCGGCCGCCTCCACTTTGGCTGCGGGGCCCGCCGGCGTGAAGTAATCCTGCACGGCAAGTTTGTCGGGGCTCAAGGCAAGCACGGAATCGTTGTAATCGCCTGCGACCTCACCATGCCCACTCGAAATCTGCGCATACACCACACCATCTGTACCTATGGCTGTTCCGCCACTGCCCGCTGCACCGCTGCCTCCGGTGAGAAAAGACTCAACCGTGCCCCCGGATGCATCCACGGCGTAAATTCCATTGGGATTGCCGCGGCAATTGCCGATGGTCGCGACGAAGATCCGATCGTTGTTGATGTTAAGACCGCTGGCGCGGGCCATGGGGGGCAGAACCTTGATGGGCGGCACGGTGCCGGCGTTGCCGCTTAGCTGCAGGATGGTATGCAGGGCGCCATCATCCGAAATGGCATACATCGGCGATGCGAAGGTGAAGTGCGGGGGAGCAGGTTTGCTTCTCGCTACCCTCCCGACGCGGTTGGCCGACGGCGTGCCAAACCTTCCAGGGGCCAGGCTATTGCCGGGAAACGCCAGGTTCGCGGTCATGCCGCCGGGGCAGGTAGCCGATGCCTTGATCTTTTTTGAAGATTCACCCGGTGTGAGATGCGTATCGAAGAAGAGTGTCCCCAGGTCTGCATCGAGCGACACCACGGAGTTATCGCTTCCTCCCACCGACACCAGCTGCTTGAACCCCTTATAGGTAATGATGTTGGAAAGCACCACGGGTGTGGTGAGCTCCGACTGCTTGCCTTTGGCGGCCGCCTTGAACCCGTAAAGGAACCTGATGCCGGCCGCGGTCTCCTTCGACAACTTCTTCTCGCCCCGCGACCATCCATCCCGCTGTGCATTCCCGCCGATGCTGGGCCAATCCGCGGCAAACAACGTGGTGCCAAAAAGCAGGAGCACAAGGAACGTTTTGAGACATTTCATTGTTCGTTGACACCTTTTCGTATCGAATGCGAGCTGGAGTTACTGCAGGTCTTTCAGCCAGATATTGCGGTGAGAAATTTTAAGCACCCCAGGTCCTTCGATCTCCAGGCCAATGAGCCCCTTGGGCGAAAAATGCTGGCTGTCGTTATCGATGGTCATGGACGTGATGTGACCGTTGATCAGGTGCACCAGGAGGTGTCCGTCGGCGATGATCTCCACCTGGTTCCACTCACCTGACTTTACGTAAGATCGGATCTGCTCCGGCGAAGCGAGGGTGGAGACCAGGTTCTTTCCTCCGTCATGCGCCTCGACGACCGTTCCCGGGAAGGTGACGATGAAGCGCTTGGAATCCTGCTCGTAAAGCTGGCCGCTGAACATGTTTGCGTAGTCGAGGTCGAGTTGGTAACCCGCCATATTCCAAGGCGCATTGCGTTTGATCAGCGGCGCCTGCGCCTGGAACATTTTCTCAATCTGGAGCCGCTGAGCATCCGGAAGTCCTGGCGGAATCTCGCGCGGCGCCGGAGGAACGTTCTGGCTACGATACTGGACCCCGCCATTGGCGCCGGCGCCTTCCAGCTTGACCTCCAGCTTCAGCATGAAGTTTCCCGGTTGTTCTTTGGTGTAGAAGATGTTGGTCGTGCCGGAGGGTTTTTCCGGACTGGATTCACCGATAATGGCGCCATCGGCAACATGCCAAATTTCCGGATTTCCATTCCATCCATCCAGCGTCTTGCCATCGAAGATCTGCACCCAGCCGGTATGGTCCTCGAAATCGACCGGCCCCGGCTGATATCTGCGCAGAAAGGCTGCCATGTCCGGAGGGCCCTGGCTTTGGCCGGCACCCGCGGCCCCCTGCTGTGCCATTATCGGCAATATTTCAAAAAGCCCGAAGGCAGCGACGACAAAGGCCAAGACCAGCGACACGGGTCGGGTGAAAAGGGAAAACGTGCGACGCAATGTGAGACCTCAATGGTAACGGGGACGATAACACGCCAAATACAGACATGTACATATTGAATTTGTGCCTCGGATTGAATTCTTCGTACACCGTCTTCCTGAACCGCAAATCCGTTTTGCGGGCTCATTCATTTCGCATCCGTCCAGGCGTACAAACGACGGCGTACAAACGACCACTTGCTGCAGCCGGCCGAGTTCGTCAGCCGCTGGCTTGTGCCTGGAGTTTCACCAGCAGAACCCAGTCCTCTGCAGTTGGCCGCTCTGGAATTTCCCATTGGCTGCCCTTCGGCCGAAATGTGCCAATGTTTCCATATTGTCCATCTCGCGGATTGAACCACTGAGCCAGGTACGTGGAGCCGTTTGCCATGTTATTCAAGGCGCCCGTCGATTTGCCGCTACCGAAGAAGAAAACAACGAATGTATCTTGCCCGTCGGAGGAGAGGAGCGACCGGGACCTATCGGCGAAGGCACCCCATGCCTGATCATTGAACCGCGGAACCAGCTTCCACCACGCGAGACTCGTGTAGAAATGCTTGAAGTACGTGAGTTGATTTCCTGTCTGTAAATCAGCCCCGTCGCGCCACCAGAAATAATGGCGGGGCATCTCATAGGCGGTTCCGTAATCGCCTGGCTCATTTGGCCTGGAATAAAGGTCATTCCAGATGCCATTCGCGCCGTAACCATAGCCGTACATGCCGTATTGAAAAGCTTTGTAAGCCGCCCCAAGGGCTGATCTCGAGTCGGTCCAGAAGTGGTCATACGCGCTCTCGTAAAGCACCGAGGGCTTGGTTGGAGAAGCGTTCCAGAATCCTTTGGCAGTGTCCATATCGGCCAACTCGCCCTGCCACTGCACGGCCCAGCCGCTATGATATGGCTTGCCCGACCACCACGAATTCGCGGCCGCCGTATGATCGGTATTCTCCATGTGAGGCATGAAGGGATGATGGTAACTATCATTGTCCGCGATACTCTGCGCGGCGGCAAACCACCTTTTGATGGTTGTCGTGTCGTACGCCCCGTAATAATTCCTGTCAATCTCCTGAGCGATGGTCCAGATCACTGGATAAGCCCCATAGCGGGCTACCCAGTACCTGCCAAGCCGCGCCATAAAGGCTTCCGTAAAAACTGCAAACCTGGCTGGGTCTCCGACCCAGGTAATCTCAGCGTTCGCGTGGACTAAACCGTGATCTGCGATGTACTTGAACTTGCGATCGAGATTTGCGAAGCCTGGAAGATCAGCGCTGGTGAAGCCGTGCTGGAAGTCTGCGTCCGCTTCTTCATCGGATCGGTTCTCGTCCGTCACCCGGATTTGCGCGCTACGCGCTTGCCACCCCGCCTCCGATTGAAACACTGTGAATCCCTGACTCACGCGCTTGTCGACGGTGTATTTGAACTGGGAGGCAACGCCAGGCGCATTCGATGTATTGAATCGCTCGTGAGACAGTATCCAATGCGTATCTCCCAAATAGAAGAAAGGCGTGCCGTCAGCGTAGACGAAATACCGGGAGTTGGGGCTTACCTGCAGAAATCCGTGCTTGTAAATTTCAAGATTGCCGGAGTAGGGGTCGCATCGTAGCATCGCCGTGACTCCATCGAGCCCCTTGTTTTTAGCGTCCGTCGCGCCGGTAGTCATTTTCCATACCCCGGTCTGCGGCGGCGCAAACCGCACTTTCCAGCTACGCCCACCATCCCAGAAGGCCGGACGGCTGATCACTCGATGATCGGGTCCGGTGAAGGTTGCCGTAACATCGACATCCTGGAACGGATTGTCGTAGGTGACAGTACTCGTCAGGACGATTTCGACAGCCCGCCACTGCTGCGTTCTATACTTCGCCGCAAATGCCGTCGCGGAAAAGAACAACATCAGGCAGGCGGCGAATACCCCCGCAAAGACGACACTTTCGCGGCGTACCGGTGGATACCCATTTCATGAACGTTGAAACACCTCGCGCACAGCATCAAGATACGTCATACCCGTCACCGCATCCGGCTCCAGATGACTCCCTTCCGTCCATTCATTCCACGAATTCAAGGTGATGATTCGATCGTTGGGCGCAAGGTTTGTGAGGGCAAAGCCCCTGGCGGACTGCAATGCGGCCTTGAAAGCCTCTGGCGTATTGTTCACGACGACCGATGTATATGGATACTTGCCTAATCTGTAGTTATCCGTCTGGCAGGTGCGCGGCGTCGAGTCCCATCCAACGGTGACGTTGGGAAAATAGGGCCTTCCCAACGTCTTCGCGGCGGTTGCTCGATACCTCTCGTACTGATTGCAAATGTCACGGTATTCCGTTGTGAACGCATCTGCGAATTGGGTGTGATGAATCCAGACATAGGAGGTCGCACTGTCGATCTGCAGGGCGTCGAGCAGCTCCGGCAAATTGGCGATCTCACTCTGGCCGGGAAGGAGCTTTACCCCCCACGTGATTGCATTCAGATGCAGGTTCGGAAACCCGAGCGCACGTACCCTGCTCCTCATTTTTTTGAGTGCCTGCGCCGCGTCTGCGACCCCTCCAAAGCCCTGAATGAACCGGTACAGTTCATAGATGGAGAAATAGGGGCAACCGTTGACGAGTAGATAGGATGGGTGTTGGAAAAGTTTCAGCAAGCGGTCAACCATGGCTTCAAACGCCTCAGCTCCGATTGCTCCCGGGTACTGCAAAGTGGGCGCCCCCGCCATCTTGGCCGGGTGGATGTCGAACCAATCATGGTTGGCCCACATTACCCCAAATTTCAGGTCCCTGTTGTTCGACGCGCGTAGATAGCCGCTGGTCAAGGCAGCCTCGAGGAAAGGCCCATCCGTATACCAATACCAGTCGAAGATGAAAGCGTCGATGGAACTGCGAGTAAGCGGCAGCGATCTTTTTTTCAAAGACTTGAGGATCTGATTCGTCTTCATATCCCCAAAGCGGTTTTCGCGGCTGCCTGTGTCCTGGGAACCGGGGAGTCGCTGCTTTGACCAGATTCCACTCAGTCCACCCTGGACCGTGAGCCGCGACGTTGCGTTTGTCCACGTGATAGTTGCCAAAGTAATAGGCGGCAACCCGGCAACGGCCGTCCTTTTCGACTTGCCGGCTGCCCTTCCAGTTGTCTGGTGAGTTGCGCGCTGACGGCAAGAGCACCGGCGCCGGCAAGAAAGTTTCGTCTGTTCACTGATGCCCCTTCAAGTTGTCTGTCGTCATCACTGTTGGGGAACTGTCTTGCGCCGGCGCGGGCTCTCGGTGTTCCTGGTTCTCGACGTTAGAATTGATATTTCAGCGACAGTTGCAGTGACCTGAGCCCGGAGGCCTGGTAATTAAGCACTCCCAGGGATGGGGAACCCACCGTGCCGCCTCCTCCGCCAAACTCGGGGTGGTTGAATACGTTGAACGCGTCCACCCTGAATTGGAGCAACTGTTCACGGTACACAGGAAACGCTTTGAAGAGGGAAAGATTAGTCGGATAGAGACCGGGATCTCGCAGTGCGCCGACATTGCGCGTTGTGCCATAGTGGCCGGGCGCGGGCTGGGCGAAGCATGCGGGGTTGAAGAGTTGGAACCTGGTCCTGGTGAATCCCCCCAGCGGGTTGCAGGTCTCGAGCGCGTACTCAGGATGTGCGTAGCTGGTGTCGGCGGTATTGTTCGCAGTGATGGCCACGGGTTGTCCGCTGGCCAGTTGCTGTAAGAAGGAGAGCCGCCATCCGCCGATGGCCTCATTGGCCAACCGGTTGGCGCTGTTCGCAAAGCGTTTCCCCTGCCCCAATGGCAAGTCATAGATACCGCTGGCAATGAAATTATTGGCACGGTCGAAAGAAGCGGGTGAGTACTGCAGCCTGGGATTGTAGTAATCCTGTACGTCGCTGTTATCCCCATCGACGATATCCATGGCTTTGGACCAGGTATAGCTCGCCAGGAACTGAAGGCCGGTTGCATAGCGCCGCTGCACCGAGACAGCGAGGGCATTGTAGTTCCCGGTGAGGACGTTGAGCTGGGTAGTGACCGGGCCGGCAAGTGGTTGCGGTTTCACGTCGAGAATTCCGGAGGTATTGCCGGGTGATAAGGCATAAGGTTGATTGCTGTCTGCGCGCGCCGACATATGCCGCAGTACATTGCCGATGTAGGCGATGGTGAACAGTGTGTTCTGGTCGAGGGAGCGCTCGATGTTCAGATTCCACTCCTGGGCGGACTGATCTTTGAGGGTTTTGGTAATCGTGTAGCCGGAATTGCCCGATGCCGTCGAGCCCATCAGGTTCTCGATGAGGACCGGGTTAGTAATCGAGATAGTATGCGACTGGAGTACGAAGTTGGGTGCGTAGAGCAGGGAGAATTGCAGGTTGTTGTAGAGAATCGGAGCGTAGTAGATTCCGTACCCTCCGCGAACGACCGTGTCTTTGAGCGGGCTCCAGGAGAAGCCGATGCGCGGGCCCCAGTCGTTGTAGTTGGTGTTCCAGGTGTTGGGTATTGGCTTGTTCAGCGCCAGATTGTAGAGGGCGGACTTGCCGTTCTTGTCGTAGGGAGGATTATCGAAGTCGTAGCGAATGCCGAGGTTCAAGGTCAGGCGGGGCGTGATTTTCCAATCATCCTGTACATAAGCAGCGACCTGGGACTCGCGGAAATCGCCCAGCGAAGTGCCGACGGCTGCGGTTCCGCTCTGCGGATAGCCCAGCAGCAGGTCCGCGAACCCGTTGCCGATCGACGTGGAACTGCGCTGACCTGCGACGTACTGCGAGGTTGCACTGCCATCGAAGGTGTAACCGCCGTTATTGAGGACAACCCAATTGCCGTCGAACTGCGTGCGCACGAATTGTCCGCCGAAGGCGATGCTGTGCTTGCCCAGCTGCCAATCCAACTCATCCGCATATTGGTAGCGGTTTTGCAGACCCCCCTGGGGAGAATAGGGATCGCCAAGCCCGGTATATGCGTTGATGTTCACTTGCGGCGGCGTCCACTGCGCGGGCAGAGGGTTCACGTTGTTCAGGCCATAGAATGCTGCGTAGTCTTTGACGCCTGTGCCCTGCTGGGTTCTGGCGACGTCTCCGCGGTTAAAGCCTATCTTCACGATGTTGACAAGGCGCTGGCTCAGCTCCCAGCTATCTTGTAGCGCCGCGTTGGTGCCGGTCACGTTGTAGAAGATTCCGAAAAGCCCGGGAGTGATCGTGTCGGTGCCGTTGCTGACGGACGCGTGCAGGAAGGTGGCAACCAATTGATTATTGCCGGTGACGTTCCAATCTCCGCGAGCGATGTATTGGTCTCCGTTGTTTATGCTGGGAAGATTGGTGATGTAGTTGACGTTGTTGGCGTCCAGCGGGTGATTGGGGGCGGGATAATTTTTGAGCCACAGCTTGGCGAAATTGTCGATTCGCCCGGCAGGAATCTGGTTGTTGGGGAATGGGCTCGTTGTGCCCGTTGTGGGATTGTAGGTCAATGGATCGTAGATGATGGTCGATACATTGTTGTTGGCAAAGTTGCCCTCCAGTTCATCGGAGGTCGGCACCCGGCTCTGATTGACTGATTCCGAGTGGCTCCGTAAACCGGTGTAGTTGAAATAGGCAAAGAGCTTGTTCCTGAGGATGGGACCGCCCAGGCTGGCCCCAAAGTTGTTGTAGCGAAGCGGCGGTTTGGTCGTGGCATACCAGTTCTTGGCATTGAAGGCGTCGTTCTGGAGGTAGTCGTACGCGGAACCATGGAAGGAGTTGGCGCCGCCCCGGGTGATGACATTGACGACAGCGGGCTGCCCAAACCGAGCCGGTGAGCCGTTCAGGGTGGTAGTGACGCCCTGCGCAGCCTCTGTGTTGGCGACGATATTGGCAGTGGCCGTGAGCAGGTTCACATTCTCCACTCCATCCTGCAGGAACTGGGTGTGCGCAATTCCCAGGCCGGAGATGTTCACGGCATTGGATTGCTGATTGTAGAAGCCTTCATCGCCAACTTCGGGTTCGTCGGTGCCGGGTTGGGAGGCGGGCCCCAGCACAGCGATGCTGAGCACGCTTAGCCCCGAGGTGTTGGGAAGCAGGGATAGTTGCGTGGAGGAGAAAGACTGAGAAACATCGGCGCTTTCGGTTTGCAGTGCGACGGTTCCCGAAGCGCCGGAGATGGTAACAGTTTCTGACGCTTTGCCAACCGTGAGGGCCAGATTGGCGGTCACTCCGCTCAGCGTAAGTTCCACCGTTGTGGCAGAAGCCTCAAAGCCGGACGCGGAAGCGGTAATGGTGTAGGTGCCCAAAGGCAGAGCGGGGAAGGAATAAGCGCCGGTAGCGGACGAGGCTACGGAACGGCTGGCGCTGGTTGCCGTGTTGCGGGCCACCACGTTGCTGTTGGCAAGCGCGGCGCCGGTGGCGTCGGTGATGGTTCCCGTGATGCTGGCCAGATTGGTTTGCGCATGCAGCCAGGCGAGCGGGGTAAAGGCCAGCAGGATCGCCAGGGAGACCAGGGCAGACCATCGCAGTTGCGGCCGGCGTTTAGCCAGTCGGACTGGTTTGCTCGAGCCAGATCGAAGAGGTCTGGCGGAGGACATATTTACTGTTGCAAACAACATGTCGGAAGCCTCCTGAAGATGAACCACAATCTTGTTTCAATGGGCGAACTTAATCTCGGCTGGAACCCTACTGGCAGCGTCGAACGCAGGTCAAGACGGATCTGCCGCTCGTCCTGCGATTTCGACCAATGAAATTACAGCCCGGGCAGTCGAAGTCGTAACTATATAAATTTGTGCTATTTAGAGGATAGACTGAAGAGATTTGGAATTCCGGACAGGTAATCGTTGACATCTCATTTCACTCTATGAAATCGTCAACCGGTGACGCGAGGCCGGACTGGACAACACAAACCGGAAGGAACTGCGCCGTATCAGATTGAATCCGTGGCCCGCGCTTGCCGGGTGATAGGGATTCTTCAGAGCCACGGAAGTTTACCTTTGTTCGAGCTTGCGGAGATGGCCGGCTTGAGCCGGCCGACGGTATTCCGCCTGGTGGCCACGCTGCAGGCCAACGGCCTGGTGGTGAAGGGTGAAGACCGCAGATATCGGCTGGCGGACGGTATTTTGCCTGGCCACAAGTACAAGATCGGCTATATCGCAGAAACCGGCGAGAGTTCGTTTTACCGAGCGGTCACGCGAGGATTGGTGGAGAGTGCGGCGAGAGCCGGTGTCGACCTTGTGGCCCTGGATAGCCATTACAGTCCGGAGGTTGCGTTGGCGAACGCTAAGAGGCTGCTAAAGGAGAACATTGATCTGGCCATTGAGTTTCAAATATACGGCCAGGTTGCGTCGGTGATATCCGCACGGGGTAGCAGCCGCAAGGTGCCACTCATCGCGATCGAGATCCCACATCCCAATGCAATCTATTTCGGCGTTGACAATTGTCAGGCGGGGCTCACCGCAGGCCGATATCTGGCGAGGTGGGCGGAACAGAATTGGAAGGGACAAGTCGACGAAATTCTGTTGATCGGTTCCTCTCGGGCGGGATCGTTGCCCGAAGCGAGGCTGACCGGCAGTCTTCTGGGCATCCATGAGGTTTTGCCCAATTCAACCAATGCGAAGGTTTCCGTACTGGATGGAAACTGGCGGCGTCAGGTAAGCCGTGAAGCGGTTCGATTGCACCTCGCGACGTCGACCGCAAGAAAGATCCTGGTAAGCAGCATCAACGATCCGAGCGCTATCGGAGCGCTCGAGGCGTTTGAGGATGCGGGGCGCCTTCAGCATTGCGCGATTGTTGGCCAGAACTGTTCGATCGAGGCTCGTCTCGAGATGCAGCGCCCGCACTCGCGTCTGCTTGGCTCGGTAGCCTATTTTCCAGAGCGATATGGTGAACAGCTCGTTGCGCTGGCGCTCGACATCTTGACGCAGAGGACTTCTGTTCCTCGCGCGGTTTTTATCAAGCATCAGTTGCTGACGCCGAGCAATGTAAAGCAGCATTATGGTCGTGAACTGCGCGCCGGCAAACAATCTGAGAAGCACGGCAGTGTCTCTGAGTCTGTGATGGAGTAAGGACAAACTGGCTGGGACAACGGCCACGCCGCGGATCTCTGTAAAGAGGGCCGCATGCTTTCTTTGGGACGCTGAGCCCAGAACGACAGCAGATTGTGATGCACCTTTAACAACGCGGCGCAGCGAACGCGACGGTCAGAAATTTTCTGACGAAGAGTAATCGTGCCATCTGGGTGCCAAGTATCCATGTGTTCATTCGCCTTGATCTGGCAAATTAGGTCTTAAGCCGAATTGCGTTTTTCCTCGCCACGCGCCACTGCCTTCGCCAGGAAACCGGAGACTTGCTCTATACGATAGAGACGTGCCACTTGATTGATGACGGCGACAGAAGCATCGGGTGGCCACTTGCTCCGCAACACCTCTAGAAAATCGTTGGGCTGCGGCATCCTATGAGCCTGGACTTCCGCGTCCCGCTTCAGTTCAGCCCACCTGGCCGCCAGAGCCTGCGCTTTCTCGCCCGCAGGATCATCTGGGAGCGCATCCTCTACGTCCCGAAAGAGGTCAACCCATCGTTGAGAGGACAGATTACCGGATGATTTGTTGAGCGAGGCGACGGGTGTTCCATCGAGTGCCCCATAGTATTTCCGACTGATCGCCTGGCCTACTAATTTGCCAACTTTTTCTAGTCGCTGTAGCGACGCATCTCTATCGCCGGCCGAATCGAGGCCGAAACGATCAAGGAGGGCATCCTGTTCGGACAAGGGCCAGTTCTGGTGATCTTTCCAAGCCTTAATGGCTCCAGCTTTAATGCCGGAATCGCCTCCAGTTGATACTTCTGCCAGAAGAACCCATTCCTTCGCTAGAAGTTGAACCGTTTCTTCTGCGGGATCCAGACCGAGGACCGCCTCTACCTTGGGGAAGAGCTGTCTCCAAGCGTCCCTGTTGGCCTCTAGCTTTTCGGAAGTGGTTTGCTTTCTTATGTGGACTCTCTTCGCCCAAGCCTCGTCCGTGTAGTACTTGCGCATAGAATTCTCTTCTGGTTGCATTTCGATTACCTCGATGATTTGTCTCAAAACGGAGGCGTCTATCGTCTGATTAGAGCCAGCGAGTTGCTCCGCCAACTCTATTGCACGGATCGCCCGGGTTATGCGGTCTCGTTTTTCCAAAAGTCCCTTAAGTTGCCAGTGCAAGGACTCTGAAAAGGTCAAGGGATTCGACCCCAATAGAATCTTGATCTCTTTTAAAGGAATACCGAGGAACTTGAGAGCCGTGATCTGTTCGAGGCGTTCCAAGTGGGCCAAAGAGTAGAGACGATACCCGGAACTGCTACGCTGCGGTCTAAGCAGGGCAATGCGATCGTAGTAGTGTAAGGTGCGAACGGTTACGCCCGCCAAACTCGCAAATTCTCGAGCCTTGTAGAGTCCGCTCATCGCCCACACAATCATCTACCCTGACGTAAGGTCAGAGTCAATAAGAGACTGAAATGCCTTCGCGGTCCGCCTCGCGACCCGCGCCCGGCATTGCAAACGTTCGGAGAATGATTCTCTCGAACTTCATGCGGCAGGCTTTTCAGCGGCCGGATTCCTTCCTGCTTGCCGGATCTCCATTATTCGGAATGAATCGCCAGTGCTCTATGGTGGGTTCGTCGCCGAATCTACTAGGATCTGAGGAGCATGCCACTGCCGCGCTTGCAACTGGTGGAAGTTGAAGATCTGACCTGGTTCCCGCATACGATCAGGGACCTTGCGACAGATTATCTCCAGTTTATGGAGACCCGCTTCGCTCTGCACAAGCCAGTCGTTCCTCTGCTGCGGACGATGCTCGAGAACTCAAAGACGTCCTGTGTAGTGGATCTGTGTTCGGGCGCAGGCGGGCCCGTGCTGGCCATATACGAAGCTCTTGCTGCGGACGACATCCATGTGCAATTCACATTGACTGATAAATTCCCCAATATCACTGCGTTTCAGCGCCTTTCCTCGAAGCACCCATCTCGCATTCGGTACGTCGCTGGTCCGGTCGATGCCACAAACGTGCCAAGTGACCTGGTGGGGCTGCGTACGATGTTCAACGCGTTCCATCACTTTGCGCCGAAGTCAGCCAGGCTGGTGCTGGAGAGCGCAGTTCAAGCACGGCAGCCGGTCGGCATATTCGAGATTCCGGAACGCAGCTTACTCATGATGATCCCTTTCTTATTCACGCCGATCTTTGTCGCATTGGCGACGCCCTTCATACGACCATTCCGCTGGAAGCGCCTGCTCTGGACCTACGTGGTTCCTTTGATTCCGCTCACATGCTGGTGGGATGGTCTGGTATCCGCATGCCGCGCGTATACGGTCACAGAGATGCTGGCCATGACGCGCGCTTTCGACGACTACGATTGGAAAGCCGATCGCATTGCAGTTCGCGGCAAAGCCGGGCACCTTACCCATCTTCTGGGTATCCCGCGTTCTTCGCGTGTTTAGTGCTGGGCCTCCCTGCGCTTTGGCGTTGGCGATGCCAGATACCAAGTTCGCCGTCCATGCCCCGAGTGACGAACAATCCGGAAGCGATCCTCCGCGTCGGGCCTGAAAAGCCTGGCTATCGGTAAGCTCCCCCGGCCCGGACGACTACATCAGGACGGCTGTGCTTCTCACCATCTGGCCGCGAATGTAGGGTCCACCGTTAGACTGCACGGAAGAAGGCGCGCGTTGCTGGTTGTTGACGTATAGAATTTGCCTGCATGGATGCCCCCGCGCAGGGAACAGGGCCTTCGCAAGATGGATCAGCCACGGATGATGCAGGTGGATGGCATTTTCTCTGGTTCCTTTTAGATTTGGCAGCCGTTTACGTTCTGGTCGAACTCATTGTGCCATGGCTGGCTGGGTGGACACGTAACACCTTGCTGCCCATTCTGCAGCATCCGACTCCGTCGGGCCGCTTCCAATTTTTCTTCTCGCACCTACTCGAATTTAGTTTTATTCCGGCTTTCGTTCTCGGTTTAATCAACGCCAGATTCAAGCGTAAGGCTTCGCAATTCGTGTGGATGATACCCGCTGCGATTCTGGCGTACAAGTTTGTGACCTTTCCTTCACCATCGGTGTTTCAGCGTGGGTTTGCAGCAGCGTTTCATGAATATTTTGGGCGTGGATTTGTAATACCCGAGTTTTGGACCTGGCGGGAGCTTTACTCGATAGCTGCTACAAACTCTGATATGACTCGGGGGATGGCTCAACTCCGCTTCACGGGCCCTTTCTATGCTGGCATCGCATATAGCGTTGCGGCTAGGATTGGCTGTCGCATCCGACCGAGTCGAAACCTCGCAAAAGGCAACGATTCGACCGCAATCCACTGAAAAGTCCGTTATAGGTGACTTCCGCCGGGTGAACGGTTGAGGCACAGCAAGTTACCGAAAACCGTTTTACGGGAACTACGGGAAGCAATTTTTGGCTCTCGTCCGTATTATGCTGTCGCAATGACCGCAACCAGCCTTCCCGCCCGAATCGGATATGCTATTGTAGTCCTGCCATTGGGAGCAGTACTGGGATACGTACTCGCCCTCAAGCTCCTCATCAAGTTTGGATCCATCTTTCACGACCCGCATTGGAGTATGCAAGGATTCGGCTACTTCATGATGTCGCTTGCTTCAGCCGCCACATTCGCGGCGACGGCGTCCCTTATCGCACTCACGTTGCCCTGGAAGAGACCAATCAGGGCCAACGGAAAGGTCGGCCGCATTGTTGTCTCGGTGGTGCTTCTTGGGCTCGCTTTCTTGATTCTGGCAGGACAGGGACACGCACTGATCTTCGTTCTGGCCGTGATTGGCTGGCTGGCTGTAGTGTTCTATCTCACCTATGTACGGTACGGCGTTCTCGACTCCAACCACGACGATCCGGCGGCACTATAATTCGGATGCACTGCGGCTTGGGTTTCGCTAGGGCTATTTCGCCCCGCAGAGCATGACTAGTGCGCGGACCATGCTTACAAGGAACATGCATGCAAAGGCTGCGCCAACTGATTCGCCTCTTCACGTTCATAGCCACGATTGCTTTTTTCTCGTCTGCAAGGGCACAGACAAGTGCAGACATCTATAACATCATCAAGGTGCGTCCGTCGACCATAACTTTCCCACCGGGCAACGGTTGAGGCACGGTAAGTTACCGAAATCCCAGCCGGCTTGTGTTTATGAATGCGGTTGGGAGAGTTTCCTGGTCAGACAGACCTGGCACTTTAGCAAGACAGAGCATCTCTAAGTTTCGCTTTCGTGAAAGTGACAGCTTCGTCTATCCATGAAACTCCGGATTGGAGTGTTGGTCTATCTGTGTCGCTGAAGAGCGGTATAATCCAGGCGAAAAAGGATCGAAACAGGGGGGCCCTGCGAATGGCTATCCGGTCTAGGGTTGCTGTCGTGAGCGTCGTCTTTCTTTTCGTGCAGCTTCTTGCCGCTCAGAGAGCGCCTGAGCCGAAGGCAGTGCAACCGGACGTGCAGCAGCATATCGAAAAAGTAATATCCTGCCTGCCGGCCGCAGTAGTGGTCAAGGACGATCCCCATTCCTGCACCACGCTGGCGCAACAGATGACTGCGCTCCATGTCCCCGGAGTGAGCATTGCCGTCATCCACAATGGGGCGATCGAATGGGCGCAGGGATTTGGCGTGAGGAACGAAGGAGGCGCTTCGGTCAATGCCGACACCCTCTTCCAGGCGGGATCCATCAGCAAGCCTGTCGCCGCGATGGCCGCTCTGGTGCAGGTGCAGAACAAGAAGCTCACGCTCGACGCGGACATCAATTCGGAGCTGGTCACGTGGAAGGTTCCTGAGAGCGCCACGGCGAATGGCAAGCCGGTCACGCTTCGGGAGTTGCTAACGCATACGGCTGGTTTTACGGTGCACGGATTTCCCGGTTATGCGGCGGGCGCTCCGGTGCCTACTTTGATCCAAGTTTTGAACGGAGAGAAGCCGGCCAACACTCCGCCGATCCGACTGGAGAGCGAGCCTGGAAGCAAGTGGAACTATTCGGGTGGTGGCTATGTGGTAATGGAGCAGACTCTGCTGGACACCACCAAACAGCCGTTTCCCAAGTTGATGCGTGACACAGTGCTGGGGCCGATCGGAATGACACACAGCACCTACGAACAACCGCTGCCTGCGGATTTGCAATCCGCGGCGGCTACGCCCTACGGAGAGAACGGCACTCCCGTAACGGGCGGCGCCCACACCTATCCGGAGATGACCGCCGCGGGCCTGTGGACGACGCCATCCGACCTGGCTCGTTACTGCATTGAGGTGGAACGCTCTCTTGAGGGCAAGGCGAACCATGTTCTCTCACAAGACCTCACCCAGCAGATGGTGACTCCCGGTAAAGGCAATTGGGGCCTCGGCCTGCAGATCGGTGGTTCTCCCGCCGATCCTTACTTCTCCCATGGCGGCGTGAACGAAGGCTTCGAAAGCCTCTTTGTGGCGTATGAACACCACGGCGATGGAGCAGTGGTGATGACCAATGCCCAGGGCGGAATTCGGCTTGCGGACCATATTATGCGTAGCATCGGGACCGAATACGGCTGGCCGGATTTCCATCCCGCTATGCATGCAGAGATCAAGCTGCCGCAAGAGACGCTGGCACTATATGTCGGCGCGTATCGAATGTCGCCAGGCGTGTATATGACGATCAGGTTGAACGACGAACAGTTGATCAGCCGGCTGACCGGACAAGGAGATGTGCCGCTGTTCGCCGAGGCAGATGGAAAGTTCTTTCCCAAGGTTGTGGCAGCGGAGATGGACTTTGTCAAGGATTCGGATGGTAAGGTGACGGCCCTGGTCCTGCACCAGAACGGGCACGATGTCACCATGGATCGGCTGGATGATGCCGAGGGTAAGCGCATTATTGACGAGAGTGCAAAGCAGGCCGCCGCTGTGGCGAAACGGTTCAAGGATCAACAACCCGCACCTGGAAGTGAAGCCGCCATCCGCAGGAATATTGCGGAGCTCCAGGCCGGTGAGCCTAAGTACGACCTGATGAGCGCGGGACTAGCCGAGGCAACGCGCGCGCAGCTCCCCGGCTTAAAGACCTTATTCACCAACTTCGGCGCGGTGAAGTCGGTGATCTTCAAAGGCGTTGCACAGAACGGGGCGGACATCTATGTGGTGGATTTCGAACACGGTTCCACGGAGTGGCACATCATCATGTCGCCCGACGGCAAGATCGAAAGCCTGAATTTTCGTCCGAATTAGCCAGTGCCGGATCGTATGGGCGAATAAGGCGCGGACGGGTGGTACGCGGGAGCGGACACACAGGATGGCTACCTAGCGGGGGAAGAGATGCGGAACGGAGGGTGTCAGGTTCCTTAATTTTTCAGATTGCATCGATTCAGTTTCAGTCGACCGAAGCTGGCTCCGCGATGAGCGCCACATCTATGATGAGGAGGCAATGCAAATCCGCTGGGGGCACATACACAATGCTTCGGAACACAGGGTCATTGAGAATCCTTGTTGTCGGCTGTGGAAACATGGGTGCATCGCATGCACGCGCATTTCGAAACATGCGCGGAGTGGAGATTGTCGGCTTGGTATCGCGGGGGGAAAGCAAACACCACCTTGCCACGAACCTCTCGCTCCAGGTGCCCCTGTTCGACGATGTGGGCATTGCGCTGGCTAGTCTCGCACCTGACGCGGTCTGCATCTCGACCTATCCAGATACACACGAAGCTTTCACGCTTGCCGCGATCGAAGCCGGGTGTCATGTCTTTGTGGAAAAGCCACTGGCCCCCGACACGGAACGCGCCCGTCGCATGGTTGAGGCAGCACAGCGCGCGGGCAGGAAGCTCGTCGTCGGATATATTCTGCGCCACCATCCGACGTGGCAGAAGTTCATCGGCATCGCTCGAACGCTGGGCAGTCCGCTGGTCATGCGCATGAATCTTAACCAGCAGAGTTCCGGCGCGGAGTGGCAGTGGCACCGCGGCCTGCTGGCGTCCGCATCGCCCATCGTCGACTGCGGCGTGCATTATGTGGACGTCATGTGCCAAATGGTCGCAGCCAGGCCGCTGCGCGTTTCCGCAATCGGAGCCTGCCTCGACCCAAGCCTCCCCGGCGGCCGCTGTAACTACGGCCAACTGCAGATCGTCTTCAGCGATGGCTCGGTGGGCTGGTACGAGGCCGGATGGGGACCGATGATGAGCGAGACCGCATTCTTCGTCAAAGACGTGATCGGGCCTCGCGGCGCAGTATCGATCCAGGGCATTCACTCCGACTCGAACGGCGCGTCGGCCAAGGTGGAAGACCACGTCCGCGCCAATGCCATTCGCGTGCATCATGCGGAGCTGACACCATCCGGTAGCTTTGTCCGCCCTGACGAATGGCTAACGCAAGCTGACGAGCCCGATCACGACGAGCTCTGCCGGCGCGAACAGGAGTTCTTCGTACGGGCCATTCGCGAGCAACTCGACCTGACCTCGCACCTGGAGGACAGTCTCGCGAGCCTGTCGATCGTGCTCGCCGCCGACCAAGCCATGCGAACCGGACAGTCGGTCGATCTCTCCGGCTGCGAATTCTCCCTTCATCCAACCGGCGCCTAGTCAAACCTATCAGACGTGCGAGTCCCGCGCTCAGGTACTCCGGCGCCCTAGGACATTTACTTACTTCAAATATTGCGGAACGTCTGTTTAAGCGAGAATAATCAATAACGCATTGGCAGAGAGGAGACCTATGTCCCATCATTTCGATACCAAACTTGCGAAAGAGGATCCAAGCCTGAACGTGTGTGATTTCTATCTGTTTCAGGGCGCTCCCGGGACAACGGTGATGGCGATGACCGTCAATCCTGATGTTGTCCTCTCTTCACCAGATACCCTTCACAATGAGGGTTTGTATGCCTTCCGCCTCGACCTGACTGGCGACGCTCGCGAAGACATTGTCTTCAAGTTCAGGTTCAACGAACCGAGACATGTGAACGCGGACGAGCACGTCCATGTTCAGAAGTTTCAGGTCCGTAGAGCCACTGGCGAGGCTATCGGCGGGGACGAGGGCGAGCTTCTGATAGAAGGCGATACGGGCAAAGTCCATAGCAAGTCTGGTGTTCGCGCCTTCGTCGGAATCGCGCCCGATCTGTTCGCCGCCGACGCTCTCGCAATGCGTGATCTTCAGAATGCCTTCTACAACGAACACAGGTATGACGGCGATGCGTTCCTGCGCCATCGCGGGAACTTCTTCAACCATCGCAATATCACTGCGATTGTCCTCGAAGTCCCAAACCATCTGATCGGCAAGGAAACGGTTCATGCCTGGGCCACGGTGTCACTTTACGGCCATGCTCCCGAGATGCAGGTGTCACGTTGGGGCCTTCCGATGGTCACGCACCTCTTTCTCAACGACCCCGGCAATCAAGA
Source organism: uncultured Acidobacteriaceae bacterium (assembly GCA_963763905.1). Classification (GTDB taxonomy): domain Bacteria; phylum Acidobacteriota; class Terriglobia; order Terriglobales; family Acidobacteriaceae; genus PALSA-350. The sequence goes on along the minus strand of CAVXRU010000058.1, from coordinate 132,921 downwards.
GGTGAAAGAGACCTTCAACAAATCGGCGCCATCCGATGACATCGCTTTATTCTCGGGATCCATCGCAGACTATACCCAGAAGATGGTTACTTATGCAGGATCTGTCATGAACCCGGAAGAATACGGAAAGCAAATGGTCTCTCGACTATGCCCGGACACCTTGCCCTATGAATTAGGAACGGCAGCTGCATTTGATGTCGCGCGATTCAATGGGAGGCCACTGGGTGATGATGTTCAGGATGTGATGCTTACCTTGGCGACAAACAGGCCCATCCAGGACGGCGCCGCCCCTGATCGCAGTCGGATCCGTAGCGAGTTCCCATATTTTGGTGAGCCCTACTCGAAGGAAGAACAGAAGGATGTCGTACCATGGCATCCAAGACCCAGCCAATGACGGCTGCATGACCAAAAGGAGTATGTCTACAGCATCAATCATCGGCTCAGGACCGAACGGACTCTCAGCCGCAATTGTCCTTGCAGCATCGCGCATAAGGACGACCGTACTAGAACGTAATGGGCAGCTATCTTTGCGGAGCATCCACGCCCCCAGGTGGCGACGTTCATGGAATGTGTGGATTTCATGCAGCCAAGATGGCCCTCAAGGATCTCAACATTTAATTCGATTTTCTGCCGGTCATTTCGCTTTGGCACAAGGGAATCCGTGTGGGGATATGGGCCTTTGGCACGGCTGCTAGAACGCCAACTGACTTTGGAGATGTCTATGCGTCCTTACGCGTTCACGTGCCTGTTTCTGTTTCTGTGTTTGCCTGGTCACGGGCAGACTTCCTCTAAGGTGTCCTCCGCAAATCTGCAAGAGACGGGCGAGGAGGAAGACCCGATAGCCATCCTTGAAGTTGGCGCGGCGCAAAGCTGGAATTTCAGCGGAGGCGCAGCGACGTTCGCGCCGAATCTTGCGGCCGAGGTTACACCTATAGAGAACTGGCTGGAGCTTGAGGCAGGTGTGTCACCCTTCTACACTCGTAACTCAACGGAATGGGACACGGACCTGCTCTTCAAGAAACCGTGGACCATATCGCGGAAGGCAGAGTTCATGCTAGGCGCCGGTCCCCAATGGGTTCACCTCAGGCAGAGTGGGAAAGTGACCAATTCCTTCGCTGGGGAGGTGGCGGGGGACTTTATGTTCTGGCCAACCGGCAAACACCGCTTCGGCTGGTTCCTCGAACCGGCTTACGACTACAGCTTTGCGGGAGGTCACCAACAATCCATAGGCATGAGTGCCGGTTTGCTGATTGGTATACCGTAGTCGCACGGGGCAACGGGAGGCAGCGACCGGGTTCAAAACGGCCGTCGCCTGAGGAGTAAACACTGGCCGACATTGCGGGGCTTATTGTCATCGGCGATTCGCAACAACTGAGCGCAATCACAAGGTGAGGCTAAGCGGCAGACTTCAATTCCCGAATTCCTCGACATAATCATGCTGGGCAATGGAATGCTGAGTTCCTACAGCGCAGCTATTCTTGAAGAAGTTGTGCATTTGTTGAAACATCCCGAGGACATTGCGTGAAGAAAACCCTGCTGCCCATTGAAGCGGTTGCCGCCAAGCTGGACCTAACAGAAGACCTCTATGAGAAGCGCAGCCCGGTCAGTGCGAAGCTGAGTCTGGACCTGCTCAAAGACGCGCGATTCCGGCGCAGCGGGAAGCTAGTGTTGGTGACAGCAACGACTCCAACGGTCTCCGGTGAAGGCAAGACCGTTACATCGATCGGGCTGGTGCAGGGTCTGGAGAAGATTGGTAAGCGCGCCGTCCTTACCTCACGCGAGCCGTCGTTGGGCCCGGTGTTTGGCATGAAGGGTGGGGCGGCCGGTGGTGGGCGCTCCCAAGTCGAGCCTGCGGAGAAGATCAATCTTCACTTCCATGGTGATTTTCATGCGATCACCTCGGCGCACAATCTTCTGGCGGCGCTCATAGATTCGCACATGTTCCATGGCAACCCGCTTGACCTCGATCCCAATGGCGTCACGTGGCCACGTACGCTGGACATGAACGACCGCGCGCTGCGCCACATCACTGTCAGCACAACGGGCGCGGACAAGAAGCAACGCGATGGCAGTAATCGTCCCAGCAGCTTCCTCATTACGGCGGCTTCGGAGATTATGGCCATCCTGGCGCTTGCTGCTGACCGCGAGGACCTGCGCGCCCGGTTGGCGCGAATCGTGATCGGACAGGACCGCAAGGGTAATCCAGTGCGTGCAGCAGACCTGAACGCGACCGGGCCGATGATGGCGCTGTTGCAAGAAGCGTTGCTGCCTAACCTGGTGCAGACCACCGAAGGCGCGCCTGCAATGGTGCATTGCGGGCCGTTCGGAAACATCGCGCACGGCACCAGCTCCGTCGTCTCACAAAAGATGGGGATGCAGATGGCGGAATACGTGGTCAACGAGGCCGGCTTTGGATCGGACCTCGGCTTTGAAAAGTACATGGACCTTGTAAGCCCTTTGTCGGGCATCAAACCTTCCGTCGCAGTGTTGGTTACAACGGTTCAGAGCGTCAAGCAACAAGGGGAAGGCGACCTGAAGCGAGGGTCCACGAACCTCGAGAAACACATCGCCATTGTTCGCGGCTTTGGATTGCCGGTGGTGGTCGCGATCAATCGATTTCCGGACGATACTGAGGCGGAGCTTGACACTCTGCGCACGTTTTGCGAAGCACGCGGAGCGAATTTTGCACTTTCTGAGGCGTACGCAAAGGGCGGAGAGGGAGCGGTGGCGCTGGCGAAGAAAGTCGTCGAGGTGATCAAGGCCAATCCGGTCGTCGAGCTGACGACCGCCTATGAAATTGGCGACCCGGTGCTCGAAAAGATCACCAAGGTGGCAAGGAAAGTCTACGGGGCGGACGCAATAGAGCTGAGCAAACGTGCGAAGGAAAACCTCGCCCGCTTCACGCGCTGGGGTTTCGGCGAACTGCCCATCTGCATCGCAAAGACACAGTACTCGCTCAGCGACGATCCCAAGCGCCTGGGCGCGCCGACAGGATGGACGCTCCACGTAACGGACATTGCACTTTCCGCAGGCGCGGGGTTTCTCGTCGTCATCTCGGGCGCAATGATGCTGATGCCAGGACTGCCGAAAGTGTCACGCGCACTGGGAATCGACGTAGATGAGCGGGGTGAAATCACCGGGATGTCGTAAAACGTTCGACGATTAAAGGGGCAGTCGACCTTGCGACACTCGCCAACCCGCCGGTGAAAGCGATCGAAGAAAATCGTTTTCGGCCCACGTACGCTGGCGCGAACATGGGGCACCCGTGTAGAGCTGTGAGGCCCACAGCAGGCTTGAGGGGGAGACCTGCGGTATCCCACATCTGGCGAAAAACGAGCCAGATGTGGGGCACCCGGCGATGGTGGCGGGGATAGAGCCCAAAAGCGATTTATCTGCTCCAATGTCGTGAGAAGCGGGGCTTCGGTTTAAACTGCCGTAATATGTATGCTGTCTGGCGTTATATCGACGTTTCCGTTGTAGAGGAACTACTGAATCGTAAGGCGGACTACGCCGGAACTGGTTACCTGATGCGTCGGAGTTGGGCTCGAAGCCGACGTGACACCCGAAGTGCCACTCCCTCCGCATGCGCTGATGCAAGCCGCGGCTGCCAGTAGGATCAGGCCTAACAGCACAGTTACTCCGCGCCGCGCGGCGATTCGCGTTCCAGTCAGCAACAATGGCAACAGGAACAGGGGCATAAGAACGAGAGCGGCGGCCGCACCTGGCTCCGTCTCAGTGAAGACCACGGTGACCTGGTACGCGCCTCCCGGTGTGGCGGCGGCGGTTGCAATCGTCACCACGCCGGTGGCTGCCGAATAGCTGCAACTTGCGCCCCGGGGAAGATTCAGACAGGCTGCCGAAACGTTGGTTGCGGACGCGGGAAGCGTTACCGCGTAGGTCGCGCTCGCACCGGGCTTGATGGTAGCCGATGGATTGGAGAAGACCGGCGATGCCGTCGAACCTGCAGGCGCCGAATCCACCTCAAATTGCAGAGCATTGGAGGCCCGATTCTGTATGGTAACCGTGGTTGTTCCTGGAGTGGCAATGGATGCCGCGGGAACCTGGGCGGTCAGTTGGGACGGGCTGATGAATTGCGTGGAGAGCGCGGTAGAGCCCCAATATACGGTTGCGCCAGAAAGGAAGCCGGCGCCGTTCACCGTGAGCATGAAGGCTGGCCCGCCTTCACTGGTGAAAGCGGGCGACATGCCGCCTATGACGAGAGCCGGATTCGTGGCCTGGTTGATGACGTAGGCGGCCGCAGCGGGAGGGCTGGTGAGGTAGCCGCTCGCCGCCGCAATCGCAGTGATCGTCTCCGACGAAGAGACAACCAGCGGAGCCGTATACATGGGTGAAGCAAGTGAGGGAGTGCTTCCATCGGTGGTGTAGTAGACGGTGGCCCCCGCAGTTGCATCGGCGAGGCTGACAGTCTGCGCCGAGGTATACGTCCCGGCGGGCGGCGAGAAGGTGGGACCAGCCACCGTTGGAGTGCTGATGGTGTACGCCGCAGTAGAGACCGGGCTGCTGGCAAAGCCCTGGCCTTCCGCAATGGCGTTGATGGTCTCCGACGCCGTTAGGACGATTGGGCCACTGTAGAGTTTTGAGTTGACGGTGGGTCTGCTTCCGTCGGTGGTGTAGAGTATGGCGACGCCCGGGCTCGGGTCGCTGATGGTGACGGTCTGGCCTGCCGTGTAGGCGCCCGCAGCGGGTGAAAACACAGGGGCGGCCGCGGCCTGGATGAGAGTGTAGGCCGCAGTGGCGACTGAGCTATTGGTGTAGCTCTTAAGGACCGCGATCGCCTGCACCGTTGCAGAGCTGGTAAGGATGATCTGCCCCTGATAAACCTTCGAACTTGTGGTGGGCGTGGTTCCGTCGGTGGTGTAGTAGATCGTGGCTCCCGTATAGCCATCGGAGGCGATGATCGAGAGGGGCGAAAGATAGGTCCCTCCCGGCGGAAAGAAGAAGGGCGTGCTCACCATTGGAATAATGACGTAGGCAGCGGAGGCCACCGGGCTATTGGTATAGCCGATAGCAACGGCCATTGCCTCGACGGTTCCCGAAACATTGATCCCTATGGGACCGTAGTAGACAGACGAGCCAGTGGTGGGCGTGGTTCCGTTGGTGGTGTAGTAGATGGTCGCACCAGGGGTCGCATCAGTGATCGTGAGCGTCGGCTGCGAGGTATATGTACCTGCGGGCAGGCTAAGCAGAGGAGCGGCTGCCGGCGGCAGATGAATGGTGTAGGAGACCGTGGCCACCGGGCTGAAGAGAGCGTTGGTTGGAAATGTGCCCGGAGCGGCAACCGTACCATACGCGGTTGCGAGGGCGTTGATGGTTTCAGAAGCGGAGACGGGAATGGGCCCGCTGTAAACGAGTGAGGTTGCGACGGGTGTGCTCCCATCGGTGGTGTAGTAGATGGTGGTGTTGGGTTGCGTATCCGCGATGGTTACGGTCTGGATGGAAGTATAGATACCGGGCGCGACGGAGAAGGTAGGCGCTGGAGGCGGAGCATCGACGGTGTAGGCGGTAGAGGTGACCACGCTGTTGCGGTAGCCTGGCGCTGCGGCCATGGCGCTGACAGTCTCCGTCTTCGAAACCGTGATGGCTCCATTGTAGGGAGTGGACGCGGTGGTAGGCGTGGTTCCGTCGGTGGTGTAGTAGATGGCGGCGTTGGCCATGTCGTTTGCGAGCGAGAGTTGACCGCTGGGCTGGTTGGCCTGTTGCGCGAAGGTGAAGATGGGGCTAGCCGCAGGCGGCAAAGTCGAGAGAGAGGGTTGAATTTCCCAGAGATCGTTGAGGTTGCCAATAGAATAGTCGTCAGCGAACTCGCCCACGGCGCCACCAAAGAGCCAGAGGTTGCCACTGCTGTCGGTCCAGCCGGCAGCACCGACGCGAGCGGCGGGGATATTGCCTGCCGCGGGCACGCCCAGATTCCCATAGAGCGTGCCGCCGCTGCAGTTTGGATAGGCATACACCGGGACGACCCAGCTACAGTTACCCAGGTAGTCCGCGCCCATCCACGCCCAGAGGCCGGTGGAAGGATTGAAGGCCCAGAGCTCATTCGCGATGCCAGAAGCGACACCGCCATTATTCCCGTTCACGATTGGGTTGTTGCCCCCCATCAGCCAGAAGTTGCCTTCCTTGTCGATCCAACTGGCGTTGACGGGCCCGCTGCCCGGAGTGTTGCCGGCGGAGGGTACGCCCAGGGCTCCATAGGCGGCGGGGTGGAGTGAACAGGAGGGCTCGGGATCCCCCGCGTCGGAACAAAGGGCAAGGCTGGCGCCCGCCATCCACGCCCATTGGTTGGAGGATGGATCATACTTCCAGAGATCATTGAAGTAGCCGGTGCCGGTACCGCCCTGGCCCCCAAACAACCAGAGATTGCCGCTGCCGTCAGTCCTGGCGGCGGCACCGGTACGGCTTCCAGGATAGTTCCCTGCCGCAGGTACTCCGAGGGTGCCATACACTCCAGCGATATACCCAACGTCGACCACGCCGACATTGCTTCCGCCGACCCAGACCCACTGCAGGGTTGAGGGATTGAACATCCAGAAATCATTCAGCAGGCCGCTCAATCCGTCAGCATCCTGGCCGGTGCCGCCGAATAGCCAGAAATTGCCCTGAGGATCAACCCAGGTAGCAGCGTCGTAGCGGCTCCCGGGGATACTAGTTACTGAGGGCACGCCCAACGTGCCGTATATGCCAGGCTGGCCCAACGAGCTATAGAACGAGTACGCTGCCCGGGTGCTACCGCCCATCCAGGTCCATTGGTTGGAAGAGGGATCAAACAACCAGAGATCGTTCAGTTCGGTGGTCAGGCCCTTGGCATCCACGCCTTCTCCGCCGAACAACCATAAACGTCCTTTGTTGTCGGTCCAACCCGCGGCTCCGGAACGGCCTCCGGGCACGTTGGCGGCGGCCGGTGTGCCTAACGTCCCATAGACTCCGGATGGCCCGCCACAGGTGAAGGCCAGAGTGCCGCCGTCGCAGGGGAGAAGATTGCTGCCGCCCAGCCAGGTCCACTGCCGGGTGGGGGGATTGAATTTCCACAGGTCGTTGAGATAACCGGTATAGCCGCGGCCATCGAAGCCGGCGCCACCGAAGAGCCAGAGATTTCCGCTGGCATCTTTCCAAGTAGTGGAAGACTGGCGGGCGCCAGGGATGTTGGCTGTTCCCGGCATGCCGTAGTTTCCGTAAGAACCGAACTGTTGTTGCTGATTGCTGCCGCCCATCCATGCCCATTCGCCGAGCGTCGAGGCAGAACCAATGGTGTAGACGGCGGAAGAAATGGAGCTGTTGGGTACACCACTGGCCGTCGCGATCGCTTGCAGGGTCTGAGACGACGAGACGGTGATGGGACCCTGGTAGACGGACGAAGCAGAATTCGGAGCAGACCCGTCGGTGGTGTAGTAGATGACTGCGCCGGGGCTGGCATCGCTGATGGTGATGGTTTGCGGGGCAACGTAGGTCCCAGATGCGGGCGTGAAGACTGGAGCGGCCGCCGGGGAGGTTGTCACCTTGTAGGTTGCAGTAGCAACTGCGCTGTTCGCGTAGCCGGGTGCGGCGGCAATGGCGGTGATGGTCGCAGACGCCGACAGCTGGATGGGCGCCGTATACTCCGAGGCGGGCGGGTTGCCGTCGACCAGGTAGGAGATGGAAGCGCCGAGGGTGGTGTCGCGGATGGTTACAGTCTGAACAGTGGGATCGCTTCCCGGTTCCGGCGAAAAGGTAGGCGTTGCGGTTACAGATTGGCTGGCGGTGGCGGGTTGGAATTCCCAAAGGTCCTGAAAGTAGCCCCAACTCTCTACCAAGTTGGTGCCGGTGCCGCCAAAGAGCCAGAAATTGCCTTTGCTATCGGTCCAGGCGGTTGCATTGTTGCGGCCGGCGGGATTGTTACCGAGGGCGGGAGTCTGCAGGGAGCCATAAAAGCCGGGCTGGCCACAGAAGGTGGAGGGACAGATGACGGTGTTGGCCCCGCTCATCCACGCCCACTGCCCAGTGGCCATGTTGAACTGCCAAAGGTCATTGAGATAGCCCACTTTGCCGGCAGAATCAAGGCCATTGCCGCCAAATAGCCAAAGATTGCCCGCGCTGTCTGTCCAGGCCGCCGGGACGGTGCGGGCGCCTGGGGTATTGCCCGGCGCCGACGTTTGCAGCGTGCCGTAAATTCCCGGCAGGGTTCCCGGGCAAGGCGAGAAGCAAAAACCGGCAATGGTGTTGCTTCCGCTCATCCAGGTCCATAGGTTGGTGGAGGTATTGAAGCGCCACAGATCGTTGAGTATGCCGGGAGCTCCGGAGGCATCGGAGCCAGAACCTCCAAATAGCCAGAAATTGCCCTTTTGATCGACCCAGCCGGATGCCGACGCGCGTCCTCCTGGAGTATTGGCTGCGGCCGCAATTCCTAGTTCGCCGTAGACGGCCGGCGCTCCGCAACCGCCCCCGCAACCCGGAAGCGTGCTGCCGCCACCCATCCAGGTCCACTGGCGGGTGGCGGGACTGAATTCCCAGGCGTCGTCGAGGGTACCGGTGGTTCCGGCGGAATCCAGACCGTAGCCGCCATAAAGCCAGAAGTTGCCCTGGGGATCGGTCCAGCTGACTGCACCGCTCCGGCCTCCTGGCGTATTCGTTGCGGCGGACTTGCCTAATGCGCCGTAGTTACCGGACTGGTTGATAAGGTTCGGGCCGCCGGTCCAGCTCCATTGATGGGTGGAAGGCGAGTATTCCCAGAGGTCATTGAGGTAGCCTGACTGGCCGGTCGCATCCACGCCGCTCCCGCCGAAAAGCCAGAAATTGCCGGACGCGTCGGTCCAGCTCAGTGCGGCATTGCGGCCACCTGGCTGGTTACCCGGGGCAGGTGTACCCAATGTGCCGTATACGGCGGTTGCCCCGGCGACGGTGTTGCTTCCGCTCATCCAGGTCCATTGATTGGTCACAGGATTGTATTGCCATAGATCGTTGAGCAGGCCGTAAATGGGTTTCGAATCGCGCCCGTTGCCCCCAAAGAGCCAGAAATTGCCCTGGCTGTCGGTCCATCGAGCAGCTAGCTCGCGGTTTCCTGGCATGTTACCGGAGGCGGGTGTTCCCAAGGTGCCGTACACGGGAGGCTGCGGCGTACGTGGCCCATTGATCCAGGTCCACTCATTGGTCTGCGCATGCAGCGGCGGGCAAGCACTCTGTAAGACGAAGGCAACGGCGCACGAGAACAGAAGATGCGGCCGCCTTTGCCGGCGCCCGGTGTGACTTCGCTGCAGCGACCGAGCAAAGAGCGACGCCCAAATGCACCAGAGAGGATTCAACGAGACCCTGCTTTCCCTCATTGCGGGCGGAGTCGTCCTGGCAATGGATCGGGGGCGTTCCGGAAGCAAGGCAGCGTGCAAAGGCGCAATGAACACAGTGATTGTACACACGGCCAACGGTTCGTCCAACAAAGATATGGATCCCCCGTTGGTTGGGTGCAGATTTCCGGGTAAACGGAAGTAATCGGCAGGCTATGTCAGAAACGACTTATTAACAACTATTCCTTTTCGGTTTGTGATTCGATTTGTCTCAACGATCTGCCCTTTCTGCAAGTGGCTTCCTTATTAGACCGTCTGCGTAACAGAGGTTGTTATGACAGATCCGAGTCCGGCGTACGCCAGAAGAGAGGCTGGTCATGTCTGCGTCTTATAGCGGCGGGTTCAGCGTAAAATTATTTGCGCCGTATGGGAAAACATCTACTCACTTCTGTCGAGGGCTACAAGTCAAAGTCGCAAAGATCCTCGGTTAGTCTGCGACGAGATTTCGGTATGCGGAGGTTAGTACTCCTGTTGTCGCTGGCGGGAATCGCAGTGCCGGCAGTCGCCGCCAGGAACATCACAGTGGAGCAGTTGGAGCAAGTGCTGGCTGCCGCCCATGGCAAGGCGGACGCGAAGGTGGCGCAGCAACTTTCCGGTTTGGAACTGACCGAACGGCTAAGCGCGGCCAGGCTTTCGCGCTGGGAAGCAGACTTGCCGGGCCCCGATTCCCGGCGGTCTCTGGTGTTGCTGGCCGATGTAGCGGCTTTTCTCGATCCTCCCGCGGAGGAGATTCCTGCCGCACCCGCGCCGGATTTCGCGGCGCAGCGCCGGATGATCGCTCTCACCGTGGACTATGCAAGCAAGACCCTTCACCAGTTGCCTAACTTCTTTGCCACACGGGATACGGTCCGCTTCGAGGATACGCCGCAGGGGTTTCGAGCAGATACGTCCGAGATCCCATACCAGCCTTTGCACCCAGTGGGCAGGTCCACCGACACGGTGCTTTATCGCGACGGCAACGAAGTCGTGGATTCGAGGGCCGCGAAGGGTAATAAAAATCAACCGGCAATACAAGGGTTAGTCACGACGGGAGTGTTCGGACCTGTTCTGGCCACGGTGTTGGTGGATGCTGCGCAGGGCAAGCTGGCCTGGAGCCATTGGGAACAGGGCGCGGCTGGACCGCTTGCGGTCTTCAGCTTTGCGGTGCCGAGGGAAAAGTCGCACTACGAGGTAGAGTTCTGCTGTGTCGCTGCCGACAACGGGAGCTATCGTGTTTTTCAGCAATTTTCCGGGTACCACGGAGAGATGGCCGTGGATCCTGCCAATGGAGCAATCCTTCGCCTGACTCTGGAGGCAGACCTGAAGCCGGCCGACAAAATTGTCAGGTCCGACATTCTGGTCGAATACGGTCCGGTGGAGATTGGCGGCAAGACCTATATCTGTCCGGTGAAGAGCGTCTCCATCTCGGATGCGCCGGCGCTGGGTTCCAATGCCTTCGAGCTACAGCGCTACCGTGGCGGCGCGCTTCTGGAACACGACAGTCACACTGCTCCGATGCATCTGCGGGCGATGCTGAATGACGTAGTCTTTGAGCAATATCATTTGTTTCGCGCGAATGCGCGCATGCTTGAGGGAAACAACGGAGCGCCGGTTGAAAATGCAGCTTCCGGCTTGGCGGAAGCAGGGCCCGCGCCTGGGGAAAATGCAGGGCCGCCGGACGCCGCTCCGGTGGGGAACGCGGCTACCGGCGCTGCGACGGAGAGCAGTCCCGCAGTTCCTCCGGCAGCTGCTGAGACGGCACCCAATCCAGAGGAAAATCCAGCGCCCGCGGCCCCGGAAATCAGTGTGGCGGAGGCAGCAGAGTTGCCGGACACTCCCGCGACTGCGCGCCCTGCGTCGCCCGGCACTCCCCTGCGAGTAACAGCGCGCCTGGTGGACATTGGCGTGGTGGCTTATGACAAGAAGGGCCATCCCTTCACGAACCTGAAGCCAGAGGACTTTGAGATATTCGACAACGGGCGCAAGCAGGAGGTGCGATTTTTCAGCCGCGCCGGCGGTGCGCCGGCGGAAGACTCCGCCAGGGTCCTGGATCGGGTCTCAGATCGGACCACGGTCTCCAATCGGCGCGCCGCCTGCTGACACAAAGCCCGAGATCGGGGCCACGGAAAGCAACACCACGATCCTTTTAATCGATTCGAGCAACCTCGCGTGGGCAGACCTGACCCATGCTCGCGGGGAGATCCTACGCTTTCTGCAGGCGCTCCCGGCCAGCGAGAGTGTGGGGCTCTACGTAGTGAAGGCGAATGGCTTGCAGGTCCTGGAGGAGGGGACGGCCGATCACGCCATGTTGGCGGCAAAGTTGAGCCAGTGGATGCCCAGCGCAAAAGAGCTGGCTCGGGCGCAGGAGGAGGAAACCCGCAATCGTCAGCACTTCGATGAGGTTCTTCACCCGGAAGATCTGCAATACGTGAATGGAAACAGCGGCAGTGCACCGGATAAGGCCGAACCGGTTGATCCCAAACTACGCGACTTCGGCAGCAATCCCGCTCGGGAAGCGCAGTCGATCCTGGTCGTCGCGGCCCGGCATCTCGCCGCTATTCAGGGCCACAAGAACCTGGTGTGGGTCAGCAGCGACAACGTGCTGGCGGACTGGACCGACAAGGCAGTGTCTGGCGACAAGGGCAGCAAGCATATTGAGGGCTTCGTGCTGCGCGCGCAGGAGGCGATGAACGACGCCCACGTCAGCGTCTATCCCATCGATGCCTCGCAGTTGGAGACCCAGGCCATCGATCCCAGTCTCAAAAACCGCAACATACAGTTGGCGCCAGGTGCCCTTGGCCCACCTCCTCCCCAAGGGGGTGGGGCGCCGGCCGGCCGCATTTACGCCGAGATGATTCAGGATCTTCACCCCATTCAGGCACCCATACAAGAGATGGCCCATGCCACCGGGGGACGCGCCATTCCTCGCGCCGGCGACATGGCAGCGGCACTCAACAGTGTGGTCGAGGATGGCCGGGCCACGTATCTGCTCAGCTTTTCGCCCAACGTGCCGGCAGACGATCAGTACCACTTGCTGACGGTAAAGCTCCCCGCACAGCGCGGAGTGACGCTACGCTACCGAACGGGCTACCAGTATGCCAGGGAACCGGCTACCCTCAAGGACCGTTTGCGCCAGGCGATATGGCAGTCGTTCGATGTGACCGAGATCGCCGTGAGCGCGCAAGCGGTGCCGTCGTCCAAGGGAACAACCCTCAAGCTCAACATCGCAACCAACGACCTGGCGCTAAGGCAGCAGGGCGATCGTTGGAGGGATAAGCTGGATATCTTTCTGGTCCAAAGAGACGATGATGGCCTTCATGCACGAGTTACGGGACAGACGCTGGGTCTGGCATTGAAGCCCGTAACATACCAGAGAGCTCTGGAGGAGGGGATCCCTTTCGACCAACTGGTTGCGAGAAGAGAGGATGCCGGGACGATCCGGATTGTGGTGGTGGATGAGAACTCGGGCCGGATGGGGTCGGCAACCGCGCCAGCCACAGTTCTCAAAGAAAAGCACTAGCGTGTCACGGGCGGCCAAGTTACCGATACCCCGTTTCATGGGAATCGCGTGAACGCCCTCCATCTAATCTGATATGGTTCGTGCCAATGGCAGAGAAGGAGTGGTACCGGCGAACCTCAGAGTGGTACCGAAGAACCTCGACTCGATGGATACTCTTTCGGTCGGTCCCGATAAAGCGCCTATGGGTGTTGATAGCGGCGGTCTTCCTCTTGTTTTCAGTGTACGGTTTCTACGTCGATCTAATGTACTTGGGAGTGTTGCCTTATGTCGTCGTGCTTCAAATCGCGCTTTACGTCGGGCTGAACGCTTCGTTGTGGGTCATAGTGCTGTCGCGGCTGTCGATGCCGTTTCTACTCGGCCTGATTGTGCTGCAGTTTTTCAATAATCGGATCAACGCCAGCCTCGCACACTGGATGACGCGCAACTTCGATCTGAAGCCGGTGCCTTCGGAATTGGGAATCCATTTCGCCGCGACCGCGACGTTGTCGGCGATCATTCTCTCCTACGCTTTTTTCCGTGTGTATATCCGGAGCGAGGGGAGAGAGTCGTTCCGCATGCGCAACGAACTGGAGCTGGCACACGGGATTCAAAAGACGCTAGTGCCGCCGGTGGGATTGCGAACGTCGCGCTTTGAGATTTACGGCATTTCGCACCCCAGTGAAAAGGTGGGCGGCGATCTGGTGGATGCGATCTACCTGCCGGGCGGTGATGCCATCGCCTATGTTGCCGACATCGCTGGACATGGGCTCCCCGCCGGCATTCTGATGGGAATGCTGAAGACAGCGACTCGCACGGCCCTGCTGGATGCGGAAGGACGCGAGCCGCATCGGACTCTGCCGGTATTGCTGGACCGGCTGAACAGGGTGCTCCCGGAGGTGAAAGAGCCGCACATGTATGCGACATTCACCGGCTTCCGGCTAGGAGCGGACGGCAGCGTGTTCTATGCGCTGGCGGCAAGCCCACCGATTCTGCAGTGGCATGCGAGCGGGCGGACCTTGTCGCACACGGAGGAGGGCCAGTTCCCTCTCGGGCTGCTGCCGGTTTCCAGCTTCGACGGACAGAGGCTGGAAGTTGCATCGGGAGATCTGCTCGTGGTTGCAACGGACGGGATTCTGGAAGTGTGCAACAAACCCCAAGAGGAATTTGGCGTGGAACGGCTGAAGCAAGTGATCGCGGCGAACGCCAAGGACCCTTTACCGGAGCTGGCGGCAAGGATTCTTGCGGCGGCGCGTGGGTTTGGACACCAGTTAGACGATCAAACAATCCTCATCGTGCGTTGTTTGTGATTTGAGAATGAAGTACTCGCAATCAACGATTGCGGGCGTCATTGAGGCGGCACCGTTTTCAAGGAACCCCTCCGAAACTCCACGACACCCAAGGCTGCATTACTTCCGGATTGGCGACGATCCATCCAGAACTCCGAAGACCGCGCGATTTTCAAGGTTGGAAACGCGCATTGGCCTGTTGGCCGCCCCTGTTCATTCATGGACACCCTCCGGCGAAACCGGATACCCAACTCGGTTCCCATGCGCCTGCGAGATTCCGTAAGCCGCATTGTTCTCATAAAGTTGCTGTTTAAGACACTTTGGCTCTCGAATTGCCCTTCCATCCATATAGCCCTCCCGTAACCCGGAGCCCGACCATGACCACCCTGCTGCAGGACCTGCGATTCGCCCTACGCCAACTGCGTAAGTCTCCCGGCTTCACCATCACTGCCGCTTTGACACTGACGCTGGCCATCGGCGCCAACGCAGTCGTCTTCGGCGTATTGAACGCGCTCATCCTGCGTCCGCTGAATGTGCCTCAGGCAGAGAGCCTTTTCATAGTCCAACATGGGAGCGGCGTCGGGGCCCACTCCTATCCCGATTATCTCGATCTTCGCCGGCGCAATCGCAGCTTCGACGATGTGGCTGCCTGGGCCATCTCTCAGGCAGGGCTGGACACGGGCAAAGATCCATCCAATGTCTGGGAATACGAAACCAGCGGAAACTACTTCGACGCATTGCGCATGCAACCGTACCTTGGCCGTTTCTTCCACGCTTCCGATGAGCATGGCCCAAACAGCGCGCCCTATGTCGTGCTCTCCTACGCATATTGGCATAGCCATTTTCAGGATGATCGCGGCGTGGTGGGCCGCGTTGTTCGGCTCAACAAGCATCCCGTCACCATTCTTGGCGTGGCGCCTCCGGGGTTCCAGGGGACCGTCTTGTTTTTCGCGTCGGATATCTTCGTGCCCATCGTGAACCATGAGCAGTTATCCGGCGAGAATATCTTGAACGCGCGCGGGGACCATTGGATGTTTGAGCTGGTGGGACATCTGAAGCCGGGAGTCACCCCGGCGCAGGCCACTGCCGATCTGAACTCCGTGGATTCGTATCTGAAAAGAAGCTATCCCAAAGAAGAAGGGAATGAGCCTTATACGCTGGCACGGCCTGGTCTTCATGGCGACTATTTACGCCGGCCAATGCGAACTTTTCTCGCCGGATTGATGCTTCTTTCGGGTTTGATACTGTTGGCTGCCTGTGCCAACCTGGGCAGCCTTTTTGCCGCCCGGGCCGCCGACCGTTCTCGCGAAGTGGCCTTGCGCCTGGCTCTTGGTTCGAGCCGCAATCGCATTTTGCGCCAGCTGTTCACCGAATCCGCGCTGCTTTCGCTCGCCGGAGGCGTAGCGGGACTCGAGGTGAGCATTCTGCTTCTGCGCCAGTTGAGTGTGTGGCGGCCAGTTCCGCAATTCCCCCTCCATGTGCCGGTAAGTCCGGACGCTAACGTTTATTTGCTGGCTTTGGTCTTGGCGCTGGTCAGCGGAGTTCTGTTCGGAATTGTTCCCGTGCGGCAGATTCTCCGGGCCAATCCGTACGAGATCGTCAAAGCGGGATCGACAGGCGCGTTCGGGCGCCGAATTACCGTGCGAGACGTATTGCTTGTCGTCCAAATTGCGATCTGTGTCGTGCTGGTCACTTCATCGATGGTTGCTGTGCGCGGACTCATGCGCTCCATGCACAGCAACTTCGGTTTTGAGCCGCGGAACGCGATGTTGGTAGACACCGATCTGAAGGCCGCAGGCTACACCGGCGAAAGAGTACCCGCAATGCAACGGCGCATGATCGATGCCATCCAAGCGATTCCTGGGGTAGATTCCGTAGGATCGGTGCAATATCCGCCGTTAGAACTTCCCGGTAGTTGGCAATCCCTTGTTTATACCGATACAACCGAGGATCTGAGCCCATCGAATGCCGCGGCCGACCCTTCTATGTACAACATATCTCCAGACTACTTCCGCGCATCCGGGACGTCTTTATTGGCGGGCAGAGCCTTCTCATGGCATGACGACGCAAACGCCCCGCGCGTAGCAGTCGTGAACCGGGAGTTCGCAAGCAAGATACTGGGCTCCGTACCGGACGCGGTCGGCCGGTATTTCAAGCTGCGGGATGGCACGCGCGTGCGGGTGGTGGGTCTGGTCGAAGACGGAAAATACGTGAACCTCACCGAAGACCAGCAGCCCGCGATGTTCCTCCCCCTCCTGCAATCGCCGGCCAGTTGGATATGGCTGGTGGTGCGGTCGAGCCGCGACCCGCAGCAACTTGCCGCGGCCATGCGAAGTGTGCTCCGGGACATCGACCCTGGGATGGTTCTGGCGATTCAACCGTGGAGCGCAGAACTGGCGGGAACTTTGTTCCCCTCGCGTATGGCGACCGTGTCGCTGGGTGTGCTGGGCATGATGGGCGCGATGCTTTCGATCACGGGCATCTTCGGAATGGCTGCCTACTCGGTGAGCAAGC
This sequence comes from uncultured Acidobacteriaceae bacterium, assembly GCA_963763905.1. Lineage (GTDB taxonomy): Bacteria > Acidobacteriota > Terriglobia > Terriglobales > Acidobacteriaceae > PALSA-350. The sequence continues at coordinate 116,311 of CAVXRU010000058.1, read as the reverse complement.
GGCTGCGGGAGTTGGGAATTCGCGTGGCTCTCGGCGCGCAACGCAAGGAAGTGTTGCAGGCCGCGCTGGGACGTGCATTCAAACTGTTGGCGATTGGTTCGGGGGTTGGATTAATTCTGGGTCTGCTTGCGACGAAGGTGCTGGCTTTCATTGTGTATCAGGCCACGCCGCGCGATCCGCTGGTCCTTGCCGGCGTGGTTCTGGCCATGCTGCTGTTGGGGCTGGTCGCTACGTGGATTCCAGCCCAACGCGCTCTGTCGGTCAATCCTTTGATCCTGCTGCGCGAGGAGTGAGTCGGGGCTCGCTTCTAAGTTGCCTTACAACGGGCTTCTCGGCCCAGTGGCCATTTCATATGACCAGGAAACCGCGTTCCGCATTTTGAGTTGACGCTAAATCGCCGATGCGCTCATTGAGCGTTGTAAGCTCGGGTTTCGAGTTCCGGGCGAGTCACCTCCCATCGATTCAACCGCGATCCTCATCGACCGCTTGGCGCTGATAGGAACGGGTGTAAGATTCAGGATGTCAAAACCGTCGCCAGGTGGATGCTGAGCGGTTTTTGTGAATTACCACATCACTGCAGCCGAAAATCGGGGATTTCATGACCACCGCCGATTAAAAGGGAGATGCTATGGTATTTGACCCCAAAGGGAACGCCCGGACTCCAGGACCTCTTCGTAGAATCCCTGACGAACTTGGAGGACGCGTTCCCGGTCCGTTGCGATTCGGACCAAAAGGTGGTCCTGGAAAAGGCAAAACGGAAACGAAGGCGACAACCCCGCCTCCTGACGAACCAGACGGTACCAGTGATGCCCTGAATGAGAAGGTGGCAAAGGAAGCGGAGCAATTTGTCGGTAAGCCTGTGGTCGGTCGTGGCGAGTGCTACGACCTTGCCGTTGCGATAGCGAACGCTGCGGGCGCCAAGACTGCCTCTGACTTTGCCAAGATCACAGGGTCTAGAGACCAGGATTACCAATGGGGAAAACTGACAACGCTAGACAAAATCAAGCGCGGGGATACCCTTCAGTTTCGCAACCACAAAATGGTGATTGCGACGACCATAACAGTAACAAAGGACGGCAAAGTAGTTGAAAAGAGCCCCAGGCCCTCAATAGAAGAATACGTGCGCGGCCCCCAACATACCGCGACGGTGATATCGGTTAACGCCGATGGATCGTTTACGGTTGCTGAACAGCACGTCCTTAACCGCGCTACCGGCAAGGAATCTCTTACCATAAAGGGGGATAACAGGGTGTACATCAGAAGCACCACCCTTCCCCCGGAGATAAAAACCAGAACGGAACACGACGTCCAAATCGTCACAACAACTGAAACAAAGATCACCGTCAGCGGTAAAGTTTTTCCCTATCATCCACAGGAAGACCCCAAGCACAAAAAGGACCTAGACTTTCAATAGCCCCGGACCGCCGCCAAAGCAAGCACAGCATAAGCTTCTCCGATACGTGCATCCAACGCGGCACATATTGGCGTTTGCACAAGTGTGCGTTTTACGCCCTCAACAATTCATAGTCTTAGTTGGCGGCGCCTGACTTTAACGCGGCTAGCCATTCATGACTTGGCATCGGATTGCGACAACGCGTACTGCTCTTCGCGACTAAGGCGCAGCCGCGCGCATCAGAAAGGAAATGTCGCCCATCTTATAGAGCACTTTTCCGGGCGAGTCGGGCAAGGGCTGGACTTTCCCTGCACGCACGGCATCGAAAGCGGCGACTAGTTTTGGAAGTAGCGTGGGTGATGCGACGGGAATATTGTGAGCGCCCATGACCACCTTAACCTGAGGCGCGAGCGCGGCCAAGCGGCGAACGGAAGCGGCGTAGGCATCGAGATCGGTTTCTGGCCTGAAGAGCCAGATGGGCGCGGGATAGTAGGTGTCACCGGTAAAAAGCAGACCGTTGGTGCGATCAAGCAAAGAGATGCTGTCAGGCGTGTGGCCGGGGGTTGCGATGACTTCCAGTGTGCGATCGCCCAGATCGAAGCGGTCGCCGTCATGAGTGTAAGCCGTGATCTTCCAGGGCCGGGTTGTGTAGGCTTTCGAGTCAAATCCCTTCGGCAGCCCACCACAAATCTGGCCGGACGTGATTTCTGTCTGCGCGTCCAACCGAGAACCCCGCGCATTCTGCCGCGTAAAGTCTGTATCCATGCCGTAGATTCGGGAGAATTCCCAATTGTCCCCGACATGATCGTTGTGGGTGTGCGAGTTCAACAAGATGATCGGCAGCCTGGTCAGCTGGTCGATGACTTTCTTGAGGTCGCTGATTCCCATGCCGGTGTCGAACAGCAGAGCCCGCTTCTCGCCGACGATCAGGTAGCTGATGGTCTCCTCGGCCTGGTGCGGTTCGTAGATGGCGAAAACGCCCTGGGCAGGCTTATAGACTTCGAACCATGGGTCGCTGATCGAGACTCGTTCGACAGTTTTATATTCCGGTCGCGGCAACGCGCGGCACCAGTCTGGGATTGGAGCCTGAGCGAGCAGAGCTGGCGATAGCAATACAAATAGCGTAAGAATGAACGCTTTTCTATGCATGGGCGATCTCGGCCTGAGCATCAGCTTGACACGGCGCGTGGAAGGGAAAGCACTCGCAACAGACAGAAGCGTGACAGGAACCTGACAACTCAAATGAGCCCGCCGTAGTTGCATTGCACACTCCCCTCAAAACAGGGAGTATAGCCCTAACTTGTGCGCCAGTTTGGTTCTAGTGGCCGTATAACGGGAAAACCGGCGAAGTGAAGCCGCGAAATCTCGCTTGCGTCAGGTTGCCGAGAAGCCGAAATACGTCCGTACAGACTCCCCATGAACGTCGACATCCCTCATCGTCGGCCACATGCAAGACCACTGGCAACTCGCTTCACCCCTAACCAGCGCCCACCGAAGCACTTCCGGCTCATCCAAATCCCATAGCCCTACCGCATCCACCGCGCCATCGGCTTCCTTCAAACGGCCCAAAACTGCCCCGAGAAAAATCTCTGCGCATCCTTGCCTCATCGAGCGTGGCAGTCCTGATAGGGTCCTATCGTTTGTGGAGAGTAATCGTGCCATCCCGGTGCCGAGTATCCAAGTGTTCATTCGCCTTGATCCGGCTTTTAAGGTAGAAGATTGGTACGTACGATCAGGCAAGAGGCGTCCTCTTTTGTCTATGATTCGTTCAACATGAGGAACCGGACGCATGAGTAAAGCGGATGGTCAGGACACGGCAGACCGCCTCTCCGCAATTGTCGCGAGTTCCCTGGACACTCAGGTGAAAACGCAAGATCTGGCACGCCAAGCGTATCAAAGCCGCACCCAGTTCCACAGGTTATTCCGAGCCATGGTCGAAGAAAGTCCGGCAGCCATGCGACGACGGCTACTGTTGGAAAGAGCAGCATATCAACTGGGGCATACCGGAATGTCGGTCACGGACGTTGCCCTGGACGCCAACTACGGTTCGTTGGAAGCCTTTACCCGCGCTTTCCGAAGAGCTTTTCGGACTTCTCCCAGTATCTACCGGCGCATGCGTGATCCGCACTTTCATTTGCCGGCGTCCAACAAGATTCACTTTTTTGCCCCTGGTTCATCGACAAAAGGAGGAACAGACATGGATTTATTCGATCGTTTTGCAGGCAACGACTCCTGGCACACGCGGCGTTTGCTGGAATACGCGGGTACTTTGACAGAGGAACAATTGGATCGGCCGCTGCCCACGGTCGTAGAGCTGCTACCTTGGCGCGAGTCGAATAAGACTCTAAGGCAGCTGTTAGAAAACATTATCTTCACTAAGGAAGTCTGGACTGCCGCGCTGTCCGGAGCCGATATGGATATGAACGGCCCTCCCAAATCGCAGCGCTCCCCGCAAGCGCTGCTACAAAGGCTCGAAAAGACGGATGCTGAACTACATCGTATTCTCGGTGACATCCGAAACCGCTCCGGCTGGGATGATACGTTCGTCGACGCGCTGTGCGAACCTGCCGAGGCTTTCACGTACGGCGGCGTCTTCGCCCATATCATGACGTTCAACGCGCATCGCCGATTGATGGCCTTGGACGCTTTACGCCAACTCGGTGTCCAAACCGAAGGTTTCGGCGATCCCATGGAGTATGAGGAAAGCGTGGCGCCCTGGAACCAGCGAATAGCTCTCAAAATGCCATGAGAGAACACCCCCGCTGATTCCGAAGTCCCGAGGTAAACGAACTCAGAGAGTGGAGACTGTGCGTGCGAAGATCGGTTCCGAGCCCGAAGACAAACCGGTGGAAGCTCCGCGAGTTTGTGGTCGCCGTCTTGATGTGGAGCGACGAGGAGAACGGAATTGCTGCGATTCAACGGCGCTGTCGTGAGGGACCCCACCATCGATGTGTGGATGAAAGAGCATGCAGGTGAATTGGGAGCCATCGCGCATGAGTGGTTTGAGGTAATGCGAAGATGCGGGGACGAAGTCCGGGAACTTTTGCATGACGGCTGTCCGGTGGCATGTTTGGGAGATGCGCCATTCGGCTACGTCAATGTATTCACTTCGCATGTAAACGTGGGGTTCTTTCACGGCGCAGCGCTGCCGGATCCGGCCCACTTGTTACAAGGCATCGGCAAGTTCATGCGCCATGTGAAGTTGAGACCGGGAACGGCCACGAACGCCGCAGCGCTAAGCCAGCTCATCGATGCGGCATACTCGGATATAAAGGCGCGCGTTGAACACGGCTAGCCAAAGGAAACGCCTTGGGAAGGCGTCGCAGGTCTTAGCCACAAGATTAGTAACGACATGTCGGCTTGTGTCTAGGTTTCCAGAACCCAGTTGGACGGGCTCGTTGGCTTGTCCCATTGGCGTTTATGGGGATGAATTGTGCAAAAGTCACCCAACTTGGGCCAATGAGTATGTTGAGCTGTATTCATCAATCGTGCCCACGGCTCTGATCTATTCCTGGCGCAGCGCCTGCACCGGATCTCCCCTCACTGCCCGTATTGCCGGACCCAGCATCGCCCCAAGGGCCACAATTTGCAAGAGCAGCGACACCGCAACATACATCATCGGGTTGAGCACATCCAACGGGAGTATCCGCTTCATCGCCAATGACCCCATTACCGCCAGGACTAAGCCGGCGCCGAGTCCGACGTATACCGGCCGCATATGAGCACGAAGTAAGTGGTAAACAACGCTATGTCTGGTCGCGCCGAGAGTAATCCTGATGCCCATCTCCTTCGTGCGCCGGTTCACGCTGAACCATACCACTCCATAGATTCCAATCAGCGCCAGTAGAACGGTTCCGCTTGCAAGGATGACCATCAGTTCGATAAACCGCTGGATAGCGGGTGCCCCATCATCGATTTCTGACCGCACAGTTCGTGGTGTAACGATTAGATCGGTGTCCTGACTCTTCGTCAGGTCTCCTATGCTTCGAGCCAGCGAAGAGGAATCCCCGTCAAACCCCAACAGGAGTGAGTCTCCAATCTGTGGGTGCGTTTGCAGACGATAGACGCGCGGACCGTCGGTGATGCCAAAGTTCTCCGATTTCGTGTCGCGGACGACACCGACTACTCTCAGGGATCTTCCATTGGGTTCCCAAATAACCTGATCGACCGGATTCTCATTGGGCCAAAAGGAATGCGCGAAGGCCTGCGAGATAACGACCGCCGGAGCGGAGCTCTCGGTCGATGCATCATCTCGGTCAAAGGCACGTCCGCCCATCACTTGGATACCTAGCGTCTTAAGGCAATCTATTGAAACTGTACTGACCATGGAGTTGCGGCCCGTTCCAGGGTTTTGGCCGCGCAATCTGATCTCCTGTATTCGCGAGCCTTCGAATGGCGGCGTGTCTGTATAGCACAGCGACTTCACGCCTGGCAGCGCTCGTATACGCTCATCGAGAGTGCGGTAAAAGGACGAGGCCGATACCTCCGAATAGCGTGGGGTCTGCAGATTCAGCGGGACGACCATGACATGACTGACGGCAAAACCTGGATCGCCATTCAAGATCGTGTTGTACCACTGAGCAAATATACCCGCGCCGATCAACGCCACAAAACTCGCTGCCAGTTGCGCGCTGATAAGGAGATAACGTGTGAGCCAAAGTCCCTTTTCACTGCCCGAAACGCTCTCCTGCCCCTTAAGCGCGGCCAGGTGATATCTCTTCAACGACTCGGCCGCAGGCGTCAAACTAGCTACACATCCGGCCAGTAGAGTCGCTGCAGCCAGGTAGATGAAGACGCGAAAATCGGGTTCCAGTGGGATACTTAACGGCTGCTTGGTCAGGTGCTGACCAAGGAATAGGGGAAGCCAGTATGCAAGAAACAAGCTCATGCATCCTGCTGGGCCAGCCAGGAGCAGGCCTCAGTCAAAATCATTCTCAAGAGCCTCGATCGTCTGGCGCCTAGAGAGAGGCGGATGGCAACCTCCTTTCGGCGAGCCACCGCTTTTGCTAACAAGAGCGAAGCGACGTTCGCACTGGCGATCGCCACGAGCAAAATCAGTGATCCCATCAATAGCACCATCAGGAGGTTATTCCTGGAGTGCTGGCCCGGCTCATCGAAGGCGCTGCCATCGGTTACGAAAAGCGTGGTCCTGCGGCCAGGATGCAGTAGGTCTTGCTGTTGGGCAATGGTGGCAAGTTCGGCTTGCACAGCCCGGATCGAGAAGCCAGGATTTCTGCGGCCTTCGACTGCCAGCCACTGGATACTCGGGGCCCGTATGAAATCCCCAGCGGCGCTCGAATCCTGTTCGAGCTGTCCAGCGATCGGACATAGGAGTGGAATCCAGGCGCTGATCCGGAACGACATCCGTCCGGAAAAATGAGGAGGAGTGACGCCGACTACGGTAAGCGGGCGCTTGTTCAGGAGGATCGTTCTGCCCAGAGTCTTTGGGTCTGCGTTGAGCTGAGTGCGCCAGAACTCGTCACTGATGACCGCAACTGAATTTGGTCCTTCCCCTAAACATTCTTCTGGCAGCAGCAGCCGTCCCAGTTCAGGTTTGGTCAGTCCATATAAAGAGAAGAAGTTGCACGAAACCAATACGGCCCGTAAGGGCTTCGGGTTCGTGACCCCGAAGAACGGACGCACCTGATGCCAGGCGGCGAGTTCGCTAAGGGAATGAGCGGTTTCATACTGCCGATAGTCCTCAAGCGAAATGGAACCTGGCTGTCCGAAGTTAAACGATGGTTGAGAATTGTAAATGTACAGCCGCACGAAGCTGCCGGGATCCTTTGCTACGGGTGGTCGCAGCCAGATCGCATTGATAAAAGAGAAGATGCCCGCGCTCAATCCGATGCCAAGTGTCAGCGTTACTACCGTAGCGGCTGCGACAAGAGGGCCTTGCCGAATCGAGCGCAAGCCGAATGTCGAATCTTGTACTAGGGTGTCCAACCAGTGTCGTAACGTCATGGATTGACTCCTATACGGAATCGAAACATGGACAGAGCGACCTGGTTCTCTTTTGCAGATCCCAAGTCGGCTTTGCTCAAGCAGGGTTTTTTATTTGATGCAGTTTGATAGCCAAAACCCACGATGCCCTAAGAGATTCATTTCTGGTGCCTTGCCAAACACCGCCACAACTTGAAAGTGTTCAAGGGCGAACTTCATCGTCCGAAATCGGACTCAGCCTTTGGTGAGCCCATCACGTACTCTGATTGCTTCTTTCCAAGCCATGCGAGGTCGCCGATTCGATGTCACTCGTCGAGAAGCCGGTTAGTACCGATATGTCGGCGTGGCGACAGGAAATAGGAGGCGAGGAGGGCATCCAGCGCTAAACATGTCCCATGCGCGTTTCATTACTATCGGCCTGCGGCGCATAAATTATTCTCAATGAGTGCTAAGCCCTGTTAACAACAGACGACAAAATACTTTGTAAAATTGAGGCGATTTCGACAGACAGCTTGACAGGCGAGTCCGGCAGGCGCATTCTTCCATAGAAATCTACGGGAGAGCGATGACGCCCTCGAAGAACGACAATCTGCAGGGAGCGCTGGCCCTGCTCGTGCTGAAGAGCCTTGAACAGGGCCCCATGCACGGGTGGGGGATTACTCTCCACATCCATCGCATTTCAAATGACGTTCTACGCGTGGAAGAGGGCTCGCTGTACCCGGCCCTTCATCGCATGGAGCAGGATGGGTGGATCGCATCAGAGTGGGGTGTGAGCGACAACAATCGCCGTGCTCGCTTCTATCGCCTGACGGCCCAGGGTCGCAGGCAGCTACGTTCCGAGCGAGAGCACTGGGAAAAGATCACGCAGGCCGTTGCCCTCGCCCTCGCCTTCGAGCCTGCATAAGCCGGGAGATTAGCAATGTCATGGATATCCCGTGCTCGCGCGATTTTTGAACGAGAGAAGCTCGAAAAGAGACTGGGCGAGGAACTTGAATTTCATCTCGCCATGCGCGAGCAATTGAACGCCGAGCAAGGTATGCCGCCCGTGGAAGCTCGCCGGAATGCACTCTTGCGCTTCGGAAATCCCACAATATGGAGAGAGCGCATGGGCGAGATCGACCTGATGCTATTGCCCCAAACGATACTGCAGGATCTCCGATACGGCGCTCGCACGCAATGCCGCAATGCCGGATTCACCACGGTTGCGATCCTTGCACTGGCGCTCGGCATAGGCGTGAATACCGCAGTTTTCACTTGCTATAAAGCGGTAATCTCCCGGTCTCTGGATGCCCGGGATCCCGGCAGAATGGTCAATCTTGCGCTGGTTCTTCATTCAGGCGACTTCGATCCTGGATTCAGTTATCCCGACTACGAGGCATATCGTGACCAGCTCCATTCCCTTAGCGGAGTGATCGCTCAAAGCACGGACAGACTGACTCTTTCCGACACTGGCGGAGTTCGAACCGATAGCGGTGGCTCCGCCCGTCCGTTGTTGGGAAGACTGGGGCTACTTCCTACCAGTTCCAGCGCGGCAGAGTTCGCCAATACGTTCATCGTCTCGAAAAATTACTTCTCCGTCCTTGGAATCGCCCCTGTGCGTGGGCACGCCTTTGAGACCATGACAGGTTCGGACCTCAACGCTTCGCCCTCCGTCCTTATCAGCGAGAACTATTGGCAGAAGCGGTTTGCCCGAGACCCATCCATTCTTGGCAAGGTGGTTCACCTCAACGGCGCAACCTTTACAATCATCGGCGTCACGCCGCACGATTTCGCAGGCACCAGCATGACCGCGCCAGATTTTTGGCTTCCACTGAGCCTTTTGCCTCTGGTCCATCCTGAAGACAATTGGCTGCGCGACCGTGGCAACCAGTGCTGCCGTCTATTTGCTCGCCTCGCGCCCGGCGTTAGCATCGGCCAAGCGCAGGCCGAGATGACTGTGCTCACTGACCGCCTGCGCGCCACGCACGATCCTCGCTCTGAGTTGAGCAAACCTTCTATTGTGCAGGTCTGGCCAGGCTCTCCGTTCGGGCGCACGCTGGACAGCGGGTTGAAGTTTGCCATTCTGCTTATCATGGCTGCTGTTGGAATGATTCTGGTTGTCGCCTGTGCCAATGTTGCAAGCCTGCAGCTAGCGCGTGCTGCATCTAGGCAGAATGAACTGCGCATTCGCCTTTCCCTCGGAGCCAGCCGTCGGCGGGTGATCCGGCAACTGCTGACCGAGAGCGCCTTGCTGGCTTTGGTAGCCGGCACCATTGCGCTCGTTTTCACCTGGGCTTTGCTCAAGGTGTTGGTCACCATAGCCGCTGGAGCCGTCCCAGCCGAATATGGCTCACTCGTCCTGCACATCACTCCCGACTTCGGAATCTTTGCTTATGTCTTCGCCATCTCTCTTGTCGCTGGCGTTCTTTTCGGGCTTGCCCCGGCGTTGGAAAGCTCGCGCTCCGGGCTCGCCTCATCACACAAAGCGAACTCGGAAGCTTCGCCGCTGCGCAGTCGCCGACTCCGCGGCGCCCTCATCGCAGCACAGGTGGCCGGTTCACTGGTGCTCATAATTGTGGGAAGCTTGTTGATTCGCAGTGCTGTCCACACGCTCAAAATGGACACCGGATATGACAGCAAACAGGCCGTCAATATTGATATTCAATTTCCCCATGGGTTTCAATACACCGCTGACCGCAAGCTTGCGCTTATCCGCGAACTCCGCGCACGCCTCGGCGCGCTTCCTGGCGTTACTGCCATCACCACTGCACGCCCACCTGATGGCGGCGGGATGCGAACAGCGGCAGTCTCGGTCAATGGAGAACAACCCTCGCCTCAAAACACAATGGCGTTCCTCGATTACACCTATGTTCAGGCGAACTATTTCCAGACCCTTGGAATCCCCCTGCTCTTTGGCCGCAGCTTTCAAACGCGGCAGGGCACACCTGAGCCATCAGTTGTTGTCAGCGCATCGGCCGCGAATCGGCTGTGGCCGAATCAGAATCCGATCGGGCGCAGCATAGGCATGAGCACCGACGGGCAGTTCCACCGAAAGGGAGAAGTCTTGCCCGACGGAACCAGCTACCGGGTTATTGGTGTTGCTCGAGACATACGCGGCGTGCAACTGGACGGGAGCGACTCTCAGCAGGTCTACCTACCACTACCGGAAGATCGACTCGCGGACTATCCGCTGCTCATCAGGATCCAGTCCGATCCGCACCTGTTCATGAGCACGATCGGGCCTGTGATCTCGGCCGTCGATTCTAACCTTGTTGCCGCTTCCTCCATTCTCGACGAGATGCTCCGGCTGACGCCGCCGTTCGTTGTCTCAGGCCTTGCGGCAGTATTCGCCACGTCGATTGGTCTACTTGGGCTCGCACTTGCCTTGATGGGGATCTTCGCAACAGTCAGCTATATCGTCGTGTTGCGCACGCGTGAAGTTGGTATCCGGATGGCTTTGGGCGCAAAAAAGCGAGACGTCCTTGAATTGATGCTGCGCGAGAGCACGCGGCCTGTGGCCGCAGGATTGCTCATCGGCGTCTCTCTCGCGGTGGGCGCCTCTTACTTGATTCGCGGAATACTCTACGGACTTAGCACAGTCGATGCCTTCTCTTTTGCGGGGGTTCCCTTACTGTTCCTGGGAATTTCGCTTTTTGCCGCCTACCTCCCTTCCCGTCGAGCTATGCGTGTCGATCCGATAGAGGCGCTGCGATGCGAGTAGCTTTTTCCGTCTCTAACCATCTGCTATGTTTCGGCAACGTCAGTTGACGGGAAATTGCCGAGTCACTCATCGAAGGCCGATTGGTAACGGGTGGTCGGTATGTGTCCAGGTTTCCAAAACCGAGTTGGACTCGCTCGTTGGCATGTCCCATGGGCGTTTTTCATTACTAGTTCGACCTGTAGCCCCTAACTTGCGCTCAATTTGTGTCTCGGTCTATCAACGATATTGTCAAGTCTGACCGTCAGGTACGCATCGGCATAGAGTATTGCCTATGGACAACACGCAAAACATCGCAATTCGGCCGTTGAATGAAGACGATCCGGTTGTCATTGCTGCCGCCTTCGCGCAGATGAGTTGGAATAAACCTGAAACGCAGTACCGGCAGTATCTGAGCGAGCAGGCCGCTGGCGCCCGAACGTGCTTCGTTGCCATTGTTGATGGGCAGTTTGCGGGATACGTGACGGTGAATTGGCGACCTTCCTATCCGGGATTCTCGGAGCTGAACATTCCCGAGATTCAGGACTTGAATATCCTTCGGCAATTCCGGAGACAAGGCATCGCATCCCATCTGCTCGACCGTGCGGAGGCGGAAGTGGCGCGTCATTCCGGCGTCGTGGGAATCGGAGTCGGATTGCATCCAGGCTACAACGCCGCCCAACGGTTGTATGTTAGACGCGGCTACATACCGGATGGCCGCGGTGTTACATACCGGGATCGTTACATCGACGAGGGCTCACAAGTCCAGCTTGACGATGACCTCGTCCTGCATTTCACGAAACAACTACGCTCGGAGTAACGCCAATCCGCCTCATGACTGGCGATAAATCACCAACGTACTCATCGAGGCCGATTACTCCGCAAATGTCAGCTTCTATTTACGAATCGCTCTTTCACTCGCACGAAAAACCGGCCCTTCCGGAAATGGAACGAGGATTGCCAGGTTCGTTAGGAGGGCTATTCCAGCCTTCCCGTTTCTCTTTCTTTGTCCACTGTTCCTGTGGCTCAGCACCAGACATACGTCCAATTTATTTGATTGATCTTGGCTTCGTCTCGCAGGACATGTTTGGTGCTCAAGCCCTGATGCTATAGACTCCCTGCTGTCAATGAGATTGTGCTTACCGAGGTCATTAGCCCTTGCAACTAGATGCCGCGAAGGGGTATGAGCGGCCGCAATGGCCGACATGGAAGGCGGTGACGCTTTACTACACGATCGCATGTGGATGGGCTTGGCTCGCCTGGTCTCCTCTCGTCCTGGGGTCGGGCGGCCTAAAGCTGATCCACCTGAATGCGTCTCTTCCGGTCTTTACATGCATAGCGACCCTAGGACCATTCTTTGGCTGCTATCTTACGCACCGTTTGGAAACGGGCAACTGGAGAGCCGTTCACCTTTTGCCTCGAAGCCTCCTGGAATGGCTATGGTTGCTGATAGGTCCGCTTCTCCTGCTGACGACCTATTTCGTGGTCTGTCCCGCACTCATTTCGAAAGGCGGTCCTGCCCAGTGGCGCTGGCATCCCGCTGTTCTGACTGGGTTGTTTGGGTGGATGTTTAGCTACAACCTCCTCGGTGGCCCCCTCTTCGAGGAATTTGGCTGGCGCGGATTTCTGCAGGCCCGCCTGCAGCAGGTTATGCCCCCCTGGATCGCGGCCATCTGTGTCGGGATTTTATGGTCGGCATGGCATGCTCCGCTCTTCCTCGTGACCTGGAGCAGTGCTTCTCCCCTAACCTTCATTCTTATCCTCATCGGTCTTACGCAGTTAATCGCTTGTGCATTCAACGCATCAGGAGGCGCGGTGTTGGTAGCGATCATGATGCATTCCACTTTCAATGCGTCGTCTCGCTTTTTCGACCCTTTTCTCGGGGACACGCCAACGCATGAGCATCCGTCCGGAGAAATGTTCATAGCCCTCGCGTTTCTTGCGACAGCTGCCCTCGTCGCTCTCCTCACCAGGGGGCGTCTTAAGGCAGGCGCGAGCCAGTCAACCAGTATTGCTCTTGGCTAACGCCCAGTCGCCTGTTGGATAATCGCCTCCGCCGCCTAACCAGGTCTTTACAACGGCAAAGTCTGAATATCCGGATGTTCCCCAGCCGCAAGGAAAGCCTTTCGCTCCTGAGACGTAGAATGTCCACCATGAGTCGTACCCTCGTCGTTGGCGCTACCGGAAATATTGGCCGCCAGGTGGTGCTGCACCTGGCGGCTAACGATCAACCAGTCCGCGCCTTGACTCGCAACCCGGATGGGGCTTGCATGCCGCCACAGGTCGAGGTGGTGCAAGGAGATTTAACTTCTCCCGAGAGTCTCGACGGATGCCTCGGTGGCATCGATGCGGTATTCCTGGTGTGGATAGAGCCGCTCGCCGCATTTGCTCCCGCTTTGGAGCGGATTGCGAAACACGTGCGACGGATTGTTTTCCTCTCAGCTCCGCTCAAAACGCCACACCCCTTCTTCCAACAGCCCAATGCGAGCAGGATGCAGACCGAACAAATCGAAAGGATGATCGAGACTTCAGGCCTTGACTGGACGTTCCTGCGGCCCGGAATGTTGGCGAGCAACTCCCGGCACTGGTGGGCGCAGCAGATTCGCGCCGGTGATGTAGTCCGCTGGCCGTACCTCAGTGTCCCCACGGCCCCGATCGACGAGCGTGACATTGCGGCAGTCGCGGTGCGCTCATTGTGTGACGACGGACACTCCGGAGCGGATTACGTTCTCACCGGGCCTCAATCACTCAGCCAATTCGAGCAGATATCCACAATCGGTCGCGTGATCGGCCGCACTTTGTCCATCGAGGAGATATCGCCAGACGAGGCGCAGCGTGAATTGTCCGCGACCATGCCTGCATTCATCGTGAAGATGCTGCTCGATGCCTGGTCAGCCGGGGTAGGTCTACCCGCCTTCGTTACATCGACCGTCGCGGAGATCACAGGAACGCCGGCACGAACGTTCCTCGACTGGGCCACCGATCATGCTGCGGATTTTCGAACACGCCCGCGGGACGATGGCCAGCCGCTTTGATCCCGGCCAGGCAGCGTCGGACAGCAGCCAGTCTCCGTCGTTCCCGCAAATTCTCATTATCGGTGAGCTCTCCACCTCGGCGGGCCTGGCGGGCTAGCTACCGATCATCCCGCTTTAGCGAAGTTCGTCGTGCTACGCGGCAAGAACTGTTGGAGGGATTCTTGTCTTAGCTATAGTTCAGCGGTTGGGCGGCGGCTTCGTGGGAGACTGACCGTTGACCGCCGGAGAGGCTGTTGCATCTGGTACAACGTCAAATCCCGGAAGCATGCGAGCCTCCGCCCCGAACTTGTGGTAATCCGTGTACACAATATCGTTCAATAGCGTCTCGTACGGGGCATAGACATCAAATGTCTGACCCCAGATGGTCAGAGTGCTCACGGTTCGGACTCTCATAGTCACGACGCTGCGCTGCGGGCAGACATATTTTCTTCCGCCGATCCCGACGGGCCCATATTCGACCATCATGGCCGATCCCTTTGCGGGCAGTACCGGATTCAGATTCGGCTCACGAATCCATCCCAGTTCGGCCTCCATCGTCAGTCGAAGAATCGTTCCGGTTCCGGGATCAATCGCCAATTCTCCGAGGTATCTGGGCGACGTCAGAAAGGTCCTCCCACCCACAAGGCAGCAGTACGTAACGTCGTAATGAGGGCTCTCGGCGCGAACGATGTAGTGAAAGACTGCCTCCCGTCCTCGTTCGCCCTGTACCCAACGGCTCCAGATCAGTATGCTATCGCCGCGTGTGGCATCTCCGAGCACGGTGCCAAGAATCGGACTGAAAACACCAACGAAATTGAGGTCCCTTTTCCTGGCGCTCGGGCCAGCCTTCTTCTTCTCTGCATCCTGTTCCTCATGGCCGTTCCGATAGCGGAGAGTTGCTTTCTCGGTCACCGCCTCGAGCAACGGCTGATAGGCCGGCGCGGTCTTCCAGGTATCTGCTTTTTGGGGCGACGGTTGCTCATACTCGGTTGTGGTGCGTATTGCGAAAAAATCCGGCAGTTTAGGAATCGCTTCCCCCAGATACTTCACTGTTCGTGACATCATCTGGCGCTGCGTTTCGAGATCGGGTGCTGGGTCGGAGAGAATCTCTGCTGCGGGAGGGTCCAGGAAAGCAGACTCATCGGCCAGAGCCACCAGTGCCGCGATCGACTTCTTGCCCCGCAGACGATTCTTCCAGAGTGAGAGCAGGCTACTGTTGAAACGTTCGCTCAGCTCCAGACCTGCCAGTTGCTTTACCAACTCGCCGTCTTGCTCGCCGTTGGCTGTGTCCAGGATCTGCTCCAGTTCGTGAACACTGACTTGCCTGGCAGCGAAGCGAGGCTGATCGTAGAAAACCGGCTGATCGTAATAGCCGGTGTTTGTGCGTGCAGATAATCCAGGCGCTGCGATTTGCACCTTGAGGTCGTGATATTCGTCCGGCTGCGCTGCATTCGGCGGGTCAAAGGACATCGTATAGAACACGCGCGCGTCCTCAACGCAGTGTTCGATAGAGCGCGAGATCTCTGACAATTCGTCCAGAACAAGGCCACCGCTCTGAATTGCCAATACCGGAAGCGCAAAATGTGAGTACGGATTCAAGCGCGACTCTTCCAACTCCGACGGCGTGCGAACCCCCGCCAGATAATCCTGGTACGTCTCTTTGAAGTCGAGAGCCAGTGGCTCGGTCCGGGCTGTGACCTCGGAGATAACCATCCGCGCCTCACGGATGCGCGAGGAAAGCTCCACCAGCGAGGAAAAATCAGTGTCCTTGTGTTGCTCTCGCCCGCGAACTGCCGCCCAACCGAAGCCCATCCACACCAAAAGCTTTCGCCCAGGGTCGCCCCTTCGCTCGACGGCGATGGAGTAAACCGCTCGCAAGGATCGATCCCACCGTGCGTACCTCTCTGATTCCGCCGTCGTGAACGAATCACGAATTCGCGGAATCGCCCAGACCGTGCGGGGTGAGCCGTGGTGAGCAACATCCTCGGCCAGGGCGTTGCCGTCGGTCGTGGGCGTTGCCGTTGCGTACAGTCCGGAGGTTGTGAACCAGTAGATAGATACGGGTTGACCGAGATGTCCGCCATTCTGCCGCAGAAACTTTATCGATTCGTTCTTTACAAGTTCCAACTGCACGGGCGAAAGGTTGACCTCATCGAGAACCAGCACCACTTCGGTGAGCAGCTCATTTTCATCTGTGGATTGGTTCGACGCTGCGAAGGAAACGATCTTCTGGGGCACGCCGTTGTCCATCAGCGTGAAATCCTTCGCCGCTAGGCCCGAAAATGGCTTGCCCTCGCGGTCTGTTGCAGCGACATCGAGATGGATCAGGCCCTCCGGAGGTGCGTTCGCCTGCATCTTGACAGGCTCAGAAGACACCGTGGCCTCGACTGGAACTTGCGAAGTTTCAAGTTGCCCATCAGCACAGGGCACACGAACAAAGGCCAAAAGGCAAAGGAGGAAACCCGGCAAAATAGCTCTCTCCGTTCTCAAAACCTCACCTCGCTCGGATTAGCCCCAAGTGCCAACGGTCCAGAATACTTGCAATCAAGGAGATATGAGGCGACTCTTAAGGGCAGAGCTCTTGATTACTACTTCGAGACTTACTCATGCCGTAGCGCGCGCATCGGGTCCACTCCCGCGGCTCGCCGCGCGGGAACCCAACTCGCAGCCAGTGCCACCACGATCAGCAGCATCGCCGATCCTGCGAACGTCGCCGGATCCCACGCCTTCAGCCCGTACAGCATGCTCGCAATCAGCCGGCCCAGCGCGAGCGCCCCGGCCACTCCGGCCAAAAGTCCAAGAACTGCCATCCACGACGCCTCAGCCAACACCATCCGTAGCACCTGTTCCGGCCTCGCCCCCAGCGCCATGCGTATCCCAATCTCATTCGTGCGCTGTGAAACCGCAAACGCCATGATTCCGTAAATCCCAACGCACGCCAGTGCCAGGGCCAGCAATCCAAACCCACCCGTCAAGTCCGCAAAGATACGCTCCGACGTTGTGATCTCGTCAATTTGCTCGCTTTGCGAACGCACATCCATCAGCGGCAGATCCGGATCAACTAACTGCACCGCTCGCCGCAGCCCTGGCGTGATCGCCGCCCGCGACAGTCGCGTCCTCACCGCGAACGTCATGCCCCACGACACATCTGGCGCTTGCTTGTAGCTCAGGAAGAAAGTCGGCGGCGGATCGTCGCGCAGGTTCGCATAACGTGTGTCCGCACATACCCCCACCACCGTGTAAATCAGCTTACGGTTCTCCATGTCGGTGGTCGTAAACATCTTGCCGATCGGGTTCTGGCCCGGGAAGTCCTGCTTCGCCAGCGCCTGGTTGACGACACCCACTCGCATCGACGTTGAAGTATCTTGCGCCGTAAACCCGCGCCCCGCAATGATCGGAATTCTCATTGTTACAAAATAGCCGTCGCCAACGTAGTTATCCAGCGCCCCCTGGTCCTTCGGCCCAGCCTTCCCCCCTTCCGGCACAAAGTCGTCCATCGAGCGATCATTTGCCAGCAGCGTGATGCTCGACGTGGTGGCTGCCTCAACGCCCGGAAGAGCGGCCAATTGCTCTTCGATACGTTGGTATAGCCCTGGCTGCTTTTCGCGCGGAAAACGCGCCCCCGGCGGATTTATCTGGAACAGCACAAGGTTCTTCGCATCAAAGCCCGGATCAATGCGGTTCAGATTGATCAGCGTCCGCAGAAACACGCCCGCGCCTGCTACCAGCAGCAGCGACACCGCGATCTGAAATCCCACAATCGTCTTCCCGCCGTACCCTCGGCGTCGCCGCGTTGCCGTATGCGTGCTGTCTTTCAGGCCGCTCGAAACCTGCGTGCGCGTCGCCCCCCACGCCGGCGCAATGCCAAACAGAAACCCCGTTGCAATCGAGAGCCCCGCGTTAAACGCGAACACGCCCCAGCTCCACTCGTTTGGCCAGGACACCGACTCCGGCGAGGCTGTGATCCGCAGCAAAATATTTTTCCCGGCGTAGCCAAGGAGCAAGCCGGCCATCCCGCCCATTGCAGCCAGTAACAGGCTCTCCGTCAGCAACTGACGCACAATCCTTCCCCGCGCCGCTCCCAGCGCCAGCCGCACACTCATCTCCCGCTGCCTCGCCGACGATCTGGCCAGAAGAAGATTCGCCATGTTGGCGCACGCCAGCAGCAGCACCAAACCCACCAGCCCAAGTAGCACATAAAGCGGCCGCGCCAGTGCCCGCCCCGTCCCATTCAATCCTCGGCTCCCGTCACCCAAAACAAGTCGTGGAATCTCCTCTCCGGCCTTCGGCCTCATCGTGGCCAGCACCACAGCGCGCAGTGCTGCGTCCAGTTCGGCCTGCGCCGCCGCTTCGCTCGCGCCCGGACTCGTCCGCGCCATCATCTGCATCCACCACTTCTGTGGGTTTGTCAGCAGCGACCCCGGCCACGGACGCGTAACCAGCAGCGGTGCCATCGTCATGGGCGCAAACACCTCGGGTGAAGCCTGCACAGTCTTTGCTCCGGTAAACCCTCGCGGGTTCACCCCCACAATGATCACTGGCGTCAGGTTCAGCAATATCGTCTGCCCGATCACTCCCGGCGATCGGTTGAAACGCCGCGTCCAATAGCCATCGCTGATCGTCACCACCGGCGAAGCGCCCGGATTCTCGTCATCCCGCGATTCAATCGCGCGCCCCAACTGCGGCTGCACGCCCATCTGCTGGTAGTAGTTTCCTGACACCAGTTCGGTCTGCACCACCTCCGCTTCACCATCGACAGTTACGTCCATCCGTCCCGAACCTTTGAACGCAAACAACTCCGCCAGTCCATGATTTTGTTTGGTCAGCGCCTGGTACACCGGATAGGGAAACGACGTGCTGTACGTTCCATCCAAACCGCTGTTCTCTTCACCCCAGGTGCTATGCACCACGCTGTTGCGCGACTTCGTCGTCCATTGCAATAGCCGCAACTGTTCCGGGTGCGGCACGTGCAGCCGATTCAGCAAAACCGGTTTCGCGATCGAGAAGATCGCCGTGTTCGCCCCGATTCCCAGCGCCAGGGAACCCACCGCAATCGCCGCGAAGCCGGGACTCTTCCTGAGCATCCGTACCGCGTAGCGCAAATCCCCACGCAGTTCGTCGAACCATCGAGTCCCTGACGCCGCTCTGCAATTCTCCCTGTTCGCCGCCAGGCTCCCCAACTCCGCCCGTGCCCGTCGCATTGCCTCTGCTCGCGTCGTTCCGTCGCGCATCAGGTCTGCCGCATAGCTCTCGACATGAAAGCGCAGTTCTTCGTCAATCTGCGCATGCACGTCTTCTTCCCGCCTCACTGCGCGCCACCATGTCAACATACGGCTTCGCAAGCTCATCGCTCCTCCGCCACGGTATTCAAAATCACCGCCACCACCCCGGCAAACTCGTTCCACTTGTTCGTTTCCCGTTCCAACCTTCGCCGCCCCGCAGCTGTCAACCGATAGAAGCGCGCTCTCCGCTTGTTCTCGCTCTCTCCCCACTCGCCGGCAATCCATCCGTCATGCTCCAGCCGGTAGAGCGCCGGATAGAGCGACCCCTGCTGAATCTCCAGCCGATTCTGTGAAATCTGTTGGATGCGCAGCAGAACACCATACCCATGGAGCGGTCCCAGCGAAACCGCCTTTAGCACTAGCATGTCGAGTGTTCCTTGCAGTAAATCGAGAGGTGCTTCCTTGCTCATCGATCAAACTCCCAGATTGTCTAGGAGGAGGCTATCGTCTCTTCTCCTAGCCTGTCAAGGAGAGAGACCCAGCCAGCCAAACCCAGGCCGATGAATTACTCGAATCGGTGTCTCACGTCTCGGCCCACTCGGATTAGTGCTGTGAAGCGCGCTTCTCGGCACTTGGCCGTTGGCTCCCCAGATTCCCTGGCATTCGCGTGGCTGAAATGAAGCAGCCCGGCTGAGCTAATAGCTATGGATCGATCCACGGTCGTAAGTGCGGCTAATTCCTCGATGAGCGATAAATCGCCAATGCATGTTTCCAAGACCCTGATTCTGGAAACGCGCATTAGTCTGAAAGCGTAAACCGACAATACAGCGAACAGTGATAGGCGGAGCATACATTAGCATTACAAATTGCCTGGGTCCTGGAAGGCGGCAGGATTCGCATCGATGGTGCGGTTCGCGTGATGCTTGCAGCAGCGTCTGTAGATTGACTCGCGATGACTCGCCCACCGGGTCGCCTCTGTTCCAGAAAGCGGACGCCGCACCGGTGCCTCGTAAGGGGATTGTCCATCTAAACCGAACAATCGAGAGGAGAATTTTGCTTCTTCCCACTATAGAATATATCGCTCCAGGGGGCTTGCGGGAAGCCCCGGATCATACCGCATCATCGTCACCTGAAGCAAAGAACCTACGGAAATGGGAGGTGCGATGACAGGACATGCGGTAGTGATTGCAGGAGGAGGCCCGACAGGGCTGATGTTAGCGGGCGAGTTGGCGTTGGCGGGCGTCGACGTCGCCATTACCGAGCGGCGCGAAAGTCAGGATCTCGACGGCCTGCGCGCAGGCGGGCTGCACATACGTACCATCGAGGTGCTCGATCAGCGCGGAATCGCCGATCGCTTCGTTTCGCAAGGTCAGATGATTCGTTGCGCGCCGTTCGCGGGTACCACTCTCGACACCAGCGACCTCTCGACTCGCCACAACTACTTTCTCGCGCTCTGGCAGACCCGTACCGAGCGCATCCTGGCCGACTGGGTCGGCGAGTTGGGTGTGCAGATCTATCGCGGAAGTGAGGTGACGGGTTTCACACAGAACGACATCGGCGTCGACATCGAGCTTTCCGACGACCGATCGATGCGAGCAGAGTATCTCGTCGGGTGCGACGGTGGTCGCAGCCTGATCCGCAAGAAAGCAGGTATCGACTTCCCAGGGTGGGATCCGTCAACCAGCTACTTGATCGCCGAGGTCGAGACAGCCCAAGAGCCAAAGTGGGGCATGCACCGTAATGAAAAGGGCATCAACGCTGTCGCCAAACTCGACGACGGCAAGCGCGCGCGCGTCGTGTTAACGGAACAACACGTCGGCCAGAGCGGTGAGCCGACCTTACACGACGTCCGTGAGGCGCTCATCACCGTCTATGGGACGGATTATGAACTTCGCAGCGCCACCTATATCTCCCGGTTTACGGATATGGCCCGGCAAGCAGCCTGCTATCGAGTGGGACGCGTGCTCCTGGCCGGCGACGCGGCGCACGTGCATTCCCCAAAAGGTGGACAGGGACTCAACATCGGTGTCCAGGATGCAGTAAATCTGGGCTGGAAGCTAGCCCAGGTGGTCCTTGGGAAATCGCCTGAGAGTCTCCTGGATACCTACCATGCCGAGCGGCACCCAGTCGGCGCCCGCGTGTTACGCAACACCATGGCGCTCACCGCGCTCGACTGCAGTGACGATCGTATCGAGGCCTTGCGCGAGATGATATCGGAGCTGCTGCAAAAGGACGAGACTCGCAAGCAATACGTCGCGATGACGTCTGGTCTGGACATCCACTACGACTTCGGTAAGGGACACCCGCTGCTCGGGCGCCGTATGCCTGACCTCGACCTGGTCGCCAGCGAAGGTCCGCTGCGGGTCTTCACTTTGCTGCACGATGCGCGCCCGGTACTGCTCAACCTCGGTGAGCCAGGCGGCATCGACATCGCGCCGTGGGCACGCCGGGTCAAGTTGATAGACGCCAAGTACGAGGGTGCCTTTGAGCTTCCGGCATTAGGGGAGGTCACTATTCCGATGGCCATCTTGATTCGGCCCGACGGGTACGTGGCTTGGGTGGGAGACCAGACCCAGCATGGGCTCGGCGATGCTTTGACCACTTGGGTCGGACTGCCGCGGTAATGTAACACACTGGCTTCCAAGGTGATTCTGTCAGCAGTATTAGAAGAGATGTTCCAGCCAATGAAGCCTCGTCGTCAGAGAGATGACTGACGAGGGTCGAGTCGAGGTTCCGGCGCGCAGGCAGGCAGGTCATTAGTCAACTACTGACTCCTTCGATAACGATAAAACGCCGATGTCGGCGGGAATGCTCTTCCATTTATGGCAAATCACAAATGCGCTCACCACACCAGATTAGTACCGAAATGCTTGTCGGAAGTGATTGGTTATGCCGCCGAACGAGGCCCTTACGCCGTACTGCCCGCACTAGTTACGGGTAACTCCCAACCGGGTGAACAATACCCAGCTTCTGTCTGGTCTGCGGTCACCTACCAACTAAGGAACAAGCACGAAATTCTGGATGGCGATCTTTGAGCCGGCAAGAGCGCGGTCGGAGGACGGCTTGATGACCACAGTAATTTCATCAAAGCGTCTGCCGTGGGCCTTTGCAGGCATTTGGAAGCGCAGCGATTCAGGGACGGGCGGACGGTTAAGTGCAATGTCTCGAAGCTGGCTTGAGGGTATCGCAATACTTCCCAGCAGGAGTGAGGAGCCCGGTTTACCAGATGTGTCCCTGAGCAGCAGCTCGATTCGGATGGGACCTGGGCGGTCGTCCCCATTGAGAAGGTCGATGCGCATGGCGCGGCAGCAGTCGCCGGAGATTGGATTGAGCAGGGTCTGATGAGCTTCCATCGCAAGCTCACGATAGTCAGTCGAGCGTACGTTGGCTTTGATGGGATCGCCCTGCTGGATACGGGCATCTGCCGCGGGGCGAGTGTCCGGTTGTTTGAAGTACCAGTAAACCCCATCGAACGGAATGATGACAGGCTTTGAAAGAGCACTGGAGAAGCTGGTTTCATCGGAAGCAGTAGGCGGCTCGATGCGCGGGTGAGGCTTTGCAGGGAGCGTGAGGATAACACCCGAATAGTGAGAGCCCATTGCGGATTTTGTAGCAGCCCTGACGTGGGGCGCGCGGACCGCGAGAAAGGAAGCCAGCGAGCCCAGGCCGTATGCCTTTTGCAGGTAAGGCGTGAGTGCCGTCGAGATGAGAAAAAAGACCGCGGCGGTCTGCAGCAGTGAAAAGCGCGAAAACTTGCGGCGGCTTTTTGCCATACCTTGCACGAACGGATGACGCACCAGGAACAACATCACGCCCGCGGAAACGAGCGCGGTCGCGGACCAGGGATGGCCAGTGACGAGAAACGCCAGCCCTACCTGCATAGTGACAACCGTGATGCAGTATGGCAGCAGGGCTCTCCATAAAGGAGGTGTGGAAGGTGGTTGGAAGAGAACGCGGCCGATGGGCGCTACGGGTTCATCGCCCTGCGGCAGTGTGCTCCATAGATTGAGGAATGTGATGGCATTGGCAAAGGCCCAGGGGACGATGCACGAGATCCAGAGAGAACGTTCGGCAGTGAGCGTGGTGATAAGTGGCAGCCACACGACGACGGCCCAGATGTGAACAGTAAGGGTGCCAACGGAGGGCTCAACATATTCGCGTATCAGTCGCCAGATCGACCAAACGGTGACGACGTGAATGCAGACAGCGATTGTGAGATCGAATGCTGCGCGGAGCAATAGCTGCTGGAAGCTGAGCGTTGGCCTCGACGGAGGCAGAATGAGAATGGAAGCAATGATGCTGGTCGTGAGTATGCTGCCGAGCATTGGCAGTACAAGGGGAGAAGAAAGCTGTTGGGAACGGGCAAACATCTGGCTCACCACCTGTCACGACTAGGCGAATTCGTCTTCTCGCAAGTGAAAGCAAAGACAGCGTACTTTTTCGAACGAGTAGGGGGATCTAAAAGAGCTTCTGCTCATTTGCATCTGAATTGCGGATATAAGGGCATTCTCTACTTGTGCTCAAAATGAGCGCTGAGACATCGTTTCATCTCGTTGTCCTTTCTCTGGCCGAACAATGATAGCATACTACATAGTAGACACCTTACTACGTTCAAAGGTTCCCACCTTTGCAAGCGGGGCGGAGCGCGTCATGGTCCGAAGAGGTCGAGAATAGCCGTGAGCGTTGGAGAGGAGGAAGATACGCAGCACCGCGCTGACGAATTTACTGAAAATGTAATTTCGCGGGCAGACCTGAAGTATCATCTGACGGTGACGCTGGAGACGCCCCGGAAAATTGGTGGACGGAAATAGCCCCAATTGGGAACGCATCTGTCTTAGAAGACTAAGTCCTTGCCTGCTACGCACCGAACGATAAGGTGCGCTTCCTTGAGGTAAGAGCGTCCGCTCCAGGGCAATTTCGTCTGGTCTTGCTGATTCTCTAAGAAATGTAAAAAGAAAATGAGCGATTTTGCGTCCCTGTCCGTCTAATGCTCTGAATTGTTAGGAAGATTGCGACGCGAGGCGAAGCTTAAGTCAACACCGGATTTTACCGAGTATATGTAGTTATGGTGTTGCGTTAACAGGAGCACGGTCGGATGCAAGCACCTCTTGTTGAGCCTGGCACTGAACCCACGCCCGCCCTGGAGCCTGCCAGAGAGCAGCAAGGTTGGTGGCACAAGAAACGTTGGCTAGTGCTTATCGCCGCAATCGTGTTTTGCACCCTGCCCACATTCCTGTGGCTGACTGGACACAACAAGGCGCCGGCCCCTGGCAGCCGGATATCCTCTTCCCCCGCTGACACCAATGGCGAGTTGCGCCTTAAGGGTACGACCCAAGCGGTCCGCATGCGCTCTATACAAGCCCCGCTTCTTGCTGGAGAAAAGGAGGGCACCCTTACGATCACTAACCTGCGAGCCGCCGGGGCCAGCGTAAAGCAGGGAGACATTCTGGTTGAGTTTGACCGCCAAGCCCAACTACGCGACTTCCTGGATAAACAAGCGCAAAATAGCAAACTGGCTGACGACGTATTGCAGGAAGTAGCCAAAGAAGGTGCCGCTCGGGCCAAGGACGAGACCGAAATCAAGGTGGCCGAAGGCGATCTGGCCAAGGCGGAACTGGAGATGCAAAAGGTCGAGTTGCTGTCGCGGATTGATGCCGAAAAAGCCCGCGAGACCCTGGAGGAAGCCAAAGCGACGCTGGATCAACTGAAAGAAACATTCGGTTTGAAACGGAAGACGGCACAGGCCTCGATTCGCATCCTCGAAATCCAACGGGACCGTGCCCGCGAAACCATGTTGCATGCCCAGGCAAACGCGGCCCTCATGCAGGTTCATTCCCCCATCAGCGGGGTCGTTGTGCTCAACACGATCTGGAAGCAGGGAAATATCGGAGAAGTGCAGGAAGGTGATCAAGTGCGGCCAGGCGTACCTTTCATGCAGGTCGTCGACCCTTCCGAGATGGAGGTGCAGGTTCCGGTGAATCAGCAGGACGTACTGGCGCTTCACGAAGGGCAAAAAGCGCGCGTCCATCTTGATGCCTACCCCGACCTTGTTTGCCCTGCACAGTTGGAAGTAATTGACCCGATGGGAAAGCCGGGCGACTTTTCTCAAAAAGTGCGCACCTTTTCGGCTACCTGGTCCATTATGTGTACCGATCCGAGGTTGTTGCCCGGCCTTTCGGCGGCGGTAGACACGGTGCCCGCGGGCGCCCTCAACATTGCCGGGAATGCGCGATGACGGACCGATTCCAGAGCGTGCTTAAGCAGCGCAAGGCCATGATCGCGTTCGCAGTCCTGTTCTTAGGCAGTGCGGGCATCTTTGGCTTGGTACGCCTCTCCAATCGATCCTCGACGATTCCAGCCTTCGAGGTGAAACGAGAAGAGTTCGTCGATAGCGTTCAGTTTCGAGGCGAAGTGAAGGCGATGAAGTCGTTGTCGGTTTCCGCTCCGGCTGAAGCGGGCGAACTGCAAATCCTCAAGATCGCCAACAGTGGCGTCGAATTAAAGAAGGGCGACTTGATCGTCGAGTTCGACAAATCGAAGACCGAGCAGGATATGGCACAGGATGGATCGGCCCTCAAATCGGCCCAGGCAGCGATCGACCAGGTGCGGGCGCAGTCGCGCCTCACCGAAGAAGAAGACATGACTGCCGTTACCAAGGCTCAATACGATGTGGAAGTGGCAAAGCTGGACGCCAGCAAGCAGGAAATCGTATCTAAGATCGAGGGAGCCGAAGCAAACCTGAAAGTGGCTAACTCCCAGCAGAAGCTGCTTGAAGTAGAAGCAAAGTTGAAGTCAGATCGCGCGGTCATCCACGCAAACGTCGATAGCAAATTGGACGCGAGCAAAAAAGCGGCGTATGACCTCGCGCGTGCGCAGCGCTCCCTGGCAACCATGACATTGGTCGCGCCTTCCAGCGGGTTGGTCAATTTGGTATCGGTTTGGCACGTGGGTAATATGGCGCCGTTCAAACCGGGGGAGCGAGTCTGGGCGGGGGCGCCGATCGCCGAACTACCGGATGTTTCGACTTTGCGGGTCTCGGCGCGAGTGGACGAAGCGGACCGTGGCCGTCTTGCGGCCCACCAATCCGCGACTGTTCAACTGGATGCGATTCCTGAGCGGCAGTTTAGCGGCAAGCTCGAGCAGATCGGGACCATCGCCACCATGGATTTCTCCGCCGGCTGGCCCATACCCAGAGATTTCAATCTCCAGATCGCGCTTGATCAGAAGGATCCGCGCCTCAAGCCCGGTATGACCGCGCAGATCACCGTAATCGTTGACCGCATTCCGAATGCGATTGCGATCCCGGTGCAAGCCTCTTTTCAGAGGTCAGGGCAGACGGTGGCTTATGTCGTCGATGGATCAAAATATCGGGAACAGCCGATCGAGATTAGCCGCAGAAGCCGCGATCGCATCCTTGTCTCCAGCGGTTTACGCCCCGGGGATCGCGTGGCCCTGCAGGATCCTTTAGCCAAAGATTCTTCGGTAAAGGAGTGAGCAGGCACGCATGAAGTTAAGGCCTCTTACGCGCTGGTCGGCCCTGGCGGCAGGTCTTGCCGTGGTCATCCTGATTGGATTTGAATTGAGCCGCTCCGGCCTGGCGATCGCAAGCGATGGCATTCCGCTGGCTCAGGTTAAGCGCGGCGACCTCGATCTGAAAGTTCATGCTAACGGCGAACTGAACGCGACCCATACGATGATGCTCACCGCACCGGCTGTGGGCGGAGGCGCGCTCGAGATCACCCGACTGCTGGCTGGCCGTTTGCCGGTCAAGAAGGGCGACGTGGTGATCGAGTTCGATCCGAGCGAGCAGCGCTACAAGCTGGAGCAGAGCCGCTCGGAGTTATTGCAGGCCGAGCAGGAGATCACCAAGGCAAAGGCGGACGCTGCAGTGCTTAAGGCCCAGGATAAAGTGGCGCTGCTCAAGGCCCGCTACGATGTCAGAAAAGCGGAACTTGATGTGCAGAAGAAAGAGATCGTGAGTGCGATCGATGCGGCAAAAAACGATGCTGCCCTGAAGCAGGCAAAGCAGCTGCTGGCCGAGCTCGAGAGGGACATTGAATCGCACGACAAATCGGGCCAAGCCTCGGTTTATTTAGCCCAGGAGAAATTCAACAAATCAAAACTGGAGATGGATCAGGCGCAGCAAAATATCGACAAGATGAGTGTCACGGCACCGATGGATGGACTGATTTCCATTCAAAAAAACATGGACGCCTCGGGGGGTTTCTTTTTTACGGGCATGTCAGTGCCGGATTACCATGCGGGCGACCAGGCGCAAGCGGGAAGCGCTATCGCCCAGGTAGTCGATCCAACAGAACTGGAACTGAAGGCGAAGATTGGCGAGCGTAATCGCAGTAACGTCAAGCAGGGTCAATCCGTAGAGGTGGTGTTTGATGCATTGCCTGGCCGCACATATCACGGCAAGGTCAAGCAAGTGGGCGGAATGTCAACGCGTGAATTCTTCGACGATGAAGCTGCGGCGGCACCTTCGATGTCACGATGCAGCTTTCCGATGCGGATGCGCGCCTGCACTCGGGGATGACCGCGCGGCTCTTGTTTCTTGGTGACACCAGAAAAAATGTGTTCTATGTCCCTCGTCAGGCGCTGTTCCTCAAGGATGGCAAGCACATCGTTTATGTGAAGCGCGGCAAGGACTATGAGCAGAAAGAAATCGAGATCAAGGACGAAACGGAAAGTCGCGCTGTTATCGAAGGATTGAGCGACGGGACATCGGTTGCCATGATCGATCCGACGCTTCCACGAAAACAGCGAAGCGCCGGCACTTCCGCAACGCCCGGTGGAGGGACTCCTTAGATGTTCAAGACACAGGGAAGCACCTCGACCTTTCTTTTGACTTCGGCTACCAGCAATGGGTTCGGGATATCCAGCTCGGCATACAGAACCTCATGCTCCACGGACTTCGTTCACTGTTGACCATGCTGGGGATGATCTTCGGAGTGGCGGCCGTGGTTGCCATGCTGTCCATTGGTGCCGGCGCCAGGCAGAAAGTGATGGCACTCATCGAACAGATGGGTGTGCGCAATCTCATCGTGGAGGCCAAGGAAACCACCGAGTGGCAGGCGCATCAAAAGATGCGCAAGATTTCTCCCGGCCTGACTCTTGAGGACTATCGCGTCATACTTGATGACGTTGACGGCATTCAGGCATCGACGCCCCGCAAGCGCGTGACCCCGTCCAAGACCATCCCAAAATCGCAGCAGGATGTGCCCGCCGTCTTCGGAGTGGAGCCGCAGTACCAGCAAATTTCGGGCCTTCACCTGTTGAGCGGTAAGTTCTTCGATCGTCAGGACGAAGATCGTGGCGCTTCTGTCTGCGTATTGGGCATTGCCGCCAAGTTCAACCTATTTGGAGCGGCCGATCCGATCGGTCAATACGTAAAGGTGAATGAGCAATGGTTCCGCGTCATCGGCGTCGTGAGTCCACAACTCAGCGCGCAGACCGAGGTAGCGGGAGTGCCCACCGAAGACCCCAACAACGTCATCTATATTCCATTCCAGGCTTCCATCCTTCGCCTGGAAGACAGTTACAGCGAAGTGCGGGATGACATTGATGGTATCTATCTCAACCTGGGAGAGAACATCGACATGACGGCAGCGGCACAAGTCGTCAGCGCCGTTCTTACTTCCTCTCATCATGGAGCAAGCGACTTTAGTGTCATTGTCCCAGCCGAACTTCTCGCCGAGCAACAACGCACGGAGCGTTTGTTCAATGCCGTCATGGTCGCGATCGCGTCCATCTCTCTGTTCGTTGGCGGTATCGGAATCATGAACATTATGCTGGCCAGTATCCTTGAGCGCACACGAGAGATTGGTCTTCGCCGCGCGGTGGGTGCACAGCAATCGGACATCATTCGACAATTTGTTGTCGAAGCCACCACCATCTCGTTCACTGGCGGAACGGTGGGTATCGTCTTTGGCTTCATCCTGTCTCGTATGATCGCCTGGCTGGCTGGATGGTCGACCATCGTCACCGCAAGTTCGATCGCACTTGCTTTTCTCGTTTCTATCAGTGTAGGGCTGGTTTTCGGGATTTATCCTGCGATGAAGGCGGCCCGCCTCGATCCGGTAGACGCAATCCGCTATGAATAAAGTTGAATTACGAAGAGCACACCTTATTGAGTAGATTTCGATAATATTCCGGAGCGACACGATGGGCCTTTCCCGTATTGCAATGTCTTGTTTGCTAATGTTGGTCGCCATCCTCCCGGCAGATGCACAGTCACCTGAAAGCTATTCGGCCCTGCTGACGTCGCGGGTCAAGTCCGGCAAACTTTCTCCTCCAGCACACGTGCAAGACTACGTGATCGATGGCAAGCTTCATCTTCGTCTTCAGGATGCGGTGCGCCTGGCACTTGAAAATAACAGCAATATTCGCATCCAGGAAACGCAGGTGGAAGCGCAGAAGTTTTCCCTGCTTGGCGCCTATGGGCCGTTTGATCCCCTTGATCCAAAGCGGCGCGAATGTCAATCGAGTGTCGTATTCAGGTTATACGCAACTGCAAGGTGTGGGAAACACCAGCGCTCCTGTGAATACGCTTAGTCAGACTGTGCAGGCCAGTTATACGCAGACGTTCATGACCGGAACGAATATATTCGCCAGTTTGTCCAGCAATCGAACTTCCACCAACAGCGACTTTTACTTTCTTAATCCTTACGTCAGCTCAACGCTGACCCTGCAGTTTACTCAACCTCTCCTGCGCAATGCCGGACGCTTTGCCAATACTGCTCCTCTCATCATCGCTCGACGGACTCTTCAGCAATCGCGCGCCAGTTTTGAGGCGCAGGTGAACGACGCTATCCTGCAGGTTGTCACCCAATATTGGACTGTTGTCCAGGCACGCGGAAGCTTCGATGTCGAGCGCAGGTCTCTTGACCTGGCTGAGAGTAGCTATCAACATGACAAGCGTGCTCTGGAACTCGGCGCCTTACCACCGCTCGATATCTATCGCTCCCAATCTGAGGTGGCTGCTCGTCGACTGCAGGCCATCCAAAGCGAATATGTTCTTAAGCAGGCGCAGGAGGCGTTTCGTTTTACCATTGGTGTGGATCAGGATCCAACGTTGGCCTCGCTGGAGCTCGACCTCGTCGAGAAGCCGGAGCCAGAGGGAGAGATCGAGAATGTCGATCCTGTGGAGGTCCTGAAAAAAGCGCTCAGCGCTCGTCCGGAGATTGCCGCGGCTAACGATGCTATCGCGAATGATGAAACCAGCATTCGACTCGCTCACAACGCCCTGAAGCCTGACCTGTCGCTCACTGGCTTCTATCAGACCAACGGCATTGGGGGAAATCAATACGACCTGAACACAGGGCAATTGATCAGTCCGGGTGGCTTGGGAACATCGTTCAGCCAGATGTTTGCTTTTGGCTTCCCGGGCTACGGGGGCACACTCACTCTGAACCTTCCGATCCGGAATCGGGCCGCAAAGGCGAATCTAGGTACTGCGCTGGTAGCGCGGCGCCATGATCTATACACCTCTCAAATGACCAGGGAACAGATAGTTCAACAGGTGAAAGATTCTGTTCATCTATTGGAAGAGGCGAAGCTCACCCTTGCCGCGGGCAAAACATCGTTGGAGCTTGCCCGGAAATCGCTTGCTGCTGATCAACGGAAATACGAACTTGGTGCTGAGACGAATTTCTTCGTCCTGGATTCTCAAACCAAGCTCGCGCAATCGGAGCTCGATCTGTTGCAAACGCAGATTAACTACCAGATCGCACGCGCCACTGTCGATCGCGCGACAGGCAGCTTGCTCGAACCTTATCATGTGCAAATCGCAGAGCTATCGCGCTAGCGTGTAAAATAAGCGCTTTTGCAGTGGACTTCCACTTGCCTCCGGTGTGAAACTTCTCGGCATCAGAGGTTTGCGGCGATTCGATGGGGTCGCCGCGTGGGGCACTCACCAGAAACGAAGAGACTTGTGATAAGGAGCGAACTCTATGGAGCCTCGTCGCTTTTTCCTCTCCCGCCTAGCCGGTCTACCACTCCTCGCGATGGCCGCGGCGGACAGGGTGCAGGCGCAAGTACAAGGTCAAACCCACAAACCGCTCAAGATCATGATGAAGAGCGCCTGGGGCTCGGACGACCCGACCAAGGCGGCATTTCCGTTTTCGCACGGACTCGCCCTCGCCGAGGCGGGCCACGAGGTGCAGATCTTTCTTCTTGGAGAAGCGGTCGTTCTCATGCGCAAAGTTGTGGCCGAGGCCGTCACGCCCGTGGGTTGGCCGAAGGTGTCCGAGACGCTGGACAAACTCGCAGCCAGGCACATTCCTATTTATGCCTGCGGCGCCTGCTCCCGGGCTCGTGGCGTAACCGAGGTCGATCTCAGCAACTACGGAGCCAAGTACGGAAATCCCACGATCTTTGTTTCTCTCGTGGAATGGTCCGACAAAGTGATTACAGAATAGTGGCAAGATCAAACGCGATCTCTACAGGGCCGGAGTGGACAAAGGCTGCTTCACTGTCTGGGACCTGTCCCCGGCGGGAGAGGATCGAGCCTGGCGGAGGCCCTTAGATTCACTAGGGGACACTGACAACAACGACCGCAAACGGAGCCATCTTCAGGTGGGCCCCTTCCGCCTTGGATGCGCGAGCTGCGCCCTCGCCGCTAGCCTCATCCACGATGAGAAGATTTCCGTTCTGCGCATCTTTGGGCAAGGTGACATCGATAGCCCGGTTGCGCTTGTTGAGCAGAAGCAGCTTCTTGCCCGATGGGGTAACAAAACCCTCGGCATCGATGTCGCTATGGCCTGAGAGCGTGGTTTCGACCAGCTGGTCTCCCGGATGGAAGTTATCCTTTAGGAGACTAAGCACCCAAAAACGAGCGTTGGGCTTCCCGTTCTTCCAGTCAATCATGCTCACGCTGGGAAACTGCGACGGATAGCCGACCAGCTGCGATTCCCCAATCACGTCAATGCCCAGCTTCGCCAACTCTAGTGTAAAGGTAGGCATAGAGAGAACCCGCAGCATTCCAATAAAGCTTCGGGATGGTGTCGGGATGCGCCTTGCTTTCCGCGATCTCCGATTCGTCAGAAGCAAGAATCACTCCCAACTCATCTGTATCTGTCTTCGTCTGGGGAGAGAGGCGCTGGCGGATCACCTCGATGTACCGCGTGGTCGCCAAAAACCTGTCTGCCTGATCGAAGAAGGTGTATTGCCAGTTGTTGAGGTCCTGGTCAGGTGAGGGGCTGGCATAAAAATGGTAGGAGACGTAGTCGAGCGGAATTCCTGGTTTGTGGTTGGCGGGATTGAGGAAATACTCAAAATAGCGAGCATCGTCAGAAGGCATCGCCAGCGCCAGGCCCATGAACTTTGTCTCCGGACTCACCTCGTGAATGGCGCTGACGATCGCATCGTAGCGAGCAGTGTATTGCTCCGGAGTCATCTTGTGCTCAAACTCCACCTCGTTGAGCACTTCCCAGACTGGGAAAGCTGTAGTGGTAACCGGAAGTGTGCTGTTTGCCGTTCTCGTCGGTGAAGCCGCCCTTGGTGTACCAGCTCACCAGGCGAGCGTAGTAGTCGCCCAGATCCTTGCCGGATGGGTCCTTCAACTCGGTGCCCTGGGTGTAATCCCAATAGACCTGGTTGGGATCGGCCGGGTAGGTGACCGGCTTGTCCGTCTTGAAGAGCCAGGCGGGAATGGTGCTGAAGTTCATCACCGTACTGTGACCTTCGGTGGCCGCGAGAAAGTCTTTGGTCATGGGGTCGATGAGGGAAAAGTCCCAGGAGGTTTTTTCGCTGGTCGGTGGTTCGAGCTCCGCTACACCAAGCCGGGGATAGGGTAGCCATGGAACATAACGCACGTAGTCCGCACCGAGCTGCTTGACCGCCTGGTAGGCGCCGTCATGAATGGGAGATCCGGGACGCAACATCGGGTTCACTACGACCTGCAAGGTGGGCGTAGATTTCGACACGATAACGGTCTTGTTCCAATCGACGGTGACCTCATTGGGCTTGCTTGCCGATTGTGCGCAGAGGAATGAGGTGGAGAAAAGCATTCCCGTAACGAGAAGGAAACGGTGAGGAGGGCAACGATGAGTAGGTTTAGTTCGATTCGTCATATGCAGGGAGGGGTGGCACCAAACCGCCCCCATGATACCGGATCGTAGCAATAGAGCAACAGTTTCAAATAGAAATTTATCCTATTGACATTGCCACCTTGCGAATCCGATAGTTTGAGCCGAATGCATATCAACTCAGCACGTGTAAATCTGGCCGCGGCCGCGCTGGCAGCGACTCTTTTCGTTGTCCCCGCTTTTGCCGCTGCACCGCCGCTCAAGCCTGTTCATCTTCTCTGCGACTCGCTCGATCGGCCGCTGGGCATCGATTCCACCCAGCCGCTGCTTTCCTGGCAGCTGCAGGATGCGGGATTTGGAGCACGGCAAACGGCCTACAGGATCGAAGTTGCCTCCACACCCACCCTGCTCTCCGAGGACAAGCCGGATGTATGGGACAGCGGGCGGATCGCTTCAGACAAATCGTTCGGCGTGGGATACGGCGGTCCGGAATTGGCGGCTTCGAAAAGGTACTACTGGCGAGTGGAGGTTTGGGATAAGAACGGAAAGCCCTACCCGGCAAGCGACGTGAGCTGGTGGGAAACGGGATTGCTGAAGGAGAAATGGACGGCCGAGTGGATCGGCTATGAAGATCCGGAGCATCGGGCGGTGCGGAAATCCGGCGCTATTTGGATCACGAATGTTGGCGCCCCGCTAAGGACAAAGCTCCCCAGGCCGGCGCCGATACGGAGCACGATTTTCGCTATAAGTTCCAACTGACAGGTTCGGTGAAACATGCGGACTTGTTCGTTACCGGCCAAGACTCTGCCGCGGCATGGGTAAACGGGAAGCAGGTGCTGGCCACAGTACCGCTTCCGCCGTGGAAGCAGGCGCCCTGGAAGACTTACTTGAGCCATGACGTTACCTCCGACCTGCAGTCGGGCGAAAACATGCTGGCGGCAAAGGTCACGTTATACGGAACACCCGCGGCCAACGGGATGGAAACGTCTGACGACGCGCAAACGCCAATGAATGCCTGCCTCTATGTCGAGATGGCGGATGGTTCCACGATGGTGTTTGCCAGCGGCAAAGAATGGAAAGCCGCTCTAAATGCGGCAGCCGGATGGCAGGAACCAAAGTACGACGATTCGGGATGGCAGAATGCGATCGCCTACGTACCCCCGCAGACGCCGATGAGCAGCGATGCTATGGGCAATCCCTGGCAGACCGGACCGGTGAAGTTGCTTCGCCACAGCTTCGCGATCGATAAGCCGATAACGTCGGCGCGCCTTTATGTGACGGCCCTGGGGGCGTACCGGATGCAAATCAACGGTATGCGTGTTGGCGATCAGGAGCTGTCACCCGGCTGGGATGATTTCCGCAGCCACGTTCCCTACCAGGCCTACGATGTCACCCAGCAACTGAAGACGGGGCAAAATGCGATTGGGGCGTGGCTTGCGCCGGGCTGGTACACCACTCCTTTGATGTGGTTCCGTCAAGGTTACAACTACGGAGACACTCCTCCGGCGTTAAAAGCGCAATTGCGCCTGGAGCATGCGGATGGCTCGGTGGAGTGGATCTCAACCGATGCTTCGTGGAAAGCGGATATCTCCCCTATCTCGCAGGCGGAAATCTACGACGGAGAAAGCTACGACGCGCGCAAGGAACAGGCTGGTTGGGACACGGCCGGCTTTTCCGATGGGGGATGGAAGCAAGCCGAGCTGATCAAACCTTTAGAACCGGAGATTGTGGCGCAATCGTTTCAGCCTATTCGGGCTCACGAGATACTCACAGCCGCGGCCATCAGCAGCCCGAAGCCCGGGGTCTATATTTATGATTTCCGCCAGAACCTGGCGGGAGTACCGCGGATTAAGGTGCGGGGCGCGGCAGGGGACGACATTCAGTTGCGCTTCGCGGAAGTGCTGAACCCCGACGGCACCATGTATGTTGACAACCTGCGGACGGCGAAAGCTACCGACCATTTCATCCTTTCCGGCAAGAGCGAACAGGAGTTTCAACCTGACTTCACGTTTCACGGCTTTCGCTATGTCGAAGTAACCGGCCTCAAGTACAAGCCTGACTTGAATACCGTGAAGGCCGTTGCCCTCTACACCGATGCACCCATTGCGGTAAAGCTCGAGTCCGGCAGCCCGATGATCAACCAGTTGTGGAGCAATATCCTCTGGGGACAGCGCTCCAACTTTGTTGGCGTCCCCACGGATTGCCCGCAGCGTGATGAGCGCCTGGGCTGGACCGCAGACGCGCAGGTCTTCTGGCGGACTGCCTCTTACAACATGAGCTTGACGCAGTTCTCCAAGAAGTTTGCCCAGGATATACGGGGCACGCAGGTGGGCACGCCGATGTATGGCATCTTTGCTCCGGGTACCGATACGCCAAATCCCGGCTTTGGCGCCGGGTGGAGCGATGCCGGGGTCATCATTCCCTGGACGGCGTGGGTGCAATCCGGAGATACCCGCGTGATCGAGCAGAACTGGGACGCGATGCAGAAGTATCTCAACGCGATCCAGGAAGCTAATCCTGAGTTACCTATGGAAGACCGGCTACGGGATACCGTTTGGCGATTGGCTCTCTCCTGAAGGTCCTACTCTCGAGCCTTTGGTGGCGACTGCTTATTGGGCCTACGACGTGACCCTGATGCGGCAGATGGCGCACGCCCTGGGCAAGACGGAAGAGGAAACAAAGTACGCCGACCTGTTCAGCAAGATCAAGACCGCCTTCGGCGCAGCATTTATTCATCCCGACGGGTTCATTCGCGGGGGCTGATAATGGTCCGTCGCCCTTTGGACAGATCAACAATCCGGAAGCCAAGGCCGCTGGCGGGGATACCCAAACCTCGTATGTGCTGGCGCTGAATATGAACCTGGTGCCGGATGCATTGCGCGCGGCAGCAGCCGACCGGCTGATTGCCAAGATCCAGGCCAACCATGGGCGGCTGGCAACGGGCTTTTTGGGTACACCGTACCTGCTGGCGGTGTTAGTCGATACCGGACATAGCGACGTTGCCTACCGGCTGCTGCTCAATACCCAGTACCCGTCCTGGGGGTACCTGGTGGAGCATGGCGCCACGACGATGTGGGAACGTTGGAACGGCGACCAGATGCGCGGGGATCCGAGCATGAATTCGTATAACCACTATGCCTATGGCGCAGTGGCCGACTGGATCTATCGTTATGCGGCTGGCATCGATGTACTTCCGGCAGATGCGGGGTTCCACACCATCTATCTGCATCCTACCTTTGATTCCCGCCTGGGAAACCTGGACTTTCGTTACCAGTCCACTTACGGAGAGATACGCTCTTCCTGGTCAATGAAGGGGACCGGTGTTTGGTGGACGGTGACCGTTCCCCCGAACACAACCGCCCACTTACAACTGAACGCCAGTCAGCGGGATAAGTTCACGCTCGACGGAGAGGCTTTGTCCAGCAGCAAGAAGCTTCATCCGCTAAGTGGCGCAGCCGGGAGTCCCGGTTATGAACTACCGGCTGGTACTTATTCGTTCCAGATGACCGCGCGATAATTTCGTGGGTGGGTCCCCTCCTGCGGCTGCCAGGACGAAGCATGCACGTTCGTGATTCGGGTTAAGCGATCAGGAATGGTCTGGTCGGACCCTGCGGGGTAATTGACATATGCAAGTTTACGGTGGAAAATGTTATCCTATTGGAATTCTTCAGCCCCCAGCACTCGGAATGAGTCGAGTCGCCTGAAGATCTCATCCAAAGGTTTTCGGATAGGGGAAGATATGGCACAGGACATGGAAGGGTCGGTTTGGAAGGCGCTTGATCAGTTCAAGATCGAGTTACCTTCCTGGGGGTTTGCCAACACCGGGACCCGGTTCGGTAAATTCACCCAACCCGCAGCGGCGACCAACCTGGCAGAAAAGTTCAGCGATGCAGGCATGGTCAACCAGTTGACCGGAGCATGTCCGACGGTTGCCCTGCACGTGCTCTGGGACCTGCCGAATGGACTCAAAGATGTGCCCCAGGTCAAGGAGCTTTCCAGTAAATGCGGCGTGGCCGCAGGGTCCATCAATCCCAATTTCTTCCAGGAACAGGAATACAAATTCGGCGCTGTGGGTAATCCTGATCCGGCGATTCGCAAGAAGGCGCTCAATCATATGCTCGATTGCGTAGCCATCGCCGACCAGCTCAATTCGCGAGACGTGGCGCCATGGTTTCCTGATGGCTCCAGCTATCCGGGTACGCAAAGCATGCGGCATCGTATCGCCTGGTTTGAAGAGACGCTCAAGAAAACTCATGATGCGCTCAGCCCGGCGCAGAGGTTATTGGTTGAATACAAACCATTCGAGCCGTTTTTCTATCACACAGATGTTGCCGATTGGGGTATGGCGCTGCTTCTGGCGAAGGCTGCCGGCCCGCAGGCCTTTGTGTTGGTCGATACAGGACATCACTACCAGGCGCAGAACATTGAGCAGATCGTCGCATGGCTGCTCCGCGCCAGGATGCTGGGCGGCTTCCATTTCAATGACCGGCGCTATGCCGACGATGATCTAACCCTGGGATCGATTGATCCCTACCAGGTGTTCCGCATCTTCCATGAGATACGTAACTACGAATGGGAGACAGGGGCTACGGTCGATGTGGCTTACATGATTGATCAGAGTCACAATATGAAAGGCAAGATGGAAGCGATGGTGCAGACGGTATGCACCGCACAGGAAATTTACGCCAAGGCTGCGCTGGTCGATCATGCCCGGTTATCTGTTCTGCAAGAGCAATGCAAGCTGGTGGAAGCCGAAGAGTGTTTTCGCTCGGCTTTCTGGCAGGATGTGCGGCCCATCATTAAGGATTGGCGGCGATCGAAGGGGTTGGTAGAAGATCCTCTGCTGGCTCTGCGCGAGAGCGGCTATATCGAAGAAATTACCCGGGAACGGGCTTCCACTAACCAAGCGGCGGTCTCGACGTATGCCTAGCAAGCGCGAAGGAAACGTTTTCGAACATTTCCAAGAAAGAGCATCCACACAGAGATCCCTCCACTGCGCTACGCTCCGGTCGGGATGACAAAGGGGAGAGTAGCGCTTTCCAGGTAGAGAAGTTAGCGGAGGGGAGCGCTAGATGCTGCAATTCAGAGAAACGCGGCCGGAACTTCTTTAGCGCACTTTCAGATAGTTTCCGTAGCCTACGACCACCGTTGAACCGACCAACAGAAACAAGCCCAGGGCTACCAGCGCTTTGGTCCGCCGGCTCGTTCCCTTCCATTCCTTGAGCGCAATCCCCCACAGCGTGGCGAAAATGATGATGCTGGCCATGTGGAGTGTCCAACTGGAGAAGTCGTACTTGCCCATCTTGGTTTGCCCCATGGAATAGAAGAAGAACTGGAAATACCAGATGACTCCGGCCAGAGCGGCGAGGATGTAATTCTTCACCAGGGTTTGGCCGGAGAGACGAAGATTTCCTTCCTCAGGCATTTCACCCACACCACCCATGGGGTTGATGCCCGGCGCTCCGGCAAATTGGGCGAAGGAATGGTTCTTCACGATCAGAAAGAGTGACCATAAGAAATTGGTGAGGAACCCACCCCAGAGAACGACGACCAGGACGGGAAGGTTCTGCCACAGATCGAGCCGATGCTGCGCCAGCAGTTGGACGCGCGCAATCTCGGCGATGGGTTTGCCGGCCGCAAGGCCATAAGCGAAACAGGAACTCATGATGCCGGCGAAGATGGCGACGGCCAGGCCTTTGGCAAAGGAAAAGTCGCGCTCCCCTGCCTCCGCACGGTCCTCGCTCGATATTTCGTGCTCTTTGGAATAGCCGGCGAGACCGCTGACAGCAATCGCGAGCATGCACACTCCGACCCCAGCGAGGATTACCTGTCCGGAGGTCTCGTGCAGGATGGAGGACATCTGGCCGCTGAAGATGGGCGGCATCAGGGTGCCGAAGGCAGTACAAAAACCGAGCGCGATCGCGTATCCGAGAGCGATGCCAAGATAACGAATCGACAAGCCGAAGGTGAGCCCGCCGACTCCCCACATTACTCCCCAAACACAGGCATAGGTGATACTGGTGGACGGAGCGGCATGAAGAATGGGGAAAAGATGCGGGACCAGCAACAAGGCCAGGACCATGGGCGCGACGATCCAGGCGGCAATGCCCTGAATGATCCAGTAGATTTCCCACGACCAGCGTTTGATTCCGCGAAATGGAATGAAGTTGCTGGCAGAAGCGAGACCGCCAAT
The DNA here is from genome assembly GCA_963763905.1 of uncultured Acidobacteriaceae bacterium. Classification (GTDB taxonomy): domain Bacteria; phylum Acidobacteriota; class Terriglobia; order Terriglobales; family Acidobacteriaceae; genus PALSA-350. The sequence continues at coordinate 76,837 of CAVXRU010000058.1, read as the reverse complement.
CCAGTGATAAAGAACGCCGATAAACGGATCAGGACCCACATAGCCCTCGGGTGACTATCGTACCTGACAAAAAGCCTGCCGGGGGATAGTATTAGTGCGCCCGGAAACATTTACCCTATTGGTTTAGGAGAAAAAGTATGTCTCTGAAGTATCTTTCGGATCTCTGGGATGACGGCGTTGCCCGCACGCTCGATCCCCCGGCTCTCTTGCGCTATCGCTCGAATTTGCTGGGGTCCGACCTACGCATCACCAACTTCGGCGGCGGCAATACCAGCTCGAAGCTAGAGGGGACGGATCCGCTCGACGGCCAAAAGAAGACGGTGCTGTGGGTGAAAGGCAGCGGGGGGGACCTGGGCAGCATCAAGGTCGAGGGCTTTGCCACCTTGTATCTCGACAAAGTGCTCGCCCTGGCAAAGATTTATCGGGGCGTCGAACTGGAAGACGAGATGGTGGGGTTGTATCCGCTGTGTACGTTCGGTAACAATCCTGTAGCTGCCTCGATCGATACACCGCTGCATGCATTTCTTCCCTTTCCTCACGTAGACCATCTTCATCCCGACTGGGGGATTGCGCTCGCCGCCTCAGCGAATGGCAAAGAAAAGATGGATGACTTCAATCAGCAGTTCGAGCACAAGCTGGTATGGATTCCCTGGCAGCGGCCCGGCTTTGAACTGGCGATGATGCTGGATCGTGCAGTGAAGGAAGTGCCGGGGTGCGATGGAGTGGTGCTTGGCGGCCATGGCCTGTTTACCTGGGGCAATACGCAGCGCGAATCGTATCTGAATACCATCACGATCATCGATCAGATTGGCCAGTTCATCGAGAGTCATCGGTCGAGGAAAGGCAGCCCTTCTTTCGGCGGGGCCAAGTACAACGCGCACCAGGAACGGCAATCGATAGCGGTAAAAGTTATGCCGTCGTTGCGTGGCGCCGTCTCGAACGGGCAGCGCATGATTGGCAGTTTTACCGACGCCCCGGAGGTGCTGGACTTCATCAATTCACAGTCTGCGGCGAAGCTCGCGCACCTGGGCACCAGCTGCCCGGATCACTTCATCCGGACCAAGATCCGGCCCATGTTTGTGGATTGGGATCCGTCCGGAGATGCAGGCAAAATTTTGCCGGCTGCAAAAACTGCAATGGAGAAATATCGCAGCGAATACGCCAGCTATTACCAGGAGCATGCGCTGAAAGATTCGCCGGCGATGCGTCATGCGAACCCGACCGTGGTGCTGATTCCCGGGATCGGTATGTTCAGCTTCGGCAAGAACAAGGCAGAGGCGCGAATCACGGGTGAGTTTTACCTCAACGCCATCCATGTGATGGAAGGGGCGGGACATTTGGACGAGGGCAAATGTCCTCCGATCTTGCCGCAGTCGGGACCCGCCGCGGACACCAGCGCTTTCAAGGTCCATTCCAACTACGTGGCGTTACCTGCTTCTGAGGCATTCCGGATCGAGTATTGGGCTCTGGAAGAAGCAAAGATACGCAGGCAGCCAGCGGCCAAGGAGTTGAGCGGCCGCATCGTCCTGGTGGTTGGCGGGGCTAGCGGCATTGGCCGCGAGGTGGTGGTGATGGCTGCGGAACGGGGTGCTCATCTAGTAGTAGCGGACCGCGAGCTGGAGGCTGCCAACAAAGTTGCTGCCGAGGCGCAGAAAGTAGGGGGCCGGGAAGCAGCAGTCGCCGCCAAAATCGATATCCGGGACCGGGGCGCCATTCGCGCAGCGCTGGACGCGACCATTGCTGCGTATGGTGGGATCGACATCCTGATCAATACCGCGGCACTGTTCCCCTCATCTCCCGACGGAATCATCAGCGATGCGCAGTGGGGGACGACGCTCGAGGTCAACGTCACCGCGAATTATCTGCTGGCAGATGAAGCGGCGAAGGTGTTTGATGCCCAGGGCATTGAGACCACGGTGGTGCTGACCAGCTCTGCCAATGCGGTGGTTGCCAAGCGCGGTAGCGAGGCCTACGACGTCAGCAAGGCCGCCCTCAGCCACCTGGTTCGCGAGCTCGCGGTTACTTTATCACCGAAGGTTCGGGTCAACGGGATTAGTCCCGCGACGGTAGTGAAGGGATCGACGATGTTTCCTCGCGACCGGGTGAAGGCTTCGCTAACGAAGTACAACATCCCGTTCAACGAATCGTCTTCCGACGATGAGCTGCGTAATTTGTTGGCGCAGTTCTATGCCAAGAGGACATTGACGCACCAGCCTATCGACCCGAAGGACTGTGCCGCGGCCATACTGTTCCTGGCGGGTCCTCTTGCACGGTGTACGACTGGACATCTTATTCCCGTGGATGGAGGGCTCACTGAGGCTTATCTGCGATGAATTTTAAGAGCTTTGGTGGGCTTCGCCCATCGATTTCGGCCCACGTACGCTGATGCGAACATGGGGCACCCCTGGAGATTTGTGGGGCCCGCCGCTGTCGTTAAGAACTTGTCATCTTAGCAAACGCGGACGGAGCGCAGTTGCAGCAAGCTGGCGACTTTTTCGATTTGGGCTGCAGCATGCCCGACTCCGATAGCACAGTGATGCGCCGGACCGTGGGAATTCCAGGCCTCTACGAATTTGCGCGCACCCAACGGAAATCTGTAACGGCTGTTGGTGTTGCCGATTTCGAGAATGGGTCCGGGCACACTCTCTCCTTCCGCGACCAGGAGGTTGAAGCCGGTTTGCTTATCCTCCACCACCGACAGCAAGGTCACTGGGCCGTGCTTGACCGACATCTCGACCGAGAGACCGGCGCCTACCTTGCCGTGGTACACCTTGAGCGGGCGAACCTTGATCCTGTCTTGCGCAATGCCGATGTGGCCAGGACCGTCATGACCCATCAGCACCACGTCCAATGCGAAGTCCATGGCGTAGTACTCGGTAAATGATCCACCCATGCCGAGGAGGTCCATGATCTTCATGGCGATCACGTTCTTGACCTCGTACTCGCCGGCCACCGGCACGCCATGGCCGGTCAGCATTGAGGTACCAAGAATGATCGAACTCATGGTGTCTTCATTTCCGGGTACCCCGGTTCCGCTGTAGAAATAGGCCAGCAGGTCGAGGTCTTTTTCGCTCACCAAGCTGGTCAAGCGCTACCGCCGTGCGGGCTGCACGCAAAAGCTCGTGCGGCCCACAATCCTCGCCGACTTCGAAGAAGTTTCGAAACTCCACCAGCTTGCTGCTCGCATCGGCGTCGCTGACCTGGTTCCGTAAAGCGGTGAGTTCATCGACTTCGAGCATTTCAATGTGAAGGTCAAACCGTCCACTTACCTGGGTGAGATCGGTAGCAATGTCGAGCATGCCGCCGTAATAGTGGCCCATCAATCCCAGGCGGCTGTGGCCCAACGCGTGCACCACTTCGGCGGCGCGCAGCCATTGCTCCAGTTCCAGCCAGCATTCCGGATCGTCATGAAGCATGCCCGTGACCTGGTGAAACGGAATGTCCAGCCGGCGCAGAACATTGGCGATCTCAGGGACCGGGCAAGCGCTGCAGTACGCCAGCCACTCACCAGTCATCGCCGTTCTGCTGTCCATGGCGTTGAATCGCTCATACTCAATCGCGGACGCAGGTTGCAGGTTTAACAAAATGACCGGAACGCCGGCTCGCTTGATCACCGGCAGCACGGTTGAAGAGAGCGCGTAGGTGGTGACGTACACCAGCAGAATCTCGATGTCTTCGCGGCGGGCCTGATGCGCCGCTTGCGAGCGATTTGGCGGGCGTATCAATCAATCCCAGGTTCACCACCGCACGGGAAGCGGTCGCGATCTTGTTCTGAACCTGGTCGAGATAGCCCTTCAGTCGTTCTTCCAGACCCGTGAACTGGCTCCAGTAGGCCTCAAGCCCAAGTCCCGCCAGACCTATTCGTAAATGCCGGTATTGGCTCTGCATCAGCAGCGCAAAATATAGCATGCCGAGGTGAAAGAAGGCGACGCTATCGAGAATGAACCAGCGGGTCGACTTGCCAACGGTATACTCAATTATGTTAGTTTCCGTATTGAATTCCGGCTGGAGATAGGAGCCGCTTGCCTAAGTCTGGATTAAAGCGCCTTTACCACATCCCGATTCTTTCCAAAGCCCTGGATATTCTGGAGTCATTGCAGGCCGAAAACGAGCCGCTTGCCCTGGAAGCTCTCTACCAAAAAACCAAGATTTCAAAGACCTCTGTCTATCGAATCCTGAAGACGTTTGTTCACCGGGGTTATGTTGCGCAAACGGAAAACGGCCTCTACCGGCTGGCGACGCGCCCGCGAAAAATTCGCTTTGGCTTCGGAGGCCAGTCGGAAGATCTGCCCTTCTCCCAGGCGGTCACCGAGAGCCTGAAGGCAGCGGCGGCTTCTTCCGGAGTGGATTTGATGATCCTGGACAACCACTACGATGCGGCCACAGCCATTCGCAACGCGGAGCAGTTTGTCGCCAGCCGGGTGGACCTGGTCATCGAATTTCAGATTGAGCAGCAGGTGGCTCCGATCGTTGCCGACAAGATAGCGGACGCAGGCATCCCTTTGATCGCAGTCGAGATTCCGCATCCGCACGCCATCTTTTTTGGCGTGAATAATTATCGCGCCGGCTTTGTCGCGGGCGAATACCTTGCCACGCATGCCCAGGAACGTTGGGGAGGCAAAGCCGTGTGGGTGATTGGCCTGGACATTGAAGAAGCCGGCCCCCTAGTGCAGAGCCGGATCACCGGGGCGTTTGAGGGAGTGCGTTCCATGCTGCCCGAACTGCCGATCGAGGCGTTTGTGCGCATGGACGGACGCGGACTGCGCGAACGCGGCTATAAGCTGACGGCTGATTTTCTGCGGCGCCATCCCAAGGATAAAGGTCTGCTGATTGCGGCCACAACCGATACCAGTGCGCTGGGAGCGTTGCAAGCAGTGCGGGAAGCGAAGCGTGAAAAGTATGTTGCGATCGTTGGCCAGGACTGCATTCCAGAAGCACTCGAGGAGATGGTGAAGAACAACTCACCCTTGATCGGCTCGGTATCGCATGAAGTCAACACTTACGGTGCGCGGCTGATCCATCTCGGGCTGGCGATGGTGAAAGGCGACCGTATTCCGCCGTACAACTACGTAAATCACAAGCTCGTTACTGCAAAAAGCTTGGTGGCGCCGGCATAGATTGGTCCGGGAGAAACCCAGGTCTCAAAAGCGAGACCTGGGCCACCCACTTAATGTTCGTCCGGATCATTATTGGGTTACGTCGCAGGATTATTTCGATACATCAAATGTTGCGTGCAGGGACGCCGACGAGTCCGCGCCCACCCAGACGTCGAAGGTCGCAGGATCAACCACCCAGTTGCGGGTCGCTGCAGCTCCAGTAGGTTCTTTCGTCTTTGCCGATTTTGAATCGCAACGTCTTTTGCTCGCCTGGTTTCAGCTATGTCCGCTCAAAGCCTTTGAGCTCGCGCACCGGGCGAGACCCACTGCCGTACTGCTGGTGAAGATACAGCTGAGCGACTTCATCGGCGGTCGAGGATCCTGTGTTCTGAACAACCACGGTTACATCAAGATTCTCGTCCGGGTTGATTTTTGTTTTACTGAGACGCAGGTCAGAAAAAGTAAATTGCGAGTAGCTGAGGCCAAAGCCGAAGGGGTAAAGCGGAGTACTCTCCACATCCCAATATCGTTTCGCCTGGTCTTCTGGCGCCTGGGTGGTGTTGTGGGCATAGTTGATGGGGATCTGTCCCACGCTGCGCGGCCATGAGAACGGGAGCTTGCCTCCCGGTACCACGTCACCAAACAGAAGCCGCGCAACTGCGTTCCCGCCCTGAGTTCCGGGATACCACGACTCCAGGATTGCCGGGACGTGCTGGGATGCCCAAACGATATTCAGCGGACGCCCGTTAACGAGAACCAATACTACCGGCTTGCCGGCCGCGACCACCTTTTCCATCAACTCCTGTTCCCTTCCGGGCAGATCGAGCGATTGCCTGGAGGCTGCCTCACCGCTCATATCATGCAATTCCCCCAACACCAGAATGGTCAGGTCGGAGGAGCAGGCGAGATCTACTGCCTTTTTCATCTCCTGATCTTGCTGTTCCGCCGGACCAGGCAGGCGGGTGTATTGTGTGATCGATCTTGTCAAAGAAGGAGGGAAACGTACGTGCAATTTGCACCCCGGGAGCAAAGGAAATCTGCGCGGCGGCGCCGAGTTTCGCTCGTAGCCCCTCCAGCACGGTGACGGTTTCGGGAAGATCCTCCTGGAAGGCCCAGGGTCCAATGGTGTCGAGCTTCGAATCGGCCAGCGGTCCAACGACCGCAATCTTTTTGTAGGCTTCTTTCTTCAGCGGCAACAAGCCCTTCTCATTGCGCAGCAAGACAGCCGAGCGCTCTGCCGCCATGCGTTCCTGGCTGCGGTGTTCGGGGGCGCCCAGTACACTGGCGACGCGGGCCTGATCGACGTAGGGATGCTCGAACAAGCCCATGCGCACTTTGGCGGCCAGGATGCGCCGGTCGGCCGTCCTCTATTTGTTGCAAGCTGATTTCGCCTGCCTTGAGGGCAGCGGCCAGGCTTTGCCCGAACGCGGTTTCATCCTGCGCCATCTCCATATCAACACCGGCATTCAACGCGCGGACACGCGGCATCGTGGAGATCTCGGGCATAGCCGTGATTCACCAGGCTTTTTACCGCATCGGCATCACTGACCACGAGTCCTTTAAATCCCCATTGCTGGCGCAGGACGTCGGTGAGCAGCCAGCGATTGCCGGTCGCCGGTACATCGTTGAGATCCATATAGGCACTCATAGCGGAGCCAACGCCGGCCTCCACAGCAGCATGAAACGGAGGCAGATAGACGTTTTCCATCTGCGCGTCCGAGATATAGGAGCCATCGTAATCGCGGCCGCCCTCGGCGGCTCCGTAACCGGCAAAGTGTTTCATGCAGGCAAGCACATGATCGGGGGCTCCGATGTAGTCGCCTTGAAACCCGCGTACCTGGGCTGCGGCCATGGCTGAACCAAGATAAGGATCCTCTCCCGCACCTTCCACCATGCGGCCCCAGCGCGGATCGCGGGCAATGTCCAACATGGGAGCAAACGCCCAGTTGATACCGACGGAGCGGGCTTCTTTGGCCGCAGTCGCTTGTCACCTCCGTCTCGAGCGACGGATCCCACGAGGCAGCCATGGCGATGGGCACGGGAAAAATAGTGCGAAAACCGTGAATGACGTCGTAGCCAAAAATGAGCGGAATATGCAGCCGGGATTTCTCGACTGCGAGGTGCTGCAGGCGGTTGATCGCTGCCGGATCAGTGATGAACAAGAGCGATCCCACTTCCCCGCTGGCCACCGATTTTTCGACCTTTTCCCCAGAGTCGAAAACAAAGATCTGGCTCAGTTGTCCGATCTTTTCTTCCGTTGTCATTTTTTGCAGGAGTGAATCCACGGTCTGTTGAATCTCCGCATCGCTGCGTGGGGCTGGCTGCGCGAAGCTCGCGCCTGTTGAAGAGGTGAGCAAGAGGATGGTAAGCAGCCGTTGTTTCCTGATCATGCGTTCTCCTCGCAGGGCGATCCTTGTCTCGATCTGGCTCATCGATGCAAATTGAGTCAGCCGGGATTAGAACACCTTGCGAGGAGGAAGGACAATGGCAATTCGTGTCGAAACCCGAGAGAGGAAAGGATTGCTGCCAGCGAGGGAGGAGGCGGTGTAACTACCGGGAGTAACCGTCCAGTGCGCTGAAGTGGATTCTAGGAAGCCCTGCCTGTAATCTGTGCCCAATCACTGCTTATCGATAGCATCGGCAAAGAGCTAGAGAACCTTAGCTTCTAAGGAAGAATTTTCCGCAAACACCATGACACTACCGAAGCTCGAGAGCGAACCCTACGAAATTAGCATCCGTTTCTATTGCGCCCTGCGGGAGAAAGGGCTGCGTCTCGAGGCCCAAGCCCGGAAGGACGAGCTTTTCGCCGCCTCGCTCGCACACCCCGGTCATCTCCGGCGCCACCATCGTCTCATTCAGGCACAGCGCGAGGACGCCGCGCGCATCCGCGATTTCCTCGCCGATAGCCGAATCCGCGTCCGCTAAACAAGCCCTCCTGTTCGCAAACAGGGCAAGTTCCCTGATGTCCCGCGATGAATGTTTCAGGCGGGTCGCCGATAAACTCGCTAGCGCCGCGTCTGAGACTGGCGCGCTTCTGATCAAAGTCGTCGTCTGGGCGGCCAGGTGGCTGAACTGGCCCTGGGGAAAGACTCCGTCTCGGCGGGATTCGGAGAATGAGATTGAAGAGAAAGCCTGCGGACTCCGGGGACGCAAAAACAACTGCAACCGAAACAGTCATCGATGTCATTCGGGACGGAGACTGGCTGCCGCCCGAGGAGTTCCGTGCCGTCGCCCTCTCGGCCGCCCAGGCAGAGGGCGACCTGACGGTCAATCTCCAGGGCATCGACCACCTGGACGCGAGCGCCCTTCAGATATTGCTGGCGTTGGCTGCGGAGCGGAAGAAGCGAGGCCGAGGACTGTATCTGGCGAACGCTTCCACATCCTTATCCCATTGGTTCGAGTACGCGGGAGGGCGGGAGAACATCTCCGCGGAACGCGAGGCGTGAACGGTCATGCATGAAAGCCCTGATGGAAGCTTGAGCCATGCCGGAGGGGAGATCCCGTCGAACGGAAGCCACGTAGGCGATGGCCCCAGCCAGGTGGAGGTGGAGCTTGCCCGCTACTTGCCCCAACTGGGCAAGATGAGTGAGCAACTGAAACAGACCTCAAAGCAGATCGAGGATTCGGTGATAGGGGTTTGCGACAGCTTTCAGGGAATCGCAGTCCGGGCACGGGCCACGGTGGCGCGGGCGTCAGGCTTCCTTGGCAATGAGGGGCAATCGAGGTCCGGTAAGCAGTCGTTCGAGGGTTTGATCGAGGCCTGCAGCGGGACCCTGGTCAAGACCATGAACACCACCGCCGAAGCGGGTGATATCTCTCATCGGGCCATCGAGCGGATCCAGGAGATGGACAAAGCCTCGCAGCAAATCAGCGACGCTTTGGGGCAGTTGGATGCGATTGCGAGCGGGAATCGGATGCTGGCCTTCAATGCGCGCATCGAAGCGGCGCACGCAGGAAGTGCAGGAATGGGTTTCGCCGTGGTCGCGGTGGAATTGGCGGCGCAGACAGTCAAGTCGCGTATGGTCACGGCCCAGGTAGGTGAGCTTGCGCTGAACTTGCGCGCGCTCGCCGAATCGACCCTGCAGGATCTGCGGCGCATGAACCAGAAGGACAGCGAAAGGGTTGAACAATGCCGGCGAGAAGTGGATGGGGCCCTGCAGGATCTTCAGGCCGCGCACAGCGAGATGACAGAAGTGCTGAACGGAATGACTGCCGAGGGGGTGTTGTTGGCGACAGATATCAGTTCGGCGGTGCGCGGAATGCAATTCCAGGATCGGATCAGCCAGCGCATCGCGCACGTTGTCGCGGAGCTGGACACCCTCTCGGCGCGTCTCGAGCACGTTGGTAACTTCGCCCCCGGAACCGTAGCAGCCGATGAGGGATTCAGCACCTACACCATGCGGGAAGAGCGTGCCGTCGGCGGAGCCGGCGAAGAGGAAGCTTCGGCCGGCGATGTGGAGTTGTTTTGATCGCGGGCGGGGTCCGGCGCGAGCGGTTGCCAGGAGTTGAGGTTTGAAAAAAGTCCTGATTGTCGACGATTCGGTCTCCATGCGGCAGATGGTGGGCTTCACGCTGCGCGAAGGTGGCTTTGACGTGATTGAGGCGGAGCACGGCCAGGATGCGCTGGACAAGCTGAAAAGCGCGACCGTTGATCTGGTCATCACCGACCTGAATATGCCGGTCATGGACGGCATTACCCTGATTCAGAATCTGCGTCAGCAGCCGGCCATGAAAAGCAAACCGATCCTGATGCTGACCACGGAAGGCCTGTCGGCAAAGAAGGAAGCAGGCAAGGCGGCCGGGGCCACAGGCTGGATCGTCAAACCGTTCGATCCGGAAAAGCTGCTGCAGACGGTGGCCAAGGTGTTGCCCTGAGGCGCATTCAGCAATGGTGTCAGCGATGCAGCCGCACTCTACGCAGCCGATCCGCCCATTAACTGGGGTCATCGGTACGTGATCTTTGAGACGGGGTGGAAGGAACGCCTGCACCCGGCTACCGCAAAACAGCACATTTGTGAAAACGCCATAACCATGAAAATCGACCTTAGCCAATTTCGCCAGACCTTCGTGCAGGAAAGCGCCGAACATGTGGAATCCATGGAAACGGATCTGCTCGCTCTCCGTTCTGCGCCGGACGATGTTGAAACTTTAAACGCCATCTTTCGCTCCGCGCATTCCATCAAAGGGGGAGCGGGTTCGTTTGGACTGACGAACCTGGTCCGCTTTACCCACGCATTGGAAAATCTCCTGGACCGCTTGCGATCGCTCGAGATGCCGGCCACGGCTGAAGTCATCAGCCTGCTATTGCGATGCGTTGACATTCTGCGCGCCATGCTCGATCCCGGCGCGGACGGGGGAATGCCTGATGGAGGCCCGGAGCTGGTTGAGCAAATCGAGAGCTTGGTCGCGCGCGAGGCGCCGTCTTCGGAAGGGGACATCGCGTCGGCGGCGAGGAAGAGGAAAGTATCTCCCGAAGCGCCCGTGGACGACGGCCGCGCCCCGGGCCAGAAACTGAATTTTTATCAGGTTGAATTCCGCCCCCATCGGGAATTGTTTTCGAGTGGCACCAATCCCATCATGCTGCTGCGCAATCTGGCGGTTCTGGGGACGGTGAGCGTTTGCCAACTGCACGCAGAGGATCTTCCCTTTTTGGAACAGCTTGACCCCAGCCAGTGTTATCTCAGCTGGACGGTCGAGTTGGCCGCCTCGTGTGCTGAAGAAGAATTGCGCGAGGTCTTCGAATTCGTAGAGCATCTCGCCGAGGTTACAGTCCGCATCGTCGGTCCGCAGCCGCAGCCGGAGAGCGGGTTAGCGCTCCATCGGCCGTCTGCGCAGCCGTGCACCCTGGAAGCCGTTCCCCCCGCGGTCGCGGAAAAAGTGGTGGAACCAGCGGAGCCGGTCGAGCGCAGAAAGGTGGAGGAGCGGAGGGCGAAGAAAAAGCCCGCCGCTGCGGCCGAGTCGAGTTCTATCCGAGTGGCAACGGAGAAAGTCGACCGGCTGATCGACCTGGTCGGCGAGCTGGTCATTGCCCAAGTAATGACGGCGCAAATGGTGGAGACATTCGAGCCCTCGTGTCTGCCCAAATTGCGCGACGCGGTAGGCGCCATGGAACGCAGCACGCGGGAGTTGCACGAACGCGTCATGGCCGTCCGCATGATGCCGGTGGGCACGCTGTTTCAGAGATATGCGCGCGTGGTCTACGACATCGCGCAATCCACCGGCAAGCAAATCCGGCTGGAGACTGACGGCGAGGAAACCGAGATCGACAAGAGCATGCTCGAGTTGCTCGGCGATCCGTTGACTCACTTGATCCGCAACGCCGCCGACCATGGGATTGAATCCCCCGAGGTGCGCCTGGCGGCCAACAAGCCGGCGGAGGGTCTGATCCATATGCGCGCCTTTCATCGCTCTGGAAAGATCGTCATCGAGATCAGCGACGATGGCGCCGGAATCGACACTGGCCGGGTGCGAGCGAAAGCGGTGGAGCGAGGTTTGATCGAGGAGCAGGCCGAGTTCAGCGACGATCAGATCAGAATGCTGATCTTTGCGCCTGGATTTTCCACGCGCGAAGAAGTCAGCGATCTCTCCGGGCGCGGCGTGGGGATGGATGTAGTCAAGCGCAATGTGCAGCAGCTCAGCGGTACGGTGGGGCTTACCAGCGAACTGGGCAGTGGATCGACGGTCTCGATCGAGCTGCCGCTGACCCTGGCAATCCTCGAGGGTTTGCTGGTGCGGGTTGCCGATCGCACCCTGGTGCTGCCGCTGCTGGCGGTGGTAGAAGCGGTACCGGCCAAGGGCAAGATCGTACGCGTCGCCGAACAGGGCGAGGTGGTCGTCATCCGCGAGGAGTCGATTCCTGTGCTGCGCCTATGCCGGTTCCTCGGCGTACAGCTGGAGAGACTCGATCCGGGTGCGCATAAAACCGTCGATCGGGGCAGGGAACCGGTAGAGGACGAACGCCTGGTGGTGGTGGTCGAAGCGGGGCGCAGGAAGATCGGCCTGGTGGTCGACGAGCTGCTTGGGCAGCAACAGGTGGTCGTCAAGAGTCTGGAGAAAAATCTGCACAAGGTCGAAGGGTTGATGGGCGCAACCATCCTCGGCGACGGACGCGTCGCGCCGATCATCGACGTAACCGCGCTCTCCGAATTGAATCTGTTTTCCGTCGCACAGCAGGGCACGAAGACCAGGCGCGGCGGGCCTGGCTTGTCCGCCCGGCTAGCTCTCATCGCGCCCTAATGGAAAGAGAAACGTCCGCCCATGAACTGGTTTAAGAGTCTCAACGCAACTCCCCGGCTGTTGCTCAGCTTCGGCGTTCTGATCTTCCTCATCGCAATCATCAGCTATCTCTCGCTTAGCAACCTCAGCCAGGCAAACGATCGCATTGGCACCCTTTATTCTGCTGACATGGTGGGCGCGATCCGAGTCGACAAGATCGGCCTGGCGCGAACCTCGCTGGGACGCCAAGGCCGGGATGCAATTCTGAACATCGCGAACCCCGCAATCGTCGCCGCGGACAAAGCGACCATGGTCACGGATTTCGCCACCATCCATAGCAACCTGGATGCAGCGGAAAAGCTCTTCTACGTGAGCGAGGGTGTAACTGCTATGGCGACGATTCGCGGTGTACTGCCCGACTGGGAAAAGGGCTACCACGAGCTTTATGAGCAGATCGAAGCCAAAGACGAGGCTGGCGCAAAGGTCCAGCTGGTCAAGCTGAACCAGCTGGGGTTGCCGTTGAGCGAAGCCTCACAACGCGCCAGCGAGATTAAGGAAAGAATCGGCGAGGAGAAGTACCGGGCCAATAACCAGTCGTACCAGTCCGCTCGTTTCCTGTTGCTCTCGGCGGCGGCGATTTCGCTGCTGCTTGGAGTCGCGATCAGTATCTTCATCGCCCGCGGCTTCTCGGTGCCTTTGGGCGAGGCGGTGGCCGCGCTCGAGCTGGTGGCTGGCGGCGATCTCACCGTATCGCTCGCCGTGCATAGCAACGATGAGGTGGGGCAGATGGCCAAGGCATTGAACGCGGTTCTGGAAAAATTGCGCTCCACTTTGCGGGAGGTGGCCGAAAGTGCCGCCCACTCGAACATGTCTTCGCGGGAGCTGGCAGCGGCAGCGGAACAAATCGCCACCGGCGCGCAGCAGCAGGCGGCCAGCCTGGAAGAGACCTCGGCCAGCCTGGAGCAGATCACTACCGCTGTCCGGCAAAGCGCCGACAACGCCAAGCAGGCCAGCCAACTGGCGACGGGCTCCCGGGAGTCCGCGGAGAAAGGCCAGGAAGTCGTTTCCAGCGCAATCGCCGCCATGGCTGAGATCAATACCGCTTCGGCGAAGATCTCCGACATTATCTCAACCATCAACGAAATCGCATTTCAAACCAACCTGCTGGCAGTCAATGCCGCGGTTGAGGCGGCGCGTGCCGGCGAAGAGGGCCGCGGCTTCGCGGTGGTGGCCACCGAAGTACGCAGCCTGGCGCAGCGCAGCGCCGAGGCGGCCAAAGAGATCAAGGGTCTCATCCAGGACTCGTTAGAGAAGGTGGAGAAAGGCTCCGAACTGGTTAACCGCTCGGGGGAGACGTTGCAAGGCATTGTCGGCTCGGTGAAGCGGGTGACCGACATTGTGGGCGAGATTGCGGCCGCATCGTCGGAGCAGAGCGCTGGGGTCGACCGGGTAAACACTGCGATCACGCAGATGGACCATGTGACTCAATCCAACTCCGCCCAGACCGAGGAGCTTTCCTCTACTGCGCAAAACCTTTCCGCGCAGGCGGCGCGGCTGCAAGAGTTGGTCAGTATCTTCGCTTTGGGAAATAGACGCTCATCGAACGGGAGCCGCAATAATCGGCCCGCACCCCGCCAAGCGAAGGGCACCAGCCGTCGCCCTGCAGCGACCGGCACGTCAGCAGGTAAGACGGCAAAGCCCGCTCCCAACGGACGAAAGCACCTCACCCCCGCGGCTGTGCTAGTGGGAGGCGCTGCGGCCAGATCTGATGATGCGAACTTCGAAGAATTCTAGAGCATTTTCAGTTCTGCGCTGCACAGTCGAGTACAGCGAAATGCGGCTTTTCTATATACCGGCGATTAGCCGGATGGCGAAAGGAAATGTTCATGAAAGCGATTGTGAAGCACCAGCCTCCAGCAGCCAGCCAGTTCCTCACTTTTCTCCTCGATGAGCAGGAGTATGGGCTTGAGCTCCTCAAGATTCAGGAGATTCGCGGATATGTACCAGTCACGCCGATTCCCAATGTCCCTGCGCATGTGAGAGGAGTGATGAATCTGCGCGGAACGGTGTTGCCGGTCGTCGATCTGCGCATGAAGTTTCGCCTGCCACCCATTGAGTACAACAAGTTCACCGTGATCGTGATCGCCATGGTGGGAGAAAAAATGGTTGGACTGCTGGTCGATGCTGTCTCCGACGTCCTTCAGGTCACGCAGGAGGCGATGCGCGCCGCCCCGGATTTCGGGTCGGCAGTAGATACGCGTTTCATCGACGGCGTCTTTCAGACCCGCGAGCATCTCGCGGTCGCACTCAACCTGGAGAAGCTGCTCAGCGATATCGAACTGACCGTGCCCCACATCGAGTAACAAGCAATCATCCTTTACGGCCCGACTAAAAGTCGTGCGCTGATACAAAAACCAGCCGGGGCGGATCGTGGACCTGACCGGGCAATTTGTAGCGATTGGCTACAGGATTGCCTTTACCTAACGCGAGAGGTCCCTTTGAATGCCCCGCTATCCGCCTCCCGCATTGAAAAAGGCACCCGGTCCCGCCGATGAATGAAGCGGTCCAGTCCTAAGAGGGCTTCAAGAGCGATGACATGGGTCGGGAGTTCGACCTTGGGGCAACTATCTACCGAAAGGCGTTTATCATGCCACCACTCGTTGGCTCAGTTGTAGCAATGGACATGCGCGAGTTCAAAGGGCTTCGCGCGTTGATCCATCGGGAGACCGGTATCTGGCTGAAGGACGGCAAGCAGGTGATGCTGGCCTCGCGCCTCTCCAAACGTCTTCGTCACCACGGGATGAGGAACTTTGCCGCCTATGCCGCATACGTCGGGAAGATTCAGGATGGAGGCCGGGAACTGGCGGAGATGATCAACTGCGTGACCACCAACAAGACCTCCTTCTTTCGCGAGATGCACCACTTCGATTTTCTCGCCAAGACGCTCGTGCCACAGGCTGAGGCCGAGGCCTTGCAGGGTCGTCCGCGGAGCATTCGCGTATGGAGTGCGGCGTGCTCCTCCGGCGAAGAGCCCTATTCCATCGCCATCTCGTTGCTGGAGGCATTGAAACCAGGGCGTGCGCCGGCTTCGTTGTCTTCCGGTCCGATACAACCGGTGTCTTCCTCAGGCGGTTGGCAGATCGAGGTGCTTGCTTCCGATATCGACACTTCGGTGCTGGCAACGGCGGCCGAGGGTATCTATGGCGAAGAATGTTTAGGAGATATCCCGGCTGCCATCCAGAACAAGTACTTTCTCCGAGGCAAGAAGGACATGATCGGCCGGGTGCGGGTGAAAAAGGACCTCGGCCGGCTGATCAAATTTCAACGCATCAACCTCATGGATAGCCAGTGGGCCGTGGAGGGCCTGTTCGACGCCATCTTCTTCCGCAACGCACTTATTTACTTCAATCAAAACACGCAGGAGATTTTCTTACATAAGATGTTGCGCTACCTCAAGCCTGAAGGCTATCTAATTCTGGGCCACTCCGAACACGTGCCGTGGCTGAGTGACGCGGCAGAGGCGATAGGCCATACCATCCATCGGTTGCGAACCGGCCGCGGACCGGGCCCTGCCAGCCGCCCACCGCAATGAAGAACCCCCACGTGCCAAAGAGGCCGGCGCGAACCTCTTCATTACCCCACCATGGTCTGCCGGCGGAGCAGAGAAGGCGCATTTATATTGGGGAGATCGTGGCCAGCGCAACGCCGTTGGTGTTGCAAACCCTCCTGGGTTCGTGCGTGGCGGTGTGTCTTCGCGACCCGGTGACGGGTGTTGGCGGAATGAATCACATCCTGCTTCCGGGAAGATGCGACGGCGACCTCCTCGCGCGCTGCGGAGTGAATGCGATGGAGTTGCTGATCAACGCGATCATGCAGCAGGGTGGAGACCGGCGAAGACTGGTGGCCAAAGTATTTGGCGCAGCCAATGTGCTCCCTGCCCTGCAATCACCGACGGTCGGGGAACTGAATGCTACGTTTGTCCGTGATTTTCTTGCCACCGAGAGGATAGCTCTGGTTGCCCAGCGGCTGGGCGGCACTCACGCGGTGCAGGTCCATTTCAGGACGGATACCGGCAAAACAATTGTCCACTCCGTCGACGGCTCCCGGCTGCCCGCCATCCTGAGCGCCGAGGATGCTTACCGCTGTGACGCTGCGAAAGCAACCGATGAAGATACAGTTCTATTCTAAAGTTCCCTCGAGTGCATTTGCGTCATAGACGCGAACAATACTCGGTTCGAATCCGAGCTCGTGGTAATTGGGACTCGACTGACTGCCGATAACACTAAAGGAGATTGCCGGAGCGCCAAATCCCGGCTTCCCTGAGGTTTACATGGATATCGAAGGCGCAGCTGTGCCTGATCATGTCGCGATGGCGAATGGGTTTTTCATAGCCGTGCTTTGCTGGCTCGTCCTATTTTCGATCACCCTGGCGCCTTGGCATGGAACATGGACTCTGGTCTTAGTGGTAGCAGTCCCGGTGGCCGTGCTGCCGATCCTATTCATCCTGAATGCACCGGGTGCGCGATTCACCAGGATGATGGTTGGCGCCGCAGTAATGATTTTTTGCGCTCTGAACATCGACCAGTCCCACGGCTTGGACGAACTGCACTTTGGGATATTCGTCCTGCTGGCCCTTTTGCTCATATACCAGGATTGGCAAGTCATCGTCGGAGCGGCGGCAGTCATTGCAGTGCACCACCTGTTGTTTAACTATCTGCAGGCAGGCCACGATGGCGTATGGGTCTTCACCGAGCCCAACTTCCCCATGGTTTTTGTTCATGCGGCTTATGTGGTGGTTGAGTCGGCAGCTCTATGCTATCTCGCCGCGGTGTTGAACAAGAAGACGTGGGAGGCGATAGCCAGTCAAACAGAGTTGCAGGAACATCTCGGCGCCATGCGCTCGATGATCGCCCAAGCCCAGCTAGGCATCGAAGGGATGAGCGACGCGTCAGGGGAATTGGCCACTTCTTCGCGAGCGATCGCCGACGGTGCCGTGGACCAGGCGTCGAGCCTGGAGCGGACCGCCGCCAGCCTGGGACAAATCACTGCCACTATACGGCAGAGCGCGGACATGGCCGGCGCAGCGAGAAGGATGGCATCGTCCAGTGAGCAGGCTGCCGAACAGGCTGGGCTCGTTGTTTCCGAGACGACGACTGCGATGGGCGAGATCAACACCGCTTCGGCGAAGATTTCCGAAATCATTTCTACCATCAACGAGATCGCGTTCCAGACCAATCTGCTGGCCGTAAATGCTGCTGTAGAAGCGGCGCGCGCCGGAGAAGAGGGCCGTGGGTTCGCCGTGGTGGCCGCCGAGGTTCGCAGTCTCGCACAACGTACCAGCGAAGCGTCCAAGGAGATTAAGCGTCTGATCCAGGACTCGATGGTCAAACTGGAGAACGGAACGCAACTCGTCGATCGCTCCGGCCACGCTCTGGCCGACATCGTTAAATCGGTTAAGGAAATGGGCAAAATGGTGGGCCAGATTGCGACCGCTTCGGCGGAACAGAGCACCGGCGTGGAAGAGGTGAATATTGCGATGGCGCAAATAGACCGGGTGACGCAGACCAACTCCACTCAGACCGAAAAGCTTGCCGAAACTTCGCAGTCGCTCTCCCAGCAATCGGCCGGCCTCATGGTTCTGGTCAGAGAGTTCAATAGCAACACGGATGGCAAACAAGTACGGGAAGCGCCAAGGCTGAGTGCGTGAGGATTGCCGGTTCTAACAGGACGTAACCCATTTCTGAAGACGACTCGAGGTTGTGCGGATGCCATATAAGGTGCTCATCGTCGATGACTCGTCACTGATGCGGCAGTTGCTGACGGAAATACTCAGCTCGGACCCGGAGCTGGAGGTCATCGGAACCGCTGGCGATCCCTTCATCGCCCGGGAGAAAATCAAGGCCCTGAGCCCGGATGTGCTGACTCTGGATAATTGAGATGCCGCGGATGGACGGCCTGACATTTCTCGAGAGGCTGATGCGCGGCCACCCCATGCCGGTGGTCATGATTTCCTCGCTCACCGAACGGGGTGCGGAAACCACCTTGCGAGCGCTGAGCCTGGGAGCGGTCGATTACGTATCCAAGCCAAAACTCGATGAGTCCAACGGCACCATCGAGCAGACCAGCGAAATCATCGCCAAGGTCAAGGCTGCGGCCAGGGTCAAGGTACGAGGAGTGACCACGCCAGTGACGGGACCGGTCGAACTGGCCGCTGGCTGCCACTTCTCGGCCACCCACAAGGTTGTTGCCATCGGCTCTTCCACGGGTGGCACCGAGGCGCTCAAGGATTTGCTGAGCCCGTTGCCCGCCGACTTTCCTGGCCTCGTCATGGTGCAGCATATGCCGGAGGCGTTCACCCGGCCATTTTCGGAGCGCTTAAACTCGCTCTGCCGAATTCGTGTCCAGGAGGCCAAGGACGGCGATCGCATCCTCCCCGGGCACGCCTTGCTGGCGCCCGGAGGCCACCAGATGGAAGTGGTTCGCCACGCCATGGAATACGCAGTGCGGGTCTATCGGGGCGAGCGAGTCAACCGTCATCCACCTTCGGTGGACGTGCTGTTTTCCTCCTGTGCCAAGCAGTTGGGAAAGAACGCGGTTGGCGTGCTGCTGACGGGAATGGGCGCGGACGGGGCGAAAGGCATGCTGGAGATGAGAGCGGCGCAGGCCTTTACCATCGCCCAGGATGAGGCGACTTGCGTCGTTTTCGGCATGCCACGCGAAGCGATCCTGCTCGGCGCCGTCGATCAGGTCCTTCCGCTGGGTCATTCCAGCTGCGCTGGTGCAACGACTCGGCCGGAACCTAACGGCCGCTGGCGGTTTGCCTCTTGCTATTTGTAACCGTGGCAGCCCGTCAAGTACATGATCCTTCACAGCAAGTAGCTGCCCCCGTCGACTGCGCCGCTCTTTCCTTGCCTTTTCAGTCAATTAGCGCTAGTCCTCTTTTGGTCCAGTTTGGATGAGTTTATCTGTTTTATCGTCACCATGGCGTCACCACATTTTCTGACGGATGGCCTGCTCTGAATCCTGGATCGTCTTCCGAACCCACAGCGGTTCCCAATCAGCGACCGGAGCAGCCTGAACAACTTCCTGCAAAACGGGAATAGACAAACGTGGCTGTCCACACCCCCCGCTTCGTTTTTCCCGCCCTCCATTGCACGAAAGTGCCGTCCGTGACTCGATCCGAATGCAATGCTCCGTAGTAGGTAACGGTCATGCCTGCCGAAGTCCCCGAATCGTCTTCACGTTCAAACACAACCTGGCCTAGACTTTGTTCCATTTTCAGGTGTCCGATGCTGCCGTCTCGCCAACGAGCATCGAAAGCATTCCCCATCAACTGCCAGGTGGAGCAGCTAGTCGTCAAATCAATTGTTTCGCACTCCTCGACCGCATTGGGCAGGCGCGTGGCGTCTCTCTCGCCAGCGGCGAATCTGGGAAGAAACATGCATCCAGCGAGTAATAGAGGAAAGTAGCTAGATTTCGAATGATTTCTCATTGCAAGCACCATTCACTGAGGTTCTTATCGACAAGTTCTATGGATATCTCTACAACCCTCAGCCCAGTCGTGCCCATTTCTCGTCAGGGCCAACCTCGACTCGTGCTAAACCGTGCAACTCGTCGATCAAAGAGCAGTGCAGTGCCTGTACCTCATCCTTGACCAATGGCAGATCCACCAGCGGTGGGCCGAGACTGTGGAGGCCCAGACAATAACACCGTCAAGTTCGCTTATCCGGTAGCGAACAAGCACGCTGGGATCTCCCGCCACCAAGCGAATTCACGAACGCACTCAACCACGAAGTCAAGGAGGAGCCAGGCTCCTTTGAGCAAGGGAGATCCCAGGGTTTTATTGAGATAAGATCGTGTCCCTTGAAATATGAGGACCCCCCACTGTCGATCATCAGGTTGTGTTCCTGTTTCGTCATGGGGTCGTTCGTCCGCACACAACGATGCGCCAACCGAAGGAATGTAGTTACCACTGTTACAGTAAATATCGTGAGATTTTTGTGAGAAGTGTCCCAGGTAGATTTGCTTTAACCTAGCTGCATCTGTCTGATTTTAATGGATTTGCTTGGTAGCGTCATCGGGGATCGAACCCGAACTCTCCGCCTTGAGAGGGCGGCGTGTTAACCAATTACACCATGACGCCACGATCGATCGAGGCAGGACTCATAGTATATCAAAGCAGAGGGGAATGGCGCCTACCGCCAGATCGCTTAGAGCCCTAACTTCCTGACCTCATCGTTGTAATACTTGCGATAAAGGATGTCCCACTCCTGGCTTCCCTCCACGATGATCTTGCGTTGTGAGGCGATCTTCTGGCGGGCCGCCGCGTCGATCTTCATCTCTTCCGTCAGTACCTTCTCGAGCGCCTTACGCGCCTCCTGACGGATGGTGTTCCGGTCATCGAGAAACTCGCATTCATCTGTTTCGGCCAGGGTGTCGGCCACCACATGCGCCAATTTGTTGAGTTTGTCTCGCGAAAGTCTCACAAAACCGCCTTGTATTTCTTGGCCAGCTCCTGCTTGACCTTCTTGAACATTTCCGCGTAGCTGGCGCCGGTGCGGCGCATGTCTTCCTGGTAGGCGTCGAGAATGACGCGCACTTCTTCGTTGATGCGGTCCTCGAGCGACAATTCTTCCAGAATGGCCGCGTTCACCCGTTCCGCGACAACAGCAACTTTCCCCGCCCGGATCATCTTGGCTTCGATCAGTTGGTTGACCGTTTGGCGTGCCAGATAATTCACGTACTCCCGCGAAAAAATCATGTGATCTGAATCGGACTATAGCATATTTGACACACTTCGCCGGGCGCCCACCCACCCCCGTCTCACCCTCGTGGCCGGCATCTGCGACAATAGAGGCTTCCATATGCACCCCGACGATTTGATCTCTCTGAAAGACGACATGGTGGCCTTCATTGAAGGCCATTCCATGCGCCGCCTGCCCGGATTTATTACCGAAGACCTGCCAACCGTCCTGTGGGAGGATGACGACAATCCTCGACAGTTGGAAAGACTTCGTGGAAATGGCCAAGAGCGCCGGCGCACCCTTTGTCACCATGAGCGAAGTCAAGCTGGAGAAAGAAGACATCGCTATGCTGCTGGAGCAGATTCGCGACGATAATTTTCCCGACGAGGCAGCAGCTGAAGTCCATGAGGCACAATACCTGGTCAACTACGTTGGCAAGATCGGCTATATCCAGCTCGGTTTTGCCCACCAGGGCATCGTCTTCGTGCACGAGAACGCCACGCAATGGTACGAACGCTACCAGCAGCTCCTGGAATTCGTAGAAGACTTCGGAGACGTGGTTTTCGAAGACGATGAGGACGAAGAAGAAGGGTGAACGCTGCCGGTTCCTCCGCGGTAAGCCCCCGGGCTGCTTCTCGCAAGCAATGGATACTGCCCCCGGCGAACTCCGCCGCGGCTTCTATCCTGGCGCAAAGCGCCGGTCTCCCTCTCATCGTGGCCGAGTTGCTTGCGGAGCGTCGGGGTGCAGAGCGCGGCCGAAGCTGAGATTTTTCTTCATCCGCGCATGGAGCAGTTGCTCGATCCCTACGCGATGCAGGGGATGTCCGCGGCGGTAACGCGAGTGCAAGCGGCCATCGCGGGCCTGGAGCCTATCCTCATCTACGGCGACTATGACGTGGATGGCACGACCGCCATTGTGCTGCTCAAGACGGCCATCGAGATGCTGGGCGGCAAAGCGGATTTTCATGCGCCGCACCGTTTGCGCGAGGGCTACGGCATGCAGGCGGAAGTGCTGGAAGCCGCAGCGGGACAAGGCATTCGCCTGGTCATCAGCGTGGATACCGGGATCCGCGATTTTGCTGCTGCCGAAGCCGCCGCCCGCCTGGGACTCGATCTCATCGTCACGGATCACCATCTGCCGCATACCGGTATGCCGAACGCGTTGGTGATTCTCAACCCCAACCAGCCTGGCTGCGGCTATGCTTGCAAGCACCTTTGCGGTGCCGGGGTGGCCTTCAAGCTTGCGCAGGCATTGCTGGAGGCCTGGGACGTGGAGCGAGCGCGGACCAAGATTCTGCCCTCCTTCCTGAAGATGCTGGCCATCGCGACCGTGGCTGATGCGGTTCCGCTACTGGGGGAAAACCGGGTTTTCGCCAGCCTGGGGCTGGAACAATTGCGACGGCCGGTCAGTGCCGGCCTGCGTTCGTTGATGCAGGTAGCCAAGCTTGATCCTTCGCAACGACCGCTGACCGTGACTGACCTCTCCTTCCGCCTGGCGCCGCGGATCAACGCTGCCGGCCGCATGGATGTGGCTTCGGATGTGGTGGAGCTATTCACCACCCGGGATGCGGTCAGAGCAGGAGAATTAGCTGCCAAGCTCGATCGTCTGAACGGCGAGCGGCAGCAGGCCGAAGCGGACATTCTTGAACAAATCGACCGCCGTCTGCGGGAAGACAGTGCCTTTGAGATGAGCCGCTGCATCGTGATCGAAGGGGCGGGCTGGCACCGCGGCATCATCGGCATACTTGCCTCACGGGTAGTCGACCGCACCCAGCGTCCGGCGATTGTCGTTGCCCTTGAAGGGGAGGATGCGTACGGTTCCGGCCGCTCGGTTCCCGGCTTTCATCTTCTGCACGCAATCGAAGGCTGCAAAGAGCTCTTCACCCGCTTCGGGGGCCATGCGCACGCGGTTGGTTTCTGCCTGCCTGCGGTGCGGCTCCAGGAACTCAAAAGCCACCTCGAAGCCTGGGCCGCGATGCATGTGGAAGAAGCAGCGCCCAGTCTGCGCTGTCATGCAGTCTTGCCCCTGGATCAAATCACTCCGGCGTTGTATAGCTGGCTGCGGCGCCTGGAGCCGCTGGGAATAGGCAATGAGGAGCCGATTTTTGCCGCATACAATGTCCGGCTCACTGCTCCGGTTCGGCCCATCAAGGAGCGTCATGTATGCCTGCAACTGGCGCAGGGTACACGCGGCGCGGGTTGGTCGGCTCTGGGATGGGATTGGGCGCCACGGGTGCAAGCACTGGGCCTGGAGCAAGGTTCCGTCATCCATCTGGCGTACAAATTGCGGGAGAATATGCATCCGGAGTACGGCGGTTTGGAACTCGAGATTGCAGACCTGGCTCCCGCCGGTTGAGGTTTTGTAGCATGCCACGAGGCTTATTCGTTACGTTTGAGGGCCTGGATGGGTCCGGCAAAACCACTCAGCTTCGCCGACTGAAAGAGTGGTTGGAAGCAAATGGTTGGACAGTGACCGCGACGCGCCAGCCAGGCGGCACGCGGGTGGGGGATCGCATCCGCGCGCTGCTGCTCGACTCCCGCACCGAAAATCTTGCCTCGCTCACCGAACTCGGTTTGATGTTCTCTGATCGCGCACAATCGATCGCAGAAGTCATCGAGCCGGCGCTCGCGGCCGGGCACATCGTGCTGTGCGATCGGTTTACCGATTCCAGCGAAGCCTACCAGGGAGGCGGGCGGCAACTCGGAAGCAAGGTGGTGCGCGATCTACACGCTGCCCTGTGCGGCGGTCTGGAACCGGACTTGACGCTGCTGCTGTTGCCGGACTTCGATCAATCGCTAGCCCGCGCACGCCGTCGCAACCAACGCGCGGTTGCAGCCACGGGGAGCGACGAGAACCGGTTTGAAACAGAGAGCTCCGTGTTCTACCGCCGAGTCTTCGATAAATACCAGGAGATTGCCGCTGGTAACCCTTCGCGTGTGGTCGCGATCGACAGCAATGGCTCCATTGAGGAAATCCACCAGCGCATCGTTCAAGTAGTACGGGGACGTCTGGCGGCAGTATGAATGCACTCCGCTTCGGTCGGGCTTGCTGAATGAGTGGGTAGCCCAGGTCTCAAAAGCGAGACCTGGGCCTGAGGCCCTCGCATGGCCGGACGCCGCTGTTCGGTTTTGTTCCTCAAGAATTTGCTAGTCTCGACTGGTGAGCTTTCATCAGTTTGTGGGAAATGCGGCGACCGTCCGCCATCTGCGGGAGGCGATTGCCGTGGAACACATGCCTCCGGCACTCATACTTGCCGGCCCGCGGGGCGCCGGCAAATATACCCTTTCCATCATGCTGGCGCAGACGATGGCCTGCCTCCAGCACCCTGTCACCGATGGACTACCCGATTTCTGCGGAGTGTGCCGCAACTGCACCCGCATCGCTCAATCCTTGCCGCTGGCTGATCGAGTGAATGAGGCCATCGCGGCGCGCGACGACATGCGCGAGGTGGACAAGAAAGATACCCGAATCCTCATCCAGACGCATCCCGATGTGGTGGTCATTCCTCCAGACCCTCCCCAGTTGCTGATCAAACTGGGCCAGGTGCGCAACGTGGTGCAACATATCTACCGCCTCCCGTCCGATGCACCGCGCGCGGTGTACATCTTTACCAGCACCGCCTTCATGAAAGAGGCGGCCAATTCCCTGCTCAAGATTCTCGAGGAGCCACCCGCGTACGCGCACATTCTGCTGCTGGCGGAAAATCCGGGCGAGCTTCTGCCTACCATTCGATCTCGCGCCAGTATCTTTCGGTTAGGCGCTTTGCCGCCGGAAGAGATCGAGGCGGTGCTCGCAGAGCAACGGAAAGACTGGAAACCAAAGCAGCGCGCCTTGGTCGCACGATTGGCGGAAGGGGGCATCGGTCAGGCGCTGGGTTTCGATCTCGAAGGTTACATGGCCAGTCGCCAGGACGCCCTGGTCATCCTCTCCAATGCCACGCATGAGAGTGACTACGGAGCGCTCTTCCGGGTGACCGAAACGTATCGGGCAGGCGCCGAGGGACAACAGAAGACCAGCGCGCTGTTGCACGCCTTCGCCAGCTTGCTTGAAGATCTGCTGCTGTTGCATGCGGGAACCGGCCAGTTAATCCGCAACATCGATTTGCAGAGCGAATTGACACGCATCTCGCAAACGATTGATGTGGCCTGGATCGATGGGGCCGTGCGCGGGCTCGACCAGGTCGAACAAGGTATGCGCCGTAACCTGCTGCGCTCGCTTTCGCTCGATTCCTTTGCTGCCAGCCTGTCACCGACGTAACCAAGCGACATATTGTGCCTATTTTTGACTGCGAAACCTAGACGGCGCATGCTGCATCCAAGCCTCTAGATCCAATAAAACGATGTCCGATTCCTCCGCCATTCCGGTACGCCGCGAGTTTGTCGCGCGACAGGGCAGGGCGAAGGCAAAAGTCGATGAAGCAGGCGCATCTCCTTTGCCTTCCATAAGCCCCGCGGGTCCGCGCAAGCTCATTCGTCCCCTATTACCAGTCGGTGCAAGCCGCTATCCCACTCGGCTCTCCGGGATTTCCCCGGTGTTAACGCATCAGCACCGTTGGGATTCTTCAGCGGCGCGCGCGGAGAGCTCGCACGCAGAAGCGTTCTACTTTCAAAAACAGATTCAGAGCCGAACCCCGATGATCTTCCTGCTGGAAGATGGAGAGCGGATTGAAGGCACCATCGAATGGTACGACCGGCATTCGATCAAAGTGCGGCAAGGCGGCCTGCGCACGCTGATTTACAAAGCGGGCATTAAATATATGTATAAGGCGACGGACTCAGAACGAGTCAACGGGCGGCCTTAAGCAGGCGGTCGCGTATAGCGATACCGAGCCCTTCTTCTTCCGGGAGCGGGCAGACAATTACTGTTGCCCCGGCAGCATCCAATTCCCGCAGTCCGGCAAAAAGACGCTGAGCAAGCTTCTGCGGGTCGCTCATTTCACTCCATTCATAGATGAGGTAGGAATTGGCCTCGAGGTGCGCAAGCGGCCACATGATGCCTACCGTCTCGCCTTCGGCGTGCAGTTGTCCGGCCAAACTTAACAACGTTCCTGGGTCTGCGCTATCGGAAAGAATGAGCCGCGCACGTGGGGAATAGTGTTTCATCCCAACGCCCGGTGAGGGTGGTGCGGCAGACACGCCGTGCTGCGATTCACGATACACAATCAAGCGAAGGGCATAGTGCATGGAGCTGCTTGAATGTCACCATGCCGGGACGGTAAAGAATGGGCGGATCGGCACAGACATCCACCACGGTTGATTCAAGACCCAGCGTTGTGTCTCCGGAATCGATGACGGCATCGATGCGCCCCTCGAGGTCCTGAAGAACGAATTCTGCCCGGGTGGGGCTAGTTCTGCCGAAGGAGTTTGCGCTGGGCGCCGCGACCGGCACTCGCGCCAACGCGATCAATCTTTGGGCTACTGGGTGGCGTGGCATCCTCACTCCGACGCGATTACGACCCGCGGTCACGATTGCCGGCACCTGTGGGCTCCTGGGCAGCAATAAAGTGAGTGGCCCGGGCCAGTATGCTTCCATCAACACGCGGCCATTAGGTGGAATGTCGGCAGCCACCATGGAAAGCTGCTCCTGATCGACGACATGGACAATCAGAGGATCCCAGGCCGGACGTTGCTTGGCGGCGAAAATTGATGCCACCGCTCGCGGGTCGAGAGCATTTGCGCCAAGTCCATAAACCGTTTCGGTCGGGAATGCTACCGTGCCCCCGCTCCGCAGCAGTTCTGCCGCTTGTTGCAATGAGGCCGTCGATGCCGGCGAATCGATGGACTTGGGATCGACAGCCAACCGAAGTGTCTTTTTTCCAGTCACTCTTTACCTGTGTCATTTTCCCATGGCGTGTCGGCTGGTATAGACTCCGGCCTATGCAGGCCATGGAGACAGAAGTCAAGATACGCGTAGCAGACCGCGCGGCGCTGGAGCAGAAGCTGGCGGCACTTGGGTTTACGCGCATCACCGCCCGCACCCTGGAGCGCAACACGCTGTACGACAAGCCCAATCGTGAGCTGCGCAACTCACGACAGATTTTGCGCATTCGGCAGTATGGGGAGAAGTGGGTGGTCACCCATAAGAGTGTCCCCAGCGGTTTAACGGAAGAGGGGCCGCACAAGAATCGAGTCGAAACCGAGACGGAGGTTCAGGATGGTCCGGTGTTAGGGAAGGTTTTCGAAGCCCTGGGCTTTGCCCCTGTGTTTGTGTACGAAAAATGGCGCACGGAATGGGCGGACCGGCAGGGCCATTGTGTCATCGATGAAACTCCGCTGGGCGTGTATGCCGAGCTCGAAGGTCCCAGTGAGTGGATCGATGAGACAGCGCAAAAATTGGGAATCAGCCAGAGC
Source organism: uncultured Acidobacteriaceae bacterium (assembly GCA_963763905.1). GTDB lineage: Bacteria > Acidobacteriota > Terriglobia > Terriglobales > Acidobacteriaceae > PALSA-350. The sequence goes on along the minus strand of CAVXRU010000058.1, from coordinate 49,431 downwards.
GAGTTCATCACGCTCAGTTACGGTCGCATTTTCGAGCTTTGGAGGGATCAGACCGGTTCCAAGGCTGCGAACTTTACGTTCGAGGAGATCCCGGAAAGCTTTCGCTGAGAGCAAGCGGTTACAGGGAAAGGGAACCGCAGGTCCCTGCTTACCTCCTGGTTCAGCGCTAACCTTCCGCAGCTCCGTGACACTTCTTGTATTTCTTGCCCGAGCCGCAAGGGCATAGGTCGTTGCGGCCTACTTTCTCGCCCGCCCTGCGTTGTGCGGGCGCATCGGAACTGCCGTTGGCTCCGCTCATGCGCGCCTGCTCGAGTTCGCGCTTCTTCTTGCGCTGAAATTCCTGCTCCAGGGCATCAATGGTGGTCGACGGGGCCCGGGTGGGCACGGGTATCGGCCGCGATGGCGGCGCAGCCGGAGCCGCATGGGCGCCGTTGCCGGCAACCGTCGCTGGAGTGCTCTGGGGAACGCCCTGGGGCAGCGCGCGGGCCGGCTCCGGAACGGATTCGCTGGTGATTTCAGGCGCCTGGCGACGAGGCAATTCTGTAACCGGCTGCCCATCGGGTCCGACAATCTGCATCAGGAACAGGAAACGAACCGTGTCCTCCTGAAAGCGTCCCATCATGGCTTCGAACATGTCGAAGGACTCTTTCTTGTAGGCCACCAGCGGATCCTGCTGGCCATAGCCGCGCAGACCGATGCCCTCTTTGAGGTGGTCCATGCTCAGCAAATGGTCTTTCCATAAACCATCCAGCACGCTGAGCATGACCATGCGCTCATGCAGGCGCATCGTCTGGCTCCCTAGAATAGCTTCCTTAATCTCGTACTTTTCTTTAAGCCGCTCAAAGATCGCCTCGCCCAGCTCGTGCCGGTCCAGGGCGTCGATGTTGATGCCTTCCTTCTCCAGATCGATGCCAAACTGCCCCGCCAGCAGACCTTTTAGTCCGTTCACATCCCACTGGTCGGGATGCATCGCTTCCGGTGCATGCGTGTCCATGATCGCGCTCAGAAGATTGGCGACGTAATCCTCAAGGATCAGCTCCTTCTGATCGAGCCCTTCGAGCAACTGGCCGCGTAGCCCGTAAACCGCGGTGCGCTGCTTGTTCATTACGTCGTCATATTCAAGCAAGTGCTTGCGGGCTTCGAAGTTCTGTCCTTCGACCGCCTTTTGCGCTGCCTCGATGCGGCTGCTGATCATGCGCGACTCGATCGGCACCCCTTCTTCCATGCCCAGCCGTTGCAGCAGGTTCGAGACCCACTCCTTGGCGAAGATGCGCATCAGGTCGTCTTCGAGCGACAGATAAAAACGCGAGGCGCCGGGATCACCCTGGCGGCCGGCACGGCCACGCAGCTGGTTGTCAATGCGCCGCGACTCATGCCTCTCCGTGCCCACGATATGCAGGCCACCGGCAGCAATCACTTCGTCATGTTCCTTGTCGGCGGAAGCGGCGTACTGCGCAATCGTCTTGTCCCAGGTCTCCTGGTTGGTTTCAAATTCTTGACCCTGGTAATAGAAGCGCACCATTCCAGGACCAGCCATGGGATTGATGGCTCCCTGGGCGGTGTTGACCGTTTGCGCAAGACCTTTCTTTAACAACTCCTGCTTGGCTGCGAACTCGGCATTGCCGCCGAGCACAATGTCTGTACCTCGGCCAGCCATATTGGTGGCAATGGTGACCATGCCCAGCCGTCCGGCCTGGGCCACAATCTCAGCCTCACGCTCGTGGAATTTCGCGTTAAGCACCACGTGCTTTACGCCCTTGCGCTGCAGGATCGAAGAAAGCAGCTCCGACTTCTCGATCGAAGTGGTACCGACCAGTACTGGCTGTTTCAGCTCGTGGAGACGCGCAATCTCGTCGGCCACTGCGAGGTACTTTTCCTTAGCAGTGCGAAACACGACGTCTGGATTTTCCAGGCGGCGCATTGGCATGTTGGTTGGGATCACCACAATCTCGAGCTTGTAGATGTTCTCGAATTCGGTGGCTTCGGTTTCCGCCGTACCGGTCATGCCAGATAGCTTTTTGTAGAGGCGGAAGTAGTTCTGGAAAGTGATGGTCGCCAAGGTCTGGTCTTCGCGGCGAATGTTCACCGCTTCCTTAGCCTCAATTGCCTGATGTAATCCGTCGCTCCAACGGCGGCCGGGCATGAGCCGGCCAGTGAACTCGTCGACGATGATGACTTCGCCATCCTTGACCACGTATTGCACATCGCGCCGATAGAGCGAATGAGCTTTGATGGCCACTTCGACGTGGTGCTTCAGATCCCAGTTCTCCGGATCAGCGATGTTGCCGATGCCCAGCAACTGCTCGATCTTTTCCCAGCCCTCATCGGTCACGCTGATGGTCTTGTGTTTCTCATCGACTACGTAATCGCCGGTGAGGATTTTTTCTTCTCCGCGCTCGATCTCTTCACCCTGCTCGAGGGAGGGAAGAATCCGGTTCACGCGCGCGTACTTATCGGTGGTCTGGTCGGTGGGGCCGCTGATGATCAACGGAGTGCGGGCTTCGTCGATGAGAATCGAGTCAACCTCGTCGACAATCGCGAAATAATGCCCGCGCTGCACGCAGTCGGCATTATCGAATTTCATGTTGTCGCGTAGGTAGTCGAAACCAAACTCATTGTTGGTGCCGTAGGTGATGTCTGACCCGTAGGCGGCGCGACGCTGCCAGTCATCCAGATCATGAACGATCACTCCTACGGTCAGAGCCCAGGAACTCATAGATCTTGCCCATCCACTCGGCGTCGCGTTTAGCCAGGTAGTCGTTCACCGTGACCACGTGCACGCCGTGACCTGCCAGCGCATTCAGATAACAGGGCAGAGTCGCGACCAGGGTCTTGCCTTCACCGGTCTTCATTTCGGCGATTTTGCCCTGGTGGAGCACCATGCCGCCGATCAGCTGCACGTCAAAGTGCCGCATCTGCAACACCCGCCGGCCAGCCTCGCGCACTACAGCAAAGGCTTCGGGCAGAATCTCGTTCAGTACCACTTTTTCTTCTGCAACCCGTTCTTCCTGGTCGTCGATGCCGTCGAGGCGGGCGGCGATCCGGGCCCGGAATTCCAGGGTTTTGGCCCGCAACTCCTCATCCGACAGAGCCTTCATGGCCGGCTCAAGCACCCCGGTCTGTTCGACCATAGGCTGTAACCGCTTGATCACACGCTCGTTGCTGGTTCCGAAAATCTTGGTTAAAGTGCTTGCGATCAATGGATAATTCCTTTGTTGCCCCGGTGGGTACCTTTGCTCTTCTAGTTTAGTTCACACCGGGTCTTTGGTGCAGAAAGATACCCTATGCAGAAACGATGTCTAGTGTTGCTGATGATTCTGATGGGAGCCGGCGCCGCCATGGGCCAGATGAAGATGGCCATGGGCGACAGCGGAGATCCGGTCCCCCCGGAGCAGTTGCCCCCGCCGCAACATATTGAAGGCGTTGGCAATGTGCAGTTTCCGATTTCCGCCAATGCGGAGGCTCAGAAGTGGTTCGAACAGGGGTACAACCTGCTTTATGACTTTTGGGACTACGAGGCCGATCGTGCCTTTGAGCAATCCATCCGCGCCGACGGCAACTGTGCCATGTGTTATTGGGGGCTTTACCAGGCGGAAATCTTCAACCACAGCGTAACAAAGACTTACGCCGATGCTTCGCTGGCCAAAGCAGTCGCCCTGGAATCCCATGCGAGTGGACGCGAGAAGCTCTACATCCAGGCGGCCGAAGCACACCAAGCTGCCATCCGTCAGGCGGGCTCCGGAGAGGCAAAATTCGATCGCGAAATCGAGATTCTGCGTACCCTGGTGAAAAAGAACAAGAACGACACCAACGCACGCATCGCTCTGGCCGACGCTGTCAACGACGGCTATGACGAAGCGGGCGTGCCGCGTAAAGGTAAGAAGGAACAGTTGGAGCTGCTTGAGGGTGTGCTGAAGGAGGAACCGCAAAACTCGGCGGCGAACCATCTCTGGATCCACGCCGTTGAGGCCGGTCCGCACCCTGAGCTGGCTTTGCACAGCGCGGAAATCCTGGGTTCACTTGCACCTGCATCGGGACATATGGTCCACATGCCGGGGCACATCTTTTACCGCACCGGGGATTACGCACACGCGCAGGGCGCATTCGATGCTTCCACCAGGGCCGACGAAGAGTACATGCGGGCACAGAAGGTTTCCGTCGACAACGACTGGAACTACATCCATAACCTGATGTATTCCGTTGCCAATCTTTTAGAAGCGGGCAGGTTGCAGGACGCGCAGCAAGTTTCCTCGACCCTTGGCAAAGCCCGCGGCCATTTGGAGAACACGCTTTACCCCTGGTCTCCTCGCGATGCCATTGCTCGTCTGAATCCCGGACTGCCGGTGGCTCTGCGCGTCTCGGACTGGGGACGCGTGGTTCAGCTAGTCAATGCTGCGAAGCTCTCTCAGGATATGCCGCACATGGAATTCCTGGCCGGTGGGCTTTCTCAGTTTGCGCTGGGAATGCAGTCCGTAGAAGCACATGAGCCCGATGTGGCCGAGAGACACTCGGTGTTGCTTGATTCCAGCCTGTGGCGGATGACGCAGGAGGTCCGAGAGCAGGAAGCGAAGGAGAAAAAGGCGGGGCCTATCACCGGAAACCACAGTATGTCCCCCGATCCGCTGGCCGAACCGCTGGTTAAAATGTTGTCTATCATGTCGCTCGAACTCCGCGCCTCCATGCTGGCAACCCAAGGCAATACCGGGGAGGCAGATAAGCTGTTTTCCACGGCGCGGCGGGAAGAGAAAGAGCTGGGCTACCATGAGCCGCCCTTCTATATCCGACCGGTCGAGGAAAGCGAAGCAGCGGCGATGATGACCGCCGGCAAATGGAAGGATGCCAAGGCTGCCTTCCAACAGGCTCTGGAACAGCGCCCGAATTCCGGGTTCGCGCTTTATGGGATCGCCCAGGCAACGGAGAAGGCAGGCGAGCTTGACGCAACTACGGTTGCATATCAACAGTTCCTCAAAGCGTGGAAGACTGCTGACCCTGGTTTGCCCGAGACGCAGCACGCGGAGCAATGGCTCAGCCAGCATGCTGCGGTTGCTCACTCGGGCTCTGACTGACGACACTAGGACACGGGCTTGGGATTTCCCTCCCAGCGGACAACGATCGGGTGCCCCATCCTTCGCGCCCTTTGCGAAGGGTGGGATAAACAGAATCTACGGGGAAGGGTCTCGGGAGCAGAGCAGTGGTATCCCACCCTTCGCAAAAACGCGAAGGATGGGGCACCCGTCGATAGGTCGAGGGGATAGAGCCCAAAGGTGCGTTTTGGGCCAACCTCAAATCATCTCTTGTGAGTAGGGAGAGCATTTTGGACGAGCTTTCGCCGGTGATTGCAGAACCGCCGAAGCACCGTATGCATTGGGTTTTCGTCGGCCCTGACGGTCTTCGGGCGGGATGGGGAGTGCTGCTTTTCGTCCTGCTTTATTTTGTGTTCATCGTTGTCATGGGCTGGGTCTTTCGATCGGACCTTCTCCAAGTCCGCCATATAAAGGTGCTTTCCGTACGGCTGGGGCTGATTATCGAGATCACGCAGTGCCTGCCTGCCGTTCTTGCAATCTGGATCATGGCCTCGGTCGAGCGCCGTCCGCTGCTGGCTTACGGATATCAGGGTTCGGCGAGGGCGGTTCGCTTCTTATCTGGCCTGGTTTTGGGTTTTGTTGCGCTTTCCGGATTCTTACTCGTTTTATGGAAGGCCAGGCTCTTAGTCTTTGACGGCCAGTTGCTGCATGGCAGCGCTATCTTGAAATACGCTCTTGGCTGGGGTCTTGTATTTCTACTGACCGCCATCTTCGAGGAATCAACTTTGCGTGGCTACCTGCAGTTCACGTTGACCCGCGGCATCGGATTCTGGTGGAGCGCGTTACTGCTTTCGCTCCTGTTTGGACTCTCGCACGGCACCAACCCAGGAGAAACGCATGTAGGGTTATTGAGCGCAGCAGCGATCGGTTTGGTCACCTGCCTCAGCCTCTGGTACACGGGCTCGCTTTGGTGGGCGGTGGGATTTCACGCCGGCTGGGATTGGGGGCAATCCTACTTCTATGGCACGTTGGATAGCGGCCTAGCAGTGCAGGGACACTTGTTGGGCACGCACCCAATCGGCCCACGGCTATGGAGTGGCGGCGCAACTGGCCCCGAAGGAAGCCTGCTGGTACTTCCATTGACAGCGATTTTTGCCCTGTTGATGTGGCTGCGGTGGGGACGCAGAGTGCAGCCCCCCTTCCCGGGCAGCGGCTGGAAACCGGCCTCGCTAATTATAGGTAAGCCGGATCGGTAGACTCGGTCTCCAACCCTAATTCCGTGAATGCCTGTTGGGCTCGCTCCTGGTCGAATTTTCCTTCGCGGGCCAGCCTGGAAAGCGTCGCAGCCACAATGGATTCCGCGTTCACCTCGAAGTGGCGGCGGAGATACTCACGGTTGTCGCTACGGCCAAAGCCGTCGGTGCCGAGCGAAACCAGGCGGCTCGAAAGCCAGGGCGAAAGTTGATCGGGCACGACCTTCATGTAATCGCTGGCCGCGATAATCGGACCCTCCGTTTCGCGGAGCTTTTCGAGGATGTAGGGAACCTTTTCCGGCTGGGTTGGATGCAGGCGATTCCAGCGTTCTACTCCCAGCGCCTCACGACGTAATTCGTTGTAGCTGGTAACGCTCCAGACATCTGTCTGCACGCCATACTTTTCTGCCAGGATCCCTTGTGCCCGGACCGCTTCGTTAAGAATGGGTCCACTACCGAAGAGCTGCGCGATGGCCTTGCCGCCAGGCGCGGCCTGGAAGGGATAAATGCCGCGGACAATGCCTTCGCGAGCCCCTTCCGGCATGGCCGGCATGGCGTAGTCTTCGTTGTACATGGTGATGTAGTAGAAGATCGGCTCGTTTTCCTGGTACATGCGGCGAATGCCGTCCTGCACGATCACCGCCAGCTCATACACATAGGCGGGGTCGTAGCTAAGGCAGGTGGGAACGGTGCTGGCTAACACATGACTGTGGCCGTCCTGATGCTGCAGCCCTTCTCCCAGCATGGTGGTCCGTCCCGCGGTTCCGCCCATCAGAAAACCCTTGCCGCGCGAATCGGCGAAGGCCCAGATCATGTCGCCTACCCGCTGGAAGCCGAACATCGAGTAATACATGTAAAAGGGGATCGAGGGCAGGCGGTAATTGGAGTAGGCAGTGCCGGCAGCGGTAAAAGAGGCCATCGCACCCGCTTCGGTAATGCCCTCCTCCAGGATCTGGCCATCCTGTTCTTCGCGGTAATACAGCAGGATGTCGCTATCATGCGGCGTGTATTTCTGCCCTTCGCTGGCATAAATGGCCACCTGGCGAATGGCTGACTCAAGGCCGAAGGTGCGGGCCTCGTCAGGAACGATGGGCACGATCAGCTTGCCCACATTTGGATCTTTCAGCAGATGACGAAGAATGCTGACAAACCCCATGGTGGTAGAAACGGCTCTTCCCTTGGAACCGGCAGTCCACTCGCTGAACTCCTTCAACGGGGGAGCCTTGAACTCGAGTTTCGGCGTATCGCGGCAGGGCAGATAGCCACCCAGGGCACGGCGGCGCTCCTGCAGATAGACAATTTCCGGGCTGTCCGGCGTCGGCCGATAGGGCTTACCTAACTTAGCCTGCTGCTCCGGAACGGGAATCTTGAAGCGCTTCACGAACTGCGCCAGACCGCTGTCAGTCAGCTTCTTCTCCTGATGCGAGGCGTTGCGGGCTTGGTTCGCGCCCAAGCCATACCCCTTGACGGTCTTGGCCAGGATGACCGTTGGCGAGCCGTGGTGGTTGACGGCCCGGCGGTAGGCATTGAAGATTTTGCAACGATCATGGCCGCCGCGATGCAGATTCTCCAACTGCTCATCAGTCTTGTCGCGCACCAGTTCCAGCAGCTCGGGATACTTGCCGAAGAATTCCTGGCGCAGGTATGCCCCGCCCTTGGCCTTGAACGACTGATAGTCGCCGTCGACACACTCTTCCATGCGCTTGAGCAGCAAGCCGGATGAGTCACGCTCGAATAGTTCATCCCAATCGCTACCCCAGACCACTTTGATGACATGCCAGCCTGCTCCGCGGAAGACGCCTTCGAGCTCATCGATAATGCGCTTGTTGCCACGCACCGGGCCGTCCAGCCTCTGCAGGTTGCAATTGACGACAAAGATCAGGTTGTCGAGCTTTTCCCGGGAACCAACGGAGAGTGCGCCGAGGGTATCTACCTCGTCGGTCTCGCCATCGCCGACAAATGCCCAGATCTTGCGTTCGGTCTTCTGGATCAGGTTGCGGTTCTCGAGATAGCGCATAAAGCGCGCCTGGTAGATGGCATTCAGCGGGCCTATGCCCATCGAGACGGTGGGAAAGCGCCAGAAATCGGGCATCAGCCAAGGGTGAGGATAGGACGAGAGCCCAGGTTTTCCCCGAAGTTCGTGGCGGAAGTTCAGCAACCGCTCGTCATCAAACCGGCCTTCCAGGTAGGCGCGGGCATAGACTCCAGGGGAAGCATGGCCTTGAAAGTAGATAAAATCGCCCGGCTGATCGCCGTACGTAGCGTGGAAGAAATGCTCGTAGCCCACTTCCAGCAGGGTGGCCAGCGAAGAGTAGGTGGAGAGATGGCCGCCGATACCCGCATCCTTCTTATTCTGGCCATGCACCATGGCCATCGCATTCCAGCGGATCAGGGCTTCGAGCCGTTCCTCGATCTTGCGGTCTCCAGGGTAGGGTACTTCGTCATGCTTGGGAATTGTGTTCAGGTAGGGGGTGGTGAGAGCCCCAGGGGTGGAGATGCCCGCCTCGCGCGCCCGGTGGCGAAGGGCGGCAATCAGCTCGGCGCCCTGTTCTGGACCTTCGTCCACGACCACGTCGTCAAAGGCTTCAAGCCACTCTGCTACCTCTTCAGAAAACTTGGATTGCACGGGAACCGCGAGTTTTGTGTTCATAAAATAAGGGATTCTCTGCCTCTTGTAGTATATCCGTCAGCGCAGAATCCGCAGAAAGGCGCGGCTCACCGATGTCGACCTCTTCCTTCCATAACAGCCAGGCCGAAGTCATTGATTTGCAACAACAGGTAGCCCGCCTGCAGGCTTTGCTGGAGATTTCCCGCCAGGTGCACGCGGCCGTGCGGCCTGAAGAGGTTTTGCAATGCGTTCTGCGCATCGTGGTCCGGGAGTTGGAGATGGCCGGCGCGCATGTCACGCAGCCTTCCCTGACCGTAGGCGAGATGCCGCCTGAGCCGCACAACGACTGCGCTCGTTTTGCCCTGCTAAGCAAAGACGGACACCAACTGGCCGAGCTGGTGGTGAATCCAGGGCCGGGCAGGTCATTGTCTATTTATGAGCAGGATTTCCTGGAAGGGCTGGTGCTGCAGGCGGGAGTGGCGGTTGAGAATGCGCACTACCACGAGCGCGCTGTGGAATGGGCCCGGGTGCAACAGGACCTGGACGCCGCCCGCGCCATCCAAAACAGCCTGCTGCCGCAGCAGCTGACGGAGATTTCGGGTTACTCGGTCGCCGTACGCTCCAGCACCTGTTACGAGGTGGGCGGCGACTATGTCGACATTGTCAATCTGCCGGGTGGGGGGGAGATCATGGTGGTGGCGGATGTGGCCGGCAAGGGCCTGGCCTCGGCCATCGTCGCTACTTCGTTTCGCTCGGCGTTCCGCGCCATGGCACTAGCCGGGCTGCCGCTCGCCGAACTGGCCGCGCGCATGAACCAACAACACTACGGCGAAGGCCAGGAGGCCCGGCGACGCTATGTAACCGCGATCTTCCTGAAACTGGACTCCACGAAACATACCGTGGAGGTCGTCAATGCCGGCCACAATCCCGGGTTCCTGCTTTCTGCGGTTAAGACGGTGCACCAGATCGAAGCGAGCGGTACGCCCATAGGGCTGGTGCCGATGATGCAATACACCTCAGAAACGCTTGCCTTCCAGCCTGGATCGCGCCTGCTTTTCTATACCGATGGGCTCACTGAGGTGTTTCAGGGCGATGACGAATTCGGTCCAGAACGGCTGCTGGCGACATTTCGGGAGTGCAAGTCTGAGGATTGTACTGCTATCCTCAAGGTCCTGTGGCAGCAATTGGCTGAATTCTCCAGGGGAGAGCCACAGCAGGACGACATGACGGCTCTCGCATTGGTGCGAATGCATGCCAGCGAAGGAAGAGCAAATGGTTGAAACCAGGGGCACGGCGGTGGAAGTAAAGCTGCCATCGCGGCTGGGGTTCGAGAAGGTCGCGATGGGTACGGCTGCCAGCGTGGCCAAGCTCATGGGCTTCCCCGACGATCGTATTGAAGACCTCAAGACAGCTCTTGCTGAAGCCTGCATCAACGCCATCGAGCACGGAAATCGCCTGGATGGTAACCTCTGCGTCGGCGTGATCCTTTCCGCCAGCGATGAAGCGCTGGAGGTGAAAGTGATGGACAACGGATCCGGTATTGCCAAGGCTCCTTCCAAACCGGACATTGACCGCAAGATGCACGGCGAGGAGGACCCCCGCGGTATGGGCATGTTCCTGATCCAGTCGCTGGTGGATGAGGCGGAGTGGGTCAAAGGAAGCGCGGGCAAAGGGAGTTACGTACGACTGGTCATCAGGCTGGCCAAGGAGAGTGAGTAAAGTGCAGTCGGAGACGAAAGCAAAAGTGGATGAGGTTGTGGGCGCAAACGGGAAGCCGGTCACCGTTCTTCGCTTCACGGGAGATATCTCCAGCACTTCGCGAGATACGGTGCTGGGAACTTATGAGGGCGTGACGAAAAGCCGTCCTGTTCTGATCGATTTTTCTAAAGTGGAATACATTAATTCGAGTGGCATTGCTTTGGTGATCCAGATGCTCATGGAAGCCAGCAAAGCGGATCAGACGATTGCCGCGTTTGGGCTCACTCCCCATTTCCAGAAGGTGTTCACCATGGTGGGGATCACTAAATACGCCGCTTTGCACCGGGATGAAGCAACTGCAATCGCGTCCCTGTAAGGCGGAGCAAGCAATCACAATTGAGTCTGAACCATTTTCATCTTCATTGGGGTTTACTTGGCGCGCGGATGGGTTCGATCGTAGACCTGCGTAACTTGCCCCACCGTTAACTGTGTGTAGCGCTGCGTGGTCGAGAGACGCTCGTGGCCCAGGAGTTCCTGGATGGCGCGCAGATCTGCTCCCTCTTCCAACATGTGGGTGCCAAACGCATGGCGCAGAGTGTGGGGATGAATTTCCGCCGGCAGGCCGTTGGCCAACGAAATTCGCTTTACGATGCGCCCTACGCTGCGGGTCGTTAGCCTCCCCGTTCCCTTCATCTGCAAATTAAGCAGGAGAGCTTCAGAGGTCTTACCGGCAAGCTTTGCCTGCCTTGAGGGAAGATAAGCGCGAATTGCGTCCGCCGCTGCGTCTCCCAATGGGACGTAGCGCTGCTTCCGCCCTTTACCCCGCACCAGGATCACTTCTCGCGCCCAGTGCACGTCGTTCAGATTCAGCCCGACCAGTTCCGCGTTGCGAATGCCGCACCCGTACAGCAGCTCGAAGATCATACGATCACGCTCCGGCCACGCCGCACCTTCTCCCGCAGAGACCGTCTCCACCAGGTGGTTCATCTGCTCGATCGAGGGTACGCGCGGCAGGTGCTTGGGTAGCTTAGGAGTGGCGACCAGAGCAGCAGGGTTACTGGAAACGTACCCGGCCCTGGCCAACCAGTGAAACCATGAGCGGATCGCGGCTAAGGACCTGGCTACCGAAGCCTTGACCAGTCCGCGGTCGTACAGTTCACCGAGGTAGCGGCGGATCTGCAGATGATCCACGCGTCCCACCTCTAGGCCCTGCTCGGCCAGGTAGGCAGCGAAGTTTCCGACTTCGCGCCGGTACGCTCGCAAGGTATGCGGCGAAGCGGCCCGCTCATGAGCAAGCATGGCCAGGAAGTCTTCTGCCAACCGGGTTGGTTCCGGCTTCATTTCGCACCTCTTCTGGTGGCTCGCGGATGATGCGCCCGGTGTACCGCTTGCAGCCTGCCTAGGGCGAGGTGGGTATAGACCTGGGTGGTGGAAATGTCAGCATGCCCCAGCAGGGTTTGGACAGTCCTCAAATCGGCCCCGTTCTCGACCATGTGAGTGGCACAACTGTGACGCATAACGTGCGGGCTGGCGCGAGCGTCCAGTCTCTTTACCAACTGCCAGACCCATTGGCGGGTAAGCCCAACGCCCCGCACGGAGAGAAACAAGTGGCTCACGCCCGCGCGAGTCGCCAGCCCTGGCCGCCCGCGGGTCAAATAAGCCTCCAGTGCCTCGATTGCGTTTCGACCCAGGGGCACAATGCGTTCTTTGTCGCCTTTGCCGCGAACCAGCATGCGGCCTTCCGCGAGCGAAAGATCTTGCACCCCCAGACCGGTGAGCTCAGAGACGCGCACCCCGCCGGCGTACAACATTTCGATGATGGCGCGGTCGCGCAGGGCTACAGCATCCGCCTGGGGATGATTGGCGGCCGTCCCAGCCTGCTCCATCATTCGCTCCACCTCGGATTGCGCCAGCGCCTTGGGCAGGATTTTCCAGGAGGAGGGGGATTCGAGGTTGACCGTCGGATCATGACCGATCTGCTTGTCCAAGAGCAGCCATTTGTAGAAACCGCGCAGGCAGGAGAGCTTGCGCGCCACCGACCGCGACTGCACGCCGTGCTTCTGCAGATGCTCGAGGAAGCCGGCGACCTGGGCTTGTCCGGCGGTCAGCGGTAGCGCATGCGTACCCTCGAGGTACTCTGCAAACAGCGACAGATCACACTGATAGGCCTCGCAGGTCAACGGCCGTAAACCCTTTTCCACACGCAGATAGGTGAGGTATTGGCCGGCGACACTGTTCCTATTCTGTTTAGCTTGGGGCACAAACTCGATTATCTGCTTTGGCGCCGTCGATCCACACCGTCGACCGGCGCGGGAACCAAGTGTGACAGCCGTGCGGGGATTCAACACTGGTTCACGCCCCGAGTGCAAAATCGAGCAAGATGGCCGACAATACAAGAGGGGCCTGGCCCCGCAGGAGCGCCTCCCGTTTGAGCAACAGCAAGTCCACCAACAGCGTCTCTCTTTCCCCTCAAGACTTTATCGATTCGGTTCTTTCTCGGGAGCCCGCAGTGGCTGTCTTTGACTGCGATGGAACGCTATGGGACGGAGATTCCGGATACGACTTCATGGTGTGGTCGATCGAAGAGGGTATCGTCTCTCGCAACGCGAGCGATTGGATCGACTCCCGTTACCGGCTTTATCGTGCCGGAAAGGTTTCGGAAATCGCCATGTGCGGGGAAATGGTGCAAATTTACGATGGCTTGAGCGAGCTGGAAGTTCGCCGGGCAGCCGCCGCGTTTTTTCAGTCACGATTTACGGACAAGATCTTCCCCGAAATGCGCTCCCTGGTGGCGTCATTGACTGAGCGAAGCACAGAGATTTGGGTGGTTAGCTCGACCAATAATTGGGTGATCGAGGAGGGTGTTCGCAGCTTCCACATTCCTCCTTCTCGGGTTATTTCAGCGCGGGCCCAGATCGTGGGCGGCGTGATTACCAGCAAGTTGATCGATGTTCCGACGGATGAGGGCAAAGCCAGCTCTTTGGCCAAGGCCGGTGTGGTTTCGCCAGATGTTGTCTTCGGAAACTCGGTTCACGACGCCGCTATGCTGGAGATCGCGCGCCAGGCTTATCCTGTGAACCCCACTCCGGCATTGGTCGAAATTGCTTCCCGGCATGGGTGGCCGATTTTTTATCCCAAAGGTACTCTGCCCGGCCCAGTTTGACCGCACTGACGGTCTTTAAGGGCCAACGTCTAAAATCATATGACAGTGCAGAAAGACTCCAGGCGATCGAGAACAGACGCGAAAGTGGTTCGGCTGGTAGTGGCCGCGCTGATTCTGCGGGAGCAGAAGGTGTTGATCTGTCAGCGGCGGCCGGATCAGCCTATGGCCCTGAAGTGGGAGTTTCCCGGGGGCAAGGTAGAGGTGGGCGAAAGCGCTGAAGAAGCGCTGCGGCGTGAGCTTGATGAAGAGTTAGGAATTGCGGCGGATATAGGCAATCGCGTGGCGCATACCCGCCATACCTACCGCAGTGGAAGTGCCATCGATCTACAGTTTTTCGCGGTGTATCAGTTTGCTGGGGAAATGACCAATCGGATTTTTAACGACTTGCGCTGGTGTCCGCTGCGTGAGTTGACCCGGTACGACTTTCTTGCCGCTGACCGGATTCTCATTCGCGATTTGGCTGCCGGGAAGTTGCTCTAGCCCGTACAAACCGCAGGTCCCTCCACTACGCTACGCTCCCTGGAAGCATTGCCCTCCCCTTTGTCATCTCGACCGAAGCGAAGCGCAGTGGAGAGATCTGCGGTTCAGCGGTCCCTTCTTGGAAATGTTTTTCGACAGAGGAATCATGGGCCTTTGGGCCCACCCGGGGTGATGAAAAACGGCTCCTGTTCAGCAACAACTCTGCCTGGAAGCACCGGCCTCCCCTTTGTCATCTCGACCGAAGCGCAGCGCAGTGGGGAGATCAGCAATCCCTTCTTGGGAATGTTTTCGACAGAGGAGTCATGGGCCTTTGGCCCACCAAGGTGATGAAAAACGGCTCCTGTTCAGCAACTACTCTGCCTGGAAGGACCGCCCTCCCCTTTGTCATCTCGACCGAAGCGAAGCGCAGTGGAGAGATCTGCGGTCCCTTCTTGGAAATGTTTTTCGACAGAGAGTCATGGGCCTTCGGGCCCACCCAAGGTGATGAAAAACGGCTCCTGTTCAGTAACTACTCTGCCTGGAAGGACCGCCCTCCCCTTTGTCATCTCGACCGAAGCGAAGCGCAGTGGAGAGATCTGCGGTCCCTTCTTGGAAATGTTTTTCGACAGAGGAGTCGTGGGCCTTCGGGCCCACCCAAGGTGATGAAAAACGGCTCCTGTTCAGTAACTACTCTGCCTGGAAGGACCGCCCTCCCCTTTGTCATCTCGACCGAAGCGAAGCGTAGTGGAGAGATCTGCGGTCCCTTCTTGGAAATGTTTTTTCGACAGAGGAGTCGTGGGCCTTCGGGCCCACCCAAGGTGATGAAAAACGGCTCCTGTTCAGCAACTACTCTGCCTGGAAGGACCGCCCTCCCCTTTGTCATCTCGACCGAAGCGAAGCGCAGTGGAGAGATCTGCGGTTCAGCGGTCCCTTCTTGGGAATGTTTTTCGACAGAGCCACGCGGAGTGGACCTGCGGTTTCTTCCCATCCCGGTTCTCGCAATGTCTAGTGCCTCCTTCAGAATTGGAAATAAATGAAGTCGCGGTGTCCGAAAAAGCCGAAGAAGACGATGGCGTAGATGCAGGCATTGTATGCCAGGGCGCGGAAGGCAGGCCGGGCCCAGAGCCGGGGCACGCGCGAGGGATGGGCAATCCACCACTCGACCACAAACATGGTGATGATCGACATCACCAGGTACGGAGCTGTCGCGCGGCTGAATCCACCGACCTTCAGAAGGAAAGAATCCAGGCGCCCCAAGGGGAGAAGATGAGTGGCGATAAACCATGAATCTTGTAGTGTGTTGGCGCGAAAGAATATCCAAGCGAAGGTAACCAGAGCGAAAGTAAGAACTGTCTTCAAAAACGCCTGCAGCCGGGGCGCGCGGGCAACCCGCGGCAGGAACGGTGCCGTGGCCTGGGCCACGATCAAATAAAGGCCGTGCAGAAAGCCCCAGGCCACAAAGGTCCAGTTGGCGCCATGCCAAAGCCCGCTGATCACAAAAGTGATCATCAGGTTGGCATAGTGGCGGGATAGCTTCACACGATTGCCGCCCAACGGGATGTATAAATAGTCGCGAAACCAGGTGGAAAGCGAGATGTGCCATCGCCTCCAGAACTCCCCCACCGAACGGCTGAAGTAAGGCTGCATGAAATTGATGCGCAGTTCGTAGCCCATCATCCTGGCCAGGCCAAGGGCGATATCGGTGTAGCCGGAAAAGTCGCAGTAAATCTGAATAGAGAACAGCAACGTCGCCAGCACCAACGCTGATCCGTTGTAATGGCGTGGTGTGTCATAGATGAGCTTTACAAAATCGGCGACATTGTCGGCCAGCACCATCTTCTTGAACAATCCCCAGAGCGCCTGCACCATTCCTGCCCGCACGCCCTCGTAAGTCACCTTCGGCTCGCGGTGAAACTGGGGCAGCAACTCGTAAGGCCGCTCGATGGGTCCGGCAACCATTTGGGGAAAGAAGGCTACGTAGAGCGCGTACTCCAACAGATTCTTTTCCGCCGGTACTCTGCGCCGGTAGACCTCAATGGTGTAGCTCATCGCCTGAAAAGTGTGAAAGGAAAGTCCAACCGGCAAGATGATCGCCAGCAACGGTGGGTCGTACTGCAAACCAAACAGATGGCTCGCGCCGCGGAGAGAGCCGGTGAGGAAGTTGAAATATTTGAAAATGACCAAAAGAGATAAATTGCAAAACAGGCTTAGGCCCAGGTAAAGACGGCGGCGTCCCACCCGCCCCGCTTTCTCTATCTCGAGGCCGGCCACATAGTCGATAAGCGTGATTCCCCAAATGACAAAGATGTACCGGGTGCTCCAGCACATGTAGAAGTAGTAGCTGGCGATGAGCAGGATGACTTTGCGTGGAGTGCCGCGGGTGAGGAGAAAAAGCAGCCACACGACGATGAAAAAGAATAGGAATTGAAAGCTATTGAAGAGCATGGGGAGTGTCCTTCAGCAGCTGAAACAGCGCCTGCGTATACACCCGGGCGCCGGCTTCATTGAGGTGAGTCTGATCGGCAAACAGATGATTGGGATAAAGGTAGTAGTCCGGCCCAAGCAGCTTGCAGGGCGTGGCTTGGAGCTGGGCGGCAAATTGTGCGTTATACCCCGCCGGAGCCGCTTCCCCGTCGCGCAGGTAAAAGGGCACATAGTAACAGTCGATGTGATATTGCCGGAGGAGCTGATCGAGCTGACCGATTTGCTTGCTTTGAGCAGGCGCAATGCGGGGGTGCTCTTGCATGGGCTGGTCTGATCCGAGATGGAAATCGTCGGGCAGGCGGCCACCGGGAAAACGGCTCTGCTCCGTAATCAGATGGTAGCCGCGCTCGGTGATCACCTGGCGTTCGTTGTCTTTCGACTCACGGTAGTAACGCATCACACCGCCATGGCTGGGCGCAGCGAGCAGGAAAGCAGTGAGGTCGCGCAGAAAATTCCGAAATGGAAACAGATGATCGATGACTGCGTGGTCGTCGGGAATGAAATGGAAAATGCCTCGCCGGGGTGGATCGGGACTCCATGGCAGCGTAAGCAACAAGACGTTGGGTGCCTGCCCCCTGGCACACATGGCCTCAAGAGGCGGCAAGAACAAATCGCTTCCTGGAAAGCCAGAATTGAAGGACGAGACGTTGAGATGGTTCTGCGAACTCTCCTGGTCGAACCAGGCTGGTAGAAATCCCGCGAGAATCTTGCTGTTGCCGAAAATCAATACCCGGGTTACCCGGGGGTCGGCGGGAAAGACCTGGCCTTTTTGCTCCCATTGCAGCTTGGCGCTGAAAACCACATCGGAGCCATTTTTCAGGTAGGGCAGCCATTGCTGGAGTGCAAAGAAAGCGGCCCAAAGGAACGCGAAGAACAGCAGGGTCCAGCCCAGTGCCGACGAGGTGGTCCGCTTGGCCGCGGTGATGGAGTTGGGAGGAGTCTGAACGTCCAAAATAACCTTGAACCCTGATCGTATTACACGCCACCGGTGACCATCATGACCAGTGACAACACGATGACGACGACCGCCGTAAGCCAGGCCACGACATTGAACCAACGCGAATTTACCTGATCGCCCATCAGGTCCTTACGATTGATCAACAGCAGCATAAAGATGATGACCAGGGGAAGCAGCACGCCATTCAACACCTGAGACAGGATGACCATACCGATCAGTTTGCCGTTGGGAACGAACAGAACAGCGAACGCGCCCCCAGCCACCAGAAGGGTGTAGAGCCAGTAGAAGACCGGAGCATCCTTGAAGCCGCCGTCCAGGCCAGATTGGAGCCCTAGCCCCTCACAGACCGTATAGGCAGTCGAAAGGGGAAGGATGGAGGCGGCAAAGAGAGACGCATTGAACAGCCCGACGGCAAATAAAAGGAACGCATAGCGCCCGGCCAGCGGCTTCATCGCCTCCGCCGCATCCGCCGCCTCGCGGATCGCTCCCATTCCATGAGCGAAGAGCGTGGCGGCACAAGCTACCACGATGAACCAGGCGACGATATTGGTGAAGAACGATCCGATGATCACGTCAAGACGCGAAGCCGGGTAGCTCTTTGCCGTAACTCCCTTCTCTACAATCGAGGATTGCAGATAGAACTGCATCCAGGGGGAAATTGTCGTGCCGATTACGCCCACGATCATGTAAATGTAACTCTTAGAGTGCCATATGGAGCCTTTGGGCAGTTCGACGGTAGCCACGATGGCATCGTGCCAGCTGGGCTGCGAGAGGACACCTGTAACGATGTAAGCGATGTAGAAAACCGAGGCGGCCAGAAATACCTTCTCCACCCGCTGGTAGTCTCCCTTGACCACCAGGAACCAGATAGCGAAGGCGCTCACCGGCACGGAAACGTACTTGGTGACGTGGAAGAGCTGCATGCTGCCGGCAATGCCGGCGAACTCTGCCATCACGTTGCCGAAGTTGACAACCACCAGCAACAGCATGAGCAGAAAGGTCATGCGCAGCCCGAACTCTTCGCGGATGAGGTCGCTCAGGCCCTTGCCGGTGACCGCACCCATGCGGGCACACATTTCCTGCACCACCAGCAAAGCTATGGTGATGGGGATCATGGTCCACAGCAGGGTGTAGCCGAACTGCGCTCCGGCATTGGAATAGGTGAGAATGCCGCCGGAGTCGTTATCGATGTTGGCGGTGATAAAGCCCGGCCCCAGCACGGCAAGGAACAGGAGTATGCGAATTCGCCAGCGCTTGAGCATTCGTAATTGTTATTGTTTGGAGCGCAAAAATGCGATGACGTGGTCGGCCTGTACCACCCCCACGAGGCGGTTGGCTGCATTCACTACCGGCAGAGCGTGCAGGTTGTACTTGTCGAAGAGCTCTGCGACTTCATCCTGGTGGGCGTCCGCCTGGCAGGAAATGATTCGCGGCTCGGAAAGAACCGCGACCCGTGTCTCCGGGAGCGCCAGGATAAGCCGAGCGAGGGGAACGACTCCGTCAAGCACATCGTCTTTTCCGGTGAGGTAGATTTCCGTCATCCCCTCCGGATCTCCGTCGAACTCGCGCAAGGCCCGGACCGCGTCCGCTACCGTGCCGGCGGTTGGAACCTGCACATAGCTAGTGGTCATTCTGCCGGCAGCGGAATTCTCTCGAAATTCGAGCAGCTCCTCCACTTCGTGGCGCTCTTCCGGCTCCATTTCTTCCAGGATGGCCTCGGAACGCTCGTCGGAGAGTTCGGCCAGCAGATCGGCCGCCGCCCCCGGATCCATCTCTTCCACGATGTCCGCTACGCGGCCGGAGTCGAGCGATTCCAGCAAAGATTTCTGCAGGCGAGGATCTACTTCTTCTAGTGCATCTGCGGCTACCTCCTCGTCGAGGGAGACGAAGATGGCCTCTCTTTCCGGTGGTGAGAGATCTTCGAGGATATCGGCAAGATCGGAGGGATGCATGTGGGCTAACCGCTCATGTTCGATCTTGAGCTTGACGCGCCGCGCCGGATCTACTTCGATCAGGTCCACAAACTCCCACGGAATGACGCTGGCGCGGAAGTTCATCGCAAAGTTCTCGAGCGCTTGCCTGGGCATGACACCTTTGAGGATCCTGCGTATCGCGCCTCGCAACCCGACCGCAACCTCTGCAACCCGCAGCTCCTCGCGGCCATTCTGCGGGAACCACTGCAGGTCCACGTCGTTGACCCGCACCACTTTTCTTCCATGTACATCGATGATTTGCCGGTCCAGTACGTCTTGTTGCAGAAGAAGCAGGTTTTCATCGCCGCGCAGCGGTTGAAGCAGTGCATCCTCACGCAATTCGATGGTTCCGGCTGGGGTCTGCATGACGTCTTTCACGGCTACCAGCCGGGTTCCCTCGCGCGTTTTGAGCAGCAGTCCCGCCACATTGCCGGCGGCCATTCCGGTCGCCACGGCGACGTCTTTGAGGCGGCCCTGGACACGGCCCTGCCGGTCCGTGATCGGCGTGCCGAGCAGGAGCGTAAGGCTGGCGCGGCTTGTGTGCTTTTCGTGCATCGGCGGCCCGTTGCAGTCTAACAGTGGTTGGACTCGCTTTGCGGTGTTTAGATGGTTTCCGATTCTGCCGGGAAGGGCAGGGAACTCGAGGCTGCGGCTAAATCGAAAATTGGGCGAGGGACCAGAAGCTAATTGGGTCGTTCCGGGCGGCTTTTGAGGAAACGTTCGTCGAGCGGTTGCCGGCCTTGGAATCCAGCTTCTACGGTATGCCAGTAATCAATTTTTGCTTCGCCTAACTGCCAACAGAGCAGAACGATCTGTTCCCCAACCTGAAAGGGGAAGTCCAGCAAACCCTTGTCGAGATCTTTCACCTGAACGCCGATGGAATCGATTTCCTGGATCGCGTCCTGAGCCTGCTGAACCGCGGCTCGTTGCGCCATGCGCTTGCGCGCCACGGCGGCGACATCCACCAGCATGCCTCCGGCGAGAAAGATATTCTGGCTGAGCAACTGCAATTCCGCTTCGACCTGGCCGGCACTGGCCTTGGCATCGATCGCCCGCCGTAACAGGGATTCCAAAATCGGCAAGAGCGATTGGGCCTCGTCGAGGGAGAATGTCTTCATGGATCGACCTTCGTCTAAACCTTATGGTAATACACCCCAAACATCTTAAAGTCACCGCAGAACGATGATCCTGTGAGCGGTGAAAACTCCCTCGCCGGCTGATTTGTGACCGCTTGGCGGGGCAGGTATCATGACAGAGCAATGAGTTTGCCCGATACCATCTTCATTTTCGGATTGGCCCTGGTCATTTTCGGGCCAAAAAAGTTGCCGGAGATCGGGCGGCAGTTGGGCAAGCTGGTGCTCGAATTCCGCCGCGCGAGCAATGAGTTCAAGATGCAGATTGAGGAAGAGTTACGCGCAGCAGAGGTGGCCGATCGGCAAAAGCAGATTGCAGCCCCCGTGGCACCGGCTGCGACGCCCGAGCCGGAGTCAGACGCGTTGACCATCCGGCCGCCCAGCAACGGAACTCCGGTGAGCACGGAAAGCCCCTCATCGAGAGTGATCCCGGTGGATGAGGAAGTGGCGGAGCTGAAATCGGTCGCAGGAGACCACCCGGAGTTGCCAAGCAACGGCCTGGAGCGGGAGCCGGAGCAGGCAACCACACATCATGACTGACCTTGTGGACCGGGCCCGAACGGCAGTGAGCGAACGAGCTGAATTACCGGGAATGAGCCTCCTGGAACACCTGGAGGAACTGCGCAAACGCATCATTCATTCCGGGGTCTACCTGATTGTCGCTTTCTTCGTCGCCTATGCCATCCGCGAAAAGCTTTCCGCGTTCATGGTGAAGCCCATCACCGCGGCGCTGAAGGCGCATAATCTGGATTCCCACCTCGTCTACCTGAACCCGGTAGACCCGTTCAACTTCTACATCAAGATCAGCCTGGTGTGCGGGGCGATCATCGCCTCGCCGTTCATCCTATTTCAGGTGTGGTTATTTATCGCTCCCGGTCTTTACCGGAACGAGAAGCGGTACATCCTGCCGTTCATGTCGGCCACAGTCGGTCTATTCCTGGCGGGTGCATTTTTTGGCTATCACTACGTCTATCCTGGCGCCTTGACTTTTCTCATCGGCTACGGCTCTCAGTTCCGGCCCATGGTGACGGTCAGCGAATATACCGAACTCTTCATGACCGTGATTTTGGGCCTGGGAGTTACGTTTGAATTGCCCATCCTGGTGTTTTTTCTGGCGCTCTTTGGCATTGTGAGCGCCGGCTGGCTTTGGAAGAATATTCGTTACGCCATCCTGGTGATTTTCATTATCTCCGCGATCATTACCCCCACTCCGGATGTCCTGACGATGTGCGTGTTTGCTGCGCCGATGCTGGTGCTTTACCTGGTAAGTATCGGGGTCGCCTACATGGTCCATCCCACGCGGAGAAATCGGCTCAAAGAGCAGTCATGAAGCTGGTTGGCGTAGTTCTCTGTTGCATGATATCTGTACTGGCCAGGGCCCAGGCGCTGCCCCATTTTGACGGTGAGCGGGCCCTCACGTACACCCGTGAATTCGTCGCGACGGGACCCCGTTGGGTAGGCAGCAAAGGCCACGCCAAAGCCCAGGCTTTCCTGGAAAAGCAGTTCGCAAAAGATGACCTGGTAAAGGACAGCTTCACGGCATCCACGCCGGCCGGACCGCTCGCCATGACGAATTACATTGTGAAGTTTCCTGGAACAAAGGATGGCATCATCGTCCTGGCCAGCCACTACGACACCAACTACCCGCTCAAAGATACGAGCTATGTGGGCGCCAACGATGGCGGCTCGAGCACGGGTTTGTTGCTGGAACTGGCCAACAGTTTTCGCGGCAAAAAGCTGGATGGATATAGCGTTTGGTTGGTTTTCTTTGACGGAGAAGAGGCCATCAAAGGGTGGACTGACGCGGATTCCGTTTATGGCAGCCGGCACCTGGCGGAGAAGTGGCAGGCGGATGGGACTCTTAAGCGCATCAAGGGCTTTTTGCTGGCCGATATGATCGGGGATCGCGATCTCGATGTGGAGCGGGACCTGAGTTCGACTCCGTGGCTGCTCGACCTGGTAGGGCAGGCGGCGGCTAAGTACGGCGACCAGTCCTATTTCTTCCAGCGGCAAGAGGCGGTGGGGGATGACCACACCCCGTTTATGGAACGCAAGGTGCCCTGCGCCGACATTATTGATTTCGATTATGGGTATCAGAACGCGTTCTGGCACACTCCCGAGGACACCATGGATAAGCTGAGCGCGAAGAGCCTCACCATCGTGGGCGACGTTTTTCTGGAGACGATTCAGCTCTTGAACCAGCGATAGCGAAAAAACAGGGGCTTTTATGGGCCCGTACCCTTCACCAGACACCGTTTTTCCGCAACTTGTTTAGCCTCCTGAACACACTTTCCGCTTCTACTTGGAAAAGAGCCGCTGAAGGAAGGGCACGGCTTCAGCCGTGCCATAAGCACAGCATACAAGCGAGGGCTTTTAGATGGGATGAGACGGCTGGCCTCGTCGGAAGCTAAGCTTTCGATACGCACTCAGGGGTGCAAAAGGAGACCAGCCATGAAGAAGATTAGCAAAAAGCAGCAGGATGCAACAGTAGCGGAAAACAAGCCGACGCGTGTAGTGGGATTGGATTTGGGCGACCGGCATAGCCATTACTGCATGTTGACCATTACAGGAGAAGAAGTGGAAACGGGGCGGATACAGACCACGCGAGCGGCCATGGAGAAGCATTTCGCCGGCGAGCCACGGATGCGGATTGCGCTGGAAGCGGGCACTCACTCTCCGTGGGTAAGCCGGTTGTTGAAAAGCTATGGACACCAGGTGATCGTAGCCAACCCGCGCAAGATCCCCACCTTGACCAAAAGCGAAAGCAAGAATGATCGCAACGATGCCGAGCAGTTAGCACGGATGGCGGCCTTCGACCCCAAGCTGCTGCATCCGATCGAGCATCGCAGCCCGGAGCGCCAGCAGGACCTGAACCTGATCCACACCCGAAGTGTGTTAGTGCGCGCCCGGACGATGCTGATTAATTCCGCACGCGGGCTGGTTAAGAGCGCCGGCCAACGGCTGCCCAAATGCAGCTCCGAAGCGTTCCCACAGAAGGCGCCGGCGGCGGTACCGCCGGCGCTGAAAGCAGCCTGCACACCGCTGCTGAAACAGATCACCCAGATGAATCAAACGATCGCCGCGATGGACACGCAGATCGACCAGCTGGAGAAGAAGTATCCGGAGATTACCCTTTTGCGCACCGCTCCGGGAGTGGGTCCGGTGGTGGCGGCCTGCTATGTGTTGACGCTGGATAATCCGCAGGCGATGGAAACGAACCGCCAGGCTGGCGCCTTTCTCGGCCTCAGACCGGCGCAGCAACAGTCGGGCGACTCCAACCCGCAACGCGGCATTACCAGGACCGGCAACATTTACCTGCGCAGTTTATTAGTGCAGTCGGCCCAGTACATCTTAAGACGCCTGGGCGCAGACTCAGAACTGCGCCGCTGGGGGCTCAAGCTGGCTGCCAGCGGTGGCAAACGGGGCAAAAAACGCGCCGTCGTTGCCGTGGCCCGAAAGCTGGCCGTGGTCTTGCTCAGTATGTGGCGTAATCACAAGAAGTTTGAACCGTTTCCTCAGACAGTGGCTCAACTAGCCACCGCCTAACCTTTTAATCCAAACAGTAGCGTAGGAAAGCGGAACAGATCTTGTTGCAGACGAATCCATCTCGAGCTCGGGTGACTGCGCCTCAGGGCCTGGCCGTCGAAGGCCGCCTTTTAGATAGCAGCCCCAATTCATCAACATCGCACACCATCAAGCACCGAGTCCTTCCCGACTCTACTCGAGTGCGTATAGAAGTCCGAGATGAATCTTCCTTCAGGACATCGTCGGCAACTGCAAAAACAAAAAGCCCTACCAATAAAAAAACCAGGAGAACACCCTTGATTTCCACAGCCGTCTCATAGAAGCCCCTGAGGGCATCTTTTTATCAGCGCACAAGCGAATTCAGAGGATGGAAAAAACGTACCTCAGCGGCTAAAGCCGGGTATGGCAGTGTCTTTTTTCCGGCACGGCTGAAGCCGTGCCCTTCCTCAACGCCGAGTTCTCACGCAGACTCTCAAGCACAGATCCCCATTGTTTCGTAGGCTAGCATTGAGATAATGCTCGATGGCGCTCCGATCCCCTACTGGATAGGCTTCCACATTGTCGTACTGGTGCTGATCTTGGTCGATCTGGTGGTGCTTGGTCGAGCCGAAAGAACCTCACAGACCCAGCACAATTTTCTCTTTGTTTTGCTGCTGCTGGCACTCGCCACCTGTTTCGGCTTGTGGATAGGCCACGTGGAAGGCCGCCAGAGCGGGCTTGAGTTTGCCGCCGGCTACCTGATCGAGCTCTCCATGAGCATCGACAATCTCTTCGTCTTCCTGCTGATGTTTCGCTCGTTCGGCCTGGAACCGGAGGCACAAAGAAAAGCACTGCTGCTGGGCATCGTGGGCGCCATCATCATGCGCGGGGTTTTTATCTTCGGCGGGATAGCCCTCCTGGAGCGATTCGCCTGGATTGAATACGTGTTCGGCGCGTTGCTCCTGGTGGCCTCGGCGCGGTTGTTACGCGCGAAGAAGAAGGGTGACACACCGCCCGAGCCGGCGAAATGGATAGGGCAACGGGCCCGGCGGTGGGCCAGCAGTTCCAGGGGGACCTTCCTCGTCGCCGTGATTGCGATCGAGCTTGTCGACCTGGTGTTCGCGATCGATTCCGTTCCGGCGGTGCTGGCGATTTCTCACCATCCTTTCGTGGTTTACACGTCGAATATCTGCGCCATCCTGGGCTTGCGGGCGCTTTACTTTCTGCTCGCCGCCCTGCTCGAAAGACTGCGCTTCCTTCACTTTGGTTTGGCCGTCATCCTGGCGTTCGTGGGCTTGAAGATGTTAACCGCCAAATGGGTCAGCGTGCCGGTTACAGTTTCGCTCGGGTTCCTCGTCCTGGTGGTGGCGACCGCCACGGCCGCTTCCCTGATTCCAACCACACACGGTACGATGGACTAAGCCGTGCGCAAGATCCCCGTCACGACCAAATTCGGCCAATATACCGTTTCCGTGGGAAGCGGCATCCTGGATTCCCTCCCAAAGCGCACGCCGGCACTGGCCAACAACCCACGCAAACTCATTTTTCTCCTTACCTCACCCGAGATCTGGGCACTGTGGGGAGCGCGGGTGGAAGCTGCCCTGGCTCCCACGGAACCCCTCGTGCTGTTTCTGCCCCCTGGAGAACGCCACAAGCGGTTGAGCCAGGTGGAACGGCTCACGACTGAGATGACCAAAGCAGGCGCTGACCGTTCCTCGCTGCTCATTGCCTTCGGCGGCGGGGTCACCGGGGACGTGGGAGGATTTGTCAGCGCGATCTATATGCGCGGAATCGATTACATCCAGATACCCACAACGCTTTTATCGCAGGTTGATTCCTCAGTAGGGGGCAAGACGGGGGTCAACTTGCAAACGGGCAAGAACTTGGTCGGCTGCTTCTATCCTCCGCAGGCGGTCATCGCGGATATCGATCTGCTCCGCACTCTTCCGCGGCGCGAATTGCGGGCAGGGATCTACGAAAGTATCAAGGCCGGCCTTATTCGCGATGCGTCCCTGTTTCGCTTCATTGAGGGCCATCGCGAAGCTCTCGATCGGGGCGATCCAGGTTCACTCGAGAAGATGGTCGCCAGTTCCATACGGATCAAGGCTGACGTAGTGGAAGAGGATGAACGGGAACTGGGTGTGCGCATGATCTTGAATTTCGGCCACACCCTGGGCCATGCGATTGAGGCAGCGAGCGGCTACCGGGCGCTTCTCCATGGAGAAGCTGTTGCCTGGGGCATGATCGCAGCGCTTCACATCAGCCGCCAGCGTAGGCTCATTGCGGACGATACTGCGTGCCGTATCGAGACGCTGATCCGCTCCTTTCAGCCGCCGCCCATGCCCGCAGTCAGCGCCAAGCGCCTCCTGCAGGCTTCATCCGGGGACAAGAAGAACCGCGCCGGGGTGCGCCGGTTCGTTCTGCTGCAGAGTCTCGGCAATGCGATCGTGGCCGAAGATGTCACCGACGCCGAGGTGCTGGCGGCTATTGCCTACCTTCGGCCATCCGAAAGCAAAAAGTAACCGTGGCCGCGCCTGGTGCTCAGCCGGAAGGTACCCGGGATGAAGCCGGCGCGGCCGATGCCGTGCGCTCGATGTTCGATCAGATCGCGCCCCGTTACGACCTGCTGAATCATGTCCTGTCGTGCAATATCGACCGGGTTTGGTGGCGCCGCGCAGCACGCAGCTTTCGCCAGGTGCTGAGCCGGCCTGAGGCGCAGATCCTTGATCTCTGTTGTGGGACTGGGGATATGACACTGGCCCTGCTCCGGCTACGGCCGGAGCATGGACGACCCGTGCTGGCCGCCGACTTTGCCCACCAGATGTTGCTGCGTGGGGCGGCGAAATTCGTACCCCGGGGAGCCCTGGCGGTCGAAGCGGATGCTCTTCGTCTTCCGCTTCGTGCCGAATCCATCGATCTGATCATGACAGCGTTTGGGTTTCGGAACCTGGCAAACTACCAGGCCGGCCTTCGGGAGTTCTACCGCGCGTTGAAGCCCGGCGGGGAGTTGGGCATCCTCGATTTCAGCGAGCCGGGCGGCCTCATGGGTAAGCTGTATGCCTTCTACTTCCGCCGGGTGCTCCCGGCCGTGGGCTCGCTGATCTCCGGAGTCTCCGGACCGTACCGTTACCTGCCCGCCTCGGTCGAGAGATTCCCTCCCCCAGCGGAATTGCTGCAAGTGATGCGATCGGTTGGATTTGAACAGGTTTCGTGGACGCCATACAGCTTTGGGATCGCGGGTCTGTACCGCGGGGTTAAGTGTTAACCATGTAATCACCCGTGTTCGCCGCTGCCCGGATAGGTTGCTGACTCGGTAAACTTGAGGAATGCACGCGACTGTCACCTGGCAGCATGATCAACAGTACGATGCGGTGTCGCACAGCGGCCATCATGTCACCATGGATGGGGAAGCCGCTCACAAGGCGGGCGCGAGTCCGATGGAACTGGTGCTGCTGGCACTCTGCGGCTGCACCTCCGTAGACGTGGTTTCAATTTTGCGCAAGAAGCGGGAACCGCTTACCTCTCTGACAGTTTCCGCGGTGGCGGAACAAGCTGCGGAAGCGCCCCGCGTCTTCACCCATATCCAACTCACGTACCACATCGGCGGAGGCGTTTCGTCTAAGGCTGCAGAGGATGCAGTCGCCCTGTCCAAGAACAAATACTGCTCGGTTTCAAAGATGCTGGAAAAAGCGGCGACGATCGACTACGTCATCACCTACGGCGAGGGACATGATTAATTTCTTTCGCCTGGCATTGGCTGGACTGGCGCTCGCCATGGCGGGGCTGGTTTCGGCAGTGGTGACCATGCGTTTGGCTATCCATGGGGCAGAAGTGAAAGTCCCTGATATTCAAGGGCTTACGGTTTCCGAGGCGGTTCACAAGACGGCCAATTTGGGATTGAACCTGGGCATCGACAACAAGTACTACAGTGTCGATGTGCCGGCGGGGCGGGTGCTGGCACAATCCCCTCTCCCAGGCGCCATCGTGCGGCGGGAATGGCGCATGCGGGTGACGGAAAGCCTGGGTCCACAGAAGGTCGCGATTCCAGCGGTTGTTGGCCAGCAGGAACGGGTCGCCGCGATTGAGGTGCGCCGCGTAGGGCTGGATTTGGAAGAGACCGCGCAGATGCCGTGGACCGGTGCCCCTCCGGGGACGGTCATTGCGCAGAATCCGCAGCAGGGCGCGGGAGGGGTGGAGCGGCCCAGTGTCAGCCTGCTGGTGAGCACCGCCGCGCCCACGACGGCTCAGGCGCTGGTTATGCCGCAACTGGTCGGTATGCCTCTGGCGGCGGCCACTGCGCTAGTGGTGCACGCAGGGTTTAAGGTAGGCCCGGTGCAGAATAGCTATTCTGACGCCCCCGCTCCCACCGACGCAGACGCGGGAATGGCTCCGGCGGATACCGCAGATCCCGCAGGCACAGTATTGGGACAGACGCCCCTGGCGGGGCATCGCGTCGAGCCGGGTATGATCGTGACGCTGAAAATCGCCCAGTAAGTGCAAAAACATTTCCACGCGGCACCGCTGAACCGCAGATCTCTCCTCTACGCTGCGCTCCGGTCGAGATGACAAAGGAAAGGGCGGTTATGGCCCGCAGCGGAAGGTCAAGGGACGGGAAGCTGCAGCGCTGCGATGCCGTCGCGCTGACAGAGGAAGCAGCAGGCGCGTTGGCTTCCTTTCAGCAACTACTTTTCACGGAAAAGCACCGCCCTTCCCTTTGTCATCTCGACCGGAGCGCAGCGCTGCAGCTTCCCGTCCCTTGACCTTCCGCTGCGGGCCATAACCGCCCTTTCCTTTGTCATCTCGACCGGAGCGCAGCGTAGTGGAGAGATCTGCGGTTCAGCGGCGCTTCGTGGAAATGTGTTTTCGGTCCTCCCACTAATTGCGCACCAGACAGGCGGCGAAAAAGCCGTCGCCCGGGTAGAGCCCGGGAAAGGTGCGAAGGAAATCACCGGCGGCAAGCCGGTCGGCCGTGCCCGCGTGGAGCACGCCTTCGCGCTCCAACAATTGGATCTGGTCTCCCCAGGGAAGCAGACGGAACCCTACTTCCGCTTCAAGAACCTCAGCCACAACATTCTCGTTCTCCTCGGCCTCAAGCGAGCAGGTGGAATAGATGAGCCTGCCCCCCTCGCGCAATGCGCGCATCGCGGAACGCAGCAGATACACCTGGCGCTCGTGGTGACGGGCAAGATCAGCCGGCATGAGCCGGTACCGTATCTCAGGGTTGCGCGCCAGGGTTCCGGTTCCGCTGCATGGGGCGTCACAGAGCACCAGGTCAAATTCCTTCTCGAACGGGAGTTGCGTTGCGTCCAACACACGAAAGTGAATACCTAACCCCGGCAGATTCTTTTGCATGGCTTTGAGCCGCACCGGACTGATGTCACATGCGGTGATGGAAGCAGCCGGATTGCGCGCAGCCAGGATAGCCGTCTTGCCTCCTGGAGCGGCACAGCAATCCAGGATCTCCTTGCCGCGCCCAGCTAGTTCGGCGATGAGTTGCGATCCCTCATCCTGAATGCGCACTCCGGCTTTCACTTCTCCTGAAATGACTCGCCTGGCGCTGACCACAAATGCGCCTTCTTCCAGCTGCGGATCTTCTGCCTGGTGGCGGATGGTCGTGGGAGGAGGAAGCTGATCGTAGCGGCAAATGGCCTCCGCGGTCTCCCGGCCATACGCAGCTACCCAACGTTCGACCATCCACGCGGGGTGGGCGGCGACGGCGTCGGAATCCTGCAGCTTGCGGGTCTGGGCTAACTTCCGCAGGACCGCGTTCACCAATCCGGCGGCGTATTGCTCTCCAGTCTGCTTGACCAGCTCTACGCTTTCGAAAATAGCGGCATGAGCCGGAACGCGATCAAGTAACAGGAGCTGCAACGCTCCCAGTTCCAGCGCGACTTGCACCGGGTCAGCCAAATGACTCTTGCTTTTGGTGAGGGCTTCGCGAATACGTTGCTGCAACACGAGTTGCCAGCGAAGGACGCCCATCACCAGTGTAGTGGCCAGATTCTTATCCAGCGTCGATAGCGCTTCTACTCGTTTGGAACGAAGCAGGAAATCACTGTGCAATTCCGGCTTGCGCCTGAGTTCGAGCAGCAACTCGAAGGCGACCTTTCGTGCCGGGGAGATGCTCAACCTAGAGTCTCGTGCTTGTGAGGCACGGTGCCTCGGAGAAAGTCTGCAGCCGGCATCCTCTTCTTCCCTTCCAGTTGAATCTCCAGCAACTCCAGTTGTGTGCCCGATCCCGCAGCCACAAAGAGTCGATTTCCTTCGACTGCCAGCTCCCCACGTGGCGCGGCAGTGACCCCGGACGGATACAGACGATGCACCGTCAGTTTCTTACCGCGGAAGAAGGTGTAGGCTCCAGGCCAGGGTTGGAAACCGCGCCAGCGGTTGTAGATCTCGCTGGCAGGCCGGGCGAAATCAATCAACGCGTCCTCGCGCTCGAGAATTGGCGCCAGCGTAGCACCAGCATTGTCCTGCGGAAGCGGCTGGATCGTGCCCGCTTCCAAGCCGGCAACGGTTTCGAGCATAAGGTCTGCACCGCTGGCAGCCAGCACTGGAAACAATTGCTCCGACGTTTGATCGGGCTCAATCAGCAACGATCGCTGCAGCAGAATATTCCCGGTATCGAGACCCTGATCAAGGCGCATGGTGGTGGCGCCGGTCACCGTTTCACCGTTTGCAACCGCCCACTGGATAGGCGCCGCCCCACGGTATTTTGGGAGCAGCGACGCGTGGAGGTTGATGTTGCCCCAGCGCGGCAGGTTCAGCATCCATTCCGGAATAATGCGGCCGTACGCCACGACGATGATCGCGTCCGGGTTGATTGTCTCCAGGCGCGCGCGAAGCTCGAGATTGTTTTTGATTTTTTCAGGCTGCACCAACGGCAGCCCCATTTCCAATGCCAACGCCTTGACGGGAGGAGGGGAAGGCTCCTGATCGCGACCTCGTACACGATCGGGCTGGGTCACTACCAGTTCGATCGCATGTCCGGCTGCGAGCAGCTGTTGCAGAGTGGGGATGGCGAACTGCGGTGTGCCGCAAAAGACGAGCTTCATCGCTCGTCTACCATTCGCCAGCTCGCTGGAGTTTGCGGATTTTGCGCAGCACAAAGTCCCGCTTCAGGGCGCTGATGCGAAAGATGAAGAGGATTCCATCGAGGTGGTCAATCTCATGCTGAAAGGCGCGTGCCAGCAGGTCTTCAGCCTCTCGTTCAAACCAGTTGCCCTCTAAATCCTGGGCGCGTATTTTGACTTTCCCAGCACGCGCGACTTTCTCCCGAATGTCAGGCAGGCTTAGACAGCCTTCTTCCTCGAAGATCTTTCCTTCTTTGGTAACAACTTCAGGATTAATTAAGGCGATCTTGTCTTCAGGCGTTTTCTGAAAGCTGAGATCGATCACCGTAATACGTTTGGGAATGCCGATCTGCGGCGCCGCCAGCCCGATGCCGTGGGCAACGTACATAGACTCGAACATATCGTCGACCAGCCTGCGTAAGTCGTCGTCAAACACGGTGACGGCCTCAGACGGCCGCTGCAGGATAGGATCTGGAAATTTAACTATCGGATAAACCATGCTTAGAATCGACGAATCTGGTCCAGGTATCCCTGGTAATTCCTGCTGAGCTCTCCAGCCGAGTCGCCGCCAAACTTCTCCAGCACGAGTTTCGCAATGACGAATGCGACCATCGCTTCGGCAGCTACTCCCGCAGCCGGCACGACACACACATCGGAACGCTCATAAGCCGCCTTGGTCGACTCCCGGGTGCTAAAAGAGACGGAACCAAGCGGCCGGCGCAGCGTCGAGATGGGTTTCAAATAACCGCGCACAATAATATCTTCCCCGTTTGAGATGCCGCCTTCGATGCCGCCGGCATTGTTGTGATCACGAGTAAACCTGGTCGCTGCACTACCATTCTCTTCCGTGCTGTAGCCGATCGCGTCATGAACGGCAGAGCCGAAGGACTGAGCAGCCGTGACGCCCTGGCCCAGCTCAACCGCTTTCACCGCCTGCAAGGACATGACCGCCCAGGCAAGCAGGCCGTCCAGCCGTTCATCCCAATTCGCGTAGGTGCCCAGCCCCGGAGGGGCGCCATGAACGACCACTTCAAAAACGCCACCGATGGAGTCGCCGGTGCGTAGCGCGTGATCCACCTCGGCCTTCATCTGTTCTTCGGTTGCGGGATCGACGCAATTTAATAGGATTTCATCCTTCTCCCTCAGCGCCGCAACCTGTTGCCAGGAGGCAATCGAAGAGAGCTCCACGCGGCCCACCCGCACAACGTGGCTGCTGACCTCAATGCCCAACGGCTTCAAGAGCAGTTTGGCCATCGCACCCGCAGCGACACGTGCAGTGGATTCACGGGCGGAAGCTCGCTCCAGAACATAGCGCGCATCGGGGAAATCGTACTTGAGCGCGCCCGCAAGGTCGGCGTGGCCGGGCCGCGGGGAGGCTACGGCTTTGTGCTTTTCAGGATCACCCGCAGCTACCGGCAGAGCCTCGGTCCAGTTTTTCCAATCGCGATTTTCAATCTGGATGGAAACCGGCGAGCCGATGGTCTTGCCATGGCGTACCCCGGAGAGCAGGTGGGCCCGGTCCTGTTCAATGCGCATGCGGCCGCCCCGGCCGAAGCCCTGCTGTCGCCGCCAAAGCTCCCGGTCGATGAAGTCTACATCGACGTCCAGGCCCGCAGGCAGTCCGGAAATAAGGGCGATAAGGCACTCGCCGTGTGATTCACCAGCCGTTGAAAAACGTAGCATTTTTGTGGCGAGACCTAACGTTCGATTGTAGTCGATTTCAGAAGAGAAACCGCAGAAGCCGTCCTTATAGAGTGATAGAGTGGGTGGCCCACTTTACTTCGAAGGAGCTTGGTACTTTGATGGGCTGGCAATCGAAGGCTAGGGGTTCACTAGCCAGTCGTACTGAGCATCATTGAGTGGAGCGACCGACAGCCTCGACTGACGGACCAGCGGGGAATCTTGAAAGATGGGCTCCTGCTTGATTTCGGCCAGTGTCTTTGGCCGCTTGATCGCGGCGCCGGCCGCGATACGTACCAGCGGAACTTTGGGATCGGATAGATCGACAGACGTGACGCGAGCCAGACCCACCGCTGCCTTTTCGTCTCCGGTGTGGTAGATGACGAGCTTGTCGCCTTTCTTCATCGCCCTAAGGTTCCTGACCGCGGTCGGGTTGGTCACTCCCGTCCAATCGGTTTCCTTCTCTCGCAGCAAATCCGCGAAGGAATAGGCGGTCGGTTCTGTCTTCAGCAGATAGTTCATGGGTTTACTCCTTTGGCCGGAGGAAGGTTGCCGTATTCAATAGCGGCCTGTCCATGGAACGGACCCAATCCGTCATTTCGCCTGGCTCGGCTCCCTGCGCCTCGTGCCGCTCGAATTCACTGCGCATGGTGTGCATCTTGGCGTCCAGATCGTCCAGGTAGTGGAGCAGCACGGCTTCGGGAATCATGGGCAGCTTAGGAGATCCAAATTCGAGCCTGCCGTGG
Source organism: uncultured Acidobacteriaceae bacterium (assembly GCA_963763905.1). Taxonomy (GTDB): domain Bacteria; phylum Acidobacteriota; class Terriglobia; order Terriglobales; family Acidobacteriaceae; genus PALSA-350. The sequence goes on along the minus strand of CAVXRU010000058.1, from coordinate 15,675 downwards.
TGACTCAGAACCATGTGCTCGACCAAAATGCGGAGCGTAGGTGGAAACTCGGGCATTGCCGACAGCTTCTTTTCAATCATCCCGATGGCAATGGCGATGTGCCCCACCAGTTGCCCCTCCAGGGTGTAGTCGAAAGTCATCCCCCAGCGCAGTTCCTGCAGTTTGCCGATGTCGTGGAGAATGACGCCGGTGAGCAGCAAGTCGCGGTTGATCTCGGGATAATGCTGCGCAGCCAGCTGGCAAAGACCCATCAGGGAAACTACGTGTTCGAGAAGCCCGCCCATCCAGGCATGGTGCAGGCTCTTTGCCGCGGGGGCTTCACGGAAGGCAGCCGCGATGGCGGGATCTTCCAGAAACGAGCGCACGAGCGCCTGCAGCCAGGGGTCGGAAAAACCATCTACGGCGCGAACCAGAGTGGCCCACAACTGCTCCACATCCTTGCTCGTGTGGGGAACATAGTCCACCATTTCGAACTCGTCCGGAGTGGCGCGGCGCAGCTTTTCCAGGTTCAGCTGGAAACGGCCGTTGAAACGGCAGACTTCGGCGCGAACCTTGACCACGTCCCCCTGCTCAAACCCAGGTGCGACCTCGGCAAAGTTGTCCCACATGCGCGATTCGATCTGCCCGGTGCGGTCGGCCAGAGTGACCGCCAGGTACTGGCCGCCATCCTTGCGGCTACGCAATTGCTTGGTGGCGACGGCGAAGAAAGCGACGATCGCCTGATTTTCGAACTTGGCTACGTCAGCGACGTAAATTTCTTTCATTTCGGCTGGCATCACGGGTTGCCCGAAGGACCAGCGGGCGGTGCGCCCGGAACAGGATTCTGGCTAGGGGCAGGTGCGGCCTGCGGCGAGTCTTGGTCCGGATGACCGAGATAAGGCGCTGGTGTCTGGTCCGGCTCCTTCGGCTTGTCGGAAAGCCGGCTCTTTTCGCCCGTCGGCTTGGGCTTTTTCGCGTTTGGATCCGATAGATCGAGCGGCGCGTTCTGCACCTTCTGCGTTGCCAGGTCATCCGCAGTAGGCTGGTCCGTCGTATCGCCAGATTTTGATTTCTGGGCCTTTGTTTTGTGGACGACCGGCCGGCTGCTCAGGCGGGTCTTCTTTTCGGGGGCATCGGAGACGGTGCCGCTCACGGTGCCGTCCGGGTTTACGTAGCGAGTTTCAGGAGTAGTGACGCTTGGGCCGGTATCAGGAGCCACCGCGGTAGCGACCTGGGACGCTGGGAGCGATTCGCGCGGGGCCTGGCCAAAACGGATTTTCTCCCGCTTCCCAGGCTTCTCGACGCTGTTGCTCGCCTGTTGCGTAGTTGCCGGCTTGGCGGCACTCGACGGAGGCCGCCGCGGCAGTCGTTGCAGAGCCTGGAGCCGGGGTACCCGGGGCGGCGCCCGCAGGGGCAGCGGCCGGGGCGGAGGCGCCGCCTGGGCGGTTTGGACCGGAGCCTTGCCACGGAATCGCGTACGGGCAAACTTCTTCTTTTTCTTGGGAGGCGGAGGCGTATAGGCGCTATACGTCAAATGCATTTCGTTCCCGCTGGCGCCTGTATCCGTGCCGTGGTAGATGTCGATCGCCGCCTCTTCGCGCAACTTGGTGAGATATTCGCGCAGTTTTGGCTGCATTCGCTCCAGAAAGATAGCCTCTTCCACCTGCGGCTCCACTTGCTGGAAGCTGGCGTCCCCGCCAAGGTTATGCTGTGTGGCCTGCAGGATGATGAATCCCTGCTTGGTGCGGATCGGTTGCGTGTGCTGACCGGCATTCAGGGCAAAGGCCTTATCAGCGATCTCTTTTGCCAGCTGGTCGCGGTGAAATTCACCTAAAGCAACGCTCTTGGGCGCGTTGGGATCGGTTGGGTCTGGCTTGGCCAAGTCTTCGAACTTTGCCCCGGCGGCCAGCTTTTTCTCGATTGCATCGGCCTGCGCCTGGGCTGCTGCGACCTGGGCATCATCGGCCCCTTCGGTCGCTGACTTGGCGGGGGTGGGGATCAAAATCTCGTTCAGGGTTACCGATTCGGGCTGGGCAAACTCACTTTCGTGCTGCTTGAAATACTGCTGCACCTCGCCCGGCGACATGCTGATTCTTCGCCCAACCTCGTCCCGCACCACCTGCTGAGTAATGATGCTGTTGCGGATGGTGGCTTTGAAGTCTTCAAAGGTCCCGCCCTGCGCTTGCGAAGCATAGGCCTTTTCAAGATCTTCCATCGACTCCAGATGGTTCTGCTTTCGGATTTCGTCGAGCCTTTTGATCAACTCGGTTTCGCCGGTGATCCCAAGTTCCTTCCCTTTAGAAAGCAGGAGCTGCTGATCGATCAGATCGCGCAACAGATCGGCCTTTTTCTGCTCCAGCTCATGGGCAGGAATGGCCTGGCGGCTGGCTTCGGCCTCCAGTTGCTCCTCGGCCCGGTCATAGTCCGAGCTGGTAATGATTTGGTCGTTCACGCGGACGGCGATGTCTTCCACCACTTTCCCTTGAGTGGGCGAAGGCTCGGTCGCTCCAGCCTTGTTGTTTGCCTGGCCCAGGGAGGGAACAGCGCTAAGACTCGCACTGAGGATCAAGATCGCGGTGGACTTCTGAAACTCGGAAAACGTCATTTGTATGGACATCTCATGTCGCTGCTAACTGCTAGCTCCAAGAACATTTGACTTCCAGCGGTGACCGGGAGGTAGCCGCGACACGCGGATTACCTTGGAGAATCTCGAACTCGTCACCCTCTATACACCAGAAGTAAAACGCCCTAGCCCTTACGTGGTAGTTTGCCTGATCGCCTGGGGTGCGGACGTCGAACAGACCGGATTTTGCTGCTCTTTCAGTGTCTGAGTACGTATCAGTTCAGCTTACGTCCAATGGTATACTTCGATCAAGAACACTCCGGGCCGCGCCTCAGGAACGCCCCCTCCCTGCGCCTCCGGACCCTGAGGATTACCGCACAATGGCATCTCGGACACGACGGTTTTTGTTCTCCATCCTCCTCTTCTTTGTGGTTTGTGGTTTCCTTGGAACCGTGGTGAGCCAGCGCCTTGGCGCGCAATCCAGTTCTGATGAGTCCGCCTTGCGTGACGATTTGCGCAACTTCACCAGCGTCTACAACCTGGTGGAACAAAACTATGCCGAGCCGCTGACCGGCGATAAGGCAGAAAAAGCAGTGTACGACGGGGCTATCCCGGGAATGCTGCGCGTGCTTGACCCGCATTCCAGCTTCTACGACCCCAAAGCCTATGCCAAGATGCGCGAAGACCAGCATGGCAAGTACTACGGCGTTGGCATGCTGATTCAGCCGCAGAGCAACAAGATTGTGGTCGTCAGTCCGTTTGAAGGCACACCTTCTTTTAAAGCCGGGTATACGGCCCGGAGACGTGATCGTTGCGGTCGATGGCAAATCCACCGACAACATGAATTCGGAAGATGTTGCCAACGTCCTCAAAGGACCTAAAGGCACCCACGTACAAATCACGATTGCACGCGAGGGCGCAGCGAAACCGCTGGTATTCGATTTGATTCGGGACGAGATCCCGCACAACAGCATCGATCTCGCTTATATGGTGCGGCCGAATGTCGGCTACGTGCATATCACGAATTTCCAGGAAACCACGGGCCGCGAGCTCTCCGATGCCCTGGATCACTTTGGCAACGTCGATGGTCTGATTCTCGACCTGCGCGGAAATCCTGGCGGCTTATTGAGTGAAGCGGTGGCAGTATGCGATAAGTTCTTGGAAAAGGGTCAGGTGATCGTCTCCCAGCGTGGCCGTGCCTTTCCTGAACAGACGTATCGCGCGACTCATGGCAATGGAGGCCGCGAATATCCCGTCGTGGTGCTGGTGAATCACGGCACCGCTTCGGCTGCTGAAATTGTTTCTGGCGCATTGCAGGATCATGACCGCGCGATCATCGCCGGCGAGACGACCTTCGGCAAGGGGCTGGTGCAAACGGTTTATCCGTTGTCTGAGAACACCGGGCTGGCACTTACCACGTATCACTACTACACGCCCAGCGGCCGGCTGATCCAACGCAATTACAACGGTGTTTCGCTTTACGACTACTACTACAACCACGATCAGCCGCAGGATACGAAGAGTCGCGAGGTCAAGGCCACCGATTCCGGGCGCACGGTGTTTGGCGGCGGCGGGATCACTCCCGACGACAAAATCGACACTCCCAAGTCAGTCCCTGTTCAGGATGTCCTGCTAGAGCATTACGCGTTCTTCAATTTTGCCAAGCACTACATGGCGAACCGGACCGTTGGCAAAGACTTCCAGGTAGACGATACGGTCATGACCTCGTTCAAGGAATTTCTGACCAGCCAGCAAATTCCCTATACGGATGCGGATCTGGCGCCGGTGATGGACTGGGTCAAAGCCAACATCAAGGCTGAAATCTTCACTACCCAGTTTGGCCAGGAAGAGGGTTTGAAGGTGCGGGCCGCTTGGGATCCCATGATCAACAAAGCGCTTGATTACCTACCCCAGGCAAAGGCGCTTGAGAACGCCGCCAAGCACGCAGAAACACAGCGCGCCAGCGTACGGACCAGCCAACAGTAAGGAATAAACCGGCGTCGTTCAAATGTGAGTGGGTGGCCCAGGTCTCAAAATCGAGACCTGGGTTTTCCATCGTCTGATGGCCGCGCCAGAAACACCAGGCCCCTTTCTCCCGCTAACAACTCCAACTAGAGCCACCCCTCTCCCCTTGTCATCCCTACCGATCCGACTCGCATACCTCAAGGTGAGTAACCCCTCTCCCCTTGGCATCCCTACCGATCCGACTCGCATACCTCAAGGTGAGTAACCCCTCTCCCCTTGGCATCCCTACCGATCCGACTCGCATACCTCAAGGTGAGTAACCCCTCTCCCCTTGGCATCCCTACCGATCCGACTCGCATACCTCAAGGTGAGTAACCCCTCTCCCCTTGGCATCCCTACCGATCCGACTCGCATACCTCAAGGTGAGTAACCCCTCTCCCCTTGGCATCCCTACCGATCCGACTCGCATACCTCAAGGTGAGTAACCCCTCTCCCCTTGGCATCCCTACCGATCCGACTCGCATACCTCAAGGTGAGTAACCCCTCTCCCCTTGGCATCCCTACCGATCCGACTCGCATACCTCAAGGTGAGTAACCCCTCTTCCCTTGTCATCCCTACCGATCCGACTCGCATACCTCAAGGTGAGTAACCCCTCTCCCCTTGGCATCCCTACCGATCCGACTCGCATACCTCAAGGTGAGTAACCCCTCTTCCCTTGTCATCCCGAGCGCAGCCGAGGGATCTGCAGTGCGCCCTTCGGCTCTCTCAAATTCTTCATCGGAAGCGATCCGGAAGAGGCTTACTTCGTGCCGCTTCCGATGAAGAATTTGAGAGAGCCGAAGGGCGCACTGCAGATCCCTCGGCTGCGCTCGGGATGACAAGGGAAGGGGGGTTACTCTAGTTGGAGTCGTTAGCGGGATGGCGCTCAGGCGCCTTATTGCGAGGCGGTGGGAGTGGAAGGAATGCAGTCGTTCTTGGCCAGGTCCACCGTCGTGCTCTTGCGGTAATCCGGAAGACTGCTGCCGTAGCGGATCATCATCGACAGCAGTTTACGCGCGTCCCAATAGCGCGGCATGTAGCGTCGCGGGTCCGAGAGACACCGGAAGAGCCATCCCAGGTACAACCGGTCTGCCCAGATTGGAATCTGCACCTGATCACCACTCAGAAAAGCAATCGCCGCGCCTACACAATGAATAGATGGTTTGTAGTCGAGCTCGCTTCTTAGATAGAGTCCGAGGCGTTCCTGCGTACCTCCACCTAAAGTCACAACGATGTGCCGGGGGCGACGCTGGTTAATCCGATGCAGCAGTTCAGAATCTTCAATCGTCTTCCCGTAAAGCGGGGCAACGCATCGATCTTCCGCAGCCAACTCAATTCCCTGCCGCCGCAGCCACCCACAATTTCTGCGCGCACTTGCTTCGCTGGCCATGATCCAGAAGCTACCGCCGGGCTGGTGGAAGTCCGGCTGCCTAAGCAGCGAAGAAAGATATTTCAATCCGGAGACACGGCGAATGGAATCGCGCTTGAGGCGGTTCCATATCATTACCATGAAGGCACTATCGGTGATTACGAGGTCGGCGCCCTGCAGCGCCTCGCGGTAGGCCGGGTCGCTAGCTATGTTTTTGAGGGCAGGAGCCGCGGGGACGACCAGCAAGCCGCCGCTGCTCATGCGCGCAATCGCTTCGTCAGCGTCGCCAACGAAGAAACGGATCCCCAGAATCTGCCGGAATTGAGCGCTCGCCGTCGCCACCGCTGACACTCCCACAGTTCCTCGTAGCCTCAATCAATCCATTTCAGTACCAGAGCCGCTTGGTCCTCGGTAATCCCCAATTCGCAGTAGCTTAGCTAGACCCTGGACAAAGCCATCATTTCGCTCTCAATCCATGCATAGGTCTTCGCTAAACCTTCTTTCAGTCGAATGGAAGGTTCCCACCCCAGGTACTGTTTGATCTTGGTGTTGTCACTGTTACGGCCATTGACGCCTTTTGGCGCGCCAAGATTGTACTTCCGCTCCAGCTTGATTCCTGCGATCTCCTCAGCGATAGACACCAGCTGATCGATCGTAACCAGTTCGTTGCTGCCAAGGTTAATGGGCTCGTGAATTTCGCTTTGCAGGATGGCCTGCGTGCCCCGGGTGCAGTCATCGATATACATGAAGCTGCGAGTCTGTTTCCCGTCGCCCCATATTTCAATCTGATGTTTGCCTGAGGCCTTGGCTTCGATGACCTTGCGGCAAATCGCAGCGGGAGCTTTTTCACGTCCGCCTGTCCACGTGCCCAGGGGGCCGTAGACATTGTGGTAGCGAGCCACGCGGCATTGCAGACCAAAATCCTCTTCGAAATGCCGGCACATGCGCTCGCTAAACAGCTTCTCCCATCCATAGCCGTCTTCAGGAAGTGCCGGGTAGGCGTCTTCTTCCTTCAGTGCCACGACGTCAGGAGTTTTCTGCTTGTCTCCGTTGTAAACGCAGGCGGAGGAGGAGTAAAAAAACCGCTCGACGCCTTTTTCCCTGGCCGCCATGAGCATGTGCGTATTGGCCAGCACGCTCAACATGCAAAGCGCTTTATTATTTTCGATGAAACCCATGCCGCCCATATCAGCGGCCAGTTGGAAGACTACTTCAGCGCCCTGCGCCGCCTTCATGCAACTGTCTTTGTCCTTGAGATCCAGAACCTGGTTGTCTACCCCAGCCGAGGACTGATACCACTCTGACATCGGTTTAACATCTACTGCCCGGATGACGTTTGCTCCGTTGTCCAGCAGGCTTTTGACCAGATGTCCGCCGATAAAACCGCCGGCGCCACAAACGACTACCTTGGCATTTTTCAACTTCATGTACCGGGCCCCCAATGCAATTTGCCAGTCAGCACCCTGGTTTTAAGATGCTGAAAGTACCACCGCTGGCAACGGTTAGTCTCTCACATCCACGCGCTGGTTTTAGGGCTTGGAACATCATCGGTAACCATGGCGGCGCCACCTTTTTAGCAAAGGTCCTCGTATGCTTCGCTCCTCCAACTCCTGGAGGAAGCCCTGGAGCAAAGCAATTCTTGGACGCGCCAACACCGTTGCTGTCTCCAGATGAAGCCTGCCGGGCAAATCTGCCAGACTCTTGCGCAAAGTGGCGGCCGCACTGGTAAATGTTGGATATCGCGTGTCCCTGCCGATCTTTGCCGCCACCCGCAGGATGCCGATGGAACCCAGCTGTTCCAGAATATCCGCATCGCGCAGGATTGCGCCCTCCAGGGAAGTGGGGCTCAGATGCGGTTGATGGGTGCGGATCGCTTCCACCACTTGTGCAACTTTCGTGTCAGGAAAGCCAAATTGACGCAAGAGCGGCGGCGATTGCTGCATCGCATAGCTGACATTGTCCCAGCCGGAGAGTTTTTCGGGATCTTCGGGTCGATGACCGACAAATACACCCAGATCATGGAGCCACGCCGCAGCGTAAACCACGTCGTCATCGTAGGACATTCCCTCGCCAACCAATCGGGTTAACGCATACAGCCGCGGTTGGTGCCCCAATTTATCCACCGGGAGTGCCTGGCTTCGGACATATTGCGCCAATTCGAAACGAAAGTCGTAGCCCTCTCGTGAGCCCATCCCCTCCAGGTTGTCAGAGTAGCCAGTCACAAATTTTAGTTGCTTTCGCCTCAAGACGGATGAACCCATTATATTGTGGTTCAGAACCTTGCAGCATGTTTGCAAGGCGCAGTCCAGTGGTAGATGATTTCGTCAGTTTCATGTCACACTTTATTACCCATGACCAAGATTGATGCTCATGAAAGACTCCGGCGCGCAGCGTCTCTGCTGGCGCACCCGGGAGCGCAGGCGGGTGATCGGACAGTCCTTCTTCAGGCCTGGGAAGTTTTGCGCGGATTGCGCAGCGACGACTTCCCGGTGGAGATGCGGCCGGCATTCAACTTTTTGCAACATGAGATTGCTCGTGCAGAATCAGAAGACGTCAGTGCACGCGAGGTGGCATTTCTGGCTAACAAACTTCGCCAGCTTGAATTGATGTGGGTCGAGAGCCCAGGAGAACGTGCACGGCAAGAAAGTTCAGATAATAGTGTGTAGCATTTTGAGTCGCTGAGACTGCCTCGGACCCCTGAACCAGCATCGGAGCCAATCGGACGTGACTTCCCCGGTGACGTGGCCTGCCTCTCCATTTCGTGGGACGATCGCCGCGGATGAGGTACATCTTTGGGCCTGGGCGCTTCAACCGGCTGCGCGCGATCTGTCCGCTCACGTGGAGATCCTGGATCGCCAGGAACAGCAACGGATGCAGCGTTTTCACTTTGCTGCGGATTCAGAGCGCTACGCCGTCGCGCATGGGAACCTGCGCAGGATTCTCGGGGCTTATCTGAACCTGGCGCCGGAAAGACTGTGCTTCCGCAACAACCAATTTGGCAAACCCGAGTTGGCAGGTGAAACTTCACTGAAGTTCAGCCTGAGCCACAGCAAAAGCATTGCCGTGCTGGCAGTGGACCTCGCACAGCCGGTCGGCGTGGATGTAGAAGACGTGAGGCCGATTGAGGAGGAAGTGGCCGATCGGCATTTCTCCGCGACTGAGCTGACCGACCTGCGTGGATTAGAAGGAGAGGCCTGGCTCGCCGGATTCTATCGATGCTGGACGCGCAAGGAGGCCATCCTCAAGGCCGAAGGAGTGGGCCTCTCGCGCGCGCTGGATAGCTTTGATGTCTCGTTATTGCCTGACAAGAAGGCAGAACTGATTTCGACGCGGCAGCGGTTTAGCTACCCGTGGAGACTGCATGATGTTTCGCCCTCCTCAGGCGCCATCGGGGCGCTCGCTACCGCGCAACCAAACGCCAGGCTCGCTTATTTTCGCTGCTGAAAGAACGATGCTGCTTGACTCAGGCCACGCTGCTGGTCACGCCCGGTTCCACCTCGCCTGTCAGCTTCTGCCTGATTTTCCTTGCAAGTGAAGTTACTTGTGGCCGGTTCAGGATTCCACGATGCGTTCCGGCAATGAAGCGAGTTTCGCAGGTGCCGAGGATCTTGCCTGCCCAAGCCTTCGCGGGTTCAGGATTGCGGCCTGGCTCGTCGCGAGCAATAAACAGGGTTGCATTCCCCGGATAGGTTCGCAATTCGTAGTCCCGCATGGCGAGTGCGAGATATCCTTCTGCTCCAAGAAGCGGGTTGGGAAGCGGGTTGGGAAGCGGGCCGGCGCTTGCTCCTCCCGCACGGCGCGATCGTGCAGCCGCCCGGGCTGCCATCCAGGCCTTCACCTTTATGCGCTGGTACACCATCCTGCGATGCAGCAACTCCTTGATTCCAAAATCACGCACCATGAGCTCTGCGCATGCGCGGCGAAAGGATGCCTTGAATGAATTCCAGTCACGGAAAGGCTGATGCATGTGCTTTCCCGTATTCGGATCGCAATCCAACAGTGCCAGAAGGCCCACGGTTTCGCCTTGCTCCATCAGTTGGCAGGCCATCTCGAATACGATCACCCCGCCGGAGGAGTGCCCGGCAAGGTTGTAGGGACCGGAGGTTTGAACCGCACGCACCTGCTTCACATAGTTCGCTGCGAGTTCACTGACTTTTGCTTGATGCTGGTCGATGTACGCGGGGAGCTGGAGACCATAAACGGGTTGCTCCCCGCCTAGTTCTAGCGCGAGTTCAACAAAAGTCAAAAGGCTTCCTCCGATTCCATGGGCAATGAAGAGTGGCGGCCGGTGTGCGCCGGCCTGGAGGGTTACCAAGGCAGGCCATCGCCCTTTCGGGTTCTGCTGCAGGTAGGCTGCCAAGCGTCGTATCGTCGGATTCTCGACCAAAACTGAATGCGGCAACCGCGAGCCAAACCATCCCTCGATCTGAACCAACATTCGTTCTGCCAACAAGGAGTGGCCCCCCAGGGCGAAGAAGTCCTGATCGAGATCGACCGTATTTAATTTAAGCAGTCTCTCCCAGAGTGCCTTGAGGCGGGCCTCTACCGGATCGATCGGACTTGTGTCTGACATTGGTGCTGAGGTCGCCGGGTTAAGACGCATCGCATCCAGAGCCTGGACGTCTACCTTCCCACTGGCCGTCACAGGGAAAGAGTGAAGTGGCACGAACTCCGCCGGAACCATGTAATGAGGCAATTGAGAGCGCAGAGATTCCTTCCAGCAGCTCAGCAAAGTTTCGTCGCCTACGATGAACGCGACCAGGCGGCGGTCGCCGGCGTCGAATTCGACCGCACGCACCACGGCGGCCTGCACACCTTCGCATTGCCGCAATGACGATTCAATTTCTCCCAACTCGACACGGAAGCCACGGATCTTGACCTGGTCATCGACGCGACCAAGAAAATCGAAGCTGCCGTCGGCGAGCTCAATCGCGAGATCGCCGCTTTTGTACAGTGTGGCTGGTCCGTCGTTAAACGGATCTGGCAGGAAGAGCGCCCGGCTAAGATCGTCACGATGCAGGTAACCGAGACCTACGCCTGCTCCGCCGATGTATATTTCGCCCATCGACCCCCGGGGCACGGGTTGAAGATCGTGATCGAGAAGATGAATGCAGACATTAGGCAGCGGGCGGCCTATGGTGATCCTTTGCGCATCGGCGTCTATTTTCGCCCTGGTGGCGCAAATAGATGTTTCGGTCGGTCCGTACTGGTTCCAAACCGAACGGCACTGTTGTGCTAACTGGATTCCGAGACTCAGGGGGAAAACTTCACCCCCCACAACGGCCTGCATCTTCGGGTCGCCTTGCCAGCCTTGTTCCAGCAGCAGGCGATACATCGTGGGCGTGCCGAACATTACTGTTGCGCCTGAACGGCGAATCTGTTCCTCCCTGATGCCTCCGACGCTCGGGTCCTGCTCTACCAGAAACAAACTTGCGCCGAAGGCCAGGGGCAAGAAGATCTCCAGGCATGCTACGTCAAACGCGATGGTCGACCAGGCCAGCACAACATCCTCTGGCCGCAATTGCAGATCCTCTCCAACCGCGCTGATCGTATTCGCGAAACCGCCATGAGCGATGATTGCTCCCTTCGGTCTGCCCGTTGACCCGGAGGTATACGTCACATAAGCGGGAGCGTTTGTGGAAAGTGTTGTCGCGAAGTGCGACGTACTTACCCGGGTACAGAAGTCCTTGAGGAGGAACACTTGCGTTCCAGCGGCGGAAAATCGGTCAAAGAACCTTTCCTGGGTAAGAGCAAAAGGAGGAGCGGCGTCTTCGAGGATAAAGGCGACGCGGTCAGCAGGAGTGGCCGGATCGAACGGGACGTACACTCCGCCGGCCTTCCATATGCCTAGCACGCATGCAACCATCTCCGGCGACCGATCAACAAGAACTCCGACCAGAGAGCCGGCGCCGACACCTGCCTCTGCCAATCCTTCTGCGATTCGATCGGCAGTGGAATTCAGTTCGCGATAGGTCAGCTGCCGGTTTTCCGATGAGATCGCTAAGGCATCAGGAGCAGCAAATACATTGCGCTCGAACAACTCCACAATACACATTGGTTTTTCCATCCGCTCCATGTATTTGGGAGCGGCGTTCCCATACCCCGAAATTTGTTCATCGGTGGGGGAAGCCCAAGCGCTAGCTTAAAGTGGGTTCTTCAGCGCAAATGTCAGAAGGTTGTCACTAGTTCGTCATTTGCCTTCATCTCGCAGGGCAAGGCTGATGAGCGTTTTCTGTTCCATGTCATGCGCCTTCGCGGAGCCGGTTGCCGGACTGGCAGCTGCGGAGCGCTTAATGCTAAGTACCTTACGCTCAGGAAAGAGCCGGCGCAACCGCGGCACGACGAACGACAAGGCGCCCATATTATCGGGTTCTTCCTGGACCCAGATCACTTCGCGCGCCTCCGGATGACGGGCGACTTCCGCTGCCAGTTCGGTCTCCGGCCACGGATAAAGCTGCTCCAGAAAAACAATGCCGGTGGTGCTGCCCTTATGCTTCGCGCGCTCAATGCGCAGCTCGTGGCCGATTTTTCCGGTGCAGAGCAGCAGGCGATTGACCTGCTGTACCTCCGTTTCCGGCAAAACATTTTGGAAGCGTGGCGCCTCAAACGCGGCAATGGGCGAGCTGGCGTCCGGATTGCGCAGCATGCTTTTAGGGGTGAATACGATCAGCGGCTTTCTCCATGCGCGCATCGCTTGCCGCCGCAACAAATGAAAATATTGCGCCGCAGTCGAGGGCTGACAGATTTGTATATTGTCGTGCGCTGCCAACTGCAGGTAGCGTTCCACCCGCGCGCTGGAGTGTTCCGGTCCCTGGCCTTCATAGCCATGCGGCAAGAGCATGACCACCGCGCTCAGCAGTCCCCACTTGTCCTCACCTGAGGCGATGAACTGGTCGATGATGATCTGCGCACCATTGGCGAAGTCGCCGAACTGCGCCTCCCATAAAACCAGGGTTTCTGGATAATCGCGGCTATAGCCGTATTCGAAGCCCAGCACGCCGGCTTCTGAAAGGATGGAGTTGTAAACCTCGAAGCGCGCCTGATCGGGGGATAGGTGTTGGAGGGGTATGTAAAGTTGCTCGTCTTCGATATCCACCAGCACGCTGTGACGCTGGTTGAAGGTGCCACGCTGGCTGTCTTGCCCGCTGAGACGGACCGGCGTGCCCTGTCGCAAAAGCGAGCCGAAAGCCAAAGCTTCCGCCATGCCGTAATCGAAGGGGCGATCCCCTCGGCCCATCTCCCGGCGCTGCTCGAGCAACTTCTTGATTTTGGGGTGTATATGGAAGTCTCGTGGATAAGAAGTCAGATGATTGCTGATCTCCTCGATCGAAGCGGCGCTCAGCCCTGTGTCTACTTCGTATTCGGGCTTGTAGGCCCCGCCAGAATAATTCGACCAATAGCTGGGAAGATTTGCCAGCGCCACTCTCTTCTTCATCTGGGACGCTTGCTTCTGGGCTTCTGCCAGTTGTAGCTGAAGCTCCTTCACCCGCGGCAAGGGGTCCACACCGATTTCCCGGGCGTAAAGCTCGTAGAGTGGCGGATGATCTTTGATCTTTGCGTAACGAAGCGGCTGGGTGATGGTCGGGTCGTCCACCTCGCTGTGGCCGTGGCGACGGTAGCCAATGAGATCGACGATCACATCGGAGTGGAAGGCGTAGCGGTATTCAACCGCCATCGCGGCGACGCGAATGGCCGCATCGGTGTCCTCTGCGTTTACGTGAAAGATCGGAATGGGCAAGCGTTTGCCGATGTCGGAGGAGAAGCGCGAGGGATAACATTCTTCGGGATCGGCAGTAAAACCGATCAAATTGTTCACGATGATCTGGATGGTGCCGCCCACGGTGAAGCCCGGAATGGTTCCCAGGCCCAGGGTTTCTGCCCAGATACCCTGCCCGGCAAAAGCCGCATCGCCATGGATGAGCACGGGCAGTACCTTCGCTTGACCGTTTTCTCCAAAGCGCACTTGTTGGGCGCGCGCACGGCCCATAGCGACCGGATCCACGGCTTCGAGATGGCTGGGATTCGATACCAGATGCAAACCGAGATTTACGCCCGAGCGGGTAAGAAAGTGACCGGTGGCGCCGACGTGGTATTTCACGTCGCCACCGCCCAGGATGCTGCGCGGATTCGCGTCTTCAAACTTGGAAAAGATGTCGGCGGCCGACTTACCGAAAGTGTTGGCCATTACGTTCAGGCGTCCACGATGGCTCATCCCCATGACGGATTTCTCGGCGCCAAAGTCTGCAGCGCGGTTTAGCACCTCGTCCAAAAACGGAATCAGGACGGTGACACCTTCAAGAGAAAAACGCTTGGTGCCCAGATAGCGTGACTGAATCACCTGCTCGAAGAGATCTGCCTGGGTCAAGCGCTCGAGAACCTGTGGCTGGTTCAGCGCCGGCGCCTGCTGCTCCATGCGCTCCTGGATCCATGCCCGCCTCGCCGGGTCAGGAATATGCATGAACTCAACCCCGATGGTTCCGCAGTAATAGCGTCTCGCCTCGTCTGCCTCTTCGCCGTCAAAGTTCAAGTCGTGAACGGAAGCGGGGACCAGGTACTGTCCCAGGGGATCGAGGTTGGCTTGCAGATGGCCCCAGCGGCGAAAGGCGTCGAAGATTTGATCTCTTTGCGAAATCAACAGGTTGCTATGTTCCAGGGGGAGGTTTTTGGTGACCATAATCGTCTTGTCTACAGCCTCATTATAACTTCCGGCTGAGGGTTGCCACCCACGTGCAAAAAAAAAAAAAAAAAAAAAAAAAAAAAAAAAAAAAAAAAAAAAAAAAAAAAAAAAAAAAAAAAAAAAAAAAAACCTGATAGGGTCTACCTTCCTCTCTTCGCGCGCCAGAACCGCGCGAGGATTCCCGGACCCCGAATATCGCTTTACTCAGTGCAGGACGGCTTTCGTCAGGTTGCGCGGCTTGTCCACGTCGATCCCGGCTTGAATGGCTAGCTGGTAGGCCAACAGCTGCAGCGGAACGACCTCCAGCATGGTGGCTAACATGTCTTCGGTTCTTGGAACCTCGATGGTGTGATTGGCAAGCCTCGCGATCTCCTGATCGCCCTCAGTGGCGACAGCGAGGATGGTCGCATCCTGCGCACGCATGTCTTTCATCAGCTGCAGCACCTTGCTGTAGCGCAGCATAGCGTCCGGATCTGAAGCATCGCGCGTCGCGATCATCACCAGCGGAGCGTCGGGACTTACCAGCGCGTTCGGACCATGCTTTCGGCTCACCTGCCGGATATCCCTCAGCCTGGAGATACGCCGATTCCTTGAGCTTCAGCGCTCCTTCCCGCGCAATCGCATAGTGCACGCCGCGGCCCAGATAAAGAAACGCCCGAGATCCCTTGAGCGAGGGCGCCCATTCGCGGCGATCTGACGTTGCCACTTCTCCAGCGCAGGCTCGAGCAAAGCTGGCAGCTGACGCAGATCGGCAATATGGCTTTCCACTGCCGGCGAAGTCATTCTTCCCCCGAATGCGCGCCAGGTAAAGCGCGGCGGAATAAGAGAGCACGGCCAGCTGGGTGGTAAAGCTCTTGGTGGCAGGTATGGCCTTCTCCGGGCCGGCACATGTGGGCAAGGAAGCATCCGCTTCGACCGCCATGCTGGATCGCGGGTTGTTGGTAATGGCCACTGTGGGCAAACCGCGCTATTTTTTTCGCAGCCCAGCCAGCGTGTCCGCCGTTTGGCCGAGAACTGGGAGATGACCAGAACCCCCGGATCCTGAATCGTGTGGGTTGAGCGGTAGACATACTCGCTGGCAT
>CAVXRU010000057.1:0-63174 GCA_963763905.1 uncultured Acidobacteriaceae bacterium | reverse complement strand
TCTTCCCTTATGTCGACTCCAAGGCCGGGCATGTCTCCGGGGTACATGGAACCCTCGCGGAAAACATACGCATGGGCAAAGGTCTCTTCAGTCTGGGCGTTGTGGAGCATGTGCTCCTGGATGCCGAAGTTGTTGATGGCGATCCCCAGATGCAGCGCCGCAGCCATGCAGACGGGCGACATATCGCTCGCCCCATGACAGCCGGTCTGCACGTGGTAAAGCGCAGCGAAATCGGCGGCCTTCTTCATGGCCGTAAGACCGCCGCCGTGCACCACGCTCATGCGCAGGTAATCAATCAGCTGCTCGCGGATCAGTTGCTCCGCATCCCAAAGGGTGTTGAACACCTCACCCACTGCCAGTGGAGTCGTGGTGTGCTTACGGATGAGCCGGAAGCTCTCTTGTAGTTCCGCAGCGACCGGATCTTCCAACCAGAAAAGATGATACGACTCCAATTCTTTGCCGAGGCGAGCCGCCTCAATGGGAGTGAGCCGGTGATGAACGTCGTGCAGCAGATGGAGATCATCCCCCAGCGTGCTGCGCAGGGCCTCAAACAGCTTGGGAACATGCCTCAGGTATTTTTCCGTAGACCATAGACTTTCGGAGGGCAGGCCCCGTTCGGCGGGCTCGTAATACTGCTGGTCTTTTGCAACACCGTAGGTCGATTTGAGGCCGGGCACTCCACTTTGGGCACGAATGGCGAGATAGCCCATGGCCCGGTAGCGCTCTACTTCATCCACAGTCTCGGCGATGTCGCGTCCGGTGGCGTGTGCGTAGACCATGACGCTGTTTCGGCTCTTGCCCCCGAGGAGGTTGTAGACAGGAACGCCCAACGCTTTGCCCTTGATGTCCCACAGCGCAACGTCGATGGCCGCAATGGCGGTCATGGTCACCGGGCCGCGGCGCCAGTAGGCACCGCGGTAGAAATAGTGCCAGATGTCTTCGGTTTGGAAGGGGTCGCGCCCGATCAGGCAAGGGATCAGATGATCCTCGAGGTAACTGGCAACCGCCAGTTCGCGTCCGTTCAACGTCGCGTCCCCCAAACCGTAGATACCCTGGTCGGTCTCGATTTTCAGGGTCACGAAATTGCGGCCCGGACTACACACAATCACTTTGGCGCTGACGATCTTCATGGATTCACTCCTGACCAGAACCCCAACGTTTACTCCAGGATGCGAATTAATTAGGATGATCCCGCAGCTTATCATGACGAGCCGTCCCGCTCTTCGGGACGGGGGAGCCGGGCCGGGTGCAGGATGAGAGTGTAGATCGCCGTTCTTTTCTGAAAGTCATGGGCGCCGTTGGTATGTCCTCCACTCTGGGATTGCATCCCGCCAGCGGACATGTGGTGGAACAGGTCGCCGGAGCAAGCCCGGACAGCGGCGCAAAGGCGAAATACTCAATCAAGTTTGGCGTGATCGGCCTGGATCACTATCACATCATGGGGATGACGGCCGCGGTCATCCGCGGCGGCGGAGAGCTGGTTTCGTTCTACTCCAACCTGCCCAAGGCGGTCGCTGATTTCCAGAAGTTGTATCCCAACGCAAAGCTGGCGAACAGTGAAGAGGAAATTCTTGACGATCCCTCACTCAAGTTGATCGCGGGTGCGCCGATCCCGCGATTGCGTGCTCAGTTAGGCATCCGCGCCATGAGGCAAGGCAAAGATTTTCTCAGCGACAAGCCGGCGGTGACGACCTTAGACCAATTGGCCGAGGTGCGCAAAGTTTCGGCGGAGACGGGCAAGATGTTCGCCATTATGTACTCCGAGCGATTAGAAGTGCGTGCCGCAGTACAGGCCGGTTATCTGATCAAGGCCGGAGCGATCGGCAAGGTCGTGCAGACAGTGAATATCGCTCCCCACAAAGTGAATGACATTAGCCGGCCCGACTGGTTTTGGGATCCCGCCGAGTATGGTGGAATTCTTTGCGATATCGGTTCCCACCAGGCTGACCAATTCGTCTACTACACCGGCTCGACTACGGCTGATGTAACGGCGGCGCAAATCGCGAATGTGAATCATCCTGCGCATCCGAAATTTCAGGACTTCGGGGACATGATGATGCACGGAAACGGCGGAGCCGGCTATGTTCGCGTGGATTGGTTTACGCCCAATGGCCTGAGCGTGTGGGGCGATGGACGGCTCTTCATCCTGGGAACGGATGGTTACATTGAGCTGCGCAAGTACATTGATATTGCGGGTAAACCCGGCGGCAACCACCTGTACATGGTGGATCAGAAGCAGGTGACGTTTATGGATTGCAGCCAGGTGGAGCTGCCTTTCGGTCCGCAATTTGTTGCCGACATTGTGAACCGGACCCATATCGCGCAGAACCAGGAACAGGCGCTCCTGGCCGCGGAGCTGGTGCTTACGGCACAACGAGATGCCAAGGTGCTAAGCTTCACCAGCTAAGGGATAAACCTTGCAAAAGACGCGCAGAGACTTCGTGAAAGGGTCGATGGGGGCGGTGGCTGCGATGGGCTTTCCTGCCATCGTGCCTGCGCGCGTCTTTGGGCAAACGGCTCCGAGTAACCGTATTAATGTCGGCGCGATCGGGGTAGGCCGCATCTCCCGCGGGCATGACCTGCCGGGAATCTGGCAATTCGACCAGGCGCGGATTATGGCTGTCTGTGACCTGGACGCGAACCGCGTCGACCAGGCAAAGACGCTGATCAACGGCGTCTACTCGAAGAAAACAGGTAAAGTCTACGACGGCGTCACCGGATACCATAACTATCACGAATTGCTGGCGAACAAAGACATTGATGCAGTGGTGATCAGCACGCCCGACCATCAGCACGCAATCCTGGCTGTGGACGCGGTTCATGCCAAGAAAGATGTGTACCTGCAGAAGCCGGCTTCGCTCACCATCGCCGAGGGGCGCACCATGAGCAACGCGGTGATGGCTTCGGGACAGATTTTGCAGATTGGCTCGCAGCAGAGATCATGGAAGCAGTTCCACCGCGCGTGTGAGTTAGTACGCAACGGCCGTATCGGGGAGGTCAAGCACGTGGAAATTGGTTTGCCCGGGGATCCGAGCGGACCGGACGCTCTGCCTATGCCGATTCCGTCGAACCTGAACTACGATGCGTGGCTGGGTTCCACACCGGAGGTCTACTACACCGAAATGCGCGTCCATCCCCAGGATGGATTTAGCCGGCCCGGCTGGCTGCGCTGCGAGCAGTTCGGCGCGGGCATGATCACGGGATGGGGTGCACACCACGTGGATACGGCCCACTGGGGTATGAACACGGAGTACACCGGGCCGGTTGAGGTCTGGGGTACGGCGGAGTTCCCTACCCATGGCCTGTGGGATGTTCACGGCAAGTTCCTGACCCACGCAATTTACGCGAACGGCGTAACCATGGACATCAGCGGTGATTTCCCCAACGGGATCAAGTTTTATGGCACGGAGGGCTGGATTTTTGTTACCCGGGATGAGATGGTCACGCCTACCGACTCGGGAAAGCCGGCGGCGGCTCCGCAACCGTTGACGGCGAGCAATCCCAAAATTATCGACAGCGTCATCGGGCCCGACGAGGTTCATCTTTACCAAAGCAACGACCAGCATGGCAATTGGCTGGAATGTATCAAGAGCAGAAAGGCGCCAGCTGCGCCGGCTGAAATAGGCCATCGCGCGTGCTCTACTTGTTTGATCCATCACATTGCGATGAAGACCAAACGAAGGCTCTCCTGGAATCCGATCAAAGAGCATTTTAAAAACGACGATGAAGCCAACTGCATGCTGTCGCGTCCTCAACGTGCCCCTTACATGATGGACGCATGAGTTCCCCTGCAGCTCGATCGAATATCCGCTGGGTGGTTTGCGCCCTGCTGTTCATGGCTACCACCATCAACTATATGGACCGCTCCGCTCTCAGCCTGGTGGAGCCGATCCTCCGCCACGTGCTGGGCGGCGATCAGAACATTGCCCTCTATAACCGGCGCTATAGCGACATCGTCAACTGCTTCATCCTGGCGTATGGTCTTGGATTTTTGGTTGCAGGACGGGTCGTCGACCGTATCGGGGTAAAGAAGGGGTACGCCTTAGCGATTGGGTTGTGGGCGCTGGCGTCAATCAGCCATGCGTTTGCGCGCACAGCGCTCGGTTTCGGGATCGCGCGTTTTGCGTTGGGGTTGGGCGAGTCGGGCAACTTCCCTTCTGCTCTTAAGGCAACTGCAGATTGGTTTCCTACTGAAGAGCGTGCCCTGGCCACTGGAATTTTTAATTCCGGCACCAGCGCCGGAGCGTTGATTGCACCGCTGCTCATTCCGTTTGTTGCGGTCCGTTTCGGATGGCAAGCAGCCTTCTACACTACCGGGACTCTGGGTCTCCTCTGGCTCACCACCTGGCTGCTGTTTCCCTACGACCGGCTTCATGCCAAGTACGGCAACCCAGTTGCTCCAATTTCTCTGACTGTCCCACCAGCGACCTATAAGGCTCTTCTGTTTAGCTCGAACACCTGGAGGTTTGCGCTGTCGAAGGGAACAACCGACGCGGTGTGGTGGTTCTATCTTTTCTGGCTGCCGAAATATTTCAATGAGCGTTTCCACGTAGACATGCAGCACCTGGGGTTGCCGCTCATCATTGTGTACATCGGCGCCACATTCGGCAGCATAGCCGGGGGCTGGCTGGCGGGTTTTTATATCCGACGTGGGCATTCTGTCCGCATGGGGAGAAGATTCGCCATGCTGGTTTGTGCGCTTTGTGCGGTGCCGGTGGTGCTGGTTCCCTTTGTTCATCCTTTGTGGCAAGCGATCGCGCTATTGTGCCTGGCAACGGCGGCACACCAGGGATGGTCGTCGAATCTGCTCTCCACACCGTCTGATATGTTTCCTTCCAGTTCGGTTGGTACGGTGGTGGGGATTGGTGGAGCGGCTGGCGCAGCGGGGAGCGTATTGTTCACGTTTCTGGTAGGGGTGCTGTGGACGCACTATGCGTTGCTGATTTTTCTGGCGGCCGGGTCGGCTTATATTCTCACGTTGTTCGCTTTTCAGTGGCGGGCTCCCGCGCTGTTGAAGACGGAACAGGTTTCAGCGGGATGAGGCTAAGGACAACATTTCCAGGAAAGAGCATCCACACAGAGATCTCTCCACTGCTTCGCTCCGGTCGAGATGACAAAGGGGAGGGGGACGCTTCCATGGAGAGTCGTTGCCAAATGGAAAGCGGGTTCAGGAACCGCTTTCAATGGGAGCGCTGCCCTCCCCTTTGTCATCTCGACCGGAGCGCAGCGCAGTGGAGAGATCTGCGGTTGTTTCGGTCTAAAGCGGAACAGCGACCTCGGCGCCGCCGCGTTCTGCTGACAAGTATCCGGTGTAGATGGCGGCGATGGTGTCTCGCGCTAACTCTAATCCGGACAGCGGTTCGCGATCCTGGGCAATGCTTTCCATGAAGTCCTGGAACTCCTGTGGATAGCCATGCTGCCAGCCTTCATCCGGTGATGGAAAAGTCCATCCCTGTTTAGTGCTGATCTTCTCCACCACGTAAATGTCTTTGAATATGTCTTCCCTTGGATTAAAGGTCACAAGAGAATCGGTCGGGTTCAGATTGCATCGCGTGCGATGATTGTTACAAAACACTTCCATCCAGTTATAAACACCGCCCATCACAAGTTCGGAGGCGAAGATGTCTGCCACGGTTCCATCGGAGAATGTGATGTGAGTCTGGGCGCAGTCCTCGATGTCGTCATAACCAGTCCGCAGGAAGCCTTCATCGCGGAAACCAGGCAAACGCGTGATCTCGTGTGTGCGCGCGCTCACCGTGGCGGGACGGATGGGTTTTCCATTCCGCGAAACTCCCTCGACCCGCTTCAGGTAGAGTGCGGCACTCAGCGGATGACAACCCTTACCCACCAGCGACCCGCCGCCGGAGAATTTCCACTGGCCATAGTAAGGCGAGTGCGACCCTCCGTGAGATTCCTCACCCAGAATGCGCAGAATCTGGGCACCGCTCTTTTCGACGATCTCCCGCTCCTTTTGAACGGCCGGAGCATATACCCAATTTTCCGCGTAGCACACACGCTTGCCAGCGGCTTTCGCTGCTGCCTGAATCCTGCCACAACTTGCCATGGCAACCGCCAGCATTTGCTCCTTGGGGAAAGTGCTCGCACCGTAGTACCCGGTGAGCGGTTTTTCAATGATGACGTGCTTGCCCAATCCAAGAGCCTCGACCGCAAGTGCCTCGTGAGACCCAGGAGGGGTGCATAAATCCACCACGTCCACCGCAGCGCAAAGCGCAGCAAATGTATCAAAGGCACGGAGGCCCGTCTCCCGGGCAAAGGCGTCGCGCGCTTCGGGCGTCTTTGACGTGACACCTACCATTTCGAAGGGCACACCATAGACCCGGCGAAGGGCCTCCCAATGAAACTTCGCGGCGAAGCGAGCGCCCACGAACCCAATGCGAATCGGATTTCCCATAGCTGCCTTTCCTGTTTAGTGTGAATGGCGGGGAACGACCTTGCGCAGGTCGTGATACTTGACGGCAAACTCCAGGCAGGCGCCGGTCTCGAGCTGGCCGACATTGTCCCGGTAGAACTCCTGCCAGGGCGAATGGTTGGTGATTTCGGCGGGTTTCAGAGAGGCGCGGCGACTCGCAATCTCTTCCTCAGACAGCAACACATCGACCCGCCGCTGTTTCAGGTCGACTTTGATCTGATCCCCGGTGCGAAGAATGGCCAGGTTTCCGCCAACGGCCGCTTCGGGCGAAACATTCAAGATGGAAGGGCTGTCGGAGGTTCCGCTTTGCCGGCCATCGCCCATGCAGGGCAACATGCGAATGCCCTGACGGATAAGCCTCCCCGGCGGTGTCATATTCACTACTTCCGCGGAGCCCGGATAACCCACCGGGCCCGCTCCGCGAACCACGAGAATGGAGTGCTCATCGATATCCAGCGTGGGGTCTTCTATGCGCCGGCGATAGTCTTCCGGTCCGTCAAACACGACCGCCCGCGCCACAAAGCAATCCTCCTGGCCCGGCTCCGAAAGATAACGTAGGCGAAACGCCTCGCTGATGACGGATGTTTTCACCAGAGCGGAGCTGAACAGGTTTCCAGAAACCACGAGCAGACCCGCGTTCTCTTTAAGCGGGTTATCGTAAGTACGGATGACCTTCGTATCCAGACTGCGCGCATCTTTGTAGTTTTCCCCAACCGTCGCGCCGCTCACCGTCATCGCACTGGTACGGATCTTGCCCGCCTGCATCAACTCGCCGAAGATCGCGCCCACGCCTCCGGCACGGTGGTAGGCCTCGCCGAGAAATTCTCCCGCAGGCTGCACGTTGGCCAGCAAGTGAATCTGGTGCCCGATGCGTTCCCAGTCACGAATGTCAAGATCAACCCCCATATGCCGTGCAATGGCAATGATGTGCGGTGGACAATTGGAAGAGCCGCCAATGGCAGAATTGACGACGATCGTATTCTCAAAGGCTTCCCGGGTAAGCACCTTGGATGGGGTGAGATCTTCCCGCACCATCTCCACGATTCTGCGCCCGGTGAGGTAGGCCATCCTGCCCCGTCGGGCATACGGCGCAGGAATGGCGGCGCACCCCGGCAACGACATCCCTAACGCCTCAG
This sequence comes from uncultured Acidobacteriaceae bacterium, assembly GCA_963763905.1. GTDB lineage: Bacteria > Acidobacteriota > Terriglobia > Terriglobales > Acidobacteriaceae > PALSA-350. The sequence continues at coordinate 55,608 of CAVXRU010000057.1, read as the reverse complement.
CAAGCGAATTCATAGAAAGTGCTGTGCCCATGGAATTGCAGTGGCCCAGGCTTGGCGCGCCCTCGAGCACCCGGTCGATTAATTGCTCGCCGGTAATTTCGCCCTCGGCCAGTTGCCGGCGCGATTCCCAGAGAATGAGTCCGGTCCCCGCAAGCTTGCCGTTGACGTAACCATCTAGCATGGGTCCGCCCGACAAGATGATCGCGGGCAGGTTCACGGTGGCAGCGGCCATCAACGCCGCGGGGGTGGTCTTATCGCATCCCGTGGTAAGCACCACACCGTCGAAGAAATATCCGGCCAGAATCTCGACCAAGCTGAGGTACGCAAGGTTGCGATCGAGAGCGGCGGTGGGGCGCTTGCCAGTCTCCTGGATGGGATGACTGGGGAATTCGAAGGGCAATCCTCCGGCATCGCGGATGCCGGCTTTCACCCGCTCGACCAGGGTGGTGTGAATTCGATTGCAGGGCACCAGGTCGCTGCCGCTTTGCGCAATGCCGATCATCGGCCGCCCGGATTGCAGTTCTTCCCGGGTGATGCCGTAATTGCCGTAGCGCTCCAGGTAGACCGCTGCTTCTCCCGGGTCCGCGTCGTTGAACCACAGATCGCTGCGTAGTTTCTTTCGCTCGTCCATCAAATCTAGTATCCCAGGCCCTTGTTGACCACGTTCTCGAGCGGGTCACCGCTCACAAACCGGTGATATTGCTGCAGGAAGAAACGCATTGCCCGGTTCAGCCACTCCTTGGTGTGGTCGGCGCAGTGTGGCGACAACAGCACACTCTCCAATTGATACATGGGATCGCCCGGCGGCAACGGCTCCTGCTCAAACACATCCAGACCGGCGCCCTTAATCCTGTTCTCCTTCAGCGCACGCACCATGGCCGCCTGGTCAATGACCGGTCCTCGCCCCACATTAATGATCACGCCCGCCGGTTTCATAGCAGCGAACTCCTTATCGCTGATCATGTGGTGGGTCTCCGCAGTAAGGGGAAGGGTGATCACGACGTAGTCACAGCGCGGGAGCATCTCCAATAAACCATCTGGCTGATAGAACTGGTCCACGAGTGGATCAGCTTGCTCGGGCGGATGTCTCTTGAGCGCGAGTACGGTCATGCCCATTGGGTGCAGACGTTTGGCCACGGCCCGGCCGATGTCTCCATAGCCCACAATCCCCACCGTCTGGGCGTCAATCTCCTCCACGTCGAACTGCTCCCACACGCCCGCCATCTGATTGCGGACCATGCGTCTGAAATCCTTGGCAAAATAGAGGATCGCTGCGAGAGCAAACTCTCCCAACGAGAGGCTGAACACACCGCTTCCGTTGGTGAGCGGGACTTTGCTCGAAACCAGCTCCGGGAAGAGGAGGTTGTCGAGTCCTGCGGAGCGCGAGTGCACCCAGAGAACATTGGTGCACATGAGGAACACATCGCGCAGCAGCTGCTTAGGCCCCGACCATACAAGGATAACCACGGGAGAGCTGATCGCACTGATAAAGTCTTCGGGTTTGCGGCCCACGATGCGAGGCAGGTCCTTCAACATGCTCAATTGAGGGTCGTCGCCCTCAACCAGGACCAATACGGTGGGTTTGATCGTCATGCGCTCCTATCCGCGTCGAATTTCATTACGGCCTGATGCTATCATTCTCGGGTTTATCAGGAGACGCCCTTGGAACACAAACTCCCTCGCCCCCTGCGCGGCGTCGTCACGGCCATGGTGACACCCCTTGACCCGGACCTGAACCTGGACCAGAAGGGGCTCGAGCGGCTCGTGGAACACCTGATCACGGGCGGAGTGCATGGCATCTTCATCCTCGGCACCACCGGGGAGGCGCCAAACCTGTCTTACGACGTGCGCTTTGCAGTAATCGAGCAAACCTGCCGGCTGGCCGGGACCCGCGTGCCGGTGATTGTGGGAATCACCGACACATCGCACAAAGACGCAATCCGGATGGCGGCCAAATCCTATGAATGCGGAGCGCTTGCCGTGGTCGCCGCGCCACCGTATTACTTCCAGGTGAGCCAGGCAGACCTGCTCGATTATTTCAAGCGCCTGGCATTGGAATCACCTCTGCCGCTGTTTCTTTATAACGCGCCCCTGAATACCCACCATTGGATCGAGGTCGAGACGGTGATTCAGCTTGCTGCGGAAACCAATGTCGCCGGGCTCAAAGATAGCGGATTGCAGATGGGCTATTTCCATGCGGTGCGTGAGGGAGTGAGAGATCGAGCCGATTTCAGCCTGCTGGTTGGTCCAGACGATCTGTTGGCAGAAGCCGTGCTTATGGGAGCTCACGGGGGTATGGCCGGCGGCTCCAATGTGTGGCCCCGATTGTTTATTGCATTGTACGAAGCGGCGGCAGCGGGCGATTTGCATCGGGTTGTAGCGCTCCAGCATCATGCGGTGCAATTCGATACTGCTATTTATCACTCAGCCAATCCGCTGCGTGGACTCAAATGCGCGTTGTCGCTTCTGGGGATATGCAGCAACGATCTGACGCAGCCGCTCAAACCTTATTCCCAGCAAGTGCGTGATCAGGTGGAAAAATATCTGCAGGCGGTTGACGTCCTTAAGGATCCTGCGTAAGAGCGGGTTATCCAGTCTTCTCCACAGTCTGTAGCGGATCAGCAGGACTTTGCCGCTGGAGCACGAAAGCCTCAGCTCTGGTGTAGCCGCTTTCTACTCCTCGAAACAGAGCAACCTGATCCTGCAACGCGTAATACCTGTCAGGAGTCTGGCTGGCGTGGGCGTAACAGGCCGTACGTTTGACCGGCTCCGTCCCGGATATATCCACGTAGTGGGTGGGAGAGAATTGCAAAGTATCTTCGCCGTCGGAAACCTCGTAATAGTACAAAGAAAAATGCTTCTTGGTTTGCCTCCAGGCATCGTAGGTCAACATGGTTATTGCGCGATGATCGCGGTGATTGTCAATCGGCCATTGGGTAAAGACCACGTCCGGGTTCTCGGCCTCGATTATCTTTAGATAAGTTTCATAGTGCTGTTTGTCCACTACGGCGTCGCCATTCACCTGACCGGCATAGGCCGGGCGAGCTTTCAGCAGTTCGCACGCCTTTTTCGCTTCCGCGGTTCGTGTGGATGCCGAGGCCGGAGGCCACGCTCCGTTGTTCAAATACAGAAGCACCACCTCGTGGCCAAGCGTAGTAAGGCGCGCGATCGTGCCTCCACAGCCGTATTCCGGATCGCCGGGGTGACCGCCGGCTACGATCACCTTCATTTTCCCGGCAGTTCCCTCGTCAACTGCGCCGGTTACAGATTTGCCGAAGGCCGCACTAGAAGCCAAAGCGCCGGCGCCGATGAGTACATCTCTTGCCTCCTTCAAGTACTACCGCCATGTAAACCCCACCAACTTTGGAAAGCTGTTTACCGTTCAAACGGACGGCCAGATCTACGCCAGCCCGCTGTACGTATCGAACCTCTCAATTGCCGGCGGTACGCACAACGTTCTTTTTGTAGCGACCATGTTCAATACCATTTATGCCCTGGATGCGGACACCGGGGCAACTTTATGGACACAGAACTTTGGCTACCCGATTATCGCTGAGGATGTGCAGAACAATCAGAATATCGACTGGCACACCGGGATAGGCATTCTGAGTACGCCGGTGATCGATCCAGGAACCGGTATCATGTACTTCGTCAACGGCAACCAGCCGCAAAACGGCGCCCAGCAGTTCACCTACAAGCTCAATGCCCTTGAGATCGCGACCGGACTCCCCGTACATGGAAGCCCGGTGACGATCAGCGCCACCTACTCTAACTCTGATACGACCAGTCCAGTGGTCTTCAATGCCAAAATGCAGGGGCAGCGCCCGGGCCTAACGCTGGCGAATGGAAACGTCTATATCGCGTTCGGCTCGCACCAGGATCAAACGCCCTACTACGGATGGGTGATGTCCTACAGTGAATCCACGCTGGCCCAGACCGGAGTCTATGTCGATACCCCTATGGACGGATGGGGTGGGATCTGGAACGCTGGACAGGCTCCCGTGGTGGATTCTGCCGGCAACCTCTACTTCACTACTGGAAACGGGGCCATTGGCTCAACTCCTAACAACAATGTTCAGGCGGGCAGCAGCTTTGTAAAGTTGTCGCCCACCCTCCAATTGCTGGATTACTTCACCCCTTCGAACGCGTCTACCTTGAATTCAGGAGATATGGATCTAGGGTCGGCTGGCATCATGCTGATCCCGAATACCAACTATCTGCTGGGCGGTGGCAAACAAGGTGTTCTCTACCTGGTGAACATCAATAATATGACCCACTTTAATGCCTCCGGCGACAAAGTGCAGCAGGAGTTTCAGGCTGTCTTCGGCATTGGGACCAGCCACATCCATGGCACCCCAGTATATTTCAATAGCGATCAGAACGGCCCCACGACCTATGTCTGGGGAGAAAATGACGTCCTGCGTGGCTTCTTATTCAACCAAACGACCGGGCTGATGAACACTACGCCCTTTGCCATGAGTGCCATGACGGCGCCGGTGAAAAACAACGATGGCGCTATGCCAGGCGGGTTCCTCTCTATCTCGGCCAACGGTAACAGCAACGGCATTTTATGGGCTTCCACACCTTATAACGCCGACGCCGTGACGACGACGGTGCAGGGCGTTTTATACGCTTTCAATGCAGACACGCTCCAGCTCTTATGGAGCGATAAGAACAACGACTCTCGCGACGAAATCGGTTATTTCGGGAAGTTTGCACCGCCTGTGGTGGCGAACGGGAAGGTCTACGTGAACAGCTTCGGCGCGTTGGGCACCAATAATGGCACAGGCGCCCTGGTGGTTTACGGCCTGCTAAACGCCAAACCTACCCTGACCGTCAATGTGGCTAACGAAAGCATGACGGCCGGGGCCGCGCTGCCCACGCTTACCGGCACGGTAACCGGACTCCAGAATGGCGATACCCTGGGCAACCAGATTATTGTGACTTACAGCACGACGGCGACCAGCAGCTCTCCTGCCGGTACCTACCCCATCACGGCAACGGTGACAGGTTCTGACGCCAAGAACTACCAGGTAGTGGTGAATGCGGGAACGCTGACCATCTCACCGTCAACGCAAACGTTGACCGTTACAGCTAACAACGCGACCCGGACCTATGGGGCAGCCAACCCAACCTTCAATGGAACGATCACCGGCGCCCAGAATGGCGACTCCTTTACAGAGAGCTTCAGCACTCCGGCAAACACGACCAGCAATGTGGGCAGCTATCCGATTATCCCTGCTGCCAGCGGTAGCAATTTGAACAACTACAACGTGGTGATCGTGGACGGAACGCTAACTGTGACCGCCGCGGCTACTACGACAACATTGAGTGCGCCGGGAAGTTCTACGTACGGTTCCACCATCACGCTCGTAGCAACGGTGAACTCAAGCGGTGGGATACCGGCCGGTACGGTAACGTTTTATAGCGGTTCGAATGCCGTGGGTACAGGAGCACTGAACGGCAGTGGAGTAGCGATGTTAAGCACCAGCGCACTTGCGGTGGGCACCGACGCTATTACCGCCAGCTATTCAGCCTCTGGAAACTTCGCCGGCAGCACCTCCGCGGCGAGCAACGTTACGGTCAACCAGGCTTCTCAGACCATCGCTTTCCCGGCGATCGCTTCGCGTCCATACGGGAGCGCTCCCTTTGCTGTAACGGCGACTTCGAGCGCAGGCAGCAGCTATCCTGTCACCATCACAGTTCAGGCGGGTCCTGCGGTTATCAGTGGCGGTGTCGTTACTCTTACCGGTGCGGGCACCGTAGTGCTGCAAGCCACCCAGGCCGGCAATGCGGACTACAGCTCAGCCACGGCGACCCAGAGTTTCCAGGTAACCCCTGCGCCCTTGACCGTGAGCGCCAATAACGCCAGCCGGGCTTACGGCGTAGCCAACCCGGCCTTTAGCGGAGCGGTCACGGGCGCGGTCGGCAGCGATAGCTTTACTGAGAGCTTTACCACCACAGCGACTACCAGCAGCAATGTGGGCAGCTACCCGATTGTGCCCGCCGTGACTGGTCCTCAATCCAACTACACCACCACCTACGTCAATGGCGCTCTCAGTGTGACTGGGGCCTCCACCACGACCACTTTGAACGCACCTGGCAGTGCTTCGTACGGCAGCAATGTGGCGCTGACGGCGACGGTAAACTCGACCGCAGGCACCCCTGGCGGAGTGGTCACTTTCTATAGCGGAATCAACATCCTTGGCACAGGGACCCTCAACGGCAGCGGCGTGGCCACACTGAACACCACTACGCTCCCGGTGGGTACGGATGCCGTAACGGCCAGCTATGCGGCGACCGGCAATTTTGCCGCCAGCACGTCCCCGGCAACCAACATTACGGTGAGCACCGCATCCCAGACCATTACCTTTCCCGCGATTCCATCCCGTGGGTACGGAAGCGCACCGTTTGCGGTGTCGGCAACTTCCAGCTTAGGTAGTAGCTATCCGGTCACCATCAGTGTCCTGTCCGGTCCGGCTGTGATCAACGGCGGCATCGTGACCCTCACCGGCGCAGGTACCGTGGTGCTTCAAGCTTCGCAAGCCGGCGACTCCAACTACGGATCCGCGACTACGACCCAGAGTTTCCAGGTATTGCCGGCGCAGCTCACCGTGGCGGCCAACAATGCGACGCGCCCTTACAACTCGGCCAACCCCGCCTTTAGCGGATCTGTGACCGGCGCTGTGGGCAGTGACAGCTTTACGGAGAGTTTCACCACCTCGGCAACCGCCAGCAGCAATGCCGGTAGCTATCCGATCGTTCCTGCCGCGGCAGGTCCGGCGCTGGGCAACTACACGGTCACGGTCGTCAACGGTACGTTGACCGTTTCCCCGGCGGCGACTTCGACTACCGTCACGGCGCCTGGCAGCGCCTCCTACGGCGCCAGCGTGACGCTCACGGCGACTGTTACGTCGGCCTCCGGCACTCCGGCCGGCATGGTAACGTTCCTGAGCGGATCCACTCCACTGGGAACGGCCTCGCTGAACGGCAACGGGACGGCGGTGCTGAGCACGACTGCCCTTCCTGCCGGCACTGATACCTTCACTGCCAGCTACGCAAACCAGGGTAATTTTGCCGCCAGCACGGGGGCGGGCTCCATCACCATCAATGCGGCATCGCAGACAATCAACTTCCCCGCGGTCGCATCACGGCCCTATGGCAGCGCGCCCTTCGCCGTGTCGGCAACTTCGAGCCTGGGCAGCAGCTATCCGGTGACCATCACCGTGGCATCTGGTCCGGCAATCATCAGCGGCGGCCTGGTGAGCATTACTGGCGTGGGAACGGTCATGCTTCAGGCGTCGCAGGCCGGGAATGCCAGCTACGGTCCAGCCTCAGCCACGGAGAGCTTCCAGGTCACGCCCGCAGCCCTAACGGTATCGGCGAATAACGCGACCCGAGTCTATGCTGCAGGCAATCCGGCCTTTGGCGGAACGGTGACCGGCGCCATCGGCAGCGATACCTTCAACGAAAACTTTAGCAGTCCGGCGACAACAGCTAGCAATGTTGGGACTTATGCGATCGTGCCTGCGGTGACTGGCGCGGCGCTTGCCAACTACACCGTGACCGTCGTGAAAGGCACGCTGACAGTCACGCCGGCGGCTACGACAACAACGTTGAGTGCACCCTCGAGCGCCGCGTACGGCGCCGGGGTCACGTTGACGGCGACGGTAGCATCGAGCGCGGTTACGCCAGGCGGCTCGGTCACCTTCTTCAACGGTTCCACATCTCTCGGCGTGGGCACGCTGAACGGCAGCGGAGCGGCCACGCTGAACACCACCACGCTGCCCGAGAAGACTGACAGTATCACTGCAGTTTATGCGGCTGAAGGCAACTTTGCCGCCAGCACTTCACCTGCAGTATCTGTCGCCGTCTCTGCGCCGCCGGTGACCACGTCCGGAAGCTACAGCATGAACGCCAGTCCAACCGCGTTGACGGTGACGCAGGGAGCGGCAGCAAAAACCATGATCACCTTTACGCCGACCGGCGGGTACACCGGTACGGTGTCGTTAAGTTGCTCCAACATGCCTGCCAATGTGAGCTGCGTGTTCGGCCAGAACCAGGTGTCGTTCACGGGTAACAACCAGAGCGCAAAGGTGGGCCTAACTCTCCAAACGACGATGCAAAGTGCGCTGAAGCAAACTCCGACGGGCACACCCTTGCCAACAGCCCTGCTGGCCCTGGCCTTCTGGTGGCCCGGCAGTCTGACCGGAATAGCGGTCTTCGTGCGCAAACGGAAGCTGGTGAAGATGCGGCTCTCCTGGCAGATTTGCCTACTGCTGCTGTGCACCCTGGCCTGCGCTGCCGGCCTGTCCGGCTGCGGGATGAGCGGGTATGTGGTGAACCCCACTACGAGCAATGTCCAGGTGACGGTGGTAGCCACGGGCACGGCGGCGAATGCTCTGCCCCAGACACTCGTCCTGAGCCTCAAAATCAACCCGTAAAAAGCTGCAACCCCACAGACCTTGAGTGGGTGGCCCAGATCTCAAAAGCGAGACCTGGGCCACCCACTCAATTATTCCTCCATGCTTTAGTTGTTTCGTAAAGCAATCTGTGCTTTATTTTGGTACACTCCCACTGAACCTGACGCCCATGTTTGGGTTGAAAGTGCAGGCTCGTTTTTGGTTTCCGCGCTGCTTTAGAACGACTCCCCTAAGGACATCTGAACTACCAGGGCCTTAGATTCCTCAGGAATCGCCGTATTACCTCGTCGCTAAGATCGAGACCCGTTGCTAGTGCAGCGACTGGTCGGGCCAAACATTCTTTTCCCAGGTGGCAAGACATTCATCTTCTGGTCCGGATTTGCTGAGGGAGCGTTTCCTTTGTCTAAGAGATTCTTAGCCCTATCAAATTTCTTCATGTTGGCGTTGGGGTTTTCCAGCATAGTGGCCGGTGCCCAGGTAAATGTCTATACCCGGAGTAACGATAATTCACGCACTGGCGCAAACCTGCAGGAGACAATCCTTACTCCCGCAATCGTGAATTCGACCAACTTCGGCAAGCTGTACACAATAGCGACGGACGGCCAGATCTACGCCCAGCCGCTGTACGTGTCAAACCTGGCGATCGCCGGTGGCACACATAATGTCGTCTTTGTCGCCAGCATGTTGAATACCGTGTATGCGCTGGATGCCGACACGGGAGCGACACTTTGGACCCAGAACTATGGCTCGCCCATCATTCCGCAGGACGTTGAGTTCGATCAGAACATTTCATGGGCGACCAGGCTAGGAATTCTGGGCACGCCTGTAATCGACCCGGCGACCAACTACATGTACTTTGTCTCCGGTTCCCAGCCGGCCGACGGAACCAAGACATTCTCTTACCATTTAAACGCGATTGACATCACGACGGGACTTCCGGTGAATGGAAGCCCAGTGACGATCACCGCCACCTACTCGACTCCCGATCTCACCAGCCCGCTGGTCTTCAATCCCCAAATGCAGAATCCGCGCCCTGGGATGGCACTGACAAACGGGAACGTATACATTGCTTTCGCCTCCCACGAGGACGCTCCGCCGTACCACGGTTTTGTGATGGCATACAGCACCTCCACGCTGGCGCAGACTGCGGTTTACTCAGACACGACGATAGGCACGCTGGGCGGGATCTGGAACGCTGGGCAAGCTCCCGCAATCGATGCTGCCGGCAACCTCTATATATCGACCGGCAATGGCAGCTTTGGAACGACCCCGAACAAGCTGGTGCAAACGGGCAACAGCTTCATCAAGCTGTCACCAAGCCTGCAACTGCTGGATTACTTCACTCCTTACAACACCGCCACCATGAATACGAGTGACCTGGATCTGGGATCGAGCGGACTGCTGCTGATTCCCAACACCAGCTACATGCTGGGCGGTGGAAAGCAAGGGGTGCTCTACCTGGCTGACGCAAATGGGATGGGGGAGTTCAACGCCTCGGGCGACCAGGTCCGGCAGGAGTTTCAGGCGGTCTACGGCGTGGGGACCAGTCATATCCATGGCGGGCCAGTGTACTTCAATAGCGACCAGAACGGGCCCACCACGTATGTCTGGGGAGAAAACGATGTGCTGCGTGGCTTCCTCTTCAATGCCACCACGGGACTCTTGAATCCCACCCCGTTTGCCACCAGCACGATGACCGCTCCAGTGACGAATAACGACGGCGCCATGCCGGGCGGTTTTCTCGCCATCTCGGCCAACGGTCAAAGTAACGGCATTCTATGGGCTTCGACCCCCTACAACGACAACGCCGTGGCTAAGACGGTCCAGGGCGTTTTATATGCTTTCAATGCCGATACACTCACCCTTCTATGGAGCGATAAGACCAACGATGCAAGGGATGAGATTGGCAATTTCGCTAAGTATGTCCCGCCGCTGGTAGCCAACGGAAAGCTCTACATGGCCACGTTTGGCCCCTTAGGCACGACCAATGGTTCCGGCGCCCTGGTGGTCTATGGGTTACTCAAACCAGAGTTAACCATCAGTGTGGCCAACGCCACCATGACCGCCGGCGCCGCGCTGCCCACGTTTACTGGAACGGTCACCGGCCTCGTAAATGGCGATACCCTGGGCTCGACGGTCATTGTGACGTACAGCACGACGGCGACCAATGGGTCTCCTGCCGGGACCTACCCCATCACAGCGACGGTTACAGGTTCTTCCGCCAACAACTACCTGGCGGTGGTAAACGCAGGAACGCTGACTATTTCGCCATCGACGGCGCCAACCCTGACCGTCACAGCTAACAACGGAACCCGGGTCTATGGAGCAGCCAATCCGGCCTTCACCGGAACCGTCAACGGCGCACAGAACGGCGACACTTTTACCGAGACCTTCTCCACTTCGGCGACCGCGACCAGCAATGTGGGGAGTTATCCGATTGTCCCTGCTGCGAGCGGCAGCAATTTGGGCAACTACAACGTCGTGATCGTCGACGGCGCGTTAACCGTCACGCCTGCTACGTTGACTGCGGCAGCCAATAATGCCACCCGCGTTTACGGGGCCGCCAACCCTGCATTTAGTGGAACAGTGACCGGAGCGGTCGGCAGCGACAGCTTCACTGAGAGCTTTACGACCACCGCGACCGCGAGCAGCAACGTGGGCAGCTACCCGATTGTGCCCGCCGTAACCGGCCCTCAATCCAACTACGCCATCACCCTCGTCAACGGCGCCCTTGCGGTGACCGCAGCATCTACTTCGACCACCCTAAGCGCACCAGCCAGTGCTTCGTATGGCGCTAATGTGACGCTGACAGCGACGGTAAGCTCGAGTGCAGGGACGCCCGGCGGCGTCGTCACCTTTACCAGCGGAAGCACGACGCTTGGCACAGGAACCCTCAACGGCGGCGGAGCGGCCACACTGAACACTACCGCGCTGGCCGCGGGGACGAACGCAGTGACAGCCGTGTATGCGGCTGCCGGCAACTTTGCCGCCAGCACTTCACCAGCGGTATCCGTCTCCGTGTCTGCGCCCCCAGTGGGCCCGGCGGCAAGCTATAGCATGAGCGCAAACCCGACCTCGTTGACGGTGCAGCCGGGGGCCGCGGCAATCACCATGCTCACCTTTACACCCGTCGGCGGGTACAAGGATACGGTGTCCTTGAGTTGCTCCAACCTGCCCGCCAATACGAGCTGTGCGTTCGCCCAGAATCAGGTATCTTTCACGGGCAACAATCAAAGCGTGAATGTAGCCCTCACGCTGCAGACGACTCAAAATGCTATCAGGCAACCTCCGTCAGGCGCGCCCCGGCCTACAACGCTGCTGGCGCTGGCGTTCTGGTGGCCCGGCAGCCTAACCGGAATCGCGGTCTTCGTGCGCAGAAGAAAGCTGGCTAAGAAGGGGCCCTCGTGGCAAATCTGCCTGCTGATGCTGTGCACCCTGGCCTGCGCTGCCGGCCTGTCCGCCTGCGGTAGTGGGAGTGGCTCTCAAGCGCAGCCCGCAACCGCATCGCCGGTCAACGCCCAGGTGACGGTGGTGGCCACTGGAACGTTGGCGACTGCTGTGCCCCAGACGCTCGTCCTGAACCTCACGATCACCCAGTAACTGTTGCTATCCCCCGGCGATGGAAGCGGGGGCAGCGTCTGTCTGCCTGGGAGGAACTGACGATATCGTAAGAGCAGGGTCCTCGACGTTTGTGAAATCGGCCACGGTTTTTCTCGTAATCGCAGCCAGCTTACCGCTGCTGACATCCGGCCAGGAGGTGCACCCCCGCTACACGGTGGTGGATCAGGGACCATCCCTGGTACGGACACTTACGGATACTCCGGGCCTGAATAATCAAGGCGACGTCGCTACATGGCACGCAGTCACCGCGAGCCAGTCGCCCGGACTGGTCATCCTGCACAGCAAGGAGACCATGTCGATCGAAGGGGAGAAAGACTTCTCCTTGGTGTACCCCGCAGACATCAACGACCACCTCACGGTGGTGGGCCTTCTGCAGCAGCCTCAGGATCTACGGTTCACGCAGGCCTTCAAGTGGTCCGATCAGCATCTGCAAATACTGGACTCACTGGGAGGTCCCTATTCGGCTGCCGTCGCGATCAATGCGGCAGGCGAGGTTGTGGGCAGCGCACAAACCACAGCTAAGACGCGGCACGCGGTGTTATGGCAAGCGAACCAGCCCCGTGATCTCGGCTTGCTGGCCGGGGGAGATTACAGTAGCGCCCGGGACATTAACGATAAGAGCGACATCGTCGGAGACGCGAACGTTGTTCCCAATGGTCAACCGCAGGCTTTTCTGTGGCGTGCGGGCAAGATGCACGAACTGCCGAGACTGCGAGGAGGGACCTACTGCACTGCCCAGGCAATTAACAATGCCGGCGTGATCACAGGATCATGCGACCTCGCCAACGGCTCCAGGCACGGCGTTGTGTGGAGAAATGGTGCACTCATTGATCTGGGCACGCTGGGAGATGAGGACGCGCCCAGCACGGCGCTGGACATCAATGCCCAGGCACAGGTGGTCGGGACCTCAGAAGCCACATCGGACCATTTGCGTGCGTTTCTCTGGGAAAAGGGCAAGATAATTAATCTGAACCAATTGCTGCCTGCTCATTCCGGCTGGCTATTGCTGGTGGCCTCGCGCATCAACGATAAGGGCGAGATTCTGGGCCGGGGCTACTACCATGGATCGATCCACGCCTTTCTGCTTGAGCCCGATCGCCCCGCCGGGAGTCTTTCGAAATGATTCTCTAATGTGGTGCGTTAGGTGGCACAAACTGCCAGTCACAAAGCTATCAAGCCGAAAATTCGATCAGAATACAAGCCTGGCCAGGAAAGCCGCGGAACGCGGACCTGTCTTCATCACGGATCGCGGACAGGCCACCCACGTGTTGTTGACCATCGAAGCATACCGGGAGATTACTGAGAAGCGGGAAAGCATACTAGACATGCTGGCCATGCCGAGCGCTGCCGAGATTGAGTTTGAGCCTCCGCGCCTGGGGGGCCATCTTTACCGTCATCCACGGCGCTTGAACAGATAGAATCATGGTTCCCGGCTAGGACTGGCCGCGCAGGAGAGCTCTCAGGCCGTGCCCACTCGACGCCCCTTTTTCCTCTATAGCCTGCTGGTCGCGCTGTTTGCGATTACTCTGCTTTACCAGGTTCGATACCTGCCGGATGTTGTCCGTAGTGACCGCATCCAGTCGCCTTTCTTTTTTGTCGATTCGGGCAGCAACAGGATCGCACTTGCTACGCCTGAGGCCAGAGCATACGGAATCCATACCGGGGACCGGCTGCTCGCGGTCAATGGAGTTCCTTTCACCGGCAGCAGGGTACTGGGCCGAGCCCGGGCCGAGAGAAAACCCGGGGTGCCGATGGAGGTTACCATCGCTCCCAAGAACGGCCAGGACGGCGACCAACGAACGATTGCATTGCCGGTGACGGCTGCTCGGCAAAACGTATGGGATTCCCTGAGCAGTTTTGTGATTCACGTGCTGTTGCCGGCGGTGTCGCTGCTGCTCGGGTTTTGGGTCGCGTTTCGGCGCCCTCGAGACCCTATGGCGTGGCTCCTGCTGGGGCTGATGTTAAGTTTCCCGCACGTCCTGCAATCGTTCGTGGTGCACGGTTGGCCACCTGGGTGGCGTGAAGCCGGGGTCTTTTATGAAACAGTGCTGAGCGCCCTATTCCCGATCATCATCTTTCTGTTTGGGCGCTTCTTTCCCGAGCCTTTTCCGCGGGGTACAGGCTACGATCGCGCATGGCGAGCCATACAGTGGCTGTGCGCTTTGCCGTTCGCCGTCCTCGCCCTCAGCGGAGTGGTCCTGGAAGTGGGTTCGCTGAGCGATTACCGCTCCGTCGCCGGGATCGGCGCAGTCCTCGACCGTTTTGAGCCGGTCGCTCAAATCCTGGCGTACATCCTGGTCGGAAGCTTTTTTGCGGCGATGGGGATCAAGCAAGGCTTGAGCAAATCGCCTGACGCCAAGCGCAGGCTGCGTTTTCTTTATTGGGGCGCGACAGCAGCGTTCGTTCCCGCTCTTCTGCCAACGATGTACGCGGGGCTGCTGGGCAAGAACGCGAGCGAGATGTTCCCTTCCTGGTTTATCGGTGTGCTGGTTCTTCCCCTCCTCCTCTTTCCCCTGACGTTGACTTACGTCATTGTGGTGCAAAAGGCGATGGGTGTCGGCGTCGCCATTCGCCAGGGCTTGCAATACACCCTTGCACGAGGCGGGATACGCGTGCTTCAGATAGCGGCCATCGCGACCGTCGTGATCGCCGGAACCACCCTGGCAGCCAACGTGAGCCACAATCGTGTGCAAAAAACCATCGTGATCCTGATTGGTATCGCGGCCTACTTCACCATCCGCAGCATCGGTGATCGCCTGCGCACCTGGGTGGATCGCCGTTTCTTCCGCGAGAACTACAACGCAGAAAACGTGTTGTCGGAATTAAGTGAGCACGTGCGATCAATCGTCGAGACCAAGCCGCTTCTGGAGACGGTTGCGGCACGGATTTCCGAAACCCTGCACGTACCGCAAGTGGCAGTCCTTTTAGGCGGAGGCGGATTTTATCGCCCAGCCTTTGCGATGGGGTATGCCACCCTCCCCACGGTTGCGTTTCCTACTAAAACCGGCACGGCAATGATTTTGAAGAGCCAGAAAGAGCCGGCACGGGTTTTCCTGAACGATCGCGACTCCTGGGTTTACCGGGAAGACGGCATCAGCGACGACGAACGTGGCAAGCTGGCAACGTTGCGCTCGGAACTGCTGCTACCGCTGGCGGTGCGGGATAAGCTGTTGGGATTTATTTCCCTCGGGCCCAAGCGGTCAGAGGAACCTTACACCGGCTCTGACGTACGTCTGCTGAAGTCTGTGGCCGCGCAGACAGGGTTGGCTCTGGAGAATGCCAGCCTATTGCAGACAATCGCCGATGAAGTAGCCCAGCGGGAGCGCTTGAACCGCGAAGTCGAAATTGCCCGCGAAGTACAGGAGCGGCTCTTTCCGCAAAAGCTGCCGCCCATCCGCGGGCTGGATTATGCGGGCCATTGCCGGCCTGCGTTGGGCGTGGGCGGCGACTACTACGATTTTCTTGCCCTCCCCCACGGAGAGTTGGGCATCGCCATCGGCGATGTGTCGGGCAAAGGAATTGCGGCTGCGCTGATGATGGCCAGTCTGCAGGCTTCGCTGCGCAGCGAGGCTACCCGGGCTCCTGAAAATCTGGCCGCCGCGGTGGGGAACATCAATCGACTGGTGTTCGAAGCCTCATCTTCCAATCGATACGCAACCTTTTTCTACGGCCAATATAGTCCCGCCGAGGGCAGGTTCGACTTTGTCAACGCGGGTCACAACCCTCCCATGCTCTTTCGCCGCAGCGATAGCGACTCTACGGTCGTTCGCCTGGAGCCCGGAGGTACGGTGGTTGGTCTTTTGGAGGATGCCCAGTACGTGCAGGGTTCGGTGCGGTTGAGTCCCGGCGACGTCCTGGTGTTGTTTACCGATGGCATCAGCGAGGCCATGAACCTGGACGACGAAGAGTGGGGTGAGGACCGATTGTTGCAGTCAATCCAGATCAGCAGGGGCGCCTCGGCAGACGAATTGCTGAAGCACCTGTTCGAGGCTGCTACCCGCTTTGCCGGCGCCGCCCCGCAGCATGATGACATGACCCTGGTGGTGCTGCGTACCTTTGAGGCTTAGATGCCGCGCGTCTTTTACCTTTGATGACTAGTGGCCTGTAACCGCTGATTTAGGAGTAGAACCAAATCCGCGCAATGCGCCACCCTTCAGGGATCTGAGGCTATCATGCTTTGTATCAGGGCACGACTTTAGTCGGGCCACAAAGGGGCTGAGAAAAAATTGGGCTTTAGCCCCTGAGGTGCCAGCCCCGGACTTCAGTCCGGGGGAGCGGGTTTTCAAACCCGCGGGAACGCTCTGGCATAAGAATAGAGGGCTTTTAGCCCTGGTGGCTGCTTCTCAAACGCTTTCGCGACGTTTTCCGCAGCCTGTTTAGCCCCTGCGGCTCTACCGATTCAGCTGTTACAGTCCACTAGCCACCGAAGAAGATGACAATGGCGGGGACGAATATTGAGATGGCGCCACCAAACTCTAAGAAATAAGCGAGATAAGTCCGGCGACGACTGAGACGATCCTTTTGGGTGCAGAAAATGTACGAAGCAGTTGTCCCTGTTTCTCAGTGTCTCAAATTTGGGATCCAGACCATCGTGGTGCCGGATTTCGCTTCGTGCGTTCAACAGCTCAACACATGATTCGCACCGTAGTTCTAAATCAGTTAGGCGTTATTTCCGCTGTCGCGCATCTCCTACACGGGCAGTAACTCGAAGCCCAGTCTCCTTCCAGCAGAACGCACACGGTCGTCGAGGCTCAGAAGGCCAAGACCGGCCAGATAAGCACGGGCCGTTAGCGCCGCAGCAAGATGAATGGCATCCAGGGTTCGAATCGGCTCGGCTGGGAATGGCTTTCGCGCGCGCTCCACCACCTCGCCGGCGACATGAAGGACCTGCCACTGCGAAGCAGCGGCCGCTAGGTGAGCGCGCCGATCGGCGGAATCTGCCTCGCTGAGCTCGCCAAGTGCAGCCGCTCGTAGCAGCACGCGATCGCATTCGATCAGGGTAAGGTCTGAGGCAACGACTACGGTCGCCGTACCCAGCAATCGTCGTACTTCGGGGGCCGCTGCTTCATCAAGGAGCCAAGCCAATACAGCGCTCGATTCTGCATACAGGTTCACCGATTGCCACGCTCCGCGGCCAGCATCTCAGCGGCGCTGTGCTTGCCTCGTTGCGAACGCGGCAGAGCCGGATAAGAGCGACCGTCGCCAGGACTTCCAAGGGTGAGCATCCCGCGTTTGGCGAGCGCGAGAATACCTACAGGAACGGAAGCATCGGCGGTACCTTGTCCAGGAGGCGACAGCTCGCCAATGACCTCCCCGCGATCGGTCACGAGCAGATGTTCGCCTCGACGTACTTCGCGGAGGTATTCGCTCAACCGATTCTTCAGCTCCCGAACCCCGACAGTCTTCATACGATCAATGTAGCCACTTGTGGCTACATTGTCAACCGCAGCGGCACCGAGGTCTCGCGGTTTTGTGCGGAAGCGTAGAGTGCCGGTGGGACAGGCGGGACGGTTTACTGATCCGATAGGATTAGTAAAGCAACGGTAACATTCCGTCTGTCCCTCGGCGGTCCAACGCAGCCTTCCAATACTGTTTCAATCCACGCCCCCCCATGCGGGGGGCGACCTGCGCGCCGTTACCCCACCATTCGTAGCCGAGATTGTTTCAATCCACGCCCCCCACGCGGGGGGCGACCCAACGCAAGTACGCTAAGCAGCTCTATATCGATGTTTCAATCCACGCCCCCCACGCGGGGGGCGACAGCTACCGCACCTCGGGAACGCCGGGCGCGGAGTGTTTCAATCCACGCCCCCCACGCGGGGGGCGACACAGAAACCGCAGAACGTATACCCACGGTTGACGGTTTCAATCCACGCCCCCCACGCGGGGGGCGACGGCAGATGCTGTAAACGACTGTATCTGCTTATAGATAATTTGCCATAAACGCGATTCTTAGTCCCAGCTTGGTAAAAGGGTCGCAACAGTAACCGTAGACGCACGTATCTGCCTGTGTTTGTGGCGCTTACTAGAATCGCGGATAACGCGGAACAGAACCGCGTTCGCTTGGGGTCCGCGGCAGCCCTCGCAGCTACAGAATCAGGGGCGACTCGGGGTCATAGGCAGGTTTTGCGCCTACGTGCTCCACCCGCCGTCTCCATTCGGTTCCGAGAAAATAGAACCTTAGGCTATCCTGCGCAGGATCGGCTTCCGAGACCAGGCTGTCTCGCAGCATGACCCATTGAGCCCAGTCCACGACGCACTCGAAAACCGAGTTTTGCACTCTCTGGCCATGGTCTTCGCATAGCCGTGCTACCCGGCGGAGCCGCCGGCGCCCGGCATCGTCGCGAGTGCTTACGTCGTAGCTGACAAGAACCATCATTTGGGGTCACCTCCAGAAAAATGCCGGATAGGCGTCCAAGCCCCCGCGAACATGGCGTGCCAGCAATAAAGCCTGTACATGCGGCACCAGCCCGATGGGAATCCGCTCGTTTAGGTACGGATGCTCAATTTCATCCTGCTTCCGTGTTTGCCAGACAGAGACGACTTGCTTGCGCGTCGCCTCGTCCATCTCAATGCCGCCGCCCTCCTGGCCCGTGAACCCTCTCCCCTCTACCTGCCGCCGGTTGATCAGCGTGAGCACCAGGCGGTCAGCCAGAGCAGCGCGCAGCTCTTCCATCAGGTCCAGCGCCAGACTGGGTCGGCCGGGCCGGTCCGTGTGCAAGAAACCAACGGCCGGATCAAGCCCCACTGTCTCCAGCGCGGACTCAATATCGTGGCGGAGCAAGGCATAGACGAACGATAGTAAAGCATTTACCGAGTCCAGTGGAGGCCGGCGAGAGCGCCCGGCAAAATGAAAAGCCTCCCGGTCACCGGTGATCATCTGATCGAACGCCGAAAAATAAACCTGCCCCGCGACCCCTTCATGTCCTCGCGCTTCGTCCGCGGACCCGGCGCGCGCCGCCTCCAGGGCCGCCCAGGACAGACGATTCGCCGCCTCGCGCAGCAACTTCTCGCGCTGCTCATCGGCGATCTCTCGTGCTGCCCGCAACACCACCACCCGGCTATTCGCGATCTTCGCCGCCACGATGATACGAACCACCGCCAGCGCCCGGGTCTCATCGTCGGCCATTCGATACTGTTGCCGGCGCAGCAGCACGTTACCGGACACAGCTCCAGTTACACGAGCGAGAAATCGTCCCTGCTCGCTCAAGAACGAGACGCCTACTCCCCGTTCACAACACAGGCCAAGCACCGGAGGACTGCAGGTAACCTGCCCCCAACACACCAGGCCTTCGAGCGTATGCACCGGCACACGGAGCTTGAACTCCTGGCCGATTTTGACCGCAATGGTCTCACCATCGCGATGCAGGTAAGCACCCTGGGTCATGACATGCAATGTGTTGAGCAGCTTTCGCATGGCGTCGGAACTAAGGCTCTTGCTGCAACGAACGTAGTTGCCGTTCCACCCACTTCGCCGTCCCTTCCTGGTGCGAGGTGGCTTTTGGCAGGCATACGTCGAGGAGCGAACAGCTGCGGCAGTAAGAACCGGGAATCGCGGCCGGCGTCTGGCGGTTACGGTACAACTGGTGCATGGTCGCCGCGAGCGTTTCCGTTCGCTCGCGAAGCGCCGCGGTAAAGCTAACCTCCAGCCTTCGGCGCGGGTCGCCATAGAAGATCGCGCCTTTGGGAATGACGTTTTGTAACATCTCCTCCAGGCAAAGCGCCTGTGCGCACAGCTGCACGGTATCGCAATCGTCCGGCTTGCTCTTGCCTCGCTTGTACTCGACGGGGTAGGGGTCTGGCCGAAACTCGACCACGTCCGCGCGCCCAGTCAGGTGCAGTCTTTCGGACCGCAACCACATTCCGCGCACCGTGCGCAGGTGGCCCCGACGGTTATCGCCGGGGAGATCGACATGCTCATGCAACAGTCGTCCTTCGGCGGTCTTGGCGTTCTCCGCCCATACCTGCTCCAGATGAATCAACGCCCATTGCCGCGGACAAAATGCCAAATGCTGCAGCCCGCTCAGCGGCAGCGTGTCTTCGTCGGATTCGGAGATGGAACTGGACATGTGCGGCGCCCTGGTCTAAGCGACCCCGGAGAAGGAGGGGACCCATTCCTCTACCAGTACACCCGCGGGAACCGCTCCTGTGAACTGAATGTTGTAGTCGGCACGGGAACGTCCTGGCCTGTTCTGCTCCTTGACCGCGGGAAGAAGCGCTGCGGTGACCTGGGAGAACAACTCGTCCGCACGTGCATTGCCCAGCTTCGATTCATGGCGAAAGGCAATGCACCTTACCGGCGCCATAAGGCCGCGCGCCGCCGAGCGGTCCGTCTCGAACATGAGATTCAAGGCGTCCTTGATAAGCGCGAGATCGTCTTCGGTAAAGCCCGTTTGTTCCGCAAGCGTGGCGTTGATAAAGCCATGGCACCGGTAGAGACCATACGGGACGTTGAACTTGCGTCCAATGGTCCGCTCCTTATCAACGTCCCTCTCATTGGTGACGGCACAACGCGTTATGGCGAACTCAGCGGTGACTATGGGATCGATGCTGCGCGAAAATGTTAACTGCAAGGGACCCCGGACCTGACCACAGTTCACATCCGTCGTCATCACCGCGCCAAATGTGCGGATGTCGAAGAAGTTGAGGCACATCCATTCCGTAAGCTCTCTTGCCTTCTGCTCATCTTTGGGCAACTTCTTCGACTTCGGGCTTAAGTCCCTCTGCTTCAGATACGCCTCGTTGTGGCAGCGCATTCAGGACACAGCTTTCCGCGGATGTAAATGCGTTGGCCCGGCTGCTTCTCGGCGTGTTTCCGCGACAAAGTTTCGGATCTTGCGCTTTAGACAAACATCGGTAACCAGGCCCTGGTTGGTCTCCGGGTCGATGCGTGGCAGGTTTCCAGCATCCGGGTCTCCGTTCGGGTTGCCATCGGTCACATCGAAGAAATACACGAAATCGTAACGATTCTGGATCTTGGGGCTCTCAGTTTGGCTCATTGGACAACTCCTTCTGTCTTGTCTTTCTTGCTGGTGTAGAGGTCCTTGGCGCTGATGGAAATAGCCCAGGACAAACTTGCCCTGGTCCTCAAGCGATAAAAGGTGCGGGAAACAGGTTGATCTTGCTAAGCACTTCGCCGATTTGCTTCTCCCGAGTGAATCCTGGGACCTGTGTCCAGTTTGGCCAAGATGGTGTTGATTCAGCCGGAACAGGCGCGGGAAAACAAGCGCCGGTGTTGTGCCAGCGGAAGAGAAATAACGATCTTTAATGGTGGCCTCGCTTTGTAGTCCTTGCTTCCATCGGCGCTGTCGGTCTGGATCTTTTCCTTGCGCGCTCTATCTGGCACCTCCAGCAATGCGAAGGCGCGACCGCAGCAGTAGGCTGGGTCGGCGTTGTTTCTATCGAGCATGACGGAAACCTCCAAAGGATCACCGCGTAAGCGGGTGTTGCGCACCAGGCACGCCTTGATCGCCGCGACGCGCGCATAGGCTACTTCGCCGTCGCTATGGATGCGTCTAAGCATCGTGGCCAGCAAAGACGCTGGATAAGCTGCGCCGGTCAGCACCGAGCGCGCGAGGTCGCCGGCAAGTTGCGGCGATGTCGCTTTGTCGTCGAATTTAAGGCGCTTGCCTTTCTCCCTGACCGCACGTCCGGTCGCGTCGGCGATTCGCCGCAGCGTCAGAATTCATCACTCCGGCCGTCGTCAAGGGCAATGTCACGCAGGTGCTGGCCCAAGTCGCTCTCTCAACTCTGTTGCATCTGCTTCCACCCAGAGGCGGACGGAGATGCGTGACGCGTTGGGCGAGAGCCCCAGCAGGAAGAATTTCGTCGGCTGACCGTCGTCGCTAGTGTCGGTACTTCCTTCCCTGTGCCGTCGCGCAACTGCGTGAGCAGTAGCTTCGCTTGCCGTAGCCGCTCTTTGTCCTCTTCGACCACGGTTGCACTTTCTTCTGGCGGCGGCCTCGGCAGAACAGTTCGCTGAGGCAGTCTTCCAGCACTCTTGCGTGGTCCGCCCAGAAGACGACCGTGCTGTCGCCGAGCGCGACGCGCCGGTCCCGCCTCTCGAGCAAATGATTGAGTGCATTGGCAGTAACGAAATGCTGCGGTGATGCCAACGGGAGCGTTGATAACTCTGCGACTTGCCGTAAGACTCGAAAGAAGATTCATTGAAAGAAACCAACAGCGCCCCCGAAGGCTGCGCGTCGGCTAACGCCCTTGATCTTGGGTTCGTGCAGACGAGCGATCTGCTCCGTGACCCCGGAGACGAGGCATATGCCGGTTAACTCATCGCCATCGGATTCTGCCTTTTCCTCTGCTCCTCTCAACTGCGACTGCAACCAGTTCGTGAACATACCTCGTCTCGCCCGCAATGCGGAAAACGCCGAAGTTTGTACATACCTCGGTAAGCAATGCCGCGTGATCCAGTGCCTGCTCCGGGATACCACGACCTTAGGAACGAGCAGACTGCAGTGAAGGCCGGATGTGCAATCTGAGGCTTCGAGATCAACGTGTTTCTTGCGGAAAGCGATTCGAAGGCGAGTTCGAGCTCTGGCTTTCTTCTCGGCATCTGGGTCTGCTGTCCATCCCAACAGGTATAGAGGCGTTATCCCAGAGGAAGCACGGGTTCAATCCCTGGCCGGAGGGCTTGCCCTGCCCCGGGACAATCATGGCCGTGGCGACCAGCTGCTTGCCTGCCGTTCTGCTGCATCATCGACTGAAACTGATTCAACCGCCCGTCAGGCTCCAACACGACACAGAAGCTGATCTTTTGCCGGGAGAAGCCGGGCGGCGCCAACTGGTTCTCCCCATCGCCCGAAGCGGCGACCTGCGATCATAGTGCTCGGCAAGGCGTTGCAGGATCATGCAACCACCCCCGCGCCGCGAACGCCGGCACATCTATCACCCCGTCTTGCATAACTGCGCGGAAGAACCGCGCCTGTTTTTCCGATCTGGCGAAATCGATGTCGTGAAGCATCCAACCCAGGTCGCGCTCGCCAGCGAGGCTGGGGTCGATCGCAGGCAGTATCGCGCTATCCGCTTCGAGCAATGCGAAGTTGCGCCACAAACTCGCGGCAGCCCAGGTACGGCCGCGTGAAACAGCTGCCCTTGCGGGCGCGGCGGTTGAACTGGTCCAGGTGCTTGGCGATGTTGTCGGGGCCCGCTCAGCAATTCGAATGTGGGCCTCGATCACATATCCGACATCTCGCAGCATGAGCGTGGCGCGCTGTTGGCGGTTGTCACCTTCATCCACGTAGAACGCGAGATTCCCTTTCCCGTCTTTCATAGCCTTTGCCACCGCCGCCGTAGCTATCTTGTCCCTCACTTCATTGCGGCGGACCGACGCAAAGCGAATCGGCTTAAGCACGGTGATCCGGTCGATCCGCCAGCGGATTTCCGGCTTCCAATAGATCGCCTCCACCACGCCACGTGCTGCCGACGGTGTCATAGCGTCATAGCTTACACGCTCAACTTTCATTTCGGGGCGCGTAAAACAAGCCCACTCACCCCAGCAATGCAGCTTTATCCCGTACGCCATCGATTCCCCCTAAACACCCCACAACGCCTCGTCCAAACTAATCCCTTCTGGATCCAGGCCCTTATGCTTGCTATAAAGCGAGACGATTGGGAAGCAGCCACACTCCGGACTCATGCTCCGAGACAAACCCATGCGCCTTCAATTGCTGCATGGCGTCCCTTCTCACTGAGACCAGGTAAGGCTGCAGTTGGCGCTGTGGCACAAATGGTACGTTTCCAATCGCCAGCTTGTCCCATAGAGCAGAGGCCTTTGCATCGTAGGGAATCAGGATCGGTAACTGGTCGTCTCGGATTATCCGAAATGCGTCGGCGACCTCGCGGAATTGCAAGAGGGCGAGTTTCCGGCTGATGATCCAGTGCCATCTTCTCCATGACCTTGTGCTTGTCCCATCGGTCTTTCTGGCTCCAGTAAAAGAGGCGGAAGTATGCCTCGATAGCTTCGGGCACCAGGGGATCGGGATACCCGTGCAGTTCCTTCGCCGCGTCGGCAGACGACCGCAGCAAACCCGCCGGAGGCCTCTGTTCGGCTTCGAATACGTAGGTGAAACCAAGCTCCAGCAAACCTTCCCGGTTGCAGCGACCGGCGGCCTGCGCGATCGAATCGAATCCTGCTTCCGCTCGATATACGGTTGGAAAGTCCAGATCAACCCCCGCCTCTACCAACTGCGTACTGATCACACGACAGGGCTGTTGCGTCGCGAGGCGTTCTCGGATGGTCTTGAGCACGGTTCGCCGGTGCTGACCACACATCCAAGTACTCAGATGAAAGCACTGGCCCGGTTCGGACGCCTCAGCGACCTGGTCATAAAGACGAGCCGCGTGTTTTCGGGTGTTTACTATGCATAGCACGCTGCGCTCTGTGGCGAGCAGCGGGGTGAGTTCGTCGTCCGGCTTCAACCCGAGCCTTCGCACCTCTACGCGGCGGAGGGCATGAAATAGGGGCGTTGCATCCGGAATGATGGGGCGCACCGATTCAATGCCGAGATCGAAACCCTCGCGGCGCTCGAGCGCCGGCTGGGTAGCCGTGCAAAGGACGATGGAACAGCCGTAGTTGAGGACCAACTCGCGTAGCGCTGCGAGTGCGGGCCGCAGCAACTCAACCGGGATGGTCTGCGCTTCATCGAGGATGATCACGCTTTGCGCGAGATTGTGCAGCTTGCGACAGGGCGTTGTTCGAGCGGCAAACAGGCTTTCCAGAAACTGGACATTCGTGGTGACGATCAACGGTGCGTCCCAGTTCTCGGTGCCCAGTTGGTTGGAGCGGGTGTCGCGGGTGGGCTGAAGGTTAGTGTGGTGCTCCACGAGCGCAGCTTCGCCGAGGTGGCCGAGGGCTATGCGATAGACATCTGCATTCTGCTCGATAATGCTGGTGAACGGGCTCGCCATGAATACGCGCCGCAGATTGTGCTGCAACGCATGCGCAAACGCGAAAGCCAGGGAAGATAGTGTCTTACCCCCGCCCGTGGGCACGTTGAGCGAAAAGAAGCCCGGCGGCAGATCGGCGTTCTTTCGGCAGTATTCAAGCACGAGCCTCCTCTGGCGGTTAACCGCTGTTGGCTCCGAGGCCTCCTGTTTCTTGCTGAGATACTCGTCGAGTGCCTGCTTGAGCGCGGCAAGCGAAGGCCTCCCTGCTGCTGTAGTTAGGGAACTCCTCTCCGCAGATGTCTTCGGATCGCAGAACTGCTCGGTCCGAGTGCGGTCCGCGTCGATCAGGCAAGAAAACAACATGCGCGTAAAGAAGGCAAGCTGAAACGGCAGGCCGGCGGCACCTGCTGTGGTCATTTTGATCGGCAGTTTCAGTGTCGGCAGGATGAGGTTAGGCGTGGCGACGGCAGGGATGGAGTATTTCTCCGGGTCTAGCTTATGCCGAAGAGTACTGCGTTGCGATAAGTCGTCGGCGGACGACTCATCAGCCAACCCGGTATGGTGGCCCGCGATGCAAAACGCCAGGAGTTGACCAATAACTCCTCCCGCGGCATTCGCCGCAAAACGAGCGCCAAAAGTAGAATGATCGACACGCTTTCCTGGTACTTCCTCTTCAGCTCCGGCGTCTTCCGAGGCTGGCCCGGCGTTTTTGATGTAAGCCTGAAACTCTTCCGAAAGCTTGCCCAGATCATGGGAGCGACCGATCACCTCTCCCCAATCATTCGCACCAAAAGCTTCCGCGAATGTGGAGGCGGATTCAGCCACTTTGTCGAGATGATCCGCAAGGGGTTCCCACTCGTCAGGTGGACGACCAGCAAGCGTATGCGCATAACAGGTCTCCGAGCTGATCCCGATCGTCATGACGAGAACCAATTCATGGTAATCCTGAATTCCCCGATGGCAGCCATCGGAAGGTTTTGAAAACTCCGATCATGGCGGCGGCGACGTCTACTTCAGAACAAAATGCCCGCCACCAAGACCTCGCTTCGCGATGTCGGCCAGGAGAAATTATTGACCGGAAAATTAGTGACCGAACGGAACCTTTCCTCACCCCGAGATGAACCGGTATGGGTTACGTTCCGTGGTAAAAAAGTTCAACTTTTGTCGTCCGAACGGCTGCGACAGGCCGGCTGCTGCTGATTTTCGCCCTTTATACCGACGGTCGATTTTCTTTTTGCTTGATGGCATACTGTGGATTCTTGCATACCCTTATTTGCCCTGGGATTTATTCGTCAGAGATTTATTCGTCAGAGATTTATTCGTCAAGAGATTTATTCGTCAGACGGGACTGGCACTTTGGAGACGCAGCCTTCTACGGGTCGAAGGTGAGTTGGCGTTGCCTTTGATCCGTGGCGATCTTCTCGCGGGGTCCTCGCTTTTGTAGCGCTAGCTGTCGTTGCGTGGCCTTCTCAAGATCTTGAACAAACTCTGCAGTTCCCAGCGGTCGCCCTCTGTGTGTTCGTTGACGAATGCAGGTTTTTCACTGATCACCTATCTATCTCCGACACACTCCGGGACTGACACTTAGGGGTAACCCAGGAACCGAAACCCGGAGATTGTCGGGCACTCCTGATCTGAGACACGCTGAGTTCCATCGCTAATGCCGCAGCATTCCGTCTGCGGATTGGGTAGCTACCGAGCCACATGGCCACTTTACTTCTTCGGGTAACAATGACAACGGAACACTGTCATGGTTACCAAAGATATCTTAATACCCTCTTGTAGCTTCACAGAAACCGTACTATTTTGTAACTAGGAAATTGACGCCGGCGCCGTATTGCGATAGCGGCGCTGCTTGGCCTTGCCGGTGTTTGATGCCCGTGCATGCGCCGCCCCCCCACTTCGGGACCCATCAGCCCTTTCCCGGCATGGTGACTCGGGTGCAGCCAATGATAAAGCGACATCGAACTTGACGGATCACGCGTATCCGCAGCATGCCTGTGCCCCGCGAGGGCAGCCTGCTGAGAGCAATTCAGGGCGTAATGAGGGGATGCCCAGGCGTTCCTCGTGATTGAGCGGTCTTTGACAACTTAACTTTGGTTTTCCGGTTACTCAAGTCAACCGAGGCCGGAGGATCGCGGACGCACCATCGTTGATACGAGTGAGCAGGCGGCCGTATCGTTCGGTTGTCACCGGAGAAACGGCCGGCCTGCCAGGAGGGGGCTTTTCGCGCTTAACACGCATAACGCGCACTATTTCCGAGGCCCCGTCACTAGTTGGACCGGCCTCAGACCGCGATTGCACACCTCGACAGCTTCCTAATAATGCTAATAAGCACGTTGCCACCCCACTTAGTGCGCTTAGTGCGCATGTTTTTTGCGCAGACTTAATGCGAAAAAGGCCAAATCGGCCCGAAACTCAGCCCGGAGGAGGCAAGATGCTCAAATTAATTAATCCAGAAATTTGAGCATCTTCATGAAACAAAGGACTTAGCCGTCAAACTTGAGCACCTTCGATAAAACAAAGGACTTAGCGGCACGCACCCCCGCATGAAAGCGCCGGCCCGGGGGCTTATCTCTCTTTTCTCTCATAAAGTGCATTCTTTTTTCGGAAAGCTTTGCGCGTCCACAACCTCTCACTACACCTATTCTTCAAACAGACGGAAGATTATCGTTGCTTCAACGATCTTATTGATCAGGATCGCTTTGAGGAGATAGAGGGCAGCGTACTGGGAGATAGCTTGCTGTTCAGGGTCACCCGGCAATCACATGCCGCTCAGGTTGTTCCGTCCCTGCCGGACTGGCTCAGTGGCATTGACCGAGTCCCTCGAACCTCTCGACAGGCTCCGGAAGGCCAGTCCCGATACAGTCACCAGGGCTTCACAGCGTGGGTTGAAACCCACTCCCCCCGGACTAAAAGTCCGGGGCTGGCACCTGGCCGCTCTCTGGGAGGGTATCGGGTGACGGGTATTGGGGATGGCGGTGGCGATGGATATCACTATGCGCCCCACACAGAGCCGGTACGTTCGGCTTCTCCGCATACCGCTCCCACCTTGGTCTCAGGCGCGCTCTTAGACATGGCAACTCAACTCGCGTACCCCATCATCGGTTCTCGGGGAAGAGAAAAGACTTGTCGACCGGGGGCAGAGAGATGATCAGCTCACCCAGGTCGCGCTTGAGGTAAGAGATCCTCGCTCGTACATCCCGCAGCATCGCCTCACGGTCTTCGAAGTCGTCGATTGTCAGTTTGAGGCTTTCGGATGGCTGGCTCGTCAACCGGTTAATTTTATCGGCGCTAGACAGCGAATCGATCCGCTTTACCTCCACCCAGGTCTGGAGCAGTTGTTCCTTGCGCGTGAGGCCTTGTGGACCGTAAGGGCTAGTCTCGTTGAGGAAGATCCAAACGGTCGACGGATACTGACTGTTGGGAAGAGTGGGCCGGCCAAAGAACTCTGCCAGCATATTTGAGTCGAAGTCGAATAGACTGGTCCCGCCTTTTTCCTGGTGGATTCCTGTCAAAGCCAACCCGGCGGAAAGGGTTCCAGCAGCGATGCCCACTCCGGCGGCGGGCTTGGTCAGGTTAGAGGAAAGTTGCAGCCCGGAACTGGTGGCTCCCACAGCTCCACCCACAAGAACGCCGAGCAGATTGGTCCGGCTTACGGCATGGTCGCGGCGATCGGCGAGAAATCCGCGTATCTCGTTGGCGCGCGCTATCTCGTTGTCGATCTGGGCCGTAGTCGCATCGACCTGAAGTGACGCCGCCATCACTTGTTCAGTAATGTGCTGATGGAGCCAGAGGATCTGCCACCGGTCCACCGGAGTTGCGGCGGCTGAAAGCTTTTGCAGCCGTTGTATTTCAGAGGAGACCTTGATTAACTCCGCCGTGCTTTCCGGTGGCGGAGGGGGGGTCCTCGAGGCGACAGTTTGTGCGGAAGCAGCCACGGAGATCGTCGCCAACGCCACAAGGTGCAAACTGCGAACGAGGCTCATACGAAGTATGTTATCGTCTCTCGGAGTTCCTTCAGAACATATCCCGGATGAACGAGGTGAGCCATGCCGTGCGACCCAGGAGAATTGAAACACGTCCCGCTTTTTGCGTTGCTGGACCAGGAAGAGATTGCCGTTCTGGCCGCACAGGTGGAGCTGAAGACGTTTGCCCCGCGACAGCGTATCTACAAGATAGGCGATCCCGGTATGCACGCCTACATCCTGATGTCCGGCAGCGTGCAGGTGAGTACCGTGGACGAAGACCACCAGGAGGTTGTGGTCGATCAGCCCGGTCATGGGCAGTTCTTCGGCTTCGCCTCGATGCTGGAGCAAACGCCGCATCAGACCAGCGCGTTGGCCATGGAACAGACGGTGTGCGTGGAGATCAGCCGCGACGACATCGCGATTCTTCTGCAACGCAAGCCGATGGCGGGTATGGATATGCTGACGGTACTGGGCGCGCAATTTCACGCTTCGCAGCAGTTGGTACGGCTTCGGGCCAGCCGCAACGCCAACGAGCTAATCGAAGAGAAGTCTACGTTTGGCGAACGGATCGCCGATGACGTTGCCAGCTTCGGCGGTTCATGGCCGTTTATTATCCTCGTCGGAGTTGCGTTTCTGATCTACACCACAATCAACGTCGCCCTCAGGAGCAAGGCGTGGGACCCTTACCCATTCATCCTGCTTAACCTTTTTCTCTCTATGCTGGCCGCGATTCAAGCGCCGGTGATCATGATGAGCCAGAACCGGCAGGACAAGAAGGATCGGCTGCGCAGCGAACTGGACTTCGAGGTGAACCGGCGGGCAGCTGCGGAGATCCAAAACCTTTCTCGTAAGCTGAACCTGGTCACGGATAAAATCTGCGACCTGGATGATATGTTGCGGGCAGGGGTTGGGCCGGATGCGGCAAAGCCGAAGTAGGATTCTGATCAAGACAGTCCGCGGAGTAAAATGGGCGGGAGGTTGAGACCATGACGGCTACCAGTGTTTCCTCAGAAGTGAAGATTGCCAAAACGCCGCCGATGCCCACGTTCACGACGGTTGCGGAAGAGCGGTTGCATCGCAAGAAGCGCCTGGCGTCTGCGTTTCGGCTGTTCGCGAAGTTTGGTTTCAGCGAGGGCGTGGCCGGACATATCACGGTCCGCGACCCTGAATGGACAGACCATTTTTGGGTGAATCCCTTTGGTATGCACTTCGGCCACATCCGTGTGTCTGATCTGGTGATGGTGAACGAGAAGGGCGAAGTGGTGGAAGGCAGTCGGCCGGTGAACGAGTCCGCGTTCGCGATCCACTCACGGGTGCACAAGGCGAGGCCGGACGTAGTGGCGGCGGCTCATGCGCACTCCCTTTACGGAAAGACGTGGTCCTCGCTGGGACGTTTGTTGGATCCGCTCACCCAGGACGCATGCGCCTTTTATGAAGATCACAGCTTGTTCGCCGACTATACCGGTGTGGTCTATGACATGTCAGAAGGCGATCGAATTGCCCAGGCGCTGGGCAATCGCAAAGCAGTCATTATGCAGAACCACGGCAATCTGACCGTGGGAAGTACGGTGGATGAAGCAGCGTGGTTTTATATCGCCATGGATCGTAGCTGCCAATCGCAATTGATGGCGGAAGCTGCCGGCAAACCAATCCCGATCGCGCACGAGGCCGCTGTTGTGGCGCGCAAGCAAGTGGGCAACCCGCGGGTGGCCTGGTTCCAATACCAACCGCTATGGGACCTGATTGTGCGCGAGCAGCCCGATCTGCTCGACTAACCTAGCCACTGAGGGTTGTTGGCCGTGCCGTCATAAATCTGGGATGACTTGTAGGCCTCGAATTTACCGTCCATCCCGACGGGTGCGGTCTTTTTGAGAATGGCTATCTTCTGCTGCTCGTCGAGCGGTTTGAAGTTTCGCGCCACCCCCAGTGCTTGTTGCAAAACAGACATCGAGTCGCAGCCGGTAATTGTCACCGTGACCGGCACACTCATGGCGTAGTGCAGCCCTTCCACCGCAGTGATGGTATTCGTCTTGGGAATCGCGCCGTTAGCTAATGGCTTCATTCCCACAACGGCCATGCCATGCTTTTGCGCGACGGGAATGACCTTTTGGCCGAAGCTGTCATAGTGCTCGTCGAGGGCGTTGACCGGCATCTGCACCGTGTCAAAGGTGAACCCGTTCTTGTCAGCAATTTCAATCATGTGGAGATGGATTTCCGGGCTCTTGTGTCCGGTGAATCCGATGAAACGAATCTTGCCTTCCTGCCTTGCCTGCTTCAGCACTTCGATTACATTTCCTGGCTGAAATGCCTGTTCGGGATCGCCCGGGCGAATGACTTCATGAATCTGCAGCAGATCGATATGATCGGTCTTCAATCGCTGCAAGGATTCTTCCAACTGCTGGCGTGCCGAGGCTCCGGTGCGGCCATCGATTTTGGTCATCAAGAAGGCCTTCTGGCGGTAGCCATCCTGGAGTGCCTTGCCCATCCGCACTTCGCTGGCGCCGTCGTTGTAATCCCAGCAGTTGTCCAGAAAGTTGATCCCCTGATCCAGCGCTGTTCTTACGATGCGAATGGCGTCGGCTTCAGAGACGCCGGAGAGGCCGATGTGATACCCGCCGATTCCGAGGATCGAGACTTCGGCGTCAGCCCGGCCGAGCTTTCTTCGCCCGATGCCATTCACTGTGGTGACCGCGGGCAAAGGAGTATGCGCCGCCGCTCCCTCGAGCCTTGCCTGCCCCATGAGCCGTTGCCCGGTGGTACTTTTCAGCCCGGCGAGCACGGCCGCCGCTTGCTTTAGAAAACTACGCCGCTCCATCTCAACCGACCTTTCTGGCCATCCTGCCGGCCTATGGTTAAAATTCTACCGGAACTCAATCGCGGCCGGAGGAAACCCCTTTCGTGAAGATTGCTGACGTACTTCTGCAGGACTACGACGTTGAAATCTCAAACACCCGCCGCACACTCGAACGTGTGCCGGAAGATAAGCCAGACTGGGTGCCGCACGACAAGTCAATGAAGATGGGTAAGCTGGCGGTCCATTGTGCGACCTTGCCGATGTTCGGCTACTACATCCTCGAGGACGACGGGATGGACATGGCGAACAGTAAACGCCCCAAGACCGATTTTACGTTTACCACGCTCGAAGCTTGCCTGCTGCGCCTGGATGAATCTTCAGCCAAGTGCCGTGCCTCCATTGCCAATGCCAGCGACGAGCACCTCTCCGCACTCTTCAATTTCAGCTTTGGCGAGTACGTCATCTCAAATAAACCGCGCTCGATGACATTCCGCCTGCTGTGCTTCGATCACCTGGTTCACCATACGGCGCAATTGGGCGTTTATCTCAGGCTCAATGACATTCCGGTTCCGGGGCTTTACGGTCCCTCCGCCGACGAAGAGTGGAAGCCGAAATAGCTTCCAGTTAACACCAACCTGTCGTCTATGACATAATTATGTCATGGCGGTCCGTACTACTATTGACATCCCGGAGCCACTTCATGACCGGTTGCGAAGCCGGGCGGAGAAGTCCGGCGCCTCCATCCGTTCCCTGATCGTGCACGCGATCGAGCAGGCCTACCCTGACGCGAACAAGAACGGCGAGTATCTAACCCGCCCACCCATTCAGGGCTCGGGAAAGCTTGGCCCTGCGATTCCCCAGGATGAGAATCCGCATGACTTCGTTTTTTCCTGACCTGAATGTTTGGCTGGCGCTCTCGGTTGCCGGGCACTCCCATAGCGCGGATGCCTGGAAGTGGGCGAATCTCCTGCCTCGGGAAACCAGGCTCATCTTTTGCCGCTACACCCAAATCGGCCTGCTCCGTTTGTTAACCAATCAGGTGGTTATGGGGGAGCAGACGCTGACGCTCCGGAAAGCGTGGAGCGTGTATGACCGGTGGCTCGCCGACCCGCGGGTGGAATTTTATCCAGAGCCCCGAGGCGTTGACGCAGAGTTCCGTGAGGCTACGGAACCGTTTGCCAGCAAGCCGGCATCGAAATGGATCGGCGACTGTTGGCTGCTCGCATCGGCGAACGGCATCAACGCCACTCTTGTTACCTTCGATCGGGCGCTGTATCAGCAGGCTCAGAAGCAGGGTCATTCCGTCGTGATACCGGGTTGAGACCAGCGCCTCACGTCCCGCTTCTGGACCCTATATCAAATCGCCCTGGTCAATACCAATCCGCTGGAGAGCGTCGGCTACCACCTTCTGGGTGCGGCGTTCACGGGCCTCGGGGCTTTGGTAGTAAAAGATTCCCAGTAGATGATTGCGGCGCTGTAACTTCGTCATGGCCTCCCATCCCTTGCGTGCAAGGGGTGCCTCGCGGAAGGCCACCTGCAAGATGGGTGGCAGAGTCTGTTCGCCCTCCATGGCGAGCATCATGCATTCGGCGAACTTTTCGGCTCGCCGGCGTCGCGCTTCGGGGCTTTTGGGCTGGCACACGGAATCACAGAAGTATTTGCGCATGTGAGAACTCAGCGTCTCAAACCAGCGAGCGAGAGCACGATCCTGCTTCATCAATTTGGCAAGTTCGGGCGGAACCGTGGCAGAAGGTTGCTCGAGATCCGGTTCGAGCACGAACTCCGCCATCTTGCCGGGATAAGCGTGAGCACACTTCTGGAGTGTTTTGTTCACCACCAGTCCAAATCCCTTTGCCGCGGAGCCGAAGAGTGACGTGCGAAAGGCTACACCGTTGATGGTGCCTTTGACCCGTTTGCCGGGGCGGTTCTTCCATACTTTCTCGGGTTCAAACGGCAGGCGCGCGACGACAAACCTAGGGCCGGAGCCAGCCGTCTCCAGCAGGGCGCGGAAGCGCTGATGCGTGCTCATGCGGATTAGGGTAACCCGAGCTAGTTTGTTTTTTCGCTGCTTTCCTTTGGCAGCTCAAGGTAGACGAGTCCAAAACGGGTGGCTCCGGGATGAGAATCGTCAATACCGACAATCCGGAACTGATTGGGAGAGCCAGCACGAAGTTCGTGATCGGTGGAGGAGTTGCCATTGCCTTCTGCCTGGCCGCACGTCAGCCCGCTGCGAGTGACTTTGAGGGCGCCAACAGGGTTGCCCTGATTGCACTCGAGCACCTGACCGTAACGGGACAGTGGCTTGCGATAGAAGGACAACACTTTTTCCGGCGAATCACTGGTCACGTAATTTGCGGCCAACAGGCTGAAGTGAAACTCATTGATGGTGAGGCCGAGGTCGGCTGCGGAGTCGTTGTCGGCATCCTTGTAAAAAGTCGCACCAGGATAGGCGGGCAGGCCGATCTTCACGGCGCTGGCGTTGGAGTTGGCATGGAGCGCAAGATCAACGCCCGAATTCTGTCCCCGGGATGTTCCGCCGGCAGAGAAGAAGAGGATGGCGACTGACAACGCAACCGATGGTGAAAACGGTAGGGGGCGAATGGGCAGGGACATAGAGGTCCTCTCCAGTTGGGCGGTATGGAGAGATACGCTGCTGGGGGGATCAAAGTTCCGAGGGTCTAAGGTTTTCCCACGGATTTCCACCCCCGATATCTCTAGGCTGGGGCACGTGGGCCGGCATGGCGAAGGAGCTACCCTTGACGGCATCGGAGAAGGTTGAACGGGCGCTCAACTCTTCCCCGATCTGTCGTCATTCCAGGAATTGCCAGCATGTGTTGCGCTTCTGTGTGAATGGTCTTACTCGCCGGAGTGCGTGACATCGCCAAATTGCAGTGTGGCTTTGCGAAGCTGGAGTGCGGTCAAGAACGTTTTGTTGTCCTTGACGTTCGTCAACTCAGCTTCGATATCGTTCCGTCCTTCGACGATGTGTGCCGGAACAGTTTTGGTCCAGGCGCCGTTGGTGAACGTTACCTGTACATTTGGATCCGTTCCAGTCCACGCGACCTTGTAGGTCCCCTTGGGCAGTTCGGTGGCTCCTACGGTTACATTGCTGTCGAGTACGATGTGGGTAGAGTTTTGGGCGGCGTTTGCCGCGAATGGAAGGAAAGCGAAGATGAAGGTAAAGGCCAGGGCTCGTTTCGTCATGTCTATCTCCTTGATCTGCTTCCGATCTCGGCCGATTTGAGAAGCATTCTCTTGATTAGAAACGCGCCGCCGCGCACGTAATCTTAATAATTGTTAAGCTCGTCGCACCCTCGCTGCTTACCGAATTGCGCTAGCTAGCTCATCTCATAGAAAAATTTACCGGCCAGATACAAGGCGGAGCTCCGCCTCAGTACAGGAACAGATCGACTAGACTGACATGGGCTTATTCAGGGTCTGCATCGCCGTTTTCTCTGTGGAAGGTAGACGCGGCAGCACGATCTGAACCTTAAGACCCGGATTTGCGTTTTCAGCAGTGATGGTGCCTTGATGTACCTGAACAGCCCGCATCGCGATCGACAGCCCAAGCCCGATGCCACCGCTGTTGGTGTCTCGCGACTCTTCTGCGCGGAAGAACGGTTTGAATATCTGGGAGAGCAATTCGTCGGGAACACCGGGCCCATGATCGCGAATTTCGATGATCGAGGTATCGGCAGTTTCCGCCAACCGCACTTCTACTGCCGAGTGAGATGGTGAATAGCGAATCGCGTTTCGCAGCACATTGGCGACAGCGCGGCGCAGCAGCTCCTGATCTCCCCATAGCGGGCGCTCGAACTGGCCGCTCACCTGAAGCCTGCATTCCCGCAACTCAGCGTCCAGCCGTTCTTCGCTGACGATGTTGTTGACCACTTGCGCGAGATCTACGATTTCAAATTTTCTGGCTTCCGGATCTCCCTCGGCTCGCGTGATTTCCACCAGCTCAGAGACCATAAAAGCAATTCGGTCGACGTCCTTCTCAATACGATCGAGGGCATGGCCCTGATCGGGGCTGCTCCTCGCCAGCCTCACGGCAAACTTGAGCCGGGCCAATGGCGACCGCAGCTCATGCGAGATGTCGGCCAGCAGTCGTCGCTCGCTGGTGAGCAATCCCTGCAAACGCTCGGCTGTTTCATTGAAGGCCCGCCCCAGGGAACCAATCTCATCCCGTCGGCGAGTATGCCAGCGGGCAGAGAGATCGCCACGGCCAAATCGCTCGACCGTCGCTGTCAAATTGTGGATCGGCGATACCAGCCAGACCGCCGCAGCCCAACAGAGAATTCCTGTAGCTCCTATGACCAGCAGATAGTACGGAAAGTATTCCCAGGGATGAGGCCGATCGGGTGGGAGGGCGATAAACCAGTACGCGCCGTCCGCCGTTCGGTGGCTAATTACCAGTTTGCCTGCGAGGCGTTGGCGCCCTTCCACTGCGCCAGCCCCAGGGATCAGGTTCGATAGATCCTGGCCGGAAACGACATCGGCCCCTGTGGAATTCAGAAGATAATGCAAGCCACCAAAGACCCGGTTCGCACGCTGCATATAAGCCGCGACAGCGGCCGGGCCGCCGTGGTTCAATGCCTCCCGGGCCTCTTCCAACTGTAGTTCGTCGGTTCGCTCGAACGTCCGGTAGAAGGTGTTGCGTTCAATCTGCCTCGAAATGGCAAGAAACACCACGAGAGACAATGACAACGTTCCTGCCATCGCGAGCAAGATTCCCACATAGAGAGATCTCATAGCGTGCCTTTAGCGTCCCGTGCTGGTAAAGACATAACCGACGCCCCGAATGGTACGAATCAGGGTATGACCGGATTCGAGCTTCTTGCGCAAGCGGCTGATGTGTACGTCGAGCGATCGGTCCGACGGGGTTGCCTTGCGTTCGAACAAACCCTCTGTGATCTCGTCGCGGGATACTATCCGGCCGGCCGAGCGGGCGAGCAAATCGAAGATGTCAAACTCCATCGCGGTCAAATCTACCAGGCGCTTACCCTTCCACACCTCGCGCCTGCTGACATCGATACGGATCTCTCCAAATCTGGAGACTGTATCGTTCAGATGATGGGAACTCTCGATTCGCCGAAGGACCGCACGAATGCGTGAGAGGAGTTCATCGGGATCGAAGGGCTTGACCAGATAGTCATCCGCACCTTTGTCTAAACCTTCGATTCGGTCGCTGCGATGAGTCCGAGCCGTCAACATGATGACCGGCACTACACTCTGACGACGGATCTGGTGCAACAAAGTAAAACCATTGATTTGGGGCAACATGACATCCAGGATCACCAAGTCGTATTGGCCCTCCAGAGCGCGGGCAAGACCTTCACGGCCATTGTGAACGGCCGTCACCTGGTGACCGTTCTCCGCAAAGAACTCCTGCATCATGACGCATAACTCTGCATCGTCATCGATGAGTAGCAGCGATAACTTCCCGGATGCGTGCGATGTTCCCGGTGTCGCCATTTGCTAAACCTATCGGCGCGCTTGACTCTCTGCGCACAAGTTTACGCGAGGTCAGAGATGCTAGCTATCATGGATGGTCCCCGATCAGGTCCAGAGTCAGGCCGCCGACCAAGGGTGGCGGAAGACAGGCTTCAGCAACGCTGAGGCCCGCTCCGATCCGCGGGTCAGGCGAAAGCCGGTCGCGTCCCACTGCAGCAGTTCCTGGGTGCGGATGGCGATGTTGCCGAGCATCAGGCTCTCCACGATGGGCCTCTCGAATTCGTAGTTCGTGCTCGCCGGCGACCCACCATGACAGGCCTTAATCCACTCCATATAGTGAGCAGCGTCGGCTGCCGTCGCGTCGGGTTCGGCATGTATCTCTCCGCGTCTCGCGCTACGTGCTGGCGGACGCACAACTATGGCAGCAGCGTATGCTGCCGATGCGAGCGCCAGCCCCTCTGCGGTTGTGGGAAGTGAAAGGGTGAGATTTGACTATCCCACCCTTCGCAAAAAAACGCGAAGGATAGGGCACCCGTCGATGGGTGGCGGGGATAGAGCCAAAAGCGCGACCGGCAGTCGTCTGCGCTAAAAGACAAATTTACCGGCGAGCTGCAGAATACGCGCGTTGTGGGCGCCGGTCACGGTAAGGAAGGGCGACGCAGAACAATCCCCGTAGCAGGAATTGTTATTCACCTGGCTCCACTGCGTATGGTTAAAGACGTTAAATGCCTCGGCTCGAAACTCGAAGTGCATGTCCTCATGGACTGCAAACGATTTGAACAATCCCATATCGAAGTTCGTCCGTGACGGCAGAGTGAGAATGTTCCGCCCCGCAGTGCCATAGGTGAGCCCTTGCGGGGGGGCGAACGCATCGCTGTTCCACAACCTCGGCCCCTGAACGTTGGCTGGATGCCTCACCCCAACCGGGCCATGAAGAGGACCCACCAGATCGGGATACGATTGCACCGAGCCAGGGTTCTGCAAAGTGCCGCTGCCGTTACTGCTGATCGTGTTGCCAGTGCCCGCATTATCTGCAAACGAGGAGTTGTTGTTGATTCCGAAGGGAGTGCCGGTCTGGAACCCGGTAAGATCAGAGATCTGCCAGCCGCCAAGCAAAGAATGCAACAAGCCAGGCTGGGTGAAGAAAGGCAGGTCATACACCAGGCTCGCTTCCAGCACGTGCCGTTCGTCAAAGTTTGAGCTCGCGTAGCTCGCGTGCTGGTTGAGGCCATTCACCATCTCGGCATTGGAAGAGCCGTCAGAGGCATCGTCGAGCGAGTGGCCGTAAGTATAAGCAAGGCTGCCATTCAATCCGCCGAAATAGCGGCTCACACCAACTTGCACCGCGCTGTACGCCGATTGGGCGCTGTTGGTGACGTTGTTGATCCCAGAAGTACCGATGAACGGCCGGAAGGGATCCGCAGAGTTGCCGCATGCAACGTACAGGCGGGTAGCGGCGTCACCATTGACGGGCTGACCATTCACCGTCGCCTGGGGTATGTTGTTGGGGCCCAGCCCGACGGAAGCGCAATCAGCGTTTGAGATCGCCTGACCTGGCTGATAAGGATTTTCGGAAGCAGGAAGTGGCGTGAGCTGATTCAACTCATGCCGAACCGGCAGATGAACACCCAGGCTGCCGACGTAGCTCACCTGCATCACGACATGACTAGGCAGCTCCCCTTGCACAGACAGATTGTATTGCTGCACATAGGGCCAGACGGCATGGGTTGGGATGGCAATCACGCTCAGGGGGAAACTCAGCCCGGCGCCACCCGAGTTTTGATATCCGACGTAGTTGTACTTGTTCGGAGTCTGCACCACCGGCGCGGTCCCCTCCAGGAATTCAGAGTTGCTCTCGTTGCCGTTGGTGTGCTCGAAGAAAATGCCGTAGCCGCCGCGCACGGCCAATTTGCCATTGCCAAAGACGTCATAAGCGAAACCTACGCGCGGCGCAGGGTTGAGAAGGTGGCCTGACATACAACCCGTAGAAACACCGTTGATGCCGCAACGAACCAGGCCGTTGAACTCATTCCCGCTGCCGGGAATGATCGCGCCCGCTTGCCCGGTTACTGAGCCGTCGACGTCGATAGCGGGCGCATTGGCCGCACTCCAGGCGGCTGGTTCGAAGTTGCCGGATTGATCGCTGATGTCGTTGTAGGTCCCGAAAAGACTTAGTCGAAGACCCATGTTCACCGTCAGCTTCGGAGTGGCTCTCCAGTTGTCCTGGAAGAACGGTTCCACGATTTTGTAACGGTTGTAGTACTTCGGCTGTGCGGAGGTCTGGGTAAACTGTCCGATTCTCGCCGTCAACATATCTGCGAATGCATTTCCCGTGGTGACCGCAGAAGAGGTGTTGAAGGTGACCGAACCCTGGTTGAATCCCACGCTGGGCTCGTTCTTCTGGGCAAAGATCGAGCTCGCGCCGAAGATCATTGTATGGTTGCGCAGCGTCTTTGTGAGGGTATCGCGGTAGCTGTAAGTGGGATTTGAGTTCTGCCAGGGGAAGTATCCTGTATTCACCGAAAAGCCGCCACCATAGGCCGTACCGCCCGTGACAGTCAGGTTCGGCAACACTCCGCCGTAACCGTTATCGAAGAATCCGTTTCCGGTGAAGTTGGTGCGCGCAATATCGGGGGTGGTGTTGGTCAAAGTAATGTGGTCGGTGGTGTAATCGGCGACGAACTCGTTGACCAGGCTGGGTGAGGCCGCGTAGGTAAGGTTAGCCACCATATCGACGCCTGGACCCTTGAACGCGTTGGTCACCGTGGGAAAGGAATTCGATTGGAAGGTTGGCTCGGAAGTCGTCTGCTGCCACGAATCGTAGATAAAGCGATAGTATCCGCGGAATTTCTCATTGAACACATGGTCGATGCGGAAGAGTTCTTCGCGGTTGGTCGTCAACTGCGAAGGAGAAGACTGGTAGAGCGACGAGGTGCCGGAGCCGGAATTCGCTGCAGGAATAAGAACCAGCATCGCTTGCCCATTTGGATCTACGGGGACCTGGTTACTTGGAAAATACGCCCCCGTTGTGGGGTCGACGGGGCAGTTAGGAAAATCCGTTGCATCGACGGCGCTGCCTGCCGCGGGACACTGGTCTGAAAAGTCACCGGTGCGTTCCGCGGTCGAGGGCACTACTTGGTTAAAGACGGTGGCGGGAACGTTTTCGTGACGCCACTCCTGCGAGTAGAAGAAAAATGTCTTCATCGAGGCCGGCTTATAGAGCTTCGGAATGAAGAGCGGGCCACCTACCGTGAATCCATAATCGTGCTTCTTGTAGGTCGGTCTCGAGGTTTCAAAGTAGTTGCGGGCGTTGAAGTCGTCATTGCGCAGAAACTCAAACAAATCTCCGTGAAAACGGTCAGTGCCTGCTTTGGTCTGCGACAGCACTGTACCGGAAGCGTTGCGGCCGTACTGCGCGCCGTAATTGGAGGTAAGCACCTCCGTCTCCGCAACCGCATCGACGTTAGGATAAACGTTGAGCGTCCCGTTGCTGCCGTTATCCATCAGGCTCGAGCCGTCCACTTCCCAGTTGTTGTACTCGGTGCGGCCGCCATTCATGCTGTAGGCGACACTGCCGTTCACGCCGGTCTCGCCTTCGTCCTGCCCGGTCTGGTTAATGACACCAGGGGTGAGCGTCACTAGCTGGGTAAAGTTCCGGCCATTCAACACCAGCTGCGTGATCTGTTTGCCCGTAATTGTGAATGAAACTTCGGGAGACTCTGTCTGCACCGTTCCCAGGTCGTTGCCAACCACCTGCACCTGGGCGGTGACCGCACCGATTGTTAATTTAGCGTCAACTCTCTCGTTACGCGATACGCGCAGCACGATTCCTGATGCCTCATATTGCTTGTATCCCGGCGCTGTAATCTGCAAATTGTAAGTACCGGCTTCCAGGGCCGGAAAAGTATACTCGCCGGAATTGTTGGAAGTGGCGTTGTAAGTCGTGCCCTGGGCCGCATTGGTGAGCACCACTTGCGCGTTGGGGATCGCGCCTCCACTCTCATCGGTGACTGCGCCGTTGATCGAGCCGGATTGCTGGGCGAGAAGCATGCCCGGTAGAAATAAGAGCAGGCACGCGCGCAACGCCAGCGCAAAGCCTTGGTGTTTTGGGAAGAACATGGTGATAATGCCTCCAGTAGTGTTGGGCCCGCTCTTACTTTTCTACTTTGTAATGGGTAAATCGGATAAAGACGTGAGACGGCTAATAGTAAATCGTTTTAAATCAGTGTCAAGCAAAAGATTCCTGAGCCTGCCTCTGATTTTGTTCCTGGCTCCCCAGGACCCCGCGCTGCAGCCCGCCACCATCTTCCGCCAGGGTGTGCAGGCCATGCAGAATGGACAACTGACCGTCGCCGAAGAGGATTTTAGAACCGTCATTGCTCTCGATCCCCGTTCGGGGGCAGCCCACGTCAACCTGGGCGTCGCCTACATGCGTGAAAAGCGATGGGATGATGCCCTGGTCGAATTGCGCACAGCGCAATCGCTCTCTCCCCATGAGCCCGGCATTCCGTTGAATATAGGACTTGCGCACTACAGGAAGAACGATTACGCCGCGGCGATCGAGCCCTTTTCCGCAAGCCTGCAGTTGGCGCCGCAATCGCTCCAGGCAAGATATCTTCTTGGGCTGTGCTACTTCTTCACCAATCAGTACCAGCGAGCCGCCGAAACCCTTGCACCGCTTTGGGAGAAGGAGTCGAACAACCCGAACTATCTTTATGTACTTACCATTGCAGCAGGCAAGTCCTCCGACGTGGCACTGGAAAAACAAGCAGCAGACCGTATGCTTGCCATCGGACAAAACACGCCGGAATTCCACTTGTATATTGGTAAAGCGTGGTTGGCAAAAGGCAATACGGAAAAGGCTGTTGAGGAGTTCAACGTTGCCGCTGCTGCGCATCCGAACCTGCCGCTGGTGCATTACTTTCTTGGCCGCGCCTATCTTGAACAACATGCTTACCCACGAGCCAAGGCGGAACTGTTGAAGGACATCGCCATCGAGCCCGGCTTTCCCTATAACTACGAAGACCTGGGTCTTTTATATATGCAGCTGAATCAGACGGATAAGGCTGAGCGCGCATACAGGAAGGCAATTGCGCTGGACCAGACGCTGGTGAATTCCTATGTTGGCCTGGGGAAACTCGATCGCCAGGCCGGCCATTACAGCGACTCGCTCGAAATGTTGGACCATGCCGTGGCGTTGGCGCCCGAAAGTGCCAGCGTCCATTACGTGCGCGGCCAGGTCCTGGCAAAGCTCGGGCAAAAGACGAAGGCGCAGGCGGAATTTGATACTTCGGCCGGGCTGCTGAAGTCCTTCAACGATCGCCTGCAGCAGGACCCTTCGGGAGACCAAGCCGCAGACGCGCAAGACGCCGCCCAGCAATAAGGTTTCCACTGCTGCTTTCTTCCGGCGGAAGAAAGGGAAGACTTCAAGGTCAGCTGCATTATATGTAACTGAGTTTGAGTGGATTTGCCCCGGATCACTTTGTCTCGAGTACGTGAAACAGCCGCCTGTCATACTTGATCCGCTTGCACCACTCGATCTTCACTCCTTGAGCATCCGGGTGAAGGGGATTGAACAAATAGTTCACGGATTCTGGCGAGGCAACAGAAGCAACTGCCAACAAGGCAGAATCGGCGTCTGCCAGCCAGGAATCTCCTATGGATTTCGTTTGGTCCCCATCGTCACGCCAATTGCCTGAGAGACGATCGAGTTCTAATTCGTCGATTGCTACCTGATCGGCGACGGTGATCTTCATTAGCTGGTAGGTGTCTGGAAAGAACAGTGGATTGCCCTTGAGGTTGGCAAGCACTTCGATCAAAGCAAGGGCAGGATGGTCAGACAGGTATACGATACGTTTGCCCCGCTCGGCCGTATGCCACCGCCCATCTGATTTTTCGCCGCCCATTCCTTGAAGACCACAGTGGTTGCTGATTCGCCACAGCAACCTCACGAATAAACGCCTTCATCGATTTGCCAGAGGAGGTTTTCTACCAGGCGCCCACCTGATTCGGTGTGAAGCATGCTCAGAGGTGTCCGATTGTTGAGGCGTTCATCGACTTGCCGCA
Source organism: uncultured Acidobacteriaceae bacterium (assembly GCA_963763905.1). Classification (GTDB taxonomy): domain Bacteria; phylum Acidobacteriota; class Terriglobia; order Terriglobales; family Acidobacteriaceae; genus PALSA-350. Next base: position 12,379 of record CAVXRU010000057.1, on the reverse strand, counting down.
ACCAGGTCAGCGCTTTTTCTTGATTGCCAAAAACCTGATCCCCCAGGGAGAGGATTCGTGCGACGCGCAACAGGCGGCCGGTTTCTTCGACAGACAGCGGTTCCCTGCGCGCTTTCCTGTGTTTCAAGGTCCGTGGAGCGATGACGATCTCTGAAACTTCAGAGAACGTAAGCCCCTTCTCTTTCAAATAGGTGATGCTGTCGGTGGGAAGACCTTTTTCGGCAATCTCTGCAAGCTTGAGCGCGGAATTAGGGGAAACACCGATGTACTGCTCCAGAGTGAGGTTGTTGGCAGCCATGCTGGAATTTCCTCTTTAGACATTATGCCATAAGCTACCATGGCAAAGTGCCTTCCGGGATCGGTCTGCACTTTCCATCCATGTATCCTCTCTATGCAAGCCCGCGCCTCTTGTCAAAATTGCATCCCGGCAATGGGCGTCAGGAAGGAGAAGGTTCGAGACCGGAGTCAGGCTGGCGGCACGAAACGTTTCTCCGCATGCAGCGTGAATTCCAGTCCAAACAGTCCTACCCCATCCTTCGTCTTCTCGCCCGCCTGACAATTCTCTTCTGCATAATCGAGACCGCACACGCCCAGTACGGCTTTGAAGTCTGGACAGTAGACAATGGTTTGCCGGAGAACGAGGTACGCGGCATTACTCAGACACCTGACGGATATCTTTGGATTGCTTCGTTCAATGGCCTGGCGCGCTTCGACGGCGTCCATCTGACTCTCTTCAACAGAGAGACCCCCGGCCTCCATTCGAACCAATTCGGCACCATGTTACAGGGCCGGGACGGAGACCTCTGGCTCGACAGCGTTGATCGTGGTGTGGTGCGTTATCACCATGGCATCTTCCGCGGCTATGGGCGGCAGTACGGAGTGCCGGCGGACATCATCAATGGACTGACTCAACCAGGAGCCCGCGTGGGCCGCGGCCGGTCCTGTAACGGTCGCCTCCGATGCATTCTCCGGTTACACCGACTCGAGTGTCCAGAATGCGGCCAACACGGCATCGATCGTCACCCCTGGCGTACCTCTCTCCGGTTCAGAGAACAGCTCGATCGGCTGGCTCACGCTGACTGGATTGAACGCAGCGAACCCTCAAACGCAATCGGGGTTTGGCTACTACCCCATCGACAATCGTCGGGTCATCGCGATTGAGTTGGACAACCAGCAGACGAACGACCCGCAGATGGGCCTGATGATGCTGGAAGGTGTACAGCCGAACTAACCGGGGGTCTCCAAACCCTTCATCCGGCGAGCACAGAGCTCGCCGGATGAATCGTTATTTTGAGGCGGCCTCAAACGGAAAGGTTGCGGGCAAGTCCCGGCGCATGGCGCGAGCACGGTTCCAGGCGTCGAACTCGGCCAGACGTTCGTGCAGGCTAGTCTCAATATGCTCGGAAAGTATGCGCATCGCACGCTCCGGCTGGCGCTCGCGCAGAGCCCTGACGATCTCATTATGCTGGGAATGGATTTTATCCAGCATCGCCGCCTCGTGTCCGCTGCGGCGGATGGCAAAGATACGAATCATCAACTGCGTTTCATTGGCGATCTTTTGCATTCGCGGATTGAGCGCCATCAACATAAGGCAGGCGTGGAAGTTCAGGTCCAGCTGCATAAAGCGGCCCATTTGCTCTTCGTTGAGCGAATGCTCTCCGGAGGCGACCAATGCTTCGTGCAGTGGCCGAATGCCGTCGACCAACTGTTGCAACTGGTCCAGTTCCGCAGCCGGCACGCCAACCCGGGCCACTTTGCGCGCGGCAAAGATCTCCATTGCCTCGCGTAGCTCATACAAATCGATGATATCGTCACGAGTCAGCCGCGCCACGGTTGTGCCGCGACCCGGTATCTGCTCCAGCAGACCCGACGCAACCAGCTGCCCAATCGCTTCCCGGACCGGGGTGCGGCTGCTGCCGAGACCCTCTGCCACTTCGACCTCAGAGAGAGGATCACCGGCGCTAAGTCCTCCACTGGCGATTTTGTGGCGGATGTAGACGTAGGCCCGCTCGCGTACGGACTGGTCGTTGGTGGAAGGGCTGGGCGGTTTGCCGGCTGGACTCTGGCCGGTTCGCCGGCTCCTAAGTTTGGTCATGGATTTGGACATGGCTTCTACCAATCTCCTAACGGCTCGGGATACTGTACCTCGCCGGGGCTCGGTCAGCCAACCTGTATTCATAATGTCGACACACAATAGACATACTATGTAATATCGTTTCCGAGCCCTCCCCCGAACGAGGGTAATAGACCATGTGGCACTCTCTATTGGACGGTGTGAGCGCGGCGGTCCTGACACCGCGAACGGACAATGATTCAGTCGCGGAAGATCAATTCCGCCGCAGCCTTTATTTCCTGCTGGCTCGTGAAATTCGCAGCTTTGCTCTGAATGGCGCCACCGGCGAGTTCTGTCTGACCAGTCCCGCACAACTGAAGCGCATTCTGGCCAATGCCTCTGTGATCACCGACTTTGACGGACAGTTCGTGGTTGGCATCGGTACCCCGGGATACAAGACCAGCATTGAACTGGGCCGCATGGCTGCCGATGCGGGGGCCAAGGCTGTCTTGCTGCCGATGCCGTATTTCTTTTCCTACGAGCAGGCAGATCTGCGGGCATTCGTAAGTCGTGTGGCCGACGCATTATCCATCCCCGTGCTGCTCTATAACCTGCCGCAGTTTACCTCCGGAATTGCGCCCCAGACCTCGCTCACGTTGATTCGCGAGCATGGAAATGTAGTGGGTATCAAAGACTCAAGCGGATCGCTCGAAACGCTACGGTTGCTCACCGCCGAGGGGTTAGACTGCTGTCGCCTTGTAGGCAGCGATAGTGCACTGGGTCCCGCGCTCCTGGAAGGGGTGAGCAACGGCGTGGTGTCAGGCGTCGCGTCTGTTCTGCCGGAGCTTATCCAACGCGTGTTTGCCGCCGGCATTTCGGCACCCCACAGTGAGGAATTTCGAGCGGCAAACACCGACCTCGAAGCTTTTATCGAGGAGATCAATCTGCTACCCGTTCCCTGGGGATTGAAGGTAGTCTCGGAGGAACGGCAGTTAGGGCCGGTGACCTTCGCCGTACCAGTCGCACCCGAACGGCAACTGCAGATAGACCAACTTCGCGTCTGGTACAGGCAACGGAGTCAGACACTCGCGCGACCGCATGTTGAAAGGCCAGAGTATAGTTGTTGATTTGCCGGAGCCCATGGCAGGCTCGAAATCCATCTGCTGTTACGGAGCGGTTTCCATGACGACTAAAATTGCGCTCTTTGGAGCCGGCGGGAAGATGGGGTACCGCCTGGCCAGCAATCTTAAGCCTGCACCCTTCGAAGTCCGCCATGTGGAACGCAGCCCAGCGGGGCAGGAGAATTTGAAGAGTGGTCTTGGCTTAGAGTGTGTACCCGCTCATGAAGCTCTTCAGGGCGCCGAAGTCGTTATCCTGGCGGTTCCGGATACCGCTATCGGCAAGGTCGCGGCATCGATCGCAGGGGAAGTGAAACCAGGAACGATGATCATGGCGCTCGACGCCGCTGCTCCCTTCGCCGGCCATCTGCCGAAGCGCGACGACCTGGCGTATTTCGTTACCCATCCCTGCCATCCGCCGTTATTTAACGACGAGACCGATCTCGCAGCCAAGCGCGATTATTTTGGCGGCATTGCCGCCAAACAGCACATCGTGTGTTCACTGATGCAAGGGCCGGAGAGCGCCTATTCTCTGGGGGAGCAAATCGCAAAGGTAATTTGGGCGCCGGTGATGCGCTCCCACCGGGTAACGTTGGAACAAATGGCGATGCTCGAGCCGGGGCTTTCGGAAACCGTGTGCGCCACGCTGCTGGTGGTAATGCGCGAAGCCATGGATGAGGTCATCAAACGCGGCGTGCCCGCGGAGGCAGCCCGGGATTTTCTACTCGGCCACATCAACGTGCTCGCCTCGGTAATCTTCAAAGAGCGCGAAGGTCTTTTTTCCGACGCTTGCAACAAGGCGATCGAGTTCGGGATGCCAGCTTTGATGAGGCCTGATTGGAAGCGGGTGTTTGAACCGGACGAAATTGCGGCCAGCATCCACCGCATTACGTGAGTCTGGCGTGGAGGAGTTTCCCGCAAATGCCATTCCGTCCCACACGGCGCAAGTTCCTTCAAGCTTCCGCGGCCGTTTTGGGCCGCAGCCTGTTGGGGCATGCGGCTGACGTGCAATTGCGGGGCGAAGTGCTGCGCGAATTCCCCTATGGAGCGGTGACCATCACCGGCGGCCCACTTAAGCAGCAGTACGACCGTATCCATGCAAGTTATCTTTCGCTAGACAATGACCGGCTACTCAAAGTTTATCGCCAGCGCGCGGGTATCCCTGCCCCCGGGCCGGATATGGGTGGTTGGTACGACACAGACGGCTTCGTTCCCGGCCACTCCCTGGGACAATACGTTTCCGGACTGGCGCGCATTGGCGCCGCGACGGGTGATCCAGCGTGCGCAACGAAAGTGCGGGAACTGGTTCAGGGCTTCGCAGCCACGCTGGGCGCCGATAACCAATCCATCATTCGCCCGCAAACGAACCTGTGGACTTGCTATACCCTGGACAAACATTTCGCCGGCCTGATCGACGCTTACACGCTGGCACACGTCGACGAGGCGCGCGATCTTCTGCCCCGGGTGTTTGACGGGGCACGCTCGCTGATGCCGGATCACGGCCGCGATCGAATTGGTAAGAAAAATCCACCGTATGACGAGACGTACGTCATGCCGGAGAACCTCTTCACGGCTTATCAGCTCACAGGCAGGCACGAATTCCAGGCGACGGCGCTCAACTACCTGCTCGATCGTGACTTTTTCGATCCACTCGCACGTCATGAAGACGTGTTGCCCGGACGGCACGCTTACTCGCATGCGATTGCGCTTTCATCGGCTGCCAAGGCGTACCTGGTTCTGGGAGACGATAAATACCGTCGCGCGATGGCCTATGCGTGGACCTGTCTCACCGCCACACAGCAGTTTGCCTCGGGAGGTTGGGGGCCCAACGAACAGTTCATAGAACCCCATCAAGGCAAGCTCTATGAGAGCCTCGGCAACACGGTCGACCACTTTGAAACACCCTGTGGCGCATACGCAGCCAGCAAGTTGGACCGCTACTTGCTGCGCATAACGGGCGATCCGCGGTACGGCGATCATCTGGAGCGAGTGATTTACAACACTGTGCTCAGCGTTAAGCAGCCCGATTCCGACGGCGATTATCCCTATTACTCGACCTACAGTCCCAGGGCGAACAAGGTCTGGTATCCGCACAAATGGCCGTGCTGTTCGGGAACACTGGTGCAAGGTGTTGCCGATTATCCGCTCAACCTGTACTTTCGCGCCGCGGACGGAATTACTGTAAACCTGTTCGCTGCTAGCGAATTGCGCCTGGAGCAGAACGGCGCGCGGATCAAGCTGACCCAGGTTACGGACTTTCCCGCCAGTGAGACGATTTCGATCCGCATCGACAGCGACACGCCGCAGCTCTGGACTCTGCGGGTGCGCATCCCCGAGTGGTTGAAACAGCCGGCGCGGATCACGGTGAACGGCGCCGCCGCCGCGCCCGGAGAACCGGGCAGCTTCGCCGCTCTACGCCGGCGATGGAAGGGGGGAGACGTAGTGGAGTTGCGTCTTCCACAGGAGTTTCGTGGCGAACCGATTGACGATCTCCATCCGGAGGTCGTCGCCACTATGCGCGGTCCGCTGATGCTCGTCGCCATCGATCCGCCGGATGGGCTGGAAAAAAGGCCCCTGCGCATCAACGACGATTTCAGCGCGCTCGAGCACCGCGCTGACACGTGGACAAGAAGCGACGGCGGGCAGCAGGTTGTGTTTGTGCCTTTCTATCAGGTACAAAACGAGCGATACACAACTTACTTCACGCGCGCCTGAGGGGAGGGCAATACGATGAACAGCAGCAATGGCACGCAGGATCGCATCCAAGATCGCATCCAGGCCCATTATTGGATCGAAACTGCCTTTCCCCTGGAAGACGCCGCTGCCATGATGGCGGGCGAGCAATCCACTGGCACCTTCATCAAGGTGCCGGGTGAGACCGCTGAATTGCGTGAGCGATTCGCCGCACGGGTTGAGCAAATCACTGATTTGGGAGCAGCCGACCGGCCCTCCTTACCCGGCTCGGGAACGCCAAAGAATAGCTCCGCAGTCCGCCGCACCGCGGAGGTTACCCTTTCCTGGCCGTTACACAATCTCGGCCCTTCCCTACCCAATCTTCTTGCCACCGTCGCCGGCAATCTCTTCGAACTGAAACCCTTCTCCGGTCTCAAGCTGCTGGACATCAACCTGCCGCCTGCGTTTCTCAATCGCTACCAGGGACCGCAATTTGGGGTCGCAGGCACTCGGCGTTTTACAGGCGTACAGCATCGTCCGCTCATCGGTACGATCATCAAGCCAAGCGTCGGGATGAGCCCGGAAGAAACTGCCGCGCAGGTTCGTATCCTGGTCGAAGCCGGTATCGACTTCATCAAGGACGACGAACTTCAATCGGATGGACCGCACTGCCCCTTCGAGCAGCGCGCTACTGCAGTCCTGCGCGTGCTGCGCGATCAGGCCGAGCGGACCGGCAAGCAAACCATGTATGCCGTCAACATTACAGGCGATCTGGACCAGATGATGGAGCGCCATGACCATGTCGTAGCTGAGGGCGGCACGTGCATTATGGCCAGCATGAATTCGATTGGCTTGCCGGCGATGAAAGCGTTGCGCGCTCACTCGCAACTCTGCATCCATGGTCATCGCAATGGCTGGGGCATCTATGGGCGGTCACCCGCAATTGGTATGAGCTTTATCGCGTACCAGAAGTTCTGGCGGCTGGCGGGGATTGATCACACCCACGTCAACGGGCTCAGCAATAAGTTTTGCGAACCAGATGAGAGCGTGATTCGCTCGGCGCGGGAGTGCCTTACACCGATGTTTCCCCCTCCCTGTGCCGGGTGCGAAATCATGCCGGTCTTTTCTTCCGGCCAGACGGCACGCCAGGCCGCGGATACTTATCGCCAACTGGGATCCACGGACCTGATCTTCGCTGCCGGGGGCGGCATCCTGGGACATCCACTCGGTCCCGCAGCCGGCGTACGCAGTCTGCAGCAAGCCTGGGAAGCGGCAGTTGACGGTATTCCGGTTGCGGAGTTCGCCGCCGGTCATGCTGAGCTGCGAGCAGCCCTGGAAAAATTTTCCAGCTAGGAACCCTGCACATGGCAATGCTCTACTGCTATTACGGCGACGACTTTACGGGTTCGACGGACGTGATGGAGCAGCTCGCGGTCAACGGCGTGTCAACTGTGCTTTTCCTCACCATGCCGACGCCGGCACAATTAGCTCGCTTTGCCGATTGCCAGGCGATTGGATTTGCCGGTGATGCGCGATCTCGAACCCCAGAGTGGATGTCTGCCCATCTGCCGGCAATCTTCACCCGCATGTGCGAGCTTGCTCCGGCAGTCGTGCAATACAAGGTCTGCTCCACCTTCGACTCAGCGCCTCACCGCGGCAGCATCGGACGCGCGCTCGAGATTGGCCGCACAGTATTTGCCACCGTAACTGTCGCAATTGGTGTGGCCGCGCCGCACCTGGGCAGGTTTGTGGTCTTCGGCAATCTCTTCGCCGCTGCCGGCAGCGAGGTTTATCGCATCGACCGTCATCCGACCATGGCGCATCACCCGGCGACACCCATGCACGAAGCCGACCTTCGTCTCCACCTTTCCGGTCAAACGGATCTTCCCATCGGCTTGGTCGACCTTCGCGCTTTTCAAGCTCACAAGGCTCGCGAAGAATTTCGCCGCCAGTCGAAGAGCGGCTCGACAGCAGTCCTTCTCGATGGCATCGATGTGGCCATGCTCGAGCAGGCAGGCGGGCTGGTGTGGGATCTGAGAGAAGACTCGCAACCTGTTTTCACGATCGGGAGCTCCGGCCTCACGGCGGCTCTGGTCGCTCACTGGCGCAGCATGGGGGTGATCGCGGAGGCTCAGCCTTCGGTAATGGCTGCTGCTACCGATAGAATTCTGGTTATCAGCGGAAGCTGCTCCGCAGTGACCGCTCAGCAGATCCTGTGGGCCAGGAACCACGGGTACGCTTCGGTCGCGCTCGACGCAGCAGGGTTGGCGAGCGGCAACTCTCAAGCCAGAGAGACCGCACTGCAGCTGGGCTTGCATGCGTTGCGATCAGGAAGCAATACAGTTCTCTACACCGCGTTAGGTAAACCCTCGGGAGCGGCCCACGACCAGTCGCTTGGTGCTGCACTCGGCCAGCTGTTGCTGAAACTTGTGCAGCAGACCGGTGTTGGACGCGTCGTTCTCTGCGGGGGCGACACAGCTTCCCATGCTGTTCAACAACTGAACCTGACAGCCATCACCTTTGCCGGTGCCCTTGCGCCGGGAGCGCCGCTATGCCGCGCGCATGCCGGCGAGGGCACGGGCCTGGACGGATTAGAGCTGGTGCTCAAAGGCGGACAGATCGGTCCCGAGGATTTCTTTGACGTTGCGCGACGGGGAAACGCCGGGTAGTTCGCATTACTCGCGCAATCCACGCGTGCAATCCACCTGAGAAAACAGGGCGGCGCTTATCAGCACAACCGTGGCGATGCCAAACAGCGGAAGGTTGTAGTTGCCGGTCGCGCGTATTGCGTAACCGAACACAACCGTACACAACAACCCGCCGAGATTGCCCGCTGTGTTCATCACCGCGGTCGCTGTGCCGCCGCAGCTGCCGCCCAGGTTCAGGCACATGGCCCACGCAGCCGGCAGCATCAGGTCCATCACGCCAAAACATAGAGTGAATGTGGCGACCACGACGACCGCGCCATGCACGAGGCCCAACACCACAAACAGCATAGCCGCTGCCAACAAGCACAAGCTGGTTACCCGCCGGTACGCTACCTTCATGCCGTAGCGGTGGACCAACCGGTCGCTCAAATAACCACCGGCGAGATTGCCGCCCATACCCAGCAGGAAGGGAAACGACGCTACGATACCCATGTTTGCCAGTGAAATGTGCGCACCATTGACCATCCAGATGGGGAACCAGGAAAAATAGAACCAGCTTGCCCAACCATAGAATCCATAGGCAGCAACGATGAGCCAGAGCTGCCGTAACGCGAGCAGCTTACGCCACGGAACGCGGTGATGGAGAATTCCGCTGGTATCACCGATTTCCTTCAATTCCATGGGAGTGATGCCAGGCTGAGCGGCGGGGCGATCATGGAACCACATCCGCCAAACCCGTCCACACCAGCCCCAACCCGCCCAGCATCCAAAACACGGCGCGCCAGCCGAAGTGCATCTGTAAGGGAACAAGCAAAAGGGGCGCAAGCGCAGCACCCAACCGGCTCGCAGCCCACACCACTCCTTGACTGCGCGCCCGCTCATGCCTGGGAAACCAATGAGGGATGACGCCGGCCGCATTGGGATAGGCTCCGGCCGCGCCCACCCCAAAGAGAAAGCGAGTGACGAACAGCTGCCAGAAAGAGCGGCACCAGCCGGTGAGCGCCGTGAAAATGGACCACCACGCGGCAATGCGGGTAAGCTCGCCCCGTTGTCCGTAGCGGTCACCCTGCGCTCCGGAGGGGATTTCGAAAACGGTATTCGCGATTACATACGAACTCCGCACCCATCCCCATTTCACAGGTGTAAGTTGAAGCTCGTGCTGCACACTTAGACCGGTCACGGCGATGGCGAGCCGATCGAGGAAGGTGATGATCGAGACTGCTCCCAGAAGCGCGAGCACGCCATGGCGCTTCTTCACCGGGTTAGAACTCCTGATTGCGGGCGGAGGACTGCAGCAGGTCGCGGGTTCGCAGTACTGCCAACTCGGGGCTGGAGAGCACGGGAACCGTAACTGCTCCCTCGGGCATGGCCTGCAGCACGCGCGCCATGGACGCCTGGGCCAGCACCACCAGCTCAACGTTTGCCGCCAATTTGGTAAGGGCCTTGCTGACGATGCCATCGTGCGTAGCTGTATCGCCCGCGAGCACGGCCTCGAAGGCGCCATCACAGAGCGACGCCTCGATCAGCGTTTCCCTGCCCGCAGCCACGCTCTTTTCGCGTAACAACGCGATCGTAGGCTCGAGGGTAGTGCGCAGCGTCGCCAGGACTCCGATGCGCTGCGCCCGGCCGACCGCCTCTTCCGCCATCGCATCGTCGACACGAACCACCGGAAAAGCAAAGAGCCTCGCGGCCAGTGAAACGGCCGGCCCAATCGATGAGCAAGTGACCAGCATTGCGTCAATTCCGGTTGCAGCGGCCGATTCGACCGTGCCGATCAGGCGGCGTACCGTCACTTTCTGCAGCTTGCCGGCGCTGATCGTCTGCTTGATCAGGCTTTCATCCACCATGTGAAAAATGGCCGTCTGGGGCAGATGCTGCTTGCACAGCGAGGTAAACAGTGGGGTCAGCGTCGGGCTGGTATGCAATAACGCGAGGGTGCTTGGCACGCTATGGCCGCCTTTCATCAGGAATAAAGTGCCGCAGGGAAGAAGATTACTCCGCTGGCACACCACTGCCTGTCAAAACTAGCGTGCACTCTGCTATCGTGTCGCGGTGAAACTTTCATTTCTGGCCATCGCCCTGCTCACCTTCGCGCCGCTGCTATCCGCTCAGTCCCTGGACACGGCTGCCAATACGACGCGTCAGCTGGTCAAAGTCCGCGATGAGACTGCGCCCGCGAATGCTCGTGTCCGCTTTCACGGCGACTGGAACTCCCTCGCCCAGTACCGGACGCCCGAATGGTTTCGCGACGCCAAGTTCGGCATTTTCATTCACTGGGGCGTGTACTCCGTTCCGGCATTCGGAAACGAGTGGTACTCCCGCAACATGTATGTTCCCGGGAACAAGGCCTTCGAGCATCACATCGCCGTGTACGGCCCGCAGACGAGCTTCGGCTACAAAGACTTCATCCCACTTTTCAAGGCCCAGAAGTTCGATCCCAGTGCGTGGGTGGATCTCTTCGTCCAGGCGGGCGCGCGCTATGTTGTGCCGGTGGGTGAGCATTGCGACGGCTTCGCCATGTACAACTCCGATATCACTGAGTGGAACGCTGCCCGCATGGGGCCGCGCCGCGATGTGGTTGGCGAACTCGAAGCCGCTACGCGCGCCCGCGGGCTCCGCTTCGGCGTCTCGTCGCACACCGCCGAGCATTGGTGGTGGTATGGCCGTGGCCGCTCCTTTGCTTCCGACGTCCGCGACATGACGCCCGAAACCGCCAGTCTCTACGGCCCGGCGGCGGCCATGAACCTGGCCGGCCCCGGCGGCGTAACCAACGACGAAAAGGAGCCCGATCCGAATCATCTCGAAGCGTGGCTCGCACCCAACCAGGCCTTTCTCGACAACTGGCTTGCTCTCTCCAGCGAAGTCGTCGACAAATACCATCCTGACTTCATGTATTTCGACTGGTGGATCGGCCAGCCCGCATTCCACGACGTCCTGCAGCAGTTCGCCGCGTACTACTACGATCGTTCCGCGGAGCGAAACCAGCAGCCTGTGCTGACCTACAAGCAGGAGGCCATGCCCGCCAATGCGGCGACCCTCGACATTGAGCGGGGAAAACTCGACACGCTTCGCCTTTTGCCCTGGCAGACGGACACCTCGGTTTCGATTCACTCGTGGGGTTACGCCGAACACGACGAGTACCGCACTGCCAAATCTCTCATCCATCAACTCGTCGATACGGTAGCCAAGAACGGCAACCTGCTGCTCAACGTCGGCCCGAAATCCGACGGCACCATCCCCGAAGAAGCCGCACGGTCCTGCTGCAGATGGGCGCGTGGCTGCGCATCAATGGTGCCGCCATCTATGGCACCAGGCCCTTCGCCGTATTTGGCGAGGGACCAAGCAAAACGCCTAAAGATGCCATGGAAATGAACCACGATATCCAGGCCTACACAGCCCAGGACGTCCGCTATACGATCTCAAAATCCGGTGCTATGCTCTATGCCACCGCACTGGGTTGGCCCCTGGATGGCAGCCTCACCCTGCATACCCTGTACTCCGGAAATCCGTATCTTCCCGGCCGCATTTGCGGGGTCACTCTGCTGGGAACCGGCCAGTCCATTGCCTCTCATCAGGATTCCGATGGACTTCGTTTGACCCTTCCTGCCTCGGCGCCCTCCGCTCTTCCACAGGACGTCGCCTATGTCTACGCCATCCCCACTCATTGCCTTTCCGATTCTCCCGTGGCGCGCTGACCTCGGAGAATCGATGGCCCAACCTTCAATTTGCGTTGAACTGATCTGGGAATCGCGCCTTCCGCTGGTGGTTTCGTATCGACATAACGGTTAGCGTCTATAACTGTTTTGACATGACAATTTGCTGTTGTCGCGCGCCCATCGGATGTATACGATGATTACCGGGCTGCATCTGTGGGGGTGTCAAGCGCG
>CAVXRU010000056.1:0-11098 GCA_963763905.1 uncultured Acidobacteriaceae bacterium | reverse complement strand
AGCCTCAACTCGTCCACGAGCCTCAACAATGAGTGGGTGGCCCAGGTCTCGCTTTTGAGACCTGGGTGTTTCGGTATAACCACCCGTCCCGGAGAACCCAGGTCTCAAAAGCGAAACCTGGGCCACCCACTCATTGGCGGTAGCTGTTCTAGTGAGAAGCAGCTCGCGAAGCCAGCAACTTCTTTCGATCTCGCAACCACTTTCGTTGTGCTGCCGCCGGCATCGCCAGCACATCCCTGGTGCGTTTTGGCAGCTTGTCATAGATCAGGCGACGCCCGGACTCGAGCAACTCTTCCAGCTCGCTGCTGCGGAAGACTCCCCAATGTTCGATGGCTACCCAATGGGCGCGCGCCAGGTAAGGAGCAGGAAACACACCCTCCGTTTCCAACAACTCTGCATATCGTTCGGGCCCGGCAGCAAAGGAAAGTACCCCCTTATGGTCCTCGTCAAGATTGGTCAGCGCAAACATCTTGCCGCCGATCGCTTTATCTCCCACCCAATAAACCAGGTTGGCGCCCCACTGCATGGTCTCGACCACATGAGGCAAGCTGAGCACGTATTCCCTTAGACGCTCCGCATCCATACTCGTACCGCCTCACAGAGCCGCTCGATTTCTTCTTCCGTGTTGTAGTAGTGCACGGATGCCCTGACCAACTCTTCGAGCCCTCGCCGTTCCATGTCGATGCGGGTCGAAGGCAGGTCCGAAACTCGAACCGCGATCCCTTGTTCCTGGAGCCCCTGCATCACTTCTCCGGCGGCATGACCCTCGCAGGTGAAGGTCACGATACCCGAGCGAACGCGCCCCAGGTCCTGGACGGTCACTCCTTTCACCTCGCCGAGCCGCTTCCGCAGCAACCTGCCCAACTCCTGAACCCGGCGCTCGATATTCTTCAGTCCGAGCGCCAACGCATATTCGATGGCAACGCCCAAACCCAGCCGTGTAGCCGCCGCCGATTCCCAGGTTTCGAACCTTTTCGCGTCGCCGCGAACTTCAAACTTGTCTCGCGAAATCCAGCTGGCTGCGTGCATATCCAACAGCGGAGGTTCCATGTGCTCGAGCATCGACCGCCGGACGTAAAGAAACCCCGTGCCGCGAGGGCCCCTAAGGTACTTGCGCCCGGTCGCGCACAGCATATCGCACCCCAGCGCCTGCATATCCAGGTGTATCTGTCCCGCCGATTGGGTGGCATCGAGCAGGAATGGAATGCCGGCTTGCCTGGCCAGCTCTCCCACTTGCGCTGCCGGCTGTACCAGTCCGCCGTTGGTGGGCAGATGAGTGAGTGCGATCAGCTTGACCCGGTCGTCCAGCAGCTTGCGCAATGCCTCCAGGTCCACCTCGCCAGCCTGGTCACTTTCCACTACACGAATCTGCGCCCCGGTACGCTGGGCGACCTGCAACAACGCGATGTAGTTGCTGGCATACTCGTTGGCCGTGGTCACGATACGATCGCCGGCAGCGAAGCGCAGGGAGTAGAACGCCATTTCCCAGCCCCGGGTCGCGTTCTCCTGCAGCGCGATCTCGTCCGCGGTACAGTTCAACAGCCGCGCCACGCTGCCATAGAGGGCCTCAAGTTCACCTGTGACACGATCGGCTGCCTCGTAGCCGCCGATCTGTTCTTCCAACTGAAGATGCTCGATCACCCGCGCGACCACAGGCCGCGGCTGCAGGCTCGCCCCGGCGTTATTGAAGAAGATGGTCTGCTCGCATCCTGCGGTATCCGCCCGCAACTGCTCGATGTCCCAACCCGCTGGCTTGGTCTTCATTGCCTAACCTTAATCCCCTGATTCGACCCCTTATACTGCTGAGAAGCCAATGCTAAAAGAGGTCTCCCCCATCGAATTCCCGCCGACTGATGACCAACTCGACTACCTGCAGAAAGGGGCGTCGGAGATCATCCGCGTTTCTGATCTTCGCGAACGTTTGGAACTTTCGCGAAGGGACAACCGGCCCCTGCGCGTGAAAGCGGGCTTCGATCCGACTGCGCCCGATCTCCATCTCGGGCACACCGTGCTCATGCGGAAGCTCAAGCACTTCCAGGACCTCGGCCACCAAGTCATCTTTCTCATTGGCGATTTCACCTCGCTCATAGGGGATCCTACGGGCCGCTCGGTCACCCGCAAGCCGCTCACCAGCGATGAGATTGCCCAGAATGCAAAAACCTATACCGATCAGGTTTTCAGAATTCTCGACCGCGATAAAACTGAGGTTCGCTTCAACTCAGAATGGCTGTCTACCCTCGGATTCGAAGGCATTATTCGCCTTGCAGCCCAATTTACCGTCTCCCAGATGCTCGAGCGCGAAGAATTCCATCGCCGCTTTAACAACGAACAGCCGATTTCTCTGCACGAATTGCTCTATCCGCTTTCGCAAGGATACGACTCCGTGGCCTTGCGCGCAGACGTAGAGTTGGGCGGTACTGACCAGAAATTCAATCTGCTTATCGGGCGTGAATTGCAGCGCCACTACAACCAACCATCCCAGATCGTCCTGATGACACCGATTATCGAAGGTCTGGATGGAGTACAGAAGATGTCCAAGTCCCTAGGCAACGCGATTGGCATTCACGAGCCGGCCCAGGAGATGTATGCAAAGCTGATGTCCATTTCCGACGAGCTCATGTGGCGGTACTGGATTTTCCTGACAGACCTGCGACAGAGCGAGATTGAAAAGATGCAGGCAGATGTTGCCAGCGGAGCTCTGCATCCTATGGAGGCGAAGAAGGCGTTGGCGCGCACCATTGTCGCCGGCTTTCATTCCCAGGACGCCGCGCGCAAAGCGGATGAGGATTGGGCCATGCGCTTCCAGCAGCGCAACGTCGAAGCCACGGCGGAGGAGGTCGTGGTGGATCTGCGGCAGGTTGCGGTTGCCGCCTCGCTGGACCTTGCGCTGAGCGATCAGAGCCATCCCGTGGACATCAATGTTGCCAAACTCCTGGTAGCCCTGGGCCTGAAGAGTTCCCGCAGCGAAGCAGAAAGGCAAGTGACCGCTGGAGTAAACCTTGACGGCGTGACCTCTTCAAACAAGACGATCCATCTGGAAAAGCGGCCGGCACGAATCGCTATCCGGGTCGGCAAGCAAGCCAAAATCGCGGTGATCGAATAGAACCGAATGGATAGGATGCTGCACAAGTGGTTTTACGATGCGCGCTTCCGCCTTAACGGTTGGGAGGAAAAACTTGCCCGGCGCGATGGTCTAAGTACGCTCTGGCAGTGGATGGTGTTCGGTCTTGTCGTAATTGCCCTCTTCAGCCGTAGCCCCACTCTTCTTACGCATCCGCAGTTCTATGCGGAAGATGGAGCAATTTGGTTCGCGCAAGCGTACAACCTTGGCTGGCTGCACGCCCTATTGCTGCCCCAGGCGGGTTACCTTAACACCATGCCGCGGCTCGCCGCAGGCTTAGCCTTATTGTTTCCGCTAAAATGGGCGCCCCTTGTTATGGCAATGGTGGGCTTGATTATCCAAAGCCTGCCGGTCACGATCCTCCTTTCGTCACGCTGTCGCGCCTGGGCTCCGTTGCCCACCCGGATGGTTTTGGCCGCCATCTACGTGGCCATCCCCAACGCCAGGGAAATTCACATTGTGGCAACCAATAGCATGTGGCATCTGGCTGTTTGTGCAGTCTTGATCGCCTTCGCCTCCAGCCCACAAACATGGCGCGGCCGCGTGTTTGATAGTGTCCTGCTTTTGGTTGCTTCCCTAAGCGGACCGTTCTGTATTGTCCTTGCGCCGTTGATCTTGATTTTCTGGTGGCGCCGCCGCCAGGCCTGGAGCCTCGCCGTTTTGGCACTGACGAGCATTGGGGCGTTGACTCAAATCCTTTTGGTCCTGCACGACACCCACCGGGTACAAGGTCCACTGGGCGCGGGGCTGGGGACGTTTTTTCGCATGTTGGGCGGCAATATCTTCGCGTGCTCCCTGATCGGAAGCCACTCATTTTCCACAACGCCGATGGTATTCATTGCCGTGGCTACCCTTGCCGGCTTGAGCATCTGCTTGTACTGCCTTCGCTTTGCCAATATCGAATGGACGTTGTTTCTGGTTTACTGCGCAGGCGTGTATCTTGCTTCGCTGCACAATCCCCTGATCTTTCTGGATCCGTCAATGGCGGCGGTCAAGCCTGCCTGGGACGAGTTACTCAACGATCCCTCCTGCAGGTACTGGTTCCTTCCCATGCTGATGTTTTTATGGAGTGCCATCTGGTGCGCGCTCTACAGCAGAGATCGTCTATTCAGGATAGCCGGGGCATGTATTTTTCTCACCATGTCGATCGGGATTGTTCGTGACTGGAAATACGGAGATTACCCGAATGAACATTTTCCTGAGTCTGTTCAGCGCATCCGAGACGCAAAACAAGGAGACCACGTGATCGTGCCCCTCATGCCTGAAGGATGGCAAATGGACCTGGTGAAGAAGGGCTCTTCTGAATCGATCAAAGGGGCGTCGTGACATCGCCATGATCAGAACCGCGGCCTGGTAAGGTCTCCGTGTGGGCACGGGTATACTGTCAAAGACGATGAGCTATAGGCTTTGCGAGTGTCCCCTCTGCGGCGGGCAGGATCTTGTTCCGCTGCTGAGAGCGAGAGATTATCACTACGGAAATCCGGGCGAATTCACTCAGGCGCAATGCACTGGCTGTGGTCTGGCCTTCCTGAATCCAATGTATGAAGAAGTGGAACTGGGTGAGTTCTATCCCAAGGACTATTACGCCTTCGGTGATCGCTTCACCCTTCCCCTGCCCGCGCATTCGTTGAAAGAGAAAATCTCGAGGCTGGTCGCTCCGCCCGAGCACAAAACCCGGGATCCGAAGTTTGAACGTCCAGGCAGCATGCTCGACATCGGCTGCGGTGCAGGTTGGTTCATCTTCCAGATGAAAGAGCAAGGTTGGGATGTAAAGGGAGTGGAGCCAAACGTGAACGCGGCCGAGTTTGGAAGAAGCAAAAAGAATTTGGATATTTTCCCCGGATCGCTATTGGACGCAAACTTTCCCGCTCAGGCGTTCGACTACGTGCGCATGAATCACTCCTTCGAGCACATGGAGCATCCTAACCAGATTCTCGATGAGATCTACAGAATCTTAGCCGAGAATGGGAAGCTGATGATCGGCGTTCCCAATAGAGACAGCTTCAGCGCTCGCATTTTTGGGCGGTTTTGGTACCATCTCGCCCTTCCGGTACACACATTCAGTTATTCCGTTCAGACCCTCTCCCAGATGTTGGCCAAGCATAATTTCAAAGTTGAGAAAGTAGTCTTCAACACCGAACAGACTCCACTTCTCGGCAGTCTGCAAGTCTACCTCACTCGCCACCGTGCTTCCCCAAGCTTCCAAGGCCGCCTCACCAGAAGCAGGCTGGCGACGCTTCTCTCCTATTGGGCTGCACGCTTGCAGAATTTTCTTCGTGTCTCGGATGTCATTGAAATTACCGCAACCAAGCAACTGAACCAAGCCACCTTGAAGCAGCCTGAAACCCACTAGATGTCGCATAAGCGAAAAGTACTGCAGGGGTCAGCCTCCAACATGGTTCGGGTGCTGCTCTCCATGCTGGTCTCGCTCGGGCTGCCGCCTTTTCTGGTGCATCGCATGACACCGGCGGAGTACAGTGCATGGGTCCTGATTCTGCAATTGAGCGCTTATGTCAATCTGCTCGATTTTGGATTTCAGACGGCAATTGGGAAGTTCGTAGCTGAGCATGACGCGAGCGGCGATCGCGACTCCAGCCGCCGCCTGGTGAGCACGTCCTTTACCATCCTTGCCGGCATGGCAGCGGTTGGTTGTGCTCTCATTTTGCTGATGACCTGGAGCGTGCCTAAGCTCTTTCATCAGATGCCGGCGGCGCTCATACCGGAAGTGCGCTTAGCCCTGCTGGCCATTGGCCTCTCCACCGCACTCACCTTGCCGTTCGGCACATTTCTCTCCACCTTCATTGGTTTGCAACAATATTTGTTTCCAACGGTCGTGGCAACCATCAGCCGCGTCGGATCAGCAGCCGCGTTGATCGTGCTCCTGCTCATGCATGGCAGCCTGGTGGAATTGGCCATGGTGATGGCAGCCTTCAACGTCGCAAGCGCAGCCAGCCAATTCCTTGGCTGGCGAAGATTTGTGAGCGCACGTGTCGGCTTTTCCTTTCTCTTCTTCGATCGCCGGACCGCTGTGAAATTAGCAAAATATGGGAGTGTGCTCTCTATCTGGACGCTGGCCATGCTCCTTATCAGTGGTCTGGATATCGTGATTGTGGGACATTTCGACTACCGGAGCACGGGGTTTTATGCCGTTGCCAGCAGCATCACGAATTTCATGCTGTTAGTCGTGGGCAGCATCTTTGGGCCCATTGTTCCCGCCGTCTCCTCCATGCAAGCTGGCTCTACCCCCAACCACATTGGCGAACTCGTGATCAGGATGACTCGCTACTGTACTCTGCTGCTCTGCCTGCTTGGCCTTCCCCTTCTGTTTGGAGCCTATCCATTGCTCTCGCTCTGGGTAGGGCACCAATATGCAATCCGAAGCGCGTTCTACCTTGAGATTCTGGTGATAGGTAATGTTGTTCGGCAGCTTACCTGTCCGTATGTCCTGGTTGTCGTGGCCACCGGAAGTCAGCATTTGGCAACCATCTCCGCCATAGCCGAAGCAGCCGTGAATATCCTTGTGAGTGTCTTGCTCGTTACCAGGATGGGAGCCGCCGGCGTGGCTATCGGAACACTCATAGGTGCTTTTGTCAGCGTCGGAATGCATCTGCTGGTAAGCATCCCTCGTACGCGGCGCGCCATTCATATGCAACGATCGCGCTACGTGGTGCAGGGACTCCTGCGTCCACTCGTAGGCCTGGTCCCTTCACTTCTGCTCTATCCCTTTTGGAAAAGATCCAACATGGTGCCGGCGAATCCTGCGTTGTTGGCGATCTGGGTGGTCCTCAGTCTGTCCGTCGCCTGGCAGGTTGGCCTTACGCGAGAGGATCGCCAGGGTTTTGTAAGTGCACTTTCTCGGCTGCCATACTGGAGGCGGTTGGAGCAAACATAGCTTCTCTTGATGTTCCGACCCACTGGCATAGCTGCCGGCGCACCTCTCGGCTAAGATAAATGAGCGGTCCCGAAGAATCGCCTGGAGTTGTTCAACTTGGAAGTTTCCCTCGTTCGTCGCGCAAAGCACACAGCCCGGCGCTTGCGTTATACCCGCTGGCGGACCCTGAGAGCGGCTCGGCCTTTTGTCGCAGGTAAGAATGGACTGGAAATCGGCGGCCCGAGCAAGGTCTTCGAAGAAGGGATCCAACCACTTCCCATTTATCGCCTCGTCGGGTCCCTGGATAATTGCGATTTTTCCCGCGATACTACCTGGGCCTCGCACGAGGACAGTTACATTTTCAGCCCCGGTAAGCCTCCGGGGAAGAGCATTTTCCGCGACGCTTCCAATTTGTCCTCTATTGCCGGCGATACCTATGACTTCATCCTGTCCTCGCATAATCTGGAGCACTTCGCGAACCCCGTCAAGGCGATCCACGAGTGGAAGCGAGTGACTCGACGCGGCGGCGGCTTGATCATTGTTCTGCCAGATTACTCAAGAACCTTCGATCATCGAAGAACCCCAACCAGCATCGACCACATTTTTGAAGACTTCGAACGAGACACGCAAGAGGACGATCTTACTCATCTGCCGGAAATCCTGGAGAAGCATGACTTGAGTCTGGACCCCGGCGTGAGCTCGGCGGAAGCGTTCCACCGGCGTTCGCTCGACAACTTCAACAATCGCTGCCTGCATCACCACGTGTTCGATGAAGCAAACAGCCGCGAACTTCTTACCCGGTGTGGGATGGAAGTGCTTGTCGTGGATTTGGCGCCGCCTTTCCATATCCTCTTGCTGGCGCGCATTCCCTAGAAGCATTTTCAAAGTCCCGGCTCGCCCTGCGCGTAGGATTATTTGATTATTTTTTGAGGGCGATATCAATTGCCATGCTGAGAACACCCGAGGCGCAAGCGGCATAGCTCGGGTAGTGCTTCAGAATCGAGGGCAAGCGCGCAAGCCGCCCCCTGGGGAGCGCATGCCGGAAGCGCGCAAATTGCAAATGAGCCTGGTAGCAGGCATAGAGCGCCTCGCCGCGCCGGCTCAGCGATTGTTGAGAGATCCTCTTGCAGATTTCCTCCAAAGGTCCTATCTGCCGGAAAACGTCATTCCAGTGTTTCTTGTACCTTTCCCAACGGCTCAGTCTCGGCCCGAGACCTACTTGTTGGGACGCATGTTGACGGTATCGGATCAGAGGCGCCTCGATCGCCCTCAACTCCGCGACGGCCGCGACATTGGCGACGATCCATTCGTCATGCAGCCAGCCAGATCCGACCGGCAGGCAGTTTGCGCGTAGACGGCTGCGGAACATGACCGTTGCTCCAGTCACGAAGCGAGGCCCAACCAGAACTGTGTAGTCTCCTTGCAGTAGCCGCTGTTTTCGCTCGCCAGTGAATCCATAATTTGTCCACAGCCGTGTTCCTGTTAATTCATCCTGATCGTTCATCACGTCCGCGTCGGAGAAGACCAATCCGGCCTCCGGGTGCGCCGCGAATTCCTGCTGCGAGCGCTCCAGACGTGTGGGATACCAGATGTCGTCCTGGTCGCTCAGTGCGATCAGGTCTCCCTCACACAACCCGATCGCACGCTCGAAATTAGCTACGAAGCCAATATTGTGTTCATTGCTGGCCAGGCGCACGGGAAAAGAAGCGGAGGCTGCAAATTCGCGGACGATCTGCAAGGTGCCATCCTTGGAGCAGTCATCGCAAACAACTAACTCAAATGGCGATATGGTTTGTTGCTGAATACTTGCCAATTGGCGGGCAAGAAATCGCTCCCCATTGTAGGTGCAAAGGGCCACCGAGATCTTCTCCTGGGGATTGACCATGTCGAGACTCGCGGACTAGGGTTTTTTAGATCAAGCACCGGCTAGGGAAGAGCATAGCCAAGAAATTCATCTTCCTGCTGGCCTTCGCAGTTTGCGTTCGTACTAACAAAGTGATCCTGCCCGGTCTGACAGCGATAAAGAGGAACCAGGTTAAGACCTGCAACTGGCTTAGAGTAGCCGTATCCAACCGTGCCCAGGATGCGATAACCCTCGCAGGCGCTATCGAGGGAAATGAAATAGGTCATGGATTCGAGTTTGCAGCTGTAGAAGGGAACGTTCGCCCCCTGTTGCGGACTCTGGTAAAGATGTCCCAACGTAGATTGCAGAACGAAACCGCCATTGGGATCAATCCATCCTGTCGTGACCTCGTGTGTGGTTTGGTTGAAGTAACGGTTGAGCGCTACTAACGGTTGACTAGGTGTCCATTCAGCCGAAGAAATGTTCCAATCAACGATACCTCCCGAGAGACCGGCATCGGCAGCGGACGCATTCCACGGCGGAGGTGGATTCGATATTGAGGTAAGCATCTTTATGGTTGGACCAGCGAACAGGTTGCCGTACATATCGCGTACGAACCCGGGGATGAAATTTTCTTCGTAGCCCGTGAGACTGGTATCGATGTTTGTGAGCAGCTCCCAGGGCGTGCTGCCGGTTAAAAGAGAGGCATCCGGGATGCGATACAAGGAAATGCCGTAGGCGCCCTCTTCCGCCACGCCCCCTGTAGTCCACGGATGGCGGGGGAGGGTATTAAAACCGGCATACCAATAACCGGTTCCGGGGTCATAAGCCATATCGCCCCAGGCCAGGCTGTTTGGATCCAGCCCGTTCGCGGTGAGCGTGCCCAGCTTTTCAAAGTGAACGCCATCGCTCGAGATCGCTTCCACATGGTGCAGACCGAAACTGTTGTCCTCATAGAACATCCGGATCGTTCCCTGCTGATTGTTATAAAGCGCCGGCTGACCCACGCCGTAACCGTCTTGCGTTTCCGGCAGGATCACCGGTTGCGGATATTTCTTCCATGTCATGCCATCGTGTGAAAAGGCCACTCCAATACAGTTATCGTTTGCCGCGACGAATCCGGTGGCGACGTAATACATAGCGTAGGTAAAGTTTTCGCCATTGCCCAACGGATTGGCAAAGGTGCCCTCGACGACTTTTGGATTGCAGGTGTAGACGGAATCCCACGCGCCAGGGGTCTCAGCCAATACCTCCATCGGCCCGTTGCGGGCGCCCGTCGTCAGATCAGTCGACTCATACTGGATGGTGTCAGTGAACTGCGTCCCAACATTTGGATTCTGGCCTTGACCACAGAACCAAACCTGCTGCAAGTTTCCGGATTGTATTACGGACGGAGAGTAATCGTAGAGCGCGCTTCTTCCCGCAACCGAGCCCGCAGGCAGAGGAGCTAGGCTGACGCCACAACCAGAGACGGTTAATCCGAATCCCATGGTCAGTATCGTTACTGTGACTACGCGCATCCGACCCACGTTCTGCTGTTGAGCTTTCCCTTCTGAGCCGCCGTTGAGCGAGGCTCGCTCATGAGCTTCGCGCTGGGCAGAGCACTGTTCCTTCTGGAGGGCTACCGGGGACTCCATTCTGACACAGCGTTGCCGCCCTTGTGCAGTATTATCCTTGACGCTTGAGTACCAGGTCCTTCAGCGCGCTGGCTAAGCCGGAAGCGTGCAGTTTGTACTCGGGATAATGGGTGAGGATTGGGCCCAGGCGGATCAGCCGAAGGGCGGGAAGGTTAGCTCGGAATGCGAGAAATCGCAGGTGCTGCTGGTAGGCCGGCAAGACTCCTCGCCTGCTATCAAGGACCATTTCTGATAGTGCCGCACACAACAGCTCGAGTTCCCGGGTGGACTCTGCCAGGCGGTCCCAATGTCTCTGCGCAGGAGTACCCTTCGTCCGCTGCTCCAACTTGTTCTGCAATCCCACCTGTTGCGAGCCGTGAATGCGATATCGAATCAGCGGCTGATCGATGGGCCTCAACTCAAAGAACGCGGCGGTGATTAGCGCGATCCATTCATCATGAATCCAGCCCTCGCCTATGGGTAAACAGCGATCGCGCAAGCTGGCGCGAAACATCATCGTAGCTCCGGTCACAAACCGGTGCTTCGCCAGAAGCAAGTATTTTCCGCCCAGCAGGTCACGCGCGCGCTTGCCCGCAAAACCGAGCCGCTGCCACATCGTGCGGCCGGTCAACCCGTCCCGGTCATCA
>CAVXRU010000055.1:0-118360 GCA_963763905.1 uncultured Acidobacteriaceae bacterium | reverse complement strand
GGGAAAGGCGTGACAGCGGGAAAGGCGTGACAGACGGGACGATCACCCACGCAGTACCTGTGAGCACGTGCGGTCGCGCAAACTTCCATACCGGTTGGGTGAACGTCCCGTCACGGGCTTCTGTCACTCAGGGGACAGAAATTACGTGGGCCGTTTCTTTTTGGTGGAGGTTGACGGTTTGTCCATAAACTGAGAGGTGACAAGGATAACCGGTTCCTGATCGGGAAATGTTGCAATCATTGTGAGATGACCGCCCATGGCAGCCACCGTGCGCTGTATGGTGGAAAGCCGCGGGTCCTTTCGCTTCTCCAGGCGCGATATTTGCATTTGGCCGATCCCAAGCGCCTTGGCCATCTTTGCCTGGCTGATGTTTCGTCCCTTCCGCATCTCACTCAGGGTCATGCGCCGCTGGACCTTTACCAGCAACTCGTATCCTCGCGCCGCGATCTTTTTTTGCCGATCTTTTGGCAAGGAGGCAATCACGTCGTCCACCGCAATCATTCCACGCATCGTCGCCACTCCATTGACTAGAAATTGTCGAGGTGTTCCGAATACCTCTTGCCGGCCTTTTCGATAAGCCGCTTGTAAAACTTCTTCTCGCTTACTCCTGATTTGTCTCCGGTGACAAGTAGGACTGCGTTTCTTTGGGGATCGAAAGCAAAAGCGACGCGCCAAATGCCTCCGCCAGCCCTGAACCGAGGTTCTTTCATATTCGCGTACTTCGTTCGAGTCGTTAAGTGTGTCCACCTCAGGTCTTCCGAGCTATGGGCCATACTCCCGCAAGGGAACGAGCGACGCGAGGAGTTCATCCAGAACGGCCGCGGACAATTCATCGAACTCGGCCTTGAACCTGGGATGGAAATACGCAGCCCATCGCATATGGATAGTATGCCATATAAAGCATAATGCTTCAAAGAGCATAATACTTGATCAGGCAGTACTATGAATTTCGCAGTAGTATGAATTTCAATGACGGACGGGAAGTTCACCAACCATTCAGCAGCCGCAACAAAGTCCACCACAACGACACTCACTTCTTTGCGCGATGACGAAGAAACAGCGATCTGCCGTGGTTACCAAAGAAATCCTCTTAGCCTCTCTCGACACGCTCCAAAAGCCGTACTAATGTGTAAGTAAGAACCATACGTCGGCCCGTCTTCACGACGGCGCTGCTTGGCCTTGCCCCGGTGCGCTTTGCCCGTGCATCTGCCGCCCACCACCCGGAGACATCATCGCTTGAATGCATGATGACTTGGGTGTAGCAAACGGTAAAGTGACAAACAGAGTGATGGTTGACGCCTGTCCTCAGCATGGATGCGGCCCGCGAGGGCCCGCCTGCGGAGAGCGGAATTCACGGCGTCAGCAGGGTGCGCTCAGTGCGTCCTCTTGATTGAGAAGTTTTGACAACTTAAGAAACGCCACATCACCGGAAAGCCCGGACCAACCGCGGCCAGAGGATAGCAGACGCCGGATTGAAACGGGACAATCGCTGATACGAAGCGCGTAGGCAGACATATTGTCCCGTTTTGTCACCGGTAGAAGTGGGTTCCAGGCGTGAGCCAACGTTCTGCCTATCGAAATTTTGGAGCAAAGCCTCCGTGATCGAGGGAAAGCTGAAAGCCTGCAAGTAAGAACGGGGCTTATTGTGCTTTTGCGCACTTTTTTGAAGCTACGTGACCAGGCGGAGGCTTATACGTCGACTGCACAGTTCAACAGCCCCCTAATAAGGATAGAGCATGCCAGACACTCCCTTACCACGCTTATCACGCTTATCACGCACATTTTCCGGAAGCCTGAATCGCCGATCGCAGGCCCAGCTCGCTCCCGACTTAGTTCGCTTAGTTCGCTTTCTTCGCACATTTCTACAACGGGACCAAAACGGGAGAGCATCTAAAAGAACACGCTGCGCTGCCAATGCCCCCAAAAGGCCAAAAAGCATCGAATTTTATCGAATTTTACAAAAATCGAAAATTTAGTGCTGGACCTGCAGTTTGAAAGCCGGTTGAGAGGCTCGTCATTACAGGTTCAGCAGCAGCACAGCGCGCCTTCGGGCTGCGGAGCATGGTACGCTAAGACCGCTAAAAGCTCTTGATGGAGTGTGTCGCATGCGTTCTGGTCGAACTCTCCTGCGGACTTTTCTAATTTTCCTGACGTTGCTGTACGCTTCTATGAGTGCGGCCATTGGGAGCACTACGACGCTTACAATTTCCAGTGGTGGCAACAATGTAAGTACAGTTGCCGCCGGCAATCCGGTGACGCTGACGGCCGCAGTGAATGGCGGCACGGTAACGCATGGGCTGGTTAACTTCTGCAACGCTGCCGCGACCTACTGCACGGACATTCAGCTTGTTGGGAGCGCGCAATTGACAAGCGCGGGGACGGCGACGTTAACGCTGCTGCCCGGTGTGGGCGTGCATAGTTACAAGGCTGTTTTTGCGGGGACGAATGCGGTCGGCGGGAGTGCATCGAGTCCGGCATCACTGACGGTGACGGGGTCGTATCCCACGGCGACCAGCCTGACCGCACTGGGGGAACAGGGAAATTATTCCCTGACAGCTACGGTGGTGGCCAAGTGGTCAATGGCGGTGAGCGGCGCAGTGTCGTTTCTGGATACAAGCAATGGAAATGCTTCCCTGGCTTCGAGCGCGGTCGGGGCAAGTACGCTGACGCTGGGTTTCAGCCTGGCCTCGACGTTGAACACAACTGCGTCCACGGTGATGGCTACTGGCGATTTCAACGGAGATGGCAAGCCGGATCTGGCGATTCTGAATGCGGACAATAGCATCTCGATTTTTCTAGGCAATGGAGATGGAACGTTCACCGAGAAGGCGAGCCCCGGAACGCTGAGCGGCGGATTGGGATTGCTTGTTGCCGATTTCAACGGGGACGGCAAGCTTGACCTGGAGTCAGGAAATGCAGCGGGAACCGCTGTGGTTGTGCTGCCGGGGAATGGGGACGGAACGTTTGGGTCGAGCGTGATGACGTCGATAGCGGGTCCGCCTGTGGCTGTAGGCGATTTCAATGGGGACGGGAAGCCGGATGTTCTGGTGGAAACAGGTGGCGGGCCCAGCCCTGGAGGATTGCTCGGGGGCACGATCGCGAATGTGACGGTGCTGCTTGGCAATGGCGATGGAACGTTCACTGCGTCTGCTGCGAGTGACACTGGAGTAATAGAAAGTGCGGCTATTACGGTAGCGGACTTCAACGGCGATGGAAAGCTGGATCTGGCAGTCGGGGGGTTATCGCTGGCGACCAGTAATTCGCAAATCGACAGCGGGACGGTGACGGTCCTACTGGGCAACGGGGACGGCACGTTCAAGGCGCCGGTGACGATTGTCTCGCCGAGCGGCTATACGAGGTCGATCGCGGCGGTCGATCTCAATGGCGATGGCAACCCTGATCTGGTGGTTTCGAACGAGGAGAACCCCCCGTTTTTGGCGGGCTTTGTGGGGTCGTTTCTGGTGCTGCTGGGGAATGGAGACAGGACGTTCACCAACGTGCCGGGGGC
This sequence comes from uncultured Acidobacteriaceae bacterium, assembly GCA_963763905.1. Classification (GTDB taxonomy): domain Bacteria; phylum Acidobacteriota; class Terriglobia; order Terriglobales; family Acidobacteriaceae; genus PALSA-350. Next base: position 114,852 of record CAVXRU010000055.1, on the reverse strand, counting down.
AGGCTCGGAGCAGCCAAGCGCTACATCGATTGCCATCGCGGACTTCAATGGTGATGGAAAACCCGACCTTGCGCTGGCGAGTGATGTCTTTGACGCGATCACCATTCAGCTTGGTAATGGCGACGGGACCTTTACTGCGACGCCTGCATCGACTGTGAGTTCGAAGGGGCAGACGCTGGTGACGGCAGACATTAATGGGGATGGGCTTCCTGATCTGGCTGCCGGTTCCAATCAGCCTGATAGTGCGTTCATTCTGCTGGACTCTGTCACGGAAACAGCCACTGCAACGGCGGCGAACGTTGCGCCGATGGGGACGGGAACCCACCTGGTGGAGGCGAGTTATCCCGGTGACACCAACTATGGCGCGAGCACATCGAACACGGTGGCCCTTCTGGCGGGGACGCCGGCGATCATTGTGTCGCCGGTGACGTTGCCGATGGGGATGGTGAGGAGTGCTTATAGCCAGACGCTCACAGCGACAGGCGGGACGGCGCCGTATCACTACAGCGTGACGGCTGGAACTCTGCCGCAGGGATTGAGCCTGGGGGCGAGCGGGGTGCTGGCGGGAACGCCGGCGTTGAGTAGCACTTACTTGTTTACGATCACGGCCACGGACAGCAGTGCTACTCCGAACACGACGAGTGTTGCGTATGCACTGGTGATCCAGGCTGCCCCACCGGCGGTGATTACGATTTCACCTTCTGGGCTTCCGAATGGTATGGCGGGGGTGGCGTACAGCCAGACTCTTTCGGGCAACGGGGGGACGCCCCCTTACACTTTTTCTGCCGACCCTGCGACCTTCCCGCCAGGAATCACGATGAGCAGCAGTGGGGTCATCTCGGGAACCCCGGCGACGGGTGGCAACTACAGTATTACCGTGTATGCCAAGGACAGCAGCGCGGATGGACCCTTCATCGGTTCTGCGGCCTACTCGCTCACTGTGACGGCGACGGCTGGAACCTTTGTTGTTGCGGGAACACCCGCCATGGCCACGGTGTCTGCGGGGCAACCTGCAACGTATACGGTGAAGATAACTCCCACGAACGGGTTCGCCGCACCGATTACATTTGCTTGCTCAGGGCTTCCGGCAGAATCGACATGTGCCTTTGCGCCGAACTCGCTCACGCCCGCAGGTGGAGCCGTGACAACAACGATGACGATCACGACAACAGCGGAAACCGTGGCGACCAACGTCAAGCCTGGAGCCTCGGGCAGTTTTGCAAGAGGACTTTGCGGGGTCTGCCTCGCAGGACTGACCCTTTTGTATGTGCCGCGTCGTTTCCGAGGGAAGGGCCGGTGGGTGATGGTGGTATTGGCTGGGATACTGAGCGCTGGTTTGCTGCCGGGATGCGGGGGCAGCCAGCCGGCCAGTTCGGGAACTACTGGGGGGACGCCCGCAGGTACGTCGACTGTTACGATAACGGCTAGCAGTGGCACTTCCTCTGCGCAGATTACGCAAACGGCGACAGTGACGCTGGTGGTGCAGTAGTGCGAGCTTGTGGTCGGCCTGTGGCGGTGTATCTAACCTCAGCCTCCCACATGTCAGAGTAAAAAGGATCACTACGAATGTCCGACACTAAACCCGCACGCCCGGGCGACGCCAAACTGGGTATGGACGAGGCCATCACACGCCGCGATTTCCTCGGCTCCGTACTCCTCGCCTCCGGAGCGGTGTTGCTCGAATCTGCCAGCCCTGCGCAGCTAGCTGGGGATCACTTCACTGGCTACGGCGGTGTCGGCGAATACAGCACCTCCAACGGAAACACATACGAAGTGATGCAGGCCGGCCACTCCATCCGCTACGGCACTTACGATCCCCTCCCCAAAGACGTAATCGACACCGGCGAAACCTATGACTGTGTCGTCATCGGTGGAGGCATCAGCGGACTCGCCGCCGCCCTATTCTTTACCCGGCAAACCCCCGCGGGAACCCGCTGCCTGGTCCTCGAGAACCATCCTATCTTTGGCGGCGAAGCCAAGCAAAACGAGTTCCTGGTGGACGGTAAGCACCTCATCACCCACCAGGGCTCGGCTATTTACCAACTCCAGTATCCTCACAGTTTCCTCGAGCACTTTTATGATTCCATCGGTCTCAGCACGCCGCGCCTCCAGTATCAGAAGTGGGCGGCACCCGAACCGGAGATGACCCTTTCCCGCACTCCTTATCAGGCCACAGGCCTGCAACATGGGCAGTACGGCTACTGGTTCGGAGCCCAGTTTCAGCGCAATCCGGGCAGCTGGGTGATCGATCCCATAGGCACAGAGCTGAAAGGCGCTCCCGTCTCCCCGGCAACTCGCACAGAATTGCTCCGCTGGCTGAAGGTGTCGCCGGTTGCAGGCGACACCTTTGTACGCCCCCTGGTGGAGGGGGACGCCAGCTCCCGCTATCTCGATTCCATCACCCTCGAACAGCACTATATGGAGCGCTTCGGACTAAGCCGCGAAACCGTCCGCACCTTCCTCTCACCCGTAGAAGGCGGGGGCTCCGGTCTCGGTCCCGATGCCCTGTCGGCCTTTAGCGAATATGCCTTCGAGATGCTCCATCCCTTACCAGACCCAGCCGGCGAGACGGACCAGATGTTCCCCGGCGGCAACGCGACCATTGCGCGATTGCTGTTGAAGAGCCTGATCCCCTCGGGAATCGATGGCCCGCACACCATCGAGGGAGTCACCCGGAACACCGTCAACTTCACCGCGCTCGATACAGCGCAAAGCGCCGCCAGGGTCCGTCTCTCCTCGACCGTGGTCGCCGTTCAGCACGAGGGTGCGCCGGGCCACGCCGAGTTCGTCAGTATCGTCTACCTCAAAGCCGGCAAACTCTATCGCGTCAAGGCTCGCTCGGCGGTCGTAGCCGGGGGCAGTTGGACCACCAAACACATCGTCAAAGACCTGCCGGAGACCCACCGCAAGGCCTACGCGCAGTTTTACCGTTCCCCTTGCATGATGGCCAATGTCGCGCTGCGCAACTGGCGTTTTCTTTACAAGATGGGAGTGAGTGGATGCCGTTGGTTTGAAGGTTTCGGCAGCTACCTGGAGGTCTGCAAGCAGTCCCTCACCGGTGTGGCTGATCCTACCATCAGTCCGGACTCGCCCATCGTTCTCTCTCTGAAGGTTCTCTATTCCTATCCGGGTCTCACCACCGAGGAGCAAGGGAACCGCGGCCGCGCGGAACTGTTCCGGACCTCTTTCCGCGACTGTGAACGGCAAATCCGCGAGCAAATGACCGCGATGTTTTCCGGCTACGGATTTGACGCCCAGCGAGATATCGCCGGCATCATTCTCAACCGTTGGGGGCACGCCTACCTCAGTCCGCAGCCAGGCTTTTTCTTTGGTCTGAATGGGCAACCGGCGCCGCGAGAAATCCTGCGCAGAGAACCGTTCGGCCGGATCGCCTTTGCCAACAGCGATCTTGCCGGGGCGATGGATCATCGCTATTCCATACTGGAAGCAAAGAGAGCGGTGAGCCTGTTGCTGGACCAGGTGCTTTTGACCTAGGCTGTTGCTTTCTCGGCCGGCGGACGGACGCCCCGCTCTTGCCGTTCCCAACGTGCCCGGCGGCTCACCTCTCCACGCGGATGCTTACCGGTTCCGGCTCATAGCCTTCTTCCTGCAGGGTTTTCTGGGCGGCCGAGCGGAGTGTTTGCTCGTCTGCATCTTTGGGAATCTTGCAATGGCGCCGAATAACCTCTCCACCACTTGTAATGCGAACCACCCAATTGGATTTACTCTTGTCCCAAGTGACTTCTACCCGATCCGCGCGCATGGCCACCTCCGACGGGATGCTATAGGACACCGTAGTCCAAGGTACAACTCAAAAGCGCATCCGTGAAGCCATGAACGGCCGGCCGGGCCACCATCGGCGATTCTTCCTTGCGCGATGATGAAAGAAACAGCGCGCTACCATGGTTACCAAAGAAATCCTATCCCCCTATCGACGCCGTCCAAAAACCGTACTACTGTGAAAGTAGAAACAGACGTCGGCGCCGTCTTGCCACACGGCGCTGCTTGGCCTTGCACCGGTGCGCTCTACCCGTGCATCCGCCGCCAACCACCGGGAAAGCATCAGCCGTTGCCGGCATGCTGACTTGGGTGCAGCCAACGGTAAAGTGACAATTCGAAGTGACGGATTACGCCTGTCCGCAGCATTCCTGCGCCCCGCGAGGGCGTGCCTGCGGAGAGCCGAAATCAACCCATGAGCAGGGTGCGCTCAGTGCGTGCTGTTGAAGGAGCAGTTTTGACAACTTGGAAAACACAGCACCGCCGGGGTGTAATGCCGCCCGCACTGGACTTACTTCGCTTAGTTCGCTTTCTTCGCACATTTCTACAGGCACAATAGCAATGCCTGGGACTTATGGCGCTTATGGCGCTTATGGCGCACTATTTCCCCGGAAGACCTGGCCAGGCAACCCCTATGCAGAAGGCAAGATGGCCAAATAAATAATTAAAAATGTTGGCCACCTTGATAAAACAAAGGACTTAGCTCGCTTGGAGGAATTCGTGACCAGACCGGGACTGACCCTTTAGCTGGTGACTATGGGCGCTAGAGCCGTGACTGAGGAATGCGGCCCAGACGCATATCGTGGCGCAACAGCAGATCGCACGCATGCAGTGCCTCCCCTTCAAAATCAGGACTGTCACTGGGAATGACAAGCCAATGCCCGATCTTATTTCCGAGTAATTCAATCCGGCGGAGAGAAGGGAACTCCCGGCGAAGCCCCTGATCGGTCGGATCGGTACCTTCGGAAAGAACGATCCAGACGCCATTGTCTCTGGCCGACTTGGCGTGATCTCGTAGCATCAAGACGAGCAGGTCGCCCACATAGACTGCGAAACCGGAGAACATCCGGCGCACCTCAGGGTTCAGGGGCGCAAGTGCCTCCACGACAAACGAATGCGGCGGCTTCCGCTTCGGCTTAGCAGGGCGCGGCATCACTCCTCAATGATACCGCCAACTGAATCGGAGGCTCGGAACGGCCGGCACAACGGTGCCGGAGTCTCGTGTTTCGCGTTAGTATGTGACCACCCCGTGGAACGCCATGGTTCGCAAGCGGAAAATCATCGTCTACATCGCTACCAGCGCCGACGGCTTTATTGCCCGATCGGACGGCTCCGTCGACTGGCTCGACCGTCCGCGTCCGAAGGGCAACTACGGCATGGGTACGTTTTATCAATCGATCGACACAGTCCTGTGGGGCAGGAAGACATGCGATATGGCGCTGGATTTTCAAAAGAAAGGCGTGGCCGGGTCGGCCTTCGATACAAGACTCGAGAACTATGTCTTCACACGCAGTCAGTTACCGTCGCCGGCACCCGCGGGTGTGGAGTTCGTGAGCGAGCCAATCAAAGCGTTCGCAGCGCGTCTGCGGCAGAAAAAGGGGAAAGACATCTGGATGATGGGCGGCGCCGGCATCATCGGATCGTTTCTCGACAATGGAGAGATCGACGAGTTCATGATTCACGTCATTCCCAAGTTTATCGGCGAAGGAATTCCATTGATCGCGCCTGGCCGTCGCACCGTGCCACTAAAACTGATCTCCAGCACGAAGTTCACGGACGGGGTCGTCAAGCTGCACTATGCCGTCCGCAGAGCAATGCGGTGACAGATATCTATTGCAGGTCTAATAGGGCGAATGGCCGTCTTTCCAAGGACTGGGAGAACGATCGCGGGAGGGACCACCATTCCTTATCCCACTGCACAGCTCCGCACGAGCGGTCACGCAACGGCTGGGAGTGGCTATTTTTCTCTTTCACGCCGAAGAGCCATTAGGTTCTTCATATTCCTGCCATCTTTGCAGTAAGGCGGGGGAACGACGGGACCGCACTTGTGATTGATCACTTCGACGAAGAACTTGGATTTTTCTGCATTCTTCCCATCTCTTGAAGAGCAGGGCCGAATCCCATTGGCCTTAATGAAGGCTGCGATAAGCCCACCTTGGGAAGAGTTCTCTTTAGCTGGAATATGGCCAACCCAGCTAGCGCGGCCTCCTTCCAGCGTGCAGGCGAACGGATACTCGTCCCGACTAAGGATGTGCAGGATCTCTTGTCTGATCCCGCTGAGCTCGAAATGCATCGCATCTTTTCGGTTCTGTATGCCGAGGTCGGGCCCACAGTATGTTAAGACTCGTGGACAGCACGCCATCTGCGCATGCCAGATATTGTCGGCAAGGTTCTGATTCCGGTTCCAATCGATGACCAGCGCAGGGTAGGCCACGGAAGCGACCTCCAGGGTAGACTTTCCCAGCTCTGTCGTGAGCGCCCAACCCAAATTTGGCTAGCTCGATACTTGAGATGTCGACAAATGCTTTCGAGTTGTACATCAGGCGGATAGAACATTGACGCGAACGGCACGGCGTTTCACGACGGGCTTTCAACAGGAGAAGTGTGCACCTGGCGGACAAAACGGAGATAGAACCTCACACTGTTATAGTGGCCGCACTTCCACCAGCAGACTTCCGTCGAACGCAACCGGTAGGTGTGCACTGTGTCCATTCACCGTCCCCAGGCTTTTTCCTGTGACATAATCCACGACGCTGTAGTTGCGGTCTTCGAGGCCGCGCAGGTCGACGGTGCCCTTCCACTGCTTGGCAAAGAAGCCGTAGTACATGGTCTGGTCCTTACGGATCACATGCGTCTCCGGCACATCGAACCCGATGTCATAGAGCTGCCCAAGATATTGGCCTCGCGACAGCATTTTGTCGCGATAGATGCCGAGCCACTTTTCGAATTCCTTCTCCCGCTCAGGAGTCAGATCGGATTTGCTCCTCTTCTGCACCAGAGACGGAAGAACAAACTGCGTACCCACCACGCCTCCAACGCCCACCGTAGAAGCAAAGTCGTTGCCGCCATCGCTGAGCTCCACGTGATCGCCGAAGAAGGGAACGTCATCTCCCATGAGCGCTTTCAAGGTCTTCGCCTTGGAGCGAACCTGGAAGGAACTTTCCGGGTCGGAAGCTACAGACATATTGAAATGCGGCATAGTGAAAAAGGAGAATCCCGTGCCGCAAGGGCAGAACTCCACCAGTGCCCCCGGCTTTACCGATTGCGCGGTGTCGTAAATAGCCCGGAAGAAATCGGGCAGAGCTTCGACCGAGTCCTCCGGTTGCGCGTGATGGTGAGCAGGGTTGTAGCAGGCCGGCACTCCGTTCATGTCCTGGCCATCCAGCTTCAGCCCGTCAAATCCCCAATCCACCAGGATCTTCCGCACCAAGGCCTTGTGGTACTCCACCACGCGCTGGTCCGCTGGGCACAAATAGTCGGAGTTCCACCAGGAAACCTTCCTCCTGCTGCCGTCACGATTCAGCAGTGCGTAGTCCGGATGATCCTGGAGCAGCTCAGACTTCGGCACGGCACTGAGCGGTGACCACCAAAGCTGAGCCTTGAATCCCTCCTGGTGAATGCGGTCCACTAGGGCCTTCATGTCCGCATCTCCGTGGGGAAACTTCTTAGGATCGAGCTGCCAATCGCCCACATCGTTCTGCCAGCCGTCGTCAAGCGTGACCCACTTGAACCCCAATCGCTTTGCCGTTGGAAGCGTGTCATACACCTGTTTAGGCTGCACCGATCGGCCATATCCCCACGCGCACCAGATTGCGCCAAAACCATCGGTCGGAGCAGCGGCCATTTGGAAGCCTTGTTTCACCATGAAGCGGCGGTAGGCGGTGAGCGTGTGGAAGTAGTCTCCCTGGTGCACGGCCACGAAGGTGCGAAACGTAGAAAAGCTTTCTCCCGGGCTCAGCGAGATTTCTTTGCTGAAGCGCACCGCCATCCTGGCGTGTGCGGGATCGGGCATGGAGACGGGAAGGGAAACCAGCTTCGGCCGCGTCTCCACGTGCCCCACAGCCATGCCAACGTCGCGCCGCCAAATGTCGACAATCGGCGTACCACCGCCATAGTCGCTGGCATTCATCCCCTGGTAGTTCTCTTGCTCAAAGTTGGTGTTCAGCGGTAAGACCCAGTTGGGACGTTTCTCGTAGGACCCGCTCTGGTAAGACCAGAATTCTGGCTGTCCCCCATTGGGCTGCGCGTCGATCGTATAGGCGTTGTTCGTCCAACTCCTGATAGCCAGCTCGGTTTTTCCCGTATTGGTGTACTGGACATTGAAAAAAGCCATCGCGGGGAAGTCGTCATACACGGTGACCGCGACTCTCTTGGTGAGCGTCCCCGCCTTTCCTTCGACGGTGAGCCGCGTCCCCTGCCCGAAAGCGTCTTTGACGCGCTCCTGTTTCTGCGACGTCAGAGGGAAATCGGTCCAGACCTTGCCGGCGGTGGTCAACGTCTCAGACGCAGTGAATGGCCCCAACATCGTCTCCTTGTTGTCGAAACGGGCAACCACCCGGCTTCGCAGCCGGTTATCAAATTCAACCCGGAGATTGCCGGCCTGAATCTGAGGCTTACCCGCAGGGCTGTCCGCAGCGACCGCGAGTGAACAAGACGAAAACACAGCCATGAAAACAATCCCAAGACAGAGTGGTGGCGTGAGTACCTTTTTCGTGGTCGGAAACATAGAGCCTCTTCTCGATCAGCTGCCCGCACAGGAAGAAAAATGGAATGAAATGGAACGCAAGCATTCGTAATACAAGCAAAGAACCGCAAAGTCAAATGATTTTGGCACCTGACGCGGGTCGGCACCCAATTGGAAGTGCGCGATCAGGATCGGTTCAAACTGTCGTCATCCGAAAAATATGTGCTATCTTGTGCTGGACAACGAAACAAAACGACAGAAATGATAAGAGTTCGATGCTCACCTCTGCCCGGTGATCCCGTCGACCTTGAACCCGGGACCGGTACGGAGGAGATCATCCCCATGCGGCGTAGAGATTTTCTAAAAAGCACTGTCGCGGTTGCTTTAGCCGCGGAACTTGGAACCGGTAAAGCGCGCGCGAAAGTCGCCGCCCATAACTGGACAAACTACGACTTCGGTTCCGGTCCGCATGTAGCCGATCGCCTCAACCAGGGTCCCTTCCCTCAATATCCACCAGACGCCCTCATTCCCACCGACGATGTAGTCATGACGACGACACCATCAGACGACGTAGTGCCGAATTATGGCAAGGGTCTGGTCACCTATATCACAGCAGATAGTGGTACAGAGGAAATCAAGTCCGGGAATATTCCCCAGGCGATCGAAGACCTGGTTCGATTTCCCCTGGGCGAGCAGCTTTATATCCGGCCCACCTGGCGGGAAGTACAGCCCCGGCCCGGGCGCCTGGAGCTGCCCGATTACGTGAAGCAGGTTTTCGCATTGGCGAAAAACAACAACAAGCGGGTCGGGTTCCGTATACAGATGTGCGCTCCAGACTATACACACGCAGCCGCCCTCCCGGATTTTGTCCTCGATAAGGTGCCGAAAGTGGATCTGGTTCTGAGCGATCAGGAAAGCAGCGGCGAGGCGAAAAGATTTCTGGAGAACCCGCACTCGCGCTATCAGCCGCGCTATGATGATCCGTTTTTTCAGCAGGCATTCAAAGAACTGGTTGGCCTGCTGGCAGCGGAGTTCGACGGCAATCCGCAGATCGAGTTCATGGATACATTCATGTATGGCTTCTGGGGCGAAGGCCACACCTGGCCCTTTGGCAACAATCCTTTCCCCGACTACCAGACAGCAGTGCGCACCTGGAGCAATATGCTCGAAGTCCAGCTCGAGCACTTTTCAAAGACTCCACTGCTCACCAATACGCAGCCGGATTTTAGCCGGGTTGGTAATTCAGAACTGTTAGACCGCACGGTCCGCAGCAACAACTGGATTCGCAGCGACACCATCTTTATTGAGAACGAGCAGATTGAAGCGCTCAACAATCGGCCGCCCTGGATCGCTGCCTTGCTCGAGCAGGGTATTCCAGGGAAACCGCCCGATCCCCAGGCCGCATCCGAAGGGATATCGCCGGCGGAGAACATGATCGCTCATGTGATCGATGTCGGCGTCAACTACTGGTCGCTCTGGAACTTTCATGAGATCAGCGCAAAAAATCTTGAGACCTACTACCAGGCTTATCCGGCAGCGTTCGACCGCATCAGTCGCCGCATTGGTTACCGGGTGCGGCCGTCTTTTATCTGGAGCTACAAGGACGGTGGCAACACGGGGCTCATTTGCGGTTTTGCGAACGATGGCATCGCGGGTGTGCCCGGCGTATTGAGAGTGACCGTCGAGACCCAGGATGGAAAGGTGCTCAAGAGCGGCTGTTTAGACGCCGGTTATCCATCACCGGGCAAGATTCGGCAGGCGCAGTTCGTCCTTCCGAACGTCACAGATTGGAAAGGGTTGAAACTCAGAGCTGAGATTGAGGTCAAGGGAATGCGTTATCCCGTGCGCTGGGCTTGCCATCAGAAACTGAACGATGACGGCTCGCTCACACTGCGCCCCAATCTGCGTCAGCTGGTCTAAGCAGACCGGAGACGATGCTCAATATACATCGGGTATGCGGATGAACGCGCCCGGGTTTGTTGTGCTATCAGACCAGCCGGTCACCACGTTGAAATTATTAATCGCGACTGCCGTCGTATTGGAGGCTCCGGGAACCCCGAAACTCGAGAGAATGCCCTGGGGCGACCGCACAAATCCGTACATGTATTCCCCCGGACCCTGGAATGGAGACCCGCTTTCCAGGACTGTGAAAGAGCCCGCAACAAAGCCCGCGTCATTGAGCCCCAAATACAGCGTATCGATTGCTCCCGTCTGCGGCAGACTGAACGGAGTGATCGTCCCGTCGGGCTGGCGCACAAAGCCCGCGAAGTTTCCGACGGGTGGCCCGTACCAGCCAGTGGTCGTTCCAGCGAGGTTGATGGCTAACGGGACAACGCCGTCGGAGTACCCGAAGGTGGTGAACATGCCGCCCGGCGAGCGCACAAACCCTCCTACCTGGGTGTCATTATCGTAGTAGTAGTTTCCTGTAACTTCCCCCAGATCGTTGATGCTCCACGGGAACGCCAAACTGCCTCCGGGCACGGTGAAGGTGGTGATGGTTCCATCGGGAGTGCGCAGGTAAGCGTACGATGGGAGGTCGGTGTTGGTTGGTAGATAAATCCCGACGACGGTTCCTCCATCATTGATGTCTGTCACGACGGTGGAACCGGCATCGCCGCCAGGGTTGAATTTGGTGATCGAGCCGTCCGCAGACCGTATAAACCCTCGACTCATGCCTGAAACATCCTGGTAGATCCCAGCGATTTCCCCAGCAGCATTGATGTGCAGTTGTCCTGTATAGACCTGGCCGACATCGAACGTTGTGATTTGTCCGGATGCTGTCCGCACAAATCCCCCGGTGAACCCAGCTAGTGTGCTGTACGTCCCGGTGACGGTGAGAGAATCGTTGATGCTGGACGGGGCAGTAAGAGCGGCGCCCGGAACCTGAAAGTACAAAAATTGATATGCGGTTAGGCGGCTGAAGTTTGGTTTAGGATGCTGGCCAAACAAGAGGGCGGGGCAAAGCAGACAAGCCAGAAAGACAAGACTACGGCGCATCAGTAACATTCAATGAAATCCTCATCGAGTAAACGATCAAAGGGTGATTCGAAGGATACAGAACCTTCCTCGATCTGGCTATCTTTTTGTGGGTAGGCCAGCCGTGGACAAGAGAATCTTACGGAACATTGGCTGTAGCGAAAGCGCAATGGAGTTTACGACTTCGCCGTCTCATCTTGTTCATGGGCATCGCGCCGCAGCTCACGCAGGCTCTTCGGGTTGAGTGGTCGCCGGTAGCGGTGAGGAAAAATGCTCGCCCGCTAGTCCAACCAGTTCGACACGATAATACAGGCCACAAACCAAAGCGAAGCGACTGCCATGATCGAAGTCAGCACCAGCGACCAGAAGGAAATCCGGTCGTTGTGCAGCACGTTTTCCAGATGAGGAATGTTCATCCCGTAGATAGCCAGTCACCAATGCGCCTGCCGATTCCAGGCAATTTTTAAAGGACTGTGATATTCGCAGGCTGCGGTGGTTATACCTTCTTGCAGGTGGATAGGCTACGACAGAGACGACCGGCCGGGCGGATGCCGCTCGTCCTGGGTGTCGTCGTCCTCTCCAGCGGATTGGCTGCCGGCCAAGCCGCGCCTCCTGGCAATCTGCCTCCGGTGATCATCGCGAATTTGCCCAACGCGCCGATGCTCAGCGACCTGGACACCGCCCGCTCCGGAAACGGCGCGCCGGAATACTCCAATTCGATTCCGCAGGTAAAGCAGAGCATTGAAGACCAGTCAGACGATCAGGAAAGTCCGGCCTTTTTCCTCAACCACCTCATACGCGACCGTTATTGGGTGTCCGGCCAATCCAACTTCATCTTGCAGGCCCACGAGCCGTTCCATTCGCCTTATTCCGGGCCCAATAGCTTTCGGGCCTACGGGCAGGCGGTTGCCTCTCGTACGGTTACCCTGTACACCGGTGTGCGTCTGCTGCGTTTTACCGAAGTAGTCGCCAATTTCGATGAGGCGGGCGGCCGCGGCTTGAGTGACACGCTGGGAGTCGCCGCCTACGTCAATGCCGATGCGACCGATCCGACTGTGGGCCGCTCTGTCTATCTTTCGCGCTCCTTTATCCACCACACCGTGGCTCTCACCGCGGATCGCATCGACGAAGATCCCAACCCGTTCTATTTGCAACCGTCCATCCCACGCCGCCGCCTCGAATTTACGTTTGGCAAGATGAGCCTGCTCGACTTTTTCGACGTCAACGAAGTAGGCAGCGACACTCACCTGCAATTCACCAATCTCGCAATCGGCAACAACGGCATCTACGAAGTTCCCGGTGACACTCACGGCTTTACGGTGGCCGCCATGGCAACGTATCAGGGCCCCAAGATAGGCCTCCGCTTTGCCGAGGCCCTGCTGCCGAAATTTTCCGGTTCCGGCGGTCTCGATTACAACATTCGCCACGTCCACTCCGACAACTTCCAATTCGACTACTCCACCTACACCATCCAAAGTTATGCAACCCATCTGCGTTTGCTGACCTTCGTCAACCACGCCGATCTGGGAAACTACCGCGAAGCAAACGACGCCTACCTGAGCGGGCAGGACCCGGTGCCCGACATCACGGCACACCGTCACCCGGACACCACAAAGCCTGGTTTCGGCGTCAACTTCGAACAGGAGCTGCCGGCCAACTTCCGCGTGTTCTTCCGCGCCGGCTGGAACGATGGGAACTACGAATCTTTTATCTTCAGTGAGATGAACAACACTGTTTCTTTTGGCGCCGACGTGTCAGGAGACGCATGGCACCGAAAGCTGGATCGCCTTGGCTCCGCCTTCGTCAACAGCGGTTTAAGCCAGGACCATAGTGAGTATCTCGCCCTGGGAGGTCTCGGCTTTATGCTGGGCGATGGCGGCCTCAAGTACGGACGCGAGAGCGTGAGCGAAACCTACTATACCGCCCACGTCTTCGGCGGCCTCTACGTTGCTCCCCTGCTTTCCTTCGTGAACGATCCAGGCTTCAACAAGGACCGCGGCCCCGTTGTCGTTCCCGGGTTTCGCGTCCACCTGGACTTCTGAGCACCTGGCTTGATGTAAGAGATCTGCGCTTCCATACTTAAAGGGCGAAGAAAAAGCGGAGCTCAATATTTCTGAGCTTCATGGGGAAAACTGAAGAGGTTGGGTGCATACATTAACAGAGGGGTTTCTGGTTTTCGCAAGATGCCTCTGCCAGGGAGCGCACGAATGATGTGGCGAATCGCTCGGTTAAATGCGGATGGCGCTCTGGCCCCCGAAACAGATGGGGATTTTGAACATGCCCTGGCAACTCCGCTCTGGCGCAGAAATCGGTTTACTGGGCCGCCTCAAGCAGCATCTGTGCTCCGATGAGGACCTGGCCGATCAACTGCAGAGTGGAAATGCAGAGGCGCTGGCAGTCTTGTTTAAGCGTCACAGTCCCTTGGTGTTTGGAATTTCGCGCCGGGTGCTGAGGAATGATTCCGAGGCTGAGGATGCGGTGCAGCAAATTTTCCTGGATGTGTTTCGGTCGATCCATCAATTTGATCCCGAGAAGGGAAACTTCAAAACCTGGCTGCTGATGTTTGCCTACCATCGAACTTTCAATTGCCGTCGCTCCCAGATAGCCAACAGATTCTTTGAAACTGATCCCCTTGAAGATGGTCTGCCTGGACTCCACAGAGCAGCCTGCGGGCAATCCGCGACTGAGAATAGCGTTCTTGTTGGTCAGGTACTCCAGTCCTTGCAGCCGCGCCAACGCCGCACCATCGAGCTGGTTTACTACGAGGGCCTGACGGCGGAAGAAGTTTCGCTCAAAACCGGAGAAAGCGTGCGCGTGGTGTGGCACAACTTGTACCGCGGGCTCGACAAACTTCGGAAAGCGTTTCGCGTTGAGCGCCATTGCTCCAGCGAGAAGGAGGCTGGAAAGTGATCCGCGATCACAGGTTCTACGAAATGCAAAGTGCGTTGTCGGCTACGGGCCATCTCACCGCCTCTGAACTGGAAGAGCTTGAACAACATGTATCGCAATGTGTTTCCTGCCGGAGTTGCCTGGTGGACATGGCTACGGTGAGCCGCGAGATATTCCTTGCGCAGGTCTGGACGGGTAACCGCGAGACCCCCAAGGGGATGCAGCAGAGATTTATCGAAAGGGCGGTCGCGGCAGGTATACCGCTCAAATTTGAAAGGTCCGCAGCTTTTGATTTTCGATTTGCTCGTGTTGCCGCGATCACAGCAGTGCTGACGCTTCTCATCGCCGTAGCATGGAAAGTTGCTTGGACACCTCCTGTTGAACGAGGGTCTCGACAGGTTCCGTCTCAAATGGACGCAAGGCCGGAGGCTATCTCACAGCGCACCCCGCAGCCTTTCGATGGTCGTGTCGTTCAGACCAGAAATGCCAGGCGAAGTAAACGGAGGCCTGATGTTTCCGGGAGAGCGGTGCTGAAACGGTTTCCCGTTGTTAGCTATGGGGATCTTTCTCATCCGTATCTCGCGCTGAACAGGACCGCTGTTTGCAAAAGAGTACGCTGCCGGTTTGTTTCGTCGTAAGTGGGACGGTAAACCTGAAGAACGCTCGTTTCACCTCGATCTCACGCTAGTGTCTCTTTCCCGTTCCGACTCTCCTTTTAATGCCAGCGCAGGTGCGCTCGTGCCTAACTTGAAGTTCACCGCCCCGGTGTTTCATATCGATCCCAGCCGAATCTGGTAAGCCCTTCGACCTATGCAAAAGGAGTTTGTTATGAGGCGGCCAGGAACGATCATGCTCTCCTTCGTTGCTGTTTGCGCAATGAGTACGGCTTGTGCACAAAGCAACAGCTCAATGCCGACTGCGCCGGCACTCTCAACACCTTCCAACATTGCGGTGCTAAATTTCAAAGCGGCGGTGCTTGGAACCGCTGAGGCTCAGAGGAGTATGGGCGCTCTCCAGAAGAAATATGCGCCGCGGGAACAGGAATTGCAAAAGCTGAACGACGACATCGAGGCGACAAAGAAAAACTTGAATGATGCTGCCGCGAAGCTGACAGACGCCGAGAGGAATCAGAAGCTTCAGGATCTTGGGACGAAAGAGAAGCAGCTTCAACGTGAAGCTGAGGACTTCAAGAATGACTCTCAAGCCGAATCGCAACAAGCGTTTCAGCAGGTGGCGCAAAAGGTCTTCTCGTTCCTACAGGATTTTTCTCGGCAGCACGGCTACGCGGCTGTACTGGAGCAGGGAACTGAAACTGCACCGGTAGTCTGGTACACCGCTACCAATGTCGATATCACTGACGAACTCATCAAGAGCTACGACGCGAAATACGCGGTTGGAGCGGCTAGCCTGCCGGAAAAGCCCACTGCAAAGCGCATTTCACCGGGTACCGCTCCGAAAAAGCCTTGAATGTCTCGGCGGACTCCGCCGGCTGCTGTGGTTCGCTGTCGATTGCGCGATAATCGACTGGCACGCGGCCGTCAAGGGAATTTGAGGAGGAGAAAGACGTTCTAGCCACCAACCTGATAAATTGACAGCCGAAGCTGACGGGGAGATTCCTGCCGACATTGTGGGTTGACCATCGGCGCGGGAACGTCGTCAAGAAACGCTCTGTGAATGCCGTCAAACGGTGCAATGCATCATAAAACTAGGGAGATTGGAACTCATGGCAACCAACCGCGGAGTAGAGTATATGGGCCCCGGAGTTGTGGAGATTCACAGCATCGACTTCCCGAAACTAGCGCTCGGGAATCGCAAATGCGCACACGGGGTCATTCTGAAGATCGTTTCCACCAACATTTGCGGCAGCGACCAGCACATGGTTCGGGGCCGTACCACTGCACCGAAAGGACTCGTCCTCGGGCATGAGATCACCGGCGAAGTGATCGAGGCCGGTCAGGACGTAGAGTTCATCAAGGTTGGGGACCTGGTTTCTGTGCCCTTTAACATTGCCTGCGGTCGATGCCGGAACTGCAAGGAACGCGCCACTGGCATTTGCCTGAACGTGAATCCCGCACGGCCAGGCGCAGCTTACGGTTACGTAGACATGGGCGGCTGGGTGGGGGGGCAGGCTGAGTATGTCATGGTCCCCTACGCGGACTTCAACCTGCTGAAATTTCCTGACAAAGCGCAAGCGATGGCAAAGATCCGCGACCTGACTTGCCTATCCGACATCTTGCCTACTGGCTACCACGGCGCCGTCAGTGCGGGCGTCGGTCCAGGGGCCACGGTTTATGTTGCCGGCGCCGGGCCGGTCGGTCTCGCTTGCGCAGCCGCCTGTCAATTGCTGGGCGCGGCGGTCGTGATCGTGGGCGACCTGGTTCCGGAGCGGCTTGCGCAAGCCAGGAGTTTCGGCTGCGAAACTGTCGACGTCTCCAAGGACGCCTCTGTGGGCGATCAGATTGCCCAGATCCTCAAGGTTCCAGAAGTAGATTGCGCAGTCGATTGCGTGGGGTTCGAAGCCCGTGGTCACGGTCATGACGCCAAGACGGAAATCCCCGCGACGGTGCTGAATTCGCTCATGCAGATTTGCCGCGCCGGCGGAGCCCTGGGCATCCCCGGACTCTACGTGACCGAAGACCCCGGCGCGTTCGATAAGAGCGCCCAAACGGGAAACCTCAGCATCCGCATCGGCCTGGGATGGGCGAAGTCACATGTTTTCACCACCGGTCAATGTCCGGTCATGAAGTACAACCGGCAACTGATGATGGCGATCCTGCATGACAAAATCAAAATCGCCAAGGCCGTCAACGTCACCGTCGTGACTTTGGACCAGGCTGTCCAGGGCTACAAGGATTTCGATAAAGGGGCAGCGAAGAAATTCGTGCTCGATCCGCATGGAATGATTGCTGCATAGCTGGACCACCATTGCTTCCCGTGACCTCGTTTGCTTTACTCGAGGGAGTTTGTGTGCCAACAGGTTTAACTCACTGACGAAAGGTTCATCATGACTTTAGAAGACGCTCGCCGCATCATCGCAGCAGCAGAAAAGAAAGCAAAAGAGATCGGTCAGCCAATGAACATCGCTGTGGCTGACGAGGGCGGTAACCTGGTATCGCATGTGCGCATGGACGGCGCGTGGCTGGGCAGCATCGACATTTCCATCAAGAAGGCCTACACTTCGCGGGCTTTTGACATCGCCACCAAGGATCTTGCCACGCACTCGCAATCGGACGGGCAGTTCTTCGGCATCCATGCCTCGAACGACGGCAAAATCATGATCTTCGCCGGCGGTATCCCGCTGAAGCGAGGCGACAAAGTAGTTGGAGCCATCGGGGTAAGCGGGGGCTCTGGCGAGCAGGACCACGCGGTAGCCGAAGCCGGCGCTGCCGCGTTCTAGTCTTGCGGTGCCCGTGCATCGTCTTCTTTTGCTCCACTTTTTTTCTGCTCAGAATCACGGCCGACTGACACTTAGCTGGTTCGGCCGTCGCACTCAGCGCAACCGACCACAGGGACGAGACAGCGACCTCATCACACGATTGCAGCACCAGAGGTTTCCACTTCTCGAGACTGAGACTGATGCAGATTTGTAAGAAACCTTGCGAACGACGCATGTAAGGAAAGCAGCAAATCAAGATGACCGGCGCTGAATGCATCCCGCTCAGAGTGATAAAGGGCAAGAACCCCGAGCACCGAGTCCTCAGCGTTCACCAGCGGTAGAGCCAGGGTGGAATGCATCTGCGATATGCGCGGATCGGCGGTCTGGATCTCAACCTCGACCGATGGATTTCCATTCAGGATGTGCTGCCGGCTCTGAGCCACCCAACCACACAGACCCTCGCCCACGGGCAGCGCGGCGCTGGAAAGCGATATGGCGCGGTTTCCACTCACGTAATACGGCCGCAGGGCCTCGCCTTCAAGAACGTAGATCACGAGAATGTCGAACGGCACAACAACCGCGAGCGCCGCGGACACACAAGCGAGCGTATCCTCAGACCCTACCGTCTGCAAGGTCTCCGCGATCATACGCCTGATTCCGGTCTCGAAGCTCGCGCGGGCGCCGGGATCCATAGCCACTCCGGGCCTGCTGCCCGGAGCCGGCCCACTTCTCTCATACCCGGCGCTCGGAGCTTTGCCCCTTCTCACCGTAATGTCGGTCTTCAAGGGTTCCATTTTTCTGCTCTCCGCGAGCGCCTTTCCTTCCAGCTCTTCATGGAGCTGGGCAAGAATGCGCACCACCTGCGGATCAAATTGAATGCCGCCGAGCTTTTGTACATGGGCCACTGCACCGGAGATAGGAAGAGCGCGGCGATAGGGGCGATCGGATGCCATTGCATCAAAGCAGTCGACGACCGCGAGGATCCTTGCCCCCACCGGTATCTCTTCACCCTTCAGCCCGTCTGGATACCCGGTTCCATCCCAGTATTCATGGTGCGACCGTACGATGGGCACCACAGGATAGGGAAAGGAGACGCGTTCGAGGATCTGCGCTCCCACCACGGGATGGATTTTCATTCGATCGAATTCCTCGGGAGTCAGCCTGCCCGGCTTATTGATGATGTATTCCGGTACGGCGAGCTTTCCGATGTCATGCAGCAGGGCAGCAGCCATCAGGGCTTCTCTTTCTTTGTCGTTCAATTTCATGGCCGCAGCGATGCCTGCGGCGTATACCCGTACCCGGCAAAGATGATCGTGGGTATTTTGATCCTTGGCTTCAATAGCCAATGCAAGAGCTTCCATGGTCCGCAAATGCAAAGCGGCCATGTCTTCCGCATGGTTGTGGCGTTCCACCAGCCTGCCCGAATAGCGTTTGCAGATCCAATAGAGAAGGTATGCCAGGGGCAGTACCAGCTGGGCGGTGAATCGCCCACGGTGTACCTCGACGTAGTAGGTGAATGAGGCGAGCACTGCGCCCGCCGGATAATACGGCCACGCCCAAAGGAAATGCCGCCACACGTCGAACAGCGGCTTACCCCGCAGAGTAGCCAATACGGCCGCAACCGAGATCGTGTTGATGACGAAGTAAGCCATCCCCGCCACTGCCAGGGATGGCATCGATTGACCTGACGCCTTCTTTGCCGCGTAGTAGATAAACCACGCAACAAAGGCCGAGTTGATGGCGTTGGCTAAATGAAACAATATCTGCATCAGAGTGTTGCGCGGAGAAACTCTGAAGGTGCAGATGAAAAGCGCAGAAGCTGCTGCGACGGCCAATACGGCCGGCAGCGGCAGCCACATGATCGAGAGCAGGATATAGGGTACGTTGAACGAAAGCGCAATTTCCCCGCCGGGTAGTGCGACCTTGAAGCAGGCCCCGATCAAACCCAGGCAGAGATAACAGACAAAGATCTGCCATGGCCCGAAGAGATGCGATGGGGAAACCATCCCCAGCACTACAGCCAGCAAAACGCTCAGGCTTACAAGCAAATCGGTTCGTGGCCGCATAGAGTTCCAGTGCTGGCTCGGCAAAACTAGAACTTGACGTCCAGCGTTCAGCTTCTCCAGGGGGGAAATCTCAGTCAAACCAAACCGAACACCAGGGCATCCAGTAACAAGGACTCCAGCATTACTTCTGTCGAGAATAGGGGAACGACCGTCCCGGTCACATAACCCGAATGACGCATATGGATACAGTGATTTGTAGCAAAGGGTATGACTGCATACCGAAGTAACCTCAGACTGTACACCGGTGAGCGAAGAAAGCGCTTTTTGTTCTTGACGAGAAGCCAGGGCCGGAAAGCGGAACTCCGAGCATACTTAATACAGAAACTGGCGCGGCCCGCGTGGGCAGGAGATAAGAAATGAATGCGGACGTCTTCATCGTAGGAGCAGGTCCCGTTGGAATGACGGTGGCCTCCGAATTGGCGCGGTACGGGGTTTCCGTTCGCATCGTCGACAAAGCGCCGCAGCGCACCGACAAGTCCAAGGCGCTGGTGGTCTGGAGCAGAACCCTGGAACTCCTCGACCGAGGCCCGGGCGGATCAGCCCCTTTCGTGGATGCGGGATTCAAAGCGCTGGCAGTGAACTTTGTTGCAAACGATGGCGAACTCATGGGCCACGTCAGCATGGGTTCGGTGAAAAGTCCCTACCCCTACGGCTTGATGCTTCCACAATCTGAAACCGAGCGTTTGCTGGAGGAGAGGCTCGCAGGACTCGGCGTCACCATCGAACGCCCGGTTGAAGTTCTGGGGCACAAGACTATGGATGCCGGAGTGGAAGCCACACTTCGTCATGCGGATGGGCGAGAGGAGATCGTCGCAGCAAAGTGGCTACTCGGGTGTGACGGCGCACACAGTGTTGTGCGACACATACTCGGAGTTCCGTTTGCGGGTGAGACGATGAACAGCGATTGGATGCTGGCAGATATTCACATGAGCGGATATCCATTTCCTGACAGCGAAGTCTCAGTCTATTGGCATAAGGATGGGGCGTTTGTGATCTTCCCGATCTCGCCCGGACGTTACCGCGTTCTTGCGGATTTGCCTGCGACAAACGCTGCCGTCGCTCCCGAACCAACCCTTGAGCAGGTGCAGGCGATCATCGACCGGCGTGGACCCGGAGGGTTGAAAGCATTTGATCCGATCTGGCTCGCGGGCTTCAGGATTAACGGCCGCAAGGTTTCGAATTATCGCTCCGGACGTGTCTTCCTGCTGGGAGACGCAGCGCACGTTCACAGCCCTGCCGGCGGACAAGGCATGAACACCGGCATGCAGGATGCATTCAATCTGGCCTGGAAGTTGGCCCTGGTGATCCGCGGAGCCTGTGGCGACCATCTCCTCGATAGCTATAGCCCCGAGCGCAGCGGAGTTGGCGATCAGGTGCTCAAGGCAGCCCAGCGACTGACTGTCGTCGGCACCCTGAAGAATCCTGCTCTGCAGAGCATTCGCAATCTCGCCGGCCATCTCGCATTCGGTTTGCCGCTTGTGCAACACGCGTTGGCAGACTCGATGACAGAGGTCGCGATCGGCTATTCCGACAGTCCCCTGAACGGTCCCGGTCTGCATTCAGGATCTGGGCCGAAACCCGGCGAACGGGTCGCCCCAACCAGCGACCAGTTGCCCGTGGGATCGGGTGGAGAACCGTTGTTCGCGCTCCTTGCTGATCAGAATGAGATAGCCGCCAGCTTACTTCAACGATTCAAAGGGCTGCTCGATCCCGTCGTGAGAGTTCCTTTTAGCCAGAACGGTATTTGGTTGGTCCGTCCCGATGGCTACGTAGCGTGTTCTGCGGCTGACGGGGGAGTGATCGTTGATTACCTTAGCCGTCTCATCGAGTCGAAAAGCTGACCAGGCGGCCCACTCGACATTCGAAGAAATCACAATCTGACCACTCCTCGATCGCCGGGACGCGACCGTCGCTGAAATTGGGATAGGCTAAACTGGCCCTTGTCCGCCCCTATGCCGCTTTCTGTCGGTGACAAACTCGGTCCCTATGAAATCCTCGCGTTCCTCGGCGCGGGTGGTATGGGAGAAGTGTATCGGGCGCGCGATACCCGGTTGAATCGCGACGTTGCCATCAAATTCTCCGACGCCGCGTTCAGTGCGCGCTTTGAACGGGAAGCCAAGGCCATCGCTGCCCTCAACCATCCCAACATCTGCCAGATCTACGATGTTGGTCCTAACTACCTGGTGATGGAGTGTGTCGACGGCGCAGCCATTGTTTCGCTCGAGCAGCCTCGGGCGCTTCCACCGCCCGAAGCCCTGCGATTGGCTACGCAAGTCGCAGCCGCACTCGAAGCGGCGCACGCCAAAGGAATTATTCATCGCGACCTGAAGCCGGCGAACATCCTTACCAACAGCAGCGGAGTGGTCAAGTTGCTGGACTTCGGGTTGGCGAAACAAACCGATGACAGCTCACCCGGGGACGAAACCAATGCCATCGGCATCATCACCCAAGCGGGCGCCATCATGGGCACGCCGGCGTATATGTCGCCGGAGCAGGCCGAGGGAAAGCCTGCCGACGCACGCTCCGATATTTTTTCCTTTGGGGCCGTGCTGCACGAAATGCTCGCCGGCCACCGTGCGTTCTCCGGGAGTTCAGCGGCCGCGATTATCGGCGCCATCGTGTACAAAGACCCGCCGCCCCTCAGTGCGCCGCCTGCATTACAGGCGATCGTGCGTAAGTGCCTGGCCAAGTCGCCGGATGCGCGCTTCCAGTCGGCCACCGACCTGCGCCTGGCGCTCACCGGCGCCTCGACACGGGGCATTCCACGAGGCAAAACACGCACCGTAGCTTTGCTGATCGCCGCCATAGCACTGCTGATAGGCCTGATCGGAGCGGGTATTTATTTGATTAGGTCGAGGGCTAGCCAAAATGATTCGATCGTCGTCCTGCCACTGCAAAATCAGACCAACGATCCTGACGCGGACTACATCTCCGATGGAATCACGGAAAGCATCAACAACAGCTTGGCGCGCTTGCCCAATCTGAAGGTGATTCCTCACAGTGTCGCATCGCGTTACAAGGGCAAGGCGGTGGATGCGCAGAAGGTCGGCGATGAGCTTGGCGTCGAATCCGTGCTTACGGGTAGCGTTGCACAGCGCGGTGACAACCTCAGGGTCAACGTCGAACTCGACGACGTTCGTGACGGCAAACAAAGTTGGGGCCAACAGTACAACCGCAAGCTGGATGATCTACTGGCGGTAGAGAGCGACATTGCCCGCGAGGTCTCCCAACGGTTGGGCGCTTATCCAACCGCCGAAACACAGCAAAGACTGACAAAAGGTTCGACCGGTAATCCCGAAGCCTATCAGCTTTATCTCAAAGGCAAGTACCACACCAACAAACTGACCAAGGATGGACTGACGAAGGGCATTGATTATTTCAATCAGGCAATCGCCATCGATCCAAACTATGGCTTGGCCTATAACGGGCTGGCATTTAACTACATTAATCAGGACGACTGGTACATGCCTCCCCATGAGGCTGGTCCCAAGGCGAAGCAAGCGGCTGAGAAGGCGCTCGCTGTCGACCCCAACGATGCGGACGCTCACCTGGCGCTGGCCATTGAAAGCCAATGGTACGAGTGGAACTGGCCGGTCGCGGAACGCGAGTTCAAACGGTCAATTGAACTGAACGCCAACGATTCTGAGGCTCACGGATACTATTCCTGGTTCCTGGCTCCCATGGGCAGAGGGGCGGACGCGTTGAGCGAAGCCAGGCGGGGACAACAAGCCGCTCCGCTCACCTCTTTAGGAAACTTCTTCGTCGGATCGGTTTTCGTATTCACCCAGCAATGGGATCCGGCGATTAAGCAACTGAACAGTAACATCGAGCTGAATCCAAATTTCTGGTTCGATCATTGCTACCTGGGCCGGGCCTATGAAGCAAAGGGAAAAATGGCAGAAGCAATCGCCGAGTTTGAACGCGCCCTGGCGCTCGACAGCGACAATACCGAAATATGGTCGGGCCTTGGACACGCCTACGCATTGTTGGGGAACAGAAGGGAAGCAGAGAAGGTGTTGGGCCACTTGAAAGAGTTATCGACGCGTACCTACGTCGCTCCCTATAGCATTGCCATCGTCTACGCCGGCTTGGGAGAGAACGATCAGGTATTCTCCTGGCTCGATCGCGCGTATGAGGATCGTTCCTACTTTTTAGCTGTTTACCTCACAACAGACTCACGTCTGAATAGCCTCCATGCCGACCCGCGTTTCACCCAACTCAAGCAGCGCGTCGGTTTACCGCAGTGATCAGGCTGCGGAAAAAGTCGCTTCGGACTTTGGGTGGCGGCCAGATCATCTAACGAAACTGCAAATCCCGGCATCAATCCATCGCAACCTGATCCCACAACGCTACTTGAACCAAACATTGCTTGCATTTCACGGAACAAGAGTCACCAACCCTTTGGAGCACTACTTATTGGGGGTCTTGCGAGGACCATATCTGGGCTGGTCTATTGAGCCCAAATCGATTTTCATCTGGTCATGCACTCATTCGAAGAATAGAGGAGAATTCCATGGGTAACCTAAATGAGAAGGTGGCGCTGGTAACGGGCGGTTCACGGGGCATTGGGGCAGCGATCGCGAAACGCCTGGCTGCGGATGGAGCGGAAGTGGCCATTACCTACGCGAAGGACGCAGACGCGGCTGGCGCTGTGGTGAAGGCAATTGAAGCCGCGGGCGGAAAGGCTCTGGCGATCCAGGCCGAAGCCGCCGCCACGGAAGCGATCAAGGCGGCAGTGGAAAAAACCATCGCGACCTTCGGCCGGCTTGATGTGCTTGTCAACAATGCCGGCGTGGCCATTCCGAAACCGTTCGAGGAGACCACCCTGGAAGAGATGGATCGAATGATCAACATCAACTTCCTCGGGACCATGGCCGCGACCCAGGCGGCGCTTAAGCACATGCAGAGTGGCGGGCGAATCATCATGATCGGCTCCTGCGTGGGCGAACGTGTCCTGACCCCGGGCCTGGTTGCTTATTCGGCCACGAAGGGGGCGGTGAAGATGTTTACTCAGGGCCTATCGAGAGAAGTAGGGGGTCGGGGCATTACGGTAAATAACGTCCAGCCCGGTCCGATCGACACGGATTTAAATCCCGCTTCGGGCGATTGGGCAACTCCTCAAAAGGCCGTCACGGCTCTCGGACGCTACGGACAAGTGGATGAGGTCGCCGCCCTGGTGGCGTTCGTCGCCGGTCCGGAATCCTCCTATATCACCGGGGCTAATCTGACCGTTGATGGCGGGACGAACGCCTGACCAGCGTCCGTCCTCAAACCATGACCGGGCAATCAGGCAAACTCGGCGATATTCATGGTGCTTACCTCCACCAGTACGCCGCCAGGAGCCTGGAAATAGAAGCCGTAGGCTACCGGTCCGCCGCGCTGCAGCTTGGCCGGCTTGGGCGCCATGTACTGCCGAGCGCTCAACGACCTCGTGCATAAGATCCACTGCATTCTGCGTGGGCTGAAGAAAACCAACGTGAAACAATCCCGGATAGCCATGCTCCGGCGTCATCCGCTTGTCATACATCAGTGTCAGCAGAAAGCCGTCGGAATTCCGCAGCACAGCAAGCTTATCGCCGCGTTCGTCGAGGACCTGAAAATCGAAAACCCGGCAGAAGAACTCCTTCAGTGCCGGAACGTTGTAGCTCGTAAGATTTGTGTGGTTGAGCGTTGCCATCGCGATCTCCTGTTTACAGAATGTTCCATCGCATGGCTGTCGGGGTACCAAAACGCACCAAGCGATGGGTAGCAGTGCCGCAGCACTGCTACTCATCGCCGTGGGTCCCTTCTCCGCTGTTGTGCGGGAGATGACTTGACTGCGGATTGGCGTCCGCAGCGAGCCGTGCTTACCAATCCGGCTCCGCGTTTTTCGGCACTCTTAAGATGCCGCACCTTCTTCATCGGTTGCAGAATCCTGCTTTTGAGAATGAGGTGAATCAGGCCCGGGGAAAGCCTGTAGGAGGGAGGCGGGCGAGGCTGCATTACCAACCGGGATTACCACAAACCGGCCGATTATTACGCAAGGACTGTAGCAAATTCCAGCCCATCCGGTATGCTCTTCAACAAGCGGCGACACTCCAAACTCTGTGATCGATTCTTTCGGGGGAGGGACTCGAGAGTGGAACCAGGAGGGTCGCCGCCTTTACGTCCCCTGGCATCCCCACTTCTCATCCAGTCTCGGAAATTATGGTCATGCCCACAGAAACTTCCGGCAAGATATTGCAGTTTGTTACGCCCCAGACTTCCATCGAGGGAGAGCTGGAAAGGTGGTTTCGTGGCGTTATGCTGAGCCACCATGATCTGATGTTTTCCCTGGAGCAACTGCGTGATGCCTTTAAGAAGCTCCTGGCTGAGAGAGGAATTGCTGAAGCCGATTTCCCAGTCCTGGCCGCCGTAGAGGTCACTCTCACCAACGCCCGGAACGCACGAGCTCTTTAAATCCCCGCCCAACTTGCTTGCCTGGAGCTATGGTTATGGACCTTGGTATTCACGTTTCCTGCTCGATCTGTTTCGCGGTGCCAGGGGAAGATTGCCGAAGCAAATTTCTGGTACGCGGGCAAGGGTGAAATCACGCCCGTCCTATGCCCGACGCACAGCGCTCGTCTCGCGGAGGGCGAACGAGCGTTGATGAAGCAGGCGTTGGCTGAGCAAATTTGCACAGCTGCTCTTGAGTCTCTTGATCGACAACGGGGACCGAAGGGGCAGTGACGCCCCTATTTGGGCCGGCCGCTGGGAACAACTGCGGGGACACCCATGACAAGTAAGAATTTCACCTATCACGGATGTCCCCGCTTCGATGCTGCATTTATGAAGTTCCACCGATTTAATACGCCGGTGATCTTCTATTTCTGTTGCAAGCCAATGCCGAGCAAGCGCATAAGCCTTTTAATTTCGGTTTTCTGAACGTCTATGACTCTTCTTAGCCGCACATTCTCGCATGTGCACGCCGAAAGTTCGTCCACTTCCGGTTCCGTCTTAGCGACGCGGTCTACGCCGCTTGCTCCTCTTTCCAGGCGCCCATAATCAATCATCCCATCACCGCCTGTTCGTGCAACGAACGCTGTGCGGGATGGCACAGGCCGAGAGTAATTAAGTCGCTGGCGGTTCTGGCATAATTGCCCGGCAAAGACCACGCGAGGCCACTTTCTATGAGTGATTGAAAGAGGGCTATTGTTGTGGCATCGTCTAGCTCGCCGGATTCATACTTGACAACCTGGTCGAGTTGTCTGGAAACCTTTCGTAGTCCAATCCATATATCGTGACGCATCTTTACTCCGACATGTAGTGTGCGTTGCAGCCAGTACTGCCGCTGCAACCGTTATCGTTGTTGCTAATGTACATGCCGGCTCTATCCAACGCAAACTAAAGTAACAACTACAGTGCCCTGCGACTTATTTGCGCTGGTACTCTAGAAATTGTTCCGCTAAAAGAATGTAAATTTTGCAGAAGCCTCCACAATTTTCTTCTTTGCTTCGCGGAGGGCAGATGAGGAACACAGTGCGGATATGGCACTGTAGAAGATACATAACCGTGTTGTCTGGTTCCATCCTGGAGCTGGTTCCCGACACGAAGCGAGGTTCCTTGAGCCCTCGCCGAAGTCGAGGCGCTCCTTCATCCAGGGGTGGCTAAAAGCCTAACTGGTGATTTTCGCTTTCTCGGTGACCATAACCGTGCGCGGCATGCCCCGATTGTTGAGGAGAATGCATTCAAGCCGGTTCTCGTCATCGCCGGCATCTACCAGGACCAGAAAACCCTTCGAACCAACCTGGTGATGCAGCAACTTGATGGTTGCTTCCGCAATTCCCAACTCCCGCAGAGTATCGGTGAGATCGATTTCTGTGAACGGAGGTTGCTCTTCGTTGGCTGCCGCTGCATCCTCGCGGCTGGATAGGCCCGGCCCCTGGTGGCCGTGCACATCATGCTTGATGCTGTGCCGAACCCTCCACAGGACGCTGTGTTTTCCCTCCAGATTGGAGGGAAGATGCGTCGCCTCAGGGTGTAGGGCATGCACTCGTTTGCCCTCGTCTGACAAAGCAACACCGATCCGGTTCGCACGGACTCCAGCTAACTTGAGATCGGCAATTGCATCGCGGGCAGACACTTCGTCCAAAAAAACGGCTGCAACCAATTGGGAGGGCTTGGTGCCAATGATTTGTCCCTGTTGATTCCACATAGTTGCTCTCCACGGTAACGATCCCACTGATTCTGTGATGCTTGCGAGAGGAGTGTGGATTTCCGGGGGAGCCTATGCCCATGGCACAGCGGCTGCGCAGGATGGCTTCCCCAGGTTCGCTACCTGGCCCACCATCATAGACCTTCTGGGCTGCGTTGGTCGTGGTAGAACGCTAACGTTCCCGCGCCAGGGGACCGGCTCAGCGCCTGATCCCCCTTTCAGCCGGATTTTCGGTTTGGCTAGTGGGTCCAGTGGTTGTGATTGGCCTGGTAGTCGTGGAGCCGTGCGAGATCGTCGTCCAAGACGGCTCGATCGCGAGGCGACAGCCGCTGGTCGTTGGCCGATTTTTTTATCGAGTCGATCACGTCATTCAGGAGGCCGTTGTCGAAACGGCCTTGATCGAGGTCGACTTGCATCTTGGTGAGCTCTTCCTTGGTTCTGTCAAGACGCGCGTTTTCCTTTTCGCTCGCACCTCGAGCACTCCAGATATGGTCAAGATCCGACCGAACCTGTGCGAACACCTGGGGCCGCCACTGTTCGCCCTGGTAGCGTGCCTCCCGATCGTGATACCAATCCTGTGCGGAAGCAATTGACGTCAAGGACGCCAGAATCAACATTGCCGTGATGCGATGTTTCATGCTTTCTCCTCGGTCGATTATGACGGAGTTGCCGACGCGTAGCAGCGTAGACCCCCGGTCGAATTCTGCACGCCGGCAGATTCGAGACAATTAAGACCAAATTCTTTGATGCACAAAATCGGGGAAGCATACAAACAAACTGTCCCGATCACGGGTGAGACACCTAGAGCAGCTGGTTTTCGAGTACCTTCGTCTGGATGAGCTCCTCGATCTTGCTCCATACGGACGGGTCGTTCTCAATTTCGATATGGGGCTTCATAAAGGTCCGTGCAAACCAAGGATATCCGGCGCAAGATACCGGATTTCCCTTATAGCTCGATTCATAGTTACCCAGGATGGTCGTCTTTTTAGGATCCATTGCCGTGATCAACTTTCGGCCGTGCAGGAGGCCCTCGGACTGATAAAAGTTGATCGCTTCGTTCACATTGGGCGGAATAAAGGCGTCGTCCTGATTTGACTTTTGCACACTGTCGACCTGAATCGTCAGCAAAACCGGAATACTGAGTTCGTTCAATCGCCTGGCAAGCGCGATGGTTTCCGACGCACCCCAGCTATGCCCGTAGATAACGATTCGCGCCGCCTCTTTTTCTTGATTGCTCAGACGGCCGTCTTTGTTGCTGTCAAGTAGCTGAAGCACCGCCCTCAGAGCGATATGTCCGTCGTGATTGGCAAAGACTGCGGAGTGCACGGCGAGCGGATAGCGCTGTCGCAATTCCTTCGCCAGACGAGCTTCTGTGTGAACGAAATTGTCACCCTTGATGTGGCCGCCCATAAAGCCGATGACGATCAGGCGCCCGTCCGTTTTGAGAGGACTGCTTGCAGCTTCGGATGAGTTGGGCAGGGAAGTGCTGTGCACCTCTGAAGGGCAACAAGCGGCTTGCAGTGGTTTCGCCTGCAACTCAGGGGGCAACGCTGCAGACAGTGTCAATAGGGAGGAAACAGTACAGCAGATGTCAAGCAGAAGCGATTTGATGCGCACGGCTGTTTCACTCACAACGTCAATAATGTTGCCGGCAGGCAGTATTGAAATGATACTCCCTGTCGCACCCATCGGAACCCCGCCGCTCACTTGCCTGCGATGTCTTGTTTAGCCGCAGCCAAATGCGGGCTCAGTTGAACAACCAGCGGGCTGCGAGCGCCTTCCTGCTGCAGGGGTGGGTCCTGGTCAACGAGGGATCTAACCAGATCGGCCCGGTCGAGCGGCACGGCATTCTTGTTGGGATTGAAGCGTCCGGTTGTGAGATAGGTAACAGCGAATCCCGCCGCGCAGTACGGTTGCAGGAAGGCAATGGGAATGACATATTTCTTGCGCAGAATCGCCTCGGCTACTCCGTCGATATGGTCACTGCGCCGGATACTCCCGTCCACTTGGGGCAGAACAAAGACCTCCAGATCCAGCTGTTCGTGCCGCACGGCGTAGTGAACCAGGTCTTTCGCCAGCTGCTTGGGGGTCGTCATCCCCAGATCGGCGGTAAAGCTGCGGCGTACCGATCCCGGGTAGTACAGGTCAACCACCCCGCGCGAAAAGTCTGCACAATTGTGGAAGAGGAGGTTGAAGTGGCTGCGGTTGGTTTTGTCGTTGAATGTTTCGATAAGCCTCTCATCCTGCTGGGCTGTTGTTTCTACTTCGAAGGCGTAGATCTTGCGGTCATAGAGACCGCCGACCAGTTGAATCCAATCTCCTTGAGGAGGACCGCCGCGGGCATCCGGAACCAGATTACGAAGATGTTCGCGGCGCCAGGCATCGCGGAGCGTCAATTCCGTAACGCGGTCCACCGTCTCGGGGACTGCGGAAATACTATCGACCGCGTAGAGATAAGGGATCAGTGGGATAGCCAGCCAATCGTAACCGGCGACGTGGTAATAACGGCTGAGCACCACACCGTATTCCCCCGGCTTACAGGGACGCAGCTCGGTAGGCGATGCTGCGCACACATCAGACAGGTAAATGGCGGCGTGGCCGGTGGGGTTGACATACCCAAAGGTTCCAAATGGCTCTTCCAGCAACAGGGCCAGCTTCGCCGGCGTCTGCGCGGTGGAAAAGAGCAGCAACAAAAGCCCAAGCCAGGAACTGCGAAGATGTTTCTCCATCGCGCGCACCCTGCACTATGCAAACACCAGTGCAAGCTAGAAGTTGGATGCCGAAAAGGTGCGGCGCCCCTGCCGTTGCGCCCCGCCCAAAGGTAACTATCGTTCACATCTTCGCCCTGATTTCGCCCTGTTTATTGCGACACCCACTTGGCGGCGTAGTTCTTCCGTCTATATAATCCCCTGCCATCGGCGAAAAGGGGCTCCACCGGAGGCGAAGATGGCAACTCCCGATGTCGTCTGGAAGGGCGGCAGGTTCGGCCAGACGTCTCGGCGTGATCCGTGGTGGGTTTCGCCGTCTGCAGTTTTTTTAGGGTTAAGCGCATTTTTGATTTACTCCACCTGGGCGGCGTGGCAGGGCAACCACTACACCTTTGGCCCCTATATCTCGCCTTTTTATTCTCCCGAGCTCTTCGGCTCCTCGCCGCACGCGCTCTTCGGTCCCAAGCCGTCCTGGTACCCCGGCTTTCTCCGATTTTCTCCGGCGCTTCTCATCCTATGGATCCCCGGCCTTTTTCGGCTCACTTGTTATTACTACCGCGGTGCTTATTACAAGTCCTTCTGGGCCGATCCTCCAGCGTGTGCTGTCAGCGAGCCACGCAAGAAGTATCTTGGCGAACGAAGCTTTCCCCTGATCCTGCAAAATTTTCATCGCTACTTTCTACGGCTCTCCTACCTGGTGTGGGCTTTTCTGGTTTATGACGCGCTGGTGTCCTTCCGCTTTCCCAATGGTTTCGGCATCGGGGTGGGGAGCCTGGTGCTGGTGGTGAACGTGGTGCTGCTGGGTGGCTATGTCTTCGGCTGTCACGCTTTCCGCCACCTGGTGGGGGGCACGTTCGATCAGATCTCGGATCACCCGGTACGGCACAAGCTCTACGACTGTGTGAGTTGTCTGAACGCAAAACACCAGAAGTGGGCCTGGGCAAGCCTGTTTTGGGTAGGGTTCTCGGATATCTACGTCCGCCTCTGCTCGATGGGGATCTGGCACGACTGGAGAATCCTGTAGATGCCGGAGTTCCAACGATTCTCCTATGACGTTCTGGTCATCGGTGCAGGCGGGGCTGGGTTGCGAGCCGCCATCGAAGCCGCGGCTCACGGCGCAAAAGTGGGAGTTGTCTGCAAGTCATTGCTGGGCAAAGCGCACACCGTGATGGCCGAGGGCGGCATTGCAGCGGCACTGGCCAATGTCGACGATCGGGACAACTGGCGCGTCCATTTTGCCGATACCATGCGCGGCGGGCAGTACCTCAACAATTGGCGCATGGCAGAGCTGCACGCCAGAGAAGCACCGGAATGCGTGCGCGAACTGGAAGCCTGGGGCGCGCTGTTCGATCGAACCAAGGATGGGCGGATCCTGCAACGGAACTTCGGCGGCCACAAATACCCGCGACTGGCGCACGTGGGCGATCGCACCGGCCTGGAGATGATTCGAACTTTGCAGGACCACGGCATTCACTGTGGTATGGAAGTCCACATGGAGTGCACCGTGCTCAGCCTCCTGCTGGACTCGGGGCGCGTCGCAGGAGCCTGCGGATACGACCGCGAGAAGGGCCTCTTCCAGTTGTGGCAGGCGAAGGCAGTCGTGGTGGCCACCGGCGGCATCGGGCGCGCCTACAAGGTCACCAGCAATAGCTGGGAATACACCGGCGATGGACTGGCGCTCGCCTACCGTGCCGGGGCGGAGCTGCAGGAGATGGAGTTTGTCCAGTTCCATCCCACAGGCATGGTCTGGCCCATTAGTGTGCGCGGCATCCTGGTGACCGAAGGCGTGCGCGGCGAAGGCGGCGTGTTGCGTAACAGCGAAGGCAAGAGGTTCATGTTCGATGAAATTCCTGACCTCTACAAAGAGCAGACGGCGGACAACGAAGAGGAAGGATGGCGCTACACGCAGGGCGACAGGAATGCCCGCCGGCCGCCCGAACTGCTCACCCGCGACCACGTCGCCCGCTGCATCAATCGCGAAGTGAAAGCAGGACGGGGCACGCCGCACGGCGGGGTTTTTCTCGATATTGCCTGGATCAAGCAGCATCTGCCAAAGGCGGAGGAGCACATCAAACGTAAGCTCCCGAGCATGTACCACCAGTTCAAACAGCTGGCAGATCTGGATATCACCAAAGAGCCAATGGAAGTCGGCCCCACCACGCATTACATGATGGGTGGCATCCGTGTGGATGGTGATTCGCAAATGTCCAACGTGCCGGGGCTGTTTGCCGCGGGAGAAGCAGCAGCGGGGCTGCACGGCGCGAATCGGCTGGGCGGCAATTCGCTCTCAGACCTGGTAGTCTTCGGGCGCCGCGCCGGCCGCTATGCCGCAGAATTTGCCAGGGCGAATGGAACCAACGGTGTGATTGACGAGGAGCAGCTCCAGAAGACCGCCAAAGATGCTCTCAAGCCCTTCGATCGCGGGGCAACTGGCGAAAATCCGTACAAGATTCAAAATGATCTGCAGGAAAGCATGCAGGAGCTGGTAGGCATCGTTCGCACCGAAGGTGAAATGCAACAAGCACTGAGTGTAATCGCAGCGCTCGATGGGCGAGCAGAGGATGTGGGCATCACCGGCCACCGGCAGTACAACAACGGCTGGCACACGGCGATCGATCTCGCCAACCTGCTCTTGGTATCGGAGGCGATCACCCGCGCCGCGCTGCTTCGCAAAGAGAGCCGGGGCGCGCAATTCCGCGAAGATTATCCCGACAAAGATCCCGAATGGGGCAAGCTCAACATCGTCGTCAAGCGCGGGACGGATGGCGAAATGCTGGTGGAGAAACGCGCGCTCCGGCCCATGCCCGATCAGTTGCAAGCCGTGATTCAAGAGATGAAATAGGGAGAAGCACCAGGGAATGACTTAAGGGAGGTCGAATGGCAACGCAAGCGACGTTCCGCATCTGGCGCGGAGATGCAGCCGGTGGCCGCTTCGAAGACTACGTCACGCCGGTCGAGGAGGGCATGGTGGTTTTGGACGCCGTGCACCGCATCCAGGCTCAACAGGCGCCCGACCTTGCGCTGCGATGGAATTGCAAAGCGGGGAAGTGCGGGTCATGCTCGGCGGAAATCAACGGAATGCCCAAGCTCATGTGTATGACGCGGCTGAGCAATCTCGACCTGAACATGCCCATCATCCTGGAGCCGATGCACACGTTTCCACTGATACGTGACCTGGTCACCGACGTCTCATGGAACTTTCGGGCGAAGAAGACCATTAAGCCATTCAGGCCTCGTTCTGCCGACTTGCCGGATGGAACCTGGCGGATGCAGCAGGCGGACGTCGAACGGGTGCAGGAGTTTCGCAAGTGCATCGAATGTTTCCTGTGTCAGGACGTATGCCACGTCCTGCGCGAACACCACAAGGAAGACGAGTTTATCGGGCCCCGCCTGCTAGTTTACGCGGCCGCCCTCGAAATGCATCCTCTCGATAGCGAAGACCGTGTCGCCGACTTAAAGAAAAGACACAACATCGGTTACTGTAACATCACCACGTGCTGCCGGAAGGTTTGCCCGGAGTCAATCACTATTACCGAAAACGCGATTATTCCGCTCAAAGAGCGGGTCGTGGACCGGTTCTTCGATCCGCTGAAGCAGTTATTTCACATCCTCTAGAAAAAGGGGGTTCCTATGTACGCTCTTAAGCCCATTTCTCGTAACAGCCTCGACGGCGCTCTGGCTAAGGCCGAGCGTTACCGCTTGCTGAACGAGCCCAGCGAAGCTGAAAGCATCTGCCGCGATATTCTCGAGGTCGCCCCGGCAAACCGGGAGGCGCGCATCAGCCTGGTTCTGGCCCTGACCGATGAGTTTGCGAGAGACGATAAGGCCTTCGGCACCGCGGTGGCAGAGATAGCCGGCCTGGAATCACCCTACGATCGCGCTTACTATTCCGGAATCGCCTGGGAACGGCGCGCAAAAGCGTCCCATGATTTGGGGAGACTGGGGTCCAGCGGAATTGTTTACGACTGGATCGTCAAGGCGCTGGGGCTCTTCGAGGAAGCGGAACGGCTGCGGGCTGCCGGCAATGACGATCCCATTTTGCGCTGGAACGCCTGCGTTCGCTTCCTTGAACGCCACAAAGCGCTCGGGCCGAGGACGGAGGACGTCAAGGAACCTATCCTTTCCGAGTGAATGCGGTTCTGCCTGCTATCCTTGCCTGGACGGCGGACGCTCCAAGCCTGGCCCTCACCGGCCTCTCCAGGGATACCCTGGGGCATAGTGGAAGACTGACAATCCATCGCATTAGCGACACTGCGCGCATGCGCAGTTCTGCTGACGCAGAGCGAGACTCGTTGGAGTTGTCCGCCGTCAAATCAAATGCTTTCTACGGCGATCCTCAAGGTATTAGCCAAGGCGATCCTCAGCGGCGAACAGGAGAAAGATGCCGTTGCCGCCCGTCTGGTCCACGTTCTGGGCCGGAACTGGCGCTGGGTCCGGCCGCTTGCAGGACGGTATGTCGAAACCTTCGCTGGGCGCATTCGTCCACGCCGGCGTGACCTGATCAGCTTTCTTCGCGTCGATCCGGGCCTGGTGGAGGCCGGGTACAAGTACGGACACCAAATCAAAATACTGCACTGGATCACCGGGCCGCAGCCGATGCAGCCAATGCCTGCGGCGCAAAACTGGGCCATTCCGAGAATCGAGACCGTGGGCGGTTTGGCGGACTGGCTTGAGATGACTCCTTCGGAACTCGGGTGGTTCGCCGATCTGAAGGGGCTGGGCTACAAGCGCCCGCAGCCTCGGCTCGAACACTATCACTACCGCGTGTTGGCAAAAGCCAGCGGCAGCATCCGGCTGATCGAGACTCCCAAACCTCGCCTGAAAGAGGTGCAGCGGCGCATTCTGTTTGCCATCCTTGACCGCATTCCGTCGCACTCCGCGGTGCATGGCTTTGTGAAGGGACGCTCCATCCAGACCTTTGCCGCTCCGCACGTAGGCCGGCGCGTCGTTCTGCGCATGGACCTGGAAAACTTCTTTCCCAGCTTCGCCGGAGCCCGGGTGCAGAGTTTCTTCCGGACGATCGGCTACCCGGAGGCGGTTGCCGACCTGCTCGGCGGTCTCGCGACCAACGCCGTGCCGCGCAGCACCTGGCGTGACGTGATCAAGCAACCGGGCTCCGCGATGGGCCCAGAGGAACTGTGGCACGTGCAGAGCATGTATGCGAGGCCGCATTTGCCGCAGGGCGCGCCCACCTCACCTTCGCTTGCGAATCTGTGCAGCTACCGTCTCGACTGCCGTCTAAGTGGGCTCGCCCAATCTGCCGATGCTACCTACACGCGTTACGCCGACGACCTTGCTTTCTCGGGCGGTGAGGGCTTCGCGGGCTGCGTGGAACGTTTCGCTACTCATGTGGCAGCCATCCTGAGCGAGGAGGGCTTTACTGTTCAGCACCGCAAGACGCGCATCATGCGCCAAGCAACGCGCCAGCACCTGGCTGGCCTGGTGACCAATCAGCGGCTCAATGTGAGGCGGCACCACTTCGATTTGTTGAAGGCGATTCTTACCAATTGCGTGCGCCACTCTCCAGAAGCCCAGAACCTTGAAGCGCATCCTCATTTTCGTGAACATCTGCAGGGCCGGATCGCCTTCATCGAAAGCTATCAATCCGGAAAAAGGAAAACGCCTGCGAGCGATCTTCGACCAGATAACGTGGGAGTAAGACCCGAAGAGTGGACGCTCTGTCAGCAAATGCTGCGTGGCGTGCCATAGTGGCAAGATAGTCCCGCTGGACCCTGGCGGGGCCAAAGAGGGTGCGTGCGAGTACCGGGGAGAGAAACCGCAGGTTCCTTCACTGCTTTCCCGGGATTTTTGCGTCTGGGCGAGGCGCACTGCGGATCCCTCGGCTGCGCTCGGGATGACAAGGGGAGAGTGATTACTCACCTAAAAGTCTGCGAGTCGGATCGGGATTTCCTCTGCGCCATCCGACTCACGGAATTATAAGTGAGTAATTACTCTCCCCTTGTCATCCCGAGCGCAGCCGAGGGATCTGCAGTGTGCCTCGCCCAGACGCGAAAATCCCGGGAAAGCAGTGGAGCACCCCTTAAAGCCCTGAATATTTCAAGCACGACTAAAGTTGTGACCTGATACAAAAACCAGGTTCGCCAAGCGCTCGGAGTTCTGCTCCGGATTGTCTTTGAAGGGAGAAGGGCGCTCCTATTGACATTCTGTATGAGAACAGTGCACCCTCATATAGGGTTTCGATAGGAACAGCCGAATGAGCTCAAAGCAAACAAATCTCCTGCAGGGCACACTCGATCTTCTGATTCTCAAGGCGCTGGGCACGGGGGAACTCCACGGGCTGGGCATTTCACGCCGCATCGAGCAAATCACTCACGGGACATTTCTGGTCAAGCCGGGTTCGTTGTTTCCGGCTCTTCATCGCATGGAAGAAGCGGGTTGGCTGAGCTCTTTCTGGGGCGAATCGGAAAATAACCGGCGGGCGAAGTTTTATCGCATCACCAGGACAGGCAAAGCCCAGCTGGAAGTTGAAAAAGAAGAGTGGACGAGGGTGGCCGTCGCCATGGCAAATGCTTTGAAGGCAACCTAAGGGAGGGGATGATGAAACTCTGGTCCCGCATCCACAGCATGCTGCGAAATCTCTTTCGCAAGGAGCAAGTTGAAATCCAACTGGACGAAGAAGTCCGGGCCTGCGTAACGATCATGACGGATGAACGGATCGCCGGCGGAATGTCCGCGTCTGAAGCCCGCCGCACGGCTATGGCCGACTTTGGCGGCATCGAGCAGGTGAAAGCAAGCAGTCCGGGAACGCCGTGCCGGGTCTGGTGCGGAGCGTATCTGGTACGACGCACGCTACGGAGTGCGGCAGTTTTGGCGTAACCCGGGGTTCACGATAACGGTGATCGTTACACTAGCGCTTTCCATCGGCGTCAACACCGCGATTTTTTCCATCGTCAATGTGCTCATGCTGAAGAGTCTGCCTTATTCGCATCCCGAACGGATGGGCACAATTTTTACGCGAATCACAGGTCCCATTGCTTCCGAAGAGAGACATCATGTCAACGGCGAGCAGTGGGAGTTGCTGCGCGACAATGTCCCTTCGCTGGTAGCGGCTGTTTCAACTCCCCGAGCGTCGGGCATGAATCTT
The DNA here is from genome assembly GCA_963763905.1 of uncultured Acidobacteriaceae bacterium. Taxonomy (GTDB): domain Bacteria; phylum Acidobacteriota; class Terriglobia; order Terriglobales; family Acidobacteriaceae; genus PALSA-350. The sequence goes on along the minus strand of CAVXRU010000055.1, from coordinate 77,098 downwards.
GAGACGGATTCCCGGGTCCGATATCTGCGTGCGGGACGCATTTCCGCCCACTACCTTGACGTACTCGCGATTCATCCGTTCGTTTGGGCGGAACTTTTCGGAAGCGGAGGACCGTCCACATGGGCCACAGGCCGCCATCTTGAGCTACGGTTTATGGCGAAGCACGTTCGCTTCGAATCGAAAGATTCTGGGCGCGAAGATTCTGTTACGAGGCGAGCCATACACCGTCATCGGAGTGCTTGCTGAGAACGCGACCACTCCCTTGAATGCCGACCTTTATACCCCGCTTCAGCCCAGCCATGAAGGCGAAGGAGCGGGAACGAACTTCGAGGCCATCGTCCGGCTGCGCGATGGCGCGACCTGGCAGCAGGCGGATGCACAGATCAATCACGCCTGGGCTCTCCGGGCCAATCGCTATGAACTAGCCGACAACCCCAGCGCTACGGTGAGTTTCCATACCGTTCCGCTGCAAGAAGGGCAGACGGCCAAGGTGCGCCCGCAGGTGTTGACGTTGATGCTGGCAGCAGGATTCATCCTGCTGATTGCGTGTGCCAATCTCGCCGGTCTGACATTGGTGCGCATGCTGCGACGAACGCCGGAATTTGCCACCCGGCTGGCGCTCGGCGCCTCACGCTGGCAAATTGAAAAACAACTTTGGATTGAAAATCTGTTGCTGGCAATGGCAGGGGGAGTGGCCGGTGTAGCGGTAGGTTTTGTCGCATTACGCGGATTGCTGCTGCTTTTACCCGAACACTTTCTTCCTGTCGCCGGCGTACCGCTCGATGGCCGCGTGCTGGTGTTCGCGCTTTGTCTTTCTTTGTTGACCAGCATACTTTTTGGCATGCTTCCAGCGCTCACTGCCCGAACATTCGATCTGCGCTCCGCCATTGGCAGCCGCACCACGACTGGCGGTGAGCATTTGCGTCTGCGGCAGGCTTTGATTGTCAGCGAGACAGCGTTGACTGTAGTATTGCTGGCCGCTTCGGGGCTTCTGATTCGCACGCTCATCCACCTGCAGACCTTGCCGGCGGGATTTAATCCGTCGGGAGTGATGACTGCAAAAGCATCGCTCGATGATGTGCGCTATCACGACCCGGCTGCTTTCCAAAAGCTGCTCGAATGAGAGTACCGCGGCCATGCGGCAGATTCCTGGCGTGCAACAGGCCGCCGTTGGCCTGAGTTTGCCGTATGAGCGCACTTTGATTAACGGCGGGTTGACCATCAGTGACGGAAAGCAGGCGGGGCAAGCAGTCACGGTCGATGAGGTATATACCACACCTGGTTACTTCGAGGCCTTGCAGATCCCGATTCTGATGGGGCGCTCTTTTTCCGACGCGGATGGCCCCGATACGCAGCACGTGGCCATCATCAATCGGGTCTTTGTGCGCAAATATTTTCATGGCGCCAGTCCGGTGGGATACCACCTGAACAAAGACATTCTCATTGTCGGGGTAGTGGAAGATGTGGCCATTCCGCCCGGCATCGATCCTGCTGCGCCCCTATCCGATGAAGAGACAATGTACGTTCCTGCCACGCAGACGGATGCGCAACACCTCGCGCTGCTTCATGTCTGGTTTCAACCAAGCTGGATCGTGCGCACGGCGGGGCCAGTTGAGGGATTGCCAGCGCAGATGGAGCACGCCATGGCGAGCGTCGATCCGAATCTCCCCTTCTCAGGCTTCTATAGTATGCGTGACCTGCTGGCGAAGACCCTTGCGATCCAACGCGTGGAAGTTGCGCTGCTTGGATCGATGGCGGCTCTTGCCCTGCTGTTGAGTGGGGTCGGGATCTTTTCGCTGGTTGCCAATATCGTCGCCCAAAAGACGCGGGAAATCGGCATCCGCGTCGCCCTGGGTTCCACCATACGACAAGCGATGGTGCATGTTGGAGCGCCCGGTTTACGAGCGTCTACGCTGGGACTCATCGTGGGCCTGGTCCTCTGTGCGGGCGCATTGCGGGCGATGCACAGCGTGCTTTACGGAGTCGGTGTTTATGATCTCCGCACTATTCTTACCGTGGTCCTGATCCTCTCAGCTGTCACCCTCGTCGCCGCCATTGTGCCCACCCTGCGGGTTGCAGGAATCGATCCGGCAGAGACCTTGCGCGCCGAATAGTCGTCCAGAGGCTGCGGAAATTCGCGGGTTGCGAATGGCGCGGACGAATATTGAGGGGGTGCAGCCTCATTTTCGACCGTCATACTCCCGCCCTTGACGTGGCCGCCTATTAGTATCACAATGTAGCTCTAACCATGCTGGGCGAATTTGAATACCTGTTGATTACGACTGCCGCGCGGCTTGGCAACGAGGCCTATGGCGCGGTGATTCGCGAAGAACTTGCCGCAGTGACCGGGCGCAAGTGTTCCATCGGCGCGCTCTATACCACGATCGATCGGCTGGAAACCAAGGGCTTTCTAAAGACCTGGATGGGCGAGGCCACGGCGCAACGGGGCGGCCGTGCCAAACGCATGGTTCGTGTGACTGCAAAAGGAATGCAGGCAGCAAAAGATTTCTACGACGCCATCACCAGCGCCAGCCGCGGAGTATCGTGGGCCACGAACAAAATGCGGGCGCCGTCATGACTGACAAGCTTTACATAACCACGGCCGGCTTATGCGATCTTGTCTCCCATCTCCTGGAGCGCGACGAACGCGACGCCGTGCAGGGGGACTTGCTGGAAAGTGGTGAAAGCCCATGGCAATCGCTGCTTGCTGTTCTCGGCCTGGTGATACGGCGAGAAGCAGCTTTGTGGATGAACTGGCGCCCGTGGCTCGCGGCATTTGGGCTCGCATTGCCCAGCACCTTTCTTCTGATGGGATTTTCTCTCTCGATCAGTCGTGCCTATCAACAACTTGGAGACGTGACCATCCGTCACGCGACCGGTCTTGGTGTGGGCCCTGGATTGGCTTTGTTCCTCTGCAATGTTTTGCTTCTGGTGGCCTGGTCCTGGACGGGTGGTTTCGTGGTTGGATCAGTCTCCCGGCGCACGGTTTGGGTGAGTGCGGCTTTGTCGTTCGCTCCCTGCGTGGTCTGCCTGGAGCGGTTCCGGGTGGAATGTCTATCCCGGCTTTGCCTGTTACTGTTTTTGCCGGCTGCGGTATGGGGAGTGCGGCGGGGCTTACGGATCGTCCAGATCAAACGAGGCGCAGCGATCGCCTTGGCCATGGGAGTGACGGCGTTGACGGTCCCCCTGTGGGGGAGCAGCGGCGCGTGGATTCCTAATTGGGCGTTAAGTTGGCCGGCGTGGTATCTGGTGGCAACGGCACGAAGAAATTAATTGGCGATCCTTTTCAAGATGACACCTCATCGAGTTGAAAGGGAAGTTTGCGCAGACGTTTTCCTGTAGCGGCGAAGATGGCGTTGCCAATGCTGGGGCCGATGAGTGCGAGCGGCGGCTCCCCGATACCGCCGGGAGGGCGGCCGCTTTCGACGAGGTAGGTCTCGAGATGGGGAGCATCAGGCATCCGTAGCATTTCATAGCTATTGAAGTTCTGTTGTTGAATCATTCCGTTCTTGACCGTGATGCGCTCCTTGAGGGTGGCGCTCAGGCCCATCAGCACAGCGCCCTCGATCTGGGCACGGATGCCGTTCATGTTGATAACCCGGCCAGGGTCCACCACCGTGATGACGCGGTCGACACGAAGCTTCCCATCATTGACCGTGACCTCGGCGACTTGAGCAAGATAACTGGTCTTGGAGAAGAAGCAAGAGATACCGCGTCCACGGTTGGGCCCGAGGGGCTTACCCCAGCCGGCTTTTTCCGTTGCCAGGTCCAGCATGTGGATCACACGCGTGGGGTCGGCGAGGGTTCCGTCGAAGTTTGACCTGGGTGTGGCGGAGTGGGCGGCCGCCTTCATCAGCAGGCGACGGCGGAAGAGGTAGGGATCCTGTCCGGCCAGGTGAGCCAATTCGTCGATAAAGCACTCGACAGAAAAAACGTTGAAGGCGATCTCGACCCCGCGCCACGCTCCCCGCGTAGCGCCGCTCTCGACCGGCACATAAGACATACGGAAGTGCTGTGCCGGGTAGGGTTGATCGATGGCTCCCCCGAGTTCATAGGCCTGCGCCTGCTTCGGGTCACTTTGCCCGATGATCGTGGTGTCAGCCATGCGGTCGGTCCACGCAACCAGGTTTCCTTCTTCATCGATGCCGCCACGAAGCCGGTGCATGCAGGCGGGGCGGTAGCGGTCGTGAGTGAAGTCGTCTTCGCGGGTCCAGACGAGTTGGACAGGCCGCTGGATACGTCGCGCGATCTGCATTGCCTGGTGATCAAAAGGTACGCCGAAGCGGCGCCCCAGGCCTCCACCCATGAAAGTGACGTGGACGGTGACGTCGCGCTTGTCGATGCCGAAAAATTTGGCGGCGGCCTCCTGGGTTCCGCCGCCAGCCTGGGTGGGTGACCATATCTCGCAGCGGCCATCGTTGAGCCTGACCGTGATGTTCATGGGCTCCATGGTGGCGTGGGCAAGGAAGGGGAATTCGTAGACGCTCTCGATACGTTTCGCTGCCGGGACGGTATCAGGGTTAAGAGTAGTGTTGGTGGAGTTCCAGTACTCCTGTGCGTCGAGGCCTGCGCGTAGCTGTGCGGTGAGTGACTCGGTCGACTCGTCGCGGTACTGCCCGGGCTTCCATTCGACGGCCAGCGCATTGCGGCCCTGTATGGCGGCCCAGGTATTGGCCGCGACCACGGCAATCTCGCGCGTGTTTTTGTTGGCGGAGTCGGGATCGGTGGGGATCTCGAAAACATCGAGAACGCCGGTGATTGCTTTAGCTCTCGACGCGTCGAAGCGGAGCAGGTCGCCACGAAAATAGGGACACTGGGCTACGACGGCATAGACCATGCCGGGGACACGAACATCGAGGCCGAACCGTGCTGTTCCCTTTACCTTGTCTGGGATGTCGAGATGAGGGACCGAGCGGCCGAGCAGGGTGAAGTCTTTGGGGTCCTTCAGTCGCACGGTGTTGGGATCGGGCAGGGGAAGCAAGCGCGCGTCTTTGACCAGCGCGGCGTAGGAAAGGATGCGGCCAGAAGGTGCGTGGGCGACCTGGCTGTTACGGGCGCGGCATTCGCTGGAGGGCACGCTCCACTGGCGCGCCGCCGCGGCAATGAGGACCTCACGGACCTGTGCTCCGGCCTGGCGCAGAGGTTTGTAACCCTCCCACACCGATCCGCTCCCACCCGTGCCATCGGCGTTGTCGGCCTGAACGACGGTGATGCGTGTGAAATCAATCTCCGCCTCTTCCGCGAGGATCATGGGCAACGCGGTGAAGACTCCCTGGCCCATCTCGGATTTGTTCAGAACGAGTTGGGTCTTACCGTCGGGATGGATGCGGATCCAGGCGTTAAACGGGTCTAAACGTCCTGGGATGGGTCGGAAGAATGGTGAAATCGGCCGCGAAGAGTGAGACCCACGACCAGCGCACCTCCGGCGGCCGCGGAAGTTGTGAGGAAGGTGCGGCGCGAGATGGCGGAGCTGCTTTTGACTGGCGGCGGGCTGGGTTTGGTGCTCACGCGTGTGTCCCCCCTGCAGCCCGGCGAATGGCGTTGCGAATGCGGAAGTAGGTGGCGCAACGGCAGAGATTGCCTGCCATCGCCTGATCGACATCGGCATCGGCGGGGTGAGGATTCCGCGCCAGCAACGCGGCGGCGGACATGATCTGTCCCGGTTGGCAGTAGCCGCACTGCGGGACCTGTTCAGCGATCCATGCCTCCTGCACTGGATGGAGGCCGTTGGAAGCAAGCCCCTCGATGGTGACGATTCGCCTGCCAGCCGCAGTGGCCAGGGGCGTCTGGCAGGAGCGGGTCGCAGCGCCGTCCATGTGGACGGTGCAGGCTCCACAAAGCCCGATGCCGCAACCGTATTTTGTACCTGTCAGATTAAGCAGATCGCGCAGCACCCAGAGCAAAGGCATCGCCGGATCGGCATCGACGATTTGTTGGCGGCCGTTAATCTCCAGTGTGAAGCGGGCCATGGCGACTCCCGGTACGAGCTTCAGCTTCCGGAAGAGCCCTGGCCAGCGGCATGCAGCGAAACAAACAGAAATTGCAGGGAAGTCTCGCGAAGGTGCAGCGAATATGCGATTGAGAAGCTTGCAGCTAGTAGGGCGAACGGACACGGAGGGATGCGACTCCTCCGTGTCCGCTTCAATAGGGCTTACAAAACCAGGTTACCGCCCAAGTACGACGCCGGTGGCCCCGAGAAGACCAACCTGGACCATTCCGTCCAGCCTCACGTAGCTCGCTTCCATTCCATGCTCCATACCGGTCGCCAGCATCGCCGCACGCGTCTGGGCGTCAGGTAATGTCATACGCATAGTCATCAGCGTGCCGCCGCCTTCCGCATCGAATCTGGTTTCGACACGGTTGTCCGGCGTCGGATCGGGCAGATGCATCCGCTCGACGTGAACAAGTCTGCTATATGGTTCAACTTCCAGAAGTTCACCCGTGATGTGAAATCCACCGCCTTTGCCATTCGTCCACTCGTATCGGATTTTGCCACCGGGCCTCGCCTCATTGATGCAGACGGGCATCGTCCAACCTTCGGGACCGAGCAACCATCTTCTGGATTAGCTCCGGATCTGTGTGCGCACGGTAAACCGCCTCTGGTGGCGCAGCAAACCGCCTTGTTACGACCACGTGTGTGTCGCCTTCGGTCTTCAGTGTCATCTTGCTCATCATTGTTCTCCTCTCTTGTTTTGTTCCATGCTCGCTAAAACTTCGTCGAGCCGGTCGTAGTTTTTCTCCAGCCCCTTTCGCAGCGTCGCCAGCCACTCATCCATCGCCTTGATGCCGGCCTTCGCCAGCCTGCGAGGACGCCTCGCCCCCTCCACCCGGCGAAGAACGAGTCCCGCATCTTCGAGCACTTTCAAGTGTTGAGAGATGGCGGGTTGGGTCATCTCGAACGGCTTGGCCAATTCCATAACGCTGGCTTCTCCTCGGGCGAGCCGTGCAAGAATCGCTCTTCGCGTCGGGTCGGCCAGCGCCGCGAAAGTGGCATCGAGGTTGAGGGTTCTTTGCATTAGCAATAACTTATATAAGCAGATTCTTATTGTCAAGCCTCACCTTCGATAATGTGCGCGGTTCCGCCCGGAGGCTCAGCAAATTGTCAGATCGAGAGAATCTATCCGGGAGGAGTGACGGTGCGAGCGACCGGCGTCGGCATGCCTTGCAGGAGCAGACTGTCAGCCGCGCTTCGGGCCCAGCATTGCCTCGCGCACCGGCCGTTCGGATGCCAGCCATACCTTAACCACCTCAAAGACAATGGCTGTGGCATAGGTAACTGCGATCCAGACGCAAACTTCTTCGATAGGTAACTCGGACCAGGCGCTGACAAATAGTCCCGTCATCTGACGGTGCTGGAATTTCCACCATTGGTAGGGGACGGCCAGAGTGGCTTCCCAAATGAGGCTGACAAGCAGCATAAAGAAGAGCGTGAGGCTAAGTGCGCGCCAATTGATGAAGCGCTTCGCAACCGGGAAGAAGCTCACCGCGGGAAGCAGAGCTCCCGCGACCAGGAAGGTGAAGTAACCAGGAAAGCCTGGGCGATCGTCTGCAAGGGCGAAATGCTTTTTGTAAAACCAGGCAGCAGCAATGAGAACGGCCGCCACTATCAGAGACCAGGGATGAAATTGCAACAGGCGAACCACCTTTTTCGCCTCGCCAGGGTAGTCAATTACGTTGTAGGCCGCCAACCAGAACTCTCCCAGCCACACGTACAGAAGAAGAATGGTGAGAAAGCCGGTGAAATAGAAAACGTACTCTTCCACCGGCACGGGTCTGCCGAGCGCAGGAGCAGAGATGCCCAAGGTTGCGCCGTGGTTGGGATACTCGAAGAACCACTGGGCGAAGACGAAATCGAGTAAGAAACCCAGCGGGACAAGAATGGCGAGGGTCCAACAGAAAGCGCGCCGAGGGATGTGCAATGCCTCCCTGGGTATGAGCCAGACGCCGATGACAACGCTGGGGACGATGAAGAGCAGCAGGCTAAACGTGTACCCATGAGGTGTTGAGGCCTGGTCCACGTGCTGGAGCGGAGCGGGATGCTGGACGGTTGCGAGTGTGATCGCTGCTGGAATAACAATCATCGCCAACATCGCAATGACAATCCCGGCGCAGACCGCGGCAGTGGGGAGTCCATGAGAGCGGGGTGCAGGCACGAGCGGCCTCCAGTCTGGACGTCACTTAATCCCGATCACCATTGAGTCGGGTCCGACCAAATGTTCGACGCGAGTTTCGCGAAACCCTGCTTCCTTCATCCATCCCATGCAGTCACTGCCGGTGTAATCGAAACCGCCTGGAGTTTCGACCAGCATATTCAAGCTCATCAGCAACCCGAACGTGTTAGTAGAGCGATCGTCGTCAATAATGCTTTCATAGACGATCAAGGCGCCTCCCGCGGCCAACGCATCGCAGGCTTTACGGATCAGCATTCGCTTTGCTTCCAAATCCCAGTCGTGCAGGATGTGGCCCATCATGACCACATCGGCTTTGGGCAGCGGTTGCTCGAAGAAACTCCCCGGGGAAAACTTCACCCGCTCGGACAGCGCATTTGCTTCGACGTATTCCTCAAAAATGGGAGCTACGGCCGGCAGATCAAAGCCCACGCCCTTGATATGCGGATTGGCCAACGCCACCTGGACGATTAAGTCACCCTGGGCGGTGCCGACATCCACCGCAGTCTGGTAGCGGTCCCAGGGAAACTTGCGGGCAATAGCCATGTTCGCTCCGTGGCTCACACCGCTCATGGCCCGGAGGAATTGCTTCAACCGAGCCGGGTCGGCATAAAGAGCCAGGAACGGGTCGGGCGCACCATCTTTAGTTTCGTTCTGCGGCAGGCCGGTGCGCAATGCAGTTGTGAGATGGCCCCAGGCCGGATACAGGCGAGCATTGGCCATCTCGAGAATGCCGCCAATGTAGGAAGGCTTACGCTTATCAAGAAACAAATCGGTCGCAGGCGTATTGAAATATTTTCCGTCGCGGCGTTCAAGAAATTTGAGCGCCACAAGTGCATCGAGGAAATCGCGCGCCGACCGGGGATGAAGCCCCAGTCGTCCCTGCAACGTTTTGAGGTTCTCGGGGTGTTCGGCCAGTTCCGTGAATAGACCCATTTCCACCGCACTCAATAACGCTTTTGAGGGCCAGAAGCCTAGTCCCACCTGCAAAATTTGATCAGGCTTTGGTTCGTCCATACAGTGGCCTCCTCCGGCCGGCGGGAATTATCTGAATCGGTTGCGCCTCCGGATTGTACGCGAACATCCGATAGATCCACTCCACTCACGCGTAAAGGCCTGCCGAAAGATAGGGTTTGTCATCCCGACCGGAGCGAAGCGTAGTGGAGGGACCTGCGGTTTCTTTTCCGGATACTAAGGGGCCAAACACTCTGCACGACAACTTCGTTCTGTATCAGGGCACGACTTTAGCATGGCCGTAAAAAATTAACGGGCTTCAGCCTTTGAGGGGCGCTCTTCGAGTTCTTATGCAATGTCGTCGTTCGAAAGGCTCGGCCGCGGCTCATGCCTTGCCACGAATTTCCGGTCATCGGAACTCATTGCTATTAGCGAAGCTTTGATGACATACCAGGCAGGAATGTTGCGCGGATCCGTGCAGGGAAGACACCAAGGCGTACGTGAGGCCATGACTGGTCCAGGTCACGACGTTGAATCCGCCTTTCGAAGTGAAGTAAAAGACTAATCCATTGGAGCGTAGCGCATCTCCGCCGGCGGCTGCGGCTGATTTGCTGGAGGCAACCAGCAAGCTGATCTCCTCTCTCTGTGAGTGGTAGGCGACCAGAGCAGCATGCCCGCCCCTAAAGGACACCACCCGGCCACCGCACAGGCGAAATGCTGGATCAACATTCGGGGCAAGCTGAGAGGCCGGCAATTGAAAGTGGAAGGGTACTTTACCGGCAAACCACGCCGCAACTTCCCCTGGAGAATCAGAGTTGAATTCGAGTGGGAGCTTGCCCTCCAGATAGTTCCGATGAGTTGACACGGCTGTCTCCACATAATCGGCTGCTCGCACACGCTGGAGCATGAAAGGGACAAACGCGAGTACAAGCGCGATGGCGGCAAACCCGGCCGCCACCGCCCTCAAATTTATCGTCGGCCGTCGAACATACTTGAGCGGACGACTAAAGAGAGAGGCTACCCTTTTGCGGAGCTCGAACTTCCTGTCCGAGGCAGCGGAGGAATGATGGGCGACCACGCTTTCCACCCGGGCACGCAGTTCCTCGCTGGCCGAATAGAGTGGATGTGTTCGACGCAGGAGTTCAGGCAATCGCTGTTCCCATTCCAGTTGTTCCCTGCAATGGGCGCACTCGGCGACATGTGACAAAAAAAACTCTTGCGCACTGCCGACCAGTTCATTGTCCAGAAAGAGCTGGACAGCCATGCTGTAGTTATCGCATTGATTCATTCGTATTTTCTCTCAACTAGATAACACAGGAATCGAAACGTGAAGGACCTTTCCCATAAATCGCAAAGCGACTTGCTGCGACCTCAGCTTCGACTACCAGCGTCATCGCAGCAAGCCGATACAACCTCATCGTGACTGCCGCTATCCCCAAATTTCCTGTCGAGATCCCTTGCGTTGATTAATATCATGCGGTTTTCTTAAGGAAAACCGCTTACTTAGTCGTTGCCAGCAACGCGAAACGCTATAGCTGGACTGCCCGATCAGCGCCCTGCGGACATCTGCATCCCATCCAAAGCCTTCGCCGTTACTGTAGACCCGGATGCACGATCGGTGCACGCTTCATTGCGCGGCTTACCACGTTGATCCTGCTCTCCGGTGATCGATACTCCCATGTGAATGTCACGCAGGAAGGCCTGACCGCCACAAACATCGAACCTTAGAGTGGCTGGAGCAGTTGCTTCATCGGCAGGGCCAACGGTGAACACGATCCGCTCTGCGAAGTTTGTGCGGTTGGCTAGCGTGATGAAGCCGTGGGTTGAGTCCATGACGATGTCATAGGAGCCTGCTGGAAACGAATGGCCTTTGATCACGAAGCTAAATGGAAGGTCTGCCCGCGCCATGGTACTCGCAGATGCGGCCATGGCACAGAGAAATATGGATGAAAGGATAGATGCTTTCGAGATAAGTCGCATGTTGATTTCCCCTGCGGTAATAACACCGGCCCTGCGCGAATATTCCGCTACCTACTGAACATTCGCTGCGTGGCCCCGCGAGGGCCGGTGCACAGGGTTACTTAGTCAGAACACGATAGGGCGCTGCGTGGCCAGTCATGCGATTAGGCAGAAGATTTGCTGATGCGCCGTTATTTTTATGGGCAAGAATGTGCAGTGCTTCATCGATAACCATTCTCAGTATCCAGCTACGAAATGCTCCATCGCTCGTGAACACCGGGGGATTATGAGAAGCTGTCTTGAAGCATTCCTTCACAGCAGCTTCTGCTTCGTCCTGACTGTCAAGCACGCGACGGGCGACAAAAGCGATTAAATTGCGAGTTTTTGAGAATCGCCTCTCGAAGTCTGAGGAGTTATTACTCCAACTTTCATCGGACATTCGGTTAGCCACGCCGCACAGCGGGCCACCGGATAAAGTCTGCTGCCGTACAACGTCCTGCGGGCGTGGCTGCATCCTCCTGGTCCCGACTTCCAGCGCCCGGTAACGCCTTATTGCCAGCCCCTTCCGGGTTAAGCGGACGATGTGACCCGCCGGTACCTCGTACATGCCTTCGTGAATGGCTTGTCCCGGAACGAGCGCGGATGTAAGAGGATTCTGCCTTAGCCCGATTCCAAGTACGTCAGGGTGTGCAATCAATGCCGCCGGTTCCGAGCCGAACAGGACCCCCGCATCCGTCGGTTGGTAAAACAACGGTTTCACGCCTAGGCGATCGCGGACCAGGAAAAGCCATTGCTTGCGCAGGTCCCATATCGCAAACGCAAAAATCCCCTCAAGTCGTTCCGCAACCTCGTCCCCCCACTCGAGGAAGCCACGCAGTACGACCTCGGTATCGCTTCTGGTGCGGAACTGATGACCATAACTCTTTAGCTGATCGCGAAGCTTGCCCGCATTGTAGATTTCGCCGTTGTAGCTTAAGCAGGCGACCGTCTCGCCGTTTTCCTTTGCTTCCATCGGCTGCTTGCCGCCTTCAAAGTCAATAACGGATAACCGGCGATGACCGAGCGCGACCGGACCGTTTATCCATACCTCGCCCGTATCGGGACCGCGACGCGAGATCATTTCCGTAATAGCTTCAACCGTATCCCTCGATGTCTCAAGGTCCCGCTCGTAATTGACCCATCCTGCTATTCCGCACATCGTAAACTTCCCTCCAGTCATTCCTTGCTCATCAGGCGTTCATCTTCAATCGATTCAACAATGTCGAAGTCCTCCTGCCGGTTTTCGGTCTCTACCTGGTGCTTTTGCCTGAGCTTCAATCCCGCCATGGCTCGAGCGAGTGCGTTCTGGAATTGCGTGGGGTCGCAAGTGCACGCTCGTCAGAAAGGTTCGTCGTCGACTGGCCGATCGAATGCTCTACAGATAAAGAACACTCAGAGTTGCGGTTTATTCCCGGAGCACTTGTACCCGTGAATTGGATCCGCGCAAGAGACGTTTGGACTGTTAAAATCCTTTGAAGATGAGCGCGCACCCCCCGCGCAAGCTCGTCGGAAGATCGAATGCCGCTCAACCTGGGAATCGAAGTGATCGCCTGTTGGCACCTTCATTTCCGCGTAAGATCTCATTCCAGGGGAGAATTCCAGGATGTCAGAGGATGCGCCTTCTAACACGGCACCTGAAGATTCGGGTGACGTGACAAACCTACTCGTTCGTTGGAGTCGAGGCGACCATTCAGCACTGAAACAACTTACCCCGATTATCTATGATGATTTGCTGCGTCTGGCCAGAGGGCGGCTGAGGCGCGAATACGGCGACTACACCCTTGAACCCACAGGACTAGTTCACGAAGCTTATCTCCGGCTCGCTGATCAGACGAAAGTGCACGCTGAAAATCGTCTGCACTTTTATGCCATTGCTGCTAACACCATGCGACGTGTGCTGATCGAGCACGCCAGAAAGCGAAAGGCGCAGAAGCGAGGTGGAGGCGTAAGGATAACCCTGCAACCGGAAATGAGTGTGGCCGAAGAGCGCGCGCCGGACTTTCTTGCCCTGGACGAATCGCTGCGCCGTTTAGCAGCAATCGACGAGAGAAAGAGTCAAGCTATTGAACTCAAGTTTTTCGGCGGTCTGACTGTCGAAGAAATTAGTCAAATTTTACGGGTCTCGGTGGCGACTGTCGGTCGCGAACTCCGTCTTGGGCAAGCGTGGATACGACGGGACATGTCAAGCCATCCGAACAAAAGCGAAGATGAAAAGTGATCGTTGGAATCTGATCGAGGAGATTTTTCAGGGCGCCCTGGAACGTCCATCCGATGCGCGGATGCAATACGCAGAGCAGGCTTGCGGCAACGACAAGCAGCTCCTTGACGAAATACGATCTCTGCTCGAGAGCGACAACGATGCGGAAAATGTGCTTCGCGCTGCCATAGCTGAAGACCTGAGAGCGATGACGAAAACCTCGAGCCATTCCGAAATTGGCTTGCGTCTAGGTCCTTATCTTCTGGTCCGCGAGTTAGACGGCGGAGGTATGGGTGTTGTCTACCTTGCCGTTCGGTCGGATGATCATTATTTCCAGATAGTCGCCATCAAGATGATTCGCAAGGGTCTCGATTCGCCGGACCTGGTACAGCGATTTCGTAGGGAGCGTCAGATCCTCGCCGCGCTGAACCATCCCAACATTGGCGCGATTCTTGACGGCGGTGAAACGGAAGATGGCCGTCCATTCATTGTGATGGAGTTTGTCGAAGGGCAACCGATCACGCTTGCCAGCCGAGGCACGTCGATCCGGGAGCGTATCGAGGTGTTTCGGTCGGTCTGTGCCGCAGTTCACTACGCGCATCAGAAGCTCATCCTGCATCGCGACATTAAACCGAGCAACGTGATGGTAACGCCGGATGGTGTAGTCAAACTCATTGACTTTGGCATTTCAAAGCCCATGGAGCCGCAACTCGTTCTCAGTGAGGTGACCGCGACCGAACCAAGCTCTCGAATGATGACCCCTGACTATGCAAGCCCGGAGCAGATTCAGGGCAAGGAGCTCACCACTGCAACCGACATCTATTCGCTCGGTGTACTGCTCTATGAGCTCCTGGCAGGCTCTCGCCCCTACACGCTACGTAATCTTTCGCCGGCCGCGGCGGAACGAGTCGTTTGCGAGCAGAATCCACGCAAGCCGAGCTCGGCTGCAGATCTTTCCAAGCGAATTCGAAGGGAAATCTCGGGAGACCTGGACAGGATTGTTCTCACCGCAATGCACGTTGATCCCTCCCGACGGTACCAGTCAGTTCAGCATCTTGATGAGGATTTGCTTCGCTACTTGCAAGGGAAGCCGATCGCAGCGAAAAAGAGCTCCCTGGTCTACTTGTTAAGGAAATTCGTACAGCGCCATAAGGAGGCGGCCGTGCTGACGGCGTGTGCCCTTCTTCTGGTCCCTGCTGTTTCCCTGCTCGTCTATTCCAGGCAAGCTCGTATCGCTGAGCGCCGGGCAAAACAGATCCGCACCCTTGCTGATTCAGCAGTCGCAGACATGACAGACAAGCTGCAACATTCCTCGGCTTCCACTGAGACGCAGGCGGCTATTTTCCATAGTGCCCTGCGCTTTCTCGATGGACTGCGAAAAAGCAGCGGGGACGACCCCCGCTTATTGCTTGAACTGTCCAAAGCTTATGTACGGGTTGGTGATCTGGAAGGTTCGCCTTTGGTCGCCGATCTGGGTAACTCAGACGCAGCGGTTACCAGCTATCAGGACGCGTCGCGGGTCGCCATCGAGGCGAATGCCCGCATGCCCGGGACAGAGACGACAGAAGCGGTCATCGAAAGCTATCAACGCCTGGGGGCTATCGAACAGTTTCTCGGAAACATGAATGAAGCGAACAAGAATTACCAGCAAGGGTTATCCCGGGCACAAAACCTTTGGCGCGAGAAGCCCGACGATCCGGTTCGTATCCGTCTTTTGGCGTTGAACCTCGAAGGCCTGGGAGATGTCAACCTCTGGAATCTGAGCCCGGTGCAGGCACTTGACGAGTATCGTGCGGCCTTCCGGATCTTCGGCGCCGATCCAAATGGCGCCGAGGATCACGACAAGATGCTCATCGGGCTTTATCTGAAAAGTGCCAGCGCGCTCAACGAAATTGGGAATCAAGCAGAAGCGCTCGCGAACGATCGTCAGGCAGTGACTCTCGCCGAAGCTCTGGCGCAAAAGTTTCCATCTTCGGTACAAGCCCGTCGAGAGCTCTTTCTCACGTACGAAAACATAATCCTGCCCTTAGCGGGAAGAGATGCATTGAATGTCGGCGACTCAGCGCAGGCGCAAGTCTACGGCCGCAAAGCTCTCACCATTGCGCAGACGCTGGTCCGGATCGACAGCAAGAATGCACAGGCGCGTTACGATTTGACTCTCGCTTACACCTCGCTCGGCGATTCTTACCGTCAGGTCAAGCCGGGCACGGCCAGTGTGTGGTACCGGGAGTCGCTCAGCCGGACCCAGAACCTGGCGCCCCTCTATGGGGAAGGTGCGCGCCACTGGATCGCTATCAGGAACGAGGCGCTGGCCGAGGTGCTTCGTGGGCAGGACAAGGCGCCGGAGCGGCTGCGTCTCCTCCTCGAAGCAAACCTGATTCGCAAGGAGTTGGGACAAGCCAGTCCACATGGGCGCCTTCACCTGATGAGATCGTATTGCAAACTGAGCGATGCTGAGCTCGATATGAAAAATGTTGCCAAGGCCCGCCAGTATGCCACTGCTGCTTTGCCGCTTCTGGACGCGTTCCAAGTCACCTCGCCTAGCCTGCTGGTTCTGCGTGATATAGGTTTCTGTTATGAAAGTGAGGCGGAAGTGCAGCACCGCATCGCGCTGGACCCGGCTCTTTCGCCCGCTGAGCGATGGAATGCTGCAACGGCGTCGCGCGATTGGTACCAGAAGAGCCTGGAGACATGGACAACCTGGAACAGACGCGGTGCCGCCACCCCGGAAAGTGAGCGCGAACGGCACAAGGTAGAGCACTTGCTTACACTCGCCGGCAGATCTCCTGCCGGAACAGATCACGGGCGACAAAAAACTTAACAACGTTGATCGAAAATTCCTCCGCGTCGCGCATATAGAGACAGAGGAATGATTCGTTTGCCGGAACCGTTACAACTGAAGCAGCTGACAGCAGCCCAACTTGAGCAGGAACAGAGGGGTGACGCCCTTATTGTCGACACACGAGCAGCAGAACAATTTGCCTCGTGCCATATCGTGGGCTCGCTGCAGATCGGCCTCGTAGGACCATTTGCAAGCTGGGCAGCAATCCTGATCAAACCCACACAAAGAATTCTCTTGATTGCGGAGGATGCGAATCGCGCGTTTGAGGCACAAAACCGCCTGGCACGGGTGGGTCTTAGAGACGTGACTGGATACGCCCTCGCAGACGAGGATGAGTGGAGGCGGCAGGGCGTCGCGCTGACGAGCGTTCCCATCTGGCGGTCTGAAGATATGGTCGTCGTCCTCCAGCAAGGTGTGCCCTTCCAGTTCGTTGATGTTCGCAGTTGTGCCGAGTGGTTGCAGGGGCATCTGCCTGGCGCGATATCAGCGCCTTTGCTTGAGCTCGATCCCGAAGCAGCACCCATCGACTTTTCCAGGCCAATCCTGGTCTATTGCCAGGAGGGATATCGTGCCATGACTGCGGCCAGTCTGCTGCTTCGACGCAAGTCTGGAGACATCATCGT
Source organism: uncultured Acidobacteriaceae bacterium (assembly GCA_963763905.1). GTDB lineage: Bacteria > Acidobacteriota > Terriglobia > Terriglobales > Acidobacteriaceae > PALSA-350. The sequence goes on along the minus strand of CAVXRU010000055.1, from coordinate 60,316 downwards.
TTTGATCGCCGCCCTGGAAGGATGCACCCCTTCCGGCCCCGAAACCCAGGAGCGAGCGGAACAACCAGTTCCGTGCTTCACCGGCTCAGGGGCCGAATAAATAGGGCATTCTCTGGTATTGATGATCGATGTGCGGGTGTTTCTACGCATTTTAAGGTAGATGGGAGAAAAGAGATCATCAAGTTAGGAACCGTATCGATGGAAGCGAACCCTCGACACCCTGGTTACCCTGGGACGGGACCGCTCAACCAACTTTCAATGTCGACGCCGGCGCATAGTCGCCATCGTGGTTCCAAATCCAGCGATCGTTTCGCCTGAGTCCGGGCCGTCGTATGCCGGCGGCCGTCCTGATGTACCTGCCGGAAAAGCCATGAATGTGGCCGCAGTTACTGAACCGGTTCAGATCATTTGTTCTGCTTTCGCGATGTAACCAGGTTAGGGAGTAAACACTTATGTCCTGCGAACAAAACGGCTTAGACCCGGCGGGCGTGGTCAGCGTTGAGTACTTGGGCGCGTTGTACAATTACGCTATGATTTTGACTCGCAACCAGGCAGAAGCAGAGGACCTGGTGCAGGAGACTTATCTTCGCGCCATTCCAGCGATGAACCGGCTCCGTGCGGATAGCAATATCAAGAGTTGGCTCTTCAGAATTTTGCGGAACATATGGCTGAACCAACTCAGAAAACTGAGGACTGACCCTCAGATCGTCCACATCGACGCAGATGGTAGTTCTGCCGACGAGCCGATCGATCCCGGTAAGCACTCCTACGATGCCTATGTCAGCAAGCTCGAGGTAAAGCAGGTAAGAGCAGCGATTGAGCAATTGCCTACCGAGTTTCGGGAGATCATTTTGCTCCGTGAGTTTGAAGAGTTGTCGTACCAGGAAATCGCCGCCCTTTTGGATTGTCCTGCTGGTACAGTGATGTCACGACTGGCAAGAGCGCGCTCCAAGCTTCGAGTGATCCTTTCCTCTGCGCTGACGGGGCCCGCACCATCTCAGAGGCAAGGTGTGAAATGAAAGATTGCGGTGATTATAGCGGGGCAATCCGTCTTTACCTCGACAGCGAGCTTCAGGGACCGCATATCATCGAGCTTCGCGCTCACCTGGAGGGTTGCCCGGCTTGCCGCCAGGAGCTTAAAGCAGAAGAAGAGTTATCCAGCCTCTTAAAACGAGCAAAGCCGCTTTATTCGGCTCCGGATAGCCTGAGAAAACGTATCCAGCGAATAGCCGAGACAATTCCGGACCTCTCTCCGGATATGCCGCCAAAGCATTGAGTGGGTGGCCAGGTCTCGCTTCTGAGACCTGGGTGTTGCGGCTAGGACCCACTTGCGAGCAGAAACCCAGGTCTCAAAAAAGCGAGACCTGGGCCACCCACTCAAAGTCTCGTTCTTCTACCGGTAATATTTGCGGAACCGGATGGTTCTGCCTTGCGTATCAGCTTCGTAGCTCCTTTACCCAGGAGGTATTGATGCGCAGATTTTTCGTCGGATGTCTCTTCGTTTTGCTCTTCGCAGGCCGCCTTCCCGCGCAATCGTTCACAACCGGCCCGTGCGACAGCGACGAGGGCAATACCAACAACCATGGCTGGCTGGGTCATCAGGACCGTGTTTGCGAGCTCAGACGCACAACCTTGCCACTCATCAATGGGCAGCTCAGTGTGTCCGGGAAGAATGACGGCATTGAAGTAATTGGCGAAGAGCGCGAGGATGTCGCCCTGGAGGCGCGGGTCATTGCGCAGGACTCAGACCGCGACGCAGCGCTGTCGCTCGCACGCGAGGTGAAGATCGTCACCTCGGGTACTATCCACGCCGAGGGACCAACGATGTGGGGCTTGTCTCGCCGCAGCTGGTATGTCAATTATCGTCTGCACGTGCCCCGCCATCTTGCCGCCGAGTTGCACACGGAGAACGGAGGCATCTCAATTACCAACGTTGCTGGCGTCATCAACGCCGATACAACCAACGGCGGTCTCACCCTCAATGATCTGGGGGGAGACGTGCATGCCACTACCGTGAATGGCGGTCTGGATGTGAGGCTTGATGGAAATCAATGGCACGGAGCCGGCCTCATGGCAAAGTCCACGAACGGCGGCGTTTCCGTAAAGGCTCCAGATCACTATTCCGCACACCTAATCGCAGAGACGGTAAACGGCGGCGTCTCTGTGGGCTTCCCCATCACCGTCCAGGGTAAGATCAATCGCAGTAGCATCGACACCAACATCGGCCAGGGCGGACCAACACTGCATTTCCACACGGTAAACGGTGGGGTCTCGATTCATCCGATCAATCAAGATTAGCCTTCGGATAGGTTGAGCCGGCGTACCCGCTTTGCTGAGGAGAAACCCAGGTCTCAAAATCGAGACCTGGGCCACCCACTTCGTTTCGACCGAAACGTGACTTGAAATATTCCCATGCTCCCGCGATGCAACTTTCGTGTGAGCAGGATTGCAGACCCCTCCTATCGCTATGTGCTACTGTGCAGGCTTGGCAAGCCTTTTGCACAACTTTTGCTCGCATCCAGGGTCCAGGTAGGCAGAAGTTGGTGCGCTCTTTTGCTCGAAAACAGTACTTAGCTTTGTTCGCCATAGTGAGGTAAACCCCAATGACTATGTCTCCCTCGGGTCGTCAAAAAAACCTGCTGAGCGCCGTCGTAAAGACCCCATCTACCATCGTGCCAGCGCTGTTTCTGTTGGGTACGGTTCTGACTGTGCAGGCGTATGGACAGTACACACCGCCTCCTCCACCACCACCCACTTCGGACCAGTCCGTACCGGCGGATATGCCTCAGGGGCCGCCGCAGGGAGCTCCGCAAGGACCACCACCCATGTTGGCGCCGCAACAGCTCGATCCTTTGGTCAGCAGAATCGCCCTGTATCCCGATCCGTTGCTGGCGCAAGTTCTCACCGCGTCAACCTTTTCGCCTGAAATTCCAGACGCCGCAAACTGGTCAAACCAGCATGCGGGTCTCAACGGCGACGCGTTGGCCAATGCGATCCAACAGGACAATTTGCCCTGGGATCCCAGCGTGTTGGCCTTGCTGCCGTTCCCCCAGGTGCTGCAAACGATGGCGCAGGACCCTGGTTGGACACAAGCACTGGGCGATGCGGTTCTCGCGCAAAGGCCGGACGTGATGGATGCTGTCCAGAGAATGCGCCAACAGGCGTATAACTACGGTTATCTAAGGCCGACCCCCTACTCCAACGTAGTCAATACGGGAGGATATGTGGAGATCCAACCGGTCAATCCTGCCTTCCTCTACGTTCCCGTCTACAGCCCGGCAGTCGTGTTTGCCCCGCCTCGACCCGGAATTGTGGTTGGTCTCTCGATCCACTTCGCCCCCAGCGTGTTTGTCGGGCCTGCGTTCGTGCCGTTTGGCTGGTCGAGGCCGGGATTTGCCTGGGGTACGCACGCCATTATCATCGGCGGAGCCCCCTGGGGCCGCACCTGGGTGAATCGCACCGCCTATGTTCACCCCTATTCACATGCTTATCGGCCGGTGCCAGGTCCTCGCGTCGAGGATCATCATGCAACCTACGCATACCACCACCCGGAGGAACATCCCCATGAGGAACATCCTCGCTAGGAGGTGCTAGAAACCACTTCCTGGTCGTGAAGTCACTGGACGGTGAGCGTGAGGCTCACCGTTCGGGTTTGTGTTCCTGAAACCCCTGACAACGTAAGCATGCTCGTCACCGGTGCGGGTTGTGTCGTCCCTCCTCCTGGGGCAGAGCTGCTACTCGCGTCATTCGGTCCTGCATTTCCTCCGCCACAGCCCACGAGGCCACCCAGGGACGCCAGCAGAACCAAATAGAACAAGCCGGAAAGCAACCTCCTGCGCCTCCTTCCAGCCATCAACGCAAACGCACCGAGCGGTAGCACCACCGAAGCGAAAGCGCCCATTCGGTGCTGCTGTCTGTAACGCGGATAGGAGAGCGAGGCGGCAGCCGTGGTGACGGACACTGTGATCGGCACTGTGGCGCCAGTCACGTTCACGCTGGCGGCGCTGGGCGTGCACACGCTTCCCGCAGGTGCTCCAGTGCAGCTGAGTGCGACCATTCCAGTAAACCCCGAGAGCGGAGCGACAGCCAGGTTGTAAACAGCTGTTGCGCCGGCGGCCATGGTGGCCGAGAGCTGTGACCCGGGAGCAGCCTGCAAAGCAAAATCGGTTCCGCTCCCGGAAAGCGCTATCAACTGCGGGCTGCCGCCCACGTTATCTGTGATGGAGAGCTGCCCGGAGCGTGGTCCCGTCTGCGTTGGAGTAAACCCCACCGCGACACTGCACTGCGCTCCGACCGCTACGGAAGAACAATTCGTTGTCTCGCTGAAATCCCCAATGGTGGTTACCGCACTCACAGTCAGGGGACCGGTGCCGGAATTCGTCAGGACCACGCTAGTCGTGTTGCTTGAGGTCTTCACTAGTTGGTTGCCAAACGTCAGCGGAGTGGTCGCCAGCCCCAGGATGGGCACTGCCTGCAGCCCCGTCCCCGACAAGGAGAAGGTGAGCGGGCTGTTCGCAGCACTCGAGCTTACGGTCAGGGTCCCACTTCTGGCACCCACCGCGGTGGGTGCGAACAAGATGTTCAGCGTGCAGGTTGCCTGATCGGCTAGTGAGGAAAGGCACGAGCTATTCGCTGCAATTTGGAAGTCGCCCGAACCGGCAGTCATGTCGGGACTGATGCTGCCGATGCCGGCGGAAGCAGCACTGTAAACTGCGGCCAGCGTAACCACCTGTGACCCGCTGGTCATTCCCTGAATCACGGATCCGAAATTGGACAGCATTGCCGGGCTGGCCGTGAGCTGCGGAGTGGTCAGCGTGAAATTGAGAATAGGATCGTCGCTCAGCGGGGCCTCGTAGATATCAAATCCAGGATCAGGCGATGGGTCTACTGAGTCCACCGCTGGGTACTCAGTGACCAAAATATGATAGGCAACTCCCTTCGTGCCCTGGAAGACGACAGCCGAAGATCGAGGTCCCTGCGCGATGGTTGCGTTAGGGTTGTCGTCATTGATCCCGTTTGCAACCGCCTGAAGGCTGGCCGCAGCACCGATGAAGACGCTGAGGATGGTATCAAAGTGGCTTTGCGCGGTGTTGATGCTGACGGGGTTGTTTGTGGTTGGCGCAAAGTCAAACCACATTGCATGAAAGGGGACGTTTGCGAAGGTATCATCCGCAATGCAGATGCCGGAGTTGGTGGCGCAAGGCGGAGGAAACGCCGATTCGGCAAAACCATTGAAGGCCGGTGCGCCGGATCCGTCCAGCTGGGGATAATTACCCGATAAGTCAAAAAGCTGGTTGGCGAAAATACTCGTGTGGATGGTGACGGGGTTGTAAGATGCTGCGCTGAATACGTCGTGGCCCTGTCCGGGTGCTGCTTGCACTCGCGACGGCGTTCCCAGCACAAGAATCTGTCCGGAAGAAGTATCTTCAATCGTCACCGTATAAGTTGTTTGTGGCGACAAGCCGTTGGAATATTGCGTGCTATTCGAGCCTATGCAGTTCATGGGCGGCATTGCCGCCGGTTCGGGCGCACACCCCGGAACCAGCAAGGCAGCCGCAAGTTCCGGCGGCGTGGTCGTTAGCTGCATGGGCGGCCCGTTTGGAGTAAGACCGGTCGTCGTTCCAGAAAGCTGAAAGATGTTTCCGAACACCCACAGCGAGCTGTTGCCGTCCTCGCCGGCAATAGGCGCGGGTTCAGGCACAGGTGAATAATCATCCTCGGCCTGGTTATCGCACGGCGTCACTCCCGCAGAGTTATTTTGACAGCTGATGAAGCCCAGGCCGGGCGAAGCAGGAAGATAGTTATTAAGGCGAAAGCTCACTAGCCGGTAGGAAGCGGCGGGCGCAACGCCCGCGGAGTTCGAGATAGTAATGGCAAGAATCGTGTCTTCGGTTGACGGGTCTTCGCCACTCGTGAAGTTACCGGGAACATAAAGCGCACAGTTATAGTCACCCCACGCATAGATATCGACCGTGGAGACATAGGTCGTTCCCGACGAAGTGGTGCCGGTGAGTTGAGGGAGCGAAAATCTCTTGTTTGAATAGGGATTTTTTGATCCGGGATTGTTGCCGCATGTATTGGTCGTCAGACCTTTGCTGGTGCTGGCTAAATCCGGGGTCCGCTCGGACCAGCAGAGAGAGAAAGCGTGCACAAGCAGAAAGAAAACAGGACAAAGGAAAAAGCGTCGCATAGGAGCCCACTCCACAAAGAGTGTTCCATTTATTTTTGTGGTCGCCGCAAGCTTAGCGCTGTGACGGTGGGCAGCAAAGAGAATTCCGCATTCTGAGGCGTAATTAATATTGTGTGCAGATGGCGGATGCAAACACCAGGTTTGGGGCTGTGCCGCGCTTGCTGGCGGCTGTTTACGGATAGTGGCTCCAACGATACGACCGGATCATGATGCTTTGGTCGAACTGAATTTTGACGATATCATCATCCTGGACCAGGCCCAGTGGTCGCAGAGGAGCAAGCTCCGGGCGCACAGGTCAGGCATCTGCCGGTTCTTAACCGCACGGCGAGACGAAAAGTGCCACCATCCCTATCGTTTCTTTGAGGTCAAAGCATCTATTGAGGAACGGGCCGTCGGGGGAAACTTAGAGCCGGGGCGACCCGTCCATCTGTTAGAGCAGTGGCGGCCGTCGCCGGAATCCGTGCGCATGAATAAAGCAAGGCATTTTTTGATTCTGATAACCGCGCTGCTGAGTTCCTTTGGGGCGCCGATGCTCGGGCAAGGGCCAACCGGCACGCTGCAGGGGCGCGTGCTGGACCCCAGCGGTGCGGTCATTCCCCAGGCACAGGTCACCGTTACGTCGCCATCAGGAAAAACGGTATCCGCGACGGCGGATGCCGCAGGCTCGTACCAGGTGAGGGGGCTGGCTGCCGGCGACTATACAGTCAATGCCACGACCCCAGGGTTCGCTCCCTTCACCGCTACCGTCACCCTAGCGTCCGGGCAGGCAAAAACGCTCAATATTGCCATGCAGATCCAGGCGGAGAAGCAGCAGGTTGAGGTCGAGTCGGATGCACCAACCGTCGATACGAGCCCGGATCAAAATGCCAATGCGGTGGTGTTGAAAGGTAAGGATTTGGATGCGCTTTCCGACGACCCCGATGAACTGGAGAACCAACTTCAGGCCCTGGCCGGCCCCGCGGCTGGTCCGAACGGAGGCGAGGTTTATATTGACGGGTTTACTGGAGGGCAAATTCCGCCCAAATCCTCCATTCGGGAGATCCGCATCAATCAGAACCCTTTTTCTGCTGAGTTTGACCGGCTCGGGTATGGCCGGATCGAAATCCTTACCAAGCCGGGCACGGATAAGCTGCACGGCCAAATTGAAGCGCGGGGCAACGATTCCTCTTTCAACTCGCGCAATCCGATCCTGAATAAGGATGTGGCGGAACCGCCCTACTACTCCTACAACCTGCAAGGCAATGTAGGTGGTCCCATCTCAAAAAATGCTTCTTACTTCGTCAGCGTCTTCGGGCGCAATATCCAGAATGTGAACGTCGTGGCTGCGGTTAACCCGGTCGACCTCAGTCCTTTGAGCGAGGCTGTTCCCAATCCCACCTCGCGCATTGATGTCAGCCCGCGGCTTGATCTGCAGCTCGGGCAAGCGAATACCCTGACGCTCCGCTACGAATTTTTCCGTTCGGTCAACAACAATGGCGGAGTGGGGCAGCTGTCTCTACCCACGCAAGCCACCAACACGGAAAGCATGGAGAACACGCTCCAGGCGAGTGACAGCCTGGTACTCAGCAAAAATCTGGTCGATGATATCCGTTTCCAATACCGCCGTTTTCGCTACCAGGACATTGCGCAAAATGATTCGCCGACGGTGGTTGTCCAGGGGTCGTTTAATGCCGGTGGCAACAACGGTGGAGTGGTGCGCGACAACCAGGATATTTATGAACTGCAGAACTACTTCGCAGCAGCCAAAGGCAATCATTCCCTGAATTTTGGCGCCCGCCTCCGTGCATATCGCGACGCTAACTACACCACCGGCGGAACCAACGGCCAATATACTTTCAGCGATACGACTTCTTATGTGAACCAGACCCCGCAGACTTACCAGGTAACGCAAATCAATCAATACACCGCACGCGCGGTCCTGTTCGACGCCGCTCTCTTCTACCAGGACGATTGGCGGGTGAACCAGCGCCTCACCTTTAGCTATGGACTGCGTTGGGAGACACAGAACCGTATCAACGACAAGAGCGACTGGGCGCCACGGGTATCCTTCGCCTACGCGCTGGATGGCGGCGATAAGAAGAAACCGCCAAAGACCGTACTGCGCGCAGGGTACGGCTGGTTTTATCAACGGTTTACCGTTCCTAATAGTTTCGGCTCCAATGCGGGCACACCCTATATCATCCAGGCCATCCATCAGAACGGAATCAATCAAAAGGTTGCGACCGTCACGGATCCTAGCTTTCCGGTTACCCCGGCCGAGATCGCCGGCTCGAATTCCGCGCAGACGTTGTACACCATTGATCCGCATTTCCGTGCTGCGACAGACCTGCAGGCGGCAGTGGGTATCGATCGGCAGCTAGCCAAGAGAATCACGGGGAATGTGACCTATCTTTACGGGCGCGGAGTACACCAATATTTCACCAACAACATTGGGGCTCCAGAATTTCCCACGGCAGATCTGGGTATTTATCCTGATAGCCCGCTCCCGCCAGCGGAGGAGAACAACCTGCAATACCAGTCCGGAGGGGTCTATCGCCAGAACCAGCTTATTGTCTCTGGCCGCGCCAGTTATCCGCGCTTCAGTTTCTTTACTTTCTACACCTATAACGTTGCCAAGGCTGATACGAACGGGGTCACCTACACTCCTTCTGTAGCCCAGGATCCGGGGCTCGACTATGGACGCTCGAGCTTTGATGTACACAACCGTTTTGTGATCCTGGGCAACTTTTCGGCGCCATACGGCTTCTCGCTGGCACCCTTTTTCGCGTATAACTCAGGCGCGCCCTACAACATCACAGCGGGTAGTGACTTGACCCGAAACAATCAGTTCAATGGCCGGCCTACTTTTTCCAATCCGGCCAATTGCAGCATTCCGGTGCCACCAGGCACAACACAGGTATATTTCTCAACTCCGTATGGTTGCCTGGATACGGATCCCTTCGGCAAGAACGAAAAGATTATTCCCTACGGTATCGGTACCGGCCCAACGAATGCCAGCTTGAACCTGCGTGTAAGCAAGGTGATTGGGATTGGGCCCAAGGTAGAAAACGGCCGCGCCGCCAGGAGCGGCGGTGGTGGAGGCGGTCCACGCGGCGGAGGCGGTGGGCTAGGTCCTGGCGGGCTGAGCGGGAGCCGAGGAGGCCCGGGACGCCTGGATCAGACGACGTCTCGCAGATACAACCTTACCCTCACGGCGTACGGAACAAACGTGCTCAACCACGAAAACCTGGGGCCCCCGAATGGCACCCTCTCGTCGAAACTCTTCGGCCAATCGCTATCGCTCGCCAGTGGAGGCTTCTTCGGCGCCTCCACGGCAGGGAATCGCAGCGTATTCCTACAAGCCGTCTTTAATTTTTAATTAGGCGCGAGCCCATCACTATTTCAAGTGGATGGTAATGCCGGTCGAGATGCGAAACAGGTTCTGGTCATTGCCAGAAAGGTTAGGCAGGCGGGTATATCCGTAATCAGCCTGAATCGCGCGGAAGGAGAGATGCCTTCTGTACTTTATGTCCACCCCCGCGCCCACCAGAAAGGCAAAGGAATTCGCCGTGGGTTGAATGAATCCTGCTTTGTCGGGAAAAGCTGAATCGAAGCCGTGGGCAAAACCCGCCAGTCCTTGAACAAAAGGTTTGTACCTGTAGTAGGCGTCAAATCCATCTTGCCGCTGCTGTCCAAACCTGAAGTTCAAGCGCATTCCCCCGGTCGCCATAAGCATCGAGAACGGTTGACCAGTGTTTTGGATCTGGCCGGTATGGGCCGCAGTGACATCGACCACCGTAGTGTAAGCACGATAGGTGCGAAAGTTTCCTTCGGCGCTTAAGCCGTTCATGAAAAAGCAAGCACAATGGCCTGGCGGTGCGTTCGCATTCGTCGGACTGTAGGCGAGCGAAACCTCGGCACGCGGCAAGGAGAAATCTCTCCCTCCGGGTAACGTCTGGCCATGCAGGTTGGGGAGATTGAGTCCCAACATCATCCCAAAAAATAGTAAAGCCAAAGATCTATGCATACCTTCTCCCACACCGCGCCTATTGAATCGCAAGGGGCACCGTGGTTGAACGCTGAAGTGTTCCTTCCGTTGCTGTCACCGTGATGGCGTAGGGAACCTTTTTCGCTGCGAAAAGGCCCGCACCCGAGCATCCGCTGAGCCCGGCGACCGCGGCTAGGCCGAGGACCGCAAGCAGAGCCACTCCGAGCAATGGGGGAATCTTCCGCATCCGCGTGCGCATTCGTTTGCTTCCGAAAAGAGGAAGCAAAAGTCCGAGCGCAAGGGGCAGACGCTCGAAGGGGGATGGCGGCGTGTTGAAGGAAGTGGTCGCCGTAGTCACCGTCATGGTGATCTTGGCTGTCGTACTGCCCGCTGCCAGCGTCGGCGGAGAGAAGCTTGCGCTTGCCCCGGCGGGCAGACCACTGGCTGAGAAGCCTACGGTGTAGAGGAACTTGGTGGCGACCGCAGGAGTCAACTGGAGGCTATAAGAGACCGTCGTGCCGGGCAGGATAGTGGTGTTGTTGTTGCCTAGCCGGTTGATCAGCAAATCGTCAATCTGTTCCGTTATTTGATTTGAGTTGCTGGGCCGGAAGGTCGTATCTCCGGCATAGCTGGCGCTAATAACATGTGTACCCGGCCCGATGGCGGTGGTGGTAAAGACCGCCTGCCCGTTTGCGCCCATGGCGGCAGTTCCCAGCAGCTGGCCACCGAGACTCTGATCAAAGAAGCTAACCGTTCCGGTTGGGTTGGCGAAGGGAGCTTCGTTCGAAAGCGAGGCCAACTGGGCGGTAAACGTAACCGGCATGGTCAACATCTGCTCCGGCGGATTGGCCGCCAGCGTCAGACTGGTGTTGACCTGAGAACCTTGCAAAGGAACCGTGGTAGACGTGCTGGTGGCGAAGGAAGTATTCCCCCCATAAACAGCGTCTACAAGGTGTGTGGCGGTGCCGGCAACGGTGATGTTCGAAACACTCGCGGTAGCTGTCTGAGCAAATTCGTTCAGCAGGATGGTGGTGTCAAACTCGCCTACGTTCGGAATCGCCAGGTCAGTGGTGCCATCTCCGTTGAAGTCTGCCGCTATCAGCTCGTTCGGTGAGTTTCCCAGTTGGGTCGTTGGCAAGGGTTGCGTGAAGCCGCCTTTTCCGTCTCCGATCAGGATGGATAGGGTTTGGGTTGAGGGAGTCGTGTTCACGCCATAGTTATCGACAGCGAGATCGGTATGGCCATCCTGGTTGAAGTCTGCGGCAGCCAGGGCAAGGGCGTACAACCCCACCGTAATCGGTGAGCCAGGAGCAGGGGTAAAGGTACCGCTACCGTCTGGATTGCCCAGCATGACAACCACGTTGCTTATTCGATCGGGAATGGGGGGATTCTGATTGACGGGAATGAAGTCTGCCACGGCCAGATCGGGATAGCCGTCACCGTTGAAGTCGGCGGCGACGACTTGGGCGGGATTGTAGTTGAACCCGGGAATCGGGGAACCGGGGCTGAAAGTGCCGTCGCCGTTGCCCAGCAGGACGCTCACTGTGCTATCCGCCTCGTTTGATACGGCTATGTCGGCTGCGCCGTCCTGGTTGAAATCTGCGACTGCTAAATAAAATGGAAATCCGCCTGTGGGAACCGCGGCGGCTGCGGTGAAGGTGCCGTCTCCATTGCCCAGCAGGATGCTAACCGTGTTGTCGTTGGCATTCGCGACCGCTAGATCCAGAACGCCGTCGCTATTGAAATCCCCAATTGCTACTGCTTCAGGGAAATGGCCCACGGTGATCGGGGATCCGCTGGCCGGCGCAAAGGTACCGTCTCCATTGCCCAACAGAATGATCACGGTATTGTCGAAGTCACTGGTTTCAGCCAGGTCGGCCTTACCATCATGGTTAAAGTCCCCCACCGCCATGGAGCAATTTGAAGCTTGGAATTGGCTGCTACAAGGAGTGTTTCCAACTCCGTTGATCGGTGAGCCATTGGCCACCTTGAAGGTGCCGTCTCCATTGCCGAGCAGGATGTAGACGGCGTTCGAGTACGAGGCCATGATGGCTAAATCTGGTATTCCGTCTCCGTTGAAGTCTGCGCTGGCGCCGGCGGCGGGCTGGTTGCCAGTAAGGATGGGAGAACCAGTCGCCGGGACGAAGGTCTCGACAGCCGGGCCAGGGGCGCCGAGTGAGGCTGTTCCCAGAACGAAGTTGCCGTTGCTTGTGTCCTGAAAAGACACAGTGCCTGAGAGTGTTGGCGGTTGATTCGCGAAGCCGACGACGGTGGCTGTCAGCTGATAGCCGCTGGGGTTGCCGGTTGCGGCAATCGCGGTCGTGGTGGGATAAAGGCCAGTCACCAGCAAGGTTTGGACGGCTGATGTGCTGCCCGTTGTGGCACTCGTGCCATTGAACATCGCCGTATATTTGTGGGAGCCAATGGCTGGAATGATGTTGATCTGCGCGCCTGCGCCCGTTATCTGCGCCTTGCCCACGATGGCTGAGTCCTCACAACGGGTGTAAGGTCCTGACAAGTCGCAAAAGGTGACTGTACCCGCGCTCACGGGCGCTCCGCCGGCAGTCACCTGCGCCGTGAGTCGTACGGGCGTGTGCCAGGGAACCGATGGGGAAGAGAGAGTAAGTGTCGTTACCGTGGGCAGCGCCGCTGCGTGTACCGTGATCGGCAGGGCTATGGCGACCGCCAGAAAGGCTGGCAGCAGCCTGGAATTTCGGCTCATACGGAGTCCTCAGATCGCACTTACAAATTTGTCAACACTTACGGAACGGGGAGTGCCAGCGCGTGAGTACCCATCCAAAGCATTGTTGCTGACTTATAGCGCGAACTTCGTCTTGTGGAAGTTCTCTGCTATGAGACAGAGCGAATCGTATATCAGCCACGAGCCGGGGGTGCATACCCAATTGGTAGCAATACTGAAAGGTATCGACACGCGGGTCGATTTAAGTTACTTCCATTGGTTCCCTCGGTACCGCATCGCCGCATTGCAGTACGCGCGAGCATAGCCCAATCCGCTTCCACAGAAACGTGCAATTGTAACGATTACTGTGAGTTAATCGATTCGGCTATGATCCCAAATACCTTATCGGCCTGGTTGGTTACCAGACAGAACCGAGGAGCTACAACTTTGGTGTCGGATGAGGAAAGAGACCGGCGGGCCATCCGGTGTTTTGTTGCAATATGTGACGCTCGCGAAACAATCAGAGCATGGTGACTTTTCCACTGCCCACGTCGTACATCGCAGCGCGAATCGCCAGTTTCTTCTGTTTCACAAGGTCAGCCAGTACGGGCGAAGTATCGCGCAGGATAGACGCCTGCAACATGGCATTTTGCCGGCTGGCGGTCGTCAGATCGCCATTGGCTCCGGCGAGCGCGGGGTGAATGTACTGATAAAGAGTGCTGATCTGGCCGGGCACAGCTTTGCCTGCGATGGTCGCCTTGACTGCCCCGCAGTTGGTGTGTCCAAGCACCACCAGCGCCTTGACTCCCAGTACGGCGGCGCCATATTCGAGGCTGGCAATGGTGTCAGGGGTGGCAACATTGCCGGCCACGCGCACCACAAAGACATGACCGATGCTCTGGTCGAAAACCAATTCCACCGGCACCCGCGAGTCTGCGCAGGAAAGCACCGCGGCGAATGGTTCCTGGTGTTCCTCCGAGTGCGCTTTGAGAATATCCAGATCTTCATTGAAGGAGATGAGCTTCTGCGCCAGGAAGCGCTGGTTGCCTTCGGCCAGGAGATTGAGTGCGCTGTCCGGTGACTCAGGCCGCTGGATAGCCTCTCGCTGCGGCTGGTACATTGCCCGGGCGGAGGTAGTGGTGAGACCTGCAAGGCTACATGCGGCAAGCTTAAGAAACTCTCTGCGTCGGTTATCGGTTCCCTGGAACATCGTGCCTCCTGGCAATCTCAGACCTGCGAATAAGAGTATCGTTCTCGGTCACACTTTACGCAAATCAGAACGTTTTTTCCCACCAAGGATTTCCTTTGAACGGGAGCCCTGAGGTACTCGAGCGGTTACTTGGACGGCGAAGCCGCTCAAAGTCAGTAGTCGTGTGCCGGACGCTGCACCTAAAGTGACTGCGGAAAAGCGGCCGAGTGGCGCGGAACCCAAGCGGTCAGGGAAAGGTCTGCAAAACCTTTTTGTGCTGGTTCGATTCCGGCCCCCTTCCACCCGCATCCCTAAAGCGAGCGTGCCGGCTATTCGCAGGCGAGTTTTGGGCCACGGTTCGCTCACGTTAAGATTCGTGAGGACCTGATCTCGCGTGATCGATGGAGGAAGCGCGTGCAAAAGAAGTTGTTGGTAGTGGGTAGCATCAACATCGACCTGGTCGCATTTGCTGACCGCCTCCCGGCTCCGGGGGAGACAATTCTTGGCAATACCTTCGATGTGTACAACGGTGGTAAGGGCGCCAATCAGGCGGTCGGGGTCGCCAAGCTGGGTGCGGCAGTGGAGATGATTGCGTGCCTGGGGACTGACCTTTTCACCGAGCGGCTTCTGTCAGGCTTGAAAACCGCCGGCGTTGATACCCACTCGGTCCAGATCGTTGCCGGTCCATGCGGCGTAGCGCAGATCTCCAGGGCGGGCAGCGGGGAGAACTCCATCGTCGTGATCCCGGGAGCGAATCGGCTGGTTTCTGCCGGGTTGATCGATGCTCACGTGGAGGAGATACGCAGGGCCAGCATGATTCTGGTGCAACTGGAGACCCCTCTGGAAGCGGTCATGCGCCTGGCGGACCAGGCATGGGAGGCGAAGACTCCGTTGATGCTTGATCCTGCTCCCGCGCGGCCGTTGCCGCAGCTGTTGCTCAGTCATACCACCTGGCTTACGCCCAATGAAACCGAGGCGCAGACGCTGCTGGGAAGGATCAACATCGAGCCTTCCGAGGCTGCCGAAAAACTGCTGGCGATGGGGGTGCGGAATGTGGCCCTCAAGCTGGGTTCGCAGGGAGTCTTTCTGGCCGGCCGCGATTGCCCTCCCCAGCGGGTACCGGCATTCACGGTAAACGCCGTGGATACCACGGCCGCAGGAGACTGCTTCAACGCCGCCTTCGCGGTCGCCCTCACCCGGGGAAAGCCCCCTGCCGAAGCAGCTCGCTATGGGGCCGCGGCCGCGGCGATTTCCGTTACCCGTGCCGGCGCTCAACCTTCGCTGCCTGCTTCGGCAGAAGTTGAAGCCTTTCTCGCGCAGGCAAAGTAAGGCCGCGACCTCAACCAACCGCTACAGCGAGCGCAGGAAGTTCAGCAAATCCTGCTGTTGTTGAGTGTTCAATTGCTGAAACAGATTGATCACCGTGTTGGCCTCCGAACCGGAACCCGCATGCAACTGAATCGCCGTGAGCAGACCGCCATTGGAGAGTGTGGCGCGGCCGTCGTGAAGAAAGAAAATGCGCTGGCCTAAGCCCCACAACGGAGCGGTGCGAAATTCGTCCGGTCCGGCTGTCCCTTGAGAAACATTGTCAGCCAGTCCCGAGCCCATGTGGTGCACCAACAGATCTGAATAGAGCGCCGCGCTTTGATTGCTCAGTCCTGCAGCGAAGGAGGAAGTCCCCGTTTGCAGTGCGGGAGTGTGACACATGTTGCAGTGGACCTGGGTAAACAAGGCCTGCCCGTTGGCGATCGATTGCTTCGAGGGGCTGCCCGGGATGCCCGCCATGGAGGGCGTTGGAGGGGCGAGGAAGCGAATAAAGTTTGAAAAGGCAACAATGTCACTCAGGATCGCCGCGCCCGATGCGGGGAAGTTCGTCGTATCCTCCGGCGTGGGATTGAAGAGACAGGAAGCGGGAGGCAGCGAACGTTCTTCAGGGAAAAGCTCGTTGGTTACGCCCATTTCGACGTTATAGGCCTCGCCCGAAAACATCGCCACCGACTTGTTCTGCGCTTTCCAGCCGAAACGAGTGATGGTTCCATCGTTGCCGCTGATATTGGGATGGCCGGATATTCCCAGACTTTGCTTGAGTGCGGCATTCGCGGCCATGTTGGCGTAGAGTGTGCCCTCGGGGATGTTCTCGATCAAACCTGCTCCGAAGAGTGGCGTGGGAATGCGGAAAATCAGGTTTCCTAATTTCTCCATTTGCTCAAAGTCCGGCTGCGCCATATTGCAGCCGGGAGCGTCGGTCCGCCCAGCGATCGTAAACAGACCGTGGACCCCGCCGTCCGGCGTTTGACTCAAGCTTCCGTTGGGGTTTATCAGGAAGGGAAAACGCGCCTCCCGCACCGGTCCGTTGGCGGTGATAAAGTCCGGGATGGAGTTGGTAGCGCCACTGTCGCCGGCCGCTGCAATCTGCGGATTCGCGCTTGGGCTTGTGCCCCCAGTTGCCGGCTGAGAATGGCAGCTTCCGCAACTATTGGAGTTCAACGTTGGCCCCAGGCCGGAGTCGGTCTCCCCGGGTATGGTTCCGCGCACAGAATCGACCGCAACGAAGCGAGTCAATCCGTCCTGAAAGAACGCAAGTTGATCCGCGGTGAGGCTGGCAAGCGGAGTTCCGGCGCAAGGGCCACCGGCACGAACTCCGGGATCTTTCGCTGCCGGGGCGCCGGCCTTGACCTCAATACCGGTGGATAAGATGAATACCAAGCCGGCCGAAACCGCTGCACAGCATAGAGACGACAGAAATTCCTTGCGCCTGATCATCAACAACCTCGTTTTGAAAAATGGGCAGGCAAGAGGTGCCAAAGAACAATCGCGTCCAGCACAGCGCGAATCCTCAAGGATCTTCGTCGCCGCGCTACCGCCGGTAGATTGTCAGGTGGTTTCACAACTGCCGCGGACAAAGGCAGTCCCGTTCGCGGTTCTCTCGAGGAGAACCACTTCTCGCGCTCCTGATCAGACCGCGATGGGTTGTGAACCGGGTTAATCTGACTGGTGTGACGGGGGACTTTGCGGCTGAGACTACATGATCTTGATTGCCCAGTTACTTAAGTAAGGAAATTCGTCTAAGCGCTTTGTCCTAAGGCCGGCTTCATGGCCCTCCTCGCAATCGATTGCGAACCGCCTTCATGGCCCGTCGAATGTGGGTCTTCACGGTGCTTAGCGGCATACCCGTGATGGCTGAAATTTCCTGTAGTTCCATTTCATCGATGAAACGCATGATGAAGACGAGCCGTTGCTTTGGGGACAGAGACTTCAATGCCAATTGGACACGGCCGGCTTGCTCTCCGGCCAACAGGCGCGTTTCCGGTGACGGTTCCGGGCTGGTGAGCGAAGATTGGTCGCCGGTCAGCTTCACATCGGTGAGACTGGCGCTTTTCCAAAAATGCGGTTTTTGCAGGCGCTGATAATCACGTGTCACATTCAAGGCGATCGTAAACAGCCAGGTGCTCACACTGCAGTCACCGCGAAAACTCTCTCGAGCCCGGTACGCTTTTAGAAAACAGTCCTGAACAATTGTCTCGGCAAGATCGTGATCGCCCGTAGAAAGGGTCACCAGCCGAAGCAATCTTGCCCGATAGGTGTTGACGAGCAAGTCAAAGTCATCCAGTTCCGAAATATTGAGGCTCCCGGTCAACGTGGGAAGGTCATTTCTTTCAGTCGTGTCTGGATAGACGGGTATTGCGTGGGGTCAGACTACGCCTGCCGGGTTCGGTCGGTCTTTAGCCCTTCCTCGATATAAGCGGATAGCGCTTGACGTTCCTCATCGGTCCAGCTTTCTTCGGCGTCCGTATAACCGCCACTGGAAAGACGCTTCTGGATAAGCATTTCAAGTCGGGGGGAACGTTTAATTGCATGGCCGTTTTCCGTTGAACGGGGCGTCAGCCGTGGTCCTCAGGCAGCGCCGCGGGCGTGCATGGGAAGCCCGGCCTGAAAGACCACTAGATCGTCAGCACTTGTTTCGAGTACAAATTGCGCACCGCTGGGCGCGAACGCGATCGAGCCCCGGTGGAGCGATTTGCTCTTTCCAGCAGACGTTAGAGTGCCGGAACCTTGCAATACGATCAGGGCCTTCGGGCCGTACGTGGCCTCGCCGGCATAACGGCCGCGTGGCGAGAGCGCGATGCGGCTCAGCTCAAACTCTTCCGCTGGGGTACGATAAATCCTTTGCTCAGCACTCAACTGGATGCCGCTGAAGACCTCTGGAGTGCCGCCCTCGAAGGTAAGAATTTTCAGCAATTCCGGTACATCGACGTGTTTGGTGGTGAGCCCTCCGCGTAGTACGTTGTCGGAGTTGGCCATCAACTCAACATTTACGCCCTCAAGGTATGCGTGCAAAACGCCGGCAGGCTGGAAGGTGCCTTGTCCCGGCTGCAGATGCACCAGGTTGAGCAGATAGACGCTGAAGATGCCGCGATCGCGATGGCCGCCGGGCAAGGGAAAATGTTCCGCCGCCCGTAGTGCCCAGTAATCCGGGCTCTCTTTGCCTGTGGGAGCCTTCTCCCGCAGCCTCGCGAGCAGCTCATTGAGCAGAATATCCACCTGCTCCTGGGGCATGGTCATGACGTTGCTGTAGAGCTCGCGAAGCAAGCCGCGCCGCGTCTCATGATCGTGGCCGGCAGCCTTCAGGCGCTGACCAAACGCAGGCATGAGCGGACCGAGTTCTACCGTGCGATCGAGGGTTTCGGCAATCTGTTCCAGCGGTCTGAAACCATGCAGCATCCAGAAATCGGTGAGCGCCACACCGACTTCCGGCTTGTGGTTGTCGTCTTTGTAGTTCCTGTTGCCGGCGTCGATGGGCACGCCCTCGGCGTTCTCTCGCGCAAAGCCCTGCTTCGCTTGCACGAGGGTAGGGTGCGCCTGGATGGAGAGCATTTTATGCACGTCCAGAATTTTGAACAGGTAAGGAAGCCGGCAGTTGAACTGGGTGCACACAGCCGGGCCGAGAATGGCTTCGGGTGCTTTTGCGATGAAATGGTCGAGAGGTTCCTGGCCACTCTCCGTTTCAACCAAGGAGGGCGCCTTGGCGTGCGCGCCTATCCACAGTTCGGCATAGGGTCGGCGGGTTGCATTCTCAATCCCCAAAAGATCAGGGATAAAGTTGTGGCCGCCCCAATCGTAATGCTGCACCACGCCGCGTAAGGTGAGTACGTCCAGATCAGCCATGAACGGCCTTCTCCATGCGGCGCAGGATACCGACCGGCTCTTCGATTCCCATGGCAGCCATGGCATCGGCGCGGCTCTGCGTGTCGGCGACCGCGTATATCCGCAGCTCATCCGCGTTTCCCGAAGGCCGCACGTGGGCCACCTCGCCGTTGGCAAAAAGGATACGCACTCCGTCGGTGTAATCCACCCGGTCGATAGCGGCGAAGCCCAATGCCGGCGTAAAGAATTGTGCCAGATCTTTTTGGATCTCTAGCGCCTCGGCCGGAGGCGAAAACCTCCCGACAATCTTCAGCGCAGTCGCTCGCGGAAATTGTTTGAGCAGGGCCGCGCGGCTGAAACGCTTTGGCAAACGGGAGAAGAGGTCAATCAGTGAGAGGCCACTTTGCTCCGCCGCGAACAGAGCGCCCAGGATGGGCAGGCCGGCGTCCCTGGTGAGCAGCGGAGACAGGATGGCTCCGTTACGGGAAATCGGCGAGCCGGTCAGAAAGCCGCCATTGGGCTCCCATCCGCAAACGCGGTTTTTCCCCTTAGCCAGCGCAGCCTCCATGCCGGCGATCACAAAGGGCGAACCGATCCGCGTCTTGGGCTCAACCACTGGGGCCAGCGGTCCCCGATCGATGGCGTCGTTGCAGCTGATAGGGACGACCACCGCGTCGGCTTGCAGGTATGAAGCCACCACCATGCCTAAGAGGTCCCCACCAAAAAATTGCACCCGGCCAGTCTTTGCATCCACTCCCAAAACCAGGGGGCGGTCGCTGTCGCCGTCGGTGGAGACAACCGCGTCGAGTGGTCCGCCGCCGGCGGCTTCATCGGCCAGGGCTTGGATCACGGCCAGTTGCGCGGCGTCGATATTTTCTGTGTCAATGGGAACGAAGGTCTCGCTGCGCCCGCCCTTCACTGCTTCCGCACCCAGTTGCTCCAGGATCTCGACCAGCAAATCGCGTCCGACGGCGGAATGCTGGTAGACGAGAATGCGCTTTCCTTTAAGTGATAACCCGGCAAAGAAACGAGTGAACCTGTCGATGTAAGCGGCACGCGCCTCTCCCTGTTCCTCGGGAAGCGGCTGCTGACCGCTCTTGAGCATGCCCCGCTGGTCAAATCGCGATTGATCCCAGGGCTGCTCATAGAGTCTCTTGCGCACCAGTCTTACCCGCTCGTTGATGGGCGCCTCTTGTTCCTTGAGCAATTCACCCCGGCTGCTGTTGGTCTTGTATCCGTTGCGGTCGAAAGGGATGTGACTGCCGGTCACCATGATGCTGCCTTTGGCGCGGGACAAGGCATAGCTGGCCAGCGCCGGAGTAGGAATCGGGCCCAGGTTGACCGCCTTCATCCCGGCATCGACGATGGCGGCCGTGATGGCTTGGGCAATCTGCCCTCGGCCTTGTTCCTGGCTCACGAACTCGCTTGAACTGGGGCGGAGGTCATAGGCGAAATAGAAGGGGTCACCCTGCTGGATTCCGCCCTCGGAGAGGGATAGCGACTGCAGGTATTGGAGCTCTGCCAGCGCGTTGAGGTAGACCTCGAGTTGCGTCAGGTCCACGACTTTGCCCCGCCGTCCGCTGGTTCCGAAGCCCAGCTCTTGTGGCTCGTAGTTCAGACTAGACCGGAGGGAATCCGTGTTCGTTGCTACACCTGTGTTTGATCCCTGCATACGTGTCTATATTAGCTGGGGCGTTGGGAGGCGGTATTTCCATAGCGTCGTAGGGTAATCCGGGGTCGTCATTTAGACTCGCAGCCATGATCCCACATTCGCCGGTGTACCTTGTTGGCCCCCTGCTCCTGTTGGGGGGAGCCGCGGTGGCGGCGCAGCAGCCTGCGGGGGCACGCCAGGTGTTTGATGGCACCATGCTTCCCGGGGTACAAGTCGTTACCTTTGAGCATGGCGACGCCTTGTTTCCGGTCAACCGGGTGCTGCGCGGCAAAACAGTCCAGCCCATCCCGCTAGCCACGACGCAATTGAAGAATGTGCGCTTTCAGTCCCGCGGAGCCGAGTACGACCTTTTTGACTACCTCGCGGACAATCGGGTCGCCGGCCTGCTCATTCTCAAAGACGGCAAGATGGTTCTGGAGGATTATGAACTCGGTGCCGGGCCGTCTTCGCGCTGGATTTCGTTCTCCATGGCCAAATCGATTTCCTCGACCCTGGTTGGCGCCGCGCTCAAGCAGGGGTTGATCTCGAGCCTGGATGATCCCTTGACCCGCTACCTTCCGCAGCTCAAGGGTGGTGCTTACGAGGGTGTGAGCATTCGCAATATCCTGCAAATGGCGTCGGGCGTGAAATGGGATGAGACCTATACCGACCCGCGCTCCGACCGCAGAAAGCTGTTGGATATCCAGTTGGAGGAAAAGCCGGGAAGCATCCTGGACTATATGAATGGCCGCTCCAGGGTGGGTCCGCCGGGCTCGATCTGGAACTACAGCACAGGCGAGTCGTTTGTGGTGGGAGCATTGCTCGAAGCAGCGACCCATAAGCCGCTCGCGACCTATCTTTCTGAGACGCTTTGGTCACCGCTCGGCATGGAGCAGGATGCTACCTGGTGGGTGGAGTCTCCTGGTGGCATGGGGCTGGCCGGCAGTGGCCTCGGCGCCACCTTGCGGGATTACGGACGCCTGGGCTTGCTGGTGCAGCGGGATGGCTTTATCGACGGGGAGCAGATCGTGCCTGCGGGATGGTTTGCGCAGGCTGGAAGCCCGCAGACGATCGGGGGAAAACCGGTTGACTATGGATACTTATGGTGGCCCATTCCCGCAGGGGACCCGATTCATCGCGGCGCGTTCGAGGCGCGGGGCATCTTTGGCCAGCATATGTACATCAATCCGAGGCAAAAAGTGGTGATTGTGGTGCTGAGCGCGCGGCCTAAACCAGACGCTGCCTTGAGTCCCATAGACGATGTGCCGTTCTTCGCGGCGGTGGTGAAGGCCCTGCAATAGCTGGGCCGAAAAGGCCTCCACTACGCTTCGCTTGCAAGAAAAACATTTCCAGGAAGGAGTATCCACACAGAGATCTCTCCACTGCGCTGCGCTTCGGTCGAGATGACAAAGGGGAGAGGGTCGCTTCCAGCGAGGTTGCCGAACCGAGGACGGCTCCTGTTCAGCAACCAAGCCCCCTGGAAGGATCGCCTACCTTTGTCATCTCGACTGGCGCATAGCGCTTGGGGCCATGACCGCCCTCCCCTTTGTCATCTCGACCGAAGCGCAGCGCAGTGGAGAGATCTCTGTGTGGATACTCTTTCCTGGAAATGTTGTTCTTGCGGAGCGAAGCGCTTACCCTGCACTAACCTGCGCGCTCGATCAGGAACTGATGGGCGGCGATGCTGGCGGCGCCGCGCACCAGGAAGTCCATCTCGACGGACTTGAATTCCAGACGGGTGGTGGAAAGCAGGTGAGGCATGATGTTGCTTTCAATGGCCTGCCGCGCACTGGCGGTAAAGACCCCGTCGCCGAAGCCAACCAGATCGGCGAAGAGTACCAGTTCGGGATTGTTCATTTGAATCGAGTTCGCGACCGCCAGACCGAGAGCCGAACCAGCGTGGGAAAGCAGTTCGATCGCCTTTGGCTCTCCCTTCGCAGCCAAAGCCTCAAGCTCGCCGATCGCGTTCACCCGCAGGTCAAGCTCCGCGGCTCTTCTGAGCAGGGCTGAACTGGAGGCAAATACATCCACGCAGCCCTCTTTTCCGCACTCGCAGCGGGGCCCCCCGGGGGCTACGGTGCAATGGCCGATTTCACCCGCGGCGCCAGTGTGCCCGCGATACAAACGGCCCTGCATGTAGCTGCCGCCACCGATTTTCTTGCCCAGCATGACGACCATGAAGCTCTTGAGCTCGCGCGCCAGGCCGAACAACTTCTGCCCCAACGCCACGGCGTGCGCGTCGTTGTCAATGTAGGTCGGCATCCCGGTGACACGTTCTACGATTTTTGCAATGGGCACGTTATGCCAGCCGAGGAGATTTGAATGCAGACACATACCCTTGGCATGGTCCACGTGCCCGGAGAGCGCAACCCCGATGCCCACGACTTTCTCACTGGAAATTTTCGAAGCATGCGTGAGATGAGGGATCCCTCGCGCAATGGCAGCAGCGATGGCTTCTGGCTCCATCACCATGCCGATCTCCTGCTCCGCTAAAACGTTTCCATGACAATCGGTCAACGCCATGAGCGGAGGGTCTTCCGTAAGGCCCACGCCTACAAAATATCCGTACCGGGCATTCAACGACAGCATGATAGAAGGCCGGCCCTTCCGCTGCTTGTCAATCACAGCGGGGGATTCCTCAACGAACTGATGTTGAATGAGGACCCGGCTCATCTCCGTCAAGGCGGACCGGCTGAGCCCGATCGAGCTTGCCAGCTCGGAGCGTGACATCGATCCGTTTTCCAGCAGGGCTTCGATAATATTCACGTACGAGGAGGTTGCCACCGCAACTGGCCGCCCTCCATTGCCCTCCGCTGGAGGTGATCCAGCAGATTTGGCAGCCCGTTTGCCATTCTGTCTTGCCGTAGCCATGCAACAAAACACTAGCACGCCGGAGCCGTTTTTCATCCTGCTAGAATCCTCGCTACCCCCCTGGCTGGAGTTCCGTCAATGCGCGGATTGGCTGTCGTTTGCTGGTTACTACTGGTGTCCTCCGGGGCTTCGGCACAAGCCCCCGACCTACCCCCTGGGCCACCTGCTCACGCGCAGCAAGGGGACGCAAAAACGGATGCAACGGCGGGTCCTCATGCCCTCGAAGCGTCTGATCTGGCGCCTTTCCTTGACGGAATTGTGCCCCTGCAGCTGGAACGTTCCGACGTAGCCGGGGCTTCGGTGCTGGTTATGCAGAATGGCGAGGTGCTGCTCGAAAAGGGTTACGGATTTGCGGATCTGAAGAGCAAGAGGCCGGTCGACCCGGCCACCACCATCTTTCGTCTGGCATCGATATCGAAGCTATTTACCTGGGTTTCTGTTATGCAACTGGCAGAGCAGGGAAAACTCGACCTTGATAGCGACGTAAACCACTACCTCGACTTTCAGATTCGCCCGGCATTCTCACGGCCCATTACGTTGCGCAATCTGATGACGCACAGCGGCGGATTCGAAGAAGTATACCGCGACATTATTGTTACGAATCCGAAGCAGACAGTAAGCTTGCGCGACTTTCTCATGCGCAACCAGCCGAAAAGAATATTCGCTCCTGGTACGATTCCGGCCTACTCGAATTATGGGGTGGGACTCGCCGGCTACATCGTGCAGCGAGTGAGCGGGCAGCCGTTCGAGCAGTATGTGGAACAACACATTTTTGTGCCGCTCAAGATGGTGCACTCGACCTTCTACCAGCCTCCTCCGGCGTTGCTGCTGAGGTTACCGTCCGAAGGTTACCCCACAGATACACAGAAGCATCCGATTGGCTTTGAGATTTTTAACCCGGCGCCTGCCGGCGGCGTCTCTTCGACCGCTGCGGATATGGGCCGCTTCGGCCAGGCGCTATTGAACGGGGGCGAACTGGACGGCAGCCGGATTCTCAGGCCGGAAACGCTGGCGGCGATGTGGACCCCTCAATTTCGCGCCAGCGATCAGTTGCCGCCGATCGGCATGGGCTTTTATCAAGTGTGGCGAAATAATCTGCGCTGGATCGGTCACGAGGGTGATCTGGTCGCATTTCACAGCCTTTTTATGCTCGAACCTTCGCAAAAGCTATTGCTCTTCATCTCCTACAATTCTGCCGGCGGCGGCGAAAGGACGAGACCGGAACTCATCGATATGTTCACCGACCGGTACTTTCCTGGCCAAACCAGGCAATCGTTCGTCGTTCTTCCCAGAAAGGAGTTAGAGGACATCGAGGGTGTGTATCAATCGACCAGGAGAGGAGAGAGCGGCAAACTGAAGCTGCTCTCTATGCTTTCGCAAACCACCGCAACGGTCGATAAAGAGGGCGTCCTGCACATCGAGGACATCAAGGATCTGCGTCATCATCCAGTCAAGTGGAAACCGATCGAAAAAGATCTTTGGCAGGAGACGGACGGTCAGCGGAGAGTATTCGCTATTCGCGGCCAGGGTGGTCGAGTTGTCCGTCTGGCTTATGATTTTCCCGGCGTTCAGGCACAGCGGGTGCCCTGGTACGAGCATGAAGGGCCGGTGCTGGCAGCGGTGGGCGCCAGCCTGGCGGTGTTGGTGCTGGTAGTTCTTGCTCCCCTGATCCGGCTGGGCAGAAAACTGATTCAGCGCCGCCGGCCTTCTTTGGCGTCTCAGCCTGGAACTCGTTGGCTGCCACTGACGACGCAAGTGGCGGCCGGCTTATGGGTGGTGCTGCTGGTTCCGCTTGGCATTTCCATTCTTGTGCTTGGCGGGGAGGACGCTATGCCTCCCACCTCCGCGTGGGATAAATATTTTGTGCTGCTCAATATCCTGACCGCGGTGGCGATTGCGTTCAGCCTGGGTCCTGTCATCTCGGCGATTCGCATTTGGCGCGATACCACCTTGCGGAAGATCAGCAGGGTCAAGTATTCGTTGGTTGCAGCGGCCTGTGTCGTGGTCTGCTGGTTCGCCATTCATTGGCATATCCTCGGCCTGGTAAAAATCTAGAAACTTTTACGAACCGCACGATGCATCGCGCTGACGTTAGTTGCTTGCCGTGGCAGGTTCGGCAAATTGAGCGTCATTAGACGCCATCGGTAAGCTCCCAGGGTCAACTTCACGTCTTAAAAATTATCGGCGGCTCTGCCCCAGAAGGTGCGGTCTGTCTGCTGGAGCAAGCGATCGCTCCGGAACGTGAATTCGTAACGCCAACCACAAGGTCCACAGTGAAATGATTGATGGCAAAAGCTCTTTAGCTTTTCCCCCTGC
Source organism: uncultured Acidobacteriaceae bacterium (assembly GCA_963763905.1). GTDB lineage: Bacteria > Acidobacteriota > Terriglobia > Terriglobales > Acidobacteriaceae > PALSA-350. Next base: position 34,307 of record CAVXRU010000055.1, on the reverse strand, counting down.
TACCAATTCAGCTCTTCGATTTGCAAGTAAAGATTGGCTGCGCAAGATCCGGGCGAGGGGTCCCGGATCTTCACGTCTCAGAATCGTCCTTACCCTGTATTTTCTTTTGTGCATTGGATTCTTCGCGGTTCGCACGGCACATTGGAAGCAGGTGAATGATCCCGCTCAGCTGCACTACCTCTGCTTTCTGATGGATCATGGATTCGCCCCCTACCGCGACATTCTCGAGATCAATATGCCGGGGACCTACCTGGTGAACTGGAGTGTCATGCACACTCTTGGCGGAGGATCCGGCGCGTGGCGGGCCTTTGACTTTAGTCTGATGGGCATTGCTGTCGCAGCCATGATCGTCATTGCGCGGCCTTACGACTCGCTGGCTGGGTTCTTTGCTGCGACGCTGTTCATCCTGTACCACGGCAGAGACGGGGCAGGACAGGAGGGCCAGCGGGACTTCATCATCGCCGTGCTGCTTTTATGCGCGTACGCGTTTCTCTTCGAAGCCTTTCGCAGCCGCCGCAAGTGGCCGATGCTTGTCTTCGGACTCTGCGGGGGGATAGCGGCAACGATCAAGCCTATGCCTCTTCCGTTCATGCTGCTGCTTTTGCTGCCGGCCGCGATCAGGTGGAAGCGCATGGGCGAACCGGTGTTAAGGCCATTACTCTACGCGCTGCTTGGCTTGATGACTCCAATTGCGGTGGTCGTTGCTTTCCTGATCTCCCACGGCTCTCTTGGTTCTTTCTGGTACCTGCTGCATGTGGAGTTACCGTTTTACCAGAGTCTCGGACGTGTTTCGTGGCCAGTGCTGCTGAGGTTTACGGCAACCGCCTCGGTAAAGACAATTGCGCTCATTGCATTAGCGATCGCGGTGATGAAACGGGATTGGTGGAACTGGGAGGGCAAGCTACTGGTCGCCGGAATTCTGTTCGGAATCGCATCCTACCTTGCCCAGGGAAGGGCATTTCCTTACCATCGCTATCCGATGCTGGCATTTCTTTTCCTATGGGCTGGATTGCAAATGATCACTGCTCTGCGAGCCCAGCGAATGGTTCGCACCCTGGCGGTAGCCGGCGTTGGGTTTGCGGCGATCCTGGCGCCGATCTATGTGCACCGCTCTGTCCATAAGGTTTGGGATCCCAAGTTTTCCGACTCCCTGGCTGCGGATTTGAATCAACTGGGCGGAGGCGCGCTGTCTGGCCGTGTGCAATGCATCGATACCCCGGCAGACTGCGATGCGACGCTTTACCGGATGCAGCTGGTGCAGTCCACAGGGCTCTTCTATGACTACCTTATTTTTGGATCAAACCGGCAGCGAGTCATCCGCGACGTGCGCGGTACCTTCTGGCAGCAGTTCCAAAGGCACACTCCGCAGGTGGTTGTGGTTAGCACTGGACTGTATCCCAATGGGCACGGCTACAGCAAGCTCGCTTCGTGGCCGCTGTTTCAGCAGGAGCTCGCCAGCCATTACGTGTTGTATGCAGATCGAAGCTTTCCTCCCGCAGAGTCTGGGGTTAGGGCCTATCGGATCTATGTCGAGAGAGACAGACCTCTGATATCGGCATCTCTTCGGCCCCCCACTTCGCATCCGTAAGACAGCGTGCCCAGTGACCCTCGGCGGATATGATCACTGACGGGGGCGAGATGGTTTATCTAATCACGACGGTTGTTTCGATCAGTACCGTTGCCTGCTATTTCCTATGGGGGCGCAAGGGGCTGTTTTCGTTTGGCTGGGTGCAGTGGATCCTGCGCGTGGTGGTAGCGCTGCCTCTGCTGATTTCGGGGACTGCGCACTTTACCCGCACAGCGCTGATGGCGATGATTATTCCAGCCTTCTTTCCTTACCATTCGCAGCTGGTTCTAGTGAGCGGGGCGTTGGAGTTGGCCGGCGCCGTAGGTCTGCTGCTGCCTGCTTTCACCCGTGCGGCCTCCGCCTGCCTTGCGTTGTTAATGATTGCTGTTTTTCCCGCCAACGTTTATGCCGCGAATAAGTACGTTGGCGGCTTACACATGCCCAGTGTGCCGGTTCGGTTGGCGATGCAGGTCGTTTACATACTTCTGCTGCTCATGGCGGGGTGGGGCGTGGCGAGGGGCACAGGAGAGTCGCTAGACTAAAGCTCTTTGTTCGGGGGTTAAGGTGCAGGAAAACTCTAGAGGAAGGGTATGCCGTGAAGGCACGCCAGGCATGAAGGCTTTACTGCCTGCGTGAGAACTCATTCCTGGAAGAGCAGGGCTTCAGCCGTGGCGTCATTCGTTGATAGCTCTCGGGCTTTAGATTGGATAAGAAGGCCGGTGTCCGGCTGGATGCGATAAGCTTCCGAGTTCAATGCGCTCCATGCGCCTGAGATAAGAGGGGACTTCACCGCCAAGACTGGAGTTACAAGATGGCTTGACATCGAAAGCGGTTTGGACACACAATCGTTCCATAGCTGGCTATGGGAGATCATGCGCAAGCACACCAACGACCGCCTGCAAGGCACACTTGACCTCCTGGTGCTCAAGACACTCGCTTCCCGAGGGCGAATGCACGGTTACGGGATCACGCTCCACATCGAACAGGTCTCAGAGGAAATCCTTCGGTTAGAAGAGGGCTCGCTCTATCCAGCGTTGCACCGTATGACACAGTCAGGCTGGCTGCGTTCCGAATGGGGTGTGTCAGAGAATAATCGCCGCGCCCGTTATTACTCCATCACGGCTGCGGGTCGGAGGCAGTTGGCAGATGAAGAGCAGAATTGGGCCGCGTTGACGGGCGCAGTGGCTCGCATCCTGCAGTTTTCGTAGAGGAGGAAAAGTGGGGTGGTTAGACCGTCTGACTAATGTCTTTCGACCTGCAAGGGTCAGCGATGAAATTGAAGAAGAACTGCGTTATCACATTAACGCGCGAACTGCCGATAATGTCGCCGCAGGTATGAGCCCTGAAGAAGCACGGGCGGATGCGGTCCGGCGCTTCGGAAACACCACTGTCGCGCGTTCCACTTCCTACGAGGCCAACATTGTCGTCTGGCTTGAAACCATCCTGCAGGATCTTCGCTACGGGGCGCGGGGTCTGCGCTCGAATCCGGGTGTAACCGCAGTGGCGCTGCTATCGGTGGCGTTGGCGAGTGGTGCGAGCACCGCGATTTTCAGCGTAGTTCACGCAGTACTGCTGCGCGCACTTCCTTACCTTGAGCCGGATCGCATCACGATGCTATGGGCCACCAGTAAGCTGAACGGTTCCCTTGAGAACAACGCTAGCGTGCCAAATTTCGAAGATTGGAAGAAACGGACTCGAACACTTGAAAAACTGGCCAGCTACAGAGAGGCCGATGCATCGCTTACTGTGAAGGGACAGTCCGATTGGATCGAGCATGCGTTGGTCTATGGCGATTTCTTCGGTCTATTGGGGCGTCGCCCTATGCTGGGCCGTGCGTTTAACCCAGATGACCCAGACGCACACGAAGTCGTGCTGAGCGACCGTTTGTGGCGAACGCGGTTTGGCGCTTCGCCGGATGTCATTGGCCGAACGGTGGAGTTGAGCGGTGTTGACTTTCAAGTCGTCGGGGTCATGCCGGAAAATTTCGATTTCCCTTCAGAAGAAACTCTTCTTTGGGCCCCAGCCGGTGCGCTACCGAACTGGTCGGCCCGGCGAAGCGAACGAGGTAGTGGTTTCGGTCCCGTTCTCGCGCGACTCCGGCCCGGCGTTACGCTTGATCAGGCGCGCGCGGAAATGGATATTATCAACCAAGAACTTACAGCGGAATTTCCGAGTGCCAACCCAAACCAGGGCGTCCGCCTTGTACCGCTCGCGGCACAGATCCACGGCAAAAACGTTCCATTCATGCTCGGAATCCTTTCTGGAGCAGTCTTCCTGGTATTGTTGATCGCTTGTGCGAACGTCGCGAACCTGCTGCTCGCACGAGGCGCAGTCCGCAGGCAGGAGATCGCATTACGGACCGCGCTTGGCGCGGGCAAAGGGCGCATCCTTCGGCAATTGGTGACGGAGAGTATGCTGCTATCCTGCCTCGCGGGAGCTTTGGGTCTGCCATTTGCGGCCATGAGCATTCGCGCATTGGTTGCCCTGGCTCCACACGGGATCGCCCGGCTGGGAGAGGCGCACATTGATGGGCCCGTGTTGATATTTAGTTTTGGTCTGTCCCTCGCAACCGGATTGTTGTTCGGACTCGCGCCAGCGATGCAGATTTCACAACAGGTGAGCAACCGGCAACAGACTAGCGGAGTCGATTCGCGCGGGATGCGCCGGGTTTTCGTCGTAGCGCAAGTTGCACTCGCGGTTGTCTTGCTTACGGGGGCCGGTCTGCTGGTCCGTAGTTTTGTGGCCATGCAGTCGGTCGATCCTGGATTCCGCACCTATCGCGTGCTGGCTGCCACGCTTCGGTTCGGTAACGCGCTTCCGAGCGATCAGCGCGCAACGCTCTATCGAGAAGCGATGACTCGCATCGGTCGTTTGCCGGGAGTGAGAGCAGCCGGCGCGATCAGCACAATGTTCTTCACGGGCGATGATGCGAAATTTGGGCTTCGCGCGGTGCAAGGGCGCCCACTGGAGTCGCGGGAGCAGTGGACGACCATGAAATGGGCGACTATTAGCGGTGACTACTTTCAGGCGCTGGGTGTGCCCTTGGTTAGGGGCCGCTTCTTCAATGATCAGGACACAAAAAACGCCACGCCAGTGGTGATCATCAATGAGACCCTGGCGCGCCGTTACTGGCGTGGCGACGATCCCATAGGGAAAGGGATCAAAGGATTTGACCCGCGCGGGCGGAATGACGACTGGGTGCGAGTTGTCGGCGTTGTAAAGGATATGCACAGCAGTGGCCTGGAACGCTTACCGATCGCGCAGATCTATGAGGCGCAGGCCCAATCGCTGGATGATACCGAGAACTTGGTGGTGCGCACCGATGCGACTGTGGGAGTTCTGCGCGATGCGATCAGGTCGTTCGATAACACCGCGGTCTTGACGGACGTAACCACGCTGGGAGCACGGCTTCAAGAGCAAACCGCTTCGCGCCGCTTCCAGACGCTACTACTGAGCTTATTTGCGGTAGTCGCGCTGGCGCTTGCGGGAGCAGGTATCTTTGCTGTGATGCATTACTCAGTAGCCCAGCGCACCAAGGAGATTGGAATTCGGATGGCTATAGGTGCCAGCCGAGCGAACGTGGTCCAGCTGATTCTGCGGGAAGGCCTTCTCCTGGTCGGTGTGGGAGTTGGAATCGGCCTCGCTGGTTCTCTGGCGCTGTCTCGTGCGATCCGCAGTCTGTTATTCGAGGTTGGGCCTGGCGATCCAATCACGTTGAGCGCGGTTTCTGTATTGCTGGCAGGCATTGCCTTGTTCGCCTGCTTCATTCCCGCCCGTCGAGCGACACAAATAGACCCTATGATCGCGCTTCGTTGCGACTAAGAGGAAGCTGCGAACAGCTGTTTAGTGAGCCGCGGGTATGAATTGCAGGGTGTAGGCAATGGCGGGATCGAAGGGCTTCTGGATTACCTTCAGGTCGAGAAGTTGCTGATACATGCTGTTCCAGCGGGCCGGATCAAAGCGGCCCAGGCTATCTCCTTCGCCAGTGATGAAGTGCTGGTCCCGCAACCCCTCGTAGCTAAACTTCATCTGCGCCACACTCATCGCCGGATTTAACTTGGCAATCGCCGCATTGACGTCTTCGGGGTGGACCAGGTAATCGTGCCAGCCACGCAGCGAGGCGCGGACAAATTTTTCAACGATGTCCGGATGCTGTTGCACAAACGACTGTGACGTTGCCATCACACGATATGGGTTGTAGCCCGTGTCGCTGATTAACATGGTGCGGATCGGAACTCCCGCCTGGCGGACAAAGAATGGTTCAGAGGTGACGAAGATCTGTTGAATGTATCCCGGATCCTGAAGGAAATTGGCCACGCTGTAGGTTGCCGGAATCTCCCGGACAGTTTTCAGCTGATAACGCTTGACCAAAAAATCGAACCACGTCGATGCTCCCAGGCGGATCGCGACTGCGTGACCATCCAAATCCTGAAAGCCATGAACGGGAGAATTCTGGTGCACCATGATGGCTTGCGGATCGTGCTGCATGGTCGCAGCCACCGCCACCAGGGGTACTCCGTTTCCTATGGCCTGCAGAACATGATCGGAGGAGGCCATCTCGAACTGTGCCGCGCCTACGGATACCTGCTGATCGGAGTTGACGTAAGGACCTCCAGGGAGAATGGTGACGTCCAGGCCTTCGTCTTTGTAGTAGCCACGAAGGAGCGCGTCATAAAAGCCACCGTGCTCGGGTTGGGGATACCAGTCGGTTTGCAGACTCACCGGCGTCAGCCCACTCGCTGCTGGCTGCTTTCGGCAGCCCCCGAGCAGCAGGCAGACGCCGAGGGAACAAGCGGCCATTGCTCGCAAGAGATTCATCTCTCCCCCAGGACTGGCGGCGAAGGCGAGCAGGCGGGCGTCGCTGCCTCGCGCGGCAATCAACTGCACTCCGCCTCCGGGCTTTGCCAGCACCACTGCGGGCGTACCGGCCAGGCTGGCCGGTGTGGTATAGCGCAAAATTTTCGGCCGGGTGACCGAGTGATCCGCGCCATTCGGCAGTGCGCTCATCGGAGCACAGGGCAGCATCAGAAAATCATGCTGTTGCAGTAACTCATCCATCCGTTGACGAAATGCGGCATGGCGCCGGCGCAAATCCGCAACCGTGGCATCGGAGAGCAAGGCTCCCTGGGCAAGCCGTTCTGCGATCGGGCGCTCAAAGTGGTCAAAGTTTCCACGGTGCAGGGCGGAGGCTTCGTGTGCCTGGATGCCGAAGAAAATCTCCCGCGAGTCGTTCCAGAAATCAGGCTCGAAGTCATGGATGTGCGCGCCGCTCCGCCGCAACTCTGTCTTGCAATCGCGGTAGACCTCGAGCACCGCTGGTTCGCAGTCATGTAGAAAGGAATCTCCCACGGCCGCGATGCTTACGCTTTGCGGCGGTGCGGCCGGCTCCAGCCCAAACAATGCAGCGGCCAGAGCAGGTCCATCGCGCAGGTCGCGGAACAGCCAGCCTATGGTGTCGAAGGAGACCGCCAGATGCGTCCCACCGTCCCACATCCGAGCACCACTGAGGCCTAGCGTAGAGCGATAGCCGGCCAACCCGCAGAGAGCTGCAGGGACACGGATGGATCCCCCGGTATCGGTTCCGATCGCGGCCACTGCCGAGCCCTCCTGTACGCTGGCCGCGCTCCCGCTGGAGGAGCCTCCGGTGAGCCATGCCGGATCGCGGGGCTGAACGCAATTGCCGTATTCGCTGTTCTCGCCGGTGATGCCGTACGCCAGCTGGTGCAAATGGGTCTTGCCCATGATCACGGCGCCGGCCTGGCGCAGCCGCGCAACCACGGCTGAGTCGGTTGGTGCGAATCCGTTTTGAGCCGCATAGAAGCGTGAGCCGCAGGTCGTGGGATAGCCCGCAACGTTGAAACAATCCTTGATCGCGATGGGAACTCCGAAGAGCAGCGGACGCTTTGGAAAACGAGCGTTGAGCGCTTCTGCTTCTTCGAGCGTACGTTGCTGCTCCATCGCGAGATACACGTTTCGGCCCGCATTGCTGTTGGCGCGCGCGAACGCTTCCTCGGCGTATGCCACCGGATCACGCGAAGACAAGGGCGTTTGGAGTGGGGTCAGAGGGGACATGCTGGTTCACGTATACCATGCAGCCAATGCGCAGTGAAAATGATTTACACTGCCGCATGAACGTTGAGCAATCGGACGAAGATCGCCTTAAATCGCTGGTCAAATTTACCGCCCTCAGCTTCCGCACCGCCCGGCCCGTACCCTTCGGCGCCCTGATTGTAGACAGCCGGAGCGGAGAGACGCTCATGCGGGCGCGTAACGCGGTGGCCGTCGAAAACGACCCATCCTCCCACGCCGAGCTGCGCACCGTGCGCCTGGCATGCAAAAAACGCAAGAGTTATTCGCTCCAGGGATATACACTTTATTCAACCTGCGAACCTTGTCCTATGTGCATGGCCAACGCCTTATGGGCGGGTCTCGACCGGGTGGTCTATGGGGCCACGATCGAAGATGCGAACCGGCATTGCCGCCAGATTCAGATACCGGCGGAAGAACTGGCCCGGCGCAGCGACATGCAATGCATCGTAACCGGGCCCGTCCTGCGTGAACTCTGCTACACCCTGTTTACCGACCCGCGGATGCTCGCGGCATTTGCCACCTGGGGCACCCGTAAGGAGACTGCATGACCACGCCGCTTGAAGTGTCCCTGGCCTCCATCCTGGGCGATCCTGCGCGCGTATCGACTGTGGGCCAGGTCGTGAATCGGTTGTCGCGTGACTTCTATTGGTACTCGCCGGTGCTGCGCAAGCAGCTTGATGGCAAGACGGCTGATGTGGTTGTTCATCCCCTGACGGTCACGGAAATTCAGGATGTTCTCGGGTTTTGTTATGCCAACGACATTCCGGTCACGCCGCGTGGTGCTGGGACAGGGAATTACGGCCAGGCAGTGCCTCTCCATGGAGGAGTGCTTCTCGATCTCTCGCGCATGGATCAGATTGAGTCGATCGCGGACGATGGAGTTGCGGTAGTCCAGCCAGGGGTGCGCCTGGGGGTGCTCGAAGCGGAAGCGCGCAAGACGGGATGGGAACTGCGCTGCTATCCATCCACTGTCGTGAAAGCCACGGTCGGCGGCTTTCTCGGCGGTGGGTCGGGAGGCATCGGATCCGTGGCGCACGGCGGCCTGCGTGATTTTGCCACGGTGCGCGCGCTGGATGTGGTCACCATGGAAGACTCACCTCGGGTAGTCCATCACGAAGGCGAGGCGATTCACGAGATTCTGCATGCCTGGGGCACCAATGGCATCATCACTCGTATCTGGCTGGCGCTGGCGGCCAGCGTGGAGTGGGCGCAATGTGCCGTTGCCTTCGATACCTTCGATCAGGCTTTTGATTTCAGTGAGCGCATTGCAAAGTCAGAGGAATGGAACAAGCGGTTGGTGACAACGTTCGAATGGCCGATACCCTCCTTCTTCACCCCTGTGCACACGCTCGCCCCAGTGGGGAAGGCGCTGATATTTCTTATGATCGCTGAGGATCAACGGACGAGCCTCGAGCAGGCAGCTCGCGAGGCTGGCGGTGTCGTGACTTTTTCCGCCCCTTACGCGGGCTTGCGTACGTTGCCTCTGCTCTCTGACTACACCTGGAATCACACCACGCTGTGGGCGATGAAGTTCGATCCTGAATACACCTATCTGCAATGCGGCTTCGATGCGGTTGCCGCTCGCAGCCAGTTTGCCCGCCTCAAGCAGCGCTTTGGCGACGAGTTCTTGTTTCACATTGAGTTTATGAAGAATGGGCAGGGCGTGGTGGTGCCAGGATCCATTCCTGTAGTCCGGTTCAGCACCGAAGAACGGTTGAACGAGATGATCGACTACTGCCGCGAGATTGGGGTGAGCGTGGCCAACCCGCACGTGAACAACGTCGAAGGGGGAGGCCGATACCGCAGCGACAATGTGCAACTGCTGGCGAAGTACAAGTACGACGGCAAGGGGCTGCTGAATCCTGGAAAAATGGTCACCTTCGAGCGCCACTCCGTCGGAGCGCCCCTATCGTGAAGAGCTGGATTCCGGATAACCGTAACTTCGCCTATCTCACCTGGAAGCAGGTAGACGCGCTTGCTCGAGACACGACGGTACTGGTGCTGCCCACGGCGGCCATTGAGCAGCATGGGCCGCATCTTCCTTTGGCCACCGACACGCTGATCAACAGCATTCTTCTGGGCGCTGCGATGGCGCGGCTGCCGCATGACCTATCAGTCTATGCGCTGCCCGCCGTGTGCTACGGCAAGAGCAACGAGCATATCGGTTTTCCGGGAACGCTATCCGTATCCGCATCGACCTTCATGGCTGTGGTACGCGATCTTGGTTCCAGCATTGCTGCCTCCGGCTTCAAGAAGCTGGTGCTCTACAACACCCATGGGGGCAACTCTTCGCTGGTGGATGTGATGGCGCGCGATCTGCGAGCAGAGTTTGGGCTGCGTGTTTTTTCGCTGTTTGGCTCCGGGGGCGCTGCATTCACCGGGTTGGGGGAGCAAGAGCGTACCTATGGCTTTCACGCAGGCGAAGTCGAGACCTCATTTCTGCTGAGCGCTGTTCCCGAGCTGGTCCACACCAGCGAGTACACCGTGAACTACATCGCGGATGTAACCAAGCCTGAGCTGTTGCGCCCGGAGAATGCTGCAGCAACGTTTGCCTGGCTCACTCGGGATATAGCGCCCAGCGGAGTGATGGGCGATCCCAATCCGGCCAGTGCGGAGAAGGGAACGCTCTGGATTGAAGAAGCGGCGAACAAACTCGCGGCCGCACTGACTGCCATGGCCGCGTACGAGAACTGGCATAGGCCCTGAACGATGATTGATTGTGGCTCGGGCGTTCGTCTGGAACGCGCACAGCAGTTCACTCTGTCGGATGGCGTCGTGCTGGTGTCCGATCATTATTATCCTGCTGGGCCGGGGCCGCACCCTACCTTGCTGATGCGTCAACCCTATGGAAGGGACATTGCGTCGACCGTGGTGTACGCACACCCGGTCTGGTTTGCCGCCCACGGTTACAACGTCGTGATCCAGGATGTGCGGGGCCGCGGCGATTCCGAAGGCGAGTTTTATCCTTTTCGCAACGAAGGGCGCGATGGCGCAGAAACCATTCGCTGGCTGCGAACGCGTAGCGAGTCGAACGGCAGTGTGGGGATGTATGGGTTTTCGTATCAGGGAATGACGCAGCTGCTTGCGGCGGCCGAACAGCCGGAAGGACTTGTCTGTATCGCGCCCGCGCAGACTGCGTGCGACCTCTATCACGGTTGGTTCTATCACCAGGGCGCTCTGCGGCTCGCCTCAAGCCTTGGTTGGGGTTTGCAGATGATGAAAGCGGATGCCCGGCGGCGCAAACTGCGTGCGGCCAGCGATGGCCTGGAGAAAGCATGGGCCGATCTGCGCAGCCAGCCGCTGGTCACGCCCTATGGATTGCATCCCCAGTTGCAGCATGAAGGAATGCCGGGCTACGTGCAGGATTGGTTCACGCATCCTTTGCCGGGACCATACTGGTCGGCCCTGGACGTAAGCGAATCGCTGAAGCAGATTAAGGTGCCCGCATTGCACCTCTCTGGCTGGTTCGATACTTACCTGTCGGGGAGCGTGGCCGGCTTTCTTGCCTTAGCGGCGCAGACGGATAACCAATACCTGGTTGCCGGTCCGTGGGTCCACATTCCGTGGGGCGAACTGATCGGAGATCAGAACCTCGGCCCCGAGGCACTGCTCGATACTGATTCGCTACTGCTGCGTTGGTTCAATCACTGGCTCAAGCAGAGTGGCGAGTTCGACCTGGAACCGCGCATCCGTCACTTTGCGTTGGGCGTCAATCGCTGGTTCGAGACGGAGAGCTTTCCCCAGGAGATCCTGGCTCTCTATCTTCATAGCGGAGGCCGCGCTGACTCGCGCAAAGGCGATGGCGCACTTTCCGACTGCAGTTCCTGACTCCCTATTCCGAAAACCCGCGCGATGTATTTGTCTATGATCCTGAAGTTCCGGTGGCTGCTCCCGGTATCGGCCCGGCCAATCAGGCCCAGCTCGAATTGGGCAACAATCTACTGGTCTATACCAGCGCTCCCTTGCAGGAACCGGTGCATGTGCTGGGATCGCCGCAGCTCACGCTTTACTGTGTCACCTCCGCTGCGCATGCCGATTTCACCGGCAAGCTGGTTAGACTGCGCCCCAGCGGGCAAGCCGATTTTGTTTGCATCGGCATCGCGCGTTCTTCCTATCTCTTCCGCGACTCCGGGTACCGCGCGGATTTCATTCAGCGCTGGGAGTTTTCGCTTGACCCAACCTCATGTGTCTTTGCCGCGGGCGACGCGATTCGCCTGGAAGTGGCCAGCAGCGCCTTCCCGTTGTACGACCGGAACCCATCGACCGAGGTGCAGCCCTGGCTTGCGGATTCCTGGAACTGGCAGCGCTCGACCCAGATGGTGTTGCATGATGCGCAGCATCCCTCGCGCCTGGAACTGCCCGTATGCTGACGCTTTCGAACGTAAGCAAAAGTTATGGCAGCAGCCCACCGGTGCTCGAGCAAATCGATCTGGTCATCGACAAGGGCGAGTTTGTCAGCCTGATCGGTCCTTCCGGTTGTGGCAAATCCACTCTGCTCAAACTCATCTCCGGTCTCACCAGCCCTGGCTCCGGCAGCATTCTGGTCGATGGCCAGACCCCGGTGCAGGCGCGCAAGACCATCTCCTACATCTTTCAGGATGCGACTCTTTTGCCCTGGCGCACGGTCAGCAGGAATGTTGGGCTGGGCCTGGAGTTGGAGCATGTAAGCCGTGAAAGCAGGAAACAAAAAGTAGAGTCGCTGATCGAGTTGGTGGGCCTTTCCCACGTGGCGCGGGCGTATCCACGTCAGCTCTCGGGTGGGATGAAGATGCGTGTCTCGGTGGCGCGGGCGCTGGCCACGACACCGCGCTTGTTGCTGATGGATGAGCCCTTCGGCGCGCTGGACGAGATGACCCGCGATCGGCTCAACGAGGAATTGCTCCGGCTGCGTGCGGAACAGAATTGGACTGCCGTCTTCGTCACCCATTCTGTCGCCGAAGCGGTCTTCCTTTCCACGCGCATTATTGTTCTGGCCCCATCGCCGGGCCGTATCGCGCACGAAATCAAGATCCCTCTGCCTTTTCCGCGAACCAGCGTCACCCGCGAAAGTCCGCAGTTCGAGTCGTTCGTGACCGAGGTTTCGAGAGCTCTTCGCGGAGTGCATAGCGCATGAAGAAGTACTCCATCACCCTGCTGAATGCGCTCGCTGTCTTCGCCGGGCTGCTGCTGTTGTGGCAGGGGCTTGACCTGCTGCTGCATCTGCCTCCTTACATGCTGCCCACGCCGATTGCAGTGGGCAGAGCGGTGGTCGCCCGTTTCCCATCGCTGGTGGCATCGCTGGCCATTACCTCGGAAGAGGCGGCAGGCGGCCTGGCGGCAAGTATCGTTGTGGGTTTGCTCATTGCTTTGGTCTTTGCGCAATTCCGCTGGATACGGCGCATGTTCTATCCCTACACCATCCTGCTGCAGACTGTGCCGATCCTTGCCGTGGCTCCGCTGATCCTTATGTGGGTGGGCCCAGGAACATTGTCCGTTACACTTGTCGCCTTCATCATCTGCCTGGCGCCGATTATTGCCAATGCCACCCAGGGACTGATCAGCGTGGAGCCGAACCTGGTCCATCTCTTCCTCATGCACAATGCTTCGCGGCTGCAGATCCTTACCCGGCTTCGTCTGCCGCATGCCGTGCCTTCGTTGTTCGTCGGTATCCGCATTGCGGCGGGCATTTCCGTTATCGGTGCGATTACCGGCGAACTGTTTGCCGGTTCCAGCAGGGTGGGCGAAGGAGGTCTGGGCTACTCCATTTTGTACGCCAGCTCGCAACTGCAAACGGACTATCTTTTTGCACTGGTTCTCGCGGCTACTGTGCTGGGTTTTGCCTTCTTCTTCGCAGTCATGTTTTTGGAGTGGTATTTCCTGCACAACTGGCATGAATCGGCGCGCACAATGACGGAAGAATAGGAGACTTGAGCCATGCTTCGTCTGGAAACTGAAACCGGGTGGTGGTTGGTGACCCATGTCGACCATGCACACCTGGCCGGAGCCTTCGCCGAAAAATGGGGGAACGATCTTTTTCCGCCGCCTGAGCCGCGCGAGCGTGTGCTGCGCGGCATCAACGCCCATGACGACGGCTGGGCTGCGCGGGATCAACAGCCCCAGATTACTCGGCAGGGGAAACCAAGCGCTTTTTCCGTGGAGCTGGTGGGGAAATATTCAGCATTTGAAGAGATAGACCTCGCCGATTACCTGGCGGTACGCGAGCGTGCGGTCCGCATGGTGGCCGAAGCGGATGCGTACGCCGCTCTGCTGGTATCCATGCACACCTACAACCTGCTCACCGCTCGTGCGGATCGCAGCACGATTCAACCGCAGCAGCTTCCGCTACTCGATGCGTTCCTCACTCGCCAGTTGGAGTTCCAGCAACAATTGCAGGATCGGCTCGCTACGGAAGGAACGTCCACCGCAGTGGTGGAAGATCATTTTCGATTGCTGCAGGCAATGGACAACCTGTCGTTGTTGAGTTGTGTCGACTTTCAAAAACCTGCAAGTTTGCTACACCGCTATCTCTGCGCGACGGTGGTGAAACCGCGGTTGCGGTTGAGCCTTTAGGGGAGCGCCACTTTCGGCTCGCTCCCTATCCCTTTGTCGCTTCGCCGCTAGTGTTTAACCTGCCCGCGCGCCATGTAGAGGGCAAGCTATTCACCAGTGCGGAAGAACTCCAGTCGAGGTTTAACCAGGCCGCTCCGGCAATGTTGCCGGTTACGATCACGCGCTAAATGAGGGGGGAAATTGAATCGAAGCAAGAGCTTGTTCTTAGTAGCCACCCTGCTGTTTTCCGCGCTCGGCATGGCGCAGCAAACTTCCGTCAAGCAACTGGTGGAGCGTCAGGCCCGCGCATGGGAGAAGCAGGATTTCACCCTTGCTGCGTCCGACTGGCTCCCCACCGCGGTATTGATCTCACCGGAAGGAAACACGCCTGCCGGCGAAATGCCGGCTTCGATGAAGGACTACTTCAAAGACTTTAGCGACCTGCACGTCAACATCAAGAATGTCTTTGCATCCCCTGATGGCAGAAAGGTGGCGATCGAGTGGGATTGGGCCGTCACCCGGAAAAAAGACGGAAAACGCGGGACCTCGCATGACGCCATCATCGTCGATCTGGTCGGAGGAAAGATCGCTTCCTGGCGCGAATACTACGACCCCGCCAGTTCAGTCGAAGGCAAGCCGTAGAAGCCTCGAGTCGGTCTCTTGGAAATGTTTTTCGAGAATGCCGCAGGGTAGGCATCTCTGAACAAAACAAAAGAGCCGGATGGCTAACTACGCCATCCGGCTCTTACTTAACGTCGATCAATCTAGAACGTCAACTGCAGCGACATCTGTATCTGCCGTGGGCTGCCGATGGCGTGGGTGACATAGCCAAGGCCTGCGGGGCAGTTATAGAAGCTGCTGTTGGTCTGCTCTCCTGAGGAGTTGCATCCGGTCGGTAAAGCGGTTTGGCCGGCGCTTGGGAATTGGTCGAAATATTGATTCTGAAAAACCTCATTGCCCGGGATATCGAAGCTGGTGGTGTTGGTCAGGTTGTACACGTCAAAGGTGTACTTGAGGTTGTAGCGTTCGGTGATATTGGTCATCTTGACCAGCGAAATATCCGCCCGTTTTTGCGAGGCCTGGCGGAAGATATTGCGCTGGCCGGTGGTAAAGCTGGTCTCGACGGTATCCCCGGCGGGGACCGCGGAAGCCAGAGGGCTGGACGAAGTGACCAGGGGAACCGTGAAGCATTGCGGGTTGAGGGCGGGGAGGTAGTTCACTCCGAAAGCTCCGGAGTGCCCGGTCTCAGCTTTCTTCGGCGAACAAGCGGAGTAGTTCAAAGGCACGATTGGGTTGGTGATGCCATCGTAGACGCTGTAGTAGAGGCTGCCCACGGCGCCGCTAAAATCGACGACGCTGTATGGCTGTCCGCTCTGCAGGACGGTCAGGCCGACCAGCGACCAACCGTCCGTCACGCGGCCCTTGAACGTGTCTTTGCCGAAGAAGTCCGGCGCACGGTAGACATAGTTAAAGTTAAAGACATGGGTGCGATCGAAGTCAGAAGAGGCGTAACCATCGCGGAGGTTGAGCGGGTTGTTGCCGTTGTAGAACAGGCCGATTCCACTCTGCTCGTCGAGCGAATGAGAGTAGGTGTAAGACGCGCCTACCTGGAAGCCATGGCTCATGCGCTTCTCGACGTGAGCCTGCAGGGCATTGTAAGCGCCAACGCCGGCCGCTTTATACGTGATGGACTCAGCTGCGTACCCAGTATAGGGAACACGAAGGTCGATGTTGCCGCCCTCAAAGTTGAGCATGCGCGGTCGTCCCATCTCCCAGGGTAATAAAGTTTCCGTTGGCATCCTCAGGTGTGTAACCGTAAGAGTAATTTTGCGAGTGGACAGCGTTGCCCGGCGCAGCGATGTGGGGTTGATTGAACGGTACCGGGATCACCTCATGACGGCCCAGGTTGCCGACATAGCCAAAATCAAAAGCTAAGTCGTTGCGCGGCTGCCACTGAATATCCAGGGTGTAATTGATCGAGTAAGGAAGTTTGTTTGCCCGGTCGTAAACACCCAGCGAGACGGGTTGCGCGCCGTTGGCAATGGCAGCCGCGTTGGGCAGATACTTCGAGAAATCCGACGCCTTGGGATTGGTGGGGGCGGCGCTTTGTACATTGCCGTAGGGAAACTCGAGAGAGCCTGCTGTGCCTCCCGCGCAAGTAGGAATGTAGCCTTGGTAGTAGCTTGCGGTGGCGCAGCTCTGAGCGGTCACGAAAGGAACCTGTTGATTGGCGCCGAACGGTCCTCCAGTGACCAGCCCGATGGCATAGCCAGGGGAAAAGTAGCTGAACAGTTCTCCGCGATCGTAGTACATACCCATTCCCGCCCGGATCACCACTTTGTTGTTAAATCTTGTTGGTTCCCACGCTGCGCCCAGTCGCGGAGCAAAACCCCACTGGCGCCCGGTGAGGGTGGTTTTGCTTACCCCTGCGGTTCCGTTCTTATTGTTTCCGGCGATGATGAAGCCGCTTTGGTCAGGGCCGAGTGTTCCCGGCGTCTCGCCGGCTGGAAGCGGACCCGTTGCCGAGATATAAGAGTACTTCGAGGGATCAAAATTGAAGAGGCGTCCGTACTTCTCAGAAAGGCCGCCGTCCCAATCGTAGCGGATGCCCCCGGTCAGTGTGAGGTTGGGCTTAATCTGGAACTTGTCCTGCAGAAACAGCCCGAGCTGATTGGCCCTGAAATAACGATTGGCGTCACCTTGTAGAAAAGTGGTGACGTTGTAATCATCGTCGGGAGTGACAGCCCCCTGCAAAAACTGTCCGAAGTCAGCGCTTGCGACACTGCCAATTCCCGCCCGGCGATCAGCCGTGTTGAGCTGGGTAAAGCTGTAACTGCCGCCGAAACCAATGGTGTGTTTTCCCTTCGTCCATAGTGCGTTGCCGGAAGGCTGCAGCCGGTTTTGGAAAACGCCAGTGAGCGATCCCTGTGCGCCCGCTCCTGGACCGATGTTCAGAGTGTCGCCAATCCCCGACACCTTGCTGTCGCCGAGCACATGAATGATCGAAATTCCAGGAAAGTAGTTCGATCCGAAGGTGTCGATCGAGGCACTCGGATAACTTCCCCCAGGGATGCTCGACGGTCCAAAGGCCTGGTCATTGGTGTTGTAGATCTTTTCCCGCAAGAAGCCCAGGGTTTCCTGGGTGCTGAGGTTGGATTTGATCAGATAGGTGTTGTTGATAGAAAAGACCTGAGATCCAGCATCCAGTTTTTGCGTGAAGCCGGGCACGTTGGAGTAGGCATAAGGAGCGACGGTGGGATCGTGCTGATAGTAGTACTTGAGTGCGAGTGTGTCCTTTGCAGTCGCGTTGTAGTCCAGATTCGCGACTGCCTGGTCGCCGATAAAGTAAGCCGTTCCTGGGATGAAGGCGTTGAAAATATGTGCTGGATCCAGCGTGATGCCGGGTATGGCATTCGGGATAAGCCATTTGCCGGGTTCGCCCTTGACCGCAGGCGAATTGAATAAGGCGAGCGCGACCGGATCGATCGCGCCAGGCACCGAACCATCGCCGAAGGAGCTATTCGCGATCGCGGCCAGAGCTTGTGGACTGCGATCGTCCGTCAGCCCAACCGGTACGTCGAGGAAGGAGTCACCGATCTCCGCATCGCTGACGTGGAGATGCTGATAAGCCACAAAACCAAAAAGCTTGTCTTTGATGATGGGGCCGCCTACAGTGCCGCCAAGCGTATATCGGTGGAGCTGTGGGTTCTTATCTTCCGCTGGAACAGCCTGGTCCTGGTTGAAGAAGAAGGGCGCCGCGTTGAGCCAGTTGGTGGCACGGTGCAGATAAAGATTTCCGTGATAATTGTTCGTCCCTGAAGTGGTGCTGAGGTCGATGTGTGCCCCGCTGGTTGCCCCCTGTTGGGCATCATACATGGATGCGTTGACCCGTGCCTCCTGGATCGTCTCCGGAGCAGGGGAGGGAAGCGAGTTGCCGATGGAGAGGTAGACCGAGGCGCTGGACTGAATCACGCCGCCGCCGCCCGTATTCCCCACGCCGGTGCTTGGCGTCACACGGTCCGAGGCTACCTGGCTGGTACTTTTGCCGTTGAACAAGTTGCTGGCATCGACGCCGTTCAGCAGAAAGCTGTTGCTGGTGTCGCGCTCACCGTTGGCCCAGATAGGGGCGTTGCCCAGGCCGGAGTTGACACCCGTGCCACCTGGCAACTCAGCATTGACCCCTGGCGTGAGGATTGCGAGTCCGGTAAAGCTGCCGGTCGGCAGGGGAATCGATTCAATCTGAGATTTGTCGAGAACATAACCGTTGGTGGTATCGACGGCGTTGAGGAGTGGATTTACGTCGACTTCCACCGAGTCCGCTACCGTACCGACGGCCAGCTGCGCCGGCAACGAAACGGTGCGGTCCGCCTGCACCAGGATGCCCGGATAGCGCGCATTGGAGAACCCTTCCAGGGTGAAGGACACGGTGTATTTGCCGATCGGAAGATCGTTCAGTTGGTAGCTGCCCTGGGCATTGGTCTTCGCGCTGCGCTCAAGCCCGGTGTCTTCCGAGGTGGCCTTCACGTTGACGCCGGGAACGGCGCTGCCAGCGGGGTCGACCACTGTTCCTGTGATGCCGCCCAGAGTTTGTTGTGCCTGCATTGCCGGGGGCTGCGACAGGACAAGTGAGAACACAAACACGAATGCGGGAAAAAGCTTTCTGGAATTCAGATACATCTCGGATATGCCTCGCGTGAAGAGAGAAGCTGGGACCGGACTCTAAATTTTTTCTTTAAGCGACGACGCGGTCGGTGCAACCAGAAAGGTCACGACAGGGTGACAGCCCAAAAACACAACCGGGAAAGAGGATCTGCGTTGCTAGAGGATAGCCCAAAGTCGATGGCGGAGCCAAGCAAAAATGCGCTTAGACGTAACCATAACTTCTGTACCGTGCATGGTGCACTCAAACAAGCATGGAAACATGTGCGAAAACGATGCGCCATCCCTCGGGAAGACGGGCCCAGGTCTGGCTTTGGCGGCCGCGCGTGACTTGGCCCGCGACATCGCGCTCGAAGGCTACCGTGATGCTGGCAAAGTCCTTGCCAAACGTGACGATCTCGAGCCGTGTGATGGTGCGCGCCAGGTTGGCCGGAGAACGGCCTTTGCGAAACGCCTCGATCTCCTCGATCCCGTACAGGCTTTCGCTGGGGCCGAAACGCGCCACATACGGTGAAGCCCAGAACATGCCGATGAGGGTCTCTACGTCGTTGGAAACGAGGGCTTGTTCGTAACGCGGATAGAGTTCGCGCAGTTCGGCTACGGTGGCGGGGTCATTGATCAGCATGATGGATAAAGACGGCGCTCAAAATATCTTTCGCGTGGGCAGCACGCATTTGGGCATGGCGGCGCAGACCGTGATCATCGGTTCGTTCACCACCTGGCTTATGCGCAGCTTCATCGCGACGCTGCATAGCAAGTAAGCGTGGACGGGTGCAAACGACCACTTGGCGATCAGCAGTTCCACCATGCGCTCGGTCGCTGCACGGGCGGCCTGCATTGCGTCGGGAGCAGACTCGACCACGATCCACGCGTCCTGGGGTGCATCCGGGTTGCGTGATTCGGCAGACTCAAGAAAAGGCCCGGACAGCGGCTGGTGGCGGTGGACCCGAAAACGCAGAGTCACTTCTGCCGGGCACTCGATGCCGTTAATGCAGACCTCGCCATCGCCTTGCGCGGCGTGCGCGTCTCCGGCAGAAAACAGCGCTCCGGGGTTCAGCACCGGAAGATAAAGCGTGGCGCCGGCACATAGCTCGCGCACGTCCATGTTGCCGCCGAAGGGGCCCGGGGGGCGGGTTCGGAACTCGCCATCTTCTGCTGGAGCAACTCCCATCACTCCGCAAAAAGGACGCAGAGGCACTACGGCCGTTCCTAGCGAACGGCTTACCTCGGGATCGAGTGCCCAGTGGAACAGATACGGGTCGCGAAACTGATCCTTGAGGAAACCGAGTCCGGGGATCACGCTCGTCCAGCCCCAGCCCAGGTGCTCCACTTGCAGGATCTCGATCTCCAGCACGTCGCCGGGGTGGGCGCCGTCGATGCGGATGGGGCCGGTCAGGGCATGAATCCGATTCCGGTCGATGGCCAGAAAATCCTCCACGGTGGAACTCGGCGTGACCTGGCCGCCGCTGGCGTCGAGGCAGCTCATGTGCACGGTGTCTCCGGAAGAGATCGTCAGCCGCGGTTCAAGAGCGCGGTTCCAGCGCGAGTGAGTGGGTTCAGCAGTCAACCGGTGTTCGGCCATGTCCCTCCACTTCCCCGGATTTCCTGTGGAGACCCGTGGCTTCGATGAACTGCATGCGGTTTTCTTTAAGGAAAACCGCACACGTGTTACTTGCCGGCAGCGCGAGGCAGGAAATCCGGGTTCGGTCGGGATGACAATTCATATCGCTACGATCATCTGCAGCTCAACCAGGGCGTTGCGCGGCAAGGCGCTCACGCCAACGGCGGCGCGCACGTGGCGGCCCGGTTCGCCGAACACTTCCAGCAACAAATCGGACGCCCCGTTGATGACAGCGGGAGAATCGGGAAATCCCGCGACCGCGTTGACGTAGCCATTCACGCTGACAATCTGTTGTATCTTATCGAGCGATCCCAGCGTGTGCTTAAGCACGGAGAGTTGGGTCAAGGCGCAAGCGCGAGCGGCGGCATAGCCCTCGGCCACGCTGCGATCGGCGCCCGCCGTACCGGCGATCACCCCGCTGCCGTTGCTAGAGATCGCGCCCGCGAGATAGAGCAGATTTCCTACGGCTTTGGCGGATTGATAATTGCCACCGGGCGCGGGTGGTTGGGGTAGAACAATCCCGAGTTCCAGCAACCGTTTCTCAGCACTCATGTGTTCGTAATCTATATCACTTGTTAGTATGTGCCAATGAAACCAGTCCTTGCCGTTCTCCTTGCCGCCGGCACGTGGTTGTTTGCTGTGCCAACGCACAATCGGCAGGCTCCGACCGACCTCGAGGTGGGGACAGGGCAATTCATCTCCTACCAGGATTTACTGCGTTTCCCCCAGGTCAGCTTCACTACTTCCGGCGACTCTAATTTTCCTGCGCCCGTGCGGGTCAGTGGCGTCCCGCTGGAAGAGTTGCGGCGTTCCTTTGATCCGAAAGCGGACATGGTGGTGGCAATATGCGCAGACGGCTATCGCAGCAGCTACCCGGCCGCGTATCTTTCGGCGCACCACCCTGTGTTGGTGCTGAAGGTGGATGGCAAAGCGCAGGAGGGCTGGCCGAAAACGCACGACGGTGGTGAGCTGGGTCCTTACGTGGTCTCAAACCCGGATTTTGTTCCATCGTTCAAAGTGCTTGCGCACAGCGACGAGGCGCAGATTCCTTTCAGGGTTGTACGCCTCGCGTTCCGCGACGAGCGCGAGGTCTTCGGCTCGATTGCAGCGCGTGGCGACTTCGCTTCGGGTTCGCCGGTCATGGATGGGTATTTGATCGCCAGGCAGAACTGTTTCCGTTGTCACAATATGGGCGCTGAGGGCGGCCAAATGGCATCCATTCCGTGGCCTGTGCTGGGCGCGATGGCGAAGACGAGCCCCGAATTCTTTGCCCGGTACGTTCGCAATCCGCAGGCGCTTAACCCGCAGAGCAAAATGGCCGGCAGCCCTGAATATGACGACCAGACGATTGCTGCTCTTCAGGCCTATTTTTCTAGCTTTGCTGCAGGAGGAAAATGATGACGATTCGTCTCTCAAAGGCGTTGTTGCTGTTTGCGCTAGGTTTTTATTACGCCCTGGTGGTGTTTAACAACACCAACGATTACAACTCCAACCTGACGTTTGTGCGCCACGTTCTGCTGATGGACACGACCTATCCCGGCAACCATGGCATGTGGCGTGCCATCCACTCGCCTGCGATTCCTGTGCTGTTTTTTGTGTCTATTGTTTGCTGGGAGACGTTGACCGGCGTTTTGTTGTGGGTGGCTGGATTTCGCCTGATCACTCATTTGCGAACCAGCGCAGCGACATTCAATGGATTAAAAAAACTGGGAGTGGTGGCGCTTTCACTCAGCATGCTCATGTGGCTGGTTGCGTTCTTGAGTGTGGGCAATGAGTGGTTTTTGATGTGGCAATCGAAGGAGTGGAGCGGCGAGGTGGCCGCGCAGCACATGTTTGCGGTTGTAGGCCTTCTATTGCTTTACCTGGTGATGCCGGATGTGGAAGGCCAGGCATAGTGTCCTGGTAATCCACTCTTCCACTCGCACCAACTCTTCACCCGTGAAGAGCTGTTTTCCAGAAACCAGCTTTACCCACGTACCACTCTGACCGGGTTCAGCCCTCCAGCATCGACAAGTCTGCCAGAGTGGAAGCCAAAACCCTGACGCCGTTCTCGATCTCTTGCGGAGCAGAGTATTCGTCCGGACGATGACTCACTCCGCCACGGCACGGGATGAACACCATCCCTACCGGAGCAATCCGAGCCATAAACAAAGAGTCGTGATAGGCGCGGCTGACCATCTTCTTGTAGGCGAGCCCATTTTCCGTCGCAGCTCGCACCGCGGCCTCAATGATGCGCGGGGAACAAGCGGCGGGCGCATCGGCGTTGATCGGCGTAACCCGCACCTGGACATTTCGCTTAGCGGCCACTCGAGTGCAGGCCCGCTCTATCTCCCGCAGCACCCCATTCCTGCGCTGCTCGTCGGTGTCCCGGATATCGACTTCCATGTCCACCCGGCTGGGAATACTGTTCACGGCTCCGGGAAAGATGTGACACTTGCCCACCGTACCGCAGGTGTCAATCGCGCCGGTGGCCAGCGCGCTTTGCTCAACCGCGAGCACAATCTCCGCGGCGGCGCAAAAGGCATCCTTGCGGTCGGGCATCAGTACCCCGCCGGCATGGCCTCCTTCGCCTTCTACCGTGATGCGCAAGGCAGCCGGCGCGGCGATACTGGTCACGATGCCCGCGGCCAAACCCTCTTTCTCCAGCATCGGTCCCTGCTCGATATGCAATTCGACAAATGCAGCATAATAGCCGTCTGGCAAACGCACCTGGTCGAGAGAACCATCGAAGCCGGCGGCCGCGCGCAGTTGGGCCAGCGTTTGGCCCTCCGAATCCTTCAGTTGCGCGTCTGCGGATGGATCGAGATTGCCGCTCAGCATCCGGCTTCCCAGGCACCCCAGGCCGAAGCGCGTGGGCTCCTCCGCTGTAAAGAGCAACAGCTCGATCGATCGCTGGGGCGCAAAGCCGCTTTGCTGCAATGCGCGAATCGCCTCCAGGCCGCCGAGCACACCCACCGTGCCATCGAATTTGCCGGAGTGGGGAATGGCGTCGATGTGAGACCCGGTACCGATTGCCGCCAACTCAGGCCGGGCCCCCGTCCAGCGGGCGAACATGTTGCCGACCGGGTCTTCGCGCACCGCCAGCCCCGCCGCGCGGCATTGAGACTTGAGCCAGATCCGCGCCTTCTGGTCTGCTTCAGCAAACACCAACCGGGATATACCAGGTGGGGTGCCGTCGGTAATAGACGCCAGCGTTTCAAGGTTAGATAGCAGCCGCTCGCGATCAATGCGCATGGGGATGTCGATTCCAGTCTTTGTAGATCAGGTACTTTGCCGGAGATTTGCCCAGGGCGCCGAACCACTGCGGACAGTAGGGCGCCATCCAGATAAAGTCTCCCGTCTGCACCGGATACCAGCTATTCCCGAGCCGATAGATACCACCACCCTCCAGCATTAACAGCCCGTGCTCCATCACGTGGATTTCGACCAGGGAGAGTGCCGCGCCGGGCTGGTAAGTCATGGTGTTCACTGCGTAGTCCAGGCCGGGTACGGTGGGGAGCAACTGTTTTACTTGTAGATCGGCGTCTCCGGCCAAAGCCTGTGAGACAACTGCGGCCTCGTTTCCAAAATAGGCAGGCGCCGGGGCTTCATCCAGTAGAGATATCGCGGGCTTCTCAATCACCGCCACGCGGCTTTTTCCCGAGGACTTCACGCTATGTTGCTGGTTGCTGGGCACGTGGCCATATTCGCCCGGTCCGAGCTGGCGCGTTTGACCATCGAGGGTCACGGAGATGCTGCCTTCGAGCACGTAAAGGAAGCGCTGGCCGTAGGCTGGTCCGAGCGAGCCCCCAGGCTCGAACTCCGCCGTGTACTGGGTAAAGGCGGCTCCGATGGCAGGGGCCGCGTGCACAATAACGGTTACAGAATTAAACCCGGGCAGCGGCATGCCTACGAAAGTATCCGGAGTCTGCAGCAGATGGGTGAGTTGGCGATCGCTTCGGGTTTGTCCCAGGTTATGCATGCGAAATACTCTGTTCCTTCCAGATGTGACGCAAAAGGGCAAGACCGGCTGCTAATGCATTCTCTACATCCTGGGGACGAACCGATTCCTCAGGATGATGGCTTATGCCTCCGGGACTGCGCAGAAAAATCATAGTTGCCGGAACCCGCTCGGCCATAATCATGGCGTCGTGGCCGGCTCCGCTCACCATAGAGAGCGGTGTTATCCCCAAGCCGTGAATGGCATCGGAAGCCATCGTACACATGGCTGGATCCATGGCCACTGCAGGCTGATCCATCAGCATGCTAGCGGTAACCGTGAGGCCGCGCCGGCTGGCAATCGCCTCTGCCTTGGCGAGTAACGTCTTTACCGCCCGGTGGCGAATGGCGTCGTCTGCGTGGCGAACATCCAGGCTGGCACGCAGTTGCCCGGCAACTATATTTCCGGCGCCTGGATGGGTGCGAAGATCGCCGACCGTTGCCACCAGGCCTCCAGTGTCCATCGCCAGCCGCTCCACCTCGCACACCCACTCCGCCGCGCCGGCGACCGCATCCTTGCGCAGCCGCATCGGGGTGGTGCCGGCGTGACTGGCCCGGCCGGTAAAAGTAATTTCCGCCCGGTTCTGGCCGGCAATCGTTTGCACCACGCCGAGCGAGAGGTCCTCGCTTTCCAGCACGATACCCTGTTCGATGTGGAACTCCAGGAAGCCGGCCACGTCCTCACTCAACCGGCAGGATGGTATCTTCCGCGGGTCCAATCCGAATGAAGTCAAAGCGCCAGCGAGCGAGATGCCGTTGTCATCCTGGAGTGTCAGCAGTTCAGGCTCCAGGCGTCCAACCAGCGCCCGGCTGCCGATAAAAGGAAAGCGATAGCGCACACCTTCTTCTTCGGAAAAACCGATGAGCTCGATCGAAAACGGCAACTGCTCACCATTCAGCGCCTCAACCAACGCCAGCCCTACCATCACGCCCAGCACGCCATCGAAGGCGCCACTATTGGGAACGCTGTCAAGGTGTGAGCCGATCATCAGGCAGGCGCCGGTAGTTCCGGCATATCGTCCGCGGAGATTACCCGCTGCATCGGTCTCGACTGTCATGCCGGCTGCATTCATCCATCCTTGCACTGCGTGCATGCAGTCGCGCATGGCGGAGGAAAGAAAGGTACGCTTGATCTGGCCCGGCTCTTCGGTAAATTGGGCGAGATAGCGGCAGCGGGCAATCACTTGGTCCGCCTGCTCTCGCAGGTTATTCGGCATTCTTATACTCTAATCTTCTCTGCGGATACGGGCCAAGATGTTGCCGTAGGGCTCGTCTGTAGGCACAAAAATCTCGTTGGGATTTGTCTGCCCAAAGCGCGAAAGATCGACCAGCAGGCAGTGTTTATTGGGCATGGCCAGCTCGATGTCCATGATCTCCGGTGCGGCGTCGAGCGCTGCCTGGCCCATGGCATAGAGAGTGTGTTGCACTGACTTGCTGTCGTGTTCGGCAAATGCTGCGATGAGTGCTGCACGCAGCTTGCTTCGCAACTGGTCGAATGGGAGCGCGGCGGACTTGTATCTCCACATTGTGCGCATTGAGGTGCCGAACAGGCGATCGGCCGTTTCAGGCAGAGTCGTGAGCGAATCGCGCAGATATCCTTCGAACCCCGAATTAGCTGTCTTCAGAAGAACCAGGTTCTCCAGGCCGGAAGTAACCGAAGGCCCTCCCCCCTGACGACATGTAACTGCCGTAGTCTGCGCT
This sequence comes from uncultured Acidobacteriaceae bacterium, assembly GCA_963763905.1. Lineage (GTDB taxonomy): Bacteria > Acidobacteriota > Terriglobia > Terriglobales > Acidobacteriaceae > PALSA-350. Next base: position 8,163 of record CAVXRU010000055.1, on the reverse strand, counting down.
TCGCTGCTGCCGCGAATGAATGTAGAGGCATGCGCCTTACCCTCGACCAGGGCATTCTCCCAAGCGGTGCTTGCAATATTGATTTCGACGCGCTCGACCTGCGGATTGCGCTTGAGAAAAAAGTCAGCCAGCTCCAGGGCAAAATCCTCGATGCACTCCGCTTTGCTCTCGCGAGCGCGGGAATACACCGTGTTTTTCATCGTGTCGGTGGGCAAAATCGCGCTGTTATCGCCAGCGGTGAAGCAGGTTTCAAAGTCGCCGGAGAGCAGCACCTCGACTTTCCATTCCTTCACCGTGTGCAATGCACCGTCGCGCTTCACCTTCATGACGCGTACGCTGGATTTTCCGTAGGAATTCTCTGCCAGGGCAATCACCGGCTAGCTCCCCCTGTAGGTCGTGTAACCATTGGGGCTCAGAAGTAACGGCACATGCAAATGGGTATCGCCGGGACGCACGGTCACCGTGATGTCCACTGTCAGATACAGCCCTTTGACTGATTGCGCCTGGTGATAGGTCCCGGTTTCGAAGCTCAACCGGTATTGTCCTGGGATGAAAGCGTAATCTGAGGGCAGAAGATTGGCACAGCGGCCATCGTCATCGGTCGCAACCGCGGAGATCTCCCGCCAGTCCCCCGACGGCTCTGCATAGTCGAGGTGGACCATCATGCCGGCTGCCGGCCGGCCAAGCGCGGTGTCCAATACATGGGTGGAGATTCGGCTCATGCGGCGCCCAGCCACTTGCGCAAACGGAGCTGCATGATCTGCTGCTGTTGCGCGGCGGATTCCAGCAGCTCCTGGGCCGGGTCATTCTGCAGGCGATGCTCAAGGCTCCGCAAAAGTTCCGCCGGCGATCTGCCGCTGGCGCACACAATGAAGATCCTTCCAAAGCGCTCTTCGTACTCGCGGTGACCCTCTCGCATGCGCAATAGGATAGCAGCGTCGGCGTCCTTCATCTGGCTCTGCTCCGACTTTGACCAAGCGGCCGACGTTGCTGTGGTCTTGTTCTGCGCATGTTGCTCTCCGATGCGAGGATGGCTGCGGAATGCCTCCAGCCAATCCGCCGGGGGCAGACGCTGCCAGCATTCATTGGCGGCGGCGAACAGGCTTTTCTCGTCTACGAAGGGACGCATCGCCGTCAACTTCCGAGCCCAGGCAGATGAGCCGCAGCAGGAGAGAACCTCGGCCGCTGCCTCCTCCGGGGGAAGAGCGTGCCACCGTGCCAGTATGGAATTCACGAGAGCAGACCCTCGAGAAATTCCTGCAGCAGATTGCCCGCCACGTGCAACCGGTAAGCAGCATTGGAGCGAATGTCGTCGATAGGAGCAACCTCTGTTTCCAGAGTTTGCCGCGCTTCGCTGATCAGTGCGGCGTTCCACGGGCTGCCCAGAAGAATTTCTTCTGTCCTCCGCAGCCTCACCGGCGTGACTGCCATGCTGCCAATGGCCAGCCGCACGTCCTCAATCCTGTTGCCGGAGATTTTTCCCAGCCCAGCAAGGCAGAGCTTCGCGATGGCTTGTGCGTTGCGAGTGCCGACCTTGCGGGTATACGAGTGATAGGCAGCAAATCGCGGTTGGAGCGCAATCGCGCGGATGATTTCGTCGGCCGCCAGGTTGTTCTGCTTATACCCGGTGTGAAAGTCCACGTACGGCATCCGGCGTGTTCCCCGAGAGGAGGCCAGCAGCAGCTCCGCTTCGTAGACCATCAACGCGGGCAGGGAATCGGCGGCAGGTGAACCATTCACAATGTTGCCGCCAAGGGTCCCGCGATTCTGGTTGGCGATGCTGCCGGTCCAGGACGCCGCGCGGGCGAGCAAAGGAAACTGGTGCGCCACCACGGAGTCATTTCTCAGGTCGGTGTAGGTGCATCCGGCGCCGATGAGCACCTCATGCTCCGTACCCTCGATGCTTCTCAATTCGGGCAATCCCCACAGGCTGACCAGCTTCCGTGCTCCAAGCTTGCCCGCGCCATACTGCACCATGAGCTCCGTGCCACCGGCAATCGGCATCCACGATCCTGGCTCACTGGCAAGCAATTCGAGCACGGCGGGTAAGTTACCCGGCGCCACTAACTCGTACTCGGATGGACGAGCTCTCATTTCTGGCTACCCGCTGCTTCCAATACTGCGTTGAATATGCGCGTATATCCGGTACAACGGCAAAGGTTGCCACCCAGGCCTTCGCGCACCTGCTCCATGGTGGGCGCCGGGGTGTGGCCCAGCAGATGAACCGTTGCCATCACCATACCTGGAGTGCAGATGCCGCACTGTGCGCCTCCGCATTTAAGAAAGGCCTGTTGCACCGGATGAAGTCCAGTCTCGCCCGCAAGCCCTTCAATGGTGGCGATCGTAGCCCCCTCTGCCTGCAGCACCGGAACCAGGCAGCTGTTCACCAGTTCGCCATTCATCAGCACCGAGCAGGAACCGCACTCTCCCTCGCCGCACCCCTCCTTGGTTCCTGTAAGCCTAAGCTCGCAGCGTAGGACATCGAGCAGCCTTTCCATCGGATACACCGACACCGTGTGCGCGGCGCCGTTTACGGTAAAGGAAACCTCGCGCTTACTCATTGGCTTCCCTCTGCTGCCAGTGCGGTCTCGAGCGATTCCGCCGGGCGCTCAGGCTCCGCCGTCATTGCGCGGAAGATATCTTCCGGCAGAAGCGGAATGGAGGTGAAGTTAATCCCGGTCGCCTGCGACACAGCATTGATGATTGCGGGTGCAGGACCGTCCATGGGTAATTCGCCGATTCCCTTAGCTCCATAAGCGCCATATTGGTAGGGGACCTCTTCAAAGAAGACGCGGATCCGGGGCAGGTCTTCGGCGGTGGGCATGATGTAGTTGGTCATCTGGTTGTTGATCATTCCCCCGTCTTTCCAAACTACCTTCTCATAGAGCGTGTAGCCAATTGCCTGCGCGACCCCACCCTCGATCTGCCCCGCAGCAAGGATGGGATGGATCACCTTGCCAATCTCCTGCAAGGCGACAAAGTCATCGATGGCGACACTGTACGTCGACATATCCACCGTAACCTCGGCCACGTACACGGCCCAGGCGTAGGCGCCATAGGCCTCTCCGCTATACAGCTCATCATTCCAAAAAATATTGGGAGCCGCCTCGTAGCGGCTGAACGATTGCAGTTCGCCAAATTGCTTCCGGTAAGCCTGGCACGCGGCCAGAAATTGCTCACGGCCCGCAGAGGGCTCGAGCAACCCGCTATCGAGGAGCGTTTGCTGCATCTTCAAAGCCGCCGTCTGCAAAACTCTTCCGATGATCATCGCCGTGCGTGAGGCAACGGTAGGCCCGCTGTTGGGGCTGGTGCTGGTATCAACCGGCGCAATACTGACGTCGTCGTACTCTAGTCCCAAAGTCTCGGCTGCAATCTGGCAGAGGATGGTGTTGGTTCCCTGGCCAAATTCGGTACTTGAGACCAGTACGCGCACGCCACCTGCTGCCGCTGCTTCCACACCTACCAGCGCGTTCAGGTAGCGTTCGCCCGAACCGGTAAAACCAGCGCCATGCAGAAAGGCAGCCATACCAATGCCCTTCTTGTGTGTGCTGGTCAGGTTGTGCTCGGCAAATTGCTTCACCTTGGCGTGATAGTCAGTAAGTTCGAGTGCGCGCTCAAGCATTTGATCCAGAACGATCGGATCATGAATCACCTGGTTGGTAGCAGTGGTCATTCCCTGGTGCAACACATTACGCCGCCGAAATTCGTCGGGAGCCATGCCAATCGCTTTTGCCACTACATCCATGTGGCGCTCCAGGGCAAACAGGCTTTGCGGCGCGCCGAAGCCGCGGAAAGCGCCGTGTGGTGGGGTGTTGGTGGCATACGACTTTGAGTTGACCCGGATGTTCGGCCAGAAATACGGACCCCCCGCATGAATAGTCCCGCGGGAAAGAACCGTCGAAGACAATGTGGCGTAAGCGCCGCCGTCGGTGGCAAAGTCGATCTCGGCGGCCAGCAGCTTCCCGTCAGCGCTGACAGCCGTGCGATGCCGGGTACGCGAAGGATGCCGTTTGGTGGTGGCCGCCATGTCTTCCATGCGGTCGTAAATCATCTTTACCGGGCGGCCCGACTTCATCGCCAGCAGCGAAGCGTGCCCGGCAAGCATCGAAGGATATTCTTCCTTGCCGCCAAACGCGCCGCCGGTCTCGGCCTGGATCACGCGAACGCTTTCCGGCGGCAACCCGGTGAGCGCCACCAGGGCCTTGTGCACATAAAACGGACATTGCATCGAGCCCCAGATGGTCAAGCCTCCCGTAGCGCCGGCTTGTGCGATCACTCCGTTGGGTTCGATGTATAACTGCTCCTGCGCCCCGGTACTGTATTCCCCTTCGACGATCCAGGCGGCATTCTTCCATGCGCTGTCCACATCGCCCTTTTCCATCCGGTAGCTCTTGAAGATATTGTCTTTGCCCCAGATGATCGGCTCGCGGCGTTCGCTTTCCTCGATGGAATGGATCGAGGGCGCGGGCTTGTAACAGATCTTGACCGCTGCCACCGCGGCCGGTAACAAGTGCCGATCGGGATGTGCCAGCAGCAGGATGGGCTCTTCGGGGTGATTCACCATGCCGTCAGCCAGGCAGGGCTGGTCATCCACGATGAGCGAGACCACATTGCGCCCGGGAATGTCCTTCGCGGTCACGATGGTGAACTCGTGCCACGGGATCCCCTCACCAAATTTGATGTCTTCGATTGCGCCGCGGGCAATGCTGCTGCGCACCGTGGCCCCGAAGATCATGCCCGGCAGGGACAGATCGTCAATGTAACGCGCCTGCCCGGTTAACTTGGCAACGCCCTCCTTGCGGGGAACGGAGACGCCCACCACGCGGGTTTGCAAAGGGACCTCCTCCTTAGCAGTAACTACTTATTCTAATTTGCTCCCGGCCAATGGGTGGATCCGGGAACGATCCCTGCTGATAGACTGCGCAGCCTCGGAGGAACGTGGCGCGCACCTTACCGTACAGATTTTCCCCCAGGTAAGGAGAGACCAGGTGCCGATACTGCAGATCGGCGGTGCTTAAGGTGAACTGCGCATCGGGATCGAAGACCACCAGGTCAGCGTCGTATCCCGCGGTCAGGGAACCTTTGCGTTCTTCGAGACCAGCGAGCTTTGCCGGTTGGGCAGACATCCAGCGCGCCAGGTTTTCAAGTGGCAGACGGCGCTCGCGCATTTCTGTCCAGATGACAGGGAGGGCCACGCTCAGGCTGGCGATCCCTCCCCACGCCTCAAGAAAATTTCCTGCTTTCATCGACGGCGGACAGGGGGAGTGGTCCGTCGCGATCAGATCGATGACCCCATCGCGCAGGCCTTGCCACAGCGCTTCCCGGTTCGCTCGGGAGCGTATGGGAGGGGCACATTTGTAAAGCGTGCCGCCCGCGGGAATCTCTTCTGCGAAAAAGTGTAGATAGTGAGGGCAGGTCTCGACCGTGACAGGCAGGCCCTCGCCCCGTGCCTGGGCCAATTCTTCGAGCGCCAGCGCTGTTGCTAAATGCACGATGTGGAGGTGAAACGAATGCTTGCGGCAAAGCCCGATCAGCATGCGGATGGCGGCTAACTCCGACTCATCGGGCCGGGAACGCAGGTAAGTCGAGTACTGCAACCAGTCATCGCTATCGCAGCCCGGGGAGAGATGCTCCGCTAACTCTGCATGCACCAGCAGGGGCAGCCCGGTGCGGGCTAACGTCGGAAGCGCTCTCTCCAGTTCCTGTTCGCTGATCATCGTTAGCCCTGGGCAGCCGGGATCGACGAGGAAGCATTTGAATCCGGACACGCCTGCTTCCGCCAGGGGAACAATATGAGCCTGGTTGAGGCCGGTTAATCCGCCCCAGGGCGCCCAATCGACGCGGCATTGGCCAGCGGCCGCTTTTCGCTTGGCTTCGAGCGCTGCCACGGTTGTGGTCTCAGGAAGACAATTGAGCGGCATATCCACCAGCGTGGTGTAACCGCCGGCGGCGGCAGCGCGCGTGGCCGTGGCAAACCCTTCCCACTCCGTCCTTCCCGGTTCATTGATGTGCACATGCGAATCGACCAGCCCAGGCAGTAACACCAGGTCACCGAATTCGTGGCGCAGCGCTTCCCGTGGAGCATCTCCCGGCGCGCACACCGACACGATATGCCCCTGCTCGACAACGATCGCTGCCGCCCGCACCCCCTCGGGGGTAACTACGCGGCTGGAGATAAATACCTGTGTCATACTTCGGATATTCGAGCACCCCTGGGGAGAGTGCAAGTGCAAAGTGAGACTGATTTCATGCAACTGGCCATCCGGCTGGCGACGGAAAACGTGCGGAGCGGAGTAGGGGGTCCTTTTGGAGCGGTGGTCGTCAGGAACGGAGAGATCGTTGCCACCGGGGTCAACCGGGTCACGTCCGACAACGATCCTACCGCGCACGCCGAGGTGAATGCTATCCGCGAGGCGTGCAAGGCGCTGGGTACCTTCCAACTACCGGGTTGCGTGCTTTACACCAGTTGCGAACCTTGCCCCATGTGCTTGGGCGCGATCTATTGGTCCCGCCTGGACTCAGTCTATTTTGGCAACACCTGTCACGATGCCGCCGAAGTGGGCTTCGATGACCACTTCATCTACGAGGAACTGGCAGTGCCGCGAAACCAGCGCAAGATGCCGATGGTGCGCCTGTTGCCGGAACTCGCCATAGAGAGTTTTCGCGCCTGGCAAGAGCACCAGTCCAAAATCGCTTATTAGTTTTCTGTTGGTTCCTGAGCCAACTTCCGTCTATGCTCCCGTATGAGCACTCGATTGCTGGCGCTGTTCGTCCTGATTTTTTCTGCCAGCGCGGGTGTGGCCGCGCCCGCTCCCATCCCAGTGAAGATCGTGGTCGTTGCGCTCTACGAACCAGGAGCGGATCAGGGCGATACGCCGGGGGAGTACCAGTACTGGGTCGAACGCGAACACCTGAGCCACGTTTATCCCTTCCCTCAGGGCTACCACGACTTGCGCATGAACGATCAGGGGGTCATGGGAGTGCTTGCCGGCGTAGGCACGGCGAGAGCGGCTGCATCCATCATGGCGCTGGGGCTTGATCCGCGTTTTGATCTCAGCAAGGCCTATTGGTTGGTCGCCGGCATTGCAGGAGCCGATCCCGAGGATGCTTCGCTGGGTTCTGCCGCGTGGGCAGAGTGGGTGGTAGATGGTGATCTGGCTCATGAGATCGATGCCCGTGAGATTCCCCCGCAATGGACAACGGGTTATGTGCCGCTCGGCAAGACAGTGCCTTACGAACCGCCCCATACGCAGGAATTCGACGCTGTGTTTCACCTCAACCCAGGTTTGAGGGAATGGGCCTACCAGCAAACCAAAGCAGTCAAGCTGGACGATTCGGCGGCGCTCGAAGAGGCGCGGGCGCACTTCGCGGGAGCTAGCGCGCGACGTCCGCCGTTCGTGCTCAAGGGCGATGTCCTCGCGTCTTCTACCTATTGGCACGGTAAGTTACTCGATCAGTGGGCCAATCAGTGGGTCAGCTATGAGACCGGTGGCCAGGGTAATTTTGTCGCTTCTGCCATGGAGGATAGCGGTGTTCTGCAATCGCTGACCTTTCTTCATCACGCTGGCCACATCGATCTGGATCGGGTCATGGTATTGCGGACCATCAGCAACTTCGATCAGCCGGCGATTGGATTAACCGCAGCCGAAAGCCTGGCCGCCAGCGCGGGACATAAATATAGCGCCTATCTGCCGGCACTCGAAGCCGCTTACCGTGTCGGCAATGTTGTCGTATCTGAGATTGTTACTAATTGGGACCGCTACCAGGATCACCTTCCGGGCAAGTAGAGCGAGGACAAACGATGAGCACCACGATGCCGGGATCCAGCACCGGAACGCTGGGATTTTTCGAGCGAATGTTCCACATTCAGGAACGGGGATCCTCCTTGCGGACGGAAGTTCTGGCCGGGGCGACCACGTTTCTCACGATGGCCTACATCGTGTTTGTAAACCCGGACATCCTGAGCGAGGCGGGAATGCCTGTACCGGCCGTTGCCGCCGCGACCTGCCTGTCGGCAGCCATTGGCTGCATTCTGATGGGTTTCATTGCCAATTATCCCATTGCGCTCGCGCCCGGCATGGGACTCAATGCGTACTTTGCCTTTACCGTGGTGAAAGGGATGGGCGTTCCCTGGAGAACGGCGCTGGGCTGTGTGTTTATCTC
>CAVXRU010000054.1:0-107130 GCA_963763905.1 uncultured Acidobacteriaceae bacterium | reverse complement strand
CCCGACTTGCCCAAGTCCGCTTGGCGATCTTCCCGACCACGACCGCGGGTGCCCCACATCTCGCTCGTTTTTCGCGAGATGTGGGACTTCCATGATAGGTAACTGTCAAGGGAAAACGGAGATTTCCATTGACTTGGTGGAATGGCTTTCCCCAAGCGATTTGCGGGATGCGGTTCAGAACTGTCCTCGATCGTACGCATTGCCAACGCAGTAGCAGCGTGGCCAGACATCCATTTGCGGGAACGGTGAAGCTTCGTCCACGAAGATTGAGTGAGAGTAAACCAGCCGACCTCAAAACAGACGATAGGGTGTATTGGGAGAGTGAGCTCCCGTGCACAGTCCCGACAAACGTGAGGACCGGCTGGTGGATCGCTGACAGAACAAACCCAAAATAAGCAACTACCGGCAACTAAGCCGCCGAGGCAAGATGTCTTCTGGCTTTTCTCCTTGTTGGGATGGTTTTCGGCGGCGGTGTACGCACTTGAAAAGGCTGGCCGCTCTTGTCGACGGCTAGCAGATAAGCGACCAGTTTGCGCGCCACCTGCAAGGTGGCGCGATTGGCATGTCCGCGCGTTAATTGCTGGGCATGCAGCTGAGCTAGCTGCGGATTCCAGCGTGGCGCCAGCTTGGCCGTTTCGATCAGCGCGGTCTGTAGCCAAGCGTTGCGCTGTTTGGATATCGGCCCACGCTGCTGCTTGCCCGCAGAGGAGTGAAGCGCTGCCGTCAAACCGCAATAGCTCACCGCATCGGCAATGGAGGCAAAACGATGCGGGTCGCCGACCTCCAGCGCCCATGTCAGAGCGGTGATCTCGCCCACACCGTCGATGCTGCTCAAACGCTCCACGCGCTGTTTTAAGGCAGCGTCGGTCAGCAGTCTTCCCAGCAACTGCTTTTGCACACCTTCGAACATGTCCTTTGTCCCGCGACTCATGCGCAGCAGATCCTTCACCGACTCCGGCACTTCCTCTAAGCTCTTGATCAAATTGCTGAAGTACTTCTTGCCGTGCAACTTGGTCTTGTGAAACGAAACCCCGCTCTCCATCAGCAGGCCGGCTGTCTTGTTGTGCATCCTGACTGACTGCTGAACCATCATCTGGCGATAGCGCATCAGTCGGCGCAGGTCCCGCAGATCCGGCGGAAACACATAGCAGCCTGGCAGTAAGTCGCAGCGCACCAGATCGGCTATGGTGCGAGCATCGATGGCATCGCTTTTCTTCTTCCCCGCAGTAATGGCTTTCATCTTCGCTGGATGGCCCATCTCCAGCCGTTCCGCATATGGCTTGAGTGTGTCGTAGATCCAGGCACTGAAGATCGTTGCCTCCATCGCGCCATGCCACGGTTGCTGTAGACTCCCCGCCCAACTGCGCAACACAGAACGCTCGGCGGCCAACGTGCCCTCCTTCACAATCTGGCCAGCTGCCGTCTTGATGCAATAACTGATGGTTTTCTTGTGTACATCCAATCCGATATAGTGAATAGCATTCATGGGGTTCTCCTAATCGAGATTTCTGGGTCGGCTGCTTCGAACAGTCGATCCCAGCAGTGTAGTCTCGGGGAGAACCCTTTTCCCTTTCCATACCTATGCATTCAAACAGACGAATGTTGACCGCACACTGTGGGTTGAGCGTGAGGAATCTCGGGGTAAGAGCAGTGGATTCCCACATCTCGCGAAAAAGAGCGAGACGCCCCGAATTTCCTGTACGCAGCTCTGGACCGCGTGTGCGCCTTTCTTCAAGGAAAGGCGCATGAAGTCCAGGGAACCCACGAAACACCACAGGAAATCGGGGATGCGGGCACCCGGCTTCTTGTTAGAGGGGAAGTCTTAGACCGACGAAACCCGCAAATCGCCGCCCGTCATCCGCGCAGGCTTTTCCAGCCCAAGCATCCCCAGTAGCGTGGGCGAAATATCCCGCAACGAGCCGCCCTCACGCAGCCGGTATTTAGCCGCGTCCTCACTCACCAGGATCACCGGAACTGGATTCGTAGTATGCGAAGTATGAGGACCACCTGACGCCGGATCAACCATCAACTCGGCGTTTCCATGATCCGCAGTGATCAGCATCGCTCCGCCCCGCTGCTTGAGCGTCTGATAGATGCGCCCCAGGCAAGCGTCAATCGTTTCCACGCCTTGAATAGTTGGCTCCAGCTTGCCTGAGTGTCCGACCATATCAGCGTTGGCAAAATTCACCACCACCAGGTCGAACGCCGGATCACCAATCGACTTGATTACAGCATCCGCAATCCCCGCCGCGCTCATCTCCGGCGCCAGATCATAAGTCGCGACTTTCTGCGAAGGCACCAGGACGCGGTCTTCCCCCGCAAAAGGCTTTTCAATTCCGCCATTGAAGAAGTACGTGACGTGAGCATACTTCTCCGTTTCAGCAATACGCAGATTGCGCAAATTAGCTTGCGCCAGCATATCCGCCAGCAAGTTCTCCATGGATTCGGGCAGGATCACCATAGGCAAGGTGAACTGCTTGTCATACTGGGTCATGCAAACGTAGTGCAGCCCCTTCGGCACCTCCGCTGGGGGAATCATCTGGTCCAGGTCTTCCGCACCGGGCAATTCACCTTTGGTCAGCCCGCTGTTCCTTGCAAGCACGCGCGTAATCTGCCGCACTCGATCGGCGCGATAGTTGAAGCAGATGCATGCATCTTCATCTCGCACCGGGCCCACCGGCTTTCCGCTCGCATCCACCACCACAAACGGCTCCACGAACTCGTCCGTCATCCCGTTGTGATAGCACTCCTTCACCCTTGCGATGGGATCGGAGTAAGCGCCGCCCTCGGTCTTGCCCGTCTTATCTGTCATGGCATCGAAGGCCTTCTTCTCTCGCTCCCATCGCCGGTCTCGATCCATAGCGAAGTAGCGGCCGCCGACGCTGGCAATCTTGCCCACGCCAATTTCGTCGATTTTGCGCTGCAATTTTTCGAGATACCCGGCGCCGCTGGTGGGCAGCGTGTCGCGGCCATCGAGGAAGGCGTGGACAAATACCCGCTCAACCCCATGCTGCTTCGCCGCCAGCAACAGGGCATGCAAATGCTCTTGCTGCGAGTGCACCCCGCCGTCAGAAACCAGACCCAGCAAATGCAGAGCGCGGCCCTTCTCGCCCGCATGCTTCAGCGCGGCGACAATCACGGGATGGCGAAAGAATTCTCCCGACCGAATCAGATCGTCGATGCGGGTGATATCCATGTGCACCACCCGGCCCGACCCAATGTTCAGATGGCCTACTTCGCTGTTGCCCATCTGGCCATCGGGCAGGCCTACGAAGTGATCCGAAGCATGAAGTAAACTGTTAGGAAATTCGGCCAACAGCTTGTCGTACGTAGGTTTGCGTGCCAGCGCGACCGCATTGGCAAATTGCTCCGCGCGGTAACCCCAACCATCCAGAATTGTCAGTACTACGGGTTTTTTAGGCGCCACGTTTACTCCCCGGCGTTGACTGCTTCTCTGCCGAGGAACTCCGCGCCTTGCCCCAGTTCCTCCTCGATCCGCAGCAACTGGTTGTACTTGGCAATGCGATCGGTGCGGGAAGCAGAGCCGGTCTTGATCTGCCCCGCACCTGTGGCCACCGCCAGGTCGGCGATGAAGCTGTCTTCTGTCTCGCCGCTGCGATGGGAAATTACGGAAGTGTATCCATAACGGCGGGCCAGCGCGATCGCTTCAAACGTTTCGCTCACGGTCCCGATCTGGTTCACCTTAATAAGGATCGAATTCCCGATGCCTTCTTCAATGCCTTTCTGCAGCCGTTCGGTGTTGGTCACGAACAAGTCATCGCCGACCAATTGCACCTTATCGCCCAGCTCTTGGGTAAGGAACTTCCAGCCCGCCCAGTCATCTTCAGCAAGCCCGTCTTCAAGCGAGATGATGGGATACTGCCGCACCCAGCTCTCCCAGAACTGCGTCAACTCTTCGCTCGTTTTCTGGCTCTTGTCGCTCTTCTTGAAGATGTACAGTCCCTTTTCCTTATCGAAAAACTCGCTCGCTGCGGGGTCGAGCGCGATGGCAATTTCTTCCCCCGCCTTGTACCCAGCGAGTTGAATGGCTTCGAGGATCACCTCGATCGCTTCCACATTCGACTTCAGGGAGGGAGCAAAGCCGCCCTCATCCCCGACGGAGGTGCTGTATCCGCGCTTCTTTAAGACGCCCTTCAAGGTGTGGAAGACTTCAACGCCCCACCGCAGTGCATCGCTGAAACGCTCTGCACCCACGGGCATCACCATAAATTCCTGAAAATCCACGTTGTTGTCGGCATGCGCGCCGCCGTTGATGATGTTCATCATGGGCACCGGCAGCAGGGATGCATTCACCCCGCCCAGGTAGCGGTAAAGAGGGATTTGCAGAGCATTCGCTGCCGCCCGCGAGCAGGCCATGGAAACCGCCAGGATGGCGTTAGCGCCCAGCTTACCCTTGTTCTCCGTACCGTCGAGGGAGATCATGGTGGCATCGATGAGCCGCTGATTGGCGGCATCCATGCCCGTCAATTCGGGGGCAATCACACTCTCCACGTTCTCTACTGCCTGCAGCACTCCCTTGCCCAGGTAGTGCGCCTTGTCACCGTCGCGCAACTCCACTGCCTCGTGTTCGCCGGTAGAAGCCCCGCTGGGGACTGCTGCCCGGCCCATAGCGCCGCTCGCGAGAAGCACATCGGCTTCTACCGTCGGATTCCCTCGGGAATCCAGAATCTCGCGTGCGTGAACGGCAACAATTTCGGTCATATCACTCCTTGTAATTTGGTGTTGTAAACGATTTTTGAGAGGTATCCGGCGATCGACGGAGATCGGGTTTCCGTCTGCTCCGCCAATCATGCTGACAAAACTTCCCACCTGTTGCACCAAATCAGATTCTAACAAAGCAACTCCAGTGTTACCGCCGTGGTTCTTTCCTTCTCTTGTTGGCGTTGCGGATGTAAGCTTGATCTAATCTGTAGGTGCATTATCAGTGCACTTAGCGTCAGGTTAGGACTAGCTATGACAATGTCACGTTTAACACTCGCCGCCGCGGCTTCCCTACTTCTGAGTACTCCGTTTCTGTTGGCCCAAGCCAAGCCGAGCCCGTATGAGGGTGTTTCCACGCCGCCTGCGAACGATTCCATCAACACCACGGAGCAGTCCCCGGCCGCTCCACCACCCGCGGCTGCACCGGCACCTGTCGCAGCACCAGCACCGGCGGCAAAAACCAATCCTGACGCGGGCATCATCGAAACGCCGCTGCCGGCTTCCGCAGGCGACTACATGCCGCACAGCGCGGCTCTGCATCCGCGCAACCTCGATGGTTCCGCCGACAAGGACGACGACATTGTCACCTACGTCCCTGGGCCGGCGAATGCCTTACCGGAAGGCACGGTTTTCAAGGTGCGCATGTTGCAGGATATCGACGCAGGGTCCACGACCGCGAACACCCCTTTCCGGGGAACGGTGGCTGAGGATGTCATGCGCAACGGCAAAGTCGTCATCCCGGTCGGTTCCGAGGTGCGCGGCAGGGTGGTTTACGCGGCTGCCGGCAACCGGCTCAATGGCGGCTCTGTCATTCATCTCCGTCCTGATGAGTTCGTCCTTCCTGACGGCACTCGCTACCATATGCACGCCCAGGTGATTGATACCGTCGGCTCCGACACCAAGGTCAAGGGTGAAGGAAATATCGCGGCCAATGAACATGGCAAGCGGACCCTCGTGGAACTCGGCGCGGGAGCCGGCGGCGGAGCCATCATAGGCGCTGCCGTTGGGGGTGGGGTCGGTGCAGTGGTGGGCACGGCCGTAGGTGCAGGTGTGATGACTGCGCATTGGCTGCGGACTAATTGGTCAGCCAATCTGCCGGCGCAGTCGACGGTGGTGTTCAGTCTGACTGATCCGATGTTTCTGAACCCCGTGCAAGACCAGAAAACTGAGCTCTTGCCGCAGACCTTCTAAGGCGACAGAATCCGCAGGCCCCTGCACTCCAGGGCCTGCGGGCCTGGGCGTTCCTGTTCACACATCTCTCCCTCCGCGCTCTTCCCTTTCCCCTTGTCATCGGCTTTGCCCGACAGAAAAGACAGACCTTTGATGGGCTTCGCCCGTCTTTTTCAACCCACGTATCCCGGATTTCCTGTCAAGGTTGTTGGCGTTGGGCTAGTTCGTGCGGCTTTCCTTAATAGAAAGCCGCATACGCGGTCGTCGCTAACGGTTGGGTAGTAGGAAATCCGGGCAACGCTGCTGCGAACATGGGGCACCCGTACAGAGTTGGCGTGAGTGGAAGAATGGGTCACCAGGACGCTCCTGCTTCATTGGCCACGACGCCAGGGGCGAAAGGATGAATAAAAAAGGTGCTTAAAAAGCTTAATAAGCTTAATAGAGGGGTAGGACTAGGGGGCAGTGGCGCTTTCCTGGCGAACGATATGGGCCCTCAACCGGGTCCAGACTAGCTTGTAGCGGGCGCTCTTGCGCACATTGGCCACGACACTGGGACGAAAACAGGCCAGGCAGGTGCCCGCTTCGCGACGCACGCTGGGATAGATGATGCCCAGCGAACCCAACGCCATCAATTCAACCGCCAGTTGCTGGGAGCGCTTGTAGCTGGTGGGGCTGAGAGCCTCATCTTCGATGCCCCGAAGGTCGTGGAAGGTAGCGGTAAAATCCGCCAGGTAGTCGTCGTAGCCGATCTCTTCCCGATCACTCCAGTTGATTTCCGCAAACTCAATGCTCTTGTGAAACAGCACCTCGGCTTTTGCGGTCGCCAACTCGAAGGCGGCATACCAGGCGCCGCGCTCAGAAGTCGAGAAGCGCGCTCCCAATGGGTTGGCATGAGTGAACGCAGCGTTGATGACGCGATAGTTGGGCACGTGGAAGACGAGTTCCTTAGAGCTGATACCTGGGGTCCGGTCTTCTTCGGCCAGCAAGCGGGCGTTGGTCGCGTTGTCGAGCTGGAAGATGAACGGCAGATCTTCGTCGTCGGCGATGCGGGTGAGAACCGAGTCGTTGTTTGGGGAATACTTCGCCGGCAGTAACCGGTGCGTGTCGAATCGGCGCAGATCAGTTAAAGGAATGGTCATCAGCCACCGCGGCGGGCATCGAGCAGGCGGCGAATCGTGTCCATGGCCCGCTGGCCTCCGCGGAGGATGTAATCGAGTGGGGTACGGCCGGCAAATATGGGGTTGGTATTAGGTAACTGCATCCATTGATCGGCCAGTCGCTGGCTATAAAGGATGTTGAGTGCCTTGAAGATCCCAATCAGATACGAAATGCGTTCCAGCCTGTCCTGGTCCAGGGGTTTGGTGCTGCCCGGGTTTGCCTTGAGCTGATAGTAGGAACCGTTGGAGATGCCGCCGAGTAGCTGACGTGCGTCTTCATCACTAATGTTCCAGCGATCGACGATTTTGAACAGGGCTTTCATGGCCGCCGGGGACAGCCGGCGACGCTCGTCAAGACGAGAAAGGTCAGGCAGCACCGGGGGAGCGTAGTGGGTATCGGGATAGGCGAGACTGCCGGGATGCCGTTTGGGCATGCAAATCTAACTCTCCAATTATGGAGAATTATAACTCCATTTCCTCAAAAGCCTATTCCCCGGCGAGAAAATAAACGACGGCGGTAATGCCAGCGGTGAGAAATACCCAGGCAAATTGATACCAGTAGAAGAAAGGGAAGCCAAAGAGCTCCGGAGTTTGGCGGGCGTAGACAGCGGGAAAGAGCAAGCCGATGGCAGGAAGGAGGAGAAGCCAATTCCAGCGAGTGCTGTGCTTCATGGCACAAATTATAGACTGGATGCATGAAGCGCCGGATGATTGAGCACTATGAGGTGATTCGCAAGTTGGGTGCGGGCGGCAGTGGAGTGGTGTACCTGGCCAACGACACGCTGCTGATGCGGCCAGTAGTGCTGAAGATATTGAAGCGCGGCGCACTGACGATCGAAAAAATGCGGACGACGGTGCTCCGCGAGGCCCGACTGGCTTCGGCCATCGAGCACCCCAATGTCTGCGCTATTTACGACGTGGGCGATTCCGAAGACGAAGCCTACATCGTGATGCAATACGTGCCGGGCGAGTCGCTGGACAAAATTATCGCCAACGGTCCGGCCAGCGTGCAGCTTGGACTTTCGGTGGGTATCCAGATTGCGGACGGCTTGAGCGCGGCGCACAGGCTGGGGATTTTCCATCGCGATCTCAAGCCCGGCAATGTCATGCTGACCGATGGTGGGGTGGTCAAGATTCTGGATTTTGGCCTGGCTAGAAGGATCTCAGTAGCGGAGGCTGAGTTCGATCCGGCAAAGCCGCGGCGGTCCCAGGATGCCGCCCAACGCAAGTCGCGTACCACCTACACAGCGCGGGGCGGCACCATCGCGTATATGGCGCCGGAACAATTCGTAACCGGGCAAACCAGCGTGCAAAGCGACATTTTCGCTGTGGGCGTGACCCTCTATGAGTTGTTGAGCGGGCGCCATCCGTTTGTCCGCCCGGAGGCGGAAGAGTTTCAAAGCGTGCGCGCGATACAGTTTGCCGAGCCGGTGCCACTGAGTGAGTGCTGCCCGCAGGTGCCGCCTGAACTCGCCAGCGTGATCGCCACCTGCCTGCAGAAGACACCGAGCGGGCGCTACTCCTCGGCTGCCGATTTGCGCGAGGCGTTACGAACGATTATGAAGACGATGCAGCTGGAAACCGGTTTTCTGCCCGGTGATACGGCGGCCAACCTGCAGGTGCCGGCGGCGGAGCGGGCACAGCGGGCTACGGGGTTTCTTTCCATGCTGGCAGAGCGGTTTCGCGAATCCGCTGATGTGCAGCAGAAGCAGAATACGATCCTGGTGCTGCCGTTTCAGAATTTTGGCCAGTCGGGTGAATCGCCACTGTACGGTTATGCCCTGGCGGATGCCATTGCCGCGCGATTGGCGCGCATGTCGTCGCTGGTGGTGCGGCCCTCCAGTTCGTTGATGCAGTTGCCCGTACCGATGCAGCAGATGGATCCGCTATCGGTGGGGAAGAAGCTGCTGGTGCAATGGGTGCTGGCAGGCAACTTCATGCGTTCCGAACAAGGTTTCGATCTGAACTGGCAGCTGCTGGATGTGCCGGGGCAAAGCGTCCGCTCGGGCGGGACCATCAGCGTGCCTTCCTTCGACTTGATTGCGGTGCAGACGGAGATTTGCAACGAGGTGTTCGCCACCCTGCAAGGATCGGGGGAGCTGCAGCAAAACGGTGAGTCGCCCCGTAGTGCGCCTCTGGCGGAGGCATTGTCCGAGGAGTACCTGCAAGCGCGGGCGCTGTTGTCGTCATTCATGTCGCGGTCCGGCGCGCGCAGCGATCTGGACAAGGCGCGGGAGATGTTCGAAAGCGTGGTGGCGCGTGACGCGCAGTTTGCTCCGGGGTGGAGCGGGCTGGGAATTACGCAACTGCAATACGTACGTAACGGGTTTGGCGGGCAGATGCACCTGATGGCAGCGCGACGCAGCTTCGATCGTGCGCTGGAGATCGATCCCGGATCGATTGAAGCGAACCTTTATCGCGTGTATATGCTTCTCTCACGAGGAGAGAAGGAGAGCGCGCGCCATGGGATCGAACATTTATTGCTGACAGCAGATAACAACTGGAACGTACACCTGGTGGCCGGGCAGACCTTGAGGCTGGATGGGATGTATGAAGAAGCTCTGCAGCAGTTCAACCGGTCTCTGCAGCTGAACCCTTCGAACGCGCCGACTATTTATAACCACCGGGCGCGGGTTTACCAATACCAGAACCAGCTGGAGCTGGCGGAGGAAGAGCTGCAAAAGGGATTGACCCTGGAACCGAGGCATCCGTTGCTGCGCACCTCGATTGCTTACCAGAGAATGCGCCAGGGGGATATGCAGCAGGCGATCTCGATTCTGGAAGCGGTGATTCAAGATGATGAGAGCATGCGCATTGCGTTTCCGACTTTGGCGCTGTGCTATTTGCAGGTAGGGCAGCGGGAGCGCGCTACCGCCCTGATCGAAGAGGATTCGCTTTCGGCTGCGGAGGCGGATAGCGAGATGGCGTATCGTTTGGCGACCTACTTCGCTGTGGAAGGGGACGAGAGCGAGGCGTTGCATTGGCTGCGGCGTGCGATTTATCTGGGGAATGAGAATTATCCGTGGTTTTCAAAAAATCCGGCATGGAATAAGCTGCACGGACACACCGACTTTGAACGGATTCTGGAGGATTTGAAGAAGAGCCACAAGGTGAATCAGAAAACGTGGCGGCGTTTGCTGGAGCGGGTCCCTACGGAGAAGTTGGCTTAACGGGGGTAAGAGGTCGCAACCCCGGATTTGCTGGAAAACATTTCCAAGAAAGAGCATCCACACAGAGATCTCTCCACTGCGCTCCCCCGGATTTCCTGTAAATACCCGTGGCGTTGATCAACATCATGCGGTTTTCTTAAGGAAAACCGCACACGTGGTCGTTGCAAGCAGCGCGAAGTAGGAAATCCGGGTACGCTTCGGTCGAGATGACAAAGGGTAGGGCTGTTATGGTCCGGAGCTAAGGTTAAGGGAAAATCAATCGCAGGTCTCTCCACTGCGTTGCGGCCGAGGACAACTACCCTACTGACCGGACCACTTGATATCGTTCCGGCGCACGTCGTCCAGGGTGGAGGGGCTCCAGGTCTTGCCCCGGTCCACACTGACCCAATGCAAGGAAGTCGTACTCTTCAGCAAGACCGCCGCGTAGGTTTGCTGATCAGCGTCCGATCTGGGAGCCTCGCCGCTTTTCGGTGCGGAAGTCAGGGCCGGTATTCCCAGCAATTCCACCGCTTTGCCGTCCCATTGCTGTTTGATCTGATGCCACCGCTTGCCTTGATCGTCGGACCGGTAAAGAGTGCCATTGCTATCCAGAGCCAGTTGGGATCCTGCCACCACGAGCGCCGAAACCGGAGAAAGGCCGCTGGGGAGCGCCCGTGGGCTCACACTGCCATTCGCAACAAACGAGGAGACTTGCGCCTCGATTGGGGAAAAACCGGTGGAGGCAAGGACACCGAACGTCAACAGGGCAACCTGTAACGAGCGCGGCCTCCGAAAGGCACTAGACAGTGGAGTCATACCCTGAGCTTACCGGTCATCAGGAAACCCGCAATGCCCCTTCCGTGGCGGTTTTCGGACCGCGGAATCACACAAACGTAAGGTCATCCCGCACCATCAACAGGCTGCTACCAGAATGACTTAGCTCGGGGTGGACAGCTACCTCAATCCGCATCTGCACGCGAAATCCCTGCTTCTCGAAAAGACTCCGGGCAGCAACGTTATCCTCCCAGACGTTGCTGGTACTTCGGGCGAAGCCACGCACCTTCGCTTGCTCAACGGGCCACTCGATGAGCCGCTTCCCTATCCCCTGACGCCGGTGGCCGGAATGAACCGCCACGCCGTTCACCAGGAAGCTCTCCCAATCCTGAGCCTGGTCGATCGGCTCCAGGACCTGGACCCGATCCTGGGGGAGAATGTCCTGCTCCTCGTCGCGCAACCAGGCGGCGGGAAAGGCATTGATCATGCCGATGACGACGCCCTGATCCACAGCTACGAAACAATTGCGCCACGAAAGCCCGCCAGTCCCCTGCTTTATGCTGCGTGACATCAGCCCGGCCAGCATCTCTCTGGGCGCCATCTCTTGCAGCAGAAATTCATACATACCATCGCCGGCCGTGATGGACAGTTCCGCGAGCGTATAAGAGTCGCCGGGCAACGCAGCGCGAAAGAGCATCTCTTCACCATACATCGGTTTTGTGTGCATACTGTACGCACCATGGCTGTTGCGATGCTGCGTAGCGTGAATCTACCGAACCACCAGAAAGTGAATATGCAAACGCTTAAGTCGCTCTGCACTTCGCTTGGCCTGCGCGATGTGCAAACCTACATTCAAAGCGGAAACCTTGTTTTTCGCGACCAGGACGAAGATCCCGTCGCACTGGCGCGGAGGATGGAAGAAGGTATGGAAGCCAGCTTTGGTTTCCGCCCGGTTGTCATCGTCCGCACCGCGTCTGAGCTGCGCAAGGTGATTGCGAAAAATCCCTTCGCCGGACGCAAGGAAGTGGAGCCCAGCAAGCTGCTGGTGGTTTTTATGGATAGTGCTCCAACCAAACAGGCACGGGACAAACTGCTAGCAATCCCTTGCGATCCGGAGGAGCTGCACATCAGCGGTCGTGAGGTGTACATCTACTATCCGGAGGGAATGGCTCGCCCGAAAATCCCGCTGATTCGCATGGAAAAGGCGCTTCAATGCTCCTCGACCGGCAGAAACTGGAATACCGTCAACAAATTATTGGCGATGGCCGAAGCATTGGAGATGCGCGCCTAAGGAGTTCGCGGTTCCCCGGTATCGTCACGAAATCCTATATTTTTGAGCGCAGACCGGAATTCAGAATTGGCCATGAAGTTCTTCCAAACCAGGCCGCTGCGTTGATTTTCGATCATGACTACCATCGGCGCCTGATTCAGGCCCATGGTTATGCCGGAATACCAATTCTTCTGAAGGTTGAAAGCGTCGCGAAAGCCGTAGATTGACCAGAGCTGAGCGCCCAGGTCGCGGTAGAAGTGTTTGAGCGCGGCCATCGACGGTTGCGGCGTGTAGGCAAAAGCACTGATCGCTCCAGTGGGGGCGATGGTGCCATCATCGAGATCAAAGGTAGGCTCATAAGGAACGTAGCCCTCCGGCCCGTCCACCGCGGTAAGACCCCACGTGTCGTCTCCATATCCCTGCCAGTGATGCGGATTGTGAATGCAGTATTGCTGGTTGATCAGCGCAATGGCGCGGTTGTTGTCGAAGTAGTCGGTGAAGCGGTCATGGATGCCGCGCGGATCAAAGCCCATGAAGGAGTAGTCAGTGAAGAAGAGCGGGCCCCCGGTGTTTCCTCCTACGTCCAGCTTGATGCCAAAGTACGATTTGCCATTCGCATATTGATTGCCAATGCCTTCGCCCACCCATCCACTGTAGTAATCGCTGGCCGGGATGCCGTGTGTCGGGGACGCGATGGCATCGAGATAAGTGATCATGACCTCATTCCATCCGGTGAGGCGATTAGCAATATGGAAGGCGTACTCTGGCGACCAATGCCAATAAAGCGCGTCATGTTGAGGGGTTGCTCGAAACCAGTTCCAGTCCACCCCTCGCCAAAGTTTGGTGATCCGCTGGTAAAGCTCCTGGCCCGATGGGCCGTCCTGCTTGAAGTATTGCCGTGCTGCGAGGAGGCCTTCCATCATGAAGGAGGTCTCTACCAGGTCCGCGCCGTTGTCATACATATCGAAGACCGGCAGTCTGCGTCCTGTGCTGCCACTGAGGAAGTGCGGCCAGGCGCCGTGATAATGATCCGCGGTGGAGAGAAATGCTGTAACTCGCAATAGCCGATTAATAGCCTGTTGATGGGTGATGAATCCGCGCTCGGCACCCACCATGATCGCCATCACGCCGAAGCCGCTTGCTCCTACGGCCACGATGTCATCGTCGCCAGGTGTGTTTTCCCGGGTCATGCCCGAGTGCGGTTCGGCGGCCTCCCAGTAATAGCGAAACCCAGCCTCCTGCACCATGGTGAGTAGTTCATCGTCGGTCATCACATGTGTGGTCGCGCTTGCGGCCGCCGATGGTGGTGATTCGCGCAGCGATGAGGTCCGGGCACTCACCCGATACGAAGCCGTCATGTGAGGATCTCCGGTGTAATCGCAGAAGCGATTGACACCCGGGCGCTGCACACCGATGGGCCGGAACGAATCGCCGCCGACCGAGCGATAGATGACATACTGCGCCAGAGCCTCATCTTCCACCGGGCTCCAGGTGATATCGATGTGCCGTTCGTATCCCTTCGCTTGCACATGCGTGGGTGCGGGTGGCGCGGCTTGATGCGAGGGTGCCTCGCTCTCGATTCGGATGTCGTCCAGTAGCAGAGTGTGCGACGCCGCATCGGCATTGCCCTGGACAAAAATTAAAGCGCTCACACGATGCGGTTGGAAGGGATTCACTGAGGCTGTCTGGAAGGAGCCGAGCGGAATGCCCAGACGCGTCCAGCTTCCTGGCTTGATGTCTTGTGTGTATGTGCTGAGCTCGAACGGCTGGGTGAAATTACCCTCAGCGTCTCGTAAGGCAAGCCGCGGAAGATCAGCTGCACGGATGCCTTGTGGCGCATAAAGCCAGAGGAAGAGCTTCATCCCGGAAAAGAGCCGCGTCCGGTTACGCCATTCGTATAGTTTCACCTCGGCGGACCAGCCGCCGTTGGCGGCGGATTCCCATTGCAGTTTGAGAGCATTCGGACCGCTGATAAAATTTTCGCTTTCGACCGGCAGCTTTCCGTCAATAAGTTCCAGGGTGCTGGGACGAGTTACTTTGCCGCTGCTATAGAAGTAATTCCCCTGCGAAAGACTGTTCTCGAAGAAAACCTGATCGGAGTAATTCTGGTCTGCACGGGTGCACGGGCCTGCAACGAGAAAGACCAGCAGAAGCGAAAATTTTATTACAACCCTTCCTTGGGAATGACTCATCTAATCACTTTCGCTCTCCGTCACTGAACGTTATAGAGGCGAGAGACGGAATGAGTTGGGGCCACGTTAAAAGATGCATGGGTAGGGATCGTGGAGCGGCATCAGCTTGACAGGGCTGTGTTCGAATTGATCCAATCTTAGCCGAGCGCAACAGATCGCGCAAAGGCGAATGAAAACCGCCGGCTCAAGTGCCGAGCGTTAGCCGCCGAAGAGTTATCACGGCCGTGACCGGTTGAGCCGGATTGGGTGAAGACGCCCAACGTCTCCGGAACGGAAAAAGTTTTGTCACTTTGAGGAGAGCCACTATGCACAGCATCCGTAGTTATCAGGACGCGTTGTCTTTTGATAAGAAAGACCGCGCCTCGTTCAACGCTACCCTGTTAGCCATGGTCGCTATGTTGCTGCTCTTTCCCGCGGCGACCCATGCGCAGTATCGCGCCTCGATTCAGGGCGTAGTCGCCGATTCAACCGGCGCAGTGATCCCTGACGCAACTCTGACACTGGTCAACAACTCGACCGGCGAGAAGCAGGTGAGGACCAGCAATGCGGCCGGTATCTTCAACTTCAACGCCCTGCCGCCTGACACCTTCACGCTGACCGTCGAAAAAAACGGATTCCAGAAGCAGGTTATCGAAAAGGTACAGGTGATTGCGGACCAGGCGAATGCGGTTAACGTGCAGTTGGTGGTTGGCGCCGCATCGCAGACCGTCTCCGTCGATGCTTCTTTGGCTCCCTTGCTTGAAACCGAGAGCGCCTCAGTCGGGGGCCAGATCAGCGAAAATCAAATTCAGCACATGCCGTCGTTTGGCCGCGATGTATTCCAGCTCACGCAGCTCGCGCCGGGCGTCTTCGGCGACGGCGCGCAGGGGGCTGGCGGCGGCGCCCAACAGCTTCCGGGCACGCAAGGCCCTGGCGGTACGGGCGGCAGTAGCGGCATCTTCCAGACCGAAAATGGCCCGCAGGCTCTGGCCAACGGTGGCCAGTACGAGAACAATGGCATCTCGGTCGACGGTATCAGCACTGCGAGCGCGGTTTGGGGCGGCACGACCGTGATCACACCCAGCGAGGAATCGATTGGCGATGTCAAGATCATCTCCAACAGCTATGACGCCGAGGATGGCCGGTTCAGCGGCGCTCAGATCCAGGTCACGTCGAAGAGTGGAACCAACGACATGCACGGCAGTCTTTTCTTCAACGTCCACCGTCCGGGCCTGAACGCGTATCAGAGTTATAACGGGCCGTATGCCCTGGGTGCGGTGACTGCGGCGGACAAAGGTGTGCTCAGAAACGAAGATCGATTCAATCAGTATGGTGGCAGCATAGGCGGCCCCATCTGGAAGAACAGGATATTCGCCTTCTTCTCTTACGAGACAAGTCCTGAGAATTCTGCGACAACAACCACCGGCTGGTACGAGACGTCTGCCTTCGACAAGTTGGGGCCGGCCAACAGCATCGCTGCGCAGTTCCTCACTTTCCCCGGCGCCGGTGTCAGCGCCAAAGGCATCATCTCTTCCACCTGCGCCACGGCCGGTCTGATTGAAGGAACGAACTGCGCAACGATTCCCGGCCAGGGACTCGATATTGGCTCGCCTTTGAAGACTCCTTTGGGCACACACGATCCTACCTACGGGGGTAGTACCAACAACCCCGGCGTCGGATCAGGGCTCGATGGCGTGGCCGACATCGCGCAGTATGTGACGGTTAACCCTACAACTACTTCTCAGCAACAGTACAACGGCCGTCTCGACGCTGATGTCACTGTCAAGGATCACGCCAGCTTTGCCATCTACTGGGTTCCCACTTCGAATACGAGCTACAACGGCACCCAACGTGCCTACAATCTCTATCATCATGCGCAGATTAACGATGCCTTCGCCGGGATATGGAACCACACCTTCTCTCCCACCTTCCTGAACGAGGCCCGTGTCAATGCCGCCGGCTGGCGCTGGAATGAGATCGGCGACAATCCTCAGGAGCCCTTCGGCCTTCCTCAGGACAACATCGGTGTCCTCAACGGCCCGGGCGGCAACAACATAGGCAGCATCGAGCTGCAATACTTCGGCGCCCCCGGCCCCAGCGTCTTTAACCAGTGGACCTACACTTACAAGGACGTCGCGACCAAGGTCGCCGGACGTCATACCATCAAGTTCGGCGGCGAGGTCACGCGCCTTTACTATCTGAACGAGTCAACGTACAGTGCTCGCCCAGGCTTCAATTTCTTCAATATCTGGGACTTCCTCAACGATGCACCCCAGGGCGAAACAGGGCAATTCAATCCGATTACCGGCACCCCCACCGCCGCCCGGCAGGATGATCGCGAGGACATCTGGGGCTTTTTTGTCCAGGACGACTTCAAAGTTCTTCCGAACCTGACCATCAACCTCGGGCTGCGCTACTCCTACCTTGGGCCGCTCTCGGAGAAGTATGGCAACCTGGATACGGTCGTCCTCGGCAGCGGGGCGGACGTCGTGAGCGACCTGTCCATTCGAAAAGGCGGAAACCTTTGGCAGGCACAAAAGGGCAACTTTGGCCCCCAGTTTGGTTTTGCCTGGAGCCCGGGTGAGTTCCACGACAAGCTGGTGCTGCGCGGCGGATTTGGCCTGAACTATAACCAGGAGGAGATCGCTATCTCCGGCAATTCAAGCGGGAATCCGGGTAGGACAGTTTCGCCCCAGTTCAGCCTTGCCACGCCCACTTCCCCGAATCCGGGTATCGTCTATGCGATTCCGAGCAATCCGAAGTCCCTCTTCGGCTATCCTGCGAACCCGAATACGATCGTCAGCTTTGGCCCGAATGGACTGCCAACGACCGGTCAGCTTGGGGTGACCGCCTTCCCCGCGAATCTTCCCACGATGTATACCGAGCATTACTCATTGGACACTCAATACGACCTGGGCCACCAGTTTGTAGCGACCCTGGGATATCAGGCAAACCTGTCGCGTCATACCTATTTCCACTACGAAGAGAATGCCGTCGCCGCGGTGCAGGGTTTGACTCTCAATCCGGGCGTCACCAATGTGAACTTCTACGGCAATAACGGACACGGAAACAACAATTCCATGCTGGCCGGGCTGAAGCATCAGTTCTCGCACCAGTTCATGGCCGACGCAGAATTCAACTGGTCCAAGAGCATGGACACCAGTTCCGCGCCCTACTCGGAGCAGTATTACCCGTATGACAGCAGCCTGTCGTATGGCAGGTCCGACTACAACGTCGGCAAGGCCTTCAAACTGTACGGCCTTTACCAGCCGGTTTTGTTCCATGGCAGTCATGCCTGGCTGGAGAAGGTTGCCGGCGGCTGGTCGATCAGCGGAATCTTTAACCTGCACACGGGCTTCCCCTGGTACCCGGTGGTCAGCGTCAACGGCGGCAGCCTTTATTGCTCCACCTGCGGTTACACTCAGCTTCTGCCCGGAGCATATCTGGGTGGGGCAGGACACAGCACCAGCAACTCCGCCTACAAGTCGGGCCCGCTGGTTGGGGACGGTTTGAACAAGAACTTTCCGTTGGCTGCGACCGAAGGAAACGCTCTTGCATACTTTTCCAATCCTGCCTATACAGTCGCGGGCCAGTTCCCGGACACCGGTGGGCCTGTTGCTCAGGCGCCGGGTGTTTCACGTAACTCCCTTACCGGTCCGGGATACAGAGACGTCGACGGGACTCTGGCCAAGAGCTTTGGCCTGCCCAATATACCGGGAATCGGGGAGAATGCTAAGTTCGAGTTCCGTGTGGATGCCTACAACCTCTTCAACAATCTGAACTTTTCCCCTAGTGGACAATCGGGCACTGGGAGCAACAACGGAGGCATATCGGACAATATCGGTTCTTCGAACTTCGGGCAGGCAATCTCGGCCCTTGCTGCCCGTGTCGTCACGATGCAGCTGCGCTTTAGCTTTTAGAGCCTTAAGATCGCTGGCGGCTTGACTGCTTGACAAACGGTGGGTGGCCCAGGTTTCAAAAGTGAGACCTGGGCCACCCACTTAACATCTGGCAACGGCAACTACAACGTGAGCCGGTCTGCTTTAGACTAGAGACGGCATGATACCGACCCTTGAATGGACCGCCGACGGAGTCCGCTTTCTCGACCAGACTCGCTTACCCCTGGAAGAAACCTATGTCCTTGCCACCACCAGCGACCATGTGGCCAACGTCATCACCACCATGGTGGTTCGCGGTGCGCCGGCTATTGGCGTTGCTGCGGCCATGGGAGTGGCCCTGGGTATCAAGAACAGCTCCGCCACGACTCTCCCAACGCTGACCAGCGAACTGGAGACCATATCGAAGAAGCTGGCCGCGACCCGGCCCACTGCGGTCAATCTCTTCTGGGCCATCGAACGCATGCGGAGGCGTTACTTCACGCTCGCCGCTGAGCCCGGCGTTACCATTGCGGCCATTCAGGATGCGCTGATCGCCGAGGCCCGCACTATGTACGACGAAGACATCGCAGCCTGCCGCACCATGGGCGCGCATGGCGCCGAGTTGATGCCTACCGCTGGCGGTGTCTTAACCCACTGCAACGCAGGCGCCCTCGCCTCCTGCGGCTACGGCATGGCGCTGGGAGTGATCCGCGCCGCCGTCGAACGCGGCCATCAACTCCATGTTTACGCCGATGAAACCCGTCCGTTTCTGCAAGGGGCGCGACTTACCGCCTGGGAGATGATGCACGACGGCATCCCTACCACCGTTTTGTGCGACAACATGGCTGCCAGCCTCATGCACCAGGGAAAGATTAAGGCCGTAATTGTCGGTTCCGATCGGGTTGCCGCCAATGGCGACGTAGCCAACAAGATCGGCACCTACGGCGTCGCTATCCTGGCTAAAGAGCACGGCATACCGTTTTATGTTGCCTGCCCCTGGTCCACGATAGATCTGGCCACTCCTAACGGGGACGCCATCCCTATCGAGCAACGGCCGGCGGTGGAAGTAACCCACCATGGCGGCAAGCAACTCACTCCCCATGGAGTCGGGATTGAGAATCCGGCCTTCGATGTGACCCCGGCCCGCTATGTCACCGCCATTATTACGGAGCGCGGGATTCTCCGCGCGCCCTATGGCGAAGCGCTCAGAGGCCTGGAGACGGCGACCGCGATCCGTTAGGGGTGGGCCTTGTGTGAAAACTCGGTAATGGACCGAGTTCTGTAGAGTGAATCATGGTTCTCAGTGTTTTGAACCCGCGGCACCGCTCACTGCCCCGCGGGATCGCGCTGGTTCTTGGCAGCCTGGTGCTGGCCTTCCTGCTGGCCGGCTTCCCTGATGATCGTCCCTCCCTGAAGCTGCTCATCCCGACGATCGCCGCTGTACTGGGAACCTGCGACACTATCCGCTGCCTGCGCCATCGTTGGAGCTTCTATCACGGCGCCGTGGTGGTGCTCATCTACATGGACATAATGGCCCTGTGCATGATCCTCTTCCTGTTCCTCTACCCCTACGGCCGGTGGCTGTTGTAGTCACAAAAATCTCTTTCAACATTGGGTTAGGAGCACCTGCTTCAGTGCAGTAGAATGCTCGGGCAGACCGGCCAAATCACATTCCCTCAAAAGGAGTCTCAATGCTAAAAGGATTTCGCGACTTTATCCTGCGCGGCAACGTGGTCGATCTTGCCGTAGCCGTCGTCATCGGCGCGGCATTCACAGCCATCGTCAACGCTTTGGTCGCCGATATCATCAACCCACTGATCGCGGCCATCGTCAGCAAGCCGGATTTCTCGTTCTTGACGCTGCATGTTCACGGCGGCGTGATCAAGTACGGCGATTTTCTCAATGCCCTGATCTCTTTTCTGATCATCGCAGCGACCATCTACTTCCTGGTCGTTCTGCCGGTCAACACCTTGCTGAACAAGTTTCGACCAAAGGTTGTTGCTGCTCCTACCACCAAGCCCTGCCCACAATGCCTGAGCGAGATTCCGATTGCCGCAGCGCGTTGCTCTCATTGCGCGCAACTGGTGGCCTAAATCGTTGACCGATGGGGCTGCTTCCAGCGGCGGCAGCCCCATCGTTTAAACTTTGTTATCACCTTCACATTGACAAAACGGTTCGTATTCCCCTTGCTAGTCCTGGCTTACTTCCCCCTCCTGGGCCAGGTTTCTCCCTTTCCCGACCGGGTTCTGGGTTTCCGCGACTTTAGCGGGCAAGCCAAAATCGATCAGGATTTCCTCGCCGTTCCCGACCCAAAGATGGCCCAGGAAGAGCTCAAAACATTGACCGCCGTCCCCCATGTGGCCGCGAGTAAAGAGGACTACGATACCGCCGTATACGTAGCCGGCAAGTTCAAGGCTGCCGGGCTCGACACGCAGATCGTTCCTTATAAGGCATGGCTGAATCTTCCTCAGGAGGTTTTTCTCGAGGCCAGGGCCAGCGACGGCAAACTACTGTTCACCGGACCCACCCGCGAACATGTCGACAATGATCCCTACCAGGATGATCCCCGGATCCTTCCGTCCTTCCACGGAGGATCGCCCTCCTGCGACGTGACCGCCGACGCTGTCTACGTCAATTACGGGCGCCCGGAAGACTTCAAGAAACTGGACGACCTGCACATCAGTGTTGCGGGCAAGATCGTGATTGCTCGCTATGGCATGAACTTTCGTGGGGTGAAGGTTTACCTGGCGCAGCAGCGATCAGCAGCCGGGGTCATCATCTACTCCGATCCTGCGGACGATGGCTACTTCCAGGGAGACAAATATCCCCACGGCCCATGGCGTCCGGATAGCGGCGTGCAGCGCGGCTCAGTGCAATTCATGTTCAAGTATCCAGGCGACGCGACCACGCCGGATGTTGCGTCGACACCGGGCTTGGCCGCATCGCGGCGGCTGTCTCCGTCCCAGATAAGCAGCCTCCCGACCATTCCGTCGATGCCGCTGTCCTACAAGGATGCGGCGCCGATGCTGG
Source organism: uncultured Acidobacteriaceae bacterium (assembly GCA_963763905.1). GTDB lineage: Bacteria > Acidobacteriota > Terriglobia > Terriglobales > Acidobacteriaceae > PALSA-350. The sequence continues at coordinate 85,809 of CAVXRU010000054.1, read as the reverse complement.
AAGGTCTGGGTGGCCCGGTCGCGCCACGGGAGTGGCAGGGCGCCCTTCCGTTTAGCTATCACCTTGGCGGGGCAGGCTCGATCAAAGTCCATATGCGGCTGAATATGGACTACGCGCAACGCACGGTGTGGGACGTGATCGGCAAGGTCCCAGGTTCAGAGCTTCCCGATGAATGGGTGGTTGCCGGCAATCATCGCGACGCGTGGGTGTTTGGCGCCGTCGACCCGGGCAGCGGCACTGCGGCCATGTTGGAGGCAGTGCATGGCATCGGGGTGTTGCTGGCGCAGGGCTGGAAGCCGCGCCGAACCCTGGTCATTGGCAGCTGGGACGCAGAAGAGGAAGGCCTGATCGGTTCTACCGAGTGGGCCGAGGAACATGCCAAGCTGCTGGCTCATGCTGTGGCTTATATCAATACAGACGCCAGCGTTTCCGGGGTTCACTTTGAAGCCTCCGCCGTCCCCTCGCTGAAGCAGTTCGTCCGCGAGGTCACGATGGAGGTGGCAAGTCCTAAGGGCGGCTCTGTTTATGAGGAGTGGAAAAAGGATCTGGTAGATTCTGCGGCGCGGCGTCACCTGGGCAAAGAGTTCAACGAAGCGCCCTCGATGGCGTTGGCCGGTGGTGAGGTCCGGGTGGGAGATTTAGGCAGCGGTTCGGATTACACACCCTTTTTTCAACATCTGGGTGTTCCTTCGACCGATATCGGTTCGACGGGAAGCTATGGCGTTTATCACTCGGCCTTTGACAACTATTCCTGGTTTGTCATGAATGCCGACCCGACGTTCGTCTACGAGCAGCAGATGGCTCGTGTTTTCGGTCTGGAAGTCCTGCACATGGCGGATACAGATGTCCTCCCCTACGATTACACCACCTACGCGAGACAGATACAGGCTTACCTGTACGCTGCACAGACGCGAGCCCGGGACGCCGGTTTGGTGAGCATAAATTTCGACGCTGCCCTGGCTGCGGCCAATCGTTTTGCGGCCGAGGCTACCATCGTTTTTGACAAACAGCTTTCCGCAAAGGGCAATCTGACTGCGCTGAACACTTGCCTGCGGGCGGTGGAAGACGACCTGCTGGCGCCGGAGGGGCTCCCTGGCCGGCCGTGGTTCCGGCATACGATCTTTGCTCCGGGAGAGTACACCGGCTATGCCGCGGTCGTGATTCCAGGGGTTAATGAGGCCATCGACGCTCGCGATCCGGGGAGAGCCCAAGCACAGATGGCGAATGTAACCGCTGCACTGGTACGCGCAACGGAAACTCTGGAAGAAGTGCAGTAGAAAAACATTTCCAAGATAGAGCATCCGCACAGAGATCTCTCCACTGCGCTGCGCTCCGGTCTAGATGACAAAGGAGAGAGCAGTGCTTCGGGGGAGAGTGGTGGCCGAACAGAAAATGTAGGCCTATAGCAGGGTCGAGTGAAGCTGTTACGGGCGCAACAGGGTTGTCATCTGTTCGGCCTCACTCTCCCTGGAAGCACTGCTCTCTCCTTTGTCATCTCGACCGGAGCGCACCCGGATTTCCTACTTCGCGCTGCTGGCAACGACCACGTGTGCGGTTTTCCTTAAGAAAACCGCATGATGTTGATCAACGCAACGGATCTTGACAGGAAATCCGGGGGAGCGCAGTGGAGAGATCTCTGTGTGGATGCTCTATCTTGGAAATGTTTTTCGAATGCTTCAGCGCATTCAGGGCGAGAAGCCGCCCTCAGCGGTTTCGGATTTAGTTCAGGACAGTTATGAAGTTAGCTTCGGCTAGCTAACGTCTCTGCCTGGAGAGTCACTAGCTCACTCAGATCCTTCTTTTCCAGGCCGTGCACTTGTTTATTAAACGCATCGACCTTGCTCGACCAGTTCATGGAGCAAAACTTGGGACCACACATGGAGCAAAACGCTGCTTCCTTGTAATAGTCATCGGGCAGCGTCTCGTCGTGCATGGAGCGGGCTGTCTCCGGATCCAACGAAAGGGCGAACTGCTTGTTCCAGTCGAAGGTGTAGCGGGCGTAGCTGATAGCGTCGTCGCGGTCCTGCGCTCCCGGCCTGCGCCTCGCGATATCAGCCGCGTGGGCGGCAATACGATAGGCAATCATGCCGTCCTTCACATCTTTTTCGTTGGGGAGACCGAGGTGTTCCTTAGGCGTCACATAGCACAGCATCGACGCCCCATGCCAGCCAATCATGGCAGCACCAATCGCACTGGTGATGTGGTCATATCCAGGCGCGATATCGGTTACCAACGGTCCCAGGGTGTAGAACGGAGCGCCATCGCACAGCTCTACTTCCTTCTCCACCTGCTCCTGGATTTTGTCCAGAGGCACGTGGCCCGGCCCTTCGATCATCACCTGCACATCGCTCTTCCACGCCGTCCTGGTTAGCTCGCCTAATGTCTTCAACTCGGCAAACTGCGCCTCGTCGCTGGCGTCGGCAATGCAACCGGGCCGCAGCCCGTCACCCAGAGAGAAACTCACGTCGTACTTCGCCATCACCTTAACGATGCGGTCAAAGTGTTCATAGAGAAAATTCTGGCGATGATGGTGGGTCATCCATTGGGCGAGAATCGCTCCCCCACGGCTGACAATGCCGGTGATCCGCTTTGCCACCATGGGCACATACTGGATCAGCACGCCGGCGTGCACAGTGAAATAGTCAACACCCTGCTCGGCTTGCTCCTCAATGACTTCCAGGTACACATCGATGTTGAGGTCTTCGAGTTTTTTGACCCGGTTCAACGCCTGGTAAATCGGCACCGTACCGATGGGCACCGGACTGTGGCGAAGAATTGCCTCGCGGATCTCCGGAATGTTACCGCCCGTCGAAAGATCCATCACCGTATCTGCGCCGTAGCTGACCGCGGTGTGCAGCTTATCCAACTCCTCGCGCACGTTCGACGTCACCGCGGAGTTGCCAATATTGGCGTTGATCTTGCACCGGGTCGCCACCCCAATCCCCATCGGTTCCAATTCGGGATGATTGATGTTGGCGGGAATGATCAGCCGGCCGGCCGCAATCTCGTCGCGAATCAACCCCACGGGAATCTTTTCCCGTTCGGCGACAAAGGCCATCTCTTCCGTAACCTGTCCGCGGCGGGCAAAGTGCATCTGCGACATGTTGGAATCGCCGGTCCGCGCTGCTTCGAGTTTCCGCTTTACGATCCACTCAGCCCGCGGCTTCAGAATCTCGTGCGTGCCATTTCCGTTGCTGCTCATTGTCGACTCGCCTCTCGGAAGAATTATACGGTTAGATGCGGAGCTTGACGGAAGGGGCCTACCCTCCTACCCTATAGACTAGTCATGAGTCTCCGTCCGCAAACATTACGCATTGGCGCCGCAGCCATCATCATCCTCAGCACCATTGCCTATTTAGCAGTGAGCGGCGCGAACGCGGATAAGAGTTACTACGTCACCATCGGCGAGCTCCAGTCCATGGGCAACAAAGCCTACACGCGTCACCTGCGAGTGGCCGGCGATGTTTCGCCCAATTCCATCGAGCGTAATGGCACCAACGCGCATTTTGTTCTGACCGAACAGGGTCATACGCTCAAGGTCAGCTACCAGGGAATCGAACCACCCCCCGATACCTTTAAAGATGGTTCGCAGGCATTGGCAATGGGCACGTACGGGCGCGATGGTGTCTTCCATGCCACCGAGTTGCAAGCCAAGTGCGCTTCGAAGTATGCGGCAGCCAAGCCCGCCCCTAACACTGCTTCCCTCAAAGCCCCGGTAGCGACGACCCCCAAATAGAGGAAGCGCCTTCCCGCTCTATACTCCAATGGGATGGCAACGGTTCTCGCTCAGCTCGACAACGTTTCCCGCCTCTTTGGCCGCTTTCCGGCGTTACGCAAAGTCTCCATCAGCTTCGCTGCCGGGCGATGTTACGTTCTGTTGGGAGAGAACGGCGCCGGCAAATCCACCCTGCTGCGCGTGCTCGCGGGGTTGCTGGAGCCAACGATCGGCAGCGCGCACTTCTTTATCGACGGCAAGGCGGACAAGATCGCCAACCAGCGAGCCCGCATCGGGTATATGAGCCATGCTCCGATGCTCTACGACGAACTCTCGGCTACGGAAAACCTGCAGTATTTTGCCGGTCTCTACCGCACCTGCTCCTGTCTCACGCCAACCGCGGCGCTCGAAGCAGTGGGCCTCGATCCCAGCCTTGCCCGCCCGGTGGGTAAGTTCTCGCAGGGGATGCGGCAGCGTACTTCGCTGGCCCGCGTGCTCCTGCCACAACCTGAACTATTGCTTCTGGACGAGCCCTTCTCCAACATGGACGCCGCTAGCGCAGCCAGGATGGTCGCCCTGCTCGGCGGTCTTCGCGCCGGCCACCGGACCGTGGTGCTCACCACCCATCAGAGATCGCTGGCCGAACCGCTGGCCGACTACTTTCTGACTATGGAGGCGGGCCAGCTGACTGCGATCACCGAGGCTCCGGCACGATGAAGACCAACGCCGCCCGCATCCTCGAAGGCCTGGGAATCGCCTACACCCTGCAGGAATACGAAGTCGATCCCGAAGACCTCTCCGCCATCAATGTGGCCCGCAAGATCGGACTCCCGGTGGAGCAGGTTTTCAAGACTCTGCTGACGATCACGGGTCCGGACCAATACGCGTTCGCGGTCATCCCCGGCGACGCGGAGTTGGACTTCAAAAAACTGGCGCGAGCTGCCGGAGCCCGCAAAACCGAGATGGTTTCGCTGAAAGACGTGCAACCGCTCACCGGCTACATTCGCGGCGGGGTCACCGTGTTCGGCGCAAGAAAGGATTTCCCCGTGTTCGCCGACGAGACCATCGAGCTGTTCGATTTCATTTCCGTCTCCGCGGGACAAAGGGGCACGCAGATCCTGCTCGCGCCCCAGGACTACCTGCGCGCGGCCAAGGCCACGGTGGCCGATCTGACCAAGGCTTCCTCGTGATTTATGTCCTCATCCATCTGGCCAAGGATCTGCGCCTGGAATGGCGTTCCAAAGACGCCATCAATGGCATGCTCTTTTTCGCGTTGATGGTGGTAGTGCTTTTCAGCCTGGCCTTCGATCCGACGGCTGCCATCTCTCGCCAGATCGCCGGCGGCATCCTTTGCGTGGCCACCCTGTTCGCATCCGTCACCGCGCTCAATCAAGCCTGGACCCGGGAACTGCGCCACCAGGTTCTGGACGCGCAGCGCATGGCGCCCGCCCCGCCGGCTGCGCTCTTCCTGGCCAAGGTGATTGCCAACTTTATCTTCGTGACCGTGGTGCAGATCGTCCTGGCGCCCCTCTTTGCCATTTTTTACAACCTGCACCCGCTGGGGCAGAAGTGGCTGCTGCTGCTGGTCCTGCCCCTGGGTACCTGGGCCCTGGTGGTGAATGGAACCTTCTTTGCCGCGCTCTCGGTCCGTACCCGAAACCGGGAACTACTGCTTCCCCTGCTGCTTTTCCCCATCTTCGTCCCAGCGTTGCTGGGCCTGGTTGAGGCGACGACGGCCATCCTGCTGGGCGATTCCGAACCCGCACTTTGGATCAAATTGCTCGCCGGCTACGATGTGATCTTCACCACCGTGAGCCTGCTGCTATTTTCAACTATTCTCAACGCAGAGTAATCATCTGTGATGAAGCACGATCCGGCCCACTGCCATCGCCATCAGCAACAGCCCCACTAGAAATAGCGACAGCCTGGTGAGCACCCGCCAAATTCGCGTTTTTGGGGGCAGAACACCCCGCTTCGTCTTCAGGCTGTAAACCTGCCCCAGGACCCCGGACATCAGCAGGAAAAAACCCACCGCAAGCATGAACCAGGTCATTGTTATTCCTCCGTCAAATCCATCCTCTTCGCCTCTGCGCTACCTTGGCAGAATGATCTAAACTGATCATGTTCGCAGGAGTTGTGTGATGAAGATCTTCCGCTGGATCTGGCTTGCCTTCACCGTTGGCCTGCTTGGCTACGCTTTTTACCAGGGCATGTATGTCGCGCCAACCGAGGCTACCATGGGCGACATCCAGCGCATCTTCTACTACCATTTTCCCTCAGCGATGATGACGTTCCTGTTCTTCTTTATCAGCTTCACCGCGTCCATCGTTTACCTCGCCTCTCGCCGCAGCCAACCCCAGCGCGCTCTCAATGCCGACGCCGCCGCGCTTGCTGCCGCCGAAATGGGAATGGTCTTTTGCACCCTGGTACTGATCCAGGGCCCGTTGTGGGCTCGTCCAGTGTGGGGCATCTGGTGGACCTGGGATGCTCGTTTGACTTCAACCCTGGTGCTGTGGCTGATTTACGCCAGCTATCTGCTGCTGCGTAAGTTTGCCGATGGTCCACAGATGCAGACGATGGCCGCGGTCCTGGCTATTTTCGGCTACGTGGATGTTCCCATCGTCTACTTTTCGACCCGTTGGTGGCGGACCCAGCATCCAGCCCCGGTGATCGGGGGCGACAGCAACTCCGGACTCGATCCGTCGATGTGGGTTGCGGTCTTATGGAACCTGGCGGCTTGGCTTGCCTGGGGACTTTTGATAGCCGGTTGGCGATACAGCATCGAGCGCCGGAGGCAAGTCGCAGAGCAGCATGCTGCCCTGCACGCCCTGGAAGCCAGCCTTGAAGTGACGCTTTAAGAACCTTTGGTTAAGTATCAGAGAGCGGCAAACATGATTGCGGCTTTGGCCGCTGAGGAATAAAGCGATGGAGCATCGGCACCTGGTTCTCGCGTATGTCATCACGATCCTGGGCCAACTGGCGTATGCCGGCTGGGTAGGTTTGAAATACCGGGCAACACGCAAGCTGGAACGGGAATTCCCCCCGTACCCAGCCCAGCCAAAGTAGCTGCTCACACGTGAGGCGGAACTTCCCTCACTTCTTCACCCATTAATTCCCCGGGGTGATTGGCCAGCAGCTCTTCCTCTGGTTCGATGTGCACCAGGACCTCAGCGATCTTGTCCACTTGTTCGCGCACCTGGTCAGCGACAGCGTGGGCAATGAGGTGCCCTTGCCGGACCGTAAGGTCACCGCTCACCACCACATGCAGATCCACGTAGTAGCGGAAGCCCACCTTGCGCACAAAGCACTTTTCCACGCCAAATACGTCCGGCACGGTCTCTGCAACGCGGCGCACATGTTCTTCGATTTCCGGCGCGGGAGCCGTGTCCAGCAGCTCGGATACCGGCCTGCGCAGCTGCTGCCAGCCTCCGAGAAGGATCACAGGAGCGGCGCACAAGGCGGCCCAGTCATCCGCGGTAGGATCGCCGGTCCAAAGAGCTGCGGAGATACCAATAAAGGCAAATGCGGAAATGATCGCATCGCTCAGATGATGCCAGGCGTCTCCCCTTAGGGCTGAGCTTTCAATTTTTTGGCTGACTCCGGAGACGTATCTGGACAGCAAAGTCTTGACTGGCACTACGCAGATCAAGACCAAAAGCGTGTAGGCATGGGGCAGTTTGTGCGGAGTACGAATGAGGTTGATGCTTTCCGCGGCGATCCCAATTGCGGCAGCGATCATGGCGAAGCCGACGATCAACGCCGCGATCGGATCGGCTTTGCCATGGCCGTACGGGTGATCCTTGTCCGGCGGTTTAATCGCCAGCCGCAGCCCGTAGTAGACCACCGACGAACTGATCACATCGAGGAAAGACTCGACTCCATCGGCCAGCAGAGCAAAGGAATGCCCGATCAGCCCAGCCGCGCATTTGGCCAGCGCCAGACCGAGGTTGATGACGATGCCGAGCAAGGAGGAGCGCAGCCCGCCTTCTACCATCTGTTCGGTTGTCGGCGAGCCGGTCATTGCCGAATTGTCTCGTATTTCCGCGGGCCCCGCCGGGTAACGTACGCGAAGGTTTTCTTTTTTTCGAATCCGCCTTGCCCCATGCCGATGATCCTTACTAAACTTACCTTGGAATAAGCATTTTCACGATTTGGGTGCCCGATGTGGCCTCAGCTAACTGGGGTCATAGCCAGCGGAACGCCTCGCGCGGGGCATTCTCATCGGCTACACCTAGCGTGAAATGCTTCCGGCCTTGGAGGCGTCCGTTGCTGCGCTTTTTGAAGCTCGCTCTTATTTTTGAACTGTCCACCATACTAGGGCTCTCGGTGCTGACGGGCCAGTTCTTTTACCGCGCATACAACAACTCCAGTCGCGAACACCTGCCGGTTAGCTTTCTGGCCGCGCTGGTCATGCTGGTTTTAGGGACGCAGCAAACCGCCATGTCGTTTCGCCGGGAAAAAATCCGGCTTGCCTTTGGGCGTCCTTCGGGCAAAGAAAAGCTGCGCCTAAGAGTGGCCTACAGCACGCTGACGCTGTTGCTTTTTATTGCTGCCGGGGTTTTGCTGGTAATCCTCAAAAGTCATCTGCAGTAGAGAAGTGGGCGAAGCCCCCATCAAATGTTCGGGTGGGTGGAATACCACCACTCTGCCCCCGAGACTCTTCCCCCGAACATTCTGCCTTTCCCACCCTTCGCAAAGAGCGCGAAGGATGGGGCACCCGAACATTGTTGGTTTCGGGCAAGAGGAAAAGAAGAGAGTTGATTCTCGCGCAAATGTAGAGCGATTGACTACCGCCCCGCTCCCACGGCCCTTTTTTGGCGCGTAGAGACCGATTGCGGCTTTCTTGGCTGCGTCACCTCGGGATGCGGCTCCGGCTTGCGTGGCTGGGCGCCCTGAGACGATTGCTGGTCCATCCATTCGTCGAGGCGAGAGCGCTTGAAGCGCCAGCGATTCCCAAGTTTGAACGCGGGCACGAACCCGTCGGATGCGTACTTGTAAAGTGTGTCAGGACTAATGCCGAGATAGTCGGAAGCCATGCGAATATCCATGACCTCACGAACCTCATCCCTCGCCGGTGTGGTTCTCATCGAAGCGCTCTCCTCTGGGAACTGCGGGACCGGGCGAGACTACAAACCCGCCGTTGTGCTTATACCGCGTTTTCACCCCGTAATACAAGAAATTATCGCTTATTGCTCGAGTGTTTTGGGTTTTTGCGGTTTTGTTTAGTTCCGTCTGGAGCGTAGCAGAATTCGCCGGTCCGCGAAGCATTACCTGCGGCCCATGCACGGTTACCAAGGACATCGTATCGGAAAAGATTCGCGCTGCAGGATCGTTAATCCTCAAGTTTCCATTTTTGCGACTATCGTATTCATTCCTGATGGCTAAGCGAGAAGCAGCGTTTGCTCCTCGCTGGCCATCATTGGCTAAAATTTAGGCTGCAGACCCTCGGCAAGAGAAATCAAGTCGTCACCTATGGTTCGTGTTTTTGCGATCGCATCGGCCAGCGGGATGTGCGTAATTTCCGTACCGCGAAGCACCACCAGCCGTCCGAATTTGCCTTCATGCACCAAATCGATGGCAGCCGATCCATAGCGCGTGGCGAGCATCCGATCATAGGCCGTAGGAGTGCCGCCGCGCTGCGTGTGCCCTAAATTCACCGAGCGTGTTTCATACCCGGTTTTCTCCTCAATCAATTCCGCAACCGCTTGCCCGATGCCGCTAAGCCGCTCGTGGCCGAAGGCGTCCAGCTTAGCCCCTTGCGTGGCCTTCTTGTCGGTGCCAGGAAGCTTGGCGCCCTCCGCCACGACGACAATCGAAAACAGCTTGCCGCGGTCGTGGCGTTCTTTGAGGATCTTCACCGCCCGGTCAAGATCGATCGGCTTTTCCGGAACGCCGATCACGTCCGCCCCTCCAGCAATGCCGGAGGTGATGGCGATCCAGCCGGCGTCACGTCCCATCACTTCGCACACGATGACGCGGTTGTGGGCTTCTGCAGTGGAATGCAGCCGATCGATGGCTTCGGTGGCAATCGAAACCGCGGTATCAAAACCGAAACAAGCGTCTGTGCCACTCAGGTCGTTATCAATGGTCTTGGGAACGCCTACGACCCTGATGCCCCTCTCGACGAGCGCGTTGGCGACACCCTGGGTGTCATCGCCGCCGATGGTGATGAGTGCGTCCAGTTGATTGGCCTTGATGCTGGCCAGGCACTTGTCGATGCCACCCTCCATCTTGCGCGGGTTGGTACGCGAAGTGCGAAGGATGGTGCCGCCCAGTTGCAGGATCCCCGATACAGTGTCGAGGGTCAAAGGCCTGGTTTTGTTTTCCACAACCCCACGCCAGCCTTCTATAAATCCGACGAATTCATCGTTGTGATGGAAAATGCCTTTGCGTACAGCCGCACGGATCACTGCATTCAATCCGGGGCAGTCTCCACCCCCGGTCAACATTCCAACTCGCATTTCGTTCTTCTCCTAATCGTAACGCCTTGTGCATCATAAACGCGCCACCACGCTTTGCAAGCCGGCAAAACTCGACGCAAGGGGCGGATGAATCTAACCACTATGGTAACAATCGCTTAACCAAATAACCTCTAGTGATGAAGGAGCTTGTTGAGCACGTCCCCTGGATTGGGCTTGTTGTTGCCATTGCCCAAAAGTTGCTGCTTCAAAATATTGCCGGCGTTCTTCTGCAGCAGCTTGCTGAGATCCGCCTGGATCACCGGGTTGGACGTGGTTCCGGTGATGTGGACCGGAATGCCGTCAGCAGCCGCCGAGCTGACTGCCTGACCTAAGACTCCTCCCCCCACGTTCAAGCCTGACAAGGCTTGGCCGCCCACACCGCTGGTGGTGTTCAGCTTGGCTACCAATTCAAAATTCAACGCGCCGCCTGGCGCAACCGTTCCCGCGCCGGTGGCAGTGCCCAGCAAGGGAATCGAGGCGTACAGATTCTCAATGCGTGATCCCTGCGCGGAAGAAGTTACATTGGCAGAAACCTTTTGGATCTCCGTGCCTCCTTGCGATCCGGAAACCGGCTTCAGTCCACCAATCTTGGAGGAAAGGTCAAAGCCGGCCAGCCGGGTGTTGTCTACCTCTACCGGCCCGGTGATGGTCGGGGCTGTGCTCGGCCCATTGATAGACAAATTGGCAGAGAGCGTGCCTCCTTCGAGACGCGAGCCGCTGGGCAGACGCACGCCGACAGCGGGCAACAGCGCCTCAACCTGGTTGATGGGAAGGTTAGGCGCCGCCAGATGGAGCGCTAATATCGTTTGCGCTCCCTTGATGACATACGTCCCGGTCACGCGCACTGCTACTCCTCCCGTTTGAATGGCCAAATCAGTGACCTGGCCGTTCCTGGCCGTCAGGTTGTGGGCGACGGTGTAGGCGATATCAACCGGTGACGGAGTTGGCGATCCGTCGGCCACCAGCTGCAAATTGGCTGCGCGCACGGTTCCCTTACTGTCGAGGGTCTGCCCATTGGACGTGACCTGGGCAGCGATGTCGGCGAGCATGGAGAAACCCTGGCTCTTCTCGACTACACCTGCGGCCACCGGATCAAAGTGTTTCAAACTGATGTTTGCGCCCAGTGGAGTTTCGGAGGCGTCCTGCTGGTTTACCGGACCGGCATTGCCACGCACATCGAGAGAACCACTTCCCGGAAGGCCGGCGGTGAGCACGAACGGAAAAGCCCTGGCAAACGAAAACTGCTGCACGGACAGATTCAAATTGCTGTAGGTAAACGGAGGCCCGGTCGACGGCATTTCCGAGACCATTGCGGTTCCGTTCACCACCTTCATTTCGCCCACAGTGAAATTCGGCAGGGCAGTCTCCTTTTCTGGATTTTGCGTGCGACTGGCCGCAGTGCTGCCGAGGTTGGAAAAGTTCCACACGCCCTGGGCATTGTGCACCAGGTTGATCGCAGGCGAATCGGCTACAAAGCTGGTGACCAGCAGTTGCCGATGGAGCAGCAGGGGCATGACTTCCACCCCGATATGCAAAGACTGGGCCTGCAGGAACGGCTTGGCGCTGAAGGCCGGATCATCGGCGATCGAAATGTTGTCCGCCACCAGGCTGCCGGAGAAAACTGAAAAGCTGAGGTTTCCCAGAGTCACCTTGCGGCCGAGGGCCGAGGAAAGCTGCGTATCAAGCGTGGAACGGAAGGTATTGGCGTTGATGAATAACGGTACCAGCAAGACGGCCAACAGCAGGAGAACGACAACACCAACCAGAACGCTTATAAGCGGATGCTTCCTCACGGCTAGACCTCTGGCCCTAAAGCTAAATTAGATGCTGCTGTTCAGCGTTGCGCGGTCGCTTCATCGTGGTAGATGGCGTCAATTTCCTGAGCGTAGCGCTCCGCCACCACCCTACGCTTCAGCTTCATGGTGGGAGTAAAGACACCCGAATCGATCGACCACTCTTCAGTGACGAGGTGGAAGCGCTTAATGGTCTCAAAATTTGCCAGGTCCTGGTTGACCTGGTTGAGCAGCGCCTGGTATTCCGCTTGCACTCGTGGATCGCTGACGAGCTCGGCGCGCGAGGTGAAGGCGATTCCCTGCTGCCGCGCCAGGCTCTCGAGAGCGAGAAAGTCAGGCGCAATCAGCACACTGAGAAACTTGTGCCGGTCGCCAACCACCGCGGCGCAGGCCACCAGGGGGCTGGCGTTCAGCGTGCTTTCGATGGGCTGGGGAGCGATCATTTTTCCGCCGGAAGTTTTGAGCAGCTCCTTCTTGCGGTCGGTGATATAGAGGAATCCGTCTTCGTCGAGCCGGCCGATATCCCCGGTGTGGAACCAGCCGTCGGGTTCCATCACTTCACGGGTGGCCTCCGGCTTGTGCCAATAGCCGGCAAAGACAAACGGTCCCCTCACCAGTACTTCCCCGTCGGGGGCGATCCGGCATTCCACGGATTCAATAGGCTTGCCCACCGACCCCATGCGATGGTTTTGTGCATTGTTCAGGGCCAGCACGGGCGATGTTTCGGTGAGTCCGTAGCCTTCGAAAATGCGAATGCCTACATCGGCGAACCAGCCCGCGGTTTCCCGCCCGAGTGGCGCTCCCCCAGCGAGAAAGTCGCGCACCTTGCCGCCAAATGCGTGCTTTACTTTCTTGAACACTAAACGGTCAGCCAGGCGCCAGCGGAAGGAGGAGGGCGTCTGCCCCGAGAGAATTTCTTCCCGATGCTGCCTGCCGGTGGCAAGCGCCCAGGTGAACAGTTTCTTGACCATGGCTTTGCTGGCCGCACGCCGTTCGACCACCTCGCGGATTTTTTCGTAAACCCGGGGCACCGCGACGAAGACTGTCGGCTTGACAGCAGCGAGGGCAGCGGGGAGCCGATCGAAGTTTCCGCAATAGGCTAGCGTTGCGCCCTTACAGAAGAGCGCGTAGTCGAGGTGGCGGGCGGTAATGTGAGAGAGGGGCAAAAAGGAGATGCAGGAGGAGTCAGTGTCCCAGGCAAACGTTGGCGTGGAGTGATTCAAATTGGATGCGATGTTGCCGTGGGTGAGCATCACGCCTTTGGGCTCGCCGGTGGTGCCGGAAGTGTAGATCAGAGTGGCCAGGTCTTCTGGTTTGACCCCAAAACTGCGCAGCCACTGTTGCATATCAGCGGGGGAGGGGTCCGCTGTTTGCAGCAGAGACGAGATGGGGGTGGCCTCATCCTCCACTAGTTCGTCCATGACGATGATGTGCTCAAGCTGGGTCCGGCTGCGAATGGAAGCAACCTTGCTGTATTGGGCCTTGGTGGAGACTACTGCGACCCGAGCGCCTGAATCGATGAGCAAGCCGGCAATCTGGTCGGCAGTCAGGGTGGGGTAAATGGGCACGTCGACAGCCCCCAGCACCAGGGTAGCGAAATCCACCACTGCCCACTCCCAGCGATTCTCGGCCAGCAGCGCGATACGGTCGCCTTTGGCAATGCCCCAGGTGACAAAGACGTTGGCCAGATAATGGACGCGAGCCAAAAGCTCGTGGCTCGATATTGGATGCCAATGGTTGGATGCGTCCTGCCATAAGACAGCGCGCTCGCGTTTACTGGCCGCGACCAGCGCGACTACATCGACTAGGGTCTCAAGTTTGAACATGAACAGCGATCACAAACCCTGTCGATTGTAACTCGAAGGGTTGGCGGCCGAGTTGATGGCGGGTGCCCATCCTTCGCGCTCTTTGCGAAGGGTGGGATACGCCGGATGCGCGGGGAAGGGCTTCGGGTGTAGAGCTGTGGCATCCCACCCTTCGCAAAAAAACGCGAAGGATGGGCACCCGATCACTGGTTCGTGGGACAGATAAAAGGTGGGCCTTCCTTAAGCCTGCGGGATCGGGGTTAGGCGCACGAAACGAGAGGAAAGGTTAGCCCAATCCGAAAGGATCCAGCGGGCTCGCGTGCTGGAGGTTTTTTCCGCGTGCAGCATGATCAGCTCGCGCAGCTCTTCCGCCGCACTGGCATCCAGTTCCGATAAGGGCTCCGGAGTTAGAAAACTGATGTGATAGCGCGCCTGGTTAACGAACGTGTTGTCTTCATCGAAGACCCACGCCAGGCCACCCGTCATCCCGGCGCCAAAATTCTGCCCCGTAGATCCGAGCACCGCCACCAAGCCGCCAGTCATGTACTCACAGCCATGGTCGCCAATCCCTTCCACCACCGCCAGCGCCCCGGAATTACGGACCGCAAACCGCTCTCCAGCGCGGCCGGCGGCAAATAAAGACCCGCTGGTGGCGCCGTAGAGTGCTACGTTGCCCAGGATCACATGCAGCTCGCTTTGCCGCGCTGCCCGCCCTTGCCCACGCAAAATCAGCTCTCCGCCGCATAGCCCCTTGCCGACAAAATCATTGGCCATGCCTTCCAGCACGAGCTGCATTCCCGGCACAGCGAACGCACCGAAGGATTGTCCGGCAACTCCTTTCAGCTTGAAGTTGAGCGGTGTCGTCACATGATCGAGACCATGCCACACCAACTCCCCAGCCAAACGCGCACCGAGGGTGCGATGCTTATTGGAGATAGTCTCTTCCACTTCGAAGGGTTGTCCGGCGGCGCGAGCGGCCAGAGCCGGCTGCACCCAGGCATTATCAATGTTGGCATGATCGCTGGGTCGGCGGTTGCGCTGGCCCTGCCAACGAACATGGCCTTCCTGTACGGGCGCCAACAACGCGCTCAGGTCGAGGCCTCCAGCAGCATTCACTTGCTCCAGCAGATCGGTGCGGCCGATAGCAGCGTCAAGCGAGGGCAGGCCAAGGGAAGCAAGGAGCATTTGAATGTCGCGAGCAAGCTCCTCGAAAAAGCGGACGACATTGGCCGGTTTGCCGCGGAACTTGGCTCGCAAATCGGGCCGTTGGGTTGCGATCCCGGTAGGACAGGTGTTGAGGTGGCATTGTCGCGCCATGTCGCAGCCCAGCGCGACCAGCACCGCGGTGCCAAACGCATATTCGTCCGCACCCAACAGCGCGGCAATAAGCACATCGCGGCCGGTGCGTAAGCCACCATCGCAACGCAGGCGAACCCGGCCCCGGAGGCCGTTTTGCATCAGCACCTGTTGCGCTTCGGCGAGGCCAATCTCCCACGGATTGCCGGCATACTTAATGCTGGACAGAGGCGAAGCTCCGGTCCCGCCAGCATGGCCTGCAATCACGATGTAGTCCGCATAGGCTTTCGCCACCCCGGCGGCGACCGTGCCCACACCGCACCCGGAAACCAGCTTGACCCCGATCGCGGCCCGGGGATTGACCCGCTTGAGATCGAAGATCAGCTGCGCCAGATCTTCAATGGAGTAAATGTCATGGTGCGGCGGCGGGCTGATCAGCGCGACCCCCGGTTGCGCATGGCGCAGACGGGCGATCAACTCGGTCACCTTGTGGCTGGGGAGTTGGCCACCTTCGCCCGGCTTCGATCCCTGGGAGATCTTGATCTCGATCTCCTCAGCATGGCTGAGGTATTCGGTGGTTACGCCAAAGCGCGCAGACGCAACCTGCTTCACCTTGTTATTGCGAATCGCCGGAGCCCCGGGATAGGTTGGGTAGGCCGCAGGATCTTCTCCGCCCTCACCGGTATTTGATCGAGCGCCAATCTGGTTCATGGCCTCGGTGATCGTCTGGTGTGCTTCCGGGCTCAGCGAGCCCAATGACATGGCAGAAGCGATGAAGCGGTGCATGATGGCAGGCGCCGCTTCCACCTGGTCCAATGCGAGAGGCGCGGCAGCGGGACGGATTTCCAATAGATCCCGCAGCACGGTGGGTTTGTTCTCGACTGCCAGGGTACCGAAAGCGTTCCACGCCTGGATCTGAGACAACCCGGCTCCAGCCGCGCCCCGCGCGGTTCCGGTCACTACTTGCAATGCTTTTACGGTTTGCGGTTGCCAGCCATGCGGCTCCGCACGATCGTCTTTGCGGAAGCGAACCCAACCGTAATCCGGAAGCGCTTTGGCTTCGCGCGGCGCGACCGGCGCCTGGGCAGTGGCCGTGGCTGGCTGCGACTCCTGATGCGTCGCATTTACTAGCGCAGGTTCGCTGTCCTCTTCCTGGGCCGAAGACCAAACATCCCGCAAGGCCGTTTCCAGCCCCGAAAAGCCGATGCCCGAGATAGGAGACGGCGTTCCCTTGAAGCAAAGCTCGACCACGTCGCGGTCAAGACCCAGCACGTCGAAAAGATGGGCGCCGCGATAGCTGTCGAGTACCGAGATACCCATCTTGGACATGATTTTCGCCAGGCCCAGATCAAAGGCGTGAAGCATATTGGCTTCGCCTTTTTCAGGGTCAAGGTTGCGCGCCGTTTCCAGCGCGAGCCAGGGACAAACCGCGCCTGCTCCGTAGCCCAGAATCACCGCTGCATGATGCAGATCGCGGATATCGCCCGCCTCCACGGCCAAACCTGCCTGGGTGCGTACCCCCGCATCCACCAACGCATGATGGACGGCTCCTGTCGCCAGGGCCATCGGTATGGGAAGCAATTCAGCCCGTGCTCCTGGCTGTGCCAGTGCGCGATCCGTGAGCAACAAAATCTGTGCCCCGCCCTGAACGAGTTCCACCGCCTTGGTGCGTAGATCGTCGATAGCCCGGCGCAAATTGCAGCTCGGAGCAAAGACACAGTCCAGCACTGCCAGCGGCATCTCATCCGCCAAGGGATGTTCGCGGTTGCGCAGCGAGTGCATCTGCCCCAGGGACAGGAAGGGCGACTGCAGGGAAAGCCCGGGAATCCGCGCGCTGGTATTCAGTAGGTGCGGCCAGGGGCCGAGACGGGTATGCAACTCGATGACGATGGACTCCCGCACCGGATCGATCGCCGGGTTCGTCACCTGGGCAAATCGCTGGCGAAAGAAGGCATAGACCGGCCGCGGTGCGTGGGCCAGTGGAGCCAGGGGCGTATCGTCGCCCATGGACCAAACCGCGTCCTTGCCGTCACTGGCCATGGGGGCCAGCACCATGCGCACGTCTTCGCGGGTATAGCCAAACACCTGCTGCAGCTGGGTCAGGTCCTCGACCGCGGGAGTGAACGCCGCCGGCTCCAGGGGAGTATCCGCCACCAGGTTTCCGTAGCGGGTAAATCGGTCAAATTCCTTCAGCAACCGCTCGTCCTCAAGCAACTGGTGCTGATCCAGATCCGCTACCAGCATTTCTCCCGGGCCGAGACGGCCGCTATGGATGATCTTCTCCGGATCAAGATCCACCAGGCCGGCTTCGGACCCGGCGACCACCAGTGCGTCGTCTGTCAGGAAGAATCGACAGGGACGAAGGCCATTCCGGTCCAGGGCGACTCCGACCAGGTGCCCATCGGCAAAGGCCAAGGCTGCGGGACCGTCCCAGGGCTCGACGCAATCCGCGTGATAACGAAGAAACGCCGATTCCCTCTGCCGGCCGGCCGGAGGCAGCAACATTCTGACCGCCTCAGCAACGCTGCGACCATTGCGCGCCAGCAACTCCACTACTTCGTCAAGGCTGGTCGAATCCGAACCATCTTTGGAGAGGATGGGGTGGCATTCGGCGGGAATGGTCGCCGCCCGGGCATCCATGCGGCCCCGATTACCCCAAACCGTGTTGATTTCTCCATTGTGCGCGAGGGTGCGCAGCGGCTGCGCCCGATCCCACGAGGGAAGTACGTTGGTGGCGTAGCGCTGGTGAAAGATGGCAAACGACGTGGTATACGCCGGATCGGCCAAGTCGGGATAGAAGTCTGCCAAAAGCCGCCCGGCGCACATGGCCTTGTAGACCATGGAATAGGAAGAGAGCGAACAGACATAGCCAGTGTCATTCGCCTCACGCTCGAACTGCTTGCGCGCCAAGTAGAGGCGGCGTTCAAAAAGCTCCGCGTTGTCGGCCGTCACCAGCAGTTGGCGGATAACCGGGATGCTGGAAAGAGCAATCTCGCCCAGAACCTCTTCGCGGGTGGGTACCTCCCGCCACCCGAGCACCTCGAGACCTTGCGCGGCGAGGGCCTGCTCGAGCGCCTTCTGGCCGGGATCGGCCTTGCTGGGAAAAAAGATCACGCCCACCGCCAGCGGTTGGGCCGGCCCGAGGGAAAACCCGGTCGCGGCGAGCAGAAAGTCGCGCGGAATACCGGTCATGATGCCCACACCGTCGCTGCTCTTACCGTCAGCAGCAATGGCTCCGCGATGAGCCAGCCGGGACAGCGCGGTAAGCGCCTGGGTCAGGATTTCATGGGAGGGCTGGTTGCGTAGAGTGGCTACGAATCCCACGCCGCAGGAGTCGTGATCGAAGCGAGAATCGAGCAGACTCGGGGTAAGGCTGCGCTCCAGCGAATTTGAGGCAAAGGAACCCATACGTAACTATAATCCCCGTTTCTTTGACAAGCACCAAGTGAAGAAAATTTCTTTTGCACCACGAAGGACAACGGCCAGCGAATGACTTTTGTTTAAAAATAGGCATCCATTCGTTGACATTCATACTCTGTATATTTATACATGGTAATGTATTTTTATGCATACCGAGCGCGGCCACATGATCGACATTGGGGCCGCGCTCTGACTTTGGCGAAAAGAAGGGCAAAATGAAGCAGGATCGGCATACGGCAATACGGGAACTCGTCGCAGGCGCGCCCATCGGCAGCCAAGACGAGCTGCGCCGCCGGCTGGTCAAGCGTGGTTTTGAAGTAACCCAGGCCACGCTCTCGCGAGATATTCACGAGCTGCATCTCTATAAAGGTCCCAATGGGTACGCTGCGCCTAACGGCACCCTTTTTGAAGACGAGGAAGACGACCTGCCGGGCACCGCTGAGATGCTGCGCAGCTTCGGCCTGAGGGTAAAACAGGCCATCAATCAGCTGGTGCTGATCACCACCAGCGGAAGTGCACAGCCAGTCGCCCTGGCCATCGATGGAGAAGACTGGCCAGACGTCGTCGGAACCATCGCGGGGGACGACACCGTCCTAATCATCTGTCCTGACCAGAAGCGGGCGAACGCATTACGTGATCGCCTGGAAGAAATGATCGGCTAATGCACAAACGTCCAATACAAACCGCGGTGGCTGGAGTGAGCGGCTATGCCGGCCTGGAGCTGGCGCGCTTGCTGCTGCACCACCCTGCTCTCAAGGGCAAGCCGCCGGTATTTGTGGGCCGGGATAAGGAATCCGTTCGCCTGACCGAGATGCATCCACAGCTGGCGGATAACAACGGCAGCTCTGGCCTCATGGTTGAGCCATTTTCCTGGCAGCTCTTGAAAGATCGCGGGGTGGAACTGCTTTTCCTGGCCACTCCGCACGAGCAATCGCGCAGTTGGGTGCCGGAAGCTCTGGCCCATGGTTTGCGGGTGGTAGACCTGAGCGGAGCCTGGCGCTTGCGGGCGCACGAAAATCGCGCTGTCTACAATTTTCACGATGAAGATGCCGTCCACGCCGAGCGAATACAGACCGACAGCGTCTATGGTCTGCCGGAGTTGCATCGGGCCTGCATCCGTAATGCGCAGTTGGTGGCGAATCCCGGCTGCTACGCCACCTCGATCATCCTGGCGTTGAAGCCCCTGGTGGCGGCGGGCTGGGTTGACCTGGATCGCGGCATCATCTGCGATTCGAAATCCGGAGTATCGGGCGCGGGCAAGGCGCCCTCCGCCACCACCCACTTTATGTATGCCGCGGACAACCTCTTCGCCTATGCCGTGTTTGGCCACCGCCATATGGGGGAGATGCTGGAGCAGGTGGGCCTCAAGGAGTCGCAGATCATTTTCACGCCGCATCTGTTACCAATTCCGCGGGGGATTCTTTCCACCACGTATGTGACGTTTCGGGAACGGAAAGAAACAGCCGAGGTGGACGCCTGCTTTCGTGAATTTTACGCATCGAGCCCGATGGTGCGCATCTTCAACAACCTGCCGCAGATCCAATACTCGGTGCACACCAACTACTGCGACATTGGCTTCAAGCTGGCAAAGGATGGTCATCGATGCATCGTGGTCTCGTGTTTGGACAACCTGCTGAAGGGCGCTGCCGCACAGGCGGTACAGAATATGAACTTGATGTGCGGGTGGGACGAAGCGGAGGGGCTGGCATGAAATTCGTAGTCAAACTAGGTGGTGCGGCGCTCGAAGATCCAGCCTTGCTTCACGGCTGCGCGCGGGCGATCGCTGTGCTCGCGCAGGACGGCAACCAGGTGGCCGTGGTGCACGGCGGCGGCGCGGCGTTGACCCGCACCCTGAAGCAGATGGGCAAGAAGAGTGAATTCATTGCCGGTCTGCGCATCACCGATGCGGAAACCCGCGATGCCGCGCTCATGGTCCTGAGCGGCCGAGTGAACAAGGAGTTGGTAGCGGCCCTGGGCGGCCACGGTCAGGCGGGCGTTGGACTTTCCGGCGGAGATGGGTTGATCTTCCGCGCTCGCAAAAAGCGCACCACGCCGGACCTGGGCTTTGTCGGCGAGATCGTGGCCTCTGACACCCGTTGGCTGGATGCCATTTGGAAGATGGGCGCGGTGCCGGTCATCTCCAGCCTGGCCCTGGGCTTTGACGGCGAGTACTACAACATCAACGCCGACGAGATGGCCGCTGCGTGCGCAGTCGCTTGCAAAGCCGACGCGCTGGTGTTTCTTACCGATGTGCCGGGCGTCCGCGGTTCGAATGGCGAAGTCATGCGCTGGTTGAGCGTGGATCAGATCGCAGGGTTGACCCAGGATGCGGTGATCAGCGGAGGCATGCTGCCGAAACTAGGCGCTTGCCGGGAAGCCCTGCTGGCGGGTGTGAAACGAGTGCGCATCCTGCCTGCAGATGCAGCAGCAGTACTCCCCGACCTGTGTTCGACCCGGGTACTTCAAGGAACTGAGGTGATGGTGGCATGAAGCTCGAAGCAATCCAGGCAGCGGAAGCGAGGTTGCTGCTTCCTACGTATGAGCGCAATCCGATTCTTTTTGTCGAAGGGCAAGGAATGTACCTGATCGACGAGAACGGGGAGCGGTATCTCGATCTGCTCAGCGGAATCGGGGTCAACGCGTTGGGGTATGCGCATCCAGCAGTTACCAAGACCATCGAGCAACAGAGCCGCAAGCTGGTGCACACCTCGAATCTCTACTTCCACCAGGGCCAGGCGGAACTCGCCCTGCGCCTGACGGAGAGGACCGGCCTCGATCGTGTTTTCTTCTGCAACAGCGGTACGGAAGCGTGGGAAGCAGCCATGAAGCTGGCGCGGGCGTACTCCGGTCTCAAGCGGAGTGAAGGCCACGCGATCGGGACTAAATTCCTGGCGCTCGAAAACAGCTTCCACGGACGCACCATGGGTGCGGTCTCGACTACCCATAAGGACAAGTACCGCGAGCCGTTCCAGCCGCTGGTGCCAGGAGTGGAGTTTGTCCGCTTCAACGATGTGGAACATCTGCGCGCGAGCTTCTCCAAGGAGGTTTGCGCGGTTTTGATCGAACCTATTCAGGGCGAAGGGGGCATCAGGCCGGTGTCGCAGGAATTTTTCGCCGCCGCACGCGAGCTTACGAAATCCACTGGGGCCCTGCTTATTGCCGATGAAATTCAATCGGGCCTGGGCCGTACTGGCAAGTGGTGTGCTTACCAGCAATTTGGCATTCAGCCGGATGTCACCACGATGGCCAAGCCGCTAGCCGGCGGCCTGCCGCTGGGAGCCATGCTCTGCACCGAGGAAGCGTCGCGCGCTATTCATCCCGGCCTGCACGGAACGACCTTCGGCGGCGGACCGCTGGCTTGTGCGGTCGCCATTGCTGTCATCGACGCGATCGAGCAGGAAAATCTGCTGGCCAACATCCAGCAGACCGGCGCCTACTTCAAGAGCCAACTGCACGATCTGGCTGCCAGGCACGAGAGCATTGTGGATGTGCGCGGCATGGGCCTGATGCTGGCGATGGAAATGAATTCCGCCGACCTGGCCAAGCAGATCGTTGCCAGGATGCTTGCACGGCGCATCCTTATCAATCGCACCAGCGAGACGGTCCTGCGTTTTCTTCCGCCCTACATCATGAGCCGCGAGCACGTAGATGTTGCGGTCTCTGCATTAAACGAGATTCTCAGCGAAGAAAGCGCATCCAAAAACAAGGGGGCAACAGAATGGCTAGCAAAGCATTAGTGGCGGAAGAGAAAGCATTACAACTGGACGGGAGTACGCTGGCCGGCCGCGACCTTTGCTCCATCGCCGATCTTTCCCGGACGGAGATTGCTGCCATCATGGAACTCGCACATGCCATCAAGGCGTCGCCGGCGGATTATCGCTACTCGCTGGATGCTCGCCAGATGGTGATGTTCTTCGAGAAAGCATCTTTGCGCACCCGGCTCACCTTTGAGGCGGGCATGAATACCCTGGGCGGTTCGGCTATGTTTGTCGATCAGACGCAGTCGCCGCTGGGCGAGCGTGAATCGTTGGCCGATATGGCGCGCAACGTGGAACGCTGGGTAAGTCTGATTGTTTTGCGGACTTATGCCCATGAGACGATCACGGAGATGGCGGAATACGCTCGCTGCCCGGTGATCAATGCCCTCAGCGATCTGGAACATCCCTGCCAGGCGTTGGCCGACTTCATGACCATCGAAGAGCGCTTCGGCACGGCCCGCGGCGTCAAATTTACCTATGTGGGAGACGGTAACAATGTCTGTCACTCATTGATGCTCACTGCAGCGCTGCTGGGCGCGCATTGCACCGTTGCTTCGCCCAAAGCTTACTATCCCAAGCAGGAAATCGTCGCCAAGGCACAGGAAATTGCAGCCGGGTCTGGAGCGACGCTCACCCTTACCCACGATGTAGTAGCCGCCGTGCGCGGGGCGGATGCCATTTACACCGACGTTTGCACCAGCATGGGATTCGAGCACGAGGTGACCAAGCGGGCGCCTATTTTCAAGCCCTACCAGGTCAACGAGGCATTGATGGCCCAAGCCGCGCCGCATGCGGTGTTCATGCATTGCCTGCCCGCTCATCGCAACGCCGAAGTCACGGATGCGGTGCTGGACGGCCCGCAATCCGTAGTCTTTGACCAGGCGGAGAATCGCCTGCACGCCCAGAAGGCGCTGATGGTTCTGTTGCTGGGCGGTGGTTTAAACGGCGCCCGGACAAATTAACCAGCTAAGCGCAGAGTACGCGTGACGAACCCGGTCCAGCAAGAGTGCGCGGCTAATCAGCAGCAGATCTGCGACGTAATTATTGAGATTCCGGGCTTTAGCCCCTAGGGCTCTCTTTTGAGCGCATGGGAGAATTCTCGCGGATGATTCTAGGCGAAGCACCCAGGGCTCAAAAGCCGGGTAGCAGTGCCTGGACGCACGGCCAAGCCATGCCTTCCGGGGATACATATGCTCAAGCCCCTGAGCGGTTTTTAGAGTTCTGTAAGGAGTTTTGAAATGTCGAAGAAAATTGTTCTTGCGTATTCAGGTGGTCTCGACACCTCGATCATTATTCCCTGGCTCAACGAGAATTACGGGATGGATGTAATCGCCATGATTGCCGATGTTGGCCAGGGCGAGGATCTGGACGCGGTGGTCGCAAAAGCCTATGCCACCGGCGCCAAGAAGGCCGTGGTGCTCGACCTGCGGGACGAGTTCGTTCGCGACTACGTCTATCCGACCGTACGTGCGGGAGCCATATACGAGCACAAGTACCTCCTCGGTACGTCAATCGCGCGTCCCGTGATCGCCAAACACCAGGTAGAAGTGGCGCTCGCGGAAGGAGCTGAAGCAGTCGCCCACGGATGCACCGGCAAGGGCAACGACCAGGTCCGTTTCGAGCATGCGTATCAGGCGCTCGCTCCCGACCTGAAGGTCATCGCCCCCTGGCGTGAGTGGACGCTGAAATCCCGCGAAGACTGCCTGGACTACGCCGAAGCGCACGGCATCCCAGTGGCAGCTAGCCGGGAGAAGATCCACTCTCGCGATCGCAACCTGTGGCACATCAGCCATGAGGGCGGCGAACTGGAGAACGCAGGCAACGCGCCCTTGCCCACCACCTGGGTCTGGACCCGCTCCCCGCAGGAAGCACCCGACCGCGAAGAAGTGGTGGAGATAGGCTTCGTCGAAGGCAAGCCTGTATCAGTCGACGGAATGGCGCTGGAGCCAGTCCAAATCGTTGAGTTGTTGAACGAGATCGGTGCCCGCAACGCGATCGGCCGCATCGACCTGGTAGAAAACCGCTTCGTTGGCATCAAGAGCCGCGGGCTCTACGAGACCCCGGGCGGCACCTTGATCACCACCGCGCATCGCGAACTCGAGGCGCTGACACTGGACCGCGAAGTGATGCACTACAAACAACAAGTCGGTCTCAAATACGCTGAGCTGGTTTACTTCGGCCTGTGGTTTACCCCGCTGCGCGAAGCCCTCGACGCGTTTGTCGACAACACGCAGAAGCTGGTTACTGGTTCCGTCAGCCTGTCGTTGTATAAGGGTAACATCAGCGTAGCCAAGCGGCATTCGCCCTACTCGCTCTACTCGGACGATCTGTCTTCGTTCACCATGGGTGACAGCTACGACCAGAAAGACGCGAAGGGATTCATCCAGATCCTGGGACTGCCGGCCCGCACCCGGGCGCGTTTGTTGCAGAAGAAAGAGGCGCACCAGTGAAGATGTGGTCGGGCCGCTTTCGCGAGCCACTGGACCACACCTTCGAACAATGGCAACGATCCCTGGCATTTGACTGGCAGCTGCTTCCTCAGGAGGTGGCTGCCAGCAAGGCCCACGCGCGTACCATCGCAGAAGTGGGCATCCTTACCCCGGATGAGCTGGCGCAAATTGTGAATGCCCTCGACGCCATCCGCGACGAATATGCCCAGCGACCGCCGAGCGACATCTACGGCTGCACGCAAGCGGAGGATATCCACCACTTTGTTGAGCTTGAGCTGGTGAAACGAGTCAATGACCTCGGATTCAAGCTGCACACGGGCCGCAGCCGCAACGAGCAGATTGCCACGGACCTGCGGCTGTTTGTACGCGAAAATTGTGCCTCGATCGCCGGCCGCGTGGCAGACTGGGTGCGCACGCTGACTGCCCAGGCTCACGCGGCGGGCGATGCGGTGATGCCGGCCTATACCCATCTGCAGCGCGCCGAACCAGTGATGGTTGCACATTGGCTCCAGGCCTATGGCGAGATGCTGCTGCGCGACATGACCCGGCTGGGGGATTTGAGCCGGCGTTTGAATTATTGTCCACTAGGCTCAGGAGCAGTCGCCGGTGCAACCCTGAAGCTGGACCGCACGATCGCCGCGAAGGAACTTGGCTTCTCCGGGCCGACAGCAAACAGCATAGATGCGACCAGTGACCGCGACTTCGCACTTGAATTTCTGCAGGCGCTCACGCTGCTTGCGCTGCACGCCAGCCGGTTTGCCGAAGAGATCACGCTCTACGCCACGGCGGAGTTTGGATTTGTCGAGTTGCCCGAAGCCTTTTCAACCGGGTCGAGCGCCATGCCGCAGAAGAAGAACCCCGATCTGACTGAGTTAGTGCGGGCCAAAATAGCGCGCATCAACGGCGCCGCGCAGACGGTAACAATGTTGCTCAAGGGCCTGCCACTCGCTTATAACAAGGACTTGCAGGAAAGCCAGGAGCCGCTTTTTTCAGCCGCCGATGCAGCCGAGCGGATGATTGCATTGTTGGCCAGGTTTACCGCAGCGCTTCGCTTCAACACAGAGCGTATGCGCACCGCCTGCGAAACCGGCTATCTGAATGCCATGGCGGCGGCCACTTACCTCGTGCACAAGGGAGTTCCCTTTCGCAAGGCGCACGAGAAAATTGGCCTCGCGGTGCGCTATGGTTTGGAAAAGGGTTGCGAACTGGATGGCCTCACACTGGAGGAGCTGCGGCAGTTTGGGCCGGAGTTCGAAGCCGATTTTTTTTCAAGCATCACCCTCGATGCGACCCTGAATTGCCACGACGTGATTGGTGGCACTGCGGTAAGCCGGGTGCGTGAGGCATTAGCAGCACAGGAAGCAAGACTTTCCGCTGCCATGGGACAGATGGATGGAAATACGTAAGGCCCGATTACAAGACGCGTCGAATATCTACGAGCTGGTAAACAGCCTCTCCCCCGATGGCACGCTGCTGCGGCGCGCCTTTGCCGAAATTTGCGAGAACGTGCGCGACTTCACCATCGCTGAATCAGCCCAGGGGATCTTTCAGGGCTGCGGCGCCCTGCACCTCTACGGTCCGCACCTGGCCGAAGTGCGCTCGATCGTGGTGCGTCCTGAGGCCAAGAGCAAAGGCACGGGCGGCATGCTGCTGCAGTCGCTACTCGATGAAGCCGAAGACCACGGTGTAGGCTGCGTGTGTCTGTTCACCCGCATCCCCGACTTCTTCTTCAAGCATGGGTTCCGCGTGGTCGAGGATCGAACCGCCCTGCCGGACAAGATCTATAAGGATTGCCAGAACTGCCCCCGCCTCTACCGTTGCGACGAAGTTGCGATGGCCCGCGGTCAGATTCCCAGGGTTTCGATCCTGGGCACCAGGATCGAAGCCGAGCAACTGGTGCGCCTGACGGGCTAGGTGCCTGCTAGAGCCGCATCCTCCGCCCCATAGTCGAACTCGGCGGCGGGCGGATTTTCCATCTCCCAGCGTATTGTTCGCCGGATCGCCTCTCCCATTTCGATCGGTTCCTTGTAACCCAGCTCGTGGCGAATACGTGCCGAGCTTGCCGACCAATGCTGCGCCGCGTTGCCGGGCCTCAACAAGTGGGGCGGTGTGCGCTCCACCGGCAGCACGACAAATTCCCCTCCCCACTGCATCTCGTGGGCAATTTTCCGCGCCCACTCCAGCTCGCTAAATGGTGGTTCTTCGCAAATGTTATAGATACGTCCCGTGGCACGATCATCGGTGGCAGCCAGCGCAATCGCCGCGGCAACGTTCTCGACGTAGCCCCGCGCTGAGCGCCAGCCGGCAAGCGTCTGGGGGAAAATGATTTGACGCCGTCCGTCGACGATGCGCTTGACCACCGGCCCAAACCGATGCAGCGGATCGCCGGGTCCATAAACCATAGGCAGCCGGAGGACTGTGCCGGAAAGTTCGGGGTCGTTCATGACGACCCGTTCCGCTGGAATTTTGTCGTAGTCGTCCGTCACCCAGGAAAAGATCTTGCGCAGTCCCTTCAACTGCTCGGGAGGGTAGGGATGGAGGCCCCGCCGCAGCTCCGACTCCTCGGTCAGAGGAACTTCCTGCAGCGGTCCGGTGTCCGTGCCCTGGGCCACGGAGATCGCACGATACACGTCCATGCTGCTGAGCATGACAACGCGCCAGACTGCGCCACGGAAGACGGTCATCAGCTCTGCCGCTTGCGGGCCTGAGCTCATCACCAGGTCGATCACCACCTCGGGAGCAAATCGCTTCAGTTCCGCAGCGCTGGAGCTGAGTCGATCGCGATCGCCCAGCGTTTGCTGGACACCAGAGGGCACGGCCGCCGTACCACGGTGAAACATTGCCAGCGAATGCCCTTGCTGCTGGAGCGCCGTCACCACAAAGCGCCCGATGAAACCGTTTCCGCCGATGAGAAGGATGCGCATAGAACCATTCAATCATGACACGACATCGTGCGTCATTCATTGCTCATCGGGTAAGTGGGATCAAACTACCTCGCTTGGTGTCTAAGTAAGTATAAGTTAGTACCTTCTCTAACTTATCGAGGCAGAACAATGTTTGAGCACTCCCTGATGGAGTCTGGTAAGACGCACCCAGCCCGCAGTAAGTACTGGCCGTTCATCTCCTTGCTAGTGAATGGGACAGGGATGATTGTTTTGATTGTCTGGCCTCTCTTGCATCCCGAGGCACTACCGACGCAGATGATCGCTACTCTCATGGTCGCCCCATCGCCTCCTCCGTTGCCTCCACGCACAGCACCGGCGCCGAAGGTCCAGACCAAGTCTGAAATACTGAACGCCGGCCTGCTGGCGCCAAGCAGAATCCCGAAACATATCGACACCGTCATGGAATCAGCCACGCCGCCCTCGCTGCAGGCTACTGGCATAGACGATCCAGGCAGCGGTACACCCCGCGGTATAGGCAACGTTCTCGATAGTATCGGGATTGGACCCCCCATCGTAGTGAAGGAGGCGCCCACAAAGCCTTTGCCCGTTTCCAGAGGAGTGATGGCGGGAAACCTGCTCTCCAGGACACTCCCTCAATACCCAGCCACTGTCAGGGCGATGCGCATTCAGGGCGTCGTCGTTTTGCAAGCAACGATTTCCAAAACCGGTTCGATCGAAAATCTACGCGTCGTCAGCGGCCCGCCCATGTTGCGGCAAGCCGCCATCGATGCAGTTCAAACCTGGCGCTACAAACCTTATCTTCTCAACGGGGACCCCGTCGAAGTAGAAACGACGATCAATGTCGTCTTCAACCTCGGCGAATGAGTCCTTACCCAGGAGGACGGATCAGAGTCAGCCTCTCATTCTCTCGCACCATTGCCTTGGCTCGGCCCTTTAACAGATCCTGTAGTGTGATGACTCCACTGACTTGCTTCGTACTACGATCGACCACTGGTAGATGTGCGAGACCTTCCGTTGCCATTAATTCTGCCGCGCTGCGACAGGTGGCATCGGAATAGACAAATGTCCTGGGTAGCACAGAAGAGGACACGTCGCTGGAGGACGGCGAAAGCAAATCACCGACGATTACAATTTCCAGCGGATCGATGCCGTATTCGCGCGTGAGATGGTAACCACGCCGGCTCAATTTTTCGGTGAGGATCGAACGGGGCATTAACAGGGCTGTTACCAGGTAGGAGGCAACGCAACCCAGCGTAAGCGGTAGCAGGGCCGGCAGGCAATGCGTGACCTCGAGGCCAAACAGAGCGGCAGTCAAGGGAACTCCGAGGGAGCCGGATAGCATCGACCCCATTCCAATGAGAGCCCAAATTGCCTGCATCTCAACAGAAGCATGGCCAAAGCGCGCGGCCAACGCACCCACCGCCCCTCCTATCATGAGCAGCGGCGCAAGAACTCCGCCCGAAGTTCCGGAACCGAGCGAGAACGCCCACATGAGCGATTTGACCATGATGATGCCGAGAATCAGCTTCAGCGGCGCGTTTCCTCGAAGAAGCTGGGCGATGTTGTCGTAGCCGACACCCAATCCCCGTGGAAAGACGAAACCAAAGATACCGATCCCGAGCCCTCCGAGCGCGGGCCACCACATCCAGTGCAGAGGCAGCCGCTCGAACATGTCTTCGAATGCATACATCATCCGGCTCAGGGACGCGGCGATAAGACCAAGCAACGCACCCAGGAATAAGGAACCAACGGCGGTTGGGAGCGGGTCGATCCCGGTAATTGCCGGCATCGGAAAGAGCGGGCCCGGGCCAAGAAGAAACCCGCGGAGAACCGCGGCTGTCGCGCTGGCAATGGCAACGGGAACCAGGCTTCGCGGCCTCAATTCGAACAGCAGAAGTTCCACTGCGAGAAGAATTGCCGCCAATGGCGTCGCAAAGGTGGCGGACATACCCGCTGCCGCTCCGGCCACCAGCAGCGTGGTGCGTTCTGCGTCCGTGAGCTTAAACCATTGTGCGATGAGCGAGCCGAAGGCCCCGCCGGTCATGATGATTGGGCCTTCCGCGCCAAAGGGACCGCCGGAACCAATGGCAATCGCCGCCGAGATCGGCTTCAAAATCGCAATCTTGGGCTCCACCCGTGCACGATGCAACAAGATTGCTTCAATTGCCTCCGGGATCCCGTGGCCCCTGATTTTGTCAGAACCGTAGCGGGCCATCAATCCAACGATCAGGCCTCCGATTACGGGAACAACAACCATCCAGTGACCCAACGGACTTCCTGCGGGAGTGGCAGAGACGGTGCTGAAGCGGTGGTAGTAGAAAATATTTGTCGATATTGCGATTAATTTAAGAAGCACCACAGCGAGCAGGCTGGCGCCAATGCCGATGATGAAAGCGATGGCGCATAGCAGCCAGACCCTTCGGTCTACGGTGAAGTCTCGAAGAGCAGAGGATTCAGCTTTCATGCGTCGCCTGGCGTATTCGCTTTCCTGGTTTGCTGGAAAGGGCTTTCAACTCGGTGAGTGTTTGAATGAGCTGCGGAGCAAGTTCGTCAAGCTCACGTTCATGTTCGAGAGAAAGAGAGTCCAGAAGCCGTTTGCCTTTAGCGGTCAGTTCAAGCAGGACTCGTCTGCGGTCTTGATCCCCTTGCTTACGCCGGATAAGGCCCGCTTCTGCGCTGCGGTTGCTTAACTCCACGGCTGTGTTGTGGCGCAGACCAAGCCGCTCAGCCGCGAAACCCACCGTGGTGGCGGCACCCTCGGGTGCTCCAGCGATCTGTAGTAGCAGTTGATGTTGTTGCGGTTGTAAACCGAGTTTCTGCGCTGCGTTCTCACTGAACTGAAGGAACATGCGCAGGCGATAGCGAAATTCAGCCAACGTTCTGAGCTGAGCTATCGGCACACCGTTTGATTTTTCAGCCTTCACGAATTAATTATATCGTATTGCGATATAAAAATCCGGAGTGCCGGTTAGCCTGCAGAGCAGACAGAAATGGCGCGGACGAAAGTTGTGTGGGGTGGCCCAGGTCTCGCTTTTGAGACCTGGGCCACCCACTTAACCGTCGGAAGGTTGCAGCTTTATTTTCGCCACCACTACTGGTCGCGCAGCAGGATTACTGGGTCAATCGACAGCGCACGGCGGGCCGGCGCGTAAGCAGCCAACAATCCCAGCAGTAGCATCGTTAGAATCACTCCGGCTAGCACCGCGGGGTCGCGGGGAGTTGCCTGATACACAATGTAAGAAAGTACCCGGGTAGCCGCCATGCCCAGCAACAAACCTGCAACTGCGCCGGTGGCGAGTAGCCGGAAGGTTCTTCCTAACGCTGCCTGCAACACTTCTTTACGCTGGGCTCCCAGGGCTACACGGATCCCGAGTTCCCGCAGCCGCTTGCTCACCGAATACGAGGCCATGCCAAAGGTGCCGGTAACGGCAAGCATCGCCCCGAGCATGCCCAGCACTCCCAATGAGATAGTTGCCATGCGCGCAGGAAACAGAGCAGAATCCAGCGCTTTTTCCCAGGTCGTAATCGTCGCGGGTAATCCAGCGTCGAGCCCGCGGATACTGTCGTGCACACTCCCCGCGAGACTCAGCGGATCACCATCGGATCGCACCACCAGCGAGGTAGCGGTGGAGGGCATCTGGAGCAGTGGCACAAAGAACACCGGTCTGGGGTCTTCCGTCAGAGTCTTGTACTTCCCGTCCTCCACGACACCGGCCACCTCGATCCGCTGTCCGTCATGGATCTTGAAATATCCGCCTACCGCCTGGGCAACGGAGCCAAACACCTCGCGCGCAAACTCCCGATTGACTACCGCCACTTTTGGCGCCTTACTATCGTCATGCAGGCTGATGTTCCTGCCCGCCAGCAGCGTAACACCGGAAGCCTGAAAGTATCCGGGCGAAATGCTGTAAGTTGTCGTTTCGGCTATTTTGTTCGATTCCCGCAGGTCGGTCGTGTGGCCGGCATAGACTGGCGTGTCGTTCCAGCCCAGGCCCAGGGGCAGGTAGTCGATGAATCCTGCGGAAGCCACCCCGGGAATTTTAGCGACTGCGTCGAGCATGCGTTGCTGCATCACCGGCACCTGGTCGCCGTGATATCCAGCCATGTTGAGATCGGTGCTCGTCACCAGCGCATCTTGTGGCTGGAAGCCGAGGTTCCTGTGTAACGAACGCAGCAGGCCGCGCACCGCGACCAGCGAAGAGGTGACCAGCACGGCGCATAACGCAATCTGCACCACCAGCAGCACGTCGCGCGTGCCAAACCACCGGCCACTCGTCGCCGCGGTTGAACCGGTCTTTACCACCTGCCAGGGATTGGCCCTGAGTACCTGCCGCACCGGAACCAGCCCGAAGAGAAAACCACTCACCAGCGCGAGCAGTAAGGCTACCAGGTAGGTAGGCAGGTCCGGACGGACTGGCAAATTGATTGGGATACTGGGTAACGGCTGCCAGGCGTTCAAGCCCTGTAACAGGAATACGCTGCCGGCAATGCCCACAACCCCGCCCATCAGTGCAACCAGAATCGCCTCAATCAAGAGTTGCCGCAGGACATTTCGGCGGGTCGATCCAAGCGCCAGGCGCAACGCAATCTCGCGTGAGCGGTCCGCCGCCCTGGCCGCAAACAGGCTGCCTAGGTTCGCGCAGGCCGCTAATAAAATCAGCCCTGCCAAGAGCATCAGTCCGGCGACAAAGGCGCGCACTGGTTGCCCCAGCATGTTGCCCAAGAGTCCGGAACGCGCAAGAGAGAAAGTCAAGCGGTCGTCATCTTTTGGATAGGTGCTGCTAAGGAATGTTGCAATTGAGTGTAGATCGGCCTCCGCCTGAGCAGCGGTCACATTGGGCTTCAGGCGGCCTACCAGCCAAAAGCTCCGGCCGGTACGCTGCTTGAGGTAATCAAAGCCCTCAATCTGTTCCTGATCCACCAGCGGCACCCAGAGGGCCGGCGAAAAAAACAGCTCTGTACCCCGAAATCCAGGCGCGGCAACGCCAAGAACGGTATAGGGATGCTTGTTCACCTGGACCACGCGTCCGATCACGCCGGGATCGCCCATGAAGTGACTCCGCCAAAAGGAATACGTCAGCACGACATAGGGGCTGCTATTAGGGCCATGTTCGTCGCTACTATGGAAGAAGCGGCCCAGATAGGGCTTGATGCCCAGGGTATCGAAATAGTTTCCGCTCGCTTCATACAGCCATATCTGAGCCGGGTCGCCGCCGGTAGCCAATCCCGCCTGGCCGAAGTTAAACGCCAGGACACCGTCGAAGGTCCGGTTCCGGTCGCGCACATCCAGGTAATCGGGATAAGAATTCAGCGACTGCCCCGCTTCTTCTATCGAAAAAAAACGCTGTGCATTGGGCACATTGATGGTGTGCAATACCAGGGCGTTCAAAACGCTGAAGACCACCGCGTTGGCGCCGATCCCCAGCGCCAGCGTGAAGATGGCAGTGATGGCGAAGCTGGGTGATTTGAGCAACCGTCTCCAGGCGAATTTCAGGTCAACCGGCATATAGTCACACCCTCACTGGCATAGACAGAATAATAGTCAGCTTAGCTACCAAGCATGCAGGGCGCCGTAATCTGGGTGACGCGCTGATTGAAAACGCACGAGTTAACGAGCAAACTTCGCTGTGTCCTGTCCAGAACTGAAGTCCTCTGTCCGAAAGCGAACAAACATTTCAGGAAGCAAGTAAAAATCTTCGCTTGACATATTCCCATATAAGAATATATTTCTGTTTATGCCCAGGGCCGCAACCACTTCCGATGTGTTCAATGCGATTGCTGAGCCAAGGCGGCGCGAACTTCTCGACCTGCTGGTGAATGGCAAAGAACATGCGGTGGGAGAATTGGTTCTTCGCTTGCGCATACCACAACCGGCGGTTTCAAAGCATCTGGGCGTGCTGCGGAGAGTAGGTGTGGTGACGGTAAGCAGACGTGGACAACTGCGTTTGTACCGGCTCAACGCAAAGGAACTGAAACCTGTGCATGACTGGGTAAAGACGTATGAGCACTTCTGGACGCATCAGCTGGACCGGATCAGGGAACGGGCTGAGCAAAAAATGGCAAGTCAACTAGCGAAGCAACTAAGCAAACGCGTGGAGGAGAAATGATGCCGGTAAGTACAGAACAGGAAATACGGACGTTAGAAATCGTGAAAGAAGAGACGATCGCAGCCTCGATCGAGATCGTCTTTGAGACGATTCTGGAACAGTTGGGACCTTACAGCGAGACTCCCGATGGAACATCGATGTCGATGAAAATCGAGCCCTGGCCAGGCGGGAGATGGTATCGGGATTTGGGAAACAACGCCGGCCATTTCTGGGGCCACGTACAGGCAATTAAACCACCAGCATTGCTGGAAATCTGCGGAGCGCTTTTCATGTCGTACCCTGTCATCTCAAATGTGCAGTACCGGTTGACTGAGGAGAACGGTGTAACGCACTTAAAGCTTGTGCACCGCGCAATGGGACTCATTCCACCCGAACTTACTGATGGCCCTAAAGGCATGCACACTGGCTGGACTCATATCTTGTCGAAGATTCGGGAAGGTGCAGAGCGGCGCTCGGCAGGGGCAAAGAAGTAGCGCTCAGGAAAATGAGTGATCACAACCGGAGACTGGCCATGATAGGAAACACTTGCTGCCAACTCGAAAACGTCGAACCGATTCCTACGCCAATTGACTGGCAGCAGTTGGCGCAGGAGAATCGGACACTGCGGGCGATGATCACTGAGCTGCTGATCAAGAATCAGAATCTCCGTTGGGAACTGCTGGCGCACCGACCGGCAGGCTGGCGCGAAGAGACCATGTGAAACCACCCAGGGAAGACAAAGGTAAAGTGTTCGTTTGCGGACACGAGACTTCAAATTCGAACGCGCCTTACCTTTGTCACTCCCGCCTATCCCGCCGTGCCGCGGGGCCCATAGCGCGCGCCGATTAAGGGGATCAGCCGTTTCTCTCTCTGCCCATTCAACTCGAGCGAAGTCTGGCCACGAAAATGCTGTCAATGGTATGCAGACCATGACGAGGCATCGATGCGCTCACTTTTGCTCGATTTGAAGTTTGTTTTGCGGCAGCTCCGTAAGTCTCCCGGCTTCACGGCCACGGCGGTTCTAATGCTGGCCCTGGGTGTGGGTGCGACCACGGCCATTTTCTCCATCGTTGAGGGCGTTCTCCTGCGGCCACTCCCCTTCCCCGATCCTGACCGCCTGATGGTGCTGGCTGACCGCCTCACAGGCGCGGATGTAGGAGGCAACGGGGAAGCCGGCGTTACTGTGCCCGATGTACGCACCTATACCCGCGATACGCATGGCTTTGCTGCTCTGGGCGGATACCAGTTCTCGAACTACGAGCTATCCAGCACCGGCGAACCCGCGTTCATAAATGCGTCACGTCTGACTGCCGGAGTTTTTTCCGCCCTCGCGGTCCAACCACACTTGGGCCGCGTGTTCACTCCCGACGAAGACGAACATAGCCAGCCGGTCGCGGTTCTTAGTTATACGACGTGGCAAGAACGCTTCCACGGAGACCCGCAGATACTCGGCACCAAGATCCTGCTTGACCGCAAGCCATATGTTGTGATCGGAGTGATGCCGCGGAACTTCGAATTTCCGCTGGTGCCCGGCCAAATGGCCCGCTCCGAATTGTGGGTCCCCATGAGCTTTACCCCGCGAGAGTTGGCTACCCAGTCTGCCGCCAACTGGAGCTGGCAGATGGTAGGCCGGCTCAAGCCTGGCATCTCGCCGGCACAAGCGCAGGAAGATGCGCAACGAGTGGCGCAGCAGATCATGCGCAACTATCCCGCTTACATGGCAAGCCTGCACATCAGCTCGGTAGTGCGGCCGCTGCAAGAAGAAACGGTGGAGCAGGCCCGCCCATTGTTGCGGACCCTGTTCCTCGCTGTAGGCGTGGTGTTGTTGATCGCCTGCGTCAACCTGGCATCGCTTATGCTGGTCCGCGCGATCCGCCGGCAGAGGGAATTTGCCCTGCGCCTGGCATTGGGCGCGCGCGCCATGGCCCTGATGCGTCAGGCAATTCTCGAGAGCCTGGTGCTAAGCCTGAGCGGGGGAATGCTCGGCCTTGCGCTGGCGGCGCTGGCGTTACGCGTGGGCAAGAATCTACTCCCGGAGAGCCTTCCCCGTATCAACGAAATTGGGCTGAACTGGCAAGTCGTAGGGTTCGCTCTCTTGCTTGGAGTGATCACGGGGTTGGTTTGCGGATCGGTTCCCGCGTTTGCCGCTCTGCGCACCAACGTGAACAGCAACCTTAAGGAGGGTGGCCGTGCCGGGACCACGGGCGGAGCCCACGCGCGTTTGCGCTCGACGTTGGTGGTGGCAGAGATCGCGATCGCCCTGGTGCTGCTCACGGCCTCGGGGTTGCTGCTGCGCAGCTTTGAGAAAATGCGCTCGGTCGATCTCGGATATAGGCCGGAGCATGTAACCACTGCCTCTTACTCGCTGCCGAAGAAGCAATACGCTACGCAGGCAAGCGTCAACAGTTTCAACAACCAACTGGTGCGCCGGCTGCGGCAGCTTCCAGGGGTCGAAGCCGTGGGGCTTACGAGCACTCTACCCGCCTCGGGACTCAACAATAACCAGGCCATCGTGGTGGAGGGTTATGTCGACCCCAAAGCCGGGAATTTGAACCTGGCAACAACCTCACAATTGATCGGCGACTACTTCCGCACCATGGGCACTCCTCTGCTGCGAGGCCGCACCTTCACAGATGCGGACCTTGCCGATCGGCAACTGGTGGTGATCGTGAACCGAAAGCTTGCCGAGCATTTTTGGCCAAATCAGAGTCCGATCGGCAAGCGGATGCGCGTCGGGACCCCAGAGATGCAGACGCCATGGTTGACCGTTGTGGGCGAAGTGGCCGATGTAAAGTTGAATTCGCCTGACGAGCCCACGAAAGAGCAGTTTTATGTTCCTGTAGACCAGGCGGAAGCAGGCATCGGCACTCTCGGTTCGCCAGAAGACCTGAACGGCAACGGCGGATTCATCACCTTGCGCTCCGCATTGCCGCCCGAGCAAATGAAGAATGCCCTACGCGCGACGGTGCGCTCGATCGATCCGCAACTGCCACTGACGCAGGTGCAATCAATGGAGCAGGCCGTATCTGAAACCGAGGCTCCACGCCGATTCAACACAGTGCTGATCGGCAGCTTCGCCTTTGCGGCAGTGTTGCTCGCGGTTCTGGGCATCTACAGCGTGATCGCCTTCTCCGTTGCCTCGCGAGCGCAGGAGATGGCCATTCGCATGGCCCTGGGATCGCAGCGCGCAGGAATCATAAGTTTGATTCTGGAAGCAGGCGCAAAGTTGGCGGTGATTGGCTGCGTGATCGGCCTGGCAGGCGCCGCGGCGGCCTCTAGCCTGCTGCGCTCATTGCTATTTGGAGTGAGCCCGTTTGATCCGGTGGTGCTCACTCTGGCCGCGGTTGGGGTGCTGTTGTTGGCCGTGGCCGCCTCCGCTTTACCGGCCTTCAGCGCAGCTTCTGTGGATCCCACCCAGGCATTGCGGGGGGAATAGACAGGCGATCCAACGAAGTTGCCTCAGGGGCTAAAGAGTTTGCGTGACAACTCGATCCCGGAAGGGCACGGCTTCAGCCGTGCCGTAATTCGTTGTGAGCTCTCGGGCTTTAGCCCTGAGGGCATCTTTTATCAAACGCATAGAAGAATTTAGCGGACAGAAAAAACGTACCTCAGCGGCTAAAGCCGGGTATGGCAGCGTCATTTTACGGCACGGCTGAAGCCGTGCCCTTCCTGAAGGACCGAGTTCTCACGCCAGCATGTGAAGCTCAGAGTCTACGCACATGTAAGCTACTTTGCGGTCGTCTTGTTCTCAAACAGGAATAGACCGCTCTTGCCCCCAACCACGAAATCGAGATCGCCGTCCCCATCGTAATCGGCAACCCCGATCTCAATGCCGCCACCTGTGCGGCCGCCATAGTCGATGACATGCCTGGCCCAATCGACCGTGTGAGTCGAAGGATCAAGAAGCCGCTCGTACCAATACACTCCCAGCGGCTCGCGCGCACCGGGATCTTTTCCGTTATGGGCAAAGTAGCGCTTTCCAGTCAACAAGCCGAGGTTCCCGTCCTTACGAAAATCGACAATGACCATCGCATGCGGCTGCGACCAGCTGTCGTCAATCACATGCTTGACCCACTTCCTGTCGCTTGTCTGCTCAAGCCAGAAAATCCCGTACCCGTGGGCCATCGACGACACGATATCCGGCCGGCCATCGCCGTTCACATCGCGCACATACATAAAGCCAAGGGCGTCATCGAACTGCCAATCGGGATGGAATGTCCAGTTCTTCTGCCGCGGATCAGCAGGAGCCTCCAACCAACCCTTCGGAGTCAGGATGTCGTTCCGGCCATCGCCGTTCACATCGCCCACGCCGATCCCGTGCCCGTAGCTACGGTCGCTAACGATGTGTTCCGTCATTCCGCCGCGTTTATCCCGCTCATACCAGGCAAGCGGGCGATCGTCGCCAAACTGCGGCAGAACCTCGTTGGCTTTGCCGTCGTTATCAAGATCCACTAAGAAGGCAAATTCGATGGGCGACCCGGTTGCGATGGGATGTTCCTTCCACATTTCACCCGTTCGTCCGGGATTGCGCCACCATGCCAGCTTCTTCGAAAACCATCCGCAGGTCACCAGGTCAACATTGCCATCGCCATCCACATCCAGGGGCAGCGTCGACAGATCATCCACGTAATTGTTGATGTAGTCTATCTCGCGGAAGCGGTGCTTGATCCATCGTGGGGCCTCGTACCAATACTCCCCTGAGACCAGGTCGAGCTTTCCATCCCGATTAATGTCGGCAAAAAGAGCGGTTTCTGAGGCTCCCAGATCAATGGTGTGTTTCTCGAAATTGATCTCGTCCGGGCGGCTGGCAGAACGCCCGGAGGCACACAGGAAAAGCAGGGTGCAAAGCGCCGTCGTTTTGCAGATCGAATTCCAGTTGTCAACCATGTTTCATGGATCCTCTATTCCTTAAGGTCGAGCCAGCGCCGTTTCTCTCAAGCCTCATCCTAGAGGTATGTTCAACCTCTGCAGATTCATTCCCACTGCTGTCTTCTGCGGCATACTGTTCCTGTGGACGGGACAAGCCCACGCGGATGCTCCCGATACTATTACTTTCGTCAATG
The DNA here is from genome assembly GCA_963763905.1 of uncultured Acidobacteriaceae bacterium. Lineage (GTDB taxonomy): Bacteria > Acidobacteriota > Terriglobia > Terriglobales > Acidobacteriaceae > PALSA-350. Next base: position 47,056 of record CAVXRU010000054.1, on the reverse strand, counting down.
GAGACCAACTCACCGGCAGACCGACCAGTGTTCTCGCCGGCACGGTGAGCTTTCATAGCGATATTCTAGGCGATGTAACCATTCCTGCGGCCAAGGTCAAATCCCTCCACACAAGGAGGCAGTTCGCCGCTATCGAAAAAAATCAGAATTTGACCCGGAAGACCGCTGCCGGGCTGGTCCCAATCGCATTGACCTTGAACACGACACCATCCATCTCCAGCCGCCGCAAGCGAACGAGAAATCCTTCCCGCTAAGCCAGACCAGGAGCCTCATCGACGCCGACCTCTTCCACCGTGAACTTCACAATGAATTGGATCCTTTTTATGGCTGGACTGGGGCAATTACGCTCGGCGCCACCGTGGTGACGTCTACCAACAGTGCACAAACCTACACCGGCTCGGTTGCTCTTGTGCGTTCCATCCCTACTACCGCCTGGCTGCCCCCCTCGAGCAAGACCACCCTCAACCTGAGCGCAACCTATGGCCTGGCTAGGGATTCTGAGATTGTTTCGGGTGGGAATGTCTTCCAGGCGCCCTCCGTCAGCAAGACCGACATAAAGCATGGCGATACGGAATACGACAAATATTTTTCCCAGGCCATTTTTGGATTGGTCAATGCCAGTGCCGATCACAATTTCGGTAATGGTCTGCAATTGCAGCAGGCATATGGCGCAGGGCTGGGTTGGAGTGTGTTGCGGGCGCCGAAAAATACCCTCGATGTCAAAGCCAGCCTACTCTATGAACAGCAGCAGTTTTACAATGGGCTGATCAGCGGACTCGGGACACCGAATTTGAATCTTGTGGGCGCGGCCCTCAGCGAAAACTGGACCCGTACCTTCGCACACGGCGTCAAGATCAGCCAGTACACTACGCTCACGCCGGCATTCAACGTCGTTCAGGCGTATTCAGGAGTCGCAAACGCTAATTTGTTGTTCCCCGTCTACAAGAAGCTCAACTTTGCCCTCTCTTCCACGGACAATTACCTCGGCAACCCGCCCCAGGGATTCAAGAGAAACAGCTTCCAGTTCACTGCCGGCGTCACCTATTCATTGAAATGACCGGGCCAGGCTGCTTCCCGGGTAGAGTTGTGGATGGACCGCTCAAATTTCTCCTTCGTGAATCTTCGCGGCTGCCAGGATCGTCCAATAGGCAAAAGCAACTTCCTGGGAGTAGATGATAATGGCCGCGTTTTGTGCATGCTGTGGAGCAGAGATAACCTTGAAAGCCGAAGCCTGTGCTGTTTGTGGGACTCCACGACATGGGATGTTGCCACCTGATTTGCGGCCGCAGTTGGATCCCGGTAACGCCCAACAAGACGCTGGTCAAGACGAAAAGCCGCGCAGACCGCGCCTGTGACGGTTACGCGACTCCCAATATCTTGACGATCACCCGCTTGGGGCGCTGTCCGTCAAACTCCGCATAGAACACCCTTTGCCAGGTGCCAAGGTCGAGCCTGCCGTTGGTGACCGGCAGCGTGGTTTCATGGTGCAGCAGCAGCGCCTTCAAATGGGCGTCGGCATTATCCTCGCCGGTCCTATGATGCTTGTAGTCTGGCCGCTCCGGAGCGAGTTCCTCAAGCCATTTGCCGATGTCATCGATCAACCCGTCCTCCAGATCGTTAACGTAAATGGCGGCGGTGATGTGCATGGGCGAGACAAAGCACAGTCCGTCCTTCACTCCGCTGTTGCGCACAATCTGTTCCACCTGGTCGGTAATGTGAACCATTTCTTTGCGCTTCCTGGTTTCAAAAACCAGATACTCGGTGTGACTTTTCATTTCAGGACCTCTTGGTTCCCACGACGATCGGCTGGTAAAACGAGGTGACGGCCGGCTCCAACCACTGGATATTGGTAAACCCTGCTGAATGCAACGCCCGGTTCAAATCCGCCCGCTGAAGAGCACGATACCTGGAGACGAAATGCTTTACCGTCCACTCCCCCTGGTTCTCCAGAGTCAGATAGAGATGAAGTAAATATTGATCCTCATCCCATTGCCAGACCTGGTGAACAAACCGGCTGTTTCCATCCTGCCCGTAGAACGCGGGGGCCTGCATGGTTGACCGCACGGAAATCAGCTGATCATAGTCCCTGATCGTCGCCAGGAGAATTCCCGAGGGTTTGAGTTTGCCTGCGATTTCTCTTGCGGCCTGTTCCAGATCGGATTGTGACAGGAGATGCGGAAGAGCGTTGTCCGCGATCACGACTGCGTCGAAACCGGTTTCTGGAATCCCAACGAGCTTGCGCATGTCCGCGACGTGGAAGGTTACATTGAGGCCTCGCATGGTGGCTTCGTGGGTCGCCCGTGCGACCGCAGACCGGCTCAAATCAGAACCAACCACGATGTGACCACGCTGCGCTAATCCAATGGTCTGTGTCCCTATGCCACAGGCACAGTCGAGGATATAGGCGGAACTTTTTCCGGTATGCCGCTCCAGGATCGGGCCGAGGACCGCAGCCTGGCTGGCGATGCTGCGGTCCCAATCCTCGAAGATCAGGTGATACCACTGAGCCAGGTCATCATAGAAGCCCTCTGCTGATTCGGCCATTTTTAAGTTTCCTATTGCACGGGCGGTACGACAATGACGGCGCGCCCTTCGATCTGCCCGCGGCGCAACGCATCCAGGGTTGAGCTTGCCTGTTCCAAAGTAGTGTGCACCATGGGGATCGGTGCCACGCCGCGGGAACGCACCAGTTCCAGCAGCTCAGACAGCTCGGCTAAGGTTCCTACGAAGTTGCCCTGAATGGTGATGGCGCGCATGGCGATGACAGGAAGGGCCCACGGGGCCGCTCCGCCAAATAGCCCAACGCAAATCAATTTTCCGCCCTTGGCAAGTGCCTTGAATCCGAGCGAGGTTGTCGATTCCGAGCCGACAAAGTCGATCACCGCCCGCGGCGCGGCCCCGACCTTGGCGATCAACTGTTGCAGGGCATCCTCTGCTCCGGCATCCACCGTGTCGAGCGCTCCGGCACGCAGCGCCGCTTCTCGCTTGGCTGGCTGGATGTCTACCACCACCGCCCCCTTTCCTCCCATGGCTCGCAGAAGGTGAAGCGCCATCAAACCGAGTCCGCCTGCGCCGATCAGGACGATCAGTTCTTCGTAGATCAACTCGCCGGCCTTCTTCAACGCGCTGTAGGTAGTCAGGCCCGCGCAGGCATAAGGGGCGGCCGACAAAGGGTCAAGGCCCTTTAGCGGCAATAAGTACTTCTGGTCCGGCACCAATACGTACTCCGCGAAACCGCCATCGCGAAAAATGCCGAGGGTCCTCGGTTGGGCGCACAGGTTCTCTTCGCCGCTTTGGCATGGGCGGCAACTGCCGCATCCGATCCAGGGATAAATTAGGTAGTGCTCGTTCGAACCACTGGCCACAGACCTGCCGACGATCTCGTGGCCGAGCGTAAGCGGCAGTTTCACACCGCGATCCGCGGCCCGCAGCTTCTCTCCGTGACCCAGTTCATAGTACCCATCCAACAGGTGCAAATCAGTGTGGCAAATGCCTGCTGAGACCACGCGCAGCAGGACTTCAGAGCCACTGGGTTGTGGTAGCGGGAGCTCACGGGTTTGTAGCGGTGAAGCGAACGAGACCAGACTTGCGCTCTTCATCGGGGTTCCTCTTCTGCCGGATAGCACTTCGCAGCCTGCAATAATAGAAAACGAATGATTGACTTTAGGCAAACCGTTGCTCGCGCCTGGCACAAACGGTTTCGAATCCTCTTCTTCATGAGTGGGCTTTTGATGGCAGCTCACCACCACGCGATGGCAGAACCAACGCCTGCTGCTGTTTCAGCGTTTGACGACTATGTTCACTCCGTCGAGTCAAGACTGGCGAAGCAGCACCAGTCACCTAATGGGTTTCTGGCGCCCCCCTTGACTCCGCAAGACGAACAACGTCTGCGAAAGGGAGAGTTGATCATCGAGCCCATCACGCCGCTCACGGGTTTACCTTTGCCCGGAGCGCTTCTTCATGACTGGCGGGGCACTGCTTTTGCCGCCGGGGCCAAAGCCGCGGATTTTGAGCGCTTGATGCGGAACATCAATGCCTATCCTCAATACTTTTCTCCACAGGTGCTTCAGGCAAAAGTGATCACGCAACGGGGTGATCATCTGCAGGCACTCATGAGGGTGCGGCAGAAGCACGTCCTCACAGTGGTGCTGGACACGACCTATGACATCACTTTTGGCCGCCTCGATGCGCAGCGTGGATACAGTATTTCGCGCAGCACAAAGATCTCGGAGATAGAGTCGCCCGGCAGCAAAAACGAGCGTGCACTCGGCCCCAGCGAAGAAAACGGCTTCCTATGGCGTTTGAATAGCTACTGGACGTATGAGGAACGAGACGGCGGACTTTACCTGCAAATTGAATCGGTGTCGCTGACGCGCTCCGTTCCCAACGGCCTCAACTGGATTATCCAGCCATTCATCGAGAAAATACCGCGTGAGTCGCTGGAGTTCACCTTGCGCTCGACCTGCGATGCGCTGCGGAAATAGAGTCAGGGCTGCAGCGGCTTGCCCTCCATCGTTTTACCCTCTAGGAAGGCTGCAATGTTCTGGTTGAGAAATTTGCCATCGGCTGGGCTGGCGCCCGCTCCCGCGGGATGCCCCCAAAGCGAAGGGATCGGTAGCAATGTGCAGTGAGGAATCATCGGCGCTTCGTAGCGCGCATCGCTAACGGGGAAATATAGATCCGTCGCCGACGGCATGTAGAGCACCTGTGCCCGGATAGATCCCAGTGCCTTCCGCAAGTCTCCGGCGAAGCCTGGACTGGCTGCTACGTCATGCTGCTCCCAGGTGTGCATCTGCAGGATGAGATTGTTGGCATCCGCGCCAGGAATAAAATTCGTCTTATATTTGTCCACAACCTGGGCGAAGGTAGTGCCCGCCGGTTCCTCGGATCTCCATAGCTCCTCTCGCCACCACTCCTGCGAAAAGAGCCACGCCGTCCAGACCAGGGCGAATGCCTGAATGCCTTTGACCGGTTCCTCCTTGTAGTCGCCACCCTGGAAGGTCTCGTCAGTTGTCAGCGCCGTGATCTCGCTCTCCAGGCGGACGATGCCATGGCCGTAGGTTTTGGCAGTCCCCGAAGTCGCCACAATGCGGTCCATGTAGCCGGGGTAGGAAACGGCCCATTGAAACGCCTGCTGCGCGCCCATGGAAAAGCCGATGACCGCTTGCAAATGGCCCACCCCAAGCTCCTGGGCCAGCAGCTGATGCACCGCCTCCACGTTGTCGCGGATGGTGGTAACGGGAAAGCGCGGACCGTGGAAGGGTTCTGGCGTGTTGCTGGGCGAGGAGGAGCGTCCATTGCCAAACAGCTCCGAGGTGATGAGGAACTGGCGCGCAGGATCGAGGGCCTTTCCAGGTCCAATCAGCCAGTCGTAACCACGCATATCGGCCATGTAGTGTGACGGCAGAAGGATGGCGTTGTCTCCCGCCGCGTTCAGGTGGCCATAGGTGCCGTAAGTGATCTTCGCTTCCGGCAGCGTGACGCCGCTCTCGGTATGAAAGTTGTGAATAATGAACGTGTGCTCGACCGGCTCGGGATTTGCGGGCGCAGTTTGGGCCAAGGCCATCAGCGAGGAAAACCCAATGAGAAGGCAGGCGAGAAATTTCATGTTGTGTGGATTCTATAGGTCGCAAAGAAAACGCAAGCACGGGCTCGCCGTGCGTTATGGTGGGGGAATGAAAATTGTCCCTCAGTCCTCCGCTCTCCTGACCTTCAGCGGGCTCGCGATCATGTTCCTGGTCCCTTCGCCGCTGGTTCCCCAGACGATGCCGCCGCTCAAACGTCAGCCGACCCCGGCCAAAGTGGTGGAAGAACACATGGCCGCGTTTTCAGGCTGCGACTGGCCGCGGCTGATGGCGCAGTTTCCAGACAATGTGGAGTTCTTTGGCCCGAATGGCCAGGTCGTGCGCGGGAAAACGGCGCTGGGTCAGATGTTCGCGCAGGTGGTAAAGCCACCTTCGCAGGGAGGAACCTGCGGCCTGCACGTCGTCGCCGAGCACACCTTTGTGGTGGGGGATACGATCAATGTCCAGTGGCGGGCCGACTCTCCCCTGCTCAAGGAGCCCTATCGAGGAGCGGATGCCTACGAAACGCATGATGGACTCATGGCAGCCCAGGTGACCACCTGGAATCCTGCCGCGTTGAAGTGGAAAGTGCCTCCAACCTCTCATCAGTAGTGCTTCAGTTGGTTGATGAGGTCACAACGTCATCGAGTTTGTAGCGTTTCTGATGAGCTGCTTGCTGTTGTGCCGCGGTTCGCAGTTGCATGAGCTGCTTGAGGAGCTCCGGCACCTGGTCTTTCTGATCCGTCTTGCGCAGAGCCAGGATGAGATGGTAGAGGGCCTGTTGGTCCTTCGGATCTGTGGCCAAGGCGGCGCGACACTGTTCGATGGCAGCCTGGGTATGTCCGTCCCGCAGGTAGAGCGTGGCCAGCAGATCATGCGCAGCAACCATTTGCGGATCGAGACGCGCCGCGAGCTGCGCCGCCGCGATCGCCTGGGTGTCATGACTGGCCGGCTCGGTCTGCTGCGAGAGCGCCTCGGCAAGGAGATATTGCGTCAACGCATCTCTTGGATGTGCTTTGGCTGCAGCCCGAAAGGTATCTAACGCCTCGCCGGATCGATGTTCCTGCGACTGGACGATTCCCATAGCGGTCGCGGTGAAGGAAAGATTCGGATCGAGACGGTTTGCCGTGGCGAAATCTTCTGTCGCCTCCATGAACTTACCCAACTGGGCGTAGAGCACCCCTCTAACAAGATAGATTTGCGCATTTTCTGGAAGCTGGGTCAGTCCAGCATTCAGGACATCGACGCCCACCTGCGGCGACGCATGTTCGTAGGAGATATAAGCAAGATCCAGGTAGGCATCGACCTTTTTGGGCTGGGCTAGAATCGCTTTTCGCAGGAGCGCGATCGCCCGCGCAGTGTCATTCTGCGACTCGCAAATATCCGCAGCGAGCAACAAGAACTCTTCTTCCTCGTAGGAATTTCCGTCCGCTGGCTGCAAAGTAGCCAGGGCCTCTTCTGCATGGCTCGCCTTCCACTCAGCAAGAGCGAGATTATAACGAACTTGTTTACTGCCGGGCTGTGCTGCGATTGCCTTCTTGAGAACGTTGGTGGCCTCTTCAAATCGGCCGAGCGTGGCCAGGCAGGCACCGTAGGCAGCTAACGCAGCCGGCTGGCTCGACAACAGGTCTCCCGCTTTTTCAAAGTGGACCACAGCGTTCGCGCAGTCTCTTTCCCGGTAGGCAATCACGCCCAGCATGGCATGCGAGGTGGGGTCACCGGGGCGCAAGGCAAGCACCCGCTGAAGGTGGGCCTTTGCCTTTGCCTCCGTCTCCCCCTGCTGGTACTCAAGCTGGGCCGCACCCTCCAGCGCAGGAAGATAGGTGGAGTTCAGCTTGAGCGCATGCTCAAAGGCATCGAGAGCCTGCGAGTTTTTTCGTTCGCCGGAGTAAGCCATGCCGCGCAAGGTCCAAATTCGATAGTCGTGAGGAGACTTCTCCAGGGCTCCTTCAGAGAGCTGCAATGCCTGATCGAAATTCTGATTGCGTAGCGCGCTGATGATCTCAGCGGTGCCGCTCGGTTGGCCAGCGGTCTGTGCGACGCAGCCAGGCCCGCCAACGAGGAACCAAAGCACGGCACTTCCCAAAAAGCGTCGCCGCTTATTGAGCTTAATCATGACCGACCAGACTCTCACCGGCAGCACGATCATGGCAAGTGGGATGCGAGAGCCTCAAAAAAAGGGGGCACGCGAAGAGTGTCACGACGACGCGTGCCCGGCTATGAACCTTGTCGGCTTAAAAATTGATTCTGCCCCCCAGCAACATGTTGCGTGGCGGAAGCGTGGCTGTTACTTGTCCGAAGCCGCCATCCTGTAAGTTGGTATCGAGACCGCCGCCATTTCCCGACGAAACCAGGTTGACTCGGTTGAACAGGTTGAAGAAATCGATGCGAAGCTCCAGGTTTACCCTTTCGGTGATGGCAGTAACCTTCTTAACGGTGAAGTCCGTGTCGGCATAGCCCGGATTGCGGAAACCGTTAGGAGTTTCGTTTCCCTCCTGGCCCACGGCGGGCAGGGTGAATTGTCCACAAGGAAGCACGCCGCCGGGACAGGTCGGAAAGATGCCCTGGCCAACCTGAAAGTCTTTGCGGTTATGTTTTTGTTGGCGGCTGGTCACGTTTGGATAGTCGTTGTTATTTCCATCGGCATTGAAATCGCCGCTGCCGGGCGCGAACACCAGATGGCCGGCGGCCAATTCGGCAGCATAGTTTGCCGAGGTGAGCGGAGCCCCATCCGATGCGGTAGTGCTGATGGCAAGAGGCGCACCCGTATATACGGTGAAGGGATAGCCGGATTGCAGAACTACCAGCCCGGAGAGGGTCCAGCCGCCGAGTACACGCCTCTCGATTCCATTGGGCAAGTGATCTCCAGGCAACAAATAACTGGTACCCAGAGAGAAGCGATTAGGAACATCCCAAGGGGAAGGCGCGTAGAACCGGTTGTAGGGAAAGGCGATGGGATAATTTTGCCAGTTATCCATTGCTTTGCCGTGGGTATAGGAAGCGGTAAGGAAACCCCGTTGCGCAAACCGTCCTTTCACGGCAAGGATCACCGCCTGATAATTGGCAATCGCCCCGTTAAACGCGTAGTTGATGGCGCCGAAGCTGGTATTGGAACGGGTTTGGACGCCAGATCCCGTGTATGCCCCGGTGCTTGAGAAGTTGGGGTTCTGCAGCAGGTCACCGGTAAAAGCATTCACATCGTTCCCGTAGGAAGTGGCTCCCTGATTTCCGCCGCCCGTTATCAAACTCCCTGAATGCGAGCCAACGTAGCCCACACTCGCCACCATGTCTGGCGTGATCTGATGCTCCGCGGTGAGACTCCAGTTCAGAGTGTCGGATGCCTTCAAAGATACATCGCTCCCCCCTACGCTGATCTGCGATCCAACGATGCCTCCCTTTGCATCCAGGGGGCTGCCCTGGAACGCGGGATAAGTAAACCCGAATGGATACTTATTTTGCGTTCCGTAGCCAAAGATAGGCGGAGCGGTCGAACCATTGTTGTAGAAGGTAGGGACAATAGGACCTGGAGGATTGCCCTTCAGACCATTTTCCGCATTACCCAGGGTAAAGTAGTCGTGATACAAACCTATGCCGCCGCGCAGCACCCAACGAGCACTCCCGAAAGGATCGTAGGCAAAGCCGGCCCGGGGACTGAAATTCCAGTTCAGGTCATTGCTGAAGACATGACTTTGTTGTTGCATGTATCCGTTTGCGACCTGATCCGCAAAAGTAGCGCCACTGCCGAGATGGAAGTTAGCCAGGACTGTGCCGGGTAGTTTCACATAGGGATTGCCAAAGTTGTCGTAGCGAATGCCATAGTTCAGAGTGAGTTTCTGGGTAGTTTTCCAGGTGTCCTGGAAGAAGACGCCCCCGGTGGTTTCCTGGAACCCATAATTTTCGTTGCCCGGCGCTCCGCTCACAGGGTTGTACGCCAAGCCGCTCTCACTATAGGGAGTGTTGTTGATGAGGTCGATCATGTTCGTGTAGTTGAGCGTCGGTTGGCCATAAGCGGGCGCAAACAAAGCAATGTCGTCGCCATGCCATCCCTCGTACCCCACCTTGAAGGTATGGGCGCCTTTAATGTGGGTCAAGACATCACGCCAGTGATAGCTGTGCTGAATGTAATCGCCCAGCGCAAAGCCATCTCCGAAATTAACACCTAAGCCGGTCACATTCACGATGGGAACGGTGAAGAGACCTGACGATGGAGAAAATCCCTCAATGCGGTTGTATCCAAAAAATGCTTCGTTCAAGGTGTTGGGAGAAAAATCGTGGGTCTCGTTACCTTGCAGAGAAAAGGTGTAGTAGTGGTTCGTCGTGTTGAACGCTGGTCTTACCGAAGGCCCACCTGTGCTGATGGTGTCTCGATAAAACAAGCCGTAAAGGCGATCCTTCTCGAAATATTTGTCGATGCGGATGTTGTACTGTTTCGAATTGTTGTAGCTGGAAGAGTTGAAGTTTCCCTGGTCGAATACCGCAGTCCCGCAAGGAATGTTGTCGGTGCTCGGCGTACCACAGCCGGTGTTTGCGGCAATGTTTTGCGCTCCAAATGCCTGCTGCGCGGTTTGGAATACATTCCTGAAGGTTGCATTGCTGGCCGGATATTTCGTCAACAACTGCACCTCCGGGCTGCCTGGCTGCGCGGCCTGGGCAAAGGTGACGAAAGCCGGGTCCTCATAGGTTTGCAGCGACGATCCGTTGGAGGTAAGGGAAAGGTACGGTTCGTAGCTTACGAAGAAGAAGAATTTGCGATGTGGGATAACGGGGCCACCCACGCCAAAAGAGAGATTGTTGGTGTGGTAGGGCGCCAATTTGTTTGGCTGGGGCACGCCAAATTCTCCCCTTGCCTGTAAACCCTGGTAGGTGTAGTACTCGCTGGCAAAACCGTGGTACTGATCGGTGCCTGACCTTGTGGACATAACCGTCTGCAGCGAACTGGCTCGTCCGTAGTCGACGCTGTAGGTGTTAGCCTGTACGGTGGTTTCAGAAAGTGAGTCGACATTGGGAGTCAGGTTGACGACTCCGGGTCGAATGCTGCTGGTGACGTCGAGGCCGTCGACGATATACATGTTGCCGTTCTGGCCGCGTCCGTTTGCGCTGGCATCCACATAATTTTCGGGATTGAAGTTGGTAGCAGTTCCTGCGCCCAGGCCGGTAACTCCCGGGGTTAGCGTCAACAGCGCAGTGGGATTGCGCGCCGCCAGCGGCAGATTCTCAAGCGCGGTCTGATCCAGTGTTTGCTGATTCCGGCTATCCGAGGTGTCGAGCAAGGGCGCTCGCGTGGTTACCGTAACACTTGCTGACACCGATCCCACTGAGACAGTGAGAGGCACGTTACGGGTCTCACCGGCGGTGAGCGGAAATTGGGTCTTGGCCTGGGAGAAGCCTGGCGCCGCAGCTGAGACGGTATAGTTCCCGGGACCCAGGCTGGCAAAGCGGAAAACACCACTGGAGTCGGTGGTGGTCGTCTGGCTGACTTGATTGTCATCATTCGTCAGGGTGATGGTTGCATTTGGAACCGATGCGCCGCCGGAATCCTGGACACTGCCCTGAACACCGGCAGTGAATTGCGCCAAGGCAGTCGCTGTGGTCATCGAGAGCCCGAAAAGCAAAACACGTTTCAGAGTGGACCGTGAGAACAGCCTAATCGCTGATTCTGCGCGTCCATGGACCACCCGCTTCGAATTTTCCATTACCCCTCCAAAAGCACACCGAAACCGCTGCTTGCAAGGGTCCATTACCCCCGCTATATGATCGTGGCGAGACTAACGATCGAAGAGGGAGATGCGCATGAGCCAGATCGGTCAGGCATCCATAGTCCGTATGGACTACTGATGCTGGTTTACCGCTTGTGTTGCCGATCGCGGATGTGCAGGATAAACTCCAGCCGACGGTGGCGAATGCGATTCCTGGTTTCCAAATGGGCGTTGCCGGCGTGTCTCTTGCTGCCATTGCTGACCGGTTGTCAACGGGCTGCGTCGACGATTGCGGTGATCCCACGAACATCGGGCACCATGCTTTGGGAGCCGGAACACGGGGGCGCCCAGACGGTTGCGCTGAAGTCCGGGGTTCATATTTACTGGAACGCGCCCACCCGGGAAGACGATATAGGCAACCAGATTGCCTTGGTGGACAAGGTCGTGGCGGGTAATTATCAAGGACTGGTTTTGTCTCCCGATCACGCTCTGGCGTTGATCACGCCGGTCCGCCGCGCCATGGCACGTGGTCTGCCGACGGTGATCGTGGGTTCCCCTCTGGCTATTCCACCAGGCAATGGACTCTCCTACGTGCTGAATGATGAAGAGGCGGGAGGCGGAATGGTAGCCCAACGGATCGGCGCCTTGCTGAACGGTCAAGGGACGGTCGCGTTGTTGGGTATCAACCCTGACATTCTTGGAATCGTGACTCGGGCCCGCAGCCTGGAACAGCATCTCAGCGTCCAATTTCCGAATATTCACGTGGTGATCGCGCGTACCGGTTCGTTTAATGTGCCCCATGAACAGCAGGTGGCCGAGGAGACGCTCAAGGCAAATCCCACCCTGGATGCCATCGTCGCGCTGACCGCAACTTCCTGCCGCGGGGTTCTCTCAGCGATCAGCGAGCGCCATTTGAGCCGAGTGCGCGTCATCGGCTTTGATCCCGACGCGATGATTTTCGATTCACCGAACATTGACTCACTGGTCCTGCAAGACACCAGAAAAATGGGAGCTCAGGCTGTCCTCACTGTATTAGGGGCCATTCAGGGCAAGAGCATGCCACCGGTCATGCAATTTGAACCAACTCTGGTCACGCGCGACAACGCGGCCTCCTCAGAGATAAGAGAGATGACTTCCATGGACTGGCGGCCCGCTCCTATGCGATGGAAATGGAGCGTTGGCCCGTGATCACTCATTCCCTCGTACGAAACCGCGCCCTGCGAGGCATTCTGCTGGCTGCATTGCTGGGGTTGCTCGCCGCGGGCTTATTTGTCTATTGGCGAAGCCCAACGCGAGGTCTTCCCTACCAGGATTCATTTGCCCGGAGCGAAGCTCAGGAGTGGCAAGCCTTCGGGGGCACGTGGGGAGTGGTGAAGGGCTCCATGCGGAATGACTCCGATGAACGCGGCGCTAAGTTGCTGACTGGTTCCACTCACTGGCAAGACTACTCGATCGAAGGCGACGTAATGCTGCTGGGTCTGGGAGGCGACGCCGGTTTTCTGGTTCGCTCGAGCGACGAAGAGGAAGGAGTGGATGCCTATCGTGGCTACTATGCCGGCCTGCGCACGCTGGATAACTCGTTGGTGCTGGGCCGGGCCGGATACGGGTGGAGCGAGGTTAACTTTCCTTTGAAGCCCCGGAAGGAGGGGGTGCAGGTTTCACGTTGGTATCACCTTAAATTTTTGGCGTACGGGTGTAGATTGGTCGCGACCGCCGGCACGCTTTCTGACCCATCTTCCACGGTGGCGTCCATCACAGACGAAGATTGTATCCACACTGGACGTGTTGGCTTGAGATCGTATTCCGGCGGCGGCGTATGGCGGAACATTGTCGTTCGTAAAGCCACGCAGATGGACGTCACTCAAATGCTGGCGCAAGGGCACGCCGGCCCTGATTCTTCCGTGGAGCATCCGCTCAGCGAACTGCCCGCGCTCGGCGTTTCGCTTGCACCTCCGCCCGGGAACCAACCGCAATCGTTGCCATCCAGCCCAGATACCCAGTCGATCAGCAACCTGAAGCTATTGGCACTGGCGGCGCCAATCAAAGCGACGATTCGAGGGATCGTTGTACTCACCTCGCCTGCTCTTTTCGTACAGGATCCGACTGGGGGAGTTGCTGTTCACCAGTCCTCCGCAACGCCGCTGAAGGTGGGCGACGAGGTAGAGGTCACGGGAGAAGTGCATGCCTCTGCTTTAAGCCTTGCGGTTGAGAATGCAGTGGTGCGCGTTCTGTGGGAAGGTACGCCGATGCCCGCGGTTTCTGTCACTGCCTCGCAAGCCGCAGCGGGCAACTTCGATGCAACCTTCATCGAAGTCGAGGGACGTCTTCGTTCTAAGGAGTATGGGCAGGACGATACCGTCATCCTCAATTTCGATGCGGGACCGCAATCCTTTCGCGCCATCATCAATCGAAGTCGAGGTGCTTCTCTGTATGGGATGCTAAAGGCTAATAGCCTGGTGCGGCTTCGCGGGGTAGCAGTTGTCGATCCCGCCTTCACGGCAAATATGACGCCGTTCGCGGTGTTGCTACGCTCTACCGACGACGTGCAGGTGTTGGCAGGTCCCCCGTGGTGGAGTGCGGGCCACCTGGTTGCGATTGCAATCAGCGTGCTGATTCTTGGACTGATTGCCAATTTTCTTTACCACCGGGTTGAGAACTGGCGGTTACGCGCAGTGGTGGAAGAGCGGGAACGGCTCGCCTACGAGATGCACGACACGTTGGCGCAAAGCGTCGCGGGAATAGGTTTCCAGCTGGAGGCGATTCGTATTGGCACGCCGCCGGACCTGGTCAGAGTGCATGAACAACTTGATCTCGCTAGCGAACTGGTGCGGCATAGTCACGTTGAGGCGAGACGGAGCGTCGATATGCTGCGGCCACGGCAGCTTGCGTCGGAAGGGTTGCTGGGGGCACTTGCAAATTGCGGTCATCGATTGGTGGCCGGCGGATCCGTGGAGGTAGTGGCAACCTCGAGTGGGGATGTGCGCCCGTTGAGTTTGCGTACCGCAGACACGCTTTATCGCATTGGCCAGGAAGCCCTGGCCAATGCGGTGCGACACGCTCACCCCAGCAGGCTTACGATTCACCTCGACTACGCCAGAGATACGGTGCGATTGCTGATTGGTGACGACGGCTCCGGTTTTGTCGAGGGTAAGCACGAGGCCGGACTTGGCGTTCTCGCGATGCGCAAACGTGCCAGTGCTATTTCGGCGAAGCTGGAGATCCAACGTAACCAGGATCGGGAAAATCAGGACCGGGGAACTCTGGTTTCTGTGACTGCTTTTCTTCCACCGCCGGTCACGTTTTTCTCATGGCCTTTACTTTTGTGGAAAATTCTCATGGAGCGCACACGCGATGCCACAGGCAAACCTCATCCGCATCCTTATCGTGGATGATCATCCCGTCGTCCGGGCCGGACTGTCGAGCATGCTCGGAACCCAGGCACAGCTGTCTATCGTTGGATCGGCGCCCAGTGGAGAAGCGGCGATGGCCATTCTTCTCGAGCACGATGTCGATGTGGTATTGCTGGATCTCCGTATGCCGGGGATGAGCGGGGTTGAGACCCTGCTGGCAATCAAGCGCGCGGGTTACAGGGCTCGGGTAATTATTCTGACCAGCTTTGAAACAGATGAGGACATTTACCGGGCGGTGCAGGCTGGGGCGCAAGGATATCTGCTAAAAGACACGTCGCTCAAAGAGATGATCGAAGCCATTCAGACGGTCCACTCGGCAAAGCGTTATATCCCCCGCGAAATTGCTTCCCGGCTGGCCGAGCGCATGATGCGTTCCGACCTTACGGCACGGGAACTGGAGATCCTGAAGATGCTTTCCAAGGGCCTCACCAACAAGCAAATCGGCCACGCACTCGGCATCAGCGATAATACGGTGAAAAACCACGTGAACAGTATCATCGAAAAGCTGGAAGTCTCCGATCGTACAGAGGCTGCGACAACAGCCATTCAAAGAGGGCTGATCACGATCGAAGACTAGCGTGTCACAGAAAATCGGCAATATTGGGTGGGTGGCCCATCTCCCGAATAGCCTACATGGACTATAGACCGGCGACTGCAGAGGAGTGACACTACCGGGGGAGGCACTGCTATTGCTGGATCGTCGTGAGTTCCTGAAGCTTCTTGCTGCGATCGGCGCCGAGTCCGCATTGGGGCCAACACTTGCCTTCGCGACATCACTCCCTCAAGGCAGTTATTCGCCTGGACGCATTCCCAATGAATACACGCTCTGGCTACCCAATGAAAGGGAGACGCTCGAGACCACCCCGGCAGTCAGCGACTTGCGCGGCGAAGAACTCACCGCACGAATCGGTAAGACAACGGCGCATCTGCGAATCGGGGAGGGGCTGGAGGGCTGGCAGCTTCTGACGATTACAGAGATCAATGGAGTTAAAACCGCAGTCCTCGAAAAGCATGTCACCCACCGGGGAGCAATTGCGTATGTTACCGAGGAAAGAGGCACGATCGCCTATGTCCCAAAATATATTGGCGATCTTTCCAGGATCCGGCCACGGCCTACCAATACGCCCGACGGCGTCCGTTTGGAGCGGGCAGCACATTATGTGCCCGGACCGGACACGGCGGGGCTGTACATTTTGAAATCGCGGGAAGACCCTGCTTACGAAACCGTTGCCGCACTCGGCGCCGAATACATCGGTTGGACTCTGGTCGCGAATGAGCAGGGAGGGCCGAAGACATCGCTCTACCTGGAGCCGGATGGAAAATCTCGTGAGCTTGCGGACGTTGAGGGCTCCTGGAAACCCGACGAGATGGGAAGCTACTTCGACCCCACTTCTCTTCTACCATTGGATAGCCCCCAACTCTACGAATATAGGGATGGATACAGCAAACGCACTTTGTTGGGTGGTTATCTTCCGGTCGCGGACGTTGGAGTATGGAATCCCCAATACGAGTGCGGGTACGAGGCAATGCTGCTGCTCCCGCCTGGAGCCGATGCAAAGCCGATGGGACGAGTGCGTTCGATCATTCCTGAGGACCAGGTCCCAGAAGTCAAAGAGGGTCACGCTGTGGCCGCTGACGGGCGAGTTTACATAGACCGATATTGGAATTGCTCGCGGCACACCTTCTACGCAGAATTAGCGGGCATCTGGAATCGCTGGTCTTCTCTCTACGAGACTTCCATGCGCGTGGATATCCCCGACGAGTGGCTTCTCAACGCAGCCCGCGCAGGCATTACCCTGTCCCGTTGCAGCTATCGCGGTCTTGAACCTACGTACCAGATAGGCGAGGGCGCTTACACAACAATTCCGGAACGCAGCCACGCGCTATTCCCTGTCGCTCACTACGAATTCGTTTGGGCACAACAGCTTTGGAACCTGACCGATGATGCGGATGTCTACTTCCAACATTATCTCGACAAATACATTCTGCCGAACGGAGACTTTCTCTACAACACGCAAGACCAGGTAGAAGCGCCTTTGAATATTGGAGTTTTTTTGGCGAATTCTGCACGTTCTTTCGATTACAACCGAAATATAGAAAATCTACGCAAGCGATTACCTGTGCTGGAGCGCATGATCGCCTTGGCACTTGAACGCTACGAGTTCAGTAAGCAGCAGTTCCCTGTGGGCGATCGCAGGCGCGGGCTCATCTATGGTTCGCCCGAAGCCGATCTGGGCGACCCCCGCAATGATTTCCCGCAATCGCACCCTCTCTACTATCAAAATTCTGTATGGATCTGGCGCGGGCTTCGGGAGCATGCACGGTGTCTTAGCCTGGCTGCACAACGCGACGACGCTTTCAAGGCCGAGGCGTCTAAATTGTGTGCGATCGCCAAGGAAATGCGGGCCAACATCCAGGCTTCTCTCGAAGCGACGCTTGCCTTGCGCACGCCGGAGATGAAAGCGGCAGGCATTTCCCCGTTCACTCCGGAGGACATCGATCGCCGTCCTCAAGATCTGTCCAGTTATGAAAACCATCGCTTTATGCAGGATTGGTTTCTCGCCGACTGGGGTGATGAAGCGCTGGACCTTGGCCACCTGAAGCATCGTGAATTAGCGGGCATGCAAATTGTTGGCCTGCATACGGACGGAGCGCAAGCGCGCACGTCGAATTTCATGGATCACGGCAGCCTGGCAGTGAAAATCCGGCAGGACGATTATCGTCCCTTTCTGCTCAATCTATACGCCTTGGTCTGCTACACCGCCGACTGCGGCAATCGATATTCGCCGGAGGATGCCTTCATTCCCGGGAGCTTCGCCGGCGAGGGAGACAGATACGGTTGGGCGTCGGTGGTCAACAGTGCGCTGCAACCGGCGTTGGGCCTCCGCTGGCTTCTCTGCTACGAGGAATCAGACAGCGACGTCTGCCACTTGCAAAAAGCCGCACCCAAGCATTGGTTTGACCGCGGAAATACGATTTCCGTTTCTGGATGTCCTACTCGCTTCGGCACGCTCAGTTGGACGATGAATGCCATTTCAGACCGCGAGTGGAAGGTCACCGTCGACATACCGAAAAGCTTTATGGGTGATCTGGTGGTTCATATTCATCCCACAGACGGCGCGCCCCTTCGCAGTTCGACGATCGGCACCGTGGCAAGACAGAGCGTCGCTTTAAGTAAAGCTTCGCTGGCAGGTAAATCGCATATTGAGCTGAGTGTCACTTAGGAACAATAACAAATGGATTCGAAGAACCACGAGGATCGTATCTGCACGAGCCGCCGCTGCTTTCTGAAGCAGGCATGTTCCGCGGCTATTGCTTCCCTGCCGTTGGGCACTCCCATGGTTTTTGCCGGCCGCTCGTTTGCGGAACCGCCCGGGTCGCTCTCGCCGGTTATCAGGAACTCTGCTCCTCTAGCGCCGAACGCTTTTTATCTGCTTCCTCTCGGGTCAGTTCGTCCCACGGGATGGCTGCGGGATCAACTGCAGATTCAGGCCAAGGGCCTGGGCGGCCATCTAGACGAAACGTGGGCCGATGTTGGGAGTAATAGCGGCTGGCTGGGCGGCACGGGAGAGTCGTGGGAACGGGGACCGTATTTCCTCGACGGCCTGGTCCCGCTCGCTTATCTGTTGGACGACCAGCGTCTCAAAGCAAAGGCGCAAAAGTATATTGACTGGACCCTCAATCACCAATCGCCTGATGGGATGATCGGGCCCACCACGAATACCGATTGGTGGCCGCGCATGGTTATGCTTAAGGCACTGGCACAATACCAGGAGGCGACTGGCGATGAGCGAGTGGTCCCTGTGCTCGCCCGCTACTTCAGCTATCAACGAAAAGAATTACCGAATCGTCCCTTGCGTGACTGGGGTAAATTCCGCTGGCAGGATAACGCCCTCATCGCACTGTGGCTGTACAACCGCATCGGCGATCCACAACTGATAGAGCTGGTCCGATTACTGCACAAGCAGGGTTACGACTGGCAGGCACAGTTTACTGACTTCAAATACACGACACCGGTGACGGCGCAGATGATCAAGCTCGATCAGGATCAGGGATTGACCGATTATTCGCTTGCCACACACGGAGTCAACAACGGACAAGCGCTGAAGGCCGCTCCGGTATGGTCGATGGTTTCCGGCAGTGACGTGGACCGGCGCGGATTTCAGCAAATGCTGGATGCACTGGACAAATATCATGGCCTTCCCAACGGCATGTTCTCGTGCGATGAGCATCTCGCCGGACGCAATCCTTCGCAGGGAAGCGAACTTTGTACGGTCGTCGAAACCATGTATTCGCTGGAACAATCGCTGGCGATCCTGGGAGATGCCAGAATAGGCGATCGGCTGGAACGTATCGCGTTCAACGCGCTGCCCGGAACATTCACCGACGACATGTGGGCACACCAATACGACCAGGAACCGAACCAGGTTGAGGTCAGCTTGCATCGCAAGCCCTGGACAACCAACGGGCCCGAATCTAACCTCTACGGGCTGGAACCGAACTTCGGCTGCTGCACGGCGAACTTCCACCAGGGGTGGCCGAAGTTTGCTGCCAGCCTGTGGATGGCCTCTCACGATGGCGGCCTGGCAGCGGTCGCTTACTCCCCTTGTGAAGTGCGCACAGTGGTCGGCTCAACGCCGGTGCATTTGTCGGAAACGACGGAGTATCCGTTCCAAGGCTTGATACGCATCACCGTAAATCCGGCAACCGAGATTCGCTTTCCTCTTCGATTGAGAATTCCCTCGTGGGCGGATAACGCGGAGGTCCGTGTCAACGGAGAGCGAATCACAACAACCGGCAACGAGGGATTCGCAAAAATCGAACGCCGATGGAAAGCGGGCGATCTGCTTCAATTGCAGTTTCCTTTGCGGCCCGGGCTTACGCGCGGGTACAACAATTCCGTATCGATCGACCGGGGTCCACTTGTCTTCTCCTATCCCATTGGCGAGGACTGGGTAAAGCTGCGAGACCGCGGCATGACGGCCGATTGGCAGGTGTTCCCCAGTTCGCAGTGGAATTATGCTCTGGCCGTAAACGAGAAGACGATTGAGGATGCGCCTGTGATCGAGCAGCCGGTCGGTCCTTCTCCCTTCTCATTAAAGGAAGCGCCGGTGACGTTGCGGGTGGAAGCGCGTCGACTGCCGTCGTGGCGAGCGATTGATGGCGCCGCGGATCCTGTGCCGCAAAGTCCGGTCACCAGCGACGAACCGCAGCAAAGCATCACCCTGGTTCCGTACGCGGCAGCGAAATTAAGGGTCACGGCCTTTCCTGTTTTGAAAAGCTAAGACTGATCAAGCCTCGACCGGATCTTGCCTGATGGCAAAAGATTTTCGTTCGATTGCGGGCAGGCGGAGCGCGAGAGTGATGGCGCGCAAAGCCATGAAAGCCAGCATGGCGCACCATAGGCCGTGATTGCCAAAGCGAGCGCCGAGCAGGATGGCGAGGCCGAGATATCCAAGCAGAGCGATCAGCATGCTGTCGCGTAGCTCGGCTGCACGGGTGGCGCCGATAAAAACTCCATCGAGCAAGAAGCTCCATACAGCGATCAGGGGCAGAACGATTAACCAGGGGAGATAGCGCGCGGCTAGCAAACGAATCGCTTCCTGGTTGGTGAAGATGGCGATGATGCTCTTGCCGAACAGAAGGTATAGGAGCGAGAGGCCGGCGGCGACGGTGAACGCGGAAACGGAGCTGGCCTTGAGCACAGCGCGGTAGTCTGCCACGCGTTGTGCACCGATGGCCTCGCCAACCAGCGCCTCGGTGGCGTTCGCGAACCCGTCGAGGCCGTAGCCCGCAATCCAGAGAAAATTGATGAGCACGGCATTGGCGGCCAGGATCGCATTGCCCGCGCGGGCCCCGGTGCGGGTGAACCAAACGTAGGCCGCAACCAGGCTCAGGGTGCGCAGAAGGATGTCGCGGTTGAGTGCGAAGAGCCGGCGCAGACTCTGGGCGTCGATCAGTTCGCTCCAGCGGACGTGACCGGGACGAGCGCCACTGATCAACATGAGGCCCAGACCGAGAAAGCATCCGATCCATTCCGCACTCATGGTGGCGGTGGCGATGCCGGCAACGCCCCAGTGCCGCCATATCACCAGCGTCAGCGCAACCACTATATTGACAACGTTGATCGTGGCCTGGAGCAGCAAGGCTGTTCGGGCATGCTGCTTTCCTAACATGTAACCCAGGATGGTGTAGTTGGCCAGCGCTGCCGGTGCCGACCATATGCGAATGCTGCAGTAAAGAAGCGCGTTCGCCTGCACCTCGGGGCTGGCGCCGAGCAGCGCCAATGCGCCTGCGATCAGCGGCCGCTGTATGGCGAGGAGCAGACCCCCGATCAGCATGGCGGTGAGCAGCGCGCGGCCGAAGTGGTGCATCACCTGATCCTGATCCGCGGCCCCGTGCGACTGTGCCACCAGCCCTGTGGTTGCCATACGCAAGAAGCCAAAGGTCCAGTAGATGGAGTTGAAAAAGATGCCACCCACAGCAACGCCGCCCAGCGCGGCGGGTCTGGGCAAATGACCCGAGAGGATGGTGTCCACCATGGAGAGCAGCGGCTGGGTGAGATTGGACAGAATGAGCGGAATCGCCAGCAAGAAGACTCGCCGGTACCAATAGGGCATTTCCATGATTTCTGAATTCAGGGTTTCACCTTCTTGAACTGCCCGGAATTGGCTACCGCTAGGAGAGAAACCGCAGGTTCTCTCCCCGGTACTCACATACCCTCTAAGGCCCCTTCTTTTCAGCTCAAAGCGGCTTCTCCTCGTGAAACATCACATGCATTGTATCGTTCAGTTGACACGACTCTGCTTTTGCGGCAAAGTCGTGCGCAGTTCCAATCAACCCGCAGGAGAAGATCGTGCACGTTTCCGCTTTCCACCACCTGAATCATTTCAACCTTTGGGCCGTGCTGGTATCTGCCTTGATCCTGTGGATCCTGGGCGCCGTGTGGTACTCGCCTGCATTGTTCGCTAAGCCGTGGATGGCCGCGCTGGGCATTGTCGCCAGTGGTCCCAAGAAGGGGCTTGCCGCGGGTATGATCTCTTCCTTCATTGGGGATTTGTTGGTCGCGTTTGTCCTGCTTCACTTCGTTTTATGGTCGGGCGCAGAGACCCTCGCAACTGGCGCGTTCATCGGCTTTGTGTCCTGGCTCGGGTTTATCGCAGCGACCCAGTTTCCCCAGGGCCTCTATGAGAGCCGTCCGCCTCGACTGTTCGCTATCAATAGCGGCTACTGGTTGGTGGGCTTGCTGATCATCGGCGGTTTACTTGCGGTTTGGAGGTAGCGGTTTGATCGGGCTGTTAGGCTAAGGAAAGAAACCTTTCCTAACGATGACTGAGACGATTCTGATTCACTTCTCCGGCCGGGACCGGCCTGGGCTTACTGCTGAGTTGACCACGATCCTGGCTGGTTATGACACTTGCGTGCTGGATATTGGCCAGGCAGTGGTTCATGAAACACTGTCGCTCGGTTTGCTGGTCGATATTCCGCGAGGTGAGAGCTCTCGCGGGCTCCAGGAGACACTGGTTGCACGATCCAAAGAGCTGAGCTTGCAGGTCACCTTCACTCCGATTGCCAAAACGGATCTGGATGAGTGGATCTCGTCGCAGGGTAACGATCAATTCATTGTCACGATTCTTGGACGGGCCATTTCAGCAAACCATCTCGCGCAAGTGAGCAGCATTATCGCGCAGCATGGCTTGAATGTGGACCGGATTGAGCGGCTCTCCGGACGGTTGTCGCTGGCCGTGCATACCCCCGATGCGAATGCGTGCGTCGAATTCGTCGTGAGCGGAAATGCACCCTCCGAGCAGTCGATGCGCGCATCGTTTCTCGAGACCGCGCACGATTTGAAAATTGATATTGCTTTCCAACGGGAAAGTATCTACCGCAGAAACCGACGGCTCTTTGCCTTCGATATGGATTCCACGTTGATCGAGGGCGAGGTGATCGACGAGTTGGCAAAGTTGGCCGGCGTTGGCGACCAAGTGGTGAAGGTCACGGAATCTGCCATGCGCGGAGAGATCGAGTTTCAGGAAAGCTTTCGGCGACGGGTGGCGCTCCTCCGCGGACTTCCGGAATTCCGGGTTCGCGAATTGCTTCACACCATCCCCCTGGTCCAAGGGGCGGAGCAGCTGATCGCAACACTGAAGATGCTGGGCTACAAAACGGCGATCCTCTCGGGAGGGTTTAATTTCTTTGCCCGGCATCTGCAGACGCGTCTTGGAATTGACTATGTGTTCGCCAATGATCTGGACATTGCCGATGGGGTGGTGAGCGGAATAGTGCAGACACAGATCGTCGACGGCGCACGGAAGGCTGAGCTGTTGCGCGAGATTGTGAAGCAAGAAAATATTTCGCTCGACCAGGTCGTCGCCGTCGGGGATGGAGCGAACGATTTACCCATGCTGGGGATCGCCGGGATGGGGATCGCCTTCCGGGCCAAGCCCCTGGTACGGCAGACAGCCAGCCATGCGGTTTCGTTCCTCGGGTTAGATAGCCTGCTCTACTTGATTGGAGTGCGCGACCGGGATTTGCCGGCATCGGCTGTTTGACTGAAGGCAGCGAGGAAGGCGTCGGCGACGTGCATTTCAAGGTCTTTCGGACCCTTGGCGCCCATCTTGTTGACGAACACATGGCGGTAGATCATGGGGCCGAGCAGGAGGGCGATGCCAATTTCAGGATCGATGCCGCGGCGGAGGATGCCTCGCTTCTCTCCGCGCTTGATCATGTCGGCCAACGCCACACGAGCAGGCTCGACCACGCGCGCACGCCAGACGGACCCCATTGCCCGGTTGCGTGAAGCGTAGGCAATCATGTGCGGAGTCATTTTTTCTCGCAGGGCCTGGCGGTCGGCAGCCGGCTGATACATCAACTCAGCGATCAGGTCGGCGCGGAAGTCGCCGGAATCGAAGACCGGCCGTTCCTCATCGAGGCCGTGAAGATAGCCCAGTACTTCCAGACACAGAGCGTCTTTGTCCTGCCAGTGTTTGTAGATGGTGGCCTTGCTTACGCCCGAGAGCTCGGCGATAGCATCCATACTCGTGGCATCGATGCCGCGTTCTGAGAATAGCTGCACGGCCGCTTCCAGCACTTGCTTATGGGCTTTTACGCTTCTGGGTCTTGCCATCGTACTAGGCTTCGATTCTGGTGAAGAGATACGCTCCGGCGCTTAAAAACAGCACGGCGATTCCCGCCAGCAATGCCACGTCGAATGCCAGGCTGAAATGCCAGGTGTTGATCAGGACGCCGCGCAGGCCGTCGACTCCATAGGCCAGCGGGTCAAGTTTAGTGATAATGCTCATCGCCAGCGGCAGATTGGCCAAGGGGAAAAGCGCGCCGGATAGAAAGAAGATGGGCATGACAAGGAAGTTCATCACCAATTGAAATCCCTGCATGTCCTTGATGACCGAGCCGATGGCGGTGCCCAGGGCGGCAAAGACAATGGCAATCATGGCTACGAAGAGAAAGGCGAGAGGGATAGCAAACCAGCTGTGAGGGCGGAAGCCGGCAATGAGGCAGATGACCAGGATCAGCGTGCCTTGAATGATGGCGACGGTTGCGCCTCCCAGCGTGCGTCCGACCATGATTTGCATGCGCGACACAGGAGCCACCAGGGTTTCTTTGAGAAAACCGAATTGCCGATCCCAGAGCATGGCGATCCCGGAAAAGACAGAACTGAACAGGACGGTCATGCCAACGACGCCCGGCGCCATGAATTGCAGATAGCTTCCGTGGCCGGCCTGGCGAAAGACGGGGCCGAGTCCGAATCCCAGCGCGAGCAGGTAAAGACAGGGCTGACCGAGGGACACGACAATCTGTACCCGCGAGCGGACGTAGCGTTTTAGTTCACGTAACCACAAGATATAAATCGCACCCATTTTCGTTTCCTCTTATCGCTAGCGGCGGAACATTTGCGCCATCTGGCGCAGGCCAGCCTTTGAATCGGCACCTTCATCGCGCAGCGAGGAGCCGGTGAGCGCTAGAAACGCGGCTTCAAGCGATTCGGTTTTGGTCTGCTCTTTCAGCTCTACCGAGGTGCCCTGGGCCACGATCTTTCCATGGTCCATGATGGCAATGCGGTGGGCTACGCGGTCGGCTTCATCCATGTAATGGGTGGTGAGGAAGACGGTAGTCTGTTCCGTTTCATTGAGGCGCTTGACGTGGGTCCAGAGTTGGTTGCGGCTCTGGGGATCGAGACCCAGCGTGGGCTCGTCAAGAAACAGAATTTTGGGAGTGTGCAGAAAGCCGCGGGCAATTTCCAGCCGCCGCTTCATGCCGCCGGAGAAGGTCTTTACGTAGGCGTCTTTGCGTTCCCAAAGTTCGAAGAGCTTGAGCAACTCTTCGGTACGCTGCGCCCGGACTTTCCGGGGAACGTGGTAGAGGACACCGTGGAGATCCATGTTCTCCCACGCCGTCTGTTCGTTGTCGAGGCTCGGATCCTGAAAGACAATGCCGAAGCGCTGGCGGGCCTGTTTCTGCTTGACCGTGGGATCGAGTCCATCTAACTCGATCTGTCCGCTCGTGGGCCGCAGCAGCGTGGTGAGCATCTTGATGGTGGTGGTCTTGCCGGCTCCATTGGGTCCAAGGAAGGCAAATATCTCTCCCTGGGCGACGTCGAAACTGATGTCGCTTACGGCGGTGAAATCTCCAAAGGTTTTGACCAGATGGCTGACGGAAATCATGACTGGCTCCGCTTCCCCGAGATGAAACTATACTGAACGGTTCAGTTATCTATGTCAAGGGGGATGGAGTTTGGTACATTGGCCCCAACAAACTTCCATGGGCTTTAGGGACGCCATCTCGTACTCGCCTATACTCCTGGCGCTGTTGCTGCTTCCGGCCATCAGCGTGAGTCAGATCGGAGATGCTTCCCAGACGGAGAAGCACACAGTGAGCGGGCAGGTGGTTAACAGTGTTACCGGTCAGCCGATTGCCGGGGCGTTAGTACAGGCTGGCGCTGGGCTCGGTGTGTTGACCGATCGTGAAGGACAATTCGAATTTCCCGGCGCCGATATCTCCATGAGCGGAAACCTGGCGACCAAGCCGGGATACTTTGCTGAGCAGAATAGAACCATCGACTTGTCTGGAAGGAGTCAGGGAAACCAGCCCATCATCCTGAAGCTTGTTCCGGAAGCTATCGTTTTCGGCAAAGTGCTCGATCAGAACGGCCAGCCGTTGCAGGGTCTGCGTGTTCAGCTCAAGATGCTGCAGATACACGACGGACTCAGGCATTGGGAACAGAGAGATTCCACGATGACGAACGTGGAGGGTGAATTCCGCTTTTTTGAACTTGAGGCGGGTAAGTATTCCCTTTCCACGGCCTTTCAGATAGACGGTTCACCGGATGCGCCATCTGCGGTGGCGTTTGCGCCGGTCGTGTATCCACCATTGAGCGGAAATGAGGAATCTGCGCTCAACCTTTCGCCGGGCGATCACGTGGAAGCAAACCTGAATCCACCCAGCCAGAGCCTCTACCCGGTAACCGGCCACATTGAAGGGCCGGCAGCGCAGGGAGCCAGATTTGAGGCAGAGCGGAGCACCGGCGGAACGATCAGCCCGGTGGTTCGCTTCAATCGATTGACCGGCGACTTCCGGCTCATGCTCCCGAGCGGTTCGTATCGCCTCAAATTGCATGCGTTTGTCCAACGCGAACAATTTTTTGCCACGCGAGAGATATCCATCGGTGAGGCTCCGCTGAAGAATCTTTCGATCACGCTCGCGCCGCTGGCAACGGTGCCGGTCGAAATCGAGTACCAGGGCAGCAATACTTCCTCGCAAGAGGCTCAACCTCCGCAACCCTTTTTTGCCAACGTCGGGCTTGAAGAAGACGACCCGTCTGGTTTGGGCAGGACATTCAATGCGCAACCACCGCAACCCTCGAATCCGGCGAGCGATTCATTGGCCATCCGGGATTTGGAACCGGGCGAATATCGACTGGTAAGCAGACCCGTGCCGCCGTGGTACCTGGCTTCGGCGGTTTGCGGGAGCCTCGACCTGAAGAAGGATCCGATGAGTGTTGCAGGCAGCGCTGCCGGATGCGGTATTCATGCCGTGCTGCGAAATGATTCCGCCACGCTGAATTGGTCAATCAATTCGAACAGCCAGGGTAGCCTGGGAAAACAGATATTCGTCTACGCCATGCCATTGGATAATTTCGTCCAGTCCATATCGATGGTCAGCGCGCAGCAACAAGGAGCAGGCGATGTTGCGGGAGGATCCCTCGAGGGTCTAGCCCCCGGCCGCTACCTGGTGATGGCGCTCGACCACACAGAGGAATTGCCCTACCGGGAGCCCGATCTCCTTCAGCGGTATTTGTCCGAGGGTAAGGAAGTTACCCTTACGGCGAATGGTAAGTCGGAAGTCCAACTGGACGTGATTGCTGGGGTGCCATAGGTGCTGCGATATAGGAACAAGCGGGGTAAGTTGGCCGGCAGCGTGCTTCTGCACACGGTCTTGTTCCTGCTTGCACTGGTTCTGGCATCGAGGGCGCAGCTGGTCGACCAGTCCGGGCCGGCTTCCTGGCGCATCAGTGGCAAAGTAGTGGATGCACTGAGCGGCGCACCCCTGGCTCGATGCTCCGTGGAGATCGAGCCAACCGAGAATGGTGGGGCGTCTCGCTCCGTGGAGACAGGGAGTGATGGACTATTCGCATTTGACGGCGTGGAGCAAGGAAAATACCGGCTCTCCGCGAGCAAACGCGGATACCTCCCGCAGGCTTACGAGCAACACGATAATTTTTCCACCGCAATTGTCGTAGGGCCAGAGCTGCAATCGGAAGGCCTCATCTTCAAGGTGGTTCCCCAGGCAGTCATCAGCGGGGTGATCACGGATGAACGCGGCGAGCCGGTACGGCGGGCGCAGGTGCGGCTGTTCAAGGACGAGGACCGGGCGGGCATACGCTCTACTGTGCCGCGGCAGACGGCAATGACGGATGACCGGGGAGTGTACGAGCTGGCGCGCATCGATCCGGGCAACTACTACCTCGCCGTCTCCGGCCGTCCATGGTACGCACAAACCGTGAGTCATGGGCAGCCCAATGAGAAGCAGGAGGAGGAACCTGCTTCCCCGCTGGACGTGGCCTATCCCACGACCTTCTATCCCCAAGCAACAGATTCGGAGGATGCCACGCCTATTCCTATTCGAGGTGGCGAGCGCATTCAGGCGGACGTAACGTTGAATGCCCAGCAGGCGTTTCACATTCGCATCCCCCTGCCGGCCAAGGATCAGGAGGGTGGTTTCAACCTGATGGCGTCGCAATCGATCTTCGGCCAGGCGGAATCAGTGAGTCCCTTTGGGGTAACAATCCAGAATGGGGTGATGGAGACCGTAGGGATTCTCCCGGGGCATTATGACTTCACGCTCGAACATCATGGCTCGGGTGGTCCAATAACTGAGTCAACGCACTTTACAGGGGATGTCACCAGTAGCAGCACTGAATTAACTCCGGTGGATGAGGAGAGCGAAGTTACCGTGATCGGAAAGGTGACCTCCGTTGATGGCAAAGTACCTTCTGGCGGAATTGCGTTGCTGCCGACGCACCAGGGCCGCTCTTACCAGGCCATGCTCGATAAAGCCGGGGAGTTCAGTGTGAAAGTTCCCCCGGGCGACTACGAGATCCTGGGACAGATTCCGCAAATGTACCTGGCGCGGCTGACTGCTCAGGACGGAGTACTGAAAAACCGTGTGCTGACGGTCAAAGCCGGCAGCTCGCCGAAACTGGAGCTGCTGGCAAGTAAGGGCTTCGGCCAGGTCGATGGCGTAGTGAAACGTGGCGACCAACCGGCCAGCGGGGTTATGGTGCTGCTCGCGCCGGATGATAACCCGTTTCTGTTTCGCCGCGATCAGAGCGACTCCGACGGAACCTTCACCTTGGGGAACATCGTTCCCGGGCATTACCGGTTGTTGGCAGTGGAACGGGGATGGGAACTGGAGTGGGCGAATCGCGATGTTTTGAATGCCTTCCTTAAGAAGAGCGTAC
Source organism: uncultured Acidobacteriaceae bacterium (assembly GCA_963763905.1). Lineage (GTDB taxonomy): Bacteria > Acidobacteriota > Terriglobia > Terriglobales > Acidobacteriaceae > PALSA-350. Next base: position 18,408 of record CAVXRU010000054.1, on the reverse strand, counting down.
CGGTCGAAGTGCGTGCCAATGACAAATTGACCCGGACGGTCGAAGTCCAATTGCGGTAGTTGGGTCTTGTTGTTCCCGAGCTAGCGACTTGCCGGTCCACGCTTTTGGGCACGGCAGGCTGCGGAAAAACTCTGTTTTGACTCTGGACGAAAGTGTTACCTACATGCCCGGTACCTTCTGTTACCGACATACCCGTTCGCACATGATTGAGACTACCTCCGGCTTTAAAGGGCGCGTGAGAACTCGGTCCTGGAAGGGCACGGCTTCAGCCGTGCCGTAACTGGTTGAGAGTTCCTGGGCTTTAGATGGGATGAGACGGCTGGCCTCACCGGAAGCTAAGCTTTCGATACGCACTCAAGGGTGCAAAGGAGACCAGCCATTAAGAAGATTAGCAAGAAGCAGAGTTTTGTAACAGCAGCGCAGAGTCAACCGTTGCCGGTAGTGGGTTTGGATCTGGGCGACCGTTACAGCCATTACTGCATGTTGTCCAACCGAGGAGAGTGGATGGAAGAGGGTCGGATACAAAGCACCGTAGCAGCCCTGGAGAAGCATTTCGGGGGCGAGCCGCGGATGCGGATTGCGCTGGAAACGGGGACCCACTCCCCCTGGGTGAGCCGGTTGTTGAAGAGCTATGGTCATGAGGTGATCGTAGCCAACCCGCGCAAGATCCCCACCCTGACTGGCAGCGAGAGCAAGAACGACCGCAACGATGCCGAGCAGTTGGCGCGGATGGCGGCCTTCGACCCAAAGCTGCTCCACCCGATCGAGCACCGCAGCTTGGAGCGCCAGCAGGACCTGAACCTGATCCATACGCGCAGCGTGCTGGTACGGGCTCGGACCATGCTGGTCAATTCGGCACGCGGGCTGGTCAAGAGCGCCGGCGGACGACTGCCCAGCTGCAGTTCCGAGGTATTCCCGGAGAAGGTGTCGGTGGCCGTGCCGCGGGAACTGAAGGCGGCCTGCGAACCTCTACTGAAACAGGTTACGCAGATGAACCGGACCCTGGCTGCGATGGACAAGCAGATCGAGGGCCTGGCTAAAAAATATCCGGAGATCGCTCTTTTGCGTACCGCCCCGGGGGTAGGTCCGGTCGTGGCGGCCTGCTATGTGTTGACGCTGGGCCATCCGGAAACGATGGAAACCAACCGCCAGGCGGGCGCCTATCTCGGCCTCAGACCCCGTCAGCAACAGTCTGGGGACTGCGACCCGCAATGCGGGATTACCAAGACGGGCAACAGCTACCTGCGCAGTTTGCTGGTGCAGTCGGCGCAATACATCCTGGGTCGCTTTGGCCCCGACTCGGAGTTGCGCTGCTGGGGCCTCAAGCTTGCCGCCTGCGGCGGCAAGCGAGGCAAGAAGCGCGCCATCGTCGCCGTAGCCCGCAAGCTGGCCGTGCTCTTGCTTAGCATGTGGCGCAACGGCAAGAAGTTTGAACCGTTTCTCAGTCGGCGACCCAGTTAGCTAAGGCCGTCTAACCCCTCCCCTCACCAAGAGCACAAGGAACAGAACAGAGTTGTTGACGACGAATCCATCTCGAGTTTGGGTGACTGCGCTCAGCGGCTTGGCCTTCAAAGGCCGCGCTTTAGATAGCAGCCCCAATTCATCTTCATCGGACACCATCAAGCACCGAGTCCTTGGCGACTCACCTCGAGTGCGTATAGAAGTCCGAGATGAATCTTCCTCAAGGTCCGTGTCGTCCCAACAAGCAAAAGCAACAGCAAAAACAAAAACGCCCAATAATACAAAAACAAGGGGAATTCCCTTGCATTCCACAGCCGTCTCATAGAAGCCGCTGAGGTACGTCTTTCCGGCCCAAGTCCCGAGTTGTCTCCGCAAATCTCTATCCCCGCCACCCATCGACGGGTGGGTGCCCCATGCGGTTACCGCAGGTAAAAGCATCTGTTCTTCCCGCGGTATCCGCCCCATCCTTCGCGTTCTTTGTGAAGGGTGGGATACAGAAATCTCACCCTTCCACCGCTCCATGCTTCCGAAAGGTATACTGGCTGCCGATCAAATTAGAACTTCGTGGGGAAAAACGATGCCAACATCCAGAAGTCGATGGGCGCTTGCTGCTTTGATAAGTCTTGCGGCTTTGTTGGCCGCCGGGGCTCAGCAACTAACACCCTTGCCTGCAGGAGTGAGGATGACTTCCAATGGAGTGACCCTCGAGGTGACTGCATTACGGGATGACGTGCTTCGGGTAAGGATCTGGAAAGGAGATGCTGTACCGGAAGATGCATCGTGGGCAGTTCTCCCTGAGGCGCGCACCAGCAGTGTTTCGGTAGCCGCCGAGCCGCACGGCTTCTCGACCAAGGCGCTGCGAGTGACAGCGGATGACCAACTACGAGTAACAGTCGCTGATCCTGGTGGCAATGTCCTGCTAAAGGATGCGGCACCCGTGCTTTGGGAAGGCGATAAATTCACGGTCATCAAGCAGGGCTCATGGAGCGACCACTTCTTTGGGCTCGGCGATAAGCCAGGCCCACTCGATCGAAAGACCGAGGCATTCACTTTGTGGAATACGGACTCCTTTGGTTACCAGGAGTCGACTGATCCTATTTATAAGAGTGTTCCGTTCTTTATTGATATGAATCAAGGCCGTGCCCTGGGCGTGTTCCTTGACAACACGTGGCGAACGAATTTCGACTTCGGGCGCTCCGATCCGAACCGGTACACGTTCGGGGCGATGAACGGACCGCTTGATTACTACCTGCTCTACGGCCCAGAGCCGAAGAGTGTCGTTTCTGATTGGGCGTGGCTTACGGGCCCTACGCCTCTACCGCCGTTGTGGGCGCTCGGTTTCCAACAGTCGCGCTACACGTATTTTCCTGAATCGCAGTTGCGCGAGGTTGCCTCCAGATTGCGCAAGGATCGCATTCCGTCTGACGTCCTTTGGCTGGATATCGACTTTCAGCACAAGAACTGGCCCTTCACCGTGGACGAGAAGGCGTTTCCTGATTTTCGTGGATTGGTAAAAGATTTGGCACGGGAACAGTTCAAGCTGGTGGTCATAACTGACCTGCACATCGCCAGGCAGCCCAACGTTGGCTACGCGCCGTACGACACGGGAATGGCTGGGGACCATTTTGTGAAGAATCCTGATGGGTCTGTTTTTGTTGGCCCGGTTTGGCCTGGCCCCGCGGTCTTCCCGGACTTTACGCAGGAGCAAACGCGGCGATGGTGGGGTGGGCTTTATAAAACGTTTGTCAGCGAGGGTGTGGCGGGGTTCTGGAACGATATGAACGAGCCGGCGGTGTTCGAGACACCAACCAAAACCATGCCGGACGATATTCAACATCGTATCGACGAGCCCGGATTCAAGAAGCGCACCGCCACTCATTTGGAGATACATAACGTTTATGGGATGGAGAACGCGCGCGGCACTTATGAAGGCCAACTTGTGCTCCGGCCCGGCGAGCGCCCGTTCGTGATGTCTCGTGCCGGCTATGCAGGCGCCCAGCGGTACACCACCACGTGGACGGGCGATAACAGCTCCACCTGGAACCATCTGCGCATGACAGTGACGCAGATCGTCAATCTTGGGCTTAGCGGCTTTTCTTTGTCTGGCGCAGATGTGGGCGGGTTTGCTGGATCTCCACCGGCGGACTTGCTTACCAAATGGATTGAAGTGTCAGCCTTTCAGCCCATTGATCGGGATCATTCGGCAAAGGGCACACGCATGCATGAGGTGTGGGTCGATGGCCCAGAGCAGGAGGCGATTCGGCGGCACTACCTTGAGGAACGCTACCGGCTCATGCCCTATCTGTACACAGTGGCCGAGGAGACATCGCGCGACGGGCTCCCGATCAATCGGCCGCTGTTTCTGGAATTTCCGCACGCTGTGGCTGATGGAACTCCTTTTGATTTGACGACGGGTGGGGGCGAGTTTCTTGTGGGGAGCCGCCTTCTGGTTGCGCCGAATCCTTCTCCCGAGGAGGTGGCCCCTTATGTGGTCGGGCTTCCTCCGGGGACCTGGTATGACTACTGGACCGCGCAGCAGTTTGTGCGTGCAATCCCAGGCAGTGCGCTGGATGCGGAGCAGCGCGACCGGGTGCTCGCCGAAAAGCAGCTCAAGGTCACACCCAGGTTGAATCAGTTGCCGGTGTATGTGCGTGGCGGGAGTATTCTTCCCATCGCGCCACTTACGCAGAGCACGGCGGAAGTGCCCAATGGTCCGTTGACGCTGCGGGTTTATGCGCCGGCCTTGAAGCAGGCCGGTGAAGGTTGCTCGGGAGAGGTTTATAGCGACGATGGGCACACGTTTGCTTTCCGGGAAGGGGCGTATGCGCGGGTTCAATTTACCTGCGCGGTGGCTGCGGACGGTTCGATGAGCGTCAATATCGGGAAGCAGGAAGGTACGTGGAAACCGTGGTGGAAGGCTTATCGAATTGAAGTGGTGGGCTGGATTCCTAAACAGAGGCGTGCGGCGGTGAACGGTCGCGGCGCGGCGTTGTCAGAAGCCGGCGGACGGTGGGGAGTCACTGTTGGTGCGGATGGCAGCGCACAAGAGGTCGACCTGCGCTAAGGGGATCTCTACCCACTCATAGCCTGCGGTCGCGGCTTTCCTACTTCCTCTAGAACATCCCCGCTGAAATTACTTTCACCAGGGTGATGAGAATCCACCAGCCGAATACCGCTACGGCGGCGGTGCTTCTCTTTATTTTTGCGACGATGGCAGAGCCGATGGTGAGCAGTATCAGCACCCAAATGGTCAGAATATCGATCGCAGTCCCGAATGCCAGCAGCCATTTGGGCGAATCCTGGGGAAGGAAATAACCTATATTGGTGCCCACCGGGTTCTTCAGATTGAACGAATCGGCATCCAGGCCGGCATAGATTGTGATGATCACGAGAACGGCCTGAATCGTGAAGGGCAGGCCGGCGTACATCCAAACGGCGAACATTTGGCCGAATTTCGCCTGGCCACCCAGCACAAAATTCAACGTTCCCGTGAGCACGAGTGTCGCGATCGCGGCAAACAGCAGACCGAGAATGGGCGTCGTCCAAAAAATGTACTTTACAAATGAAGCGCCGATCGCTTTCTGCCTCGCTTGCTCTGCCGGCGGAAGCTGCGCCAGCCTGTCCTGCTGTGACTGCGGGCTCTGTAACAGGATGTTATTGTAAGTCTTGTCCCAGCCAATCTTTTGCTGCACTGCAAAGCCAAAAGCCAAGGTAAGCAGAACCCCGAGAAGCCACGGCATCCACCAGCTGGGGTCCCGCAGGATGTCATGGAAGGTTTTCGTTGGAGCAATGAAGGTGTCAACCACCCGCTCTACCTGACTCAGTGGTTTGGCTGCTTCGGCGTTGGCGACCGCATCGGACATGGAAACCTCCACGATTGTGGCCCAAAGTGTGTTCGCTGGGATATTACTACGTCAGGCGCGGCCGGAGAATTGCCTTGTTTCTGTGTCCACCTTGATCCTTTCGCCCTCCTTGATAAAGAAGGGAACGCGCACCTCAATGCCGGTCTCCAGCCGGGCGGGTTTGGTAACGCTTCCGCTTGCCGTGTCGCCGCGGACACCGGGCTCGGTGTAGGTCACAGCCAGTTCCACCTGGGCCGGAAGCTGTAACCCGATAGGATTGCCGTTGTACTTGTCTACGCGGATGATGGTTCCTTCCAGCAGCAAGTCCAGCGCATCGCCTATCATCTGCTGGCTGAGAACGAGGGTCTCAAAGGTCTCCTGATCAAGAAAATAAGAGCCGTCCGCATCGCTGTAGAGATAAGAAGCCTCGACGGTCTGCAGGTCGGGCTCTTTGAACTTGTCACTGGCCTTGAAGGTCTTGTCAAAGACAGCTCGGGTAAGCATGTTGCGCATCTTGAGGCGGACTAAGGTCTGACCTCCCCTCGCCGTGGGGGTGGAGATTTCCACCTCCAGGCAGTAGAAGGGAACGTTATCTAATTCGACGAACATCTTCCGCTTTACGTCGATGGCGTCGATGAGTGCGGCCATGGTTTCCTCTCCATTAAGTGACCCTGCACAGGATAGCAAAGGGTTTGGTTCAACTTTCTCACTTCCCGCGCAACTCGCATTCCTCACCGAATCATCTAAGGTGGTGGCCAGAGGAGGAACGATATGCGGGTTTTGCGGTATTTGGGTTCGTTTATTTTTGCTTCAGCGATGCTCAGCGGCGCTTCAAGTGCACCGGCACAGGTGTCGGTCAACATTGGGGTGGCTCCAGTGTGCCCCTACGGCTACTTCCCCTATGCTCCCTATGACTGTGCACCCTATGGCTACTATGGTCCGGATTGGTTCACTGGAGGAATATTCATCGGGGCCGGGCCCTGGTTTCACGGGCCTCATGGGTTTTATGGCCACGTCGACCAGCGCTACGATCCTCACCACGGCTACCATGGACCGCTGCCAGAACGCGGGGAACACCCGTTCAACGGCTTCCAGGCAAACGCGGCGCACGATGAGCATGGCAACCCGGGTACTCCTGGACATGCCGGGGGCGGCGAACACAGCCCCGGTTTTTCTGGAGGAGGACACCCCGGTGGGGGCGGCGGTCACCCCAGCGGTGGAGGCGGTCACCGCTAAAGGAATTGGTTTCGAAAAGGCCCGCTATCAGCGGGCCTTTTTGCGTTCATTCCTATTTTTTTACTCCTCATCAAGCACAAATTGCAGACGGTTTATCTTTGGAAGGGTCATCCGTTGGCTGAGACAGAGTTTCCAGCTGAGCTGGTGAGGAGATCGAGATGAGATTCATTTGTTTGGGCGTGCTGCTGTCGTTATCGACCATTGCTGTTGCCCAGCAAGAGAAGCCGATGACGCTTAAGGCTGTTTTGCTGGAACAGCTACGATCGACACATAACAAGGCAGAATGGTTCGTGCCGGCAAATACTGCGGTCGCGGGTCTGACACCGGAGCAGGCGAGTTGGACCGACAAAAGCGGCAATCATTCCGTAGGTCAACTGGCAAATCACCTCGTGTTCTGGGATCGGGAGTCGCTGGCAAAGTTCAAGGGCGAAAAGCCGGCGAAGTTTGATGGCAACAATGACGAGACCTTCAACAGCTTCGATGCCAAGAGCTGGAATGAGACCGTCCAGCAGCTTGACCAGGTGATGACAGATTGGGAACGAGCAGTCGAGAGTGCAGATGATGCGAAGGTAGCTCTGTGGGCATCCAGGATTGCGCATGTCGGCGCGCATAATGCCTACCATATTGGGCAAATGGTTTATGTGCGCAAGCTACAAGGCGTGTGGGATCCAGACAAAGGAGTTAAGTAGGTTCCAGCGAGTTTTCTGAGATTGATCCTATGGCGGAGAAGACGAATGAATCGATGCTTGCTGAGCTGGCAGATGGCCGTACGGACCTGGTATTTGATCTTTTCGAGCGAGGCTGTCCGCCTGGCTCGGTAGATCGAAACGGAGTTTCCCTGATCCAGTGGGGCGCGTACTACGGCGATGTGAGTGCGATCAAGTTCCTGCTTTCTAAAGGGGAATCGATCGATGCGCTCGGGCCAGACCGCGGACTTAACGCTGCTTCGTTTCATGGACATTGGAGGTTGTGCCAGTTTTTGCTGGAGCAGGGTGCAGATGTGAACTTTTCCTCCGACGATAGCGGAGAAACACCGCTCCACGCTGCCCTCTGTAAGACCGACCGGGTGGTTTATGACCGCGTTCTCAAGGTGCTGCTCTCCGCGGGCGCTAATCCGAACGCAAGAGCGAACAACGGTGCGGAGACAGGGGGATTTATGCGGGATTGCAAAACCAAGGGAGAAACGCCGTTGCATCGCGCCGCTGCCTTTGGGGAGGAGGAGACAATCAAGCTTTTGCTCGAAGCCGGAGCGCAGATCGATGCGAAAGATGCAAATGGCGATTCCCCGCTAGGATGGGCCAGCTGGTATTTGCGACCCACGCCGATATTGCGGCTGCTTTGTTATGGGCAGTTTCGTATTCACCCGCAGCATCAATCGATGCGGGCTAATCTCCTGGGGACGCCGCACGCTTAAGTACTCACGTAGGCTTCTCTCTCTAGCGCTCTTCCGTAAGGGCGTTCTTGATCGCAGGCAGGGTGTTCATGGTGCGATCCAAGAGCAGGGGTAGCAAATCGAGAGGTCTGGAATTGGATGCGCTCTCGGAACCGAACTCCAGAGCTTTGATTTCGTCATCCATATCCTGATCCATTTCCACGATGCGAACGGGAGTTGGACTTATCCCCCTATAGCTCTTCGCCCAGAGCATGCGTCCCTCGGGGATATCAATGATCGCCGCATAGGTGGATAACCCCTTGGTAAAGAAGACAGAGGCCATGCAGGAGTTCCGCTTAGGACTATAGAAAACGGTGTCGAACCTCTCGCCATGGATGGAGGGGTCAGCCCGCTTTTGCGCTTCTATATTGGCTTGTTCCTGTTGCTCGTAGACCTTGCAATCCATTTTGCTGGTGACCGCGAAAGCTGCCTGAGCGCTCAGCACGGCAAGAGTGAGCAGCGCGTACTTCTTTGAGCTGGGAAAGAGACGGGCCTTGTCGTTCATGAGCGAACGTTACTGCCTGGCCCGGCTAACCACAATCCCACCTTAGCCGATCAAGGGTTACTTATGGGTTGTTACGGACGGGGAAGGATACAGGCGTCGTCCGGCGAGGCGTAACTCCAGTTGCTTGCGATAACGGCGACTTAAGCGCAGCGTAACTCCGCCTTCCAGCAACACGGCGTATTCCCCTTCCTGGTTGAGCTTGAGACCGCAGACGCGGTCCAGATTCACAATAGACGAACGGTGAATGCGGCAAAACAGGGCCGGATCCAGGTCTTGCTCCAGTTCAGCGATACTCCGGCGCAACAGGTGGACCTTCTCGCCTACATGCAGGCCCGCGTAGTAATCAGTGGCTTCGATCCAGTCGATCTCCGGCAGCTTGACGAAGGTTACCTGTGCGGCGTTCTTAACGGTCAGGAACTCAAGCCTTTGCGGCTGAATCTTGTCGCGGGCGATCTTTTGCTTGGCCCGGGCCAGCGTCCGTTCAAAGCGAGCGTTGTCGAAGGGCTTCAAAAGGTAGTCGAGCGCACCTGCATCGAACGCACGCAAGGCGTACTGATCGTACGCAGTTACAAAGACCAGTGCAGGTGGTACGTCTTTACCCAGCAACTCCAGCACGTCGAAGCCGTCGTATTCGGGCATCTGGACATCAAGAAAAAGCAGGTCTGGTTTTGTTCTGCGGATCTCGTTGGGTGCATCTGCGCCTGAGCCGCACTCACTCACGATTTCGATTTCCGGATCAAGTCGCAACAGCAGCGACAGATTGCTGCGCGCGAGTGGCTCGTCGTCCACAATGGCGGTACGGATGGCCACGGTTCACTCCTTAAAGGGTACAGAGACGCTTACTTCCACTCCGCCAGGAACCTGATTTTGCATTTTGAGTTCGAAGGCGTTTCCATACAATCTCTGCAGGCGGGTTCGCATGTTCGACAGGCCAATCCCATCGTCGATCTTCTCCCATCGCGCGGCTGGACCGTCGTTGTACACACTGAGCGTGAGCCGGTCCTGGGAGCGGGAGGCAGCGATCCGGATCTCCCCGCCCTGGGCCCGCTGGGCAATGCCATGCTTGATCGCATTTTCCACCATGAGCTGCAGGATGAGGGTCGGCACCCGGGCAAGCATGAGGTCGCTGGGAACATCAACACTGAACTGAAGGCGCTCCACAAAGCGCACCTTCTGGATGTCAAGATATTTTTGTGCAAACTCCACTTCCTCTCCCAGAGAGGCTTGCTGGCTGGTCGAGTCTACGAAAAGGCGGCGGAGAAAGTCGCTCAGCCCGGCAATCATGGTGACCGCGTCATCATTCCTCTTTTCACGCACCAGGCCGGCGATGGCATTGAGGGTATTGAACAGGAAGTGCGGCTCGATTTGCCTGCGGAGCGCGTCCAGTTGCGCCCGGGAGAGCTGCTCGTTCAGCTTCGCAGTCTCAGTCTGCTGGTAAGCGAGCCTGGAGTTGGAATCGATCACGTAACCGACTGCCAGAATGACGCAGTACAACACTGTGGTGAAGACCATTCCGTTGTAGAACCTGTCGAGCCAAAGGTGCCCAAATGGAAGTGGAGAAGATGGACTCCCATAAGGATTCAGCAGGAGGTCCAGGAACGTGGCCCAGGCGGCATAGAGCAGCCCTATGATGGTACAGCATGCCAGATGCACCAACCAGGTCGCCGCAGAGCTTAACTTCAGCGGGGGAAATCGGCGCCCGAGGCGCATCACCGGTCCGGTCGCCAGAGCCCAGGGAAGAAACCACAAAGTGATGACCACGAACAGACGGCCCCAGGCATGCTGCATCCCTTCAGAGCGCATCACGAGAACGGTCTGGGTTGCATCCACCAGGCCGAAACCAAGCCAGATGGATGCGATCCAGACCCAGCGCTGTTGGTGCTGCAATCGGAGCTGGCTCGTGTCCATGGTAACGATCGTAGTCCAGTGGCATCTACGGCTGCGCCGGAATGCAGTGAATCAACGGCGATATGCAGTCAACGGTCTTTCCCCTGACTCCGTTCGCAGCGCATACTGCCTTCATGCTCACCTTAGTCAAGACCACGCTTTTGCTGGCGGCTTTTCTGTTTTGGGTCGTGCCCGATGCGGAGGTTCCTCAATATACCAGCGCCGGCGAGCTTCAGCGTCCGGAGCACTATCGGGAATGGGTTTACCTCACGTCGGGCTTCGATATGAGTTACAACCCTCCCATGCAGATGGAGGGCCATCATATGTTTGATAATGTCTTTGTCAATCCGGCGGCCTATCAGGCGTTTTTGAAGACAGGCACCTGGCCGGACCACACTATTTTGGTGCTTGAAGAACGCGAAGGGCGGGGCAAAGGCTCGATTAATCAAAGCGGCAATTACCAGGGCACCCTGAGAGGGCTGGAGGTGCACGTCAAAGACGAAGCTCGATTTCCTGGTAAATGGGCTTTTTTTGGATTCGGAGACGGCAAGGCAGGCAAGCTTTTTCCGCAATCGGCGGACTGCTATAGCTGCCACGCGGCTCACGCCGCGGTAGACACTACGTTTGTTCAGTTTTATCCAACGTTAATGCCGATTGCCAGCAGCAAAGGTACCCTCTCTTCTGCCTTCCAAAAAGAGACGGCAACCCCGGCAGGGAAGTAGTCCTGAGACGGCCAGACCGCGTCTAACCAAACCGGCCGAAGGTCGCTTCGTTGATCAAGCTGCCCGCGGCTCGGAAGGACACGCCCCCTACACCAGCGAGAGAAATCCCGCGGAAGACCCCCGTCCGCAACCGATTATCAGCACCGCGGACCTGGGAACGAAGACGATTCAGGGTCTTGAAACCACGGGCAAACGGACGACCACGATCGTTCCAGCCGGCCGCTCCGGCAACAGCGCGCCGATCACGAAAACCTACGAGGTGTGGACTTCAGCGGATATGGTACTGGTGGTGAAGCAGGTCTGGAACGACCCGCGCTTCGGGGAAAGAACGGTGGAGCTTAAAGACCTTTCCCGGGTTGCCCCGGATCCGGCCTTGTTCCGGCCGCCAACGGGCTACACGGTGAGGGATGCGGCGGAGAGCTTGAAGGAACTGGAACAGAAATTAGAGGCAAACATGGAGTAGACCCAGCGCAAGGCCAGAGAGGCGCTTTTGTGTGCCGCTGGTTTTTGTTGATAATGAAGGTCTATGTCAAAACGTGAATTCCAGACCGAAGTCAGCCAACTGCTCCAACTGATCGTCCATTCCCTTTATTCTCACCCCGAGATTTTTCTGCGTGAGTTGATTTCCAACTCCTCCGATGCCCTGGACAAACTGCGCCATCTGACCCTTACCGAAGAAGCGTATAAAGCTCTTCCCTTTGATCCTCGTATTGACCTGGAACTCGATGAGGAGAAGAAGACGCTCACCATCGCCGACACGGGTATTGGCATGAACGAGGAGGACCTGGCCTCGAACCTGGGCACCATCGCTCGCTCAGGCACTAAAAATTTCCTCTCGCAACTGTCTGGGGACGCCAAAAAAGATACCAACCTGATCGGCCAATTTGGCGTGGGTTTCTACAGCGCCTTCATGGTGGCTGACCGGGTGGAGGTGGTCTCGCGTAAGGCGGGCGAAGACCAGGCCTGGCGCTGGACCAGCGATGGCAAGACCGGCTTCGATATTGAGCCCGCTGAGCGCGCAGTCGCCGGTACGACCGTCCTGCTGCACCTCAATGAAGAAGGCCAGCAATATGCCAACAGCTGGCGACTGCGGGAGATCGTCAAGAAATATTCCAACCACATTGCGTTTCCTATCTTTCTCACCTACGACAAGAGCGAGTGGAATGAGGAGGAGAAGAAGTCGATCAAGACCCGCACCACCGAACAGATCAATGCCGCGAGTGCCCTGTGGCGCCGCCCCAAGAGCGAGCTCAAAGACGAAGACTACAAAGAGCTTTACAAATCGCTCACCGGAGAATGGGAAGATCCATTGTTCTGGTTCCACACCAAGGCAGAAGGGAGCCTCGAATACACCACGCTTTTCTATGTCCCGGCGAAGGCTCCGCTGGATCTCTACCAGGCGGAATATAAGACGGGCGTAAAGCTTTATGTGAAGCGCGTCTTCATCATGGACGATGCCAGAGAGCTTCTGCCGCAATACCTGCGCTTCGTACGCGGCATTATCGACAGCGAGGATCTTCCCCTGAATGTAAGCCGCGAGATTCTGCAGCAGAATCGCATTCTGACGAATATCCGGACGGCGAGCGTGAAGAAGATCCTCTCCGAGCTGAAGAACATCGCGGCCAACCAACCGGAACTGTATCTAAAGTTCGTCACCGAGTACAACCGGCCGCTCAAAGAAGGTCTGTACAGCGACTACGCGAATCGCGAGACGCTGCTCGATTTGATTCGCTTCAAGTCGACTAAGGTGGAAGGCCTCACGAGCCTGGCCGACGTGAAGTCGCGCATGAACCCGGAACAAAAAAGTATCTATTACATTACCGGGGGGAGCGATTCCCTGCTCCGCAAATCGCCTCTGCTCGAGATCTACAAGAAGAAGAATCTCGAGGTTCTGCTGCTGGACGACGAGATCGATGAGATTGTCTTCTCGGGAGTTGAGAAGTACGGTGATATCGATCTAAAGTCGGTGAATAAGGCTGCGACCAGCGAAGATCTGAAAGATGAGAAGGAGCCGGAGAAGGCGGACACGCTGAAGCCGCTGATCGAAAAGTTGAAGGCCACGCTGGGCGACCGGGTGAAAGATGTGCGCGCCTCGGTGCGGCTGGCAGACAGCCCGTCGTGTATCGTCTCCGACGAAGACGAGCCCTCGATGAAGATGCAACAGATGCTGCGTGCTATGGGGCAGAAAGACATGCCGGCGCTGAAACCGACGCTCGAGATCAATCCTGACCACGAGATTGTCAAGAAGCTGCTGGCGCGTTCTGATGACTCGGTCGCCGAAGATGCGGCGTGGCTGCTGTTTGACCAGGCTATGCTGATGGAAGGCGTACCGCTGCAGGATCCGGCGGTGTTTGTGCAGCGGCTTAACCGCATGCTCAGCCTATCAATTTAGGTAACGTGGAATTTGCCCATACAGCGATCTAAGCATGAACGATCATGACCGCACTGGCTGCGGCGCTTATGTGTTCCGGCAGTTCGTTAAAGAAGATCTAGCCATGCTTGATATCTGGTTGCGTACCCCAGATGTGGTTCGTTGGTGGGGCGAGCCTGACGAGCAGGCACGGTTGCTTGAAGAAGACCTGAACGAACCCGGGATGACCATGCGAATTGTCTCCTTCCATGGCAGGCCCTTTGCTTATGCGCAGCACTATGCGGTACATACGTGGCCACAGCCTCACTTCGAATGTCTCCCGAAGGGCTCCAGGGCAATCGACGCATTCATTGGCGAGCCAGACATGGTTGGCAAGGGTCATGGCTCCGCCTTCTTGCGGATTCTAGCTGCGCAGTTGATCGACGAGGGAGCTCCGCTGGTTGCAATCGATCCGCACCTCCACAATTTCCGCGCGCGTCGCGCTTACGAAAAAGCAGGCTTCCGCAACGAGGGCGAAGTCACGACGGGCGAGGGCCCTGCGATGCTGATGATTTACAAGCGTCAGCTGTAAGTTTCCGTTAGTGTCCGCTCGCGCCGGCCGTCGCAAATGCACATTCTGCTTCCACTCGTGCCGAGCAGTGTTGTCCGGCAATCATTCCCGCAAGAGTCGTGGCGAGGATATTGTGGCCGCGCGTCGTGGGATGCAGGTCATCCCAGAACAAATAGGTATCCGGGTCGACCGTGGGAATGTCCTGGGAGCTGGTGGTCACGTCCGCCAGGGAATATCTGGAGGGCGAGGCGATGATTTGACTGAAAAGAGCAAAGACGTTCAGCTGGACAAAATGGAGATGTCTGCCAAAGTTGAAGTCGTGCAGAACATCGACACCTGTGCTCAATATCCGGTTGAAGAGGACACTTGCGGCGGTCGCGGCAGCTGAATCCGTGGGACTGCCGTTAAGCCGGGGTATTGATCCAAGCGGAGGAAGGTTAGGGATCACGAACTGGGTGGCTCCAGCATCGATGAGACGCTGGATGTTTGTGACCTGATTGACACCCGCCTTGAAGACGTCGTCCGCTGACGTTGCGTTGAGAAGATCGTTGGCGCCGCCCCATACAACAAACAAAGTCCTGTCATTGATGACGGGATGCGTGGCGAGATAATCGGTAATCTGCTGCCCTATGTTGTTGACATTGACGGAGAGTGTGGGGGACCCGAGAGTCAGCACCGCAGTTCCATTGCCGGTGAAGGCAAAGCCGTAAGCATAATTGGTTCCGCCGTCGAGGGAGTCCAGAATGATCGGCTTCGCTGGAAGCATGGCGGCAAATTGTTCAATCCATACGCCGAAGTACTCGCGGGCAGCCGGGATCGTGTCGTCGCCATCGGTGAAGCGGCCGTCGGTGTAGGCGGGGGGCCCTGGAATCCGCACTCCGTACTTATGCTGCGCGAGATACGCGACATTGCCTGTATCGGAAAGGGAGTCTCCAAAAATGACGATGGAGGTGTAATCCTGGGCGTGCGCCGCGATTGCGGAGAAGGCGAAAAGGAGCGCTGAGAAGAGGCAAAGGAGTCGGCGCGGCTGGCGCGCTGGAGCAGTCGTTGTATCGGTGACCTGCATAGGATTGATAAGTTGCAGAGCTGGTCGCATGGGCTCCTCCGAGTCGTGAAGCATTGAAACATAGCCCGGGTATTCAAGACAACTGAGATAACATTGCCGGCAAGATCGAAGTAACTAGTGCGAACCCACGTTGTAAATCGTACTGTGGTCCGGCACCAAAGCTCCGACGACCGCGCCGGGCACAAGGAAGGCCACCGCCAAAACCCCGGCGACCCGCTGTCTGCTAAAAATGCCGGTGTTCCACCCCGCACCAGTCACGGCTCCCACGCCCGCGCCGACTCCGGCGCCAATGAACGCGTTGCGCAAACGATGCTTGTTTTTCATGAGTCTCACGCGAACGATGTCTTGCCTCTGGAGCGCCTGCGAGCCCGTTTGGTCTTGCACCGAGATCGCCGCTTCGGAAACATTCAGAAATGTCCCGGAAACTTTCCTGGAGTTCTTTTCAAGCACCTGAATCCTTTCCCCTTCGTGAAGAGAGTTCAGGTTTTGCCAGGATGCCGGGCCGCTTTGAGCCGACGAAGTGTATGTCGCGGTCAGAACGCAAATCAGAAACCAGATTTTTCGCATACCGCTCCTATCTTTTCGTCTTCCTAGTGGCGGCCTGCATACCATCGCTTCATCTCTTTCGGCGAGGATCCCCGGTCTCAGAATCGAGACCGGGGGCCACCCAGGTTTCGCGGTTCAAAGGGCTACCAAGTGCGGACTTTTTTGCCAATGCTCCCTAAGGAAAGGATGCCTTCCTTGCCGGCGACGCTAGTGACTACGGTGTCAATCTCGGAGCCGTTTCCCACGACTACGAAGTTCGTGACCACAGGTGGCCTGCCATCGGTGAAGTCGATGGTAAAGGTACCGGTGCAATCCGGGTTTACCGTGTACGTACCGTGGGCCGGTGTGTGCGTGAAGTCGGAGACGGCTGTACCGGCGATCGTTACCGCATCGATCTGTTCAAAGGTACCGTTGCCGTCAAAGTCAGCCATCGCAACCCCCACCTGGAGACCCGTCGGCCCCAAGACGCCCGGGATGGGATATTTGGTGCCTTGAAGTGTGAATCCATAATGACCGTTAAGAAGTTTGTTGTTGCAGCCTTCGACGTCACTCAGCGCGTGTCCGGACCCCACAGTAGCGACTGTAAGCAGAACCAACGCTGCCGCATTTGTGAATAGCTTCCTGTTCATAATCCCTCCTCCGCAGTTGCCCGCGATCCTTCTTGTAGTGAGCCCCCAACTATCCAGTCAATTGACCGCACCTGTTCCGCTTCTGACTTGCTAAGAAAATGCTGCCAAAGGAGTTGTGTGATTTCCTGAACCGTGCAACTGGGATAACATGGCAGCGGGTCAGGGTGAACCAATGAACCCTCCAGCCAGTTCCAGCCGAAAACTTCGGACCGGTCTTTTCGAGATCGATCTGGCCTCTGGCCAATTGCACAAGAACGGGCGGAGATTGCCCCTGCAAGAACAGCCCTTTCGTGTTTTGGCCATGTTGGTGGAATACCCAGGAGAGGTTGTAACCCGTCAGCAGTTGCAGGCAAGTCTCTGGCCGGCGGACACCTATGTCGGATTCGACGAGGGCCTCAACACTGCGATCCGCAAGCTGCGAACAGCCTTCGGCGACTCAGCCGCCAACCCGAGATTCATCGAGACGCTGCCCCGGCGAGGGTATCGGTTCATTGCTCCGGTGACCGGAACCGCGACCGCAAATGGCTTGTCGAAGAGTGTGGATTTGGCAGGAATGGACGGCCAGGACGCGGTCCTCGATTCTGGTCCTCCACACCAAGTGGGGCACGCAGTAACAACAGCCGATCACCACACATTTGCTTCGGACGTTGGCAGGTGGCGATGGAGAGCGGTGATGCTACTGACAGCTGCTCTGGTTTTGGTTCTCACAACCATTGCATACATAATGCGTACCCATCGTTCCTCGGGTTCTGCTCCAGCTAAACGCGCGATGCTTGCGATCTTACCCTTCCAGAATCTGAGCAATGACCCGAAGCAGGAGTACTTCAGCGATGGCCTGACGGAGGAGACGATTACAGACCTGGGCCAGCTCAGCCCAGAAAACCTTGGCGTGATCGCTCGAACCACGGCCATGGCGTATAAACACACCGACAAGTCCGTTAGCCAGATCGGCCGTGATCTTGGCGTCGACTACATCCTGGAAGGCAGTGTGCGACGGGACGGTGGAAAAGCCCGCGTCAGCGCTCAGTTGATTCGTGTCAGTGATCAGACCCACCTTTGGGCTCAGAACTACGATCGCGACCTCGGGGACATGCTCGACGTGCAGAACGATCTGGGAAGGTCGATCGCGGAGCAGGTAAGTGCCAATCTTACCCCGCACCGGGAGGTTGAGTTATCAAGGAAGCACCGTGTGAACCCTGGGGCCTACGACCTCTACTTGAAGGGCCGCTTTTACTGGAACCAACGAACACCCGATGCGATCAAGAAAAGTATTCAGTACTTTCAGGAAGCTACCGCCGAAGACGCTAACTTCGCCTTGGCCTGGGCCGGACTGGCCGACGCCTACAACATCAGTAATATTCTTGGCCTGTATTCGTCCAAGGAAAGCTCTCCGCGGGCAAGAACAGCAGCGACGAGGGCGATTATGTTAGATCCTTCCCTCGCCGAGGCGCACGCCGCCCTCGGTGTGGAGAAGTCGCATTACGAGTTCGACTTCCCAGGAGCGGAAAAAGAATTTTTGAAAGCGCTTGAGCTCAATCCCAACTCGCCCTATGCGCACTTGTTCTATTCCAATTGTTTCCTCGTGCCCATGGGCCGAAAGGCGCAAGCCATTGCGGAAAACAAGAGGGCAGTGGAAATTGATCCCCTCTCGTTACCGATAAACAATTTCATGGCTATGACATACGTGTTCGCCGGGGACGACGGAAGTGCGTACCGGCAATTCCAGCGCACCATCGCCATGGATCCCAGCTTTTCATTGGCACACGAATATTTTTCCCAGTTCCTGGCGTCGACCGGAAGATACGAGGAAGCGATCAAAGAGGAGGAAAAGAGCGAGGTGCTTAGCGGCTCCAGTCCCGAGGAAGCGGCAGCCAGAGCGACGGTGATGGAAAGAGCATTCAAGAAGGGCGGGGAAAAGGGATTTTGGCGGGAGCAAGTAGAGCTTCAGCTGCAGGCCGGCACTTATCATTCGCCCGGCGAACAAGCGTGGGTGTACGCTTCTGCCGGGCAAACGGACAAGGCCTTTTTTTGGCTGGAGAAGGCCTACGAGGGGCGGGAGGGGCAAGTGATCACTTTGTTGAAATTAGATCCTGCCTTCAAGCAACTGCACAGCGACCCGCGGTTTTCTGCATTGTTGCAGAAGATGGGCTTACCGCAATAA
>CAVXRU010000053.1:0-80217 GCA_963763905.1 uncultured Acidobacteriaceae bacterium | reverse complement strand
TCCATCGCGATCAAGATATGAACGATCGCAGGTGCATCCAGCTGCGAGTTACAGCGAAGGGCCAACGGGTGCTGCGAATTCTGTCGGAAAACCATGCGCGGGAACTGTATGAACTCGCCCCGAGGCTGATTGGGGCATTGTCGAGGATCTGCGGCCCTGACGAGCAAACCACAAGCGATTGCAGGAGCACGGTTCCGGCTCCAGGAGATTACCGATGAAGTCGGAACCATCTGTCTTACGCGATTTCACGGTTGATCGCAGAGTCTGGCTTCTTTCAGGGGTCTCAATCGGCATTGGGGCCTGTGCGACCGCTCTGGCAGTCCTTCTGTTACGGTGTATCGCGCTTTCAACCAATTTGTTCTACTACCATCGCCTCAGCATTGCACCCGTTTCTCCGGCGGGCAGCCCGCTGGGTTATTGGATGGTGGTAGTGCCAGTAATCGGCGGCCTTCTCGTAGGGCTGATGGCCCGGTTCGGTTCAGACAAGATTCGTGGGCATGGAATTCCCGAGGCCATCGAGGCAATTTTGCTTCACCGCGCGAAGGTGGATCCCAAAGTCGCTGTATTGAAACCGATATCAGCCGCGATTGCAATCGGATCAGGCGGCCCCTTCGGCGCAGAAGGCCCAATCATCATGTCGGGGGGCGCCGTCGGGTCACTCATCGCGCAATGGATGCATGTCACCGACGCTGAGAGGACAACGCTGCTGGTGGCTGGCGCGGCTGCGGGTATGTCCGCCACCTTCGCGACGCCGGTTGCCGCGATTCTGCTCGCCGTCGAGTTACTGCTCTTCGAATGGAGGCCAAGGAGCCTAGTGCCAGTGGCGATCGCCAGCACGACAGCAGGCATCCTCCGCGTCTACTGGCTCGGCGCCGGACCATTGTTCAAAATGCCAACCATTAGTGGAACTCCTCGCATTACCTTCGCGATAGGTTCACTCCTTCTGGGCGCCTTTGTGGGTCTGGTATCTGCTGGGATGAGCCGCATGATGTACGCCTTTGAAGATCTTTTCGAACACCTTCACATTCACTGGATGTGGTGGCCGGCACTGGGAGGGATTGGAGTAGGAATTGGAGGCCTCTTCTTCCCACGTGGACTCGGTGTAGGTTATGACAACATCGCAGAACTACTGCGCGGCAATGCCACAGTAGGTTTGATTGTTGGAATCATCCTTGCCAAGTCACTTATGTGGGCATCGTCGCTGGGGTCAGGAACTTCAGGCGGCGTGCTAGCTCCATTGCTGATGATCGGCGGTGCCGTTGGTGCAACCGTAGGACACGTTTCGCATGCACGATTAGAAGACCAGGCCTTCTGGGCACTCATTGGCATGGGATCCATGCTTGCAGGCGCGCTCGGTGTTCCACTGACTGCGATCCTCTTCAGCCTAGAGGTGACGCACTGCTTACCAGCTCTGCTGCCACTCACCATGGCGTGCATCGCGTCTTATCTGATCACCTCGCTGTTGATGCCGCGGTCAATTCTGACTGAAAAGCTAAGTCGTCGAGGGTACCACCTTAGCCGGGAATACGGAGTCGATCCACTGGAACTCGTCATCGTACGGGAACTCATGTCGCCGATGGCGGCTCCCGGGCCCAAGGAAGCGCTACCGGAACACTATGTGTATGCGGACGGCACCGCGCGGGGAGCGGCAGAGGTAATGGCGACAGAAGGTTTGGCCACATTGCCAGTAGTCGACCGCACCAGCCAGCAACTCTGCGGGACAATTTCCTTGAATGAACTCTTACGTGGCCGTACCCGATCAGTGGAACGCGAGAGTGAACGTTTGCGACTTTTCGACTACGTGCCGCCTGAACAAGGAGGCCATAACTGATCCTTCGGATCGGGGCGTCGAAGCGACAACGCCACCTCTCGGCAGCTTGAGAGCTCAGCCAATCGGTCCTGAACGCGCAGGTCGTTTTCATGAACATGCTGCTTCAGCTTTGAGACGCAACCTTGTTTTTCGCATTGCATCGTATTACGATATGAGTGATGTTTGATGGCCTACAGTTTGGTCACAGGGCACCGAGGATCAGATCCTCGAACGGAGGAGACCTGTTTACCAGCCTCACGACAATGAAGATCCCATTGGTCACAACCGATGGGAAAGAACAAAAAGTCTGTAGTCTTCTATTTGACGATCGATCTTGGACCATTTGTTTTCTAGTGGCCAACGCAGGAAGTTGGCTCTTCAGGCGGCAAGTAGTGATTCGCACCTGTGCTACTGACAGGCCCGATTGGACAAAAAAGGTTATTGCCGCAAACCTTGCGCATCAGGAATTGGTCAGATGCGCAGATGTCAGTTCCGTTAAGCCGGTCTCTCTGCAACAGCAGCTTGCATTGAAGAGGTATTTCGGATGGCCCGATTCCGAACCCACATGGTATGTGCCTGCGGCGCTGGTTCCAGCCCAAAGGGAATTTCCGGCTCAGGCAAATGACGATCCTCACCTCCGGAACACAATGGATCTTCTTGGCTATGAGGTCTGGTCCACGGACCGGCGTGTTGGTATTCTCTCGGATTTCATTATGGAGCCAAACTCCTGGCACATCAAATATCTGTCGGCGAAAGTCGGAGATTGGGTCTATCACGAGGAGAGATTTGTCCCTACGCTCACCGTTCAAAGCATTTCCTGGGGGATGCATCGTGTGACTCTTAACAGCCGGAGTCTTGAGACCGTTGAAAT
This sequence comes from uncultured Acidobacteriaceae bacterium, assembly GCA_963763905.1. GTDB lineage: Bacteria > Acidobacteriota > Terriglobia > Terriglobales > Acidobacteriaceae > PALSA-350. Next base: position 77,536 of record CAVXRU010000053.1, on the reverse strand, counting down.
CAGGCCTGGACGGACGCGAGGGCCACAGTTATCCTCCACCTTTCACTACATATCGAAAGACGAGGATGCAGGATGCCCTCGTCGCTGAGGTTGGCAATGGACGACACTACCTTACCTGTGGGGGTATTTATGATTAATCAATGCGCAAATCCGAACTGCTCCAAACTTCTCCGCTATCTCCGCGAGGGGCGGATCTTTGCTTTCGATATGCCAGACCCACGAGGCCCGGTCATCAACGGCAGGATCGCCCGCCGGAGGGAGCACTATTGGCTCTGCGGAGATTGCACGCAAAGCCATGTTGTAGTGCAGACCTGCGAGACAGGAGTGGTTGTCGTGCCCAGATCCGTGGTACCAGCAATCCCCGGCGCGCTGGCCGGCTGACACGTCCTGCGGAGGCCGTAGTGACGAGTCGCCTGTCCCCGGCGTGCTTGCATCGATAATCAGCGGGGCATCGGAACGAACCGCAGTCCCACGTGGGCAAGAAATAACGGAGGTGTTTATGAAGGTCCAAAATATAATGAGCAGATTTCCCAGTTGCTGTACTGAGTTGGACTCTATTAAAAAAGCAGCACAACTCATGAAAGAATACGGGGTTGGAGCTGTTCCAGTTGTAACGGATCACAATACACGGACGCTTGTGGGGATCGTTACAGATCGTGATCTTTGCATACGGGTACTCGCTGAAACCCCGCTGTTCGCAGGCGCCACAGTTTCGGATGTAATGACAGGGAAACCTGTCACGTGCAAAGCTGACGACCCCTTAGAAGTATGCGAGCTGACGATGCAGCATCAACAACTACGCCGCTTGCCTGTTGTAGATGAGCAAGGTGCACTGATAGGAATGGTTTCCCAAGCGGATGTGCTAATCCATGACAATGCCGAGCACGGCCATAGGCTTCTCAGAGCTATTTCAAGGCCCTGCAGGCCATTCGCAGACGACGATCTCGATGACTGAGTTCAGACACGGGTGAACACATCTTAATGCAATTGATCGCGCGTCAACCCGAGTGCGGGTACGGTTGCAGGTATCAGACAGCCATGGCGGCTAGATTGATTCTTCGTTCAATGTCACGAAGTTTACCATCCGCACGAACTTCTTCGTCCAGCGTCTCCTGTAACAAAGATACGTGATATGCATAGCTCAACAGCGAAGCCCATTGTAGGGCAGCGCGGTAGGACGCGATTTCGAAGGTCTCTATCTTGCGCGCACCCGCCACTAACCAGGCATCGCCTACCGCACCTCGACCTGTTTCCCTTACGATCTTCTCGACGGATGCAATCAGAGACGACGTGATAGCACATTTTGCATCATCTGCTTTGCTCGTCAGTTCGAGCAAAATCTGATCGATGCGCTCACGCTGAAGCGAGACTTCTTGCAAGTGCGAGCGGAACGCGTTCTTTAGCTCCTGATCGGAGGCTGCATCGATCATGCCCTCCAATCCCCTGGAAAACTGCTGTTGGGTTGAGAGCAAATAGCGCATCTGAAGACTGTAAAGTGACGTAACGTTCGTAAGGTCGTGAAGGGTAAGCAGACGCATAAATTTACCTCGATTGAAAGCTTATTCCTTTCGCATCCGGAGAACGCAAAAGAAGTTCACACGTTTTCTTGAAGGTTCAAATGAACCACAGCGAGTTGTTGCTATTGAGTGGTCACAAGATCCGCAATATTTCACTAGATCGATCATCTTTGATGTGCGACTTTGTTGCGATTCTTTTGACTATGCGAGGAACAGAGTCAGATCATATGAGCTTAGCCGTGTGGGTCCAAGGGCCAATGTTACCCGGGTGGCTGGCATGCTGATAAATCTGCCACGCTTCGAGACCCCCCTTGAGTACGAAGACGTTGCGCAATGAGTATTTACGGGCAAGGAGCTCCACTTGTCTCCAGTGCACCGGGTCTTTTATTGAATCATAGAAGACGAGGATTGTGGACCGCGATGTATGGCTTACAAAGCCCTCGAGTTGACCGACCGGCATCTGTTGCGCATCCGAAATGCCTGCGTTGCCGTATTGAGATCCTAACTCTAGGATTTGCAGGTCTGGCTCAATGATAATCAGGGAATTGAGGCGCTCCGGGGAAATATAGTGGAGAGAGGGGCATCCCTTCACGTGTCGCCGGGCTTGATTCCTCAATTCCGTATACAGAAGCAAAATCAACAGAAACGATACAACGGCGATGTAGAACCAGACGATAGGCAGCATGGTAGAACTCCTATCCCGAGGCAGGGCCTAGCGATCAACGTAGAAAACAGTATATCGTATCACGATACACGGTGGCAACCGACACTTCCCATCTGCCATCACACAAACAGAATACGTTGTGGCTGCCGGATGGCCTGGACGAGGCGGACTTCGCCTTTGGTCCGCGGCGGGACTTTCACATCCCCTTCGGCGAAAGACGCTCATCCGTCCTCTCCAGCAGGCTACCTCCCCCACGCTTCTTGTCCTGCAATCACGACAATTCTCGGGTGAAAAGGGGGATATATGAGAACGACGTGGATGAGACTTTTCTTCATGGGAGCCTTCTCCGTTGCAAGTTGCTTTGTACTGCGAGCCCAGGAGGTGATTCATGCTCTCACTGGTGTTGTGACCTTCGTGGACAGGACCACGAAATCGATCGGTGTGCAAACCAGCGATGGCGCTCAAAGTGTTTTTTCGTACGCCAACCAGCCGCAGGACACAATTGCCTTCGATAAGAACATCCGGGCTGGAGCGATCGAGCCGGATGTCTACAACAAGGTCAGTGACCATGTCATTGTCTACTTCTACGGCGGATACGATCGACGGACAGTCGTCGCGATTAGAGACCTTGGCAAGGTTCCCCTTCAGATAAGTACCGGAACGGTGATCAACGGAAATCGAAAACACCACACCCTGGAAATAAAGACTCAGGCCGGTGTGAGTGAGTCCTACCAGATCTCCAAGGACACGAGTATCGAGACTCCCGAAGGCGTTATCGGCGGTCTCAACTTTGATCCGGTGAGAAACTCACGGATAATCGTCAAATATAGCGGTACAGCCGAAAATAGGGTCGCAGAGTTTGTTCGCGAGTACTAGCAAAGGAATGGCACGATCGTTTGGCGCCGCTTTCCTCATGAATGCCCTGTCTGCTTACTGCCGGTCAACGGTGCGGCTTATCTTCGATCGTGCCTACCTCTGTGGCCTGCAATGTAAGTTTCGAGAGCGACCGCATTGTTATGCGCCGCATCGTGGGAGCTGAACAGAAGCGTGACATGGCCCTGGCTTGAGGCTTTGAGAATCGGTTCGACCGTTTCCGGCTGGGCCTCCAATTCAGCGAAATATCTTTGTTGAAATTCTGTCCATTTAGCCGGGTCATGACTGAACCACCTTCGCAGCTCCGTACTCGGGGCTACATCCTTAAGCCACGCATCGAGTCGCAAGTCTGTTTTTTTCACCCCGCGCGGCCACAGGCGCTCTACGAGAAGGCGAACGCCGTCGTCATTGTTGGCAGGATCATAAACACGCTTAAGGCGGATCATTCTCAGTCCTATCTCATGTGTTGCGGTCACTCAGGTTTGGACCGTGGGGTGAGTCAGACGAGCCAGCAAGTACGCCGTTAGCACTTGCAGCATAGGCCTTGAGGGCTCGCAAATCCGGGATGATGAGGGTGCGGCCGTTCATGGCAATCAATCCATCGTGCTTCATCCGGGCGATGGTACGCGAAACCACGTCTCGCACCGAGCCGATCCGGCTTGCAATTTCCTGATTCGATAAAAGAAGATGCAAGGCAACCGGGCCCTGCACAGGAATGCCTGCATGCTTCACCTCATTAATAAAGAAGGATGCCAGCCGATGTTCAACGTCCTGAAACGACAGAGCTTCCACCAATTGCGCATGTCTCCTTACCCGGCCTGCCATGAGCCGCAACGCCTTGAGCGCAAGCGCTGGATACTTAACACACAACCGAAGCATGTCGTGCTTATCGATAAAGAGCAGTTCCGCGTCCAGTTCGGAGACCGCGGAGGCCGGGTAGGGTCCGTCATCGAACACGGCGACTTCACCGATGACAGCGCCGGCGGTATCCACGTGCATCACCTGTTCCCGGCCCTCGGCATTTTGCTGAAAAACACGTATCTTGCCGTTCACCACCACGAAAAGGCCTTTGGCCTGCTCGCCGGCAATGAATAACACTTCGCCTTTCCGTCGGCGAAGCTCCACCGCCTGTTGCACGATGTCCGCGAGCTCTTTCTCCGCCAGACACCCGAAGAGTGGCGTACGCTGAAGGGCCGTAATTGACTTGATTTGCATACAGCCGATGAAAGGAGATCCTCGCTATGACCCAAGTCATAGCATACCGCCAAGCCGTACGGTAGGGTGGCATAAGAGCATGGCTTTCGTCATTGTGAAAGAGAAGTTCCCGCGATGCAGAAGCATACTCTGAACCAACTTGGTTGATTTATACGACGCAACGATTCTTCCGGACATAAACGCCTGACAGCGCCGTGGAGACCACTATGGTCACGACATTGCCTGAGCCCGCAACGCTGCCGCGCAACAATTACCTCAGAAGTGAGCACAGCCTCAAATCGTGGTTGTTGACCCAGGACCACAAGCGTATCGCGCTGCTTTACCTGATCGCGACGATCTTGTTTTTTGCAATTGGCGGCACCGCAGCAGCATTGATTCGGCTCGAATTACTGACTCCTGCCGGCGATCTGGTGACTTCCGATATTTACAACAAGCTGTTCTCGATACACGGCATCATCATGGTGTTCTTCTTTTTGGTGCCCATCGCGCCGGCCGTCCTGGGTAACTTCCTTATCCCGCTTATGATTGGCGCACGCGACGTCGCCTTTCCCAAACTCAACCTGGCTAGCTGGTATCTCTTCGTGATCGGGGGCTGCGTTGAGTTGTACATGATGATCTCCGGCGGCGTGGATACGGGGTGGACATTCACAACGCCACTGAGCACGCATTACGTAAACACAAACGTCATCGGAGCCGCCATGGGCATTTTCATTGCGGGCTTCTCCTCCATCCTGACTGGCCTGAACTTCATCGTGACCATCCACAGGTTACGCGCCCCGGGCATGACATGGTTTCGGCTACCGTTATTCATCTGGTCTTACTACGCCACGTCGATTCTTTTTGTTCTGGCCACTCCCGTGATCGCCATGTCCATGGTGCTAATCGTGCTCGAACGGGTCGCAGGAATTGGCATTTTCGATCCAACAAAAGGTGGTGATCCGCTTCTCTTCCAACACCTCTTTTGGTTTTATTCTCATCCGGCGGTGTACGTCATGATCCTGCCTGGCATGGGAGTTATCTCGGAAGTCGTATCATGTTTCAGCCGAAAACGGGTATTCGGGTATACCGCAGTCGCGTTCTCTTCCGTGTCCATCGCAGTGTTCAGCTTCTTTGTATGGGCGCATCACATGTTCATCATGGGCATCTCTAATTATTCAGCCCTGCTATTTTCCTTTATGAGCATGTTGGTGGCGGTGCCTTCAGCCATCAAGGTATTCAACTGGTCCGCGACCATGTACAAAGGCTCAATCTCGTTTGACACGCCGATGCTCTATGCGCTGGGTTTCATCGGCCTGTTCACCATGGGGGGAATGACCGGAATCTTTCTGGCGTCTCTGGGCATGGACATCCATCTGACCGAAACGTATTTCATCGTGGCGCACTTCCACTACGTGATGGTGGGTGGGATGGTGAGCGCAGTTATGGCTGGTCTGCACTTCTGGTGGCCGAAGATGACGGGAAGAATGTATCCGGAGTCGCTGGGGAGACTGGCTGCCACGATTCTCTTCATCGGATTCAATCTCACCTTCTTTCCCCAATTCGTTCTTGGCTATTTGGGCATGCCTCGACGCTATCACGCGTATCCTCCTGAGTTTCAGGTGCTGAATGTGCTCTCGACTGCCGGCGCCTCCATTCTTGCTATCGGCTACCTGCTCCCAGCGCTATATCTTCTGTGGTCATTGAAGTATGGAAAGATCGCGGGTTCCAATCCGTGGCAGGCGGCCGGGCTGGAATGGATGGTGCAGTCGCCCCCATTGGCTGAAAATTTCATAGAAACGCCGATCGTCGATTTCGAGGCGTACGATTATGGAAGCATCCCTCATTCCGTTGAAGTAGCTGCTGGTTGAAGCAGGATCATCGTCAGGTGTGTGTGTTTCTCAGGAGCGTCCTGGAGCGTATGACTTTTCCCTCCACATGCGCAGGCAATTACCCATCTTTACCCGAAGCAGACGGAGAGCAGTCATGGCATACGTCATTTGCGGAACCATATATCGGAGTGAAAGACACCGCGGATGCTGTGAAACGACGTATCGCGGTAACCTCCACTCCACTCCCCTCTCCCCTGCTCCAGGATATTCACGCCACGCTCGACTAGACGACTGACTCTGCCACCGCGCTATCGCTAAAAGCCTGGGGGTTTCGCTGATGATTGCTTTCGATGCCGCTCACAAAGCGGTGCACTATCCGGAAGATCGGCGTTTCCGCATATGGATCAGCGCGCGAACGCTTCTACTTATCATGGCTGTGCTCCTCGCGCCCTTGGTGCTGGCGTGGTCGCAACATGCAATCTTCGGCATGCCACGTATTGCTCCATCGTCAGCCTCCGCCGAAGGCACTCCGAGCGGACCGCACGGCTTTCCTTTCTGGGTTCGCTGGAGTCACTTCGCGAACCTTTTCTTCTTGTTCATGCTTATCCGAAGCGGGCTCTCGATCCTAATGGATCATCCCCGGCTTTACTGGAACGACCATTGCACTCCGGGGACAGAGTGGATCCGCTTCACGCCGCTCGAGGTGCCGAAGGATCGCATCTGGACGGCAAAGGACGACGCCCGCTATCTCTCTCCGCTGGTATCGACACCGGGCTATCGGCATACGGTTGGCGTTGCGCGCTCCTGGCACTTCATCACGGTCTACGGCTTCGTCCTCACGGGTGTTTTCTTCGTCATCGGCCTTTTGACCAGTACACAATGGGAACGATTGGTGCCGGCCTCCCCGGCTGTCTTCGTACAGGCATGGAACACCTTTGTTCTTTATGCCAACTTCCACTTCCCGCCTGAGCCGAACGGCTTCTACGGTTACAACGCCTTGCAGCAACTTGCTTATTTCGCCACCGTTTTCGTAATGGCTCCGCTGGCGATCCTCACCGGTATGGCGATGTCGCCGGCTCTGGTGAACCGCTTCCCGCTGTATACGAAGATCTTCGGCGGCAGGCAGGGCGCTCGCTCCATCCACTTCCTCGTCCTCCTCGGGTTCATCGGATTTATCGTGGTCCACGTCACGTTGATTGTGTTGACAGGCTTCCAGCGCAATATGAACCACATCGTTCTTGGGACGGACGATCTTCGGCCAACTGGCATGATTCTGGGGTTCATCGGGATCGCCGTGGTGCTGGCATCCTGGATCGCCGCACACTATATCTCTTGGTTCTTCCCACGGGGGCTCCAGCATGCACAGAAGGCAGTCACTCATCCCGTCATGCTCCTCACTCTCGATCAGCTGATACCGCGTGAGCACTACACCGCGAAAGATCTATCCCCACACTTTTGGCCGAACGGCAAGGTTCCCATACGCGAGGATTGGAAGCAACTGGTTGCGGAGGATTTCAAGAGCTACAAACTCAAGGTCACGGGCCTGGTCGAGAATCCCGCAGAACTATCGCTGGGCGATCTGCGCACACTCGGAGTGGAAGAGAACATCACCATGCACCACTGCATCCAGGGCTGGTCCGGTATCGCGCAATGGGGCGGTGTCTCCATGCGCAAGCTGATGGAGCACGTGAAACCACTCCCTTCAGCCAGGGTTGTGGCGTTCTATTCTTTCGGCGGGTCGCTCTATGGAGATCTCTACTACGATACCCAGACGATCTTCAATGCGCTCAAACCAGAATGTCTTCTGGCGCTCTCCATGAATGGCTCGCCGCTCCTTGCAGAATATGGCGCGCCGCTGCGATTGCGGGTGGAGAACCAGCTCGGCTACAAGATGGTGAAGTGGATTGAGCGCATCGAATTCGTCGCCTCGGAAAAGACCTTAGGCGGCGGGGAAGGCGGGATCAATGAAGATGATGAGTACTTCGACTTGCTCCCCAACATCTAGACGTCAGTGACGATACCGATGCAGCGTTCTGTGAATCCTCCTCCCAACCATCGGGCAGAACACGTCTTCTTGCTCATCAACCGGCTTCGCCTGAATTGGCTGCTGGCTCACCTGCCGCCGACATTCGTCTGGGCGGCTTACGTCGCGCTCAACAGCTTTGTTACCATAGCCCTGCTGACCCTGTTGGCTTTGTTAACACGCAGTCCCTTCGTGTTCCCCTCGCTGGGCCCGACGGCCTACCTCTTCTTCTTCACCCCACTGGCTGAATCCGCCAGCCCGCGCAATGCCGTGCTCGGACATGCCATCGGGCTGCTTTGCGGCTTCGCTGCCTACAAGGTCACCGGCATGCACGCCTTTCCGGAAGGGTTCAGCGGAGAGGTCTACTGGCCGCGCATTCTGGCCTCTGCCCTTGCGCTTTCCCTTACCGGAGCCGTCATGGTCTTGTTGCACGTCAACCATCCTCCTGCGGGCGCGACCACGATGATTGTTTCTTTGGGAATCCTCGCCAAACCCGGATATCTCCCAATTATCGAAATTGCCGTCGTGCTACTCGCAGCTCAGGCGTTTGCCATCAATAGGCTCGCGGGATTGCCGTATCCAATCTGGCGCAGCCATATACACCCTACCGGAGGCTCTCAATGAACACAGAAAGGCCCATCACCGAAGCAGAGATTGCGATGCTCGTCGATAGGTTTTACGCAAAGGTGCGCGAAGACCCGGAGATCGGTCCCGTCTTCAACGATGCGGTGCAGAATTGGGATTCGCATTTAGCCCTTTTGAAAGACTTTTGGTCTACTGTGTTGCTGACCACGGGTCGATACAAAGGCAATCCACTTCTCGCCCACTTCCGATTGCCCATCGAAGCTGAATACTTCGCTCGTTGGCTAACGCTGTTTGCCGGGACTGCGAACGAGGTGATGAGCGCTCCTCATGCAGAGCTCGTTGTACGTAAGGCAAACCTCATCTCCGTGAACATGAAGCGGGTTCTCGCCTTCGGGACCTGGACACCCGGGACCGGCCTGGAGCCCGCAACGAAGTTCAAGAATCCCTGAGACAGCATCCAACAAAGAAAGGCTGGGCGTATGACAACGGAAGGCTTTGCCGATGACGGCACCATGCTGAAGGACTTTGAGCAGTTCAACCTTACGCAGGAGATGTTGGATTCCGAGCAGAAGAGACCATGGCCAATGGGTCACTCTGCCAGGACACTGTTCAAGAAGACAGACTTCCGGATGGTCTTGATCTCGATGGAGAAAGGATCCATCTTGAAGGAACATCACGCCGATGGCACCATCTCCGTACAGCTACTGAAGGGTTCAATACGCTTTACTGCAAAGGGAGAGGCGCACACTTTACAGCCAAACACTGTAGTGACGCTCAGCGCGTCGATCGAACACGAGGTCGAGGCGCTTGAGGAGTCGGCTTTTCTGCTCACTATCGCATGGCCGACTGCGGAGAAGCTCCAGAAAATGAAGCACAGAGGATACGGCAGCTAGCCCGTTGTGCGTCATCCAGGCCTGTGTTGATGTTAGCTAAGGCCATGGCGCGGTTTGCCGCTACCGGGCACACCACGATCCAGTTCATCCAACGGTGTGACTGCGATGACTGGCGGGAGACCAGGCCCAAGTGGCAGCACGGCATTACAGGCTAACCGACCTCCTGTAAGGTTTTGCTCTTGGTTTGAATCGCGTTAAGCATTTTCTGCCAGGAGTCAAATGGTGGCCAGAGACGGGATCGAACCGCCGACGTCGGCCTTTTCAGGGCTGGCGTAATCGGCAACCAAGGCGCGCCCTATCTAACTTGCAGTCGGGGGTTAATCGCTCCGTCACTCATCGAGGAACGGTTAGTACCGATATGTCTTAGTGCCAGTGTCCAGGAATTCTGATCGGGCCTCAACGCCGGGATACTGGGACTCTGGGGCGTTTTCGGTATCTATGTTGGAAGAGGGCGGCCGTCTCGGTCTCAAGTGTTTACTCTTGAGTTATTTCCGGGTGGGCGACATCTCCGGGTGGGCGACGAACCGCCCGGAACGATTCCATCGCGAAAAATGGATCGGGATGGAGTACCGTTCTCGAATCCCATGACAGAGCCTCAAATGCACGGCGTTGGCTTGGAACTTGACTTTGGATTGAAACCGCTCTGAGTTAGCGTGACTCGCTTCTTTGCGAGAGTATTTCAGCCAAGATCGGAACGCCCTTGGAGCAGGCTTGGACGCCCATCGAAACGCAAATCTGCAAGACCGCCATGATCTCCTCTGGCGTTGCTCCTGCCTTCAGCGATCCTTGAATGTGCCGCCGCACGCCGGGGGTATACATGTGCGTGATGGATGCGTCGAAGGCGATGCTGATCAACTCTGTGAACCTCGGGGTAAAGACACCGCTTTTGTATATGCTCGCTCCGAAGGCAAAAAATTGATCGGTCCACGCGGGGGAAAGATCGTAGAAAGGGTCCCACGCTGAGTTCCATTGACCGATTGCCCGCATCGCATCGCATGCCGGCGTTGGCGGCTTCGGCTCTGCTGCCGGCTTCACTCCAGCCGCCTTCATCTCCTCGAAGAGAATGGGGGCGCCAAGGCTGCACGAATGGACCGCAAGTGCGGCACCACACTTTAGAACCGTGAGAATTTCATCGCGCGTCGCGCCTGCATCGAGCGAGGCTTGGATTTTGGCGGCGCGTGCCCGCTTCGTCGAGGTTTGTGCAGGAGCAACATAGTGCGAGGAAGATCAGTTCGACCTCCTTTCGCGGCAGAACGCCGCTGGTCCACGGGTTCGTTCCAACCCGCAACAGCAAGTCCGCTCCTTTAGGGTCCCACTCCTTGAGTTTGTCCAAAGACGAGCCCCAGGGACTTACATGCTGATCAGCCGCCGAGTCCACTACTGCTTTGCTCTCTATCGTCATGTCAAGATCTCCAGCTATCTTCCATCTCAAGGCAGGCCCCAACGCACGCGCGAAGGGACCTTGCTATTCTTTGAACTGCCGAATGCCTGTCCTAACGGGCTCCCGCTGTGATCGGAATATCCACCTTTTCCTCCCACTCCCCGGCGTGAATATGTCCGCATCCACCTTGGGCTGCAGGATGATACATTCCGTCCGTTTCATGGACCATGAACCCCATGTTGCCCGGGCGGCGGTTGGGCGGCAGGCCGAGGTTGGCGAGCGTTTCCTCGGTGGATTTGTATGTGACCCCGATCTTCAGCATCTGGCGCGCCTGTTCGGGCGTGGCGATCGGCCTTCCCAGCTCCTTGGCCATGCGAACATGACGCTCGATCATTTCGATCGTCGACATGCGCACCCCCTTCGTGGTGTTCCAAAGGTTATCCTCGATGCCGGCGCGAGTGTGTTGCCCGAGTGCTATGCAAATGGCCGCGACCGGGTGGGTCAGACGAAACGTTGTCTGATAGGTGAAGAAGGATCCGTGCGGCGTCCGACGGATGAGTTCCATCAGGTCAAATGGATTGGCGCCGCATGCGCCCCCCTGGCCGATGCTGAAGAATCCGTTCATCGGCCCCATATAGTAACCCTTGCGAATCAGGCGCTCCACGAGTTCAAGGCCGTGGACGTGAGCCAGCGCAAAAAACGGCTGGATTCCGTGTTGGACCATGCGTTTGATGTTTTCGAGATAGAAGTCAGGAGTCGAGTCGGCCACAAGGTTCGCCATCGCATGAAGCAACACCGGGTTGGTGAACCGGGTTCCCTCAAAAGTATCGAGAGGGTGTATTGCCGTCATGTCATAGAGGGTGGTGCCACAAGTAACCGTGACTTGATCCGGCTTGGGATCGATTTCGGCTAGCTTGTGACGCGAATCGTAGCTCTGGAACTTCGCTTCTTCGCCCGGCTCGGGGACAAAAGAGATCGAGCCGCCCAGTTGCAGGATCATCTTCGGCACAGCATTGCGCAGTCGCCCGACCTGGTCGTTGTACTGCTTGAAGTCCTTTGAAATGTGACCGGTCTTGGGATCGCGTACATGGATGTGCAGCACCGTTGCACCCGCGTTATAACAGTCCACCGCAGCCTGGACCTGTTCGTCCCAAGTCACAGGGAGTTTTTGTTCAGGCGTGCAATCCACTGGCATCCACACTGGCCCATATGGCGAGGCCGTGATCATCAGTGGGGCTTGATTTTCGGGCAGTAATGAGTCGTCGGTGAAATACATTTCCTTCCTCCTGGTGAGTAGCGGCACGACCGCGTTGGATCAATCTTGGACTGAGCGCGACCCAGCAACTACTCCGAAGTGTGCTGCTTGGATACGCTCGGCGGAATCGGGGAATCAACCTGAATGGGAGGCTACGCCTATTCACCGCAACAACAACTGACAGAAGTGACAGTGCCCTTCTGTAAGAAGTAGCTGAGAAACACTAGTGATGAGGAAGTCGAAGCACGGAAATGATTACGAAAGCTGTTCTAAGGATGTCCTCTTCGATTGAGGCTGTGGCAGGGGTTGTCTCGCGTGGGCCAGATGCAAAGGTGGATGCTCTCAGAAAACACCTGAATCTCAGGTTCTGAGCGAATCACCCCCTATCCGGAAATTACCCCGAAAATGGAGTTCTGTCCGGATTGACGCCAATACGTCCTGATGGCGGCGGGCCTACCCATATTTCTGTTTCTTCGTGCCACCTTGGAAGATAGACCGGAGAGGTTTGGCTTCCTTGGCGTGCGATTCGAGGAGTGCGGCTTGCGTCAGCACTCGTATCATCCACTCCTCAACCACCCGCGCCTCGGCCTCCTCAATCTGCAGCACATCGCGGAAAACGACCATGGACTCGGTACTAATTACCAACGCGAGCGCAGTGCATAGCTTGCGGTACGTGGATTTGTCGAGGCGGTCGCGCGAAGGGGCAAGGGCCGGCTGAATTGATTCCGTACGACGGTTCTGACGACGCAATTCTCGCGGGCCCGTTGCTTGCCCCTGGCGCTTGGTCGAGCAGACGGGCTAAGACAAGCTGCATCTGCATCTGGTTTCCCCGGACGAAGTCGTGCATAACGGCGTTCGCCTTGAGAAGCCTTTCCTCGGGATCAAGTACCGTATCGTCGGCAAAGAGATGCTCTGCCGTGGGGGTCTGGCCGTGGAGGGCCGCACGGTCCGTACCGACACCACCTACAACTTGTGCAGCGTTCCGAATCGAAGCCTTGAGCCTGCTGCCGCGAATCCCGAACCTCCGCCTCTTCACAAGTCCACGAACTGGTAATTCGCACAGTAACCCTCCTCGAAGAATCGGGATAGACTTGAAGCCCTAGACGGAGGGTGCAACCGGGGTCTATTTCGCAAGCGACGGAGGACCTAAATGAGTAATCGCATGAGTGTTTTATCGCGTCGACTTGGGCGCTTCGCGGGCGGCTTCTCATTCGCAACCGTCGCCTTCTTCTCAATCGGGTTGTATGCCGCTGCCAACACGAAAGGCCAGATAGTATTCCTCTTCGCAGGCCTTGTTTTGGTGTGCCTCTTCGCCAGCTTCTTTTTGTGGCTGGCGCACGGCTTCGCGTGGGCGATGATCCCAGAGAAGCCTGCAGAGGCGAAGAAGCCTGCAGAGGCATTGGAACCTGCGGACGCGCTGAAGCCTGCGGACGCGCTGAAGCCTGCGGACGCGCTGAAGCCTGCGGAGGCGATGAAACCCGCAGAGCCAGTGAAACCTGCAGAGGAGAAGAAACCTGCAGAGGAGAAGAAACCTGCAGAGGAGATGAGACCTGCAGAGGCGATGAGACCTGCAGAGGCGATGCGACCTGCAGAGGAGATGAGACCTGCAGAGGAGATGAAAGTTGCGGAGGAGATGAAAGCTGCGGAGGAGAAGGTGATCGTCTCAGAGGATCCTCCCAACGCGAAATACACCATCACCGGAAGGCGCGTCTACTGACCCTAGAGAGCTTGTCAAACTGCCCTGCAATTGCGGAGGCTCTGCACGAACGAGAGTGAGACGATGCCGCACGCCCTGCGTTGTTCTCCGTCAAAGAGGAAAATTGCGACGAGAAATCACGACCTATGTAGCGAGCAACAACCGGCATCCGGAAGTAACCCCGAAATGTCCGTATTGCCGACTTGAACGAAGCCGCTGGCGCGGCGGACACTGCCTGAGCGTGGAGCAGCCAGCAGCTTCGTTCAAGTCAGCTATTCGGACAGATGACTTGGAGAGCTTTACTCCCGAGTCACCGGCTACCCGGAAGTAATCCCCAAAAAAAGCGGTTCTGTCCGGATAGCCGAACAACACGGCAATATGAATTGCTCGGAACGAGGAAGCTCGATGCATGACTGAAGCGCATGAACCCGAACGCCATCTGACTGCGTCCAACGCCATACCTATTTGGAAGATGCGTGAATCTCGGCCAAGATGGAGCGGGTAGCATCAACGATGGTTTGCGGCGCGTTGTATGGGATCATGTGATCGCTATTCGGCACCAAAATTTGGGTGCCATGGGGAAATCGATGGGCGAATTCACTTTGGAGTTGAATCATGATTCGCTGTTCTTCAACATCCGGGCCTTGTCCCGCCGTGAGGACGACAAACGGCATCTTTCCAAGGCCACCAGAAGCTCGAACTCTGGCCACACTTTGGAGCCCAGCGCCCTGTTCGTTTATTTCGGCGCCGATGGCCCTGGGTTCCGCTGAAGCGCAGAGAGAATAGCCCATTGTTCCTGAGTGAATCCAGAAGGATGAGGGCAAGAAGAAAAACCTGCAAGGCGGAAGACACCGGTTTGTCCCACACCTTCAACAACAAGCGATAGCGCGTGCCTGGGTAAAGAAATAGGAAATTTCCGTCGCGCGAGATTTGGGATTCGATTGAGCGTGTCTTCACTCGGGGCATCAACCAAAACTATCCCAGCTACCTCTCCAGGGTAGAGACCGTTAAACACTCGCACATTCCAGCCGCCAAGCGAGTGTCCGACGAGTATGTACGGCGGCCGAATCTGTGCAGCACGCAAAAGGCGGTGCAGATCACGAGCCATCGAATCGACAGTATTAAGCGAATTGGCTCGGTCGCTCCAACCGAAACCTGCGCGATCGTACCAACACGCCTTGGTAAGCTTGGCGATCTCGGGTTGAACCACAGCCCACTCGTATCCCGGCAGAGCATGGCCGCTATCCATGATTACCGCTGGATTTCCTTCGCCGGAACAATAGATATTGAGTGATCTTCCCCCAATATCAATTGAACGTCCTATTTGTGAGATGCGGCGATTGTCTTGCCATTCTTCTACTCGCTCGTAGATCAAACCAGCGAAGACCAGCGCTAAGGCGGCGATCAGAATAGGTTTCACCCAGCGCCTTAATTTCATAGGGAAGATCCTCCTGGGCCGGCATCTATGTCCACACTCAATCGTTTCAGGCCAGTTCGAGAGACACACTTGATTGTAGAGTAGTATTCTACATATACATGAATAGATCTCTTGCCGTTTAGCAGGCCTCAGGCGGAGAGAACCGTGGGGCCAGTCGCCTTCCATCGCAAATATCCGAACCTGCCGACGTTCCCCGCTGGTACACAGGTAGCTCTGGTGCGCCAGATGATGCTCTTCGATAACCACGGTAACTTGGTGGTCTCGTCGGTTACGCCAGAACGGGTGTAATGTCCGAGTTGGCGACCATCCACTCGGAACCTGCGTATCCAGCCGAAGTTCACATCCTGAGAGGGGAAGCTGTTTTAGACGACACTTCCAATTGATAGCGTAAAGTCACCATCCTTGTCGCAGCCCAGCCAGATCGTCAAACTGTGCTTCATTTATGCCTCGTTTCAGAGCGACGGAAGAAGTTGAGTGGGTGCCTGCAAGGCCTCCCTGCCTCCGGGTGTTTGCCGCGGCGACCTGCGCACAAACGACAGATCAGCGTCCACCACAGCAGGCCTAGAACCGTGTCGTTCTCGACTTGAATCCGCCGTAGGTAAGGTAGATGCCGATCAGGAGCGACGGTGTCATCCATACATAGAAGAGCAGCGGATTGCGGAGCGCGCTAAAGATGAATTCCGATTCCACCCCCGAGGGCAGGAATAAAAAGAGCAGGCCTTTGATCAACGTCGCCCAACAGACAAGGGTGACCACCACCGGCAGCGCTCCGCCTGACCAGAAGTTGTGCGCAAGAACCATCGCCAGCCCAATGGTCAGCGTGATCACGCTGAGAACCCACATCAGCGCGGGGTTGTTAAAAAGCGCTGTCATCCAATCCACGGTGGCTTCCCGGTGAAGGACCATGGACGGCACGACGAGGATGCAATACAACCCGATCAGCCTGCTAAGAAAGATGGTTCGCGAAGACATGCCGCCTCCATCTCAGTCGGAAGTTGATTCACGCACAGCATTTCCGCTCCCGACAGGTCTACGGGCACACTTATACACCCCAGGGCCGTTTCCCGTGAACTTCTATGCCGGCGATGCCAGCTATCTCAGGGCGAGGAATTTGGGCGGTATTGGACCGTCTCGCCATTGGTGAATTCCCAGCCAGAAGATGAGGCTTCCCTGACCTCAGATGGCCAAGATGCCTTGAGTTGCTGTCAGGGACCCCGGGTCCATCATTCCCGGTCGTGTTACCGCCAACTCGGCAACCGTCAACTCGGCAATTACCAGTTGGTCAATAGAATGGATGGCAAAAGCAGGATTAGTACTGAAATGTCGGCTAGTGTTTACAAATGTGGTTGAAAGAAAACAGGTGACAGACAGGACGATTACTTACATATTCATAGCTCATAGGTGATCGTCCTGTCTGTCACCTCTTTTCCAGGTATTTTTCCTCGCTGACTCCGCTCGAACTCAGGATGATGCAGGTTCTCTGGGAGGTTGGCCCCGCTAGTGTTAAGGTGGTCCGGCAAGCACTTCATCCCACAGCTGCGCTCGCTTATACTTCTGTTCAAACCGTACTGGACATTCTCCAGCGCAAGGGAAAGGTAAAGCGCATACTTCGGGGGAGAGCATATGTGTATCACGCTGTCGTCTCTCAGAGGGAAGCAGCTGCGGGAATGTTGCAGGACATAATTCTTCGGATGTTTGACGGGTCGGCAGAGAAACTTATGTTCACTCTCATAAAAAGCAATTTGGCAGATCTCGACCGAATCTACGAATTAGTGCGTCGAGCCTCACCCCACAGAACTGATTGTTAAACGTGGCTTTTGCCTAATCGTGTTTTCCTAGCGTCCCGCGGCCCTTGATGTCCTGGTGGAAAGCATGGGAGGCACCTCAGGCGGCGATTGTCCAAAGCTTCTGGCGCTCGCAATCCCGCGTCAGGACGTTGCGAAAGGAAATAATGGTGTCACTCTCCTCCTTCATCAAGTAATGCCTACTGTCTGCATCCCAACCCAATCGCGCACTTCGAGGTTTGAAAAAGAGATGAAGACCGGGATGTCCATTAACATTCCTGCGAGGATCCTTTCAAGTGCGGCGTTATGCATCCTCGTGCTGTCCTCGTCCGGGTGCTTGCAGCATAGGGCCTCTACAGCGGACGGGTATCGGATCGAAGACAAATGGAACGTCCCCAGGCTTGTGCCCATTGCTGTGCAAGGAACCACTTCCGAGAAACGTCAGACGGTGGTGATTATTCTTCCCGCCGGCCGGTCCGAGACAAAGAGACAAGTGCACAGTGATTGTACGATCAATGGCACCATCTTCTCACTCGATCGTAGCTCTGGCTCAAACGAGAGGTCTTGGGTGGTTCGAGGCCCAAGCGTCTCGGGATGGGAGACGCTAAGTGGCGAGGTCGATATTCATGCGCAATGGAACATCTTTCTCCGGGATCTCGCTCGCATCCATGATGAGGGTGCTTTCCATCCGGTATCAGCAGCCAGCTTATACGATCAGCAATCGTCGAGAAGATCCCAGTCCCCGCTGGCGAAATCGCCAGGTTTAGGTATTCCGACCAGGAAGAACGCCTCGTCGACATGGTACCTGGCATGGAGATCAGAATTCAGCGACTCCTGTCCACTGGAGAGGCAACCTCGCCAGGATCAGGAAGCCCTCCTCGGATATTAACTTTGGATTATGACGTCATTTCACTCCACGGCGTCGGAGTAAGACTGAAGCGAAGTCGGGGCCGGCAAGGCAAGTACGCGGCTTCGCTTGGATCACGGGATATGGAATTTGCAACCTTGGACCAACACTTCGCTAGATTCTCTGTGCTGCGACTTCTTCTTGAGGGAATCGCACAGAATGAATCAAAGTCTGACGCGATTCTGGTCGGGACGTCCGATAGTACGCAACTCGACGCGATAACTAATCTTCTCCAACAAAGCGACCCAATGTCTTGTGTTGACCGTCCAGGAACTGCTTGCATAGCTTTTCCGCCCGGGTCCGTTAGCCTCTTCTCTACCGTCTGGGTAAACGGTAATAAGACCACCTGTCCATTTGGGGTGCCGCTCGCGTCTCTCCTCTATGCTCTTCCTCCGGCAGAGCAAGCCAAAGCGTTGGAATCAATTCGGGTGATGAGACTGCTTATTTCGGATCGCTACGCGAATATACACGTCACACGGACTCTTGAGGGCGCGAGAGAGTTACTCATTCTCCCAGGAGACAGGATTGAGTGGAAGGGTTAGGATCACGTTGCAGCCAATGCCGCTGTGACCGGCCGTTGAGGTAAGCACTTATTAACGGGCTTCGTGCCAGCAGAAAAGCCGGATGCCACCTGATTTCTCTGTCCCCGTTTTCCTTCTAGATCAGTGGACGGGTCGATAGACAGAACGTCGGCGTGTGGAGCCAGCAATCAGGTTCGGAGGAATGCGGATCGCGACGAAGTGATCTCACCGAACTGAAGGTGCCCGACATGAACGACTTGCTGAGACGGCTACCAAACTCGGGGTTTCGAACGCTAGAACACGAGTAGATCATCACCGGTAAGGGAAGGAAGTTAGCCGAGTAACCCAACTGGAGCCTGGACACCCGAAGCACCATTCCTTTGCCCACGTGCGGCATCCCGAATTCAACCGTTAGCGGCAGAACGAGAGTGCCCGCGAGCTGCAGATTGTCCAACCAACTTTCCCTCGAATGGGTCACACCTGCGTTGATCAGGATAGCGTCTGTAACGCCAGTATCTACCGTGCCTCCGTCCCCCTCAACGACCTCAACGTTCGAATACCGCGACAGGTTTATGCGGGCTTGCGCAGCCAGCACCGGGTCGATCTCGACCGCTGTTATTTGTCCCTCCGGTCCCACCATTTCGGCCATGATTGCGGTGTAATACCCCGTTCCACATCCGAGATGAAAGACGGATTTACCCGCTGAGAGGTTCAGGGCGTCCAGCCATAGCGCCAAGGTGCCGGGATTGCCATTTGTGAGAGATCGCGAGGGGTCCAACAATATCGCCACGTCACGATACAGCTCAGCCGGGTCCGTAACATCAGCCACCTGAGGTTGCATCTGCCCCGGCACTCGTGAGAGCACTTTCCATGGGCCGGATCCGACAAATTCCTCGCGTGGAACGGCTGCAAATGCCTTCAATAAGTCAGGCGAGGTGAGGTGAATATCGGTACGGAGCTCTTCCGCGTATCGCTGTCGTATATCGCTCGCAACCATAGTGAGAGTTTGCCACGGATTTTTCTACAAAACTAGGGTTTCGGAATCGCAGCCAGCGTGGGGGGGAAATCCAGGTGACAGACAAACGGAGGTGACAGACGGGACGATTACTTTCGCAGTAGTAACCCATTGGTGATCGTCCCGCCTGTCACTGGGTTGTTAAACAATGCACGAGCAAGGTGAGGCTGCGCATTGGCCTGACAGGTGGGAACTTGCGGGCGAGACGCAGGATCAGCGGGGTGGCCAGAGCCCTACGGCAGCCAGGAGAACATAACTGTTGCAAAGAGGATCAGCCACGCGTGATGCATCCTCTCGGAACGCATGACGAACACCGTCTGTAAGGCATCGAACAAGCCGAGCCCGAGCCAGATCGCTGCCATCCATACCCACTGCGGCGCCCCCGATCGGATATCGCGAGTGTCCATACTCGAAATCGTAATCCACGGCTCTGGCGAAAACACACAAATGCCGCGAATCGACGGAACCATGCAGGGAATGGCATATCGCGCAAACCTGGTTCGAGTAAGACTAGCCCCATGGTGCTCTCATGGATGAGACAGCACTGACCTCTGTCGACGACACCGGAATGGATTCAGCGTAGATCGCGGAAAAGCGCTTCGGAAGGCGACAGGTTGAGGGCGCCTGTGACGCCGGAATCGGCGAGATCAACCAATCTTAGCGAAGGCAGCGAAGGACACGATGAACAGAAGAAATTTGCTCAAGAGTTCAGCCGCACTCGGCTTTGCATCTGCACTTCCAACCCTGGCAGCGGCAAGGCTGTTTGCCAGTTCAGCCGCAGGACAATCGCAGACCGACAAGAATCACCCGGCGGCGACGTCCAATCCGCTCATCCCTCCTGCCAAGGGCAGCATTCCTGTTGCCTTTCCCATCTCCGACGGAGCCGAAGTGATCGACTTCTGCGGTCCCTGGGAGATATTTGCGGATGTCCCCAAAGCTTGCCGCCGGCTGAAAGTTCACCATACCGATTGCCCGCACCTTCCCGCTCGAAGATTGGCGCGACGGGCTCGACGTGAGCCAAAGGCCAAAAGGCTCGCGGCATGCTCATCCTATTGCCATAGAGTCTCAAGCAATTGGCGAAGTAGGGTCTTCCCGGCATTGAGGTCCGTTGAGAATTCCTGGACGCTGGCCGACTTATCGCGACCGATCGAACACCGGGACCCTGTCGCGTTTTTCAGGACCAAAGCGCATTATCGGTTACCTACGCTTCAATCTGGCAAGCTCCCTAGCTTGGTCGATGCCATCGTGTGTATGGCAGATACCGGCGCAATCGCTCCCACCGAAGATGACGTCCGACTGAAGAGGCGAGCACATTGGCGGATATTAGCCTGCTTTCGTCATTTACGCCAACCGCTCCGTTGAGAGAATTGGATACTTAATGCATGGATCGTTAAGGCTAGTGAATGCAGCCCGTCGCCAAACTCACGATAATGTCGAAACAATAGCGGCAAAGAAGAGGTTACATGATTGCTGAGAACTTTCAACCCCAGGTGACGCACGCTGCAGCGCTCGCAGCCATGACCGCTTCGCTGATGATGTTGGCATGCGGTGGCTCTGGCACTACTGCGTCAGCACAGGCGGCCGCGCAAAGTGGCGCGACCCTCCCTGTGATCACTGTACAAACGGCTTGCGCGACACTGTCCGGAAAAGCCATCGGGGGCGCAAAGCTCACGACGGCGGTCATCCCGGCCAGTGGAACTGCGCCAACGTACTGCAAGGTCAACGGCACTCTCGCGCCTGCGCTGAACTTTGAAATTCGCCTGTCGGACGCCTGGAACGGCAAGCTCTACTATGCCGGCGGCGGCGGTTACGACGGAACGATTACGGAACTAGTCGTGCCCGCGCTCACTCAGGGTTACGCAGAAGTCGTCAGCGATTCCGGGCATCAGGGTGATGGAATGTCAGCCGCCTTTGCATTGACCGATACCTTCGCCGCCCAGCTCTTCGGTAGCCTCTCCGTGCCAACGGTCATGTCGACAGCCCTCAAGATCGTGACCGCGGCTTATGGTGTGCCGCCAGCCAAGTCCTATTTCGAAGGCTGCTCCAACGGAGGACGGGAGGCATTGATGGCAGTGCAGCGAAATCCGAACCTCTTTGATGGCGTCATTGCTCGCTCACCTGGTTACAACTGGGTAGGCTTCATGGGCGCGTTCAACCGCACGGCCAAGGCATTGGCTGCTCCCGGAGGCGCGTTCAGTCCTGCCAAAACGGCGCTGCTGGCGAAGCACGTGCGGGAAGTCTGCGATGGACTCGATGGTATTGTCGACGGCGTTGTCTCGAATCCCGCGGCGTGCACGGCAAAGGTCACGAACGTAACCGATTTGCGTTGTGCCGGCGGTGCCGATACCGGCGACACCTGCCTTTCCGATGCGCAACTCGCAGTCGTCAAATCGTGGACGACCGACGCGCTATTCAAGGGCAGTAACACCTTTCGCAGTAAAGGATATAACCTGACAGGCAACGAAGACGATCCGGGAGGCTTTGGGCTCTGGGTTTCTGGCGATGGCGATGTCAAGAAAGCCGGGCAGTACTTGTTCCAGGACACCTCCGTCAAGTATTACCTTGCACGTGACCCCAATGCCGACTCGCTCAAGTACGCGCCCTGGGATCAAAATCAGAATGCGCTCTATGCAATGGCGGCGCTCAATGATGCGACGCAAACCGATATTCGTCCGTTCATCAACAGCGGCGGCAAGTTGATTGTCTGGCACGGCGGCGCTGATAAAGCTCTCAGCGTCAACTCGACCGTCGAGTATATGGCGAACGTAACGAAGTCCGTCGGTGCGGCGAACGCCTCTGCGTCAACTCGGTTCTATGTGGCGCCTGGAGTCAATCACTGTGAAGGTGGGGTAGGACCGGACCGGACCGACCTGCTGACGGCGTTGGACCAATGGGTAACGATGGGTATCGCTCCGGCCACATTGACGGCAGAGAAGCTGGATGCGAACGGAGCGGTAACGCGCACTTTGCCGTTGTGCCGGTATCCGCAGTACCCCAAATACACAGGGCCGACCAATAATGCTGCGGCAGCCAAGTTGGCGACGAGCTACACCTGCACGTCGCCCTGATCGAGACAAAGTTCTTAAGTGACCGTCGGAGGGGCTTTGACGAGGCCCTCACCCGGAACCACGTGTTGGGAAACTACACCGGCTAGCAGGAACGTGCAGCGGATCCTCCTCGCTTGCTACGGCCGTGCAACTCCCGAAACAGCAAAGGAGTCATACCAAAGCGGCGATCAAAAGCCTTCGATAGTTGGGCGCCGGTTAGATAGCCGACTTTCGTGGCGATCTCCTTGAGTGACAGGCCCGCCGCCAGATAAACGCGAGTCTGATCGAGCCGCAAGGTCTCGACGAAGCGTGCCGGCGTTACGCCGATGCTGCGGGCTCCCGTCGCGTCTGCGACCGTACCGCCAAGCTCAGCGCTTTGAGCACCCGCATACTGGTACGGATTCGCGGCCAGGAATATTAATACGGGAAGGAAAATATACATCACAGCTGCCTCCATCGATCTGGGCTTTGCGAGCGGATACGGGCCGGGCCTTGGCTTCAATCCAGGACGCTAGTGCACCATTGCCAGTTTTCGTCTCAAATGCATGCACACCAACGAGGATGCGCAACAGGTGCAACATGTGCTCTTTGGGAAGTACCGCGTGCATACGGTCTGGCGACAGGGCATCGCAAAGGGGCCCGTGATCCGGGTGCCCCCTGGCCTGTACAGGCACCTTCGCGGACAGTGACGCGCTTTACGCAAGGAGCATGCCATCTTCCTATAGCTCGCATTGCCGCTGGTCCCACGCCGAGCCGGCAAAACGCCTTGAAGTAGCGCTAAAGTCCGCTTTCGCGGTATTCTCTGTGACAAGATGCGGAGAATCTTAGCGCTCGCGGTTGCACTTGTGATCGGCTTGCCGCTCGTCGCTCCGCTCTTGTCGTTCGATTTGGCGTCGGCTGTTCCGGCGTGCTGCCGCCGCGATGGGCAGCATCATTGCATGAGTGGAATGATGCAACCGATGGCGCCCAACCAGGGTCCAGCCATCGTCGCCACTAAGTGCCCTCGCTTTCCCGCGCCGGCGATCATGCCACAATCGTTGGTCTTTGTTGCTCGTGAGGCGAAGAACAAGGGAGTCGACCTCTTCGTGCGTCCAGCTGCTTTGCCGCAGACGGAGGCTCGGTTTCGAATTGCCTTTGCCCGCAGCAGGCAAAAGCGCGGCCCTCCCGCTCCTCTTTCCTAGCTCTCTTCTCTCATTTTCTGAAAGTCGACGACGTGCGTCGCGTTGAGTGCGCACAGCAGACTACGTGCCGCAAGCGCGGCGCGGAGATGCCTTGTTTTCGGTCAGGAGCGGGGCCTGTCCAGTACTCGCCGTTCCGGTCCACCTTCGGCCGCCACACACTCTACATTTGATAGCCGGCTACATGGGCCGGGCATGGAGCAAATTGCAATGAATCGTCCGCGTACTCCCTTTGCCAAAAATGCGTTCTACCGTTGCCTGCCCGCCTTCGTGGCGTGCATCCTGGGGCTAACGCCGCAGGTCCTTCTGGCCCACGCTGTTCTGGTGAAGTCGACACCTACGGCCAATGCCACCCTTCCCGCGGGAACCACCGATATCGCGCTGGAGTTCAACTCGCGCGTGGATGGGACCCGATCGCAGATTTATCTTTCCACGGCAAATGGTTCCCCGAAACCGTTGCCCCTCGATAAGCAGCCGGCGCCCGATACGCTGGCCTCTCATGTTTCCGGTCTTGAGTCCGGCACATACACCTTGGAGTGGCGGGTGCTCTCTGTCGACGGCCACATCACGCGCGGCCGAATTCCCTTCCAGGTAAAGTAGCTCAACTTGCAGGTTGAGGGCACCATGCGTTTTGCAGCCAAAATCATCTCACTTCTGTTGCTGTTGTTGTCAGTTGATCGAGCGCCCGCGGGACAGAGCTCTGCTGTGCCATCTTCTGCTATTGCCGCGGCCGAACCGGTGCATATCTCGTTCGCAGGCAGCTTTGGAGACAAGCCTTTCGCTTGCGGCCAGTACTACGAGGACGTGGGAATCAAGGGAGCGAGGGTGACGCCGGCAGATCTACGCTTCTTTGTCTCTGACGTGTCGCTGCTCGCCGCTGACGGGACGGCCACACCCGTAACGTTGGACCAGGACGGAATATGGCAATACCGATCGTTGGCCCTCATCGACCTGGAGGACGCAACGGGGGCTTGCCGAAACGGAAATGCTGCTATGCACTCTGAAATCAGCGGTACGGTTCCGCAGGGAAGGTATGTGGGTCTCCGTTTCACTTTAGGTGTTCCTTTCGAACTGGACCATATCGACGACTCGGACGCGCCTTCTCCGCTGAATATGACGGCCATGCTGTGGAGCTGGCAAAACGGCTACAAGTTTCTTCGCGCGGAGGTATCCATAGCGGCGATCGGTGAGCCTGGGCCGAGCTCGTCAATGCATCAAACAACTGGGCATCAAGCGAAAGGCGCGTCAGGCTTCCCCGTTCACGTAGGCAGTACGGGTTGCGTATCCAAGGGGCCAAACAGCAAACCAGAACAGGAGTGCAAGAACCCCAATCGTCTCGTGGTCACCTTACCTGATTTTGACGCCAAGAGGGACGCAGTCGTCTTCGACATGGGTAAGCTTTTGGCCAAAGCCGACCTAAGCCTGAACACCAGAAACACTTCTCCAGGATGCATGTCATTCGAGTCTGACCCGGATTGCGTGGGCGTCATGGAAGCTTTGGGGCTAGCCTATGGTGGAGCGCCCGCGAAGCCGCAGACGGTCTTCTCTGCGAGGCCGAAGTAATGTCATCTCAGAGCGGGGCACGGTGGCTTATCGGGGTGTTTGGGGCCGCCTGGGTCGGCGCCGTTCTGGGAGCCACGCCCGCCACGCCACCAACCCCCCTTTTTATCTGGAACAAGCCCGCCTGGGCACCAACGCCGGTCGTTCCTGCGAATAACCCGATGAATCCGGTCAAAGTAGAACTGGGGCGGGCGCTGTTTTATGACAAGCGGCTCTCCGCGGATGGGTCCATGGCCTGTGCCACATGTCACCGCCAGGAGCTGGCGTTCACCGACGGACAACGCGTACATCTTGGCGTTACGGGAGAACCTGGGATTCGCAGCTCCATGACTTTGACTAATGCGGCCTATCTGTCGAGTTATACCTGGGCGAATCCATCCATCACCTCATTGGAACGGCAGATGCAAATCCCGCTTTTTTCTGAGCACCCTCTGGAGATGGGCATGGCTGGCCGGGAGAAGCAACTGCTTGACATGCTTTCTCGCGACCCCGACTATCCGCGGCAATTCGCTCTTGCATTCCCTGAGGATGAAGGACGCATCACCAAAGGGAATATGACCAAAGCCATCGCGGCGTTTGAACGCACGCTTCTCTCCTTCGATTCTCCTTTCGACCGCTACAAGCACGGGGAAACACACGCGCTTTCAGCCGCCGCGAAACGCGGGGAAGCCCTTTTCTTCGGAGAGCGCCTGGAATGTTACCACTGTCATGGCGGTCTCAATTTCACCGATAACAATCGGCAGGAGGGCCAAGCGTTTCCCGAGACCGGTTTTCATAACACTGGTCTTTACAACGAGGATGGGCTGGGGGCATACAAGGCCTGGGACCATGGCTTGCGCGACGTGACGGCCAAGCCGGAGGATGAGGGCGCTTTTCGCACTCCGACCTTACGCAATATCGCGGTTACGGCCCCCTACATGCACGACGGTTCCTTGCCTACTTTGGAGGCGGTCATACGGAAACACTACGCGGTGCAAGGACGAAGCGCGATCACCGGCAAAGGACCAAACCCGATGCGTAGCGAATTTATCCAGGGATTCAAGATTAATCGCCGCGAGACAGAGGATCTCATTGCCTTCCTTAACAGTCTTACTGACCAGAACTTTCTAACCAACCCAGCGTTCTCCGCTCCCCGGAGGGAATCGGCTCAGAGATGAGAGACAGCTGCGCGAACCGCGCTGCAAGTTTAAAAAACAGCGAAGCGAAGAAGTCCGAATGGTCTTCGAGTTGCGGAATTCACAATGGCGGCGGATGACGGCATTTTAGCGCCAAATATGCAGCCTGAAAGCTCGCACATTTGGCGCTCTCAACAGTGTGAGAAAGCTATGCCCCAGCCAAATAGCTCTGAAGTAGGAACAACTCGGAGCGCAGGCTGACGTCTACGGCGTTGCCGTATGCCAAACCTTTCCGACATCGTCTCCAGAGGTTTGCCCTGGTTGGGTGTCCTTGATCCACGTGTACAAAGGCTTGCCTTTATAAGCCCATTGCTTTGTGCCATCGTCGCGCGTCACGATGGTCCAGTCCCCCATGGCCATGGCATCCGTTCCCGTCGCCAATAAAGGAGGCCAGTTCTTGGCACAGGGACCATTACACACAGATTTACCTGCCGTGTCTTTGTCGAAGGTATAGAGCGTCATGCCCTTCGCATCCGCCAGTACGCTCGCACCCGACGAGGATTTTTCTGTTTTCACTCCTGCCGGTAACGTTTCTGCTGCGAAGGAAGTAGCGGCAAGGAGCATGGTTGCAGTAAACAACGATTTTCCCATCATCTTGATTGTCCTCCAGGTTGTAGATACATACGCATATGAAGCAATAAATCCGATTTGATTTCCAGCGTCGAGCTGATACAGACCGCCGGAGCGACCTGCCATCATACCCGCGCACCCAGACCGAGCCAATAATGGAATCTGGGGAAGCATGGAAATGGTGTGCGCACCTAATGCGGCAAACAGCCTTGGATTTCAGAAAGTAAGAGGAGGGCTAGGAGAGAATAGTAGGAGGGCCGCGCTTTTGCCTGCTGCGAGCGAACGCAATTCGGAACCGAGCCTCAGTCTGTGGCAAAGCTGCCGGACGCACGAAGAGGTCCACTCCCTTGTTCTTCGCCTCACGAGCAACAAAGACCAACGGTTGTGGCATGATCGACGGCGCGGGAAAGCTAGGGCACT
This sequence comes from uncultured Acidobacteriaceae bacterium, assembly GCA_963763905.1. GTDB lineage: Bacteria > Acidobacteriota > Terriglobia > Terriglobales > Acidobacteriaceae > PALSA-350. The sequence continues at coordinate 50,011 of CAVXRU010000053.1, read as the reverse complement.
TAGCGGCGACGATGGCTGGACCCTGGTTGGGCGCCATCGGTTGCATCATTCCACTCATGCAATGATGCTGCCCGTTGCGGCGGCAGCATGCCGGAACAGCCAACGCCAAATCGAACGACAAGAGCGGAGCGACGAGCGGCAAGCCGATCACAAGTGCAACCGCGAGCGCTAAGATTCTCCGCATCTTGTCACAGAGAATACCGCGAAAGCGGACTTTAGCGCTACTTCAAGGCGTTTTGCCGGCTCGGCGTGGGACCAGTGGCAATGCGAATAGGAAGATGGCATGCTCCTTGCGTAAAGCGCGTCACTGTCCGCGAAGGTGCTGTACAGGCCCAGGGTCACCCGGATCACGGGCCCGATGCCCCGTCGCCAGGAGAAGGCAGACCCTAACTTTTTTTGAGGGCGAAGGTCATATTGGCGTCGGAAAATCATCCTGAATTATGCGAGTGAGGGATTGAGACCGGCTGTACGGGATACGGATAGGACGGTAATGTCATCCTCCTGGCCAAACTGCTCCGCTGCTTTGGCGATCTGGGATGCGGATTCTTTGGAGATGGCCTGGGTGCGCTCAAAGCCGAAAAGCTCTCCTTGCGCATTGCGGGCTTCCACCACACCGTCAGAAACAAAGGTGAGAGTCTGGTCCGGTTCGAGCTTGAAGTGTTCCTCTTCATATTCCACCACTGCGGCCAGGCCGAGCGGCAGTGCGGGGCTGAGCTCCAGTTCAACGCCGTTCACATAAGGTGCCAGATGCCCGGCGTTGGCAATCGTCACTGCGCCGTCCTGCCCGATGCGCGCCACACAGCAGGTGGCGAAGCCGCCCTGCATCTGGCCCACCAGTCCCCGGTTCAGTGCGCCGAGGATTCTCGGGAGCGGCAGTTCAGGCATGGTCCGCAGCGCGCCGATGATGGCCGATACCGTCATGGCTGCGCCCAATCCCTTGCCGCTGACGTCGCCAACGACGATGAGGACGCTGCCGTCCGAATCGGGCACGATGCGGAAGAAGTCGCCGCCCACCTGTTTGGCGGGCACATAGGCGCTCTCGATCCTGAACCCCGGCACATTCACAGCGGGGGCAACCAGCCGCTCCTGCACCTCCCTCGCCGCCTCAAACTCGACGCGGAGGTCGTCGCGCGCGCGCCACGCCTTCCAGGCCCGCCCGCTGAGCAAGAGGAAGAGGGCAATCGCAAAAAGAAAGAAGGTCAGCCCAAGCGTGTGTTCGTAGAAAGGGCCAACCATCACTCCGCCGGGCAAAATCCCAAGCCAGGGCAGAAAGGCTGCCGTTGCGTAGGCAATGATTGCGACCGCGATCAACTGGTTTCTTCTCCGCACCAGAATCGCCCAGAGATTGACGCAAACAAGCGTGAGTGTGAAGCCCAAAAACACCAGAAAAAACGCCAGCCCGACCCAGCTAGTGATGGCGGTGGGAGTTGTGCGCAAAACGAAAAACAGAACGGCTACCACATCAGCCACCACGAAAGCCTGGAGCAATCGCTTCAGCCCGGGAGCGCGGAGGCCGTGAACAGTCCAGGTAAATTCGACATCGGACAAGAGACCAAGCAAGACGAGCCCAGATAGAATCAGCGACTGAGTTCGCCATGAAAGCGCCCCGAGTCCCGGCAAAGAAGGATTAATAAAAAGCTCGAAGAGCGCATGCGCAATCAATACCCAACTGAAGACGAGCAAGTCGCGCCCGCCTAGCCACCGCCAAGCGAAGAACACTCCAACGCCGAGGAGGACCATGAGGGCGTTGAGCCCCAGGTCAAGTAGGTTTGCATAGGCGATGGTGGCGTGGTCAGCACGATGAGCAAGCTGCAGAACACGGCTCTCGTCTACAGAGATATTCCAGGTTGTCATCGAGGTGGGTCCGCGCGACGCTGGCTGATACCAGGTCCGAAGCGCTACGAGGGCCGTTGTTCCCGATGACGCGGCGGACGCCGGCAGGTCGAAGACAGCATCCCTGTGGTCAAGGTCCAGGTCGACCTGGGGCGGAAGGCTGCCCTGTCTGCCCGCAAGTGCACCACCCGCATAGATTTCCAGCGCCTGACGTGCGGGGTCCATTGCACTGAGAAAGGGCGGAGAGCTGCGGACGGCGAGCGGGCCGGAAGCGTCGCTCCGGACCGGAATATGGAAGCGAACCCAGATGAAACCGTCCGATTTGGGAGGCGGTATGGGCCAGCGGCCATCGTTGGCCACGGGCCAGGTGCTGTCGTCGAAGTTCGGATTTGCCCAGCCCAGCTTGCCGTCCGGGTCGTCGCCGAAGTGGTAACGGATTTCGGCGGGCGTAGACGGTTGGGCCTGTTGCGCAGGACACGACAACGCTGCCGAACAGGCTAACAGAACGATGAGAAGGATCAAGCGTCCGGACGTGCGGGGAAACACCCGTAAATCATACGCCGCGGGCATTTCGCAGACTAATGGCCCGACTAAACTCGACCCCGGCGCGCCGCACCGCCGCCGGGGCCGGGATGCAGAGTTTAGAAATTGATCTTCCCTGCCAATTGCACTTGTCGAGGCGAGTTCGACGTATAGTTGATGACGCCGAAGTTCGGATCGTCGATCGATTGATCAGGCGTTCCGAAGACCGGATGGTTGAAGGCGTTGTTGGCTTCGAGGCGCAGCTCCAGCGTCATACCTTCGTGGACTGAGGAGAGCGGAAAGACCTTATTCACGCTCGCGTTAACCTGGAACGATGCCGGGACGCGGATCGATGCGTCGGCACGCGGAGCATCGCCAAGCGTGTAAGGGGTCGGCAGCTGCAGAGATTCCGGGTTGGCAACGTAACCGTTGATCCAATCCGAGTCCTTGCCGCCGGCGCGGCGCGGCTTACCCACCAGGTTCGGGCGCTGATTTCCATAGGTTGGCAGCGAGGTGCCGTCGTAGGTGAGCCAGTTCATCGGCCGCCCTTCGGTGGCGCGCCATAGCCCGTTCGTATTCCAGCCACCGATAATCGTGTCGAGCCACCCTGGCATATTGCCTGCGATGAGCTGCTTACGCCCGATCGGGAGCTGCCAGGTGTAGCTCACCTGGAACTGCTGCGGAATATCGAAGGTGGAAAGGCTCTTCTCGAGCCACGGCTTGTTCGGATCCTGGAGGCTGGTAAAGCTGCCTAGCCAAGTCGTGTTGTCGTCGGGAACCGAAGAATCGTCCATCGACTTCGCCCAGGTGTACGTCGCGTACACCTGCAAACCCTTCGAGAGGTTCTTCTGGAACACGGCCTGCAACGCGTGATAGATAGACCAGGCGATCGGCCATGCCTCCGTGGAGACGCCGCCGCAGGAGAACTGTGGATATGGCACCTGCAGTTGAAACAGCGGGACAGTCGGAGAAGAAAGACAGCTGTTGCCATTGGTAATGGCGTTGGCATAGGGATTGTCGACGTAGTTGAAGAGATTGGCAATCTGGTCGGAGCTATAGCCTTCCACCTCCGGTCCAAGGTGATTGATGTAGTTCTCTCCGGAAAAGTAGAGATGCACGCCCTTTTTGCCCACGTAGGTGAGGCTGAATTGCATATTCGATGGGAGCTGATGCTCGAAACCGAAGCTCCAGCTCTGCTCGTAGGGCGTAGCCACCATGTTGCGCAACGGGCCGGTGGCGCCAAGACCCACATCGTTCAAAAGGCCCAGCGAATTACCGGGCGGCTGAATCAGGCCGCTCGGATAGGGGTTGCTCAAATGCAGATACGCGGTGGCGCCATCGTTGTTGAACGTCGGAATCATGTTCGTGTACTGGTTGAAGCCCTGGGAACCATACGGGGTGACACCGCTCGCGCCGTTGCGCGACTGCGAATAGTAGATGCCGTATCCGCCGCGCCATACCGTCTTCGGACTGGCCGAATACGCAAAGCCAAATCGAGGTTGAATATCGCGGAAGTCGGTGTTCACGATGTGGCGCTGCTTTGCGCTGGCAAAAACCTCACCGCCGCTGGCGGCGATGCCGCCAATGGAGTACGTCGCCGCCGGGTCGAACCAGTTCTGACGGTTGAAGCGATCAGTCCGCGGAATGGAGACGTCCCACCGCAAGCCCAGATTCAGGGTCAGCTTGGGATTGATCTTCCAGTTCTCCTGCCCATAGACAGCAAACTGGTGGTCTTCCGTCGCCGGCCTATCCTGGATCTCGTAGTAGCTCCCGGACGAGGGGTTGAGGGAGATCTGCCCCATCATGAAACTGGCCATCGAGTCGCCGCCGCATTCCTCATACGTATACGGGCAGCCCGCCGAACCGGTCACGTCGAAGTTGAAGATGCCTTCGGGCGCGTTGGTCTGGATGTAGTTCATCTGGTGGATGCGGCCTTCAAACCCGACCTTGAGGTCGTGCGGCCCGAGCACCTTGTCCAGGGCCACCGTGAGCTGTCCCGTATTCTGCCCCTGCCGGTAGTTGCCGTAAGGGTCGCCGCCGATGCTCGTGTATCCGGCCGAGTAGTAAGTGTTGATAAAAATTGCCGGGACGCCGGTGAAGCCGTTGGAGTTGAGATACCCCGGGAAGCCCAGCTTGCCCAGCGGATCGGTGACGCCGCCGGCGCCGTTATAGGCATCGATATCCTCCATGCCGCGGGTGAAGCCGAAGATGATGTTCAGCAACAGCGTCGGGCTGAAGGTATGCGTATCGTTGAGCGCAAAAAGGTGCGATCCTGACTTGTTTTTGCCGCCGGCGCAGGGATCGACAAAATTGCCGAAGCAGTTGAAAGGCTGAGAACTGGTCCACTGTTGAGAATATTTGCCGCTCAGCAGGTTCTTCTCGTTGATGCGGTAGTCGATCTTGATGTCGTACTGATCGTTCGGCGTGCGGCTCGCGCCGGAAGCGATCCAGTTATCGTAGATCGTTCCGTTCGGCAAGGACTGGGGGTTGGGATAGAGCTTCATCATGTTCTGAGCGACCGGATCGATCAGATTTCCCGGGCCTACGGGCAGGTTCGCGTACTGGTTACCGGGGCTCGTGTAGGTGCCCATGTTGTTATACGGGATGAAGTTGGGGCGCAACGGGCCCGCTCCCTGGTCGGTTGAGACGTAGGTAGACACATACGGATCGTAGATCTGTCCCGCGGGCACGGTGCACAGGCCCGTGCCATCGAATGTGCCCCCGTTTGCGCCGCACACTTCGCCAAAGTCGCCGTTGTTTCGCTCCGCGGCGGAGGGAACACCGGCCTGGTAGGTTCCAGCACTCGATTGGCGCGTGCCGTCGTAATCGACGAAGAAATAGATCCTTTTACGCCAGATGGGACCGCCGAACGTGCCGCCAAACTCCTGCCGGTGTACCGGGGGCAGCGGAATGCCGGCCTGGTCATTGAACCAGTTGTTTGCGTCGGTAACGGTATTGCGGACAAAGTCGTAGACTTCCCCGTGAAACTGATCGGTGCCGGAACGCGTGACCATGTTCACGACCGAGCCGCCTGAAAAACCATACTCGGCGCTGAAGTTCGACTGCACAACGCGCATCTCGTCCACCGCTTCCGGCGAGGGTACATACGTGATTTGCGTTATGCCGCCATTGGGCTCGAAGTTGGTGACCGTCGCGCCGTCCATCAGCACATCCGCGGTCGAGTTGCGGCTGCCGTTCGAGGTGAAGTTCGTACCCGTGCAGTTGATGTCGCATTGATCGTCGACGTTCGTCGTACCCGGCGCGAGATAGGCCAACTCCATTACCGAACGGTCGATCAGCGGCAGGTTGTTGATCAGGTTCCGGTTCACCGTCGTTGCACCGGTTCCATCATCCGTATCCAGGTGCTGATCGTCGGCGGTGACAACGACCGATGTTGTGGAGCCGATCCTCATTCGCAGATTCGCCGACGGATTCGTGCTCACGTCCACGCGGATATTGGTCTTCTCCTGCTGCGAGAAGCCTGGCGCCTCGGCCAAAACCCTGTAGACCCCGGGAGGCACGGCGCGGAAGATGTAACGGCCGGCAGCATCGCTCTTCCCATCGAAGGTGAAACCCTTCTCCTGGTCGACCAGCGTCACCTTCGCATTCGCAATCATCGCACCCGAGGGGTCGGTGACCACTCCACTCACGGTGCCGAAATATCCCTGGGCGAATGATTTGGCTGGTATGGCGAGGAGAAGTGCGGTGAGCAGGAAGAAAAACGTGAGGCGGCGGCTACAGGGTTGGGAGCCTGAAGTATGCATCTGTGGGGCATCCTCCGAAAAGGCGAATCTTGAAACCTGGACCCCGGTTGCATGAAAACCTGAACCGTTTGAGTTGCAACAACAGGCGTAGCATCCCGCGAATGTTACAGGAATGTCAAGGAAACATTTACGACGAAGTCGCCAGACGCAAAACAGCACTCTGCAAACGGAGGACGCTACCACTGGCCAATCCCCGCTCCAAGTGCCGGGGCTGCCGCAACTGACCGGCGGAGAAGTCTTCGCCAGTTCCAGGCAGCGCACTCTCACCAATACGGACTGGAAGGATGTTCAACCGCGCTTCGGTTTTGCCTACCTATGGTCCGCACCGTCCCAACATTGTGGGTACACTGCATTGCAATCACGCATAGGGATGGATCAACGACTACTTCACCAACCCTGAGGCCTTCCAACTGCCGCCGCTGTAAGCGCTCGTCCGACCTTCGCCAGCCGGCCACTGACGTGGATGATCCTCTGTTCGGACAGATTACGTATTCATCCAGCGCGCCGAGGCAACGGCAGTTTGGGGCTAAGGTAACCTTCCGGGTTACGTTTTCCAGGTCTCGGAGCGTGTCTTAATTCAAGGGTGACGTGGAGGAAGCCGGCAGTGATTCCGCGGATGTTTCCTCCACGTCGCTGGTCACCATGGGGCGCCGGAGGGAGCGGTGCGCGACGCGGAGTAGCTCGGCATCCGCTGTGTCGCCGCTCAGTTCCCAGATCATGATGCCTGCGAGGTGCTGGTTCGCGGCGTAGCTGACCTTGTAGTGGACCGAAACCGGGTCTTCATACGTCCAGAAAAACTCGCCGTCAAAAAGCCAGGGCGCCCGCGAGCGCGGATCGCGGTGGACGGAAGAGGACGCGGCGAGTGCGCGGATGTAGTGTTAGGGCTTGTCGGCATGTACCCCCTTCCCGCTTTGAAAAAGACCATCATTCACATCATCGACCGTGTTCCAGCTGTAACCGTAGAAGGGTAGACCCATGAGCATTTTTTTTCAAAGGCACGCCCAGCGCCTGGTAGTTGGCAATGCTTTGCTCAATACTGTTGGAATGACCCGGAATTTATGCGTCAGGAATTTATGCGTCTGACGCATAGATTCCGACCAAATTCCAGTTTTCCCGTCACTCGACAATAATTTCGAAATAATGTCAGATGTAGCGCGTCGGGGCAATTTCATGATTGGGGCAAAGGTCTAACAGAGAAATAGCGAGCGCCGTGGATACGGTGTATGTTGCTTGAACTCTGGGATGACAGGATGACAAAACAGAAATTCCGGCTGAGAGTTAGAGAGAAGTATTCGCTTAGGCAGTACAGCAAGCCTTGGGAGGAAATTATATGAATAAGCCAGCATTATTTGTCGGCTCCTCTTCCGAAGGACTAGACCTCGCACGTGCTGTACGTGCGCTCCTCGATGAGGACGCGGAAGTGACACTCTGGAAGGAAGGGTTTTTTGACGTCGGTGGTACGTTCATCGACAGCTTGATCAAAGCACTCCCGCGATTTGACTTTGCGGCACTCATGCTTACGGCGGACGACCTGTTAACGAGTCGTGAGGTTGCCACATTGGGTCCGCGCGACAATGTTTTATTCGAGCTAGGCTTGTTCATGGGCCGATTGGGCCGGGAACGTACCTTCGTCATCCGAGCGCGAGGCGACCAGATAAAGATTCCGAGCGACCTAGCCGGCCTGACCACAACTACGTATGACTGGCCTCGCGCGGACGGCAACCATCAAGCTGCTGTTGGGCCTGCATGTGACAACATTCGCAAAATGATTCGCACGCTCGGGTTCTCGGAGACGAGGACAAGCACTCAAATCCGCGCAGTCCAGGAGGAACAGGTCCGTCAAGGGACCGACCTACAGACAATTCTACGATTCTTGCTGCAGAACTTCGTTTCCGATTACGAGCTCGTCCATCTCGAAAAGCTGGCGTCAGGCGAGCCATTCCTATTCAGGAAGTCGGATACATTTGAGAACGAGCTGAGACGGCTCTTATCTCTTGGCTTGATAGCAAGACGTCCGAACAAGGGCATCCGGTCGCTGTTTAGTGCAGGCGATGATGTGCGGAACCACCTGGAGATCACAGACCGTGGCAAATGGTACCTTGCCCACCTCGCAGATCTTGAAAGGGCGGGGGCAGAGCCATAACCCGTGGCCCTTCAATCTGGAAGCTGTGAATTGAAGGCAACCGGCCCGAGGCTTCGAAGACTCCCCGGTTCGAAGAACCGAAGCCGAAGACCTGACTGCTCGCCGGAACCGAGTTGGGGCAGTCCAGCTAGAAAGGAGGCGGGAGGGAAAGACGGGACGTTTACTGGACCGATAGGATCTTTGAAGAAACGGTAACTGTCCGTCTGGAAGCTGTGAAAAATTCGATTCAGCCCGGAACGAACCAGGGCTCGGCTAGCTCAGCTTTATCTCTGGACGTAGCACGAAGGGGCGGGTGGTGCGGCGTATCGACGTTGCGGAGCCAATACGGGGTTACTTTCGACTTGAGATGCGCCCGACCGGCGAATTCGACCTTCTGGCACATTGGAAACCTCTCTAGGCGGCGGCTGTGGCATTGAGCCTGCGCCGTATGCTGAACCACCGGATGATGTTGTAACTGAGGCAAGCCCAGGTAGCTTCCATCGATGTCTTCTTTTGTCCCCGGCATCGAAACTGTCGGAGTCCACATCGCTCTTTGATCCAGGCATGCGGGAACTCAGCGATCTGCGACCGTTGACGATAAATTTGTTTTGCCTCTTCGGTCTCCATTTTAGCCTTGAAGGCGACCGTCGCGGTGGGTTGTTCGATGCGCGTGATGATCCGCCTCCACTTCGGCCGCGGTTTCTTGGAGGCACACTTATCTCGGTATTCGCAGGAGCAACAAGCCGCCGCGGGCGCTTTGTACAAACGCGTGAGCACACCGTGCCCCCGATTGATGACAGTTTTGTGAGTTAACTGTTGTCCAGCGGGACAGAGGTAGAGATCGTGCTCAACGTCGTAGGGAAACGCACTGCTCATGAAGGCCCCGCTACGGCCTTGGGCATCCTGTTCCGTCGGCTTCCAGCTCTCTTGCCATGACCCATAGAAGTCGACGCCCGAGGCTGCTGCAGCCTGCACTGAGGCATGGTTGGTATAGTCACCATCGGCAACGATCTGCTTTGGCATCCGTCCCAGAGTCTCTTTGCAACGCTGAAGAGCTGGTTCCAGCTGCCTATAGTCGACGGCGTCGGTCGTTGCCTCTACATTCACTACCAATCCGTGGGTGGTATCGGTGACCAACTGCACGTTGTAGCTAGGCACGGTGCCACCTTCACCGTTTCTCATCACATGCGCTTCCGGGTCGGTGCCGGAGGCTCTGGCTACATATTGATCGCTGTCACGGTGCTTGATCTTTTGCAGACGCTCGACCTCACGCACGGCCGCTTCCAGGCGACTCTTCCGTTGCTGCGCAGCGCGGCGTTGCGCAGCAGCTTGGCGCTTAGCCACTTTCTCTTCGTTTGCGGCCTGTGCGTTCATCTCCTCGACTTGCTTCTGCGCCAGAACGAGATGAGCTTCGAGCTTCTCCTTGCGCCGAAAGGTGTTTCCGCTGGCGTTGGCTTTGATCTTCGTACCATCCAACGTGACCCGTTGCATGCTGATCAAACCCTCGGCGCTCAGCATACTCCCCCGCGGTCGTCAATGTGGGAACGCAGAAAGGTTCATTTCTCCTCCCCTTGACATTCTACCCGTGCACGCCTATATTCACCTAGAATGTCTACTAAAGGTGAACAGGAAACGATTGAACTGCTGCAGGGAACCCTGGATCTTTTGATCCTTCGAACCCTGCAGCTTGGGCCTCTGCACGGCCATGCCATCGCGAAGGCCATCGAGTTCCGCTCAGACGAAGTGCTTCAGGTCGAGCAGGGATCGCTCTATCCCGCATTGCACCGCCTCATCAAGCGCAAATGGATCTCTGTCGAAGAAGGCACATCGGAGAACAATCGCCGTGCGAAATTTTATGCACTGACAGCGCTGGGGAAAAAGCAGTTAAGGATTGAAACCAGCAAATGGGAAAAACTGGCCGCGGCGATTGCCCAAATCCTGCGGCCGGTTGAATAGGAGGGTCGATGACGCGCCGCAAACGAATGCTCGAGCAGCTAGAGGAAGAAATTCTCGAACACCTCGAAAGGGAGACGCAAGACAACATCGAGCGCGGCATGTCTCCGGAAGCTGCCCGTTACGCAGCTATGCGCAAATTCGGTAATGTCACGCGGGTCAAAGAGCAGACGCACGATGTTTGGAGCGCTACCTGGCTCGAACAGTTCCTGCAGGATATACGCTTTGGCGTGCGAACGCTGGGCCGCAGCCCTAGTGTCACGATCGCGGCCATACTGGCCATCGCGCTTGGTGTGGGCATAAATGTTGGTATCTTCTCGGTGATCAACGGCCTGGCGCTTCGGTTGCTTCCTGTTCCGCGTGCCAGGGAGGTGCTAAGCATCAGTCAGATTCTCCAGTTTCATGGCCAGGGCAATCGCGACATTCGCAACAATGCGGGCTACGTTTCCTGGCCGGAATATCGCGACTATCGCGATCACAACCATGTCTTTTCCGGCGTCGCAGCCTATGAGCCCGATGCTCAGGCGACACTTGCCGGCGCTAATTCACGTCAGATTCTTGGCACTCTTGCCTCATGCAACTATTTCGATGTGCTGGAAGAACATCCTGCGCTGGGACGCGGTTTTATAGATGCCGATTGCTCAACGCCCGGCGGCAATACTGTCGCAGTGCTCAGTGAAGCGATGTGGCGCAACCAGTTTGGAGCAGACCCCGCAATCATCGGTAAGCCGATCGTTCTGAATCGGACGCTTTATACCGTGATAGGCGTCGCCCGTTCCGGTTTTGTGGGGACAGAGTTGTTCCCGAGTGATTTCTGGATTCCTGTCACCATGCAGAATGTATTGGAGCCGGGTTGGAACCTTATGGCGAAGGACAACACAAGCTGGCTGGCAATGCTTGGGCGCACACGCCCCGGCTTTACTCTCGACGAAGTTCGCGCCGATCTGGATGTCATTGCACAGCGCATGAATCACCAGTATCCGGGCAGGAGTATTTCGCTTGCCATTCGCACAGCACGGTTCTTTTCGAGCCCCGAAGAACGCAAGTTCCTCATCCCGGTATCTTCCGTCATATTGACGGCGTTCGCTCTGGTGTTGCTGATCGCGTGCACGAATGTCACCAATCTTCTGCTGGCGCGCGCTTCGGTGCGGCAGAATGAGATGGCGCTGCGTCTCTCTTTAGGAGCGGCCAGAGGCCGTCTTATCCGCCAGCTGCTTACAGAGAGCCTGCTGCTTTCGCTGGCCGGCGGTATCCTCGGCTCGGTGGTCGCCTGCTGGCTATTTGGGCCTCTTGTGCGTTTTGTTATAAGTCATCTGCCGAGTGACTTTCCTCCCATGGCCATCAACGCCGCGCCTGACCTGCATGTGCTTTTATATGCTCTTCTGCTCACGCTTGGTACGGGCTTCGCGTTCGGCATGATTCCCGCCTTGCAAAGCACACGAGCCGACTTGAGCGGCAGCATGAAGGGTGACGGCGCCTATGCGGTTTCAGGAAAGCAAGCCGGGCGCTTCCTGCTGAAAGCATTGGTTGGCTTGCAGGTAGCCATCTGCATGGTGTTGCTACTGGCTGCGGGATTGCTGCTGCGCGGGCTGTATTACGCACAAACGGTCGATCCTGGTTTCGAAATCAAAGGAGTGGCTGCAACCCTCCTGAATTTAAGGCAGCAGGGATACGATCAGCCGCACGCGACGCAGTTCATGCGGCAATTCGCTGAGAAGCTTCATGGCCTTCCTGGCGTGACCGCGGTTGCGCAGGTTGAAAATGCGCCCCTCGCGCGTGACACTAGCGAAAGCCGCTTTATGCTGCCTGGCCACTCGGATCAGATTCCAATCGAATACAACCATGTCACGCCCGGTTATTTTTCTCTTCTGGGGATATCCATCGCGCGCGGACGGGACTTCACATCGGCAGAGACGCGTGCCGCACCCAGCATTATTGTCACAGAGTCAACGGCACAGCGGCTGTGGCCCAAGCGGGATCCTTTAGGCAAGATTCTGCTGGACTCTGAAAGGCATGAGCACATCGTGATCGGAGTTGCGCAGGACGCGCAAGTATCGCATCTCGGGGAATCCACTTCGAACTATCTCTATTACCCCTTCGGCCCTGAAGATAACGCACGAAACTACGTTCTGGTTCGTTATGGCGCAAGTTTCGACGACACGTCCAAGGGCATGACTGTTGCAGCGCATTCCATCGATCGGAACCTGGCTATCAATGTCACGCGGCTGAAAAACTATCTGGAACTCTGGCGCGGGCCTTCGCGCATTGTCGCCGGTCTCTCCGGCAGCCTAGGCATTCTGGCTCTCTTGCTCTGCTCTATCGGCGTTTACGGAATGGTGTCTTTCAGTGTAAGCCGCTCTGTGCGTGAGATCGGTATTCGCCTGGCTCTTGGCGCCGACAAAAGGACGGTGGTGCGGCATGTCCTTTGGCAGGCTATGAAGCCAGTTCTTATCGGTGGAGCAGTGGGCGTGATTCTGTGCGGTCTGGTCTCAAACCTGCTCGCCAGCATGATGTTCGGCATTGACGCCCACGATCCAGTCGCTTTCATCATCGTGCCGTGCTTCCTGTTCGCTGTTGCTTCGTTAGCGGCCTTCCTGCCTGCGCGTCGAGCAACGGAGGTTGATCCCGCAGTGACTTTGCGGTGTGAATGAGATCTGATTGTTTCAGCTCTTGAAGTATTGGCGAACGGCGCATTCCGGCGTGACCTTCTCATTTAACTTAAAATCGCCAAGGCACTCATTAAGCGTTTAGAACAATTCACTTGGACGTATGATGACCTCCCAGCGCCGCCGTGCGACATGCGGTGATGGCCCGCAACACATTGAGCTGCTGGTAGCCCAGCCAGGAGCGGTTCTGTTCCCGGAAGCAGTCTCCCCGGGCGCGAAGGATGTCAGCCATCTCTACGGCAGGCCGCACCATTTAACTTTTTTTCCGATGATAGCTGCGGCCTTCCTGGCTAACGCTGGAGAGTTGTAAACTCTCCAGCGGGTTTAATACTCTGTAAGTGCCGCTGCGACAGATGAAGATACTTGGCGGTGGTTTCCAGGTCTCCATGGCCAAGCAGAACCTGGATCGTCCGCAAGTCCGTTCCCGCCTCGAGCAAATGGGCAGCCCAGCTATGGCGTAAGGTGTGAGGCGTTACATGCTTGGTGATGCCCGCATGGCGGGCAGCTTCTTTACAGGCATACCAAACGGTCTTGTCGGAAATGGGTCTGTCCTGATCGCCTCGTTGACCGATGCTGCTGGGAAAGAGATAGATCCGAGGCTTCTTCCATCGCCAATACTCACGCAGCGTTTCCAATAGCGCTGGGCTGAGGGGCAGATCTCGACTGTCGCCGCCTTTGCCGCGCTCGACACGAATCATCATGCGCCGGCTGTCGATATCACGCACCTTGAGCATCGACACTTCTGTTCGCCGCATCCCCGTGCCGTAAAGCGTCATCAGCAGAGCACGCTGCATGAGGTTGCCGGCAGCATCGATAAGCCGGGCGACCTCCTCCAGACTCAGTACCGTCGGCAACCGGCGATAAGACTTCGTGTAGGGCAACTCCTCTCGGAACTCGCGTCGCTTGAGCGTTTGAACGAAGAAGAATCGCAGCGCCGCAACCCGGGCCACCAGGCTCCCCACGGCCAGCTTGCGCTCAACCAGCAAATAGGCCTGGTAGCTTCTCAGATCGTCTGGCCCTAACTTGTCTGGAGATTTTCCAAAGTGTACGGCGAACTGTTGGACTGCTTGCAGATAGGCTCGAGTCGTGCCCTCGGAATAGTTGCGCCGCTGGAGCTCTTCCAGCATCCTCTTGCGTAAATGGGTCACAGGAACCTCCTTCCTTGTGACCCAACCTTACCTCAGCTACCGCTGTTGGCTGCTCCACGCCCAGGCAGTTTCCGCCGCGCCAGCGGCTTCGTTCAAGTCGGCAAACCGGACAGTTGAGGAGTTGCCGGCCGATAGCGGCTCACGCACCGCCGACGGTTCCAATCGATGTCGTGCCCTGTTCAGCCTTTGGACCAAGCACCTCCCGCATTACGGTTGCGAGGTCTCGCAGGGCCTGCCCGCCATCGCCCGAATAGCTCGAGCCGTGCATGACAGCGAGCGTCTTCGGGTTATATTCCGCCAGGTTATGCAGCACGAGACCCGTGTGGTGCGTGTATGGCACATAGTTCGCGAATGGGCCCGCTTCCGTCTGCACCAATGCGTCCTTACAGCGTTCGATGATGCTGCTGGAGGTTGTTGGTTCGAGTTGGTCCCACTGGTGGAAGAGATCGGAGCAGAACAGCGTCTTTTCTGACTCCTCGAACAGAACACCGGCGTCCCAACCGTGCGGCACATGCGGCGTGGGAATGAACCGGAACCTGTATCTCCCGGTCGAGAACACGTCGTCGCGGGTCAGCACGCGCGCAGGCCGCAGCGCAAAATCATTCACGCTCACCATTGCTCCCACTAAGCCGCAAACAGGTTCCGCCGCGGGTGCAATCTGGAGCCACTCGTTCAGGCCGCCACACTCATCCGATTCAAAATGGCTGAACCCGATATGCCTGATTCTCGATGGGTCCATCAACCGTGAGATCTCCTGCCGCAGGTGAGGAAACATACCCCGCAACCCTGCGTGGAACAGCAGCGGCTCCTCGTCCCTGACAAGAAAATGGCTGAACCCCAGATTGATTTCAGGAACAACACCGAAATCCGGTAAATCTCTGGCGCGATCTCTGTGATGCGAACCATTCTTCCTTCTCAGCGTGCCGCGACCAGTATAGGCAAGAGCCAGTTCCTCCGGTGTCCGTAGTTCCGTAAAGCCGCAAACGGGATCGCATGGTCCAATTGCGTTTGCTTTAGCCACCGTGGGTTCCGAGGCCGTAGGGCGGATTTCGTTGCGGATTCTCATGACGAGCTAGGAGAGTAGCTTTGCGTTCCTTCGAGAGAAGCGAAGGGCGGTCAACTGTCCGATATGACGTTTTACGGCCAAGTGAACAGAATTTGTAAACCCAAGCCGCCTTCTCGGTACTTGCCTGCGAACAGGGCCGACAGCGGCAGCATCTCGTTTGCCGCTGGAAGAGTGAACAACTTCTCAGCAAGGATCAGGTAGCGGGATCTCGTTTCAAATGTTCTCTTCCCCAGGAACAGAGAACATCCAATACTGGGGCCAACGTCCGTCCGTAAGGCGTTAGCGAGTACCGCACTCGCAGGGGCAAGCCTTGCTCCTGATGACGTTCCAGAATCCCAGCCCCTGTCATATCCCGTAGATGACGGAGAAGCATCCTCTCTGTAATTTCAGGAATACTCTTCCGCAATTCGTTCGTCCTCATCGGCCCGTCCAACAGTCGCCAGAGGATTGTGCCCTTCCATCGCCCGTCGATGACGCTTAGCGTCACATCGATGGGGCATGGTGAGATCTCTTTCTTTGAGACGCCCATAGATTACTCCAACTGACCACCTGTTCGGGATTGAACGCCGCCCCGTGCTCCATTGCATTCAGCAATATCTCTCGCAACCCCTGCATTGTTTCCTGCCGTGTGTCATCAGGCAATTGAGCGCTAAGCTCTTTCGCAAATGTCATAAGGCGCTCAGCAGTGATGAGGCGGCAGTTTACGCGGACTGAGACCCAGCCGGGCTTGGCTGATAGAACCTGTATGTCGTCTCGCCATTGACTGTCGGATGCTGCGCGACAGGCTAGGTTCGCGATATCGTCCGGATCAAAGGGAGGTGTGAAGCATGCGAACACTCGGGCGCGCAGGGCAGCGATGACTTCGCCGGGAGTGCTGTGATGAGCCAGGACGATGCACTTTACCCCAGGCCTGATGACGCGCATCTCTTCCAGCAGAGCCAAATCTTCATCGACAGCGCTGTCTGGACTGGTAATTACGACTCCGAACGATCGCATACGCAATCGCTGCAGGGCGTCGGCGTCCCCAGCCGAGTACTCCATGGGGAAAGCGGTGGCGGAGAGTGCATCGCCGATCTCGCGGCTCACTTGGGTGTCACTTCCAATAACGAGGACCCGGCTCATATTGCGCTCCGATTGTGCTCCGAGACGATGAAGTAAGTAATTCTAGATCATCGTTCATTCCAGGGCTGGGGGTTTGAATTTCAAGATGTAAACCTTGTCGGCCATCGATGAACTGGCCCCTGGACGACCGCCGTGTACCCGCAGTTCCCACCCATGACGAATGCGGATGCGTATCCGGCGGGGATGGCGCATAACCTACCTGCGCACGTTCTCTGGCCGCGCCGCAGTTCTAAACAAAAATAGTCTGAGGTCTGGACGACATGCACAGCTATTCTCCGCAGTCCGCAAAGTCTGGTTTTGGGGTAATAACGGGACCTAAAGGAATAGCGGATTTGAGGCGGCTATCCGGGGAAAGGGCAACAGGGACGGTTAAAGAGCCGTACCTTTCAGCCCGCCAGGTGCGAACTTTGGTTCCCGGAGCGTGTCGCACCCTCAAGAGGCCGTGCTGCATCAGATAATACAGATATTGGGTAGGGGATTCTCCATTCCTCAGGTGACGATCAAAACGGGCCTCACAACTCCGGACGGGCGCGAAGAACTGCTCACGGAATATGTCTGCGACCGGCCAGGCTGTCCTAATATTGCGACCCACGTTGTGGGATGTGTAAGGGAGCTCGGAGTTGTCTCAGCCGTTTGCGCCGAACACGCCCCCAAGCTCCCGTCCTAACAGGCACTTCCCAAGAAGACAATTCGCTGGTTCGCTTCCCGCTCCCTGGGAGACGCCATAACAGGTATTACACGAGCCGGATACTGGCACTTTTGCCAGTTGTTTCACGACTTTGAAGGCATGTGGCAATGACAGTCCGCTGGGCGTAGACATGATCACTTCTAGGAAGTCAGCCAGAGCCGAAGGTGATTATCGGTAAGTTGCTCCCAACCTAGCCAGCGCGGAACACAAGTTTCAGAGAAGGCGGTAATTCGACAACGTCGCCTTTTCACACAGGCAGCCCAGCGCCGACCAATCATTTGTCGAAGCGTGTCCAGCCATTCGGTAATAGAGAGGCACGGCAAATGAAGAGTGGAATCTTCTCCTTCCGGCACATAGCCTTGACCCTTTCGAGTACCGCCACTTCTTGATCTGAATATGCTTCTGGTGCAGTTGTGACAATCCAGATTCCATTCTGTTGAACACTCAGTTTCTGTTGTCGAACGTAGTTCAACACATCCTCGGCGGTTTCGAGGAGTTTCTGGTTGCCATCAAATCCTATCGGAGCTTTGTCAATACTGAACCCCCACGGCGATCCTCCAATTTCTGCCACCCTCTTAGGCAACATGTGCAATGAGATCCCTTGTGAGCGCTCTTGAGGGACGGCAGGTTGGAGACAAAAGCTGGAAAAAACGGCCAGCAGTGCCAAGACCTGAAGTACCCGAGTCATAAGGATCTCCCCAGTTCGATCCAGGTGGCGAATCCACCTTAACATCCCAATATCAGAGCACAAGTTGTTGACGCTTACTGTGATATCGCTCATTCAGATCCATTTTGGGACACCTAACGAATGAGTTGTCGCTACCCGGACATTACGCCGGTTTTGGGGGTAACTTCCGGGTGGTTGGTTAACCGCCCGGCCAGGATGGAGTGCCAAGGTGAGAAGCCGGCTTTGTGGGGACCAACCCGTGAATATCAATGTTTCTGTGATGTGCGGAGCCAAGGTGTTGAACGAGAAATCTGTGTGCGTACGAATGCACAGGATGAGTTCAAACGCGACGCATAACGACCTGGATTCGCGGGCGAAGAGCTGGGTATCGCTCAGTAGTAATGGCGCTCGTTGGCCCAGTTGAGGGGCGCGGAGGGGCGTCTGCCGCGAAGCAGGTAGATGTTGCCGTGCTCGAAAGGCATGGCGTAGGGCGTGTCGCGCACGCCGACGATGGTGACGGACTCGTATTTCTTCGAGACATCGTCCGGAGAGTCATCAATGACAGCGATAACCAGGTCGGGATCGCAGCCATGCATGCCCCAGAGCCAGTAGTTGTTGTGTGCGCTGAGGGCAGGTGGAAGGTGGAGTTGATCGCGGCGGTTGAAGAAGTCGATGGCGCCGGCCTCGCCGTAGTTGCCGCCGAAGATGCAGACGCGGCGCTGGTCTACAGGTGAAAGGGAGTTAAAGGCGCGAGCGACGATTGCCACCTGTTGCTGCCAGCCGAAGCGGTCGGCGTAGAACTGCGGGAGCTCACCGCTGGCGGCGGTTTCGTTCTTGCTGCTCTTCAGGTGCAGCGCCGTGGTGTAACGGACCCAGGCGGCGGGGCGAAGTATGGGCGAGGACATCGGCAGGGCGAGCAGGCCGGTGAGGATGAGCGCGCATTCAAAGATGGGGAAGGCGAAGACGCGGTTTGCGGCGACGAGGGGCTTTACAGAAAGGCGGCGCTCCCAGGCGATGGCCCCGGCGGCGAAGAGCACTGGATAGATGGGGGCGAGATAGTAGTCCTTGGCGTGCAGGACGAACATGAGCACGTAGAAGATGAGGAAGGTCAAGCCGATCCAGCGGCCGTGGGGGATAGAGCGTGCGCGCAGAAGAGAGATGACGCCGGTGATCCAGAGCAGGGCGTTGGCGGGGTGCATCTGCAAGAGTTGGGCGAGGAAGAAGCCCATAGGGCCGAGGATGACGTTCTTGTTTCCGACCTTGCCGTTGTGGAAGAACTCGAGAGTGGGCCAGTGGTTGTGAATCTGCCAGAAACCGTAGGGCAGGGTGATGACGATGATTAATGCGATTCCGGCTGCGGCCCAGCGAGTGAAGAGCATGTGACGTTGCTGCGTTAGGAGCAGGCCGATGCCGGCGGCGATGAGAAAGAAGAGGATCGAGGGTTTGTTGAGCAGGCCGATGCCGGCGGAGAGGCTGAAGATGGTCCACCAGAATGGCTGCGGAGCGCCGTCGATGAGACGAATTAGCGCGAGCGCGCAGAGCATCCAGAAGACGGGCTCAAAGGAGTTCATGGAGAGAAAACCGTCGAGGGCGATGTAGACAGGAACAACGAGGACGCCGAGCATCGCTAGCGCCTGTGCGGGGCGGAGGCCGCCGAGGGCCCAGGCGAGCAGGCCGGCGAGGAAAACGGTGGCGGCTCCGGCGAGTGCAGAGAGAATGCGGATGGCGAATAGAGAGTCGCCGAAGAGGAGCTCGCCGAGGCGTGCTTGCAGAGCGACGATGGGGCCGTGGTCGACGAAGCCCCACGCGAGATGACGGCCGCAGGCGATGTAGTAGAACTCGTCGCGGAAGTAGCTGTAGCCGATGTGTTGGGTCCAGAGTGTCAGGGTGAACTGCAGGAGGAGCTTGATGGCGGCGAAGAGGAGGGCGAGCCGAAGGGCCGCACGCAGGGAAGGGTTAGATTGGCGGACGACGTTTGAGCTCATAAGGGTCAAAGAAAATGTACCAAAGCTAACACGGCGGTTACCGCGCAAGGCCTTTTCCCCGATGACAGTGCGTGGAAGCTCAGAACCGCATATTCGAAACGCGCTTGCATTGAGTTGTCCGGTTGGTCGCCCACTCGTCAGTTATATGGAAGTAAACACTTTCTGGTTCGGTCCGGCAAACGCCCATAGGACATGTTTAGCGGAGGATGCCTTCCCACCCCTGTTTCCTGACACTAGCCGACATTTCGGTACGAATCTGTCGTTGGCGAGTGATTTGGCGATTTACCACTCACCGCGTAGGTCCTAGCGAGTCGTCTGGCAAAGATCACTTGCCCAACAGGGCGGTGAGACACCGAGAAGGTTCCAGAGACAATCCGCATTCCTCCTGCCCCTGATGGCAGCGCCATAACCCTTGCCGGCTCGCCCTCCTGCGCAGCGTATCCATCAGCGCAGGTGTCAGGGTTCAGAGATAAGGGAACAGAAATCAAGATTCGCAAAATTCACACTTGACATTAACTCGATTATTAACAACCATATGGTTGTGGATAAATTGGGTACAACATTTGCGGCTTTGTCTGATCCAACCCGCCGGGCAATGATCGAACGACTCTCCCACGGGCCAGCCTCTGTGCATGGATTGACGGAACCGTTTGCACTCTCGCAGCAGATGATTTCAAAACATATCGCCTACCTGGTGCGGGCGCGGATTGTGATCAAGACGAAGCGTGGACGAGAGAGTGTGTGCACGCTTAGGCCAGAGGCGATTAAGACAGTCAGCGACTGGGCGATCAGCTATCGCCGCTTCTGGGAAGAGAGCTTCGACAAACTGGATGTAGTTGTAAAGCAAATGAAGAAAGAGGAGGTCAGAGATGACAGAAAACACGGTTAGCGAAATTGAGCGGATGGTCATTACAAGAATTTTTGATGCCCCACGCGAGCTGGTTTGGAAGGCGTGGACAGACCCGAAGTACGTGATGCAGTGGTGGGGACCGAAGGGCTTTACTGCGCCCGTTTGTCAGATGGATTTTCGCGTTGGAGGAAAATTTCTCTGCTGCATGAAGGCGCCGGATGGGCAGGAGTTCTGGAATGCGGGTGAATACCACGAGATTGTTCTGCACGAGAAGATCGTTTCCTCCATGTACTTTTCGGACTCGAAGGGAAACAAGGTTGACCCTGCGCAATTAGGAATAGAACATGAGGCCATAGACGGTGCGCACGATGTGACCCTCTTTGAGGATCTCGGAAACGGCCAGACGAAACTCACCTTCATTGGAAATGAACCCATGGAGAGCGCGAAAAATAGCGGTCAAATGGAGGGCTGGAACCAGATACTCGATAAAGTTGCCGCGGTTATTGCGGGGCTAGTGCAGGCGAAATAGGAAGTTGACGTTTTGACAATCGTCATGCGCGAGATACAGCTGAGGCTGGCGGCGAAGGCTTGGTTAGAACAGGCTTCTCGCCGCCGGCTTTGAATCTTGTCGCATGGCCACACTGTGGCAATCCAATAACCCGCCTTACGTTGGCTGCAAGAACCGGGGATCGCTGTGCCAATTAACGGAAGCAGGAAACGGTTCCGCTCACCAGCGAGGGACGAAATTCGCAGTTTATTTTGCGGGCCAGAAGTACCGCTTTTTTTTGCCGCCTCCACGAACGCCGCGCGCGCTAAGTTGACGCCAATGCGCTCATCGAGCCCCGCAGATGAATCTACGATTTCGGCAAGTTGCCGAGTGACCTTGCTTATGGGACACATACCTGTGAACTCATCATCGGTAAGTTCTCCGTCGCCAGCCGAAGTCACCGAGGATCACGTTTTTCGATCGCTTTGCCCAAAGGCTCGCTCGGCCAGCTAGTGTACTGCGTCACTAATAGAAGCGAGTATCTCTTGCTCTGCCACGAAGGATGGGGCACCCGAACATTTGTGGCTCGTTCTGGTTGCTTCGCTGCCTGGATGGATAAACGTCCATCTGTATGACGCACTACACTAGCAGGGTGCGGACCGCTTGAGAAACAGCCACCAGGGTTAAAGCCCATTTTCTTTCAATTCATTTATGGCCCGACTAAAGTCGTGCCCTGATACAAAGCCCAGTTCTCATACGGACTCCACACCCATTTCGTTTGGAGGATTACGTACACCACCAGCGCTAAAAGCCCCTGAGCATGCTCGCTCTTACGGCAGACATAGCCCTCGGGGACGGGACAGCCTGTAGCCTGGCACGGCAGTGCCGGGTAGGATTAGATTTACGAGGCCAATCCCGGAGGGACGGCACATTGCGATTTAGCGACTGAGGCCTAGGCTTCAGTCGCCCGCCATATTCTCAATCGTTTACGGCCCGACTGAAGTCGTGCCCTGATACAAAACAGAGTATGTTCCGCACCCTTAAAGCTGTTTTCCGAGACAAATTTAAAAACGGTAATCACTATGGGTGATCGAACTATCTTGCCATGAGGCTGGGATGCGTTCGCGCGGCATCGGCCTGTGGAATTCGTCCCTCGCCACCATGATTATTTTGTCTAAGTCAATGCAAGCAGCGCTTGATCCAAATCCGCAATCAGGTCTTCGGCGCCCTCCAGCCCTGCAGAGAACCGGAGCAATGACTCTGGAGACCTCGAAAACACCCCCTCGATCGACGCGCGATGTTCGATCAGGCTGTGGGTTCCACCCAGGCTGGTAGCCCGCACGATCAACTTCAGCCGCGAGGTCATCGCAAAGGCTTCCTCGCGTCCGCCCCGAACCTCAAAGGAGAGCATCCCCCCAAAGTCGCGCATCTGCCGGGTCGCAATCGCGTGCCCTGGATCGCCGGGCAATCCGGGATAGTGAACCACCGCCACGGCCGGGTGGGTCGACAGGAATTCAGCCACCCGCCGGGCGTTCTCGCAGTGCAGCCTCATCCGAGGCACCAGCGTTTGCACGCCGCGCAGAATCAGCCAGCAGTCAAACGGGGAAAGCCCCGCTCCCCCAACCCGTTGGAATTCTTTGATCCGCCGCGCCAACTCCGACTGTTCTCTGAAGATTACCGCGCCCCCCAGGGCATCGGAGTGACCGGAAATATATTTGGTCAGGGCATGAATCACCAGATCAGCGCCCAGGTCGAGCGGCCGTTGCAGCACCGGCGTGGCAAACGTATTCTCACAAGCCAAAGGGATCTTTAGGTCGCGAGCGCACTCCACCACCGGGCGGATTTCCACTACCTCAATAAGAGGATTGGTCGGGGTTTCCAGCCACAGGAGCTTGGTCTCCGGACGGCACGCGGAGCGCAGCTCTTGCACGTTCCGCATGTCCACGAAGGAATGCTTGAGCCCCCAACGGGCGAAGAGCCCGGTAATCAGCTCGCGGACACCGAAGTACAAATCCCGGTGAAGAACCACATGGTCGCCGGGATCCAGAGCCTGGAACACGGCCAGGGTGGCCGCCATCCCTGAGCTGTACGCCACCGCACCCACGCCACCCTCAAGGTCCGCGAGGCATTGCTCGAGCGAGCTGCGGTTTGGATTGTCGATCCGGCTGTAGAAGTAGTGGCGGGAGAATTCTCCATCTGCATCCCGTTCAAATGTGGTCGAAGTATAAAGGGGCGTCGTCACCGCGCCGGTGGCCGGGTCCACATGTCGTCCGGAATGAATGCTGACGGTCTGAAGCTTCTGATTCGGATCCGAAGTCGAGTTCATTTCCTGAGTTTAGTACGTAGCGCAGCGTCATCGGATCAATCCGGGGACTTCGACTCGCCGGCGACTAAACGCATCATAATGACGAAGAAAGGAGGCAGTATGCCGGAAAAGGAAGTCGTCGAGCAGGCAAAAGAGGATCTGAAGGAAGGGAAGTCTCCCTCCACCGCAGCCGGAGAATTTGTACACGAAGAAATCGAGCACGTTCGGGAAGGGAAGCACGGTGCACGTTCGCCACAGCAGGCGATCGCCATTGGCTTGAGCAAAGCCCGCCGCGCCGGGATTCCCCTGCCTCCGCCAAAGGCGGGAAAAACCAGCGAATCCACGCAAGCAAGCGCAGAGAGGGATTACCGTAAGGGACAATCCGGAACAAAACAGAAGACGTCTGCTAAACGGTCGCGGGCAACTGAAAATGCTTTAAAGAAGGAGCCACGCTCCACCGTCTCCCACAAGGCACTCTCGGCGCATGCTAAGAAGGCTGCGAAGTCGCGCTAGTATTGCCCGGCGATGAAGGATTCCAGGTGGTGGATGGTTTGCTTCTGCTCGGTAATGACCCAGTTCACCAGGTCACCAATCGAAACCATGCCTACGACCCTTCCGCCTTCCACCACCGGCAGATGGCGAAAGCGCTTCTCGGTAACGATGTGCATGCACTCCTCTACGGTCTGCGAGGGAGTGACACTGAAGACCGGGGAACTCATGATTTCAGTGACCGAGGTTTCTTTCGAAGCTTTGCATGGGAGGAAGACCTTGCGGGCGAAATCCCTCTCGGAGACGATGCCGACCAGGTTTCCGTCCTCGAGGATCGGCAGGGCGCCAATCTGTTTTTCCGCCATCATGGCAATGGCGTCGTAGACAGATGCTGTCGGTGGAAGGGACCACACCTGTCCGCCTTTTTTCCCAATCAGTGATCCGATTTTGCCTGTCAGTTCCATAGTAGGCGGATGATAGCCTCCTCGGAAATTATCGTCAACAGCAGAAACGCTACTTTGCCTCGCCGGCCTTCTTGGCGCCTTCCACTTCGAGGAGTTCTCCGCTGGTTACATCGTAAACGTACCCGTAAATGTGGATCCATTTGGGGATAAGCGGGTGGTTGCGAAGCCGGTTCACATCGTCCACCACTGCCTGCATCGGGTCGGCAATGGTGAGCCATTCAATGAACTCTCCCGCCCGGGACCCGGGGCCCTTGCCGACATCGCGGAAGCCGTCGGGAGTCAGGTCGGCAGTCTCAAGGCTGTGGTCGAGCAAACTGCGGATAACCTCATTGGTAAAGAACTCCATCCCGCAGTTGGTGTGGTGGATGACGAAAAACTCACGTGTGCCCAGCAGCTTGTAGCTGATTACCAGCGACCGGATCGCGTCGTCGCTGGCGCGACCCCCGGCGTTGCGGATCACGTGCGCATCCCCTTCCGCAAGCCCGGCAAATTTCGCGGGATCCATGCGCGCATCCATACAGGTGAGAATGGCGAATCGCCGCGCCGGAGGAAGCGCCAGCTTGCCCTTCTCCCCGAACCCACTGCTGTACTTCCGATTCGCCTTCAGCACTTCATCGACAACGCCGCTCATTCGTATGGCTCCTTTGTGCTTCAGATATTTACTGACGCGGGTACAACAAATCTTAACCTTGAGGCTTTCGATCCAGAGGGCAATAGCGGAAGTGAGAACTCGATCCTGGAAGGGCACGGCTTCAGCCGTGCCGTAAATGACACTGCAATACCCGGCTTTAGCCGCTGAGGTACGTTTTTCCATCCTCCAAATTCTCTTATGCGCTGATAAAACATGCCCTCAGGGGCTAAAGCCCGGGAACTCTCAACCAATTGCGGCACGGCTGAAGCCGTGCCCTTCCAAGACCAAGTTCTCACGCAGACTCTTTAAGCCCTGCCGATGTCAGCGTTCCCGACACTTTGCTCTACGCCGCAGACCTCGCCTCTCATCATTGGATATAAGGGCTTCTTACAACGAAGGCTAGAGTTTCAGAGGGTTGCGGCCACCTGTGGGTGGCGGGCGCGGGCGAGCTGAGCATGCAGCAGGTCAAACACCGCCTGCATGCCGGCTCCGGTTTTTGCGGATACTTCCAGCACTTGCATCCCGGGGCGAACGCTCTCAATGTTGCGCCGGGCTGCCGCAAGGTCAAACTCCGCAGCCTCCGCCAGGTCCATTTTGGTGATGATCGCAACATCGGAGCTGTTGAAGATGGTGGGATACTTCAACGGCTTGTCCTCACCCTCGGTTGCCGACAACAGAACGAACCGCAGCTCCTCCCCCAGGTCGTAACTGGAGGGACAAACCAGGTTTCCCACGTTCTCGATGAACAGGAAGTCGATCCGGTCCAGCCGCCAGGATTCAAGCGCCTTTTCGACCATCTGCGCATCCAGGTGACAGACCGTCCCCGTGGTGATCTGGCGGACATTGGGGGTCGCACGGCGCAGCCGGGCTGCATCGTTTTCTGTGGCCAGATCGCCCACCAGGGCGGCCACGCGAGAGTCGCGCGCCAGCCCACTGAGCAGTTTCTCCAAAAAGGCTGTCTTGCCCGAGCCGGGACTCGAAACCAGGCCAATGACACAAGTACCTTCCGTGGTAAACCGCTCACGCAGGGCGCGGGCGAGCAGGTCATTCTGCTTCATAACCTTGGCCCTCACTTCCACCATGCGAGTGCTCATGCAACTACCTCCAGCGATGCGACCTCAATCTCGCGGCCAGTGACGATCTTCTGCCCCGGTGTTCCACAATCCGGGCAACTGAGCTGATAGACCGACGGCGGAACGCGGTTCTTCTGACACGCGTCACAATAGATGACGAGTGGGATGCTCTCAATCACCAATCGTGACCCCTGCAGAGGGGAGCCCTCACACGCTAACTCGTACGCAAAGAGCAGTGCCTCTTTGTCGACTCCGGAGAAGATCCCCAGCTTCAGGTGCACCACCTCAACTTCGAGGCCGCCCCTGGTCTCAGACTCTTCGCTGATCTGGTCGATCATACTGATCGCAATCGACAGTTCGTGCATACTTCTCCCTACATGGACCGGATCTTGAGGTACCGCTGCAAGTCCGGAGCCACCGTAACCACCAAACCGATTATGACCAAACCGAGTGCGCCAAGAATTAATTTGCCGTTCATACTGTCACCTCTCCGCTGTCTCTAACTGCGTTGAATTTGTTTGCCAGCTTGCCGCCAGCTCCAGCACCGTAGTGCACGCTTCTTCCACCGCCGCCTGTACTGGCGATGATAGACCCATTCGACCTTCGAGCTCATCGCCAAAGTCATGCGGTTCGCAGCCCACAACCAATACCCTGGCTGAGATAGTTCCCATCGAGGCAGCCAGGTTCAGGACCCGCACTGGATCCATGCCATGCGGATTGATGTCCGCCTCGCCCGCTCCTGAGCGATCCGGCTCTATCACATAGAGCGTGCCTGGAGCCTCTCCGCGGGGTAGGGCATCGACGATGATCACGCCATCCCAGGGGTCAAGCAGCGCGTACGCGAGGTCGAATCCGCGAATGCCAAAATCTTTCACAGTCACGGTTTCCGGCACTTCCCGCTTACCCAAGGATTGCGCCACCTCTACCCCAAAGCCGTCATCCCCGAGGAAGATATTGCCTACGCCGGCAACAAGAATCTTCATGCCGGTTCGACCTCGTCCAGGGAGAAGAAGAAGCGATGGCCTGGCTGGCGCATCATGCCAAATTCACGGCCAGGATCGTCGTCCACCACCACCGCAAGCTGGATCTGGTCTTCAAAGTCCTGCTCGATGGCTTCGATGACAGCGATCTTGCCGGTGAGCGCCATGTCCATAATGTCCGCCTTCTTGGTAGGACACAGGCGAACGCGATCGCCAACCCGTAGTTCGACGCCGAATACGCGCACGCTCTCAGGCGCCGCCTTTGCTTCTTCCAGAGGATTCCAGTCGCCGATCATCATGCATCTCCTCGAATGTCGCGCAGTCCGCGGATAACTCCGTGCGCCTTGAGCATGGCATCGGAGGTCAGCGCCTCTGTCCGCTCCAGGATCCTGCGCGCCCGGGGATCGCCGTTCCGCATCTCCTGCTTCTCGGCATCGGTGAGGGTGAGCACGCGCAGCGTGAGCATCTCGTCCATCTCCGCGCCATCGAAGAAATCGCCTTCACTCTCAGGGGCTATCTTGGGATAGTCATAGAGAATGATGGGGGAGCAAAGCATGATGCTTCGCTCCGGTTCGTCTCCGGCTAGAACCGGGAAAACCCCCTGGTTGGCACAAGCCGCGGCAGATTCCCGGTAAGTCTCCCCAGGGTCGAGCAAAGAGACAAACTGTCCGTGAGCAATCCCCAGCAGCAAATGCGCTGACACGAAGGATAACGGCAATGCTTCATCTCGTTGTGCTCCCGCCCCACTGGGAAGATGACTCGTGTTCTGCATATCGAGGTGGAGCTTGGCCGCTCCACTGTCAAGCATCTGGACGGCGATTGTCAGATCGATCTGCAGGTTTCCGTCCATTTGAAGGGTCAACGAGAGCGGGGACGCGATCAAATCGGTGAGCAAAAGATTGGTGTGCTCTGAAGTTCTTTCCACTGCCTCATCCCATGCCAGCGCGGGGGCGTTCGGTTGCCGCAGCAATTGCAGAAAGCGAAGTCTTACATCGAGCGTGGCCTCAGCATCCGATTCCACCAGGCATTCGGCCACCAGGCGATAAGGTTCTTCGGGACGCTGCGCCTGGGCGTAAACGCGAGGGTAGAGAGTGCCAAAGTTCCAACGCTGCCGGTTCTTGATCGCAGACGGCCGATAAGGATAGAGAATATATCCCTCGTAGAGAATCGCTGCCGCAATCTTCTCCACCGCGGCGAAGTTCATGCCTTCACCTCGTCTGTGATTTCTGCTGCGAGCGCCCGGGTGATCGCCTGCTCCCAGGTAGGGATGCCGTGGCGCACCTTGTATTCGTAAAGCTGCTCGAAGACATCGCGCCGCAGGCATAGCCACGCCGTATTCGGATGGTGCATCTCCATCATCTCTTTCCAAACCGATACCGGCAGGCGGAAATTTGCTTCGCGGTCCCAGGGCACTTGAGCCACTTGCAGACCCTCGTCTTCACCCTGATAAAAAACCGTCCCGCTAAACATTACGCAGATCGGAATGTCCCCCGCATCCAGCGCGTGGAAATACTTGGTGGCGGCGATATTAAAGTCGAAGGTGCAGGGAAGCTGCAGGTCCACCAGCACGTTGCCGGTGAATCCCGGCACAGCGACGGTGGTATTCATCCACAGCAGGGGCCTGACGGTGCGGCTCCAACGCTCCGGTGTGCCAAAGAGGTCTAGAAGCTTTTCCTGCTCCTGGGGAACGTAGCGCCGTTTTGCCGGCTCTATCTGTACCTGGCAGCGCAACGTAAGCGTGTGGATTGCCTCTTCCGCGGGCAGGTTCGTGATTCGCAGCTTGAGCGCAATCAGGGGAGCGGCAGCGTGGGCCACCGCCTCGGCAGCTTCGATTTTGAAATGCAGCTCAGGCATGTGCCGGCTCTCTTATTTCAACGCTTCGCTCCTTGAGGACGGCGAAGAAACTATTGATTTCCTTCCAGACTTCCGTTCCACCGGAAAGCCCATGCCAGTGCATGCGGATCAATCCAACCAGTCGATAGCACTCATCCACGGGGACAATGTAGTACTGTGCCGCGGTGCCTACGCGGTTGACGAGAAAGGTCTCAACATCCGGCTCCATGGTTTTGAGCGCCGGGTGCGCAGCGGCTATCTCCGCCCACGATTCAAGGGGGAGTAGCGATTCGATGGCCCCTGCCGGGCTGGGATACATAGCCCTGACCCGGTCTGCCGCGCTATCGCGATAGAAGAAGGCCAGATTGATGGGAATCATCAGCGACTCCCACTGTAAATCGGGCATTTGGAAATCAGCCAGCGCGCGAATGCGACGCGGCACGCGGAGGTAATGGGCACCGGCCTGTCCGCAAAACAAAACAGCGCACCCGTCGCACGAGCAGGAAATCTGGCGCGTGACCGGGTCGAGCAGATGCTGGTGCACCGGGCCCAGCTCAACGCTGCAAAGCTCGCAACGCTCTGCTGCCGGACGCCGTCGGGCAATTCGGTTTAAAAAGGGAAGCTGCTGTTGCGCCATGCTGATCCGTTCCAGTTGGGTTTACCGAGGAAAAATCCACTTTGTAGTGGGAGGTCCGGGGCGAGACTAGTGGAATCCCACATCTCGCGAAAAACGAGCGAGATGTGGGGCACCCGCCGACTGGTGGAGGGGCTAGAGCCAAAAACCGCGTTCATTGCACCCTCCTCTTGTGGTTGCTAAGCCGGCGGCATATGAGGCATACGCGAGTCTATCGGCTTGCGATCCTCGACATTGATTCCCGTTGCATCGTCTTCGTATCGATTCACCGATCTGACAATGGCCTCACCTTGAGGCGTGCCTAGAGTGCGAGAAGGTATTCTGCGTGTGCCCTCAAGCGCCATGGTTCTCTCCTTTTATTTCAGAACAACTAGATTGGAAGCGGGCGAGTGCTCAGCCGCAGCATTCTCCGCGATGATTTCAAGAATGTCCGGTGCGGCGTCGTACAACGCCTCTTCCACCGCGTTCTTGAGCGTGAGGGATGACGATGGACAGCTGCCACAGGTGCCGTGCAGCTTAAGCCGGACGATACCATCGCGCACGCTCACCAGTTCGCAGTCACCACCATGAGACTTGAGATACGGCCTGACCGCCTCAAGCCCACGCACCACCCTGGTTTCGATATCGTCAGGATGCAGGGAATGGAGCAGGAACATCCCGGCGACCAGGTTGTCCTCCAGCGCCGCCGACAGCACGCGTTCCCCGTCTGTGGTTTCGAGGCACCGGTCAATCAGCCGTTGCAGGGCCGCGCCGTGTAGCTCAACCACCGATTGAACCAGCTCCAGCGCGGCGGCCCGTACTTCCGGGTCGCCACACTGGTCAAGTTTAGCCGCTAGTTTTTCTACCTGTTCACTTTGGCCGCGAAACTCCCCGCGCCGCGGTGCGGCTATCGGTTGTTCAGCTTTGGCCGCCATTATTCGGGCCCCGCCGCCCCGAACATGGGTAAGTGCTTCACTTCGATCACTTTCCCATCCCCGACATACATATGTACGCCGCAGGGCAGGCAAGGATCGAAACTACGCACCGTGCGCATAATGTCGATACCCTTGAAATTCTCCGGACCATTGTCTTCAAAGATGGGTGTGTTCTGCACCGCATCTTCATAAGGGCCAGGAGTTCCATAGACATCGCGCGGATTCGCATTCCACGGCGTGGGAGGATAAGGATGGTAGTTCGCGATCTTGCCTTCGCGGATCACCACGTGATGGGAAAGCACCCCACGAACCGCCTCGTGGAACCCGCAGCCAATCGCTTCTTCGGGAACCTTGAAGTCAGTCCAGGTGGAGGTACGGCCGGCATTCAACTCCGCCAGTGCCTTTTCTACGAAGTAGAGCGCGGTCGCAGCAGCATACGCCTGGAAATAAGTGCGAGCCCGGTCCCGCTCGAGCGTGTTGCTCCACTGCGGAATCTTCCACTCGAATTGAGTTTCCGGCAGCAGCGCCGTCTTGGGCAGGTTGATCTGTACGCTGTGGCCGGTAGCCTTCACATACCCGATGTCGACCAACCCGGAAAGCGCCGTGGACCAGAGCCGCGCGATCGGCCCACCACCGGTGTCGAGCGCAAGATGATCGCCGGTCCGCTTGTCGTACCAGCGGGGAGACATCACCCAGGTATAGTTGCCGCCAAAATCGCGCTTCTGTGGGCGGGGGATGGTGGTCTGATTCCAGGGGTGGTGCTTGTCCACCGGGTTGCCCAGTGGATCTCTGGCCACAAACGTCTCCGCCTGTTGCCAATCATCGTAGTAGGAACTGCCGAGGAGGATACGAATATTCAGATTGATGTCGATAAGGCTGTTGGTGACCAGCTGTCCGTCCACCACCACCCCGGGTGTGACGTACATCTTGCGTCCCCACTCCGCCATATTCTTGTAGGTGTAATCACAGCTATCGGGATCGTTATACGATCCCCAACAGGCCAGCAAGGTCCGGCGCAGGCCGACTTTCTCGTACCCGGGCATTGCCTGGTAAAAGAAGTCGAAGAGGTCATCATGCAGGGGCACGACCTTCTTCATGAATTCGACGTACTTCATCAACCGGACCAGGTAGTCGGTAAACAGCTGGATGGTGGCAACGGTGCCCACTCCGCCTGGATACAAGGTCGAAGGATGCACATGCCGGCCTTCCATCAGGCAGAACATCTCCCGCGTCATGCGGCTCATGGCCAGCGTCTCGCGATAGAACGTCCCGGTAAAGGGATTGAGCGCGGTCATGATCTCGGCGATGGTTTTGTAACCATGTTTGTCACCATTGGGAGAGGCGGTCGATTGGGCCTTCGCCCAGACGCCCGGATTGGTTTCCTTCACCATGTTTTCGCAGAAGTCCACCCCCACCAGGTTGTCCTGGAAGATGTTGTGGTCGAACATGTACTCGGCGGCCTCGCCCAGGTTGATGATCCACTCCGCCAGGGCGGGAGGCTTGACGCCAAACGCCATGTTCTGCGCATAGACGGCGCAGGTGGCGTGGTTATCACCGCAGATGCCGCAGATGCGGCTGGTAATGAAGTGGGCATCGCGCGGGTCTTTGCCCTTCATGAAAATGCTGTATCCGCGAAAGATTGAGGATGTGCTGTGGCACTCGGCCACTTCGCGATTAGCGAAGTCGATTTTAGTGAAGATGCCGAGACTGCCGACGATCCGCGTAATGGGATCCCAATTCATCTCGACCAGGTTGCGCTTTCTCTGATCGACCTCAGGTACGGTATCTGGATAAGTCGCCATGAAATTTGTTCCTTTCGGTTGACTGCGCGTTTCCTAGTAAGTGGTTGGCCGGTAGCCAGTGGTCAGAGTGCCCCCAGGATGCCGCCACTTTGGCTCCTTGTTCACCGTGGTGTTGGTGATACCGCGCATCGTGCGAATGAAGCGGCCGTAGGTGCCAATGACGCTGGTCGAAAGCTTGGCCCCCGGCGGTTCATCCATAAAGGGCATGAACTTGTCCGGGAATCCAGGCATCGTGCATCCGATGCAGATGCCGCCAACGTTGGGACAGCCGCCAATGCCGCGCATCCAGCCGCGCTTGGTTACGTTGCAATCCACCACGGGGCCCCAGCAGCCGAGTTTGACCAGGCACTTCGAGGACCCGTAGTGGGTCGCAAAATCGCCTTGCTCGTAGTAGGAACCGCGATCACAACCTTCGTGCACCGTTTTGCCAAACAGCCACGTCGGCCGCAGCTGCTTGTCCAGAGGAATCATTGGTGCCAGACCCGCAACCTGGTAGAGCAGGTAGAGTACCGTTTCCATAAAGTTATCCGGCTGCACCGGGCAGCCCGGTACATTCACAATCGGCAGGCCGGCCTTGGAGCGCCAGTCCCATCCCAGGTAATCGGCCAGCCCCATGCATCCGGTCGGATTGCCGGACATGGCATGGATGCCGCCGTAGGTTGCGCAGGTGCCCGCACCAATAATCGCCAAGGCCTTCGGAGCCAGGCGATCGATCCATTCGCAGGTAGTAATCGGCTGACCGGTATCGGGATTGGTGCCCATCGCCGCCCAGTAGCCCTCTTTCTTGATCTTCTCGTTCGGGATCGAGCCTTCTACGACCAGCACGAACGGATCGAGCAGGCCCTTCTCTGCCTCATAAAAAAATTTCATGAATTCGTCCCCGTTCTCGTAGGCAAGCACAGGGTTGTGCAGATGTACCTTAGGCAGTCCAGGAATCGCTCCCAGTAGAACATCCTCGATACTTGGTTGTTCCGCTGCGGTTACAGAAACGCTATCGCCGTCGCAACTGAGCCCGGCTGTGATCCAAAGAATGTGAACGTCAGAAACGGCGGGGGGCTTGGTGATGCTGCTGACCTTTTCAGCCATGGAACTCTCCTTCGGCTTTTTGGATCGGGGTGGAGACATGCCTGGGTTTCCACAAGGGGCGAACTGGAAGCGCGCCATTGGCGTTCAGATTTTTCGCCCACGTCGAACCAGAGGAAAGTACGCCCGGTCGCACAGCACTGTCAAACGACGTTAATTGACGCGCTCAAGGAAAGCATTCATGCAATTATCGTGCCATCAGGAGTGCAAAATTTGCGATGAGTGTTTTTCCCTTTTTGGGGATCGGGGAAAGCCTTATGCCGAGAGTCAAGTGTTGATCAGCAGATACGGGGCAGCTGCTCGCCAAACATCACGTCGAGCACCCGGGTGCCGCCAATCTGTGTCTTCATGAGCACCATACCTGGATGATCGGTGACCACTTCTCCAATGATGGCGGCGTCCGCGCCAAGCGGGTGCTGCTGCATCTGCCGGAGCACGGCGGGCGCCATTTCCGGTGCAACGATGGCTAATAATTTTCCCTCGTTGGCGACGTAGAGCGGATCAAGACCCAGTAACTCGCAAGCGCCCTTGACCGACTCACGTACAGGAATGGACTTTTCCCGTAATAGCATTCCCACGTTGGAACGCTTGGCAAGTTCATTCAGCGTGGTTGCAGCGCCCCCGCGAGTAGGGTCGCGCAGGCAGTGGATGAAGTCCGTCCCACGCGAGGACGGTGTGGACAGCATGCTGGCCACCAATCCATGCAACGAAGCGCAATCACTGAGGATGGTCCCCTCAAACTCAAGGTTCTCGCGCTGGGACATGATCGCCATTCCATGGTCGCCAATGTAACCGCTGAGGATGATCTGATCCCCAGCCCGGGCACGGTCGGCTGAAATATTCGCTCCGCCCTCAACCACGCCGATGCCGGTGGTGGTGATGAAGACCTGGTCACCCTTGCCCCGGTTGACGACTTTGGTATCGCCGGTCACGAACTGTACGTCTGCTTCGGCTGCCGCCGCACGCATCGACTCAACCACCCGGCGCAGGTCGTCCACAGCCAAACCTTCTTCGAGGATGAAAGCTGCGGACAGATAGAGCGGGCGGGCGCCGCTCATTGCCAGGTCGTTCACGGTTCCATGCACTGCCAGCCGCCCAATATCGCCGCCGGGAAAAAAGATGGGTGTGACCACAAATGAGTCGGTGGTAAAGGCCAGGCGAGAGGAGCCGATCGTTACCACCGCCTGGTCGTCTAGTTTATCTAACGTGGGATTTTTGAACGCCGGCAAAAAGACGTGGTCGATCAGATCGGCGGTGAGCTTGCCTCCGCTCCCGTGCCCCAGCACGATTTGCTGATGATCAAAGATTGGCAAGGGACAAGTCCCAAACACCGCAGCTGATTTAGTCGCCATTTTAGTTGCCATCTTTACAGGTTGCGGAAAACTCTGTTTTGTATCTGTGGCTCACCCAAGGTGATGAAAACCGGGTGCCCCATCCTTCGCGTTTTCTGCGAAGGGTGGGATAAGCAGAAGTTGCGGGGTAGCGCCTCGGGGGGAAGAGCGGTGGCATCCCACCCTTCGCAAACAGCGCGAAGGATGGGGCACCCGATCCTTGGTGGCAAGGCAAGAAATACGGTTTTTCGACTGTGCCGTAGAGCTTTAGCCCCTGAGGCACGGCTTTCCTGCCCGGCTCGACTTTTCCCGCAGCCATTTTTAGTCACAATGACCCGCCGTAACTCCCAGGGGTTCCGCGGAGGCGATCTGGTGGAGCGATTTCTCTGGTTGCAGATGCCGCCCGTATGCGTAATACGCAGCGCATGCTCCTTCGGCCGACACCATCGTCGCGCCCAGTGGACGCTGCGGCGTGCACAGCGTCCCGAACGCCGGGCAGTCGTGCGGCTTCTTGATGCCCCGCAAAATCTGGCCGCTGATGCAGATCTCTGGCTCGAGCGTGGCAATTTCTGCCACATCAAACAACTTCTCCGCATCCTGCCGGGCAAACTCATCGCGCAGTTGGAAGCCGCTCATGGGAATCATGCCGATGCCCCGCCATTTGCGGTCAGTCACCTCAAACACGCGATTTACCAGCTTCTGCGCCGCCCCGTTGCCATCCGGACCCAAAACCCGTGAGTATTGGTTCTCCACCACCGCGCGTCCTTCTTCCAACTGTTGCACCGTCATCAGCGTGCCGTGCAAAATATCAATCGGCTCAAACCCCGTAACCACAATAGGAACCTGGTAGCGAGCGCTGATGGGCACGTATTCGCGATAGCCCATCACTGCGCAGACGTGGCCGGGGCCGAGAAAACCCTGCACCCGGTTATCGTCTGCCTGAAGAATCGCTTCCAACGCTGGCGGAACCAACACATGCGAAACCAAAAGCGACACATTCGTTACCTGCTGCTCGCGCGCTTGCCACGCCAGCATGGCGTTCGCCGGCGCCGTGGTCTCAAACCCAATGGCAAAAAACACTACCTGCTTATTCGGGTTGGCGCGCGCGATCTTCAGGCAATCGATGGGGGAGTAAACTACCCGCACGTCGCCCCCTAAAGACTTGATGGTGAACAGGTCACCCTCTGAGCCGGGCACGCGCAGCATGTCGCCGAAGGAGCAGAAAATAACATTCGGCTGGCGGGCAATGGCGTGCGCCTTATCGATCATTTCCAGCGGTGTCACGCACACCGGGCAGCCCGGCCCGTGCACCAGCTCCACACCTTCCGGTATGAGACGATCAATTCCGTTTTTGACAATGGAGTGTGTTTGTCCCCCGCAGACCTCCATCAACACCCAGGGACGGGTTTGAATGCGGCGCATTTCGCCTACAATTTTCCGTGCTACGTCGCCATCGCGATACTCATCGAGGAATTTCATTGTCGAAAACCTCCGGGTTCTACTTCTTCCACCACCGGTGACTCCAGTTCGGTGAGCTGATCCAGATCGCGCAGCGCCTGGTAGGTGCGCTCGGCCTCTGCTTCATCGATGCGGCTGATGGCAAAGCCAACGTGCACCAGCACATACTCACCCACTTGCGTCTCCGGCACATAATCGAGGCAAGCCTCGCGCACGATCCCACCGAACTGGACCTTGCCCATGCGCATACCGCCCTGATCAAACGTCTCTATTACTTTGCCGGGGATAGCCAGGCACATATCAGTCTCCTTTGCGCAAACGCTGGTTGGCGATCATGGCCTGCCCTAGAGAAAGCCCGCCGTCGTTGGCCGGCACTTGGGCGTGCAGAAACACCGCAAAGCCGCGACGCCGCAACTCTACCACCGTATGGCCCAGAAGGTATAGGTTCTGGAAGCTGCCACCGCTCAGGCAAACCTGATTCGGTCCGCCTATCTGCGAGCAGACCTCGCCGATGGCTGCGCTCAAAGTATTGTGAAAGCAGGCAGAAACTTCACTTACGCGCCGGCCCCTTAATAAATCTTTTACGATGGCGGCGATCACGGGACGGAAGTCGAGCTCAATCGGGTCGCCGGCAGTCTCAAAGTCATAGCGTTCCCCGATGCCGCGTTCTGCCGCTGCCTCCAGCGCAATGGCCGCTTGCCCTTCAAACGTCACTTCCGAAGCAATGCCCAACAGGGCTGCAACGGCATCGAAAAGGCGTCCGCAGGATGACGTCTCGACCGTCTGAATGCGCCGCGCCAGCATAGCGTCCACCAGCGCGATCTGCCTCTCACTTATGTGCTGAAAGCGTTTCAGATCAGCCGGTATTTGCTGCCCGAAAGTATCCCGTAAGTAGCTGAGGGCCATGCGCCAGGGCTGCCGCACCGCCGCGTCGCCTCCGGGCAGCAGGACATTGCGGAAGTGAGCTTGCCGGGTGAAGCCGGCAAAATCCGCCAGCAGAAATTCGCCGCCCCATACTTTGCCGTCTGTACCAAAACCCGTGCCATCCAGAGCTACGCCAAGAACCTGGCCCTGCAAATGATTTTCCGCCATACAACTGGCGATATGAGCGTGGTGGTGCTGCACGCCGATGCGCTGCTCAATACCCGATGCCATCGCCATGCGCGTGCTCATATAACCGGGGTGCAGGTCGTAGGCGGCGGCCCGGGGGGTCACCTTAAAAACCTGCTTCAGATTCGATAACGTCTCCTCGAAGAAACGCATCGTCTCGTAATTCTCAAGATCGCCAATATGCTGGCTCACGACGGCGTAATGGCCTTTGGTCAGACAAAAACTATTTTTGAGTTCGCCACCGAATGCGAGGACTTCTTCCATCTCCGTGCCTAAATCAATGGCTTGGGGGACAAATCCTCGGGCGCGGCGCAGCACCCGTTCCCGTCCCTCGAATGTACGCACCACCGAATCATCGACCCGGGTGGCAATGTCGCGGTTGTGTAGCAGGAACCAATCGGCAACCACGCCCAGCTGCAGCATTGCCTCCTGGTTGGTGGTCACGATCGGTTCTTCGCTCAGATTGCCGCTGGTCATCACCAGGGCAGCCCACTCGGAATCTTTGTCGGGCGAATCACTGAACAAGAGATAGTGCAGTGGGGTGTAGGGCAGCATCAGGCCCAGCGTGTTGTCACCCGGAGCGATGCCGGCGGCCAGTTTCGCCTGTGGCCGCCGTGGAAGGATGACAATCGGCTTGCGCACGGACGCGAGCGACAACTCGTCCTCTGGAGATATCTCGCACAGTCGCCTGGCCGCTGCCAGGTCACGCACCATGAGCGCGAACGGCTTGTGCGGACGCCGTTTTCGTTTCCTTAACTCGGTCACCGCATCTTCGTTGGTCGCGTCGCAGGCGAGCAGAAAGCCGCCCAGCCCTTTGACCGCGAGGATCTTGCCTTCGAGCAAAAGCGCTCGCGCCTGGCGAATCATCGACAATGAATCTTTGTCCTCAAACCAGCACTTACCCAGCGGGGCTAGCGCGACATCCGGTCTCGGCGCGGCGGATAAACCGGGGCTCTTTACCAGCAGTAAGGACGGTCCGCAGGCTGCACAGGCATTCGGCTGAGCATGAAACCGGCGATCTTCGGGGTCCTCATACTCCGCCTGGCAGGCACTGCACATTTTGAAGGACGACATGGTCGTGGTCGCGCGATCGTAGGGTATGTCGCGGATGATCGTGTAGCGCGGACCGCAGTGGGTGCAATTGGTGAAGGGGTAGCCGTAGCGCCGGTTCGAAGGGTCTCCGAAATCTCGCCAACAAGCCTCGCAGGTGCCTGTGTCCGGAGAAATTAGTGCGAATTCGCCGACCTCCTCGCGGCTATTGAGGATAGAGAAGCCCGCGCCTCCCTCAACCGCAATTGCGGAGACAGCGATCTCGGCAATCTCCGCCAACTGCGGTGGATCTTCTTTGAGCGCCTTGAGAAAGTCCTCCACCCCCGATCCGGAACCTTCGATCTCGATTGTGACCCCGGCAGAGGAATTAAATACAAATCCGCTCAGACCCAGTGACTTGGCCAACTTGTAAACAAACGGACGAAACCCTACTCCCTGCACGATGCCCCGTACCTGGATGTGCTTGCGCACGTTGAGCGGCTTGGTTGGCTCGATCATGGTAACTTCTTACCATCCCGGTTCTGAAAGGAAAGTCCTATGATCCTGGGCATGTCGTTGTCAACGTTTACTCTCTTGCACGTGGTAATAAGCCTGGTGGGGATCGCGTCCGGACTCATCGTAGTCTACGGATTCATCGCTGGAAAACGGCTCGACAGCTGGACTGCACTCTTCCTGCTCACCACCGTATTAACCAGCGCGACCGGGTTTCTTTTCCCGTTCAAGCATCTTCTACCGTCTCATATTGTCGGCGCTCTTTCGCTGCTGGTGCTCGCGGCCGCCATCGTCGCACGCTACCCTCGGCATCTGGAAGGTGGTTGGCGCCGGATCTACGTGGTCTGTGCCATGGTTGCTCTTTATCTGAATTGCTTTGTATTGGTAGTGCAGTGCTTCTTGAAAGTGCCTGCGTTGCATGCATTGGCTCCTAACGGCAACGAGCCGCCCTTCCTCATCGCTCAGCTCGCACTTCTGGCAGTTTTCGCTCTGCTGACGTTTGTTGCGGCCAGGAGATTCCGGTGCTCGCCCGAGGAAGCTGCTTCCAGTCGACCTCGAGCAACGGGCAAAGTCGCTTGATGGAAACCAATGAACATCTTGCTTTTTGGCGCTACGGGAATGGTGGGGCAGGGTGTGTTGCGAGAGTGTTTGCTGGATCCGGATGTCCAACAGGTTCGCACTGTCGGCCGTACGCCCACCGGCATCCAACATCCTAAACTGCGGGAGACGATCCATCGCGATCTATGGCATTATTCGGATATCGAGCGCGATCTTAACGGCTTCGATGCTTGCTTGTTTGTGTTGGGCGTCTCTTCTGCAGGCATGAAAGAAGAAGGCTACGAACACATCACCTACGGCATTACGATGGCCGCCGCCGAAACCCTCTGCCGGGTTAACCCGGGAATGAAATTCCTCTACGTTTCGGGAGCGGGCACCGACAGCACCGAGCGAGGCAGAAGCATGTGGGCGCGGGTCAAAGGGAAAACTGAGAACGCGCTGCTGCGCTTACCCTTCGCTGTTGCTTACATGTTTCGCCCCGGGGTGATCCAACCGTTGCACGGAGCCAAGTCCAAAACCCCCGCCTACCGAATGATCTACATCATCGCGAAGCCACTGCTCTCGTTGCTTCATCGTGCCTTTCCCAACCATGTGCTGACCACAGAAGAGATCGGACAAGCGATGCTGGCGGTGGCCAAGCGAGGCTATCCGAAACCCATTCTCGAGACTGCGGATATCCGCGCCGCCTCGTCTCGCTAAGCGGGACAGGCCTGGCCTTTTCCCGTTGACAACCGTGCCCTCCAACGAAAATCATGGTTGTGCTTTTGCAAGTGGAATGTACCGCAAAGCGGGACGGTAGATCAGAAAGCGGAACATTGAGGGGAGTCCCAATCATGGAATCTTCCGTAATCGCAGAAACTGTCTCCCGGCCCAGCGATTCCTATCAGCTGCATAGTCTGGATCGCGCCGTGGCCGTTCTTGAGATGCTGGGTGAGAGCGAGACCGCACTTAGTTTGTCGGAAGTTTGCCAACGCCTGCATTTGCACAAGAGCACCGCTCACCGTTCGCTTATGGTGTTGGAGCGCAGCGCCCTGATCGAGCGTACGCCGGAAAACCGATACCGCCTCGGCATGAAGCTTTACGAATTGGGCAACCGGGCAGTCGAGCAAGTGGATCTACGAACTCGGGTTCACCCTTATTTCCGCCGCCTCGCAGCCCACGTCGGGGAGACCGTGCACCTGAGCGTGCTGCAAAAAACTTCGATCGTTTACCTGGACAAAGTCGAGCCCAACCGGCGCGTTTGTGTGAGCTCTAAGACAGGAACCTCCAATCCTGTTTACTGCACGTCGATGGGCAAGGCGATGCTCGCCTTCCAGCCGCCCGAGGTCATTGAGCAGATTGTTTCCAAGATCCGCTTTGTGCGTTACACCCACAAAACCATAACGTCCAAAGAAGCATTAATGAAGGCGTTGGAGAGGGTGCGCCGCCGCGGTTATGCCATCGACGACCAGGAAATAGAAGCAGGTGTTCGCTGTGTAGGTGCACCGATCTTCGACGAACATTGCCGTGCCGTTGCGGCCGTTAGTGTCTCCGGCCCAACCTCAAGAATTACGGCCCCCAACATGCCCGACATCGCCGAGCACCTGCTGCGTTGTTGTCGCGACATCTCGCAGTCTCTCGGAATGCACGCAAAAAAGCGGCCGCGCGTTCTCACCGCGTTCGAGCGCCACTACCACAGCTAGGTGCGTTGGCCAGTTACGTTTTGCGCTCTATTCGTACCTGAGAGCCACCGCGGGGTCCACTCGCATCGCACGTCTGGCCGGAACATAGCAGGCCAGCATCGCCACAGCCGTCACTCCCACCGCTACCCCCACCAAGGTCGCGGGATCGTTCGCGCCAATTCCGTAGAGCAGTGGCACAAGCAGCCGTCCCGCCGCACAGGCTGCGGCCAGACCGATGAATAGGCCAATCAAGGTGACATACAGCCCCTGCCGGATCACCAACTTCAGTACGTCGGCTTGCCGTGCACCCAGAGCCATGCGCACTCCAATCTCGTGCGTACGCTGCGAAACAACATAGACAATCACCCCAAATAGCCCGATCGCAGTTAGCGCTACGGCCAGAATCCCCGAGACCCCCAGCAACAATCCCGTGGTTCGCGCTGGGAAGAGCGGCAGTGCCATGTACTCTTCGATCGTCTGCAAACCCGTGACTGCCATCATCGGATCTACCCGCTGCACTTCTCGCCGCACTTCTTCGAGCAGAGTTCGCGCATCGCCCGATGTGCGTATCACTATGGTTCTCGCAGGCGGCAAAGTACCACGAAAGATCACAGCTACCGGTCCTTCGCCCAGAGTCCGGTATTTGCCCGCCTTCACCACGCCGATGACTTCACTGGCGGTCTTCTCCTCGCCAACTACGATCCGTTTCCCGATAGGATCCTGGCCAGGCCGGAGCGTTCGCGCCAGCACCTCATTCACAATCACAACACCCGGCTCTGGGCTGTCGCTCTCCTTCTGGGTGAAATCCCGTCCGCGCAGCAGTGTGATTCCCATGGTCGAGAAGTACCCCGGATCAACTCGAAACACGTCGACCACACTCCGATCGGGATCATTACCGAGGCGTTTCCCAACCGAAGTCACTTCTTCCGAAGTTCCCAGCGGCAGATGATTCACATCACTTGCCGCGGTCACGCCAGGCAGGGCAAGAAGGTGACTCATGAGCTCGCGGTAGAAAAAGGTAACTTTTTCAGGCGAATATCCAAGACTTCCGGGGTCGAGTGTTGCTACAGCAATATGTTGCGTATCGAATCCGGGATCGATGGAGTTGGCATGCATCAGGCTTCGGACGCAAAGCGTTGCGCCCGTCAGCAGCACAACGCACGTGGCGATCTCGCCGATGAGCAGCAGGCTGCGCAGCTTCGACTTGCCAAGGCCGGCGCTCTGCGTCTCTTCTTTCAGCACGGGACCTGCATTCACTTGCGCACTACGCAATGCGGGAACCAGTCCAAAGATCAAACCTGTGGCCAGCGAAACAAGCAATGTAAATGAAAGCACCCGCCAGTCCAGTGGAACCTCGAGCGTAATCGGCAAGCTTGCCGGCTTCAGCCCCAGCAGCAGCCGCGCCAGGCACCACGCAATCATCACGCCCGCCATCCCAGCTATCGACGAAAGCAGTAGGCTTTCCACCAGCATCTGCCGGACCAGCCGGCCGCGCCCCGCGCCCAACGCCGACCGGATCGCCATCTCCCGCACACGGCCGGTCGCCCGTGCGAGTAAGAGGCTGGCGGCATTGGCGCAGGCGATCAGCAGGACAAGGGCAAATACCGCGAGCAGCAGACCGGTAAATGCGCTCACGTATCCCCGATAAGGCCCGGGTACGAGCGTTGCTGGATAAACTATCGCGTCCATGTTTTTTCGGGAGTCAGGATGCGCCAGTTCCAGGTTATGGGCCAATACATGCATCTCCGCCTGCGCTTTCGCGCGATCAACTCCAGGCCGCAGCCGTCCCGCCGCAATCAGCCAGTTGCTGTGGGTGTTGGTGATTCTGCCCTTGTCGTGCGTGAATTGCTCCTGTGTCGCCAATGGAGCCCAGAAGTCGGGCGCAGTGGCCACGAGCAGACCTGTAAATCCGGGCGGCGCCACGCCGATGACGCTGAAGGCGGCACCATTCAGCACCAGCGTCTGTCCTAGAATCTCCGGGTCAGCGCCCAATTGTCGCTTCCAGAAGGAATGACTCAGCACTACGACCGGATGCTGACCATCCAGTTGGTCGTCGCCATTGGAGATCATGCGCCCCAATACTGCGTTCACCCCCAATAGCGAAAAGTAATTCCCCGACACAAGTTGGCCTTGCACGATGACACCGGCTCCGGAGCGATTCCATATTGCCTGAGATCCATCCCCATCAAACGCCAATACGCCTACCAGTGAACGGCTGTGGTCGCGGAAGTACTCGTAGTCAGGGTAGGTGAAGGGCAGATAACTTTGGACACCAGCCGAGAGCCGATTGTGCAGCCAGATTTCCAGCAGGCTCGCGGGTGCATCGACAACCGCAGGGGGCCGAAGCAACAGGGCATTGATGAAGGTGAACACGCCTGCATTCATGCCGACTCCCAGCGCCAATGCCAGGATCACGGCGGCACTCGATCCTGGGTTCTTCATCATCATGCGCAGGCCAAAGCGAATGTCTCCCCACCACT
The DNA here is from genome assembly GCA_963763905.1 of uncultured Acidobacteriaceae bacterium. Classification (GTDB taxonomy): domain Bacteria; phylum Acidobacteriota; class Terriglobia; order Terriglobales; family Acidobacteriaceae; genus PALSA-350. Next base: position 6,790 of record CAVXRU010000053.1, on the reverse strand, counting down.
CCGCGGGGGAGAGAAAGCTCCGTTGTGCGCGCTGGCGCTCCCGCAGCAAGGTGACGTTGCCGAACTGACGGCGCGCCGCGCTTGCTGCGTCCTGTCGAGACATGCCCTGGCGAAGGTAACCCTCCGTGAGAAGTTGCAGGTGGGATTGAATTTCCGCATCGAACTCGCGGTCCTGCTGCTTCTGCGTGAGGATTCCCTTTACCTTTGCGGCCCACCACCGCCAGAATCGCATCGCCTCATCCCTGCCTTTCCGCTCCATGTTTGTCTCCTCTGCACATCCCAAAGAAGCTATCACTCTCTCCTTTGCAATGTCCATAGGTACGTTGAGCAGATTAATGCATCTAACTTAGGATTTGCTGCTTATTCTTCGAGGAAAACTACCGCAGCGCAGTGATCGAGGCGACGTCCATATCGCCATAGTCCTGATTCTCCCCACCCATGCCCCAGCAAAAGCTATAGGCCCCCGTGCCTACCCCGGCATGAATGGACCAGCCAGGAGAAACCACCGCCTGCAGTGAGTTCATGAGAATATGGCGAGTCTCCCCCGGCGGGCCCATCATATGAAACACAACCGCCTCGGGGACAATATCGAAATAAAGATAAACCTCTGACCGGCGCATGTGGGTATGGGGCGGCATCGTGTTCCATACGCTGCCGGCGTGCAGGTGGGTCACCCCCATGACCAGCTGGCAGCTCTTCACACCATCCATATAGATGTACTTCGAAACCGTCCTCACATTGCAACTTTCGGCATTGCCGATCACCGTGGGGCTGGCTTCCTGCTTGCGCACCAGTGCCACCGGATAGACGGAATGGGCAGGGTAACTCAGCAGATAGAAGATTGCCGGTGAAGATGGATTCTCCGACGCAAAGCACACCTCCGCATTGCCCTTACCCACATACAGGCAGTCAAGGTTTTCGAGCGAATATCCTTTGCCATTGACCACGATCGAGCCCCGTCCGCCCACATTCAGAACGCCCAACTCTCGCCGCTCGGTAAAATACTGCGCCCGCAGGGCTGGATCCGTCGGAAGCAAAATCGGAGTTGCCGTGGGCGCCGCGATGCCTACGACCGTGCGATCCAGATCCAAATAATTCAAACGGATCGCTCCCGGCTCATACAGTGAATCAAGCAGGAACGTCTCCCGAAGCTCAGCCGTTGTCATGTGCGGATAACGTACGGGATCAGCCAGCAGATAAGTTTTCAAAAAGTCCTCCGGAACGAATCATCTAAGGAATAAAACTCGGTACTTGCTTCACCAGCCAACTCACCAGCTCGACAGCACCGGCGAGGTTGTCATATTCAGGAGGAAGGTTTTGTCCATTTGTATATTCGTTGTAGACCCACGGATCAGCGACGGCAAACACAGTGCCCCTGCCGTACTTTGCCGTGGCCATCAAAATATCGCCCTTGTCTTCCAACAAAGGAGCCGCTGGACCCTTGATCGAGATGGTGCACGTGTCCTTCATGAACAGGGTGTGCGCATGCTGAAACAACGGCCCACCGCCGGGAACGACAATCCTGCCCATTTCATGAGAGGTTCCAACCACATGGTGGCTGAGCACCGGGTTGAAGTGGATGCCGAACAGGTCGGCCAACTGATCCAGGTGCTCAATTTCTCCATTGGCAGGATCGTTGGCCATCAGAATCAGCACGCCTCCCTGCTTCACCCACAGGGCTACCTGCCTGGCATCTTCCGGCTGCAGGTAATGAGGGTGCGGATTCTTGGCCGGGATGTCAGGAGAGACGATGATGTAGAACTGCGCGGGCTTCAGGTTGGCCAGCGTTGGCGCGCTATAGAGCGTATCCGTGCTCACGCCATAGCCGCGAAATACCTGGCCAAATAGAAAAAAGCCACTGTTGCTGACATCATTCCACTTGTAGTGGAAGTACTCTTGTTGTCCGGCCGCATTGGTCCGCTGCTGGCTATTGAACCAGGCATCGACCAAAACCTTTTCTTCACGGCCGGCGCTCTGGCTCGATGCAGGTAAACCAGCAATCGATGCCAGCACGATAGCGCCTATGGCACGCCTGAACGAGGTGAATCTTCGCACTTGGTCCCCGGGTGTCAGTCTAGAAATCGATCTTCATGCTCAATTGCAGGATTCTCGGCTGGTTGGCCGCATTAATCAAACCAAACGTTTGTGTGTTGCTCAGTGCTGTCGTACCGTTGCTGATAGCCCCGTTTGTATTTCCCCAGCCCGGATCAAGCAGATTGGTATGGTTCAGGCAGTTGAAACACTCTGCCCGCGCCTGTAACTGGATCTGCTCGTGCAAGGGAATAAATTTGCTGAGCGCCCCATCGACATCCGTGTAATGCGGACCATAAAACTGGTAAGGGCGGGTATTGCCATATTGTCCCGAAGTGTTGGCCGCGAACGAGGCAGTATTCAGCCATTGAAGCCGGGATGCTTTCGCGTATGGATTGCCGACAAGATTAGGCCGGTCGTTGTTCACCCCGGTCAAGGATTTGTCGGTCCCTGTGGTGGCAGTAAATGGAACCCCTGTGGTGGCCGTGATGATCGGCGCGAGCTGCCATCCACTCAACAACAGGGTCTTCATCGATCCCCCTTTGACGTCGCTTCTTACGATAGCCGACGTCACAAAATTTTGACGCAGGTCTGATGCGCAATTGCTGTAGTCAAGATTCGGGTGATAGGGGTCCTGGAATTGGTCTCCCGCATTGTCTCCGTTCTCCGGAGGTCCGGAGAGGCAATGCGAATAGGTGTAATTGGTTAACAAGGTGAAATAGTCGGAGAACCGGTGCTGGACTGAAACCAGCAGGCCGTTGAAGTTCGAGCCCAATCCGGTGTAGGCCTCCGTCACCTGCGTGTAATAGGCGCCCTGGGTCGCGTCGACCAGGCTGAGCGCGCGCCGGGCGTTGGTATTGGTGGTGCTGGAGCAGGCAGTACCGGCTTTAGGAAGGGTCGTAAGTGCTCCGCAGGAACCTGCGGCGCCGGTGGAGTTGCCCGGAATATAGACTGCAGGATTCTGTTCGTTACCCGCCGAATTATTCTGGACCCTTGTGCCCAGGTAAGAAGCAGTGACTGACCAGTTCTTCAAGAATTGCTTTTCGACGCTTAGATTCCAATTCTGCGAATAAGCCTGCTTCAGGTTCGTAGGTACGACAAAATAGGAGCCGGAAGTAGGAAAGAAGGCGTTAGCCGCGGTAGGCGGAAAGGGCTTTGGATAGGGGTTACCGCCGGGGTAGGTAGCGTAGGGGTTGCTTAAGCCGCCGGCGGGAGAAACCAGCGTAATGGAATCGCCCCACGGCGCCATGGCCTCATAGTGCGATTGGTAATAAAGAGGGGGTTCCTGGAAACCTAGCGTATACGATGCGCGAATACTCTCCAGGCCCAGTCCGCGGGGATCAAAAGCAACGCCGAAGCGCGGTTCGAAGTTAGTGTACTTCGCATGGTAGTAACCGTGGGGCACACCTGGATCGCCATAGAAGAGAAGTCCGGGAGGAGCTGTTGGATAAACGCGTGATCTTACCCCAGCAGCAAAGTTGGCGGGGAAAAAACTCGCGCCCCGCCCAGTGGTTTCAATGGCCGGCAGACCCGTCGACCACCGGATTCCGGCGTTGACCGTGAGCTTCGGACTCAACTGGATACTATCCTGACCATAGACGCCGAGGTAGTTCTTGCTGAAATCTACACCCGTGTTATTGCCCTGATAAAGCTGATCCAAATTGCCCGTCATAAAATCGACCAGGCCATCGTTGGTGGCGTTTCCGTTGAAAGTGAACTGCCCGTTGGCATTGTTCGTGCCGTCGTAGACCAGATAATTGTGTACGTAGTTGCCCCCGAACGACCAGTGATTTCTGCCTTTGGTCCAGAAGAGATCCTCGATCAGATTCACCGAGTTGGTCGTGATGTCGGTGCTCTCGCAGGTCCCGCAAGCCGCAGTGAAGGCTCCGGAAATATTCATGTAAAGATAATTCTTCACCGGAGCACTGACGGCGATGCCAACGGTGGTGGGGTTGATCAGGTCGGAGGCCGAGGCGCGGGTAATAAAGTTCCTGGTCCCGCTGATGTGAACGGAGTTCACCAGGCTGGAACTGATGGTGTAGGTGTGGCCCAGGGTAAACGACTGCGCCTGGTCGTTCAGCGATGGATTTTGAGTGTTCAGAAGATTGCCGTTGTAGAAAGCCGGCTGGGTAAAGTGGGTAAGGAAATATCTTCCGAAGAGGGTCTGTTTCTCGTTGACGGTCCAATCGATGCGGCCAATGAACTGATCTTCATTTTGCGGCTGCGGTATGCCGTATACGAGCTTGCCGCAAGAGTTGGGATTTTTGGGGACCAACTGCAACAGCGCGAGCGCCGAAATATTGAATTGCGATACCGGTATCTTGTTATTAAGGTAGGGTTCGCCTGTCGCCGGGTTTTTCAGCTGTTTTTCCTCGCGGCTGCTTTGGCAATTCGCTGAGGCATATTCACTGAAGTCTCCATTCAACATGGCCGGGGTAGGAACGTAGCTGGTGATACTGTTGCTTTCCTGGCGCGTCCGGGTCCCTTGGTAGCCTCCGAAAAAGAATAGCTTATCGCGGCGGATGGGTCCTCCGATTGCGCCCCCAAATTGATTGCGCTTGAGGGTATCCTGCTTGGTTGAAAAGTAATTTCGTGCATTCATGTCCCCGTTGCGGAAGAAGTCAAACACTGTGCCATGAAAGCCGTTGGTGCCAGCTTCGGTAACGATGTTGACGACAGCACCCGGATGCAAACCGTATTGCGCGGAGAGACCGGATGTTTGCACGCTGAATTCCTGAATAGCATCGGGAAACGGAAAGGGCAGGTTCACATTGGTGAACGCATCGTTATTGTCAGCCCCGTCCATCAAATAATTGATGTTGGTCGCTTGCGCGCCTGCGACCGAAATGGCCACCGAGCTGGGATAATTCTTGGTGCCGACCAGATCACCCAAGGGAGCAGCCTGCGCTCCCGGCGTGAGCAGGATGAGCTGTGTTGCCTGGCGCCCATTCAAGGGTAAGTCCACAGTCCTTTGCCGGTCGATCACCTGCGAGATCGACTGATCTTCTGTCTGCACCATGGAGGCGCCGGCGGTCACCTGGACAGTTTGCGACACTCCGCCGACCTGCAGCTTGATGTCGACGCGCAGGTTGTTTCCCACCTCAATCACAATCCCTGATTGCTGATAGGTGCTAAAGCCTGGCGCGGTGACGTTGAGCTGGTAGGGACCCACTGGCAGATCCGGCAAATTGTAACCGCCATCGCCGGAGCTGGTGACCGTTCGATGCAGACCCGATGCCTGCTGCACCGCCTCTACCGTGGCGCCTGAGACCGATGATCCATTCGCATCGGTGATGGTGCCTTGAATCTGGCCGCCGCCGATAGCTTGTGCCTGCAGCAACTTGTTGGTGGATGGAAACAGAAGAAGTAGCAGCAGCGGATAGGTTAATTTCCAGGTCATTCGTGTCTGCCTGGTTGATTGCAAAATCGACCGCATAAGGCCCCCCAAAATACATCGACTTCTTTACGGCTCCAAGATTTATCAAAACGAACCTTCGATGATCAACCGAATTCACGGATTGCCTGGTCAAAATGCAACGCCATGTTCCGCCATGCGGGACGAGTGCTAAAGTAGCCTCAAATGCCGATAGCCGACGATCTCGCCCGCATCGCTCTCCAGGAGCAAGAGCTTCAATTTGCCAGCTTTGACGAAGAGACAGCCTGGAGACTGGGAGCGGGAATTCGCGCGTTGGCAGTTTCCCGCAAACTCAGCCTGGTCGTCGATGTACGGCGCTTTGGGCAGCCGCTTTTCTACACTGCACTTCCAGGGACCACGCCCGACAATGTTGAATGGGTGCGCCGCAAGAGCAATGTGACGGCGCGTTTCCATCGTAGCTCCTATGCGATCGGGCGGGAGATGGAGCAGAAGCAATCCAATCTTTTCGACCGCTACGGGTTGCCGATTGCGGATTATGCCAGCCACGGCGGAAGCTTTCCCCTGCGCGTCGTAGGCGCAGGCGTGATCGGTTCGGTCACCGTGTCGGGTCTACCCGAACGCGCCGACCACCAGTTAGTCGTAGAAGCTCTGTGTGCTGAGCTCGGCCGCGGTTTCGAGACTCTGCGCCTCGATTAACCATCCAACCAGACCAGGCTGTCGCGGCGTCCAATAGGGCGGATGGGGAGGAATTCTATGGCCAAACTAAACGAGGCAGCACGCGACAAAATACCGGCGACCAAGTTCGCGTTTCCCAAGCAGCGCAAGGAGCCGCTGGAAAACGCCTCGCACGTACGCAATGCGGCAGCTCGTTTCAACCAGGTCGAGGGCGTCACCGAGGCTGAACGCAAGGCCGCATGGAAGCGGATCGAGGCTGCTGCGAAGAAGTACGACGTGGAACTGAAGAGTTCCAAGTAGAGAATTGCGTCCGGGAGGCGCACTGCAGATCCCTCGGCTAACGCTCCCCCGGATTTCCTGTCGAGATCCGTGGCTTTGAGGATCTGCATGCGGCTCTCTTTACGGAGAGCCGCACACGTGGTCGTCGCTAGCAGCGCGAAGTAGGAAATCCGGGTCGGGATGACAAGGGGAGAGTGATTACTCACCTAAAGCCTGCGAGTCGGATCGGGACGTCCCTTTTGCCATCCGACTCTCGGAATGTAAGTCAGTAACCGTCCTCCCTTGTCATCCCGAGCGTACCCGAGGGATCTGCAGTGCGCCTGGCCCGGACGCAAAAATCCCGGGATACGACCTGTACTCTGGAACCAAGGGAGTGGTCGGCGCTTATTACCAGCTTGCCCCATTTGGATATAACCACTACCATGGTCT
>CAVXRU010000052.1:0-33847 GCA_963763905.1 uncultured Acidobacteriaceae bacterium | reverse complement strand
GAGACGAACCTCATGCTGTGATGCAGACTTTGCTTCGAGGTTTAGCCGTTTCAGCATCGAAGGCGGGTTTCTCTGATAAGGTTCCGGATCGGGTAGCACCCCGCAAGCCGCCTTTTGGGCATCAGATTGTGTACTGGCGCTGCAACTATTGTTGGATTTGTAACCAGCGAGGTTACTTGGTAGAAACGACTGGATGCATCGCATGCTCTAAATTTGTCTGTACTCTGCGTTACGAGATGGAAGCCTTAACCAGGGAGCGGATGGGTCGTTTTTTGCCCTGGCTTTCCGAGATCTCCAGACACCGAAGGATCAAAGATTTGATGTCACGGGCGAAAAACATGCGACTTCTCTCTAGAGCACTAGCTTTCGCAGTTCTGGCGGCGGGAGCGATATTGCCCGGCGCCTTGAATGCCCAGGTGGTGCCCGCAATCAAGGGTGGCGGTAGTCAGATTAACGTCTACGGGTTGTATAGCGCAGTCAATCCCGACTTCAATTCCACGAATGACTATTTTCCCACGAACCCACCAGCGAACTGCAGCAACGAGACATGCAACTGGAACCAGGGTATTGCGGGCGGCGCTGATTTTCGCCTGGGACGATTCGTTTTTGGTCAACCGGCTCTGGGGGCGCGCTTTACCTGGAGCACGAGCAATTTCGGAAAGCAAAGAACGTTCGTGGTCGGCCCCGAACTTCACTACATCTACAAGAAATTCCGCCCCTACGGTGATTTTCTGATCGGGCCCGGGAATCTTACCTATAGAACAGGCCAGACAGACAACAGCATCGTTTATGAATTTGGCGGCGGTGTTGATTACCACAAGAATCACATCGTCAATTTCCGCATGGTGGACTTCCAATACCAGCTTTGGGATCTGGGAAATCACTACTATCCGCCGGGTTTTATCCCGGGCGCGCCGGGCGTTTATGTTGACACCAAGCTCAAACCGTATACGCTCAGCGTCGGAGTTCTCTTCCGCGTCAGGTGAGTGAGATTCGAAGTTCTATCGATCTTGGGAATCTGTTCTGGAAGGCAGGCTTAGAGCCCGTGTGAGAGCATGAAGAGCATGGCTCTCGCGCTTGGGGATGCTCGTGTTTAAAGGTCTCGGGATGACCTACAAGAGCCAGGGCCTGCACGCTCCGGACGGTCGTAGAGATGTATCGATCTTCCCAACCCGCCGATCCCTATCTTAGGCCTTCGTTCCCGCTGTCGAACCGCATCGGGCGGCTGGCGTGGTCTATGGTTTGGGTTCTCTTATTTCGCACCTCACCACGACCCTTTCACGCCTGGCGCAGCTTTCTGCTGCGTTGCTTCGGGGCCAAGCTCGGCCCGCATTGTCACGTCTACCCCAATGCCCGGATATGGGCTCCATGGAATCTATGGTGCGCCGACGGAGTCACTCTGGGCGACGGGGCGGAAATCTATAACCCCTCTCCCGTCTCCATGGGGTCGCACGCCATCGTTTCCCAGCAGGGTTACATTTGTGGCGCAACTCACGACTACAACGACCCCGCCTTCCCGCTTATTTCATTCCCCATGAGCCTGGGCGCGTACTGCTGGGTGTGTGCGCGCGCTTGTGTCTCTCCCGGCGTTAACGTCGGCGAGGGCGCGGTGCTCGGTTTGGGTTCGGTGGCCACGCACGATCTCGCGCCCTGGACCGTCTACGCCGGGGTTCCCGCTCACGCAATCAAACAGAGAGTGGAACGGGAGCAAAACAGCACGGCCACGTAATGACTTCGACTCCACACTCCCAGTGGAAAAATGATTTCGTCCAGTTCTCCTGTTACTGTGAACAGGAAGGCCAGAGGAGAATTGCTTTAAGCGATGCAGCTTGATGTCGATCCTGTACGGCGAGTTTGGAACCCGATGCGGCGGGGAAGGCTACCGTTGCTGACCGCCATGAGTATGCTGCAACTTGCCCTGTGCATTCCTTTTGCTGCAGGACAGACCTCTGATAGCGGAGGGCTGTCGCAACAAAATTCCGCGCCGGTGGAGATCACGCCCGCACCCGCGAGCCCCATGAATGCGCCCCTGGAGCCGCTGTTTCCTCAAGCAACCACTCCCCAGTCGAATGGGGGCGCCCGAACGCCGAGGTACGCGTCACCCAATGGTCCCTCATCAGGGGCAGGCCTAGGCTATGGACCGATCCGTGCCGGGGACATCGTAGAAGTACAAATTTTTGATGCACCAGAGTATGCGGTAAGAATGCCCGTCTCCGCCGCCGGCCAGATAGCAATTCCATATGCCGGGCTTTTTCATATCGAAGGCATGACTTCGATCGAGGCAGCGAAAGCGATTGCCAGGCTCTTTGTGCAAAACCAGATCTTGCGTGACCCACGCGTGATTGTCACCACCGAACAGTTCGGTTATAGCGTCACCGTCATGGGCGAGGTGAAGAGTCCGGGAATCTATACGTTGGCGGGGCACAAGCGGCTGATCGATCTGCTTACTGAGGCCGGGGGCACGACGACCGCGGCGGGACACGTGATTGAAATTTTTGCCCCCGGCTCGATGAAAAATCCGACCACCGTTCTATGGGACCCAACGCTGCGGGAAAATGACAACGCGGAACTGGAGATCAAGACCGGAGAGACCATCCTGGTCAGCCGTTGTGGAGTGGTCTACGTGGGCGGCAATGTGAGCCGGCCGGGAGCTTTTCCGCTGTGCGAATCGAACCATACGACTATCTCCGAAGTCATTGCCCTGGCCCAGGGAACGAAGGCAAACTCGTATACGAATAAAACCCTTCTGCTGCGAACCTCGGGAAACGGGACCCGCGTAGTACAAACCGTCAAGCTTGAAGACGTGTTGCGGGGCAAGAAGGTGGACATCACCATGCAGCCCGACGACATTCTTTTCATCCCGCCGAGCATTCTCAAGGCAGCGGGCAAGACCGCATTAGTCGCAGCCATAGGATTCGCCACGCAGGCGTATTTCTACGTGCACTAGCGCGTTTGCTTAAATCCGCAACAAGAACCCATGGTCGCGAATTGCCAATGAAGTTCAGTGTTGTCACGGTCTCATTTAACCAACGGCAGTATCTGGAGGAGTGCCTCACCTCGGTGCTGGGTCAGGACTACCCTGAGCTCGAATACATCGTGGTGGATCCCGGTTCGACGGACGGAAGCCGCGAACTGATTAAAAGCCTTGGCAGCCGGCTGGCAGCGGCGATTTTTGAACCGGACCAGGGAGCCGCCGATGGCCTGAACAAAGGGTTCCAACGCGCTTCGGGGGATATCTTCGGGTTTCTGAATTCCGACGACGCACTGCTGCCGGGGGCGATGAAGAGTGTCAGCCAAGCCTTCGAGCAGAACCCCGATTGCGACATTGTGATGGGGAACGGATTTATCGTCGATGCCCACGGCCGGCGAATTCGACGCATTCGGGCGGCCGGTTTCACGTTAGAGCGTTATTTTTACGGGGGCGCCACCTGGCTGCAACAGTCTACTTTTTTCCGGCGCGCGGCGTTTGAGGCGTCGGGGGATTCAATGTGAACAATCGCTCCTGCTGGGACGGGGAGCTGCTGGTCGACATGGTGCGGGCGGGGGCCAGGGTCAAATATTTGAACCAGGACCTGGCATTGTTTCGCATCCATGCAAAGTCGATCACCGGCTCCCGGCGCCATAGTGAAATGATGAAGGCGGACGCGGAGCGCATGTTTTCGCTTACCCGGGGGCGGAAATGGACGGCTTTGGATACGCTGCGGGCTTATTTGTTTCGCGTGGAACGGATACTCACCCATCCCGGCGCGGTGGAGTCGGCCATCCGGGCGCGCGTGAGCAGGATCTAGGAGCGGGGCTGAATAGGCTCGGAGTCGGAAAGCTTGAGAAGCAGCCCTTAGGGGCTTTATGGGTGTGCATTGATCCAATACGGCAGAGAACAGGGCGGGTCCGATAAAGACCGGTTTTCCTCAACTCGCGTTCTTAACCGGATTGAGTCACACTGGTCCAGGGTACGAGAAAGATTGGTGAACGGCCCCGCGGCACTCTATAATTTGGAATCTAAAGGTATGAAGCGCGGCCACTTTCCGGCAAGTGGAGGTTGACCACCACTGGACTTCTCCAATCTACCCATTCGGTGAACTTCCAAACGCATGAGTATTTATCCCCCACCATCGGAACCGGCCCTCCTTCCCGAATATCGCGAACCACGCGAACACGAGCGTGCCTTCCTCAGCCTGGGCCTGAACGACGGCCAGACGCTGCAACACTTCCTACTGATTGCCAAGAAATATGTATGGCTGGTGGCGGTGTGCGCCCTGCTGGGCACCGGGGCCGGGTATATCGAGAATGCCCGGACGCCTAATGAATATAGGTCGACCGCCAACATTGAGATCACTCAGGACACGGCCGATCAGTTCCGCGTAGACACTGCCGGAGGCTATGACAGCGGATACATTGACGTCACCAAGCTGGATACGGAGATTGCCATCCTCAAGAGCTCGACGCTGGCAATGCAGACCATCCGGTCGCTGCACCTGGATAAGAATAAGGATTTCCTGCCACTGGGATCGAACTACAACTGGGATTTATCGAAGATCCAGGACCGGCACGCTCTGATCGGGATCTTTGAAGGGGGTCTGGCGGCGGAACGGTTCGGGCACACCAATATTCTCGATCTCAGCTTTACGGCACGTAATCCCGAGCTTGCCGCTGTCATCTGCAATACCCTCATCGACAATTACGTGCAGCACAACTTCAGCGAGAACTACGCCGCCACGCAGGAGGTGTCGATCTGGCTGTCGCAGCAGTTGGGCGATCTGAAGAATCGCCTGGAAAACAGCCAGGAGCACATGCTCACGGTGCAGAAAGATATCGGCCTGGTGGGCATCGATGGGACGCAAAGCATTGTGCTTTCGCGCCTGGTCGACATCAGCCACGATGTGACTTCAGCTGAATCGCAGCGCCTGGTGGCCCAGGCAAAGTTGCTTACTCTGCAGAGTGCGCCGCCCGACGTGCTGGCCACTCTGAGCGGCGATTCGGTGTTGTTGGGCTTGAAAGAAAGGCTGACCTCCCTACAAGCTGAGGAGGCTAGCCTGAGCGCGAAGTATGGCGCCAAGAATCCCCGGTTGCTGGAGATTCGGTCTGAACTCGCGGAAGTTCAGCAGAGCATGAAGGCGGAGCAGAGTACGGTGCTTGCGCGGGCGCAGGAAGAAGTGAATGCCGCCAAAGAAAATCAGGATGCCCTGCAGCGCAGGTTGGACCAGGAAAAAGGCAGCGCCTACATGGGCAACTCGAAGGCGGTCGAATACTCCCTGGCCCGCCGGGAATACGAGGCCAATCGAGCGCTGTATGACGGGCTGCAGCAGCGGCTGCAGGAGGCAGGCATCATCGCCGGCTTGCACTCCACCAATATTCGCCGCATCGACCCGGCCGACGCGCCCGACTTCCCCAGCTACCCACGTAGGTCAGTCAACCTGACGCTTGGCCTGCTCTGTGGACTCGGCATTGGTTTGGTGCTTTCGTTCATGGTGGAAGCACTGGATACAAATATCAAAACCATTTACGACATCGAGGAAAAACTTGGCCTGCCCATGCTTGGGGTCGTTCCTCAAGTCGACACCAAGCTACTTTCACCAGAGACCTTTGTCAGGGATGCTACTTCGCCGATTCCCGGCGCCTGGTCACGGCTGGCCGAGGCCTATCGTGCACTGCGGACCACCATCCTGCTCTCACGCGCGGGCACGCCGCCGCAGGTCATCCTGGTCAGCAGTGCCAAGCCATCCGAAGGCAAGACATCGATCACCACGCTGGAGGCGATCGTGTTTGCGCTCAACGGCGCGCGTGTGCTGCTTATCGACTCTGACCTAAGACGGCCATCGGTCCATCTGCGCTTCAGGATTCCTAATAAAGTCGGCCTTACCTCGGTCCTCACCGGCAAGACCCCCCTCGAGGACGCGATCGCCCAGGTGGCTGCTGTGCCTTCCCTGCATATCCTTCCAGCAGGCCCGATCGCTCCCATGCCGGCCGAGTTGCTGGGCTCGCTGCAGATGCAGCGACTGGTCGAGGGCTTGCGGTCGAATTATGACTTCATCCTGATTGACACGCCGCCTGTGCTAACAGTGACAGACGCGGCGGTGCTGGTTTCCATCAGTGATGGTGTGGTGCTGGTCCTGCGTTACGGGCAAGCGTCAAGGAATGTGGTGGCGCGAGCGAGCGAAATCCTACTCCGCTCCGGAGCCCATCTATTGGGTGTGGTGTTGAATGCGGTGGACCTGCAATCTTCTGATTACGCCGAATATTATGGCCGCGCTTATAACGACTACTATCAATCGCGCGTGGACGTCGAAGAGTAGGGTTTGAAAGCAATCATTGCCACGGGATTCGGCAAGCTTCATTTCCACGAAACAGCCCGAGCCTTGGCGGCGACTGGAGTCGAAGTAAACTTCCTTACCGGCTGGGTTCCAAAAGACAATCAAACCGCGCTGGTGGATCTGGTGGGGCGGCTTCTTGGGGAAAAGCACCTGGCGGGACGTATGGCTGCCCGGAAAATCAGCATCCCGGGGGCATGTGTGACGCCCATTGGGTGGGCCGAGGTCGCGGGGACTTTTATCAAACTGGTCCAGCGTACCGGCGTCATTCCGCTCGACCTTGCCTATGGCATGGAATTCCGTCTGGCCGCCCTCGGCAGCAGGAAATACCTGAAAAATGCCGACGTGCTGCTGGTTCGCAGCGGAGCAGGCCAGTCAGGTGCGATTCGCAAAGCGCGCAGCAACGGACTGGCAGTGGTTACCGATCATTCCATCGCTCATCCCGCGTTTATGCACGTGGCATTACGGGAGGAGTTTGCCCGCTTCGGCATGGCTGCCGGCTATGACTCGCGGGCAGACCTGTGGAAGCTGGTGTTGCGTGATTGCGACGATGCGGATCTGCTGCTGGTCAACTCCGACTTTGTTAAGAAGACCTTTGTCGAGCGGGGCTACCCCGCGGGTAAAGTGCGCGTGGCTTACCTCGGTGTGCGAGAAGACTTTTTTGATCTGAAGCGCGATTACCGGGTGGATGGGCCGGTACGCATTCTGTTCACTGGAAACTTCGATATTCGTAAGGGAGTGCGACTCCTGTTGGAGGCGATTCGCCTCTGCCGGCGATCGGGAATCGACGTTCGTCTGCAGCTGATGGGGAACCTGGGCAATGGGGCGCCGTGTCTCCAAGCGGACGATAAGCAATTCTTTACACATACTCCGTTTGCTCCATTAAAGGAGGTCGCGGCCGCATTTGCCGGCGCGGATTTATTTGTGTTTCCTACCTTTGCCGAAGGCTCGTCGCGGTCGGGAATGGAAGCCGCGGCCGCCGGCTTGCCTATCATTACGACAGAGAATTGCGGTTTGCCCCTGGAGCATGGGAAGAGCGCAATCTACGTGCCGGTGAACGATGCGAACGCTGTCGCGCAAGCGATTGCCCTGGTTTCGTCAGACGAGGGTTTGCGGCAGTCCATGGGTAGAAACGCAATGAGAACCGTGACGGAGAACTATACCTGGATGCATTACGGACGCCAGGTGGCGGGCTACCTCAACGAGGCAGTTGAAGTAAGCTTTGCGCGATAGAGCAGCCGTGGCCCATCTTCTGAAAAACATCTCCAAGAAAGAGCATCCACACAGAGATCTCTCCACTGCGCTGCGCTCCGGTCGAGATGACAAAGGCGAGGGCAGAGCTTCCAGGGAGAGCAGTTGCCGGATGGCAGCCTTTGTTGCCCTCCCCGCGGTGATGAAAAACGGCCCTTGTTCAGCCACTACTCTCCCTGGAAGCACCGCCCTCGCCAGCGTAGTGGATCGTTACGGCTGTTGTCCGGTGGGTGCCGATAGCCCGAGGTGTTTTTCTACTGCTTGCAGCAAAGAGGCCGCGACTTCGTCGGCAAGGCTCATGGCTGCTTGTGCTCCTGCTTTCTGTCGATCCGGCTCTCCTCGAATAAAGATGGTTCTCATACCCAGGCGATGGCCGGCCTGAATGTCGGAAAGAGAATCGCCGATCACTACGCTATTAGCCGCATCGACCTGGGGGAAATCTTTCGCGGCCTGCTCAAAAAGCCCAGTGCTCGGCTTTCGGCAATTGCATTCGCCGTGGTCATGGGGGCAGTAGTAGATCGCATCCAACCGGGCGCCTTGACGCGCCAGGTGGCTGCGAACCTGGTCGTGAAGGAGATCCAATTGCTCAACGGAAACCCGGCCCAATGCAATACCGCGTTGATTGCTAACCACGATCACAGTCAGACCAGCGCGATTCATGCGGGCAACCGCCTCGACAGCTCCCGGGAGCCACTCGAATTGCGCCCAGTCGCTCACATAAGCGCCCTCGGGCAACTTGCGGTTCAACACTCCATCGCGATCGAGAAAAACGTAACGCACTATAATTACCAAGGCTAACATCGGTGCCATGCAACGGATTACCTTGCTGAGTTTTCGCACGTTTGGCGATTACGTCCTGAAGGCGCCCTTTCTCTTCGAACTCGCCCGGCTGAATCCCTACGCCGAGATCACCATGATCACCAACCGTAAAGGCGGCCAGGTGTATCCGCTGATCGACTCGCGGCTGAAGTTGGTGGTCGTCGATCATGGCGACCCGAAGCTATCCATGTTACGCAGGCTGTTGGCTGTGCCACGGGCAAACCTTGTCATCGCATTGGATGACAGCCGCACTACCCTTCTGCTCTCGTTGGTGCTGCGTGGCAGGCGGAAGACCGGCTGGGTGCAGGGGATTAGCCGTCTCTATGCAGAAGGCGGCTTCTTTGAATGGAAAAGTGTACGTTCATGGCTTTCAGCAATAGTGAAAACGGTGTACCGGCCGGGCAGGATTCGACGGCCAGAAGACAAACACGATGCGGAAGTGGAGCTGGAACTACTGGATCTGGGGGGACGAGCGGAACCGCTCGCGTCGTATCGAAGCCACTACGCAGCACCACCCGCTCCACGTCCGGCGACACCTTACATCTATTGCGCAGCGGAAGCAGGGTGGCGTGCACGACAGCTTAGCGACCTACAGTGGACGGGCATCCTTCGCGGCCTTTTGCAGACTTTTCCGAAACATACGATCGTTGTCCATGGCGCAACCTGGCTTACCGGTTTTGATCAGCGGGTTGTCTCCTATGGACAAGGCTCGGTCAAAGAGTTGTTCGAGAAGATCTCCGCCGCGGACCTGGTCATCGCTCCCGATAGCTTCGCCCTGCACCTGGCTTCATTCTATGGGGTGCCGGCGATCGGCTATTTCGGACCAGCGTTTCCCCATCGCTTTCGGCCAACCGGTCCCCGCAGTACCAGCCTCTTTCACCAACCGGAGTGTTCCCCCTGTCTGCAGTTGCGAGGCGATGCTTCGTGTCGCAGGGGGTTAGTCCAATGCAGTTCTCTGGCGGCGATGAAGCCGGCTGAATTTATCACCGCCGCACAAACCGCATTGGGGTAACAATGGCCATTGTTTCGCTCACGCTTGAACTGCACATTGAACAGGCGCACTCGCTCAAGGACCGGCGCCAGGTTGTTCGCAGCCTCAAAGAGAAACTCCGCAACGGGTTCAATATTTCGGTCGCGGAGTTGGACGAGGCGGTCACCTGGCAGAGCGCAACCATCGGGATCACGGCCATTTCCCGATCCCGCGACTATCTTTCGGGCCTCATGAAGCAGGTCGAAGATGCGGCGGTTCGCATCAGCAATGACCTGGGCGCTCAGGTCGCCGACTCATGGTGCACCTTTCTGGAAGAAGACGCTGAGGAATAGGATTTTTCTGATAGTCTAAGAGGTTTAGCTAAGGACTTTTTCCATGGTAGAACCACGGGCACGAAAGTACCATCGAGATCGCGTCGCGGAAACGCTGCGCGAAGAGATCAGTGGCATGATTGTGGGCGAATTGGCGGATCCGCGCATCAGCTCCGCCTACGTCAGCGAGGTGGTCCTGAACCCAGGCGGCAAGTCCGCGCGGGTCTACATCTCCGTCGACGGGGGTGAGGCAGAGGAAGAAAAGACGATCGAGGCGTTGACTGCGGCTCGCGGATTTATACGCCACGAGTTGCTGGAACGGATGGGAGTGCGACACGTGCCGGAACTCTCGTTTGAAATTGATAAGTCCAAGCATCTCAAGATGCGCATCGACGAGTTGCTGGGGCGCAACCGAAAGACGGCAAAATCGAAGGAGTAACCGCAGCTTCGCACCGGCTTATCATGCAATCGACGGCACCGATCGACGCGGTTCTCAGCTCCATCGCCAAGGCCGATCACCTGCTGGTAACCGCACATGCGCGCCCCGATGGTGATGCCGTGGGCTCCCTGCTTGCCTGCTGGATGATTTTGCAGCGGATGGGCAAGAAAGCGGACATGGTGCTGTTCGACCGGGTGCCGCACATTTACCGGTCGCTTCCCTGCGCAGCGCTGATACTGCGCTCGAGTCACGTCGAGGGCGACTACGACACCGTGATCCTGCTGGAGTGCGATGGCATTCCCCGCAGCCGACTCACTGGTTTGGAAAACCGTTTCCTGATCAACATCGACCACCACACCAGCGGCCGCGATTTTGGGGATGTGAACTGGATTGACAGCAATGCCTGTGCGGTAGCCGAGATGGTGCACCAACTGGCAGGGGCGGCCCGCATTGACATTACGGCCGAGATGGCCACTTGCCTTTATACCGCGGTGCTGTCCGACACTGGCTCGTTTTGCTACGAGGGTACCGATGCCCATACGTTTGAACTGGCACGCAACCTGGTTGACTACGGAGCCGATCCGGTCGTCATTGCCCAAGATGTCTACTTCTCCAATCCAGCTTCGAAGATGCTTTTGCTGGGCGCCGCATTGGCCAACCTGCACCACGACGGACATTTAGCCTGGCTCTGGGTGTCGGACAAAGACATGGACCGTACCCACGCGGCAGAAGAGGACTGCGAAGGGATCGTCAATTACGCCATCGCCATCGCCGGGATCGAGGTTGCTGTTTTTCTGCGTGAGCTGCGCGACGGGCGAGCTCGCCTCAGCCTACGCAGTAAGGGCCGAGTGAACGTGGCCACCATCGCAGAGCGGTTCGGTGGCGGTGGTCACGAAAATGCCAGCGGGTGCACCCTGGACGATCCGCTGCCAGTCGCTACCGAGCGGATTCTCAACTATCTCCGCAGTGAGATGGCGGCAACAACTTCGGTAAATGGAAACGGGTGAGGCATCCTATTGGTGGAGCTTAATGAGACACCCGCGCCATCCCTCTCGCTTGAACGCTGAATCTGATAGCCTTGTGCCCGTACACTACCTGGCACAATCGATGGTTGAGAAAAAAGCAATGCTGGGTACACCTCGAGTCGTGAATCGGCCGAGCACCTTGGATGATCTGAAAACTCGTTTCCCTGCCCTGAATGAAACCCTGGAGGCCGTCAGCCTCTTCGTTTTTACTCCCTTCTTTCTGTTTTACGGATTGGTGCCAATCTTTGGTGGAGATGGGCTCGGACTGGTGGGCGCCGACGAGCCAAGATATGCGCAGATTGCCCGGGAGATGCTGAGCCGGCACGACTACGTTACTCCCGTACTCTGGGGTCATCCCTGGCTGGAGAAGCCCGCGCTCTATTACTGGCGGGCTATGTTTGCTTTCCTGGAGTTTGGTGTACACGACTGGTCGGCGCGTCTTCCGTCGGCCAGTTTCGCTTTTATCCTGGTCGCGTTGATCTATCTCCACCTGCGCCGCTTCCGGCCCGGGAGCCAGTTAGACGCCGCCTTGATCACTGCCTCCTGTGCCGGCATTGTTGGCTTCGCGCGCGGAGCTTCGACCGACATGCAGCTGGCTGCGCCTTTCTGTATAGGAATGCTTGGCTGGTATGCCTGGTACGAGACGGACAGGAAGTTCTGGCTCTTCGACCTGTATTTCTTTGTTGGGATCGCCACGCTGGCCAAGGGTCCTGTGGCTCCCGCTATGGCGGGGTGCATCATCTTCAGCTTTGCCGCCCTGCGTAGGGAGTGGTCTCTGCTACGGCGAACCATCTGGATCCCAGGCGTGCTGCTCTACTTTGCCATGGTGTTGCCGTGGTATATCGCTGTCCAGCATCGTAATCCTGACTTCCTGCGAATCTTTTTCCTGGAACACAATCTGGAGCGCTTCGCCACCGGACGCTTCATGCACGAACAGCCGTTTTGGTACTACATCCCGGTCCTGCTGCTTGCGCTTATGCCGTGGTCGGTCATCGCCTTGCGCGCCTTGGTGGACGCGATTCAGTTATCAATCGCGGAGTGGCGGGCGCGGCGGGCTAAGCACCACTACGTTGGCCATAGCCGGTGGGGCGATGCCTTTCCTGAGTTCTTAGTATTGTGGACATTGTTTCCAATCATATTTTTTTCCCTTTCCCAATCGAAATTGCCGGGCTATATTTTGCCGTCGATTCCGCCGCTCACCATTCTTACCGGCGATTACATCAACCGCATCCGCCATAAGGGGCTCAATGGGTGGCTGCTGTTTCTGCATGCCGCGCTTTCCGCGGTCACGATCATGCTGGTGCTGCTGTTGCCGTGGCGCATCGTTCATCCTGGAGTCCGGCCGCCGGCCAGCATTTTGGTGCCGGCGATTTCCAGCGGCGTGGCTGCGGCGATTCTCATCCTGATCGTTGTCGGCCGCTTTGGCGTCAAGCACATGCGCGTGGTGACCATGGTGCCGCTGGTGATCATGCTGTTGTTTATCTTTGGCGTTGGCCCGTTCTTCGGCCTGCCTGCGCTGTCTACTACCAAGAAAAACATCCGCCTGCTGGATGCTGCCTACTCGGCCCGGCCGCTGGCGGCCATCATCAGCCAGATTGCCAAACCCAACGAGGCCGTCGCCGTTTATCGGGTCCGGCGTGACGTCGAATACGGTCTTTCCTTCTACCGCAACCACCAGGTGGACAATTATCAACAGGAGGGGATTCCCCCCGGAGAGCACATCCTGATTACCCGCGAAATCTATTCCGGCCAGTTGAATAGCCTGCTCGCCGGCCGGTCCTATCAACCGCTTTTCTCCTATCCTGCGCAAAGCCTTGCCGTTTACCAGGTATTTGCCAAACCATAGAGCTCGAGCTGGTTACCTGCCCTAGTTCCCATGTGATGGCCTCGTGCCGTACACTCCTGTTCAACGCGGATGACTCCGGCCCTGAATCTGGAAATTCTCGACTTACGACATTTCTCCGCCAGCAATCTCAAGCCGGTGCTGGAGGCGGAGAGTCTTGTCTGGAATCAGCGACTGCGCTGGGACTTTCATGCTTCCGCCAACCTGCTGCTGCAGTACCTCGATTCCCGCCTTTTGCCGGGGTATGTGGCGATCGAAAACGGCCGCATTTGTGGCTACGTCTTTTGTGTTTACGAAAGCGAAAAGGCCCTGGTCGGCGATGTGTTCGCGATGCCGTCGGCGAGCAATCCCGCGTCCACCGCAGACGTCGAGCGCCGCCTGCTCGAACATATGATCGAGTTGCTGCAACACTCTCCAGGAGTTGATCGGATTGAATCGCAACTGTTGCTGCGTCCCCATGGCACCCACGAAGAAACGCTGCGCCAGAATGGGTTTCAGATTTACGAAAGACTGTTTATGGAGCTGGAGCTAAGTTCCGCAAACCTGGTGCATGCGCCGTTGGACGGGTTGAAGGAATTGGAATTGCGCACCTGGAAAGACAGCGATTTTTCCGCAGCCGGCCATCTTATCGCGCAGGCCTATGAAGGTCACCTGGACGGCATCATTAACGATCAGTACCGTTCCGTCGCCGGCTCGCTGAGGTTTCTGCACAACATTGTTCGCTTTCCAGGTTGCGGACTGTTCGATCCTATGGCCTCACGAGTGCTGGCGTATCGCGGGCGCGATGAGATCGCGGCTCTGTTGCTGTGTTCGCGGGTGCTCGAAGATGTGGGCCACGTGACCCAGCTTTGCGTGAGCCGGCAGTATCGACGGCGGGGCCTGGGGGCATGGCTGCTGGCTGAATGCTCGCGCACCCTCCGCAGCCGCGGGTTTCAAGCGCTGACACTCACGGTGACACAGCAGAATGCAGACGCGGTTGCGCTCTATCACCGTACCGGATTCATCACCCGGCAGACGTTCGACGCAATGGTTTGGGAGCGCCACGGAAAGGCGCGGAAGTAACTGGTATTCTTAATTCATGGCGCAACGACCAGAAACGGTTAGGAAATCGGCAGAAACCAAGGCTAGCCGGTTGGGATATATGGCATTGATTGCCGGCTGGCTTGTCCCTGGGGCAGGACACCTGATGCTCAAGCGTTGGGGGCGCGGTGTTCTGGTGCTGGCGTCGATCACCTGCATGTTTGTGCTGGGGATCATGATGGGGGCGAGACTGTACGCACCCAATACCGCGGACCTCCTGGATATGCTGGGTTTTCTTGGGGACCTGGGAGCAGGGCTGCTTTACCTCGTTGGCCACGGCCTGGGATTAGGCCAGGCGCCGGTGCAGGTAGTGACAGCGGACTACGGGGCTAAGTTCGTCGTGGTCGCGGGCTTGCTGAACCTTATCTCAGCGGTGGACGCGCATAGCATCGCCGTAGGGAGGAAGCCATGACCATTGCACCCTCTCACTTCACCACCGTGATTCTGTTTGCTACTTTCGCCTCGGTTATTTTTGGGATCACGCAGCGTAGTACTCCCAAGGCGATGGTTCGCTATGGAGCTTATTGCTTTGTGCTGTTTCTGGGGGCTGTGATTGCGGCCAGCTGGGTTATGTATTTCATCCGCCACTAAGAGCGGCATGTTCCCGGTCTTCTTCACCCACACCTTCTGCTTATCCCACCCTTCGCAAAGAGCGCGAAGGATGGGGCACCCGATCATTGGTGTTCGCGGGAGAGAGAAAAGACAGACCTATGATGGGGCTTCGCCCATCGTTTTCGGCCCGCGTACGCTGATGCAAACATGGGGCACCCCGATGCTTTCTTCAGTTCGATAAGACTTCTTCCAGGGTTAGATTCTTACCAGCTCGGTTTGGATGGGGCCGGTGACTGTGGCACGGCCGGGTTCCGTCAGCATGTTGATCTCGCTGCGCACGCCGAACTCCGGGAGATAGATGCCTGGTTCTACCGAGAAGCAGGTGTGGGGCAGGATCAGACGTTCGTCGTGGGTTTCGAGATTGTCGAGGTTCGCCCCGTTGCCATGGGTCTCGTGGGAAATGCTGTGACCGGTCCGGTGGGTGAAGTAGTCTGCGAATCCGCCGTTGCGAATTACGGCACGAGCTGCGTCGTCCGCCTGCCATCCCGCTATCGGTCGTCCCGCCGTGAAAGCATCCTGCACTGTCTTGATGGCCGCATCACGCGCCTGCGCAACTAAAGAGAAGACCTGGCGTTCGCGGTCTGTGGGCTCGCGGCCGACCACGCCGGTCCAGGTGATGTCGTAGAAGCACGACTCGGGACGGTCCATGCGTCCCCAGATGTCGATGAGCAGGAAATCGCCTTGCTTGATTTGCCGGGAACTGGCAGCGGTTGGTTCGTAATGAGAGTCGGAACTGTTCTCATTCACTGAGACATTCGGCCCATAGCCATCGGCAATCCCTGCTCGACGCATGGCCTCCCGTAGCCACACCATGACCTGGTACTCGTTGCGGGAACCAGCGGCGATGTACTTCCATGCCTCCCTGACAATCTCGTCAATGGACTTCTGGGCCTGGTAGTGACTGGCAATCTGCTCCGGTGCCAGGACGGCTTCGAAACGGCTCACCAGGTCGGCGGAGCTTACGATGGCCTTGCCCATCTCGCGCAGGACTTCGACCGTTCCTGCATCCACCATGGATACATACATGATCGCGTTGCGTGGCGAGTACTGCATGGCCAGCGTCTGGTAGGGCTCAAGCATGGTCCGCAGGCCATTTTCCAGTTCCTGCCAGGAGGAGTAGAGATGGCCAGTGCCAGGCAGTGACGCGAGCTTGCCGCTCTCGACACGATGAGTCAGCTTACGCGGCTGGCCCTGAGCTGGAATGAGGTAGTACCAACGCCGCGAAACATGCAGGGAGTCACTCAATCCCAGGATCCGATACGCTATCGGATCCCGGTGATGATGATCGTAGAAGAGCCAGCCATCGAGGCTCTGCTCGCGAAGTGCGGCCTGAATTGCTTCCAGGTTCATCAGCCGACTATTGCGCGGTCAGTTCGGCGGCGACGCGCTCGGTCACAAAGGCCTCAACGGTATCGCCCACCTGGATGTCATTGAATCCGGCAATGCCCATGCCGCACTCCATGCCGTTGGTGACTTCACGCGCGTCGTCTTTGAATCGCTTGAGCGAGGAGAGCTTGCCCTTGAAGACTTGTTCTCCCTCGCGCATGAGGCGAATCTCGGCATCGCGCTTGATAGTGCCGTCGACTACGCGGCAACCGGCGATCGTGCCCACCTTGGGAATGCGGAAGATGTTGAGCACCTGGGCACGACCAACGTAGTTCTCCTTGATGGTCGGCTCGAGCAAGCCCAGCATGGCCTTTTTGATCTCGTCCTGCAGCTCGTAAATGATCGAGTGCAGTCGGATTTCGACGCCTTCCTGTTCTGCGATATCGGCTGCCTTGCGCTCGGGGCGAACATTGAAACCGATGACAATGGCATTCGAAGCTGAAGCCAGCAGGATGTCGCTTTCGGTGATGGCGCCTACACCGGTGTGCAGTACCTTGATGCGCACCTTTTCGGTCGACATTTTCTGCAGCGAGTCGGCCAGTACTTCGACCGAACCGGTCACATCTCCCTTAAGGATCAGTGGCAGTTCCTTAACGCCAGCCTGCTTGATCTGCTCGGCCAGACCTTCGAGCGAGACGCGCGAAGATTTGGCCAGCTGCGACTCGCGTTCCTTCATTTTGCGGTACTGCGCAATGCCCTTGGCCTTGTCGCGATCAGAAACCACGAGCACAGTGTCACCCGCATCGGGCATGCCTTCGAGGCCAAGAATTTCCACCGGCGTCGAGGGCACTGCTTCGTGCGTAGCGCGGCCGCGGTCGTCGAACATGGCGCGAACTTTGCCAAAGGTATTGCCCATGATGAAGCTGTCGCCGGCCCGCAAAGTCCCGTTCTGGACGAGAACCGTGGCCACGGCGCCGCGCCCACGGTCGAGCTTGGCTTCGATCACGGTGCCTACCGCCGGACGATCCGGGCTTGCCTTGAGATTGCCCAAGTCGGCGACCAGGCAAATCATCTCCAGCAGTAAATCAAGGTTCTGCTTCTTCTTCGCCGAGACATCGACGAAGACCGTCGAACCACCCCAGGCTTCCGGCACCAAGCCGCGATCGCCTAACTGCTGCTTCACGCGGTCGGGCTGCGCATCCGGCTTATCAATCTTGTTGACGGCAACAATGATCGGCACGCCAGCCGCTTTGGCGTGATCAACCGCCTCCAGCGTCTGGGGCATGACACCGTCATCGGCTGCGACCACGATCACAACGATGTCGGTGACCTTGGCTCCGCGGGCACGCATGCGGGTAAAGGCCTCGTGACCAGGAGTGTCGAGGAAGACGATTTCGCGGCCGAAAGCAGGCGAATCCGGCTTGCCGATGCGCACCTTGTAGGCGCCGATGTGCTGCGTAATGCCGCCCGCTTCCCCGGAAGCCACATCGGTTTCGCGGATGGCGTCGAGCAGCGAAGTCTTGCCATGATCGACGTGGCCCATCACGGTGACCACCGGTGGGCGAGTCACTTCAATCTCACTGACGTCCTCGTCCTTCATCAGGTTTTCGAGGGCCTCATTGGCCATCTCATCTTCGAAGGTAATGACCTGAGTGTCGGCTCCAAACTGGGAAGCCACATCCTTGACCAGTTCGGCGTCAAGGGACTGATTGACGGTGACGAAAACGCCGCGCATGAGCAGCGATGCGATGAGGTCCTTGCCGCGTACCCCCAACTTTTCTGCCAGGTCTTTTACGCTAATGCCTTCTGTCACCGTGATGGTACGGGTGATGGGGACCGGCTCGGAAGGGATTTGCGCTCCGCCGAAACGAGGGGGCGGGGCGAAGCCCTTCATTGGGCCTTCCTTGGTCTTGGGATACTGCTGGCGTCCGCGACGTTGCTGCGGAGCGGCGCGCTGCGGCCGTGGAGCTTCGCCGGGAGGTGGAGTCAGGCCACCTGCACCACCTGCGCCAGGACGCGGCGCACCAAAGCCAGGGCGGGCGCCGAAGCCCGGGCGAGGGGCACCAAAACCAGGCCTTCCGCCGGGCCCGGGAGTTCCGCCGGGCTGAGTCCGTGTGGGGTGCATGGGGCGACGAGCGCCTCCAGGTCCATCTTGCTGTGGCCGAGGGTTGTAACCTGGCCCTCCCGCGGATGGCCCACCGCCCGGGCGGCCGCGATCGAAGATGGGGCGTCCGCGCTGAATGGAGCCTCCTGGGGGAGGAGTGACACTGGAACTTGGGGCAGCGGCCTGTGTGACCGGCGGCGGAGGAGGAGCAGTGTAAACCGGGCGCGGACCGGTTTGCGGCATGATGACGCGCCGGGGTGCCGGTGGCGGCGGAGCCTGAGCGACCGCTGGTTCCACCACGGGATGGGCCGGCGGACTGGCGGGTGCGGCTGCCACTTCAGGCGCGCTGGGTGGCGGTGGCGGCGGAACTGCAGGCCGAGGCTGCACAGGAGCGGCAGCAGCCACTGGCGGGCGCACTTCTACGCCTGGAACTGCAGGTCTTGCTGAGCCGACGCCCGATGCGGCGCTTGCTGCCGGCGGACGCACTTCGGCCCCTGACACTGGAGGCCTGGCAACCACGGGGCCTGTCGGCGGCTTGGCGGCAATGGCCGGCGTCGAAGGCGGCGGAGCTACGACAATCCGCGGTTCCTGACGAGGTTGGGGCACAATTCGACGCGGCGCAGGCGGCGGTGGAGGCGCAGTACGCTGACCTTGTCCGCCCAGATTGGGGCCGCCCAAGCCGGAAGCACCGAGATTCGGTCTGGCCTGCCCTGGCAGGCCCTGTGCAGCGACACCCTGGCCGGTTAGCTGGCTCGATGCGGCCGGGGCCACGGTGGTGGACGGGGTTGGCGGAACTGGCGTGGCCGGACGCGGCACCGCCGGCGACTGCGCTGCACTCTGCACCGCGCCGGCAGGAGCGGGGCTCGAAGCGGGCGTCGAAACTATGGGACGCGCTGGAATACCGGGCTTGGCTGCCTGAGGCTGAGCGGCTTGCGGGGGGTGTGGACGCTGGGCTATGGCCGCAGCTTCGTCCTTACGCTGCTGAATGGCCTTAAGCACGTCGCCGGGCTTAGAAACCCGCGACCAATCAATCTTCTGTTTCGGCTCGTTGTCTACAGCCTTCGGCGCCCCGGCACCGTTCCTGCCGCCGGTACGCTGGAAGTGCTGGCGTACGCGCTCGGCTTCGTCTTCTTCGAGCGAGCTGGAGTGCGTCTTCTTCTCGGTCACGCCGACAGCCGTCAAGGAGTCAAGGATCGCCCTGCTCTTTACTTCCAGCTCGCGCGCTAAATCGTTAATTCGAACTTTGCTCATCCGTCCCTTTGTGTCGCACACGCTGCCATTCAGACTTTCATTGCACCCTCACGGCCGTGGGAACGACAGATATTATTATTATCCTCTGAAAACGTGAAATTGCGTCATTCAACCACACGTTAACGCTCATTTAAGGTAGTCCTCGTCCCGGCACTTCCGTGCCGGGCCACTGATTGTTGCGTCCCTTCGGGACTCACCCGCCTAAACTCCACCTTCGTCCACCTTGGCGTCCTCCCTGGTCTCGTCGCTGGGCTCTTCGACGTTTCCCTCACCCACGGCTTCTGACCTAGCTATCTCGTAGTTGGGAACATGGGCGGCGAGGATCTCGCTGGTGTCTTCTCGACCCGGAGCTTCCGAAATGGCACCGACGTCGTCGAGATCCGGGCCAGATTCGGTTAGTTCTTCCATACGCACTCGGGCCACATCATCACTGATTCGGCCCGACCCGTCCTCGGTGTCTGGAGCTTCCCGCTCCCCTTCCTGATCCAAGGTCAGGGCGTCGATTTCCTCCCCGACCTGGGCATCTTCAATCGCCCGGGCCTTGGCTACCTGCTCCTGTTCTGACTTGGCTATCGCTCCCTCTGTGGCGGGACGTTCTTCGCCGGGCTCGTATTCCCCGAAATAATGGCGTACCGCGAGCGATATCTTCTCCAGGGTCTTCTCGCCGATCCCTGGTATCTCTTCCAGTTGCTCGGGTGTCATATCGGCTAGCGCTTCCACGGTCGTGATGCCGGCCACCACAAGCTTCTGGATGATCTGCTCGCCCAACTCCGTCACCTGCTCGATGGGCGTCGAAGGACCACCGCTCATGGCCTGCATCTGCTGCTCGACTTCCTGGCGCTTCTCTTCCTCGCTCTTGATGTCGATCTTCCAACCCAACAGCTTGGCCGCCAGGCGTACGTTCTGGCCTTTCTTGCCAATGGCAAGCGAAAGCTGGGAATCGTCTACGATCACTTCAATCTGCTTCTCACCCAGGTCTGTGATGCTAACCCGGCTTACTTTTGCAGGCTGGAGGGCTTTTTCAGCAAAGGTGGTGATTTCTTCGCTGAACTCGATAATGTCGATTTTCTCGCCCCGTAGTTCGCGGATGATGGACTGTACGCGCATGCCCTTCATACCTACGCAGGCGCCGACCGGGTCTACGTCCTTGTCACGTGAGAGCACCGCGATTTTGGTGCGCTCCCCAGCTTCGCGGGCAATGGCACGGATGACCACCGTATTGTCGTAAATCTCCGGCACTTCGCTTTGAAACAGGCTCTGCACCAGCTCCGGCACAGCGCGAGAGACGATTACCTGGGGACCCTTGGCGGCCCGATCTACGCGCTGCAAGACGACACGGACGCGTTCGCCGATGGCGAACTGTTCCAGTCTCGATTGTTCACGCTTGGGCATTCTGGCTTCGGCTTTGCCCAGGTCGAAGATAACGTCCTGCAATTCCAACCGCTTTACGGTGGCGTTGAGGACTTCGCCAAGGCGATGTGCGTATTCCTTGTAGACGGTATCGCGCTCAGCTTCCCGGACCTTCTGAAAGATGACTTGTTTGGCCATCTGTGCGGCAATACGGCCCAGCACGTCGGTTGGCTTGTAATAGCGGATTTCGCCGCCGGTTTCTACTTCCGGCGCGAGCGCGCGGGCATCGTCCAGGGTGATCTGGTTGACAGGATCTTCGAGCTGCTCGGGAGCCTCGACTACAGTTTTGTAGACGTAGGCACGGATCTCGCCTGATTCGCGGTCCAGTTCGGCGCGCATGTTTTCCTGTGTCTTGTAGTACTTGCGCGTGGCCAGCGCAATGGCATCCTCCACCGCGGAAACGACAATCTGGGGATCGATTCCCTTGTCCCGGCTTAACGCCTCGATGCTTTGATAAAGAACACTCGCCATGGTTTTCTCTTCTACCTACAGTTAAATTTCGGGAGCCAAGTTGGCCTTTTCAATATTCGAAAAGGCAATCTCGACGGTCTGGACCGGGGCGGGTCCCTTCTTGCTCCCTTTCTGCTTTTTTGCCGTCAGGTCGAGCACGATTCCTTCCGGCTTCACTTCTGAGAGCTTGCCCAACCAGTGCCGGTTGCCCGCAACCGGAGTAAAGGTCTGCACCTTTACCGGACTGGCCTGAAAGCGCTCGTAATCGGCCCGTGTTGCCAGCTTGCGGTCTAACCCCGGGGAGGAGACCTCGAGCGTGTACTGATCCCCTGGCACCAACTCCTCGACATCGATCACGGTGCCAAAATCGCGGCTAAACCGTTCGCAATCCTCGTGTGTTATCCAGGCCAGTTGATCGAGCGCAACGCCTTCACTTTCCAGGTGCTCGAAGAGTTTCTGTTCACCGGCCTCGCGCGCCCGGACCGCGCGCTGCTCTGCGTTTTGCTCAATGAAGACCCGCAAAACCCTGTGTTTACTACCACCCAGGTACTCGATGTCCACTACTTCCAGGCCGTGGGAGGCAGCGACCCGATCCGCCGTTTGACGGATTTGCTCAATACTCAATGCCATAATTGCCGCTTCAAATGCAGATGCTTCGCAGCAAAAGAAAAGTGGGCTTTCGCCCACTCATTTCTCCGTGTTGCTTCGCTGAACGGATAGAGCGAAGCCATGGAACAAATTCGTCTGCTTCTTTAGATTACGCCGTTTTGGTGGGGATTTCAACGGTCGGTGGGAGGCTGGGTTAGAAGTCGGAAAGCGGGTTCTGGGGGATATTGAGGGTGCTGACAAGGTTAGTTTGCGTGAATTCTCGCGCTCAGCGGCTGGGTAATGCGTCGTCCCTACGGGACTCGCGTCATGGACCTTACAGTTCCCGGCACTGCCGTGCCGGGCTACAGGCTGTTCCGTCCCCGTTCGACAAGCTCAGGGCGGCTCTGCGGAACTGGTTGGTTGCCGCACGAAACAAGCTCTCGGGGAGACTTGGCGGCGGGCCGCGTTTCGCTGGTAGGTTATAGGATTATTAGTAGTAACATAAATATGATCCAAACACCGGTACTCGAAGCTCTTACCTTTGACGACGTCCTCCTCGTTCCCGCCTACAGCGACGTTGTGCCTGCCCAAGTAAGTACCCAGACCAAATTAACGCGCTCGATTACCCTTAATACCCCCCTGGTTTCCGCAGCAATGGATACGGTGACCGAGTCTCGCCTGGCCATTGCCATGGCGCAGCAGGGCGGCCTGGGTGTGATTCACCGCAATTTAACGATCGAGCAGCAGGCCAGCGAGGTGGATAAGGTGAAGCGCTCGGAGAGCGGGATGATTGTCGACCCGGTCACCATTGAGCCGCAACAACTCATCTCCGATGCCCTGGACGTGATGCGGCGCTACAAAATCTCCGGTGTTCCGGTGACCCAGGGCAAAAAACTGGTGGGCATTCTCACCAACCGCGACCTGCGCTTCGAGACCCGCACCGATATCCCGATCGGGGATGTGATGACGAAGGAAAACCTGATCACGGTTCCGGTGGGTACGACCCTGGAAGAAGCGGAGAAGATCCTGCACAAGCATCGGGTGGAGAAGCTTTTGGTGGTCAATGGCCACTATGAGCTGAAGGGTCTGATTACGGTGAAGGACATCCAGAAGAAGCTGAAATACCCCAACGCCGCGAAGGATGATCAAGGCCGGCTGCGGGTCAGCGGGGCGATTGGCGCGACGGGCGATTTCCTTGAGCGAGCCGCTGAGCTGGTCCGTGCCCGGGTCGACCTGCTCACTCTTGACTCGGCACACGGCCATCAGACGCGGGTACTTGAAGCAGTTCGTGCGGTCAAGAAGCACTTTCCCGATGTAGACCTGATGGCCGGCAATGTAGCCACGTATGAAGGGGCCAAGGCGCTCATTGAAGCGGGCGCGGATACGGTCAAGGTAGGGATTGGGCCAGGATCCATCTGTACCACGCGCATGGTGACGGGCGCCGGGATGCCGCAGATTACAGCGATCAGCGAGGCGTACCGTGCGGCCCGCGAGCACAATATTCCGGTGATCGCGGATGGGGGCATCAAGTACTCCGGCGATGTAACCAAGGCGATCGCTGCGGGCGCGAACGTGGTAATGATCGGCTCGTTGTTTGCCGGCGTTGACGAAAGCCCGGGCGAGACCATTCTTTACCAGGGGCGGAGCTTTAAGACGTACCGCGGAATGGGTTCCCTGTCGGCCATGTCGCAGGGCTCCGGAGAGCGGTACTTCCAGGGCAAAGGCGACGTTGAGGAGAGGCCGTCGACGGAGGGAGTGGTGGCGCGGGAGCGGAATGGGGAAAACCGGCTGGCCAAGTTTGTGCCCGAAGGGATCGAGGGCCGGGTGCCACATCGTGGACCACTCGAGGCCATGGTTTATCAGTTGGTCGGTGGGCTGCGGTCGGGAATGGGCTACCTGGGATGCAACACGATCCAGGAGTTACAGGAGAATTCCCGTTTTATCCGGATTTCGAATGCTGGACTACGCGAGAGCCATGTCCACGATGTGATCATCACCCGCGAGGCGCCGAACTACCACGTGGAGTAGGCCGGCTGGGCTTCTGTAGAAATGTGCGAATTAAGCTGACTAAGCTGACTAAGTCCCCCCGGTTTCATTAAGGATCAAGCCCCGCGTGGCCGCTCGTAAAGTCATCGTCGTAGGCGGCTCTGTGGGCGGGCTGTTCGCCGCGGTCTTGCTGCAGCAGGCAGGCTGGCAGACGGCGCTCTATGAACGCTCGGTCCTGGGACTCGGCGGAAAGGGTGCGGGCCTGGTGGCGCAACCGGATGTCAGCCGGATCCTCTATGAAATCGGCCGGGAGGATGTCTTGCGTTCGGGTGTGGTTGCTCGCGAACGAATCTTCCTCGATCGACAAGGGAACATCATTCACACGGTGCGCACGTCACAAGCCCAGATGTCATGGGACCTTCTTTTTGAAGCATTCCGGTCGAAACTTCCCGATCATTGCTACCGGCGCGGTGTACGTGTGGTCTCTGCGATCGATGACGGGCGCGCGGCCAAGGTCATTTTGGAGGATGGAACAACGGACAGCGCAGATTTGATCATCGGCGCCGATGGTATTGGTTCCAGCATTCGCGAGTTCGTTGCGCCCGGGAGTCTACCCCAGTATGCCGGTTATGCTGCGTTTCGTGGACTGGCGCCTGAAACGCTCATGCCGGCCGAGAGCAGAGAAATACTCCTGGGCCGGTTCACTTTTTATAATGCTCATCGTACGCAGATGCTCGGGTACCTTGTTGCCGGTGCCGACGGTAGTACCGATCCCGGACGGCGCCGCTACAACTGGGTATGGTATCGAGCCCTTTCGGAGAAGCAAGTCGCTTGGGCGCTCACTTCTGAGTCAGGCGAGCGGCGACAATACTCGGTGGCGGCAGGATCGCTCTCAGAAGCAACACGTCGCGAGCTTGTGGAAAGCGCCGCTTCTCAATTGCCCAAGGTGTGGGCCTTGCTGGTGGAAAGAGAGCCGAACCCGTTTGTGCAGGCAATCTTCGATTATGAAGCGCCGGCGATGATCAAGGGCCGTATTGCTCTGCTTGGCGATGCCGCCTTCATTGTGCGACCACACACGGCGATGGGCGTCTCAAAAGCAGCCGGCGACGCCATCACCCTACGCGATTGCCTGGCGCAGGCCGGAAGCATCCCGGAGGCGCTTGCTCTCTATGACAAACTTCGCCGGATCGAGGGACATGAAATTGCGCAGTATGGACGGCAACTTGGGGCTTCGTTCGAAGGAGAATAGACCTTACTAGTAACTGGGGATCCCGGGTTCAGAACTCCCGAAACTGATGAGGGCAGCGGCCGTGGAGGCACCGGGGCCGCCAAGTGTGCTCCACATCAAAGAGGTGCCTCTACCGAGTTTGCCGAAGAATCACGTCATCATTGCGCTCGAGTATGCCGGCGTTGGCATTTGGGACGCTGGGCAGCGAGCAGGTTCGTTCGGGAAGATAAAACCGGGAACGATCCTGGGCGCGGACGGAAGTGGAACGA
The DNA here is from genome assembly GCA_963763905.1 of uncultured Acidobacteriaceae bacterium. GTDB lineage: Bacteria > Acidobacteriota > Terriglobia > Terriglobales > Acidobacteriaceae > PALSA-350. The sequence goes on along the minus strand of CAVXRU010000052.1, from coordinate 8,556 downwards.
TTGCTGCGGTCGGTAGCGATGTCAAAGGGTTCAGTGTGGGCGATCGCGTTTACTCCTACAGCTATGGCAACAGCAGCGGCGGGTTTTATGCGGAATATGTCTGCGTTCCAGCCGAGCGGGTTGGCCTGGTTCCGATACAGATCAAGATGGCGATTGCCGGCGGTATGCCCTGCATCGCTTTAACTGCACAAACCGGGCTTGAAGTTCTCAAAGTGAAAAAAGGTCAGACGCTGTTGGTGTTCGGAGCGAGCGGCGGAGTAGGCTCGCTCGGCGTGTGGCTGGGGAATGAGAAAGGCGCAACCGTGATCGGTACGGCGCGGCCGGATGCGCAAGATTATGTTCGTTCGCTTGGAGCCGCGCACGCTATCGACGCAAATTCATCGGAACACGAGGCGGTTATCAAGCGCGTAGCCTCGGCAGGTTTCGATGTCTGCCTGGTTACCACCAGTGGCGACAAGCTCGCGGATTTTCTAAAACACCTTAAAGACAAGGCGCCTCTTGCTTATCCGAATGGGGTCGAGCCCGCACCGACTCTTCACGGACATCCCGTGCTGGCTTGCGATGGTGAGATGTCTCGTGGGGCTATTGACCGGTTGAATGCTGCGATTGGTTCCAAGACGATTCCTCTTCGGACCCAAGTTTATCCGTTCAAAGATGTCGTTGAGGCGCATCGCCGGATTGAGCAAGGACATGTCGTGGGGAAGATCGTGCTGTCTATCCGTGAGTAATGGTTCAAAGTCTGTGGTGGGGCTTCGCCCATCGTTTTCGGCCCACGTACGCTGGTGCGAACAGGGGCACCCGTTTTGGATCTGTGGGACCCGTAGCAGGCTTGAGGGGGAGTCTTGCGGTATCCCACATCTCGCGAAAAACGAGCGAGATGTGGGGCACCCGGCGATTGTCGACGGAATAGAGCCCAAATCGGTGCGGGGCTAGAGCCCAAACTCGCTACCGTGCAACTTCATGCAGCTTGATTAAAGGAAATGGCGGAGCCAAGGCTCCGCCATTTTAAAGGTAACTTTTACAGTTGCTAGGCGTTGGTGTCGCTGCCGCTGCCGTCGGGTGGGGGGTTCTCAGACATCGCTTTGTCAATTTCTTCGCGACGCTTGGCCCGCGCTTCGGCACGCTTCTGACGTTTCTCGTCCAGCTCCTGCTCGGAACCAAGAAGTTCAATGAAAGCCTTCTCGGCTCCATCGCCCTTCTGGAAGCCGGTGCGTACGATACGCAAATAACCGCCCGCACGATCCCCGTAACGCGGCGCCACGGTATCAAACAGACGAGAGACCGCTTCCCGCGTCTGCAAATAGGACAGGGCGAGACGACGGGAATGCAGGTCGCCCCTCTTGCCCAAGGTGATCAGCTTTTCTACGTGAGGACGGGCAGCCTTGGCCTTCGTGATGGTCGTCTCCACCCGGTCCTCAAGAAGAATGGACGTTACCAGGTTCCGCAGCAGAGCGCGGCGGTGGCTGGTGTTTCGCCCGAGTTTGTATCCTGCATTGCGATGGCGCATCGGTTTCTCTTTCTAGAAGTTTTCCGGCTCCGACTGGAGCGGAAGATCGACCCCGTCGAGATCCTCGTCTTCGTCGTCCTCTTCGTCGTCGTAACGGTTGTAACTCGCCGCCAAGGTCGCAGCCGGAAGAACGCTGGTTGGTCCTGGCACCGCGTTGCCGTGCTCGTCGATCTTCATGCCCAGCGATAAGCCCATCTGCGCCAGGATTTCCTTGATCTCGTTCAACGACTTGCGGCCGAAGTTCTTGGTCTTGAGCATCTCCGGCTCGGTCTTCTGAACCAGTTCGCCAATGGTCTGAATGTTCGCGTTCTTGAGGCAGTTGTAGCTACGCACGCTCAGCTCAAGCTCTTCGACAGAGCGATTGAGATTTTCGTTGCGCAACTGCATGCGGCCTTCGTCGTGCGCGCTCTCGGCTTCGATCTCTTCTTCGAAGTTGATGAAGATGCTCATGTGGTCTTTGAGCAGCTTGGCCGCAAGGCCGAGCGAGTCAGCGGGCAGAACCGAGCGATTGGTCCAGACTTCAATGGTCAACTTGTCATAGTCGGTGATCTGACCCAGACGGGCGGCGTCTACGGTGTAGTTGACCTTGCGTACAGGCGAGTGAACTGAGTCCACAGGGATGAAGCCAATGCCCAGATCGGAATCGAAGTTCTTGTCGGCAGATACGTAACCACGGCCGCGCTTGAGGCGCATTTCCATGTCCAGTTTGCCCCCTTCACTGACGGTCGCCACGTAGACATCCTTATCCAGGATCTCCACGTCTCCGTCAGCCTCGATCATGCCGGAAGTGACGACACCGGGTTGATCAGCCCGCAGATAAAGAGCCTTCGGTCCCTCACCGTTCAACTTGAAGGGAATCTGCTTGAGGTTCAGGATGATGTCGGTTGCGTCTTCGACGACGCCGGTGATCGATTGGAACTCGTGCAGAACGCCTTCAATCTTGACGGCGGTGACAGCCGCGCCTTCAATCGAAGAAAGCAGGGTGCGACGCAGAGCGTTGCCGATGGTGGTGCCGAAGCCGCGCTCAAACGGCTGAGCGCTGAACTTGCCGTACTTCTCAGTAAGCGTCTCGGTGTCGACTGCAAGACGTTTTGGTTTTTGAAATCCTCTCCAAAGCATGCGGTATTCCTTTCCATGCACGGCAAGCGTCGCGAAGCATTCTGCAACGGCCGTGCCCGTTTCTCCTCGTTTGGTTTTACTTGCTGTACAGTTCGACGATCAGCTGCTCGTTTACGGGCAGATTCACGTCTTCACGCTTGGGCAGCGCCAGTACTTTGCCTGAAAGATTCGGGTGGTCAACCTGGAGCCAACGGGGCGCTACCTGGTGACTGGCGAACTCTATCGAGGTTTCTAGTACTGTGAGTTTCTTGCTGCCTTCGCGGATCTTGATCTCGTCGCCTACCGATACCTGGAAGGACGGGATGTTCACCTTGCGGCCGTTCACTTCCACGTGTCCGTGGCGCACGATCTGGCGCGACTGACGGCGGGAACTGGCAAAGCCGAGACGAAAGACTACGTTGTCAAGACGGCGCTCGAGTTGCTGCAAGAGCAATTCGCCGGTGACGCCCTGGCTTCGCGACGCCTTCTCGTAGTAGGCGCGGAATTGGCTTTCCAGGGTGAAGTAAATGCGCTTGGCTTTTTGCTTCTCGCGCAATTGCAGACCGTAGCCTACGATCTTGGGCTTGCGGTCGCGGCCGTGCTGGCCAGGAGCAAAGTTGCGCTTTTCGATGGGGCATTTTTCTGAGAAGCACTTGGTGCCCTTCAGAAAAAGCTTCATGCCTTCGCGTCGGCAAAGGCGACAGACTGGTCCGGTATATCTTGCCACTTCGTTCTCCTTACTTCAGAGGCCGACCGGTTTACGGATCTAAAATCCTTCGTCCCGGTCCAGCAAATTGTTGTTATACGCGCCGGCGCTTGGGCGGACGGCAGCCGTTGTGAGGAATGGGCGTGACGTCACGGATGGAGCGGACATCGAGTCCCGCCGCAGCCAGAGCGCGCACCGCAGACTCACGGCCGGAGCCAGGCCCACTCACGCGTACATCGACGGAGCGGAGACCGTGATCGCGCGCCTGGTTGGCAGCGTTCATGGCCGCCTGCTGGGCGGCGAACGGAGTGCCCTTACGCGATCCGCGGAAGCCCAGCGAACCGGAACTCTTCCAGGAAAGAGTGTTGCCCTGACCGTCGGTGATGGTCACGATGGTGTTGTTGAACGAAGCCTGAACGTATACCAATCCGTAGGGAACGTTCTTGCGTTCGCGCTTCTTGAATTTCTTGTTCTTGGCAGCCTTGCCGGCGCCCGCCTTCTGCTCTGGTTTCGCCATTAGGTCTTCGCCGTCGCTTTCTTCTTGCCTGCAATTGTGCCCTTACGCGGACCCTTGCGGGTGCGCGCGTTGGTATGGGTACGCTGGCCACGGGTGGGGAGGTTGCGGCGGTGACGCAAACCACGGTAGGACTGAATGTCAATCAGCCGCTTGATGTGCATGGAGACATCTTTGCGCAGATCGCCTTCGATCTGACCTTCAGCCTCAATCACCTGGCGGATGCGGTTTACCTCGTCTTCACCCAGATCCTGGACTTTCTTGAACGGATCCACATTGGCCGTTACCAGGATGCGCCGGGCACGAGGGTTGCCGATACCGAAAATGTAGGTCAGCGCGATTCTTGCCTGCTTGTGGCGAGGCAGATCGACGCCAGCTATACGTGCCATACCTGATCCTTATGGAGTGCTTTTGCTGCCTGCAGCTTCACCGCAGGACAGAAGTTCGCGTTTTAAGGCTGCCGGAGAGGTTCAACGCAAGCCTTTATGGCTAACTAGCCTCTCCGGTGCCGGTAAATTAACCCTGGCGCTGCTTGTGCTTCGAGTTCTCACAGATAACGCGTACAACTCCGCGACGATGAATCACCTTGCACTTGTCGCAGATTTTCTTTACTGATGCCCTGACTTTCATTACGGCTCCTGACTGCTCTATTTGTAGCGATACACGATCCGGCCTCGGGTCAGATCGTATGGACTGAGCTCTACCGCCACCCGGTCGCCTGGAAGGATGCGGATGAAGTTCTTCCGCATTCGTCCCGAAACGTGCGCCAGGACCTGGTGCTTGTTTTCAAGCTCTACTTTGAACATCGCGTTGGGCAACGTTTCAACCACCGTTGCCATTACTTCAATCGCGTCTTCCTTCGACAAACTTTATCCCGATTCTGCCTGCTCCCACAGGCGCTCGTACGCTACTGCGTCAAAATGACAGCGCCCTCGGCCGTCACCGCGACGGTGTGCTCGAAATGAGCGCTCAGGCTTCCATCTTCAGTTACTGCTGTCCAGCCGTCGCTCAGTACCTGAACACCCGGCTTGCCCACATTCACCATAGGCTCGATGGCCAGGACCATTCCTGCGCGTAACTTGGTTCCGGCTCCCCGTTGCCCGTAGTTGGGAACCTGCGGATCTTCGTGCATCCTGGTTCCAATTCCATGGCCCACAAACTCACGAACAACACTGAAGCCGTGCGCTTCCACGACTTCCTGCACGGCTGCACCGATATCCCCCAACGTCGCTCCCGGCCGGACTACCTTAATGGCCGTCTCGAGCGAAGCCCTGGTCACGTCCAGCAGACGCTTGGCTTTCGGCGCCACCTCGGTTCCTACAGGAACGGTGATGGCCGAGTCGCCGTAGTAGCCGTCTAACACCACGCCACAGTCGATGGAGACGATATCGCCTTCGCGCAGGACTCTCTCTCTTGATGGAATGCCGTGCACCACCTGCTCATTGACCGAAGTGCATAGTACACACGGATAACCGCGATAGCCCTTGAAAGCCGAGGTGGCGCCTAACTCCGCCATCTTGCTTTCTGCCAGGTTTTCGAGGTCGAGCGTGGTCACGCCGGGCTTGACATGTGCGCGCACATGCTCCAGCACTTCACGAACTACCGCTCCGCTGCGCCGCATTTTTTCAATTTCCTGCGGCGTCTTTATCATGATGGCCATTGGCCTTTTCTACTCTCTCTACTAAGTCTAGGATCTGAGTCGCGCTACCGCGGCCATGATGCCCGCCATCACTTCGCCCGCAGGCTGTTCGCCATCCACTTCCACAAACCGGCTGCTGGCACGGTAATGTTCCACTACTGGCGCCGTCAGCGCCGCGTACGTGCGCATCCGCTCATGGAACACGTCTTCCACATCATCCGCGCGCTGGACCAACGGTGTGCCGTCCACATCGCATACCATGTCGAACTTCGGCGGCTGCAGGTAAACGTTGTAAATACGCTGGCAGGTTGGACAGTTGCGCCGACCCGTGATACGACGCAACAATTGATTGTAACTTACCTGAATGCTTACTGCAATGAGCGGAAGTCCATTCGGAACGGCAGCCAAGCGCCCGTCAAGCCACTCAGCCTGGGCCAAAGTGCGGGGGTACCCGTCCAGGATGTACCCGCGGGCCGTGTCCGGTTGGGCCAGCCGTTCGGCCACCATCTGGTTGACCAGATCGTCGGGAACCAGCTTGCCTGCATCCATGATTTGTGTGGCCAGAAGGCCCAATGGGGTTCCGTTCACCCGGTGGTCCCGCAGCAGGTCGCCGGTCGAGATCTGGGGTATACCCCAGGCCGCCATGATGCCTTTGGCTTGGGTCCCCTTACCTACCCCCGGAGCTCCCATGAGCAGCATGGGGCCGGGGATGATGTCCTTCCAGGAGGGGCTTTCCGGTCCGGCAGCCAAGCCTTGCGCCGCTTCTACCACGACCGCCTTCCGCGCACCCGGCCGCTGCGCGGGGAGAAGCCGTCGTAGTGGCGCATGATGAGCTGCGACTCTACTTGATTGACGGTGTCCATGGCGACGCCGACCACGATCAACAGCGAGGTCCCGCCGAAGTAGAAGCTGACGTTGAGGCCGTGGGTGACCCAGGTTGGGAGCCGTTCAAAGAATCCTCCCACCAGCCAGAGGTTGTTGAGGTGAATGCCGCTGATCAAGATTTGAGGAACCAGGGAGATCACGATCAGGTAGAGGGCGCCCACCAGGGTAATTCGGGTGAGGACATCGTTGACGAAGTCAGAAGTGCGCCGGCCAGGACGGATGCCGGGAATGAAGCCGCCATACTTGCGCATGTTGTCGGCAATGTCGTCGGGCCGGAAAACGATCGAGATGTAGAAGTAGGCGAAGAAGACGATGCCTACGATGTAAAGCAGCTCGTACCAGGGCTCACCGGGGCGTAGACCGTCGAAAACCCGAGTCAGGAAGCCGCTGTTTTGCACGAATCCGGATCCGGCAAAGAGCAGTGGCGCGGACAGGATGGAACTGGCGAAGATAACCGGCATCACACCACCGGAGTTTACTTTGAGCGGAAGATGGGTGGACTGGCCGCCCATGAGACGGCGCCCTACGATGCGCTTGGCGTATTGCACCGGGATACGGCGCTCGCTGCGCTCCACAAAAACGATGAAAGCCACGATGGCGATCATCATGACTACCAGGATCAAGAGTGCGGGGATCGTGAAGGTGCCCCACGCTTGGGTTTTTGCCTTGTCGATCAGATCCTGGATACCGCGGGGGATGCCCACCACGATGCCGGCGAAGATCAACAGGCTCATGCCGTTGCCGATGCCACGGTCGGTGATTTGCTCACCCAGCCACATGATGAATGCGGTGCCGGTCGTCAGAGTGAGGATGGTGGTGAAGATGAAACCGGGTCCGGGGTTCAGAACGTAGGAAACACCGCCTGAGCCATGGGAAAGGGTCAAGGCGATGGCGAGGGACTGGATGGCTCCCAGAACTACCGTTACGTACCGGGTCCATTGGGTAATTTTCCGCCGTCCCAGCTCGCCTTCCTTTTGCAGTTTGGCCAGCGGTTCGTATACCACGGTCAACAATTGGAAGATGATAGAGGCGGTGATGTAGGGCATGATGCCCAGGGCGAAGATGGTCAGCTTACGAAGGTTTCCACCGCTGAACAGGTCGACCAGGCCCAGGGCACTGCCGGCTTGCTGATCGAAGAATTGGGCCAGTAGCTTGAGGTTGACCCCGGGGGTCGGTATCTGGGAGCCCAGGCGGTAGACAGCCAGGATGCCCAGAGTGAACAAGACCCGCTTGCGTAGGTCCGGGATGCGGAAGATATTTCGGATCTTCTCAAACATAAAATGCCTCAGGGGCTAAAGCCCCATTCACTGGCTGATTCATTTACGGGCTAATGCTCGCTGCGGCGAGGTAGCCCGTACTACTACATTCACCCGGTCCTAGTGAGCAACCCTCGAAGGTCCGGGTGAGAGAGTAGCTTCGTTTCCGACGTTTGTGGCGGGGAGAGAACTGCAGATCCCTCCACTGCGCTTCGCTCCGGTCGGGATGACAAGGGGAGGTCGGTTTTCCAACCTCATCTATCATCATAGTGGGACCGGTTCACCCTAGGCAGAACCGGACCAGTCCTAGGCTACCAGGATTGCTTTGCCGCCGGCTTTCTCGATCTTTTCCTGGGCCGACTTGGAAAACTTGTGGGCGTGCACAGTGACCGCTGCGGTCAACTCGCCGTCACCCAGCACTTTGACCAGGCCGTTCCGCTTCTTCAATAGACCCTTGTTCGCAAAAGATTCCAGCGTCAGCTCGGAGTGGCCTTCGGCCTGGAGTTCCGCAATGCGGCTCAGATTCACTACCGAATATTCGGTGCGGAAAATATTGGTGAAGCCGCGCTTGGGCAAGCGACGATGAAGCGGCATCTGGCCGCCTTCGAAGCCGCGCATCATGTGCGAACCGGAACGGGAACGCTGTCCCTTGTGCCCTCGGGTCGAGGTCTTGCCCATACCCGAACCCATACCGCGGCCAACACGCTTCTTGCCGGTGTTCGCCTTTTTGGGCGCCCGTAAATTAGAAAGATTCTTTGCCATACTGTCCTCGCTCAACGCCGGTCCGGTGCTACCGACTCGCTTTAATTATGACGGCTTACTTGACGATCCGTACCAGGTGGGGAACGGTCTTGACCATACCCCGGATCGACGCCGTATCTTCACGCTCCACGATCTGATTGAGCCGGGTAAAGCCCAAGCCCTTTATCACCAGCTTGTGCTTCTTCGGAG
>CAVXRU010000051.1:0-16663 GCA_963763905.1 uncultured Acidobacteriaceae bacterium | reverse complement strand
CCACCAACGCTTACAATGACGAGTTCCCGATTGTGATCGCTATGTTGAACGACGGCAGGCTGAAAGCAGAGCCGCTGGTTTCGCAAACTTTTCCGCTCAAGGATGCCTGGAGTAATTTGACCCGCTTTGAAGAAGCAGGAAGAGCCAATATCAAAATGTTGATTGAGATGAATGCCTGAATCTGGTTCACTTCCCCGGGACGGAATAGAAAGCCAGCTGATCGCGGGTCAGGACCGCGAGTTGAGACGCATCCGGCGCCAACGCGTAACCGTCGCGGCTTAACGACGGAGACCCGGCACGCACGGCAAGCAGGCGCTTACCGTCCGCAGCACGATAGACGCGCAGCTCCTCGGACGAGAAATGCTCGGCGTTGAGCGGCGCTCCTGGAGGCACGGGCACAGTGGACTGCACGATCTTCACCACAAAAGCCTCCTGATTGGCACTGCCTTCGGCAGCATGCCCGCAGTCATTCTCGGTCGAATCGCCTTTCAGTGCGAGCTTGCCGTCGCGGCGCAGAACCCGATACTCGCGTCCCTGGGTGCTCTTGTCGCAGCTGACCAGGAAAATAAGGTCCGGCGCGATGCTGGAGAGCTCGGGCGTGCAGCTGGAGGTGAACCGGGCCACGACCGAGGCATGGTTGTCCCAGGTCACCATGGAGATGCGGTAACGCATGTTTGACTGCGCCGACAGCGTAACCTGCCCCTCGTTCAACAGGGTGGGCGCCAGGAGGTTCGATCGGGCAGTTGATTTGGCGATGGTTTCAAAGTTGGAGTTCAATACCAGGATATTGACATCTTCTTCCGGGTCGCCATTGAGGTTCTCGCGAAGCTGGGCATGCAGTTCCGGCGTATGCCGCTCATGGAGCACGCCTACGGCGATAAAGCTGCCGTCGGGCGTCACGCGCACAAAGGCCAGCGGTCCGTCTAAAGAAACTCGATTCTGAATCTGCAATCCCTCGCCATAGACCCGGAGTTCTGAACCGACGTGCACCAGCGCATGGCCATTCGCCAGTGGCCAGAGGTATTGCCGGTTGTCAGGCAATGCCCAGTCAACGGTGTGTGTGACCCGGTGCGTTTGCGTGTCCAACAGAGCAGCACGGATCACGCGGACAGTCGACCCCATGCTCTGCGCATCTCTTGACACCAGTTCGTGCGGGTTGAACGCGACCAACAATTCCCGGGGACCGAGATAGGCCAGGACCTCATCGTGGATAAAGTTGAATGCGTCTCTTTGCGGGCGCGGCGAATAGCCCAGGTCGCGGATGGAAAAAGTGTCTGCGGCGTGGCCTACATCGTTCGCATTGCCCGAGGGCAAGGCAACGTTGCATTGCGGCGGCGCGCAAAGATCCACGTCGTTGAGCGGTGGCTGGACGGGTAGCGCCTCAGCCCTGGCTGCATTGGTAATACGAGCAGCAGGCTCGTTTGATTCCGGCTGCGCCCCGCCTGGTTCGGTCGACGCCCGGGCAATTGTCCACTGCGCCGGAATCAACAGAAACATGGAGTGCTTCTCGAGCGCGACGTCGTGGTCCTTCGAGGTCAGGATGGAGCTATTCTCTGGCCCAGTGCCGACGCTCAGCTTCAATCCCTTGATGCGGTAGACGTCCCCCATCTCCATGCGCGGGATCAGCGGGAACAGATAGATCGGCGAAATCAGGTTCAACGTGGGGTCGTTGCTGATGCGCATACTATTGAGAACGATGCTCCCCTTGATCCCGGACATCGCCCGAACCGGCAAGCTCTCACTGAGTATGCCCAGATCGGGATCGTCCGGCGGAGCCGCGATCGCGGAAAGCAGCAGATTGAAGGGGCCCATCTTCAGGTCTCCACACTGCGCCCTGGTAAAGGCGAGGCCCACTTCAGAAGCTTTGACCGGCTTGATACTGGGAACCACTGAGACCACATGGGCCTCGAGTACTGCTCCGTTACTGAGATGGCAGGTAGGGCTTCGCCACTCGACGGTGACACGCGCGAAGACGGTCTGGCCCACTTTCAAGAGGCGGGCGTGCAGATCGGCCATCAGTTCCGCCTGAATGGGATCGGCGCCCGGCTTCGCGATTCTCTCTGCGGAGACCGTCGCGCAACAGAGAGCAAGAGCAGCTGCTATCCCCAAAATCCGCATGTTCCTCCCGGCCTCTGTTGGCAGCAATTCTATTACGGGACTCTCAAAGAATGGCTACTTGCCGGTTTCGAGGACCAGAACCCAATCCTGCGGCATAGGCAGCGGCGGGGGTTGATAGGCGTCGAGCAGGATGGCCTTCTCCTTGCCAAAGTCGTCCCAGTACTTTCCCGCTAAGGAGCCACGGTAGGTTCCCCGCGCATCATAGAGCCTCTGGTCCAGATGCTCATCCGCAATAAGTGTGGGACTTTTTCGCAACGTCATATTTTTCAGGGGGATGGACGAGCCGTCATTCTCCGGCTGGGGTCCTGCGCCTCCGGGGGTGATATTGCTGACGGCCACGATTTGCGACGTGTAGGTATGGGTTCCAGCGGTAATGGATACGACCGCCCATGGCCCTCTAGCCTCGGCACTTAGAACGGCGTTGGGCGCGAGAGCCGGCACCGGCATGCTGCCCAGCGGACGGCCATCCTCGCCTTTTTGACGATCGAGCAGGTAGATCGCTTTTTCGCTCGCCGAATACACGGCGGCGAGATAGTTCCCGGCATCGTGGTAGCGCAGTAGTAGCGCGGCGCCTTGATCGCCCGGTAGGTCCAGGCTCGCCTGCAGATCCCTGGCACTGACCTGGGTGAGTGGGTTTTCTCCGGCGTCCATTTTTTCACCCGGCATGGGACGTTCGATCGAGCCCAGATCGAATTTGACTCCTAACGTCGGCTCCCAGTAGTAAGCGTGGTATCGAACTCCTTGCTCCAAATCAAGGACAGTGGGAGGCGCGTGGCAGAACAAGCTCAAACATGGGATATAGATGACTCTTGCCTTGCCGGGAATGCCAGCGGCGTAGGGTGCAAAGATATTGCCGCCTTTGGCCTTCCACTCGCCTGCGGGATAGGACCACTCCGCACCCGACGGTTGAGGAGTGGGATCGGTAAGGATAGAGTCGAACGTTCCCAGGTCGGCGCGACGATCTTTGCGCGGCTCCAGTAGCGTGCTGCCGCGTGGCGCTACCCACTCAGGATGCGGTTCAAATTGCCACCATGATTGCTTCTGAAGCAAGCCGGCTCCCAGGCTGATCTGGTACGCGCCGGGAAGATCCATGCCTTCGTCCCAGGTGAGCAGGGTGTACTTGGTGCGCTGGAAAGGTTTGTCCGCACTGTAGGCTTCGAACACAGGATTCGCGCCATAGGTGTAGCCGGCGGCCCCATTCATCATCGCCAGCCAGAAGGCGACACGCTGGAAATCTTCGAGGTTGGTCCCGCCAATTCCCTCGTATCCGATTTCCCCGACGACCTCTGGCTTTACCAGGGGCCGCGAACGACAAATATCGAGCAGCGCGACCTCGAGCGCAATACTCGGCCAACCCATGTGGCTCGGTTGAAAGAGATCGAAGTCGGTCAACGATTCATCTTGTAAGGCGACATCAAAGGGAGGCGAGATTTCATGAACGGTGACGGGATGATGATAGGGGTCGGTTGCGCGGACATAGCGGGTCACCTCAGTCCAGCCCGGCGATCTTAGATCTGTCAGTTTCCCATAGAGAACGATCCCTGGGAACTTCTTTCCTATGTCTTCAGGTGGATCGAAAACCTCTCCGCCCACGATCCAAAATACTGGATACGCTGCATAGCGAGCGATGATGTATCGCCAATGCTTTTCCATTTTGGCGATACCCATTTGACCCAGTGCTTGATGCCACGCTCCTACAATGGCAGGGGCGATGCCCGCGTCCACCAGCAACTGAATTCTGCGGTCTGCGGAATCAAAATACTTAGGATTGATTTGTTTGAACTCAGGATCCCAGACGGCTCCGCCTTCGTTGCGAAAGCCAGGATCGACGGGCGCTTCCTCTTCATTGGATGGGACCAGGCCGGCGACGATCTGAACTACGGTGAATCCCTTGGTCTTGCGGTTGGCGGTGAGTTTCTGGAAGCCATCCCAGCTCAGGCGGTCCGATAAGCCGGTCCACCACGTGTCTCCCAACCAATAAAACGGGGTTCCATCTTCGTACTCGAAGTAACGTTTATTTGCTGCCACGCGCACCATGCCGCGCGGACTTGCCGTGAGGCTTACCTGCGCCTGGTGGCTGTTTAGATCAGGATTATTCTTGTCTGTGCTTTCCAACTGGTAGGTGTAGCTGCCACTGGAGGGAGGGGCAAAACGCACCGTCCACTGGTTGCCTCCCCGCCAAAAAGCAGGCACGCGCCAATGCTCACTTCCTTTGGAAAAAACTACGTCCAAATCTACTTCGTTGAAAGGGTCAGCGTAAGCCTTGTGGGAAGTAAAAGTCTTCTCGAAGACTCCGTGATTTTGTCTTTGCGCAGCGGCTAAGCCGCTTAGGATCGCAAGCAAGGAAACAGCCGTCAGAAGCTTTAGCATCCGTCCCCCACAACGTGCGCGCGAAACTTGCGGACGCCGTCCAGGAAGACTCCGATATCACTGCCCAGGCTAATCGCGCGAAAACCTTTGCCGATCCAATGTGCGGCCGATTCGGGGGTTGCCGGCAAAAAGCCGGGGGCAACGCCGTGACGCCGGCAGGCAGCCACTAGATCATCCATCGCAGCGAGAAATCGCGGATGCTCAAACTGCGCCGGGATCCCCATCGAGACAGTCAGATCGTAGTGGCCCATCCAGGCAACATCTACGCATGGAACGGAGATAATCTCCTCCAGATTTTGGAAAGCTCTCTCCGTTTCCAATAACAGGACAACAGCGATCTCATCATTGGCCTTGGCGAAGAAGCTCGCATCTCCGGCGCGATAGAGATCGTGTGCAATGCCCAGCGCCACGCCTCTGCGGCCTTGCGGTGCATACTTCAGCTGGCTGACGATGTCTTCAGCCTGCTGCCTGGTTTCCACTCTCGGCACCATGACCCCCCGGGCGCCGATGTCCAGTGGGCGCGACAGTGGCGCATAGGCAACGTCAGGAACACGGGCGATGGGAACGATGTTACTGCCGCGACACGATGCGACCATTTCGGCGAGCAGAGCAAGATCGCAGCGGCCGTGCTCCATATCGAAGATCACGAAATCGAGTCCGCAGGACGCGAGCATCGGCCCAATGCCAGGGGTAAAAAGCTCGAGCACCATCTGGCCCAAAAGCAGGTCGCCCTGGCGGAGACGCTGGCGAAAGCTCATGCGGTTTTATCCGCTGCTCGAAGGGCAGTTTTGTAGTTTGACAATTTTTCGAGAAAGATGGGACTGCTAAGCACCTGCGGATTGACGACGTGCTCGGGCGCTTCGCCGTGATAGATCGCCAACGCGCCCTGGCAATCGATGCGTCCCATGTCACGAAACAGCTCCTCGGTCCACGCAATGGAATGGGAAGTCAGGATGACATTCTCCATGGCTACCAGGGGAGAGCTTGCGCTGAGCGGTTCTTTCTCAAACACATCAAGTGCGGCTCCCGCGATCCTGCCGCTTTCGAGAGCGTCGATGAGTGCGGCTTCCTCTACGATCGGCCCGCGCGCCGTGTTGATGATGCACGGCATCCGATTTCATGAGCGCGAACTGGGGCTTCCCCATCAAACCGCGCGTCTGCGGAGTAAGCGGACAGTTCACCAGGACGTAGTCCGAGTTCCGCAGGAGTTCTTCGAGCGAGACCATTGCAACCCCAAGCTTCGCGGCGTGTTGGGGCGAAGCGTAGGGATCAAAAGCGAGAAACTTACCTACGTCCAGGACTCGTAGCAGACGCACTGCTTCGGACGCGATGTTGCCCAGACCGATGGTGCCGACAATGCGTTGCCGTGGCTCGCGGCCGAGGAGGCGAGTACTTTCCGCCCACAGTCCCTGGCGAACCTGGCGATCTTTGCGGATCAGATGGTGAGAAAGAGCCAGGACGAACAGCACGATGGCCTCGGCAACTGGACGCACCACTCCGGCCGGCGTGATGTACACGGCGATTCCATGTTGGGTGCACGCTTCGAGATCGACATTGTCATAGCCGACGCCGCAACGCCCGATCGCACACAGGCGAGATACTCCCACCAGGGACTGGGCCGTGATTTTTGGTTTTAAGGTGATCAGTACGTCATACTGTGACAATTGATCGGGAGAATATTCTGCTCGATACTCGCGCAACGAAATCGTGCGGAATGCCTTCTAACAGCGACAAACCAATGTCTGGGAAGACTAGTTTTCCCTGTGCATCGCAGAAATCTGCGGAGAAGCCAACGCGAAAATCATTCATGCTTTGCGCTCGAGAACAATCACCCAGTCACGGAAGATAGGAAATTCGGGGGGCTTCCAGGACCCACTATCCGGGTGGACTGATTCGATAGGGATCTCTGTGCCGTCGCTGGGATTGAAGAAGAAACCAGAATAGTTTGCGGCGTCCAGGTTCTTGAAGGTTACTGGTTTAAACGCGGACGGAGAGTAAACGAAGATAGCCTCGCCAGGAATTTGCCCGGCGAAGGGCTGCCAGTAGTCGCTTGTGCTCCAACGCGGATCGATGAGATCCGGCTTAGGTTCAAGCTTCCACCAGGAGTAGCGAGTGAGAAGACCCTTGGCCAATCCGAGTTGCCCTGAGCCAGGAAGTTGAGCGGCGATGTCCCACGCAGGACCGCCCCAGGAATGGCCGTGGGGAGAGAGTCCGTAGGGTTGCTGGCGTGTATTTACCTGCCAGATGCCGTTGGCTCCGTAGGTGTGGCCGCCGGTTCCACTCAACAGCGCTGACCAGAACATAAAGCGCTGCACTTCCTGCCGGCTGGCCTCGGCGATTCCTTCGTAGCAGACCTCTCCAATCAGCACCGGCATTTTGGGAGTCGCGGCCAGCGAGTGATTCACCGTCTCGATGGTGTTGGGTATGCTCTGGCGATCGTTGTGGCCGGTCTGCAGCATGTCGAAATCGAGCACCGCGGGATCATCGACACAGAGCCGCGCACTGCGCGATGGATGGATGGTGATGGGATGATGTCGCGGATCAGTCGCGCGCACATAGCGCGCCAATTCTGTCAGGCCGTGTTTTTGTGTTTCGGCATCCTGTTCCTGGGTTTTGGAAAGGTAGTAGGGCATGGTGCCCTCACCGGCAAGGCACCAGACAACCGGATACGCGCCCCAGCGTGCAATGAGATAACGCCAATGCTGTTTCGTTTTGGCCAGGCCCATGCGAGGGATGAAGTATCCCCAAAAACCGACCACGCAGGCGGCCAGGCCGTGATCCGCCAGGTGCTGAATGCGGACGTCCGCCATATCGAAGTACGAGGGGTTGATGCGGGAGAAATCCTGTTCCCAGGGGAAGCCTGCTTCGTTCGCCCCGCGAGGATCGAAGGGTTCCATGTCTGGGTAGAGCCCGGCCACGATCTGGACGATGGTGAAACCCTTTTGCACTCGGTCGGCAGTCAGCGTTTCGAAGCCGTCTGGCCAGCTGAGCCGTTTGCACAGGCCCATCCACCAGGTGTCGCCCAGCCAGAAGAAAGGCGTGCCGTCGGCATACTGAAAGTGACTTCTGTCGTCGGCGACTTTCAGCGCGCCATGTTTGTAGTGACTGTTCGTACCGGTATAGGGGAGTACGTTCAGCACTGACACACGATCGTGCAGGTCTTTGTTTTGGGTATCGCTACACGCTGTTCTGATGTGATAAGTCCCAGGGACCGGTGGTGCGTAGCGCACGCGCCATGTTGATCCCCCCGCCCAGAATGCCGGCAGGCGCTCCTGTTGACCATCGGGACGAGTCACCAGGGCATCGAGGTCTACTTGATTGAACGGATCGGTATACTGCTTTCCGCTGGTGTAGGACCACTCCGTTGGCTCGCCTGTTGTGGCCACCCGAGCCTGCCCCAGGCCAGACTTGATTGCCGAGCTGGACACCGCGCTCGCAGCCAGCGCTTTCACAAACGATCGCCTCGACATTCCATCCAACATGAAAAGATCCTGTACGCGGGAGCCACCAAATAATGGTTTAGCCACGGTCCATGTGTCAAGCAGGCGCCGTGGAGGGACCTGCGGTTTTTCCTCCGGACAATTGCTCCGGACCATAACGACCCTACCTTTGTCATCTCGACCGGAGGAGTCATGGGCTTGGGCCCATCAAAGGTGATGAAAAGCACCTTCTGTTCGGCAACTACTCTCCCGTGGAAGCACCGCCCTCCCCTTTGTCATCTCGACCGAAGCGCAGCGCAGTGGAGAGATCTCTGTGTGGATGCTTTTTCTTGGAAATGTCGTCCCATCGATGAAACTCAGGCTAGGATGGTTTGGGAAAAGATGAAGAGTAGCCTGGTTCAGTTGCGGGTCGGTACCCGGCAAAAGATCCCAACGGCCGTGTCGCTAAAAGCCGGTGCGCTCACCGTGGAGTTCGTCAGCGGAGGGCTGCGCACCATCCGCTACGAGGGCCACGAAGTTCTGCGGGCCATCGCTTACCTGGTGCGAGATCAGAATTGGGGAACCTACACTCCGGAAATCAGCGAATGCGTGGTCGAAAAAGCCAAAGACGCTTTTACGATTAATTATCGCGCGCGCTGCGCTTCTGCCGATCCTGAACAAACCCTTTCCTACCAGGCACGCATTACCGGGAGTAGTCAAGGCTATCTCGTCTTCGAGGTAACCGCCGAACCGCTGACCCCGTTTCGGACCGCGCGCTGTGGCTTCGCTGTGCTGCATCCCATCAATGGCGTCGCTGGCCAGGAGGCAGTCGTCGAGCACGTTGACGGCACGCAGGAACAAGCAGCGTTCCCCGGCCTTATTTTGCCCGCTCAACCGTTCAAAGATATTCGCGCCATTCAGCATCGGGTCACTGCCGGCATCACGGCACGGTGCGTTCTGAACGGGGATGTGTTCGAAATGGAGGATCAGCGCAACTGGTCGGATGCTTCTTATAAAACCTACGTTCGCCCCCTCTCGCTGCCCTGGCCCTATGTCATGGAGCAGGGTGTGACCAACCGGCAGTCAGTGGAACTGACGATCAAGCGCAGCCCAGGCTCGCAGCGCGGCCCGGCGAGGAAGGAGAAGGGCGCGGTGGAGGTCACCGTCGGCGGCCCGGACGGTACGTTTCCCGGCATCGGCGTCTCTGTTCACCCTGACCTGATCCTCCAGGCCATGGCTCACCCCGACCTGCTGAGCAGGTTGCGACCGCAACTTTTGTTGTTTCACTTCGACCCCACCAAGGGCCACGGGCACAACGAGCTTTCCGGCTTTGCAGACATCGCCAGGCACATGCCGGGAAGCGACAAGACAGAGTCCATGCTGGAATTGGTGCTGCCGGCGCAACAAAGCGTTCGTGATGAACTGTTCGGCGTGGCAGAGATGGTGACCTCCAGCGGCCTGCGTTTATCGGGCATTCTGGTTTCGCCCGCCGTCGACCGGCAATCGACCTTGCCCGGCTCCCCCTGGCCGGCTTGCCCACCACTGAGCGAGATTTACCAGGCGGCCCGAGAGGCGTTTCCGGGGTTAACCATTGGCGGCGGCTCGCTCAGCTTCTTCACGGAGCTCAACCGCAAGCGTCCGCCGGTCGAACTGCTCGACTTCGTTTCCCATTGCACCTGTCCTATTGTTCACGCGGCAGACGATTTAAGCGTGATGGAGACCCTGGAAGCACTACCGCACATCGTGCGCTCGACGCGCGCGTTCATAGGCCAGGAAAAGAGCTACCGGATCGGCCCTTCCACCATTGGGATGCGGCACAATCCCTATGGCGCGCGGGTGATGGATAACCCGGCGAACCAGCGCATCGCGATGACCAATCGCGATCCGCGGCAAACCAGCTTATTCGCAGCCGCATGGATGATCGGCTATGTCGCGGCCACGGCTGAGGCACGCCTGCAATCGCTAACGGTTGGTAGTTTGACTGATCGGCTGGGATTGGCCAGCGCGCCGGTTGAAGGAGAACTGCTGCTCCACCCTGCATTTTATGCGGCGCGCGGGCTAGCCGAGCTGGGTGGTAATGAGCGGTACCACTGCCGCTCCAGCCGTCCTGGCTGCGTAACTGCGGCCGCCGGTACCGATCGCGAGGGCAGACGTGTTGTCTGGCTGGCAAACGTGACCGGTCAAAGGCAGAAGGCAAGCGTGGAGTGGAGCGGCCAGGCACACTCTGCGTACCTGCTGGACGAAGTTAGCTTAAGCGAAAGCGGCGCGGAACCATGGCGCGCGTGGAAGAGCGCTGAATCCATTGAGCTTCTACCCTACGCGGTGGGCTGCCTCCGGTATCCCTCCTCCTAGCTGGGTCACGTGCGGGAATAACCGCTTCGTTCTGAACCTGCACAGTTTCAGCCGTCGACGCCCGGCCACGTTAGCAAATTGGCCCAAATTCGAATGAGAAACTTCTTTTCCCTTGACATTAGTATTTTGCACCCTATATTTTCGGGCGCGTAATTAGGAACAGTTTTTTTTCGTCGCTGTTCAGACCGGAGTGCATTTGCTTCGGTTCTTAAACACCGACACCAAATCAACCGCCAGAAGGTGGAGGACAGCCCACCGCGGCCGCAGTCGTCATATTTCAGGAGGTCGTATGTCGTTGAGGCGGATTTGTCTCTTCGGATTTATCGCCCTAGTTGCGGTGAACATCGTCGCGGTCAACCCGGCTTTCGGGCAGGTGGGAGCCACCGGCACCATCCTCGGCACGATCACTGACAGTACCGGCGCCGTTCTACCAAACGTCAAGATCACCATCACCAACACGGGAACCAATGCCGCCTTCACCACAGAGAGCAATTCTGCAGGCGACTTCGACAGGCCCTCGTTGAGCCCTGGTAGCTATACTGTTTCCGCCCAGACTAGCCGGCTTTGAAAAATCTCAGACCGACCCGTTCACGCTGGCGGTTGACCAAAAGATCCGCATCAATCTGTCTTTGAAGCCGGGCGCAGTGACGGAAACGCTCGAAGTGGCTGCGCAGGCCATCAACCTGAACACGGACGATGCCGCCTTGTCCCAGGAAATAAGCGGGGAGGAGGTGGCTAACCTTCCCCTGAACGGGCGCAACTTCATGCAACTACTTTTGGTCGGTGCAGGCGCCGTTACCGTGGGCGGTGAGCAAGGCACCATGCGCCAGGGCGAAGGCAACGCCGTGAGTATCAATGGCGGCCGTCCCGAGGGAAACAACTATACCCTGGACGGGCTGGTAAATACGGATCAGGCGCTGATGACTCCGGCTGTAATTCTTTCCCAGGACGCAATTGGGGAATTCAAGGTACAGAGCGGCATATACCCTGCTGAGAATGGATTCGGCGCAAGCCAGATCAACATCGTCAGCAAGGGCGGAACAAATTCCCTCCACGGGGCTGTTTACGAGTCGAACCGCAACAATGCCTTCGATAGCTCGCCGTTCCCTACCGCGACCGATATCATCTCCGGCGTAAAAACCGAGAATCCTATTCTGCATCTGAACCAGTTCGGGTTTGTTGCCACCGGTCCCGTCTACATTCCTAAACTCTACAACGGACGCAACAAGACCTTCTGGATGGCCAATTACGAAGGCTGGCGCATGAATAACGGCGCCCGAGTGGAAAACGTTGTACCCACGGCAGCGGAATTGGCGGGCGACTTTTCCGCCACCACCTATCCCGCCGTAACTGGCGCCCCCGGAGGCCTGCTGCCGGCGTATGGAACACCCACTTGCACTGCAGTGCAAAACGCGGGCTACGACTGCCTGCCGGTGGACCCGTACACCGGGATGAACGACTGGGGAACCCAGGTTCCGGCGGCTTTTCAAACCGCCCGGATAGGGCTGGTGGCGATTGCCAATCATTTCTGGTCGGCACCGAATGTGGCCAACACACCCGAGGGGGTCACCAACTTCATCACCAATATTCCCGGTCCGCTGACCATGAACCAGCAGACCTACAGAGGAGATCAGAACCTCGGCAAATACGGCTCAGTTTTCGGCCGCTACACTCACGCCTATTACAACAACCACACCCAGTACAACTCCGGATCCATCGACTACGGTATCGAGGAATATATCCAGACCGAAGACGCGTGGGAGTTATCCCATACCATCAGCATCGGCGGTAAGAACGTAAACAACTTCCGCTTCGGCAAGCTGCGGGCCCAAGCCCCAGAGGGTTCAGCTCCTCCGCCAGCTTCTGTGGTCAGCGCGCTGGGCCTTTCGGGGGTCTTTACGACCTTCACCGCTCTTCAGGAAACATGGCCGAATGTTGGCATTGGCTCATTCGCCAGCGGCGGTGGTCCCGTCAACTCTTACAGCGGATCGGATAATCCGAACTGGGAGTATGCCGATTCGTTCACCACGGTTCATGGAAAGCACACCTTTGGCTTGGGCCTCGACTATCGTCGCTGGCACCTGATTCGCAACCTCGACGATGATTTCTATGGTGACTGGGGGTTTAGCTCCAATACGGCGCAAAAGAACTTTCTGAGCTGCAGCAATCCCGCCTCAGCCCTCAACGGTGGCCAGCCGCTTTGCGGCACCGGCAACGCCATCGGTGACATGCTGACCGGCTATTACAACAGCGTAGGTGGATTTGTGCCCGGTCCCTTGAGCCCGACGACACAGGCTGGTAACCCACAAGACCACGTCTACAACTATTGGGGGCCGTACTTTGAAGACGACTGGAAGGTAAGCCAGAAGCTCTCCATCAACTACGGCCTTCGTTGGGACTTCCGGATGGCGCCCTATGAAGTCGAGAACCATTTCTTCTGGCTCGACACCACCAACCCACAAGGCGGTCTTTGCTACGCCGATCCGAAGCTGACGACCGACGGAGTGGCGCCTGGCGTTGGCATCAATGGCGGCCCAATCCTCCGCTACTGCGGCAATTCGCCCCGCGGTGGCCAGAAATACCCCTTTGCCCCTCGCTTTGGCATAAACTACCGGGTGGATGACAAGACCGTTGTTCGCGGCGGCTACGGCATCTTCTTCGACTCCTTTGAAGGACGCGAAATCGATGACTCGGCGGATATCTATCCGTATAGCATCCGCAACAATCTCACCCCCACGACGGTTACCGGCATTCCCAAATTAACCAATCAGCTGTTCCCCAGTTACTCCACACTTGGGCCTTTCCCTGAATCCACGCTGTCGTTCATCGCCGTGATCCAGTCGGAGAATCCGCTCGATCCCTATGTCCAGTCCTGGACGCTCTCCGGCGAACGCGAGTTGGCGAAGAACACGACGCTGGAGATTAACTACATCGGCACGAAATCAACTCATCTGCTCGATCGGCACAACATCGCGCAGCCGTATCAAGTCCCGGCAGCGAGCCAGGCCTTCTGCCAAGAGACGGATCCAGTTACCGGCAGCTACATCAACCTCAGCCAGGCTCCCTGCACCACGGTTAGCCGCTTGCCCTATCCAAACTTCAACGGCTTTTACATTAACAGCGACTTCCACGGCTACGGCAACTACAACGCGGCCAACATCAAATTCGAGCATCGCGCTCACGATCTGGCCGCAACAGCAGTCTTTACCTGGGCCAGGAGCCTGGACATCAAGTCGGCGGCAGCCGGCGTGGGCGCCACGGGAGCCGGCTATCAGGGCTTCGAGGACAACCATAACCCTAACCTGGACTACGGACCTTCGGACTTCGATGTCGATAAGAGGTTCGTCGCCAGCTATGTGTATCAACTACCCTTTGGGCGCGGCAAGAAATTCGCGGGCGGAATCAACCGGGTGGAAGACCTGGCAGTTGGCGGCTGGCAGGTAACCGGCATTACCACCTTCCAGACCGGCTTCCCGTACACCGTTCAGGGGAACGATATTCAAAGCGTGAACGACAGCCAGTTTATGCACGCGAATATTGTGCCGGGCTGCAATATCAAAAGCAATCTGACTGCGCGGTTCCAGCGGATCAATACGGCCTGCTTCACTCAACCCCCGCTCGGGACGTACGGAAACATCGGACGGAACACCCTGCGCCAGCCGGGCATTAATAACTGGGATTTGGGTATTGGCAAGCAGTTCGCCTTTACCGAGCGGCTCAGATTCCAGATCAAGGCGGATGCCTTCAACGCCTTCAACCATCACCAGTATGGGGGCGATGTGGGTGGCTTGCTCGTCGCCGGATCGGGAGGCAACGCGGCCATTGACAATAACGTGAATGACTCCAAATTTGGCTTGATAACTCAATCCTCGAAATCCCGCGAATTCCAATTCAGCGGCAAGGTCACATTCTGACTGTTAAACAACCTGATCACCAACCCAGTTCCGCCACGCCTTCCCGGCGTGGCGGAACTTTCTGCGTAAGAGATACACTTCTGGCATGATTTTTAGATTCAGGGATGCTGCTGCTTGCGGTTTAGTGTTCGTTCTTTTCGGCCCTGCCGCAAGGCTGTCAGCACAGGGTACGCAAGAGGAGCAACAATATTCCGAAGCCGGGCAACAGGCACTCACGGCAGGCCGCTTTGACGAAGCAGAGACCAACTTCAAGAAGCTGGCGCAACTCGATCCGCAAATTGCCGAGATCCATGCCACGCTGGGCCTGGTCTACTTTCAGGAGAAGAAGTTTGATCAGGCTGTGCCAGAACTGCGAACCGCGCTCAAGCTAAAGCCGGCGCTGGTAAGAGCAAGTACGCTGCTGGCAATGTCTCTGTCTGAGACAGGGGAATACAAGGAAGCGCTTCCAGGATTGGAAAAGGGATTTGAGCACGCGCCGGACCCGGCGACCAAGCGGATGTGTGGTCTGCAGTTAATGAGAAGTTATACCGGTTTGCAGCGTGACCAGGATGCTGTGAAAGTGGCCCTGGAGTTGAACCAGCTTTACCCTAACGATCCGGAGATTCTGTACCACACCGGACGTGTTTATGGAAATTACGCTTTCCTCACCATGCACAAGTTGGAAGTCGCCGCGCCGACTTCGGTGTGGCGGCACCAGGCTGCTGCGGAGGCTTTCGAAAGCGAAGGATCCACCAACCAGGCTATTGGTGAATACCGTGAAGTACTTAAAATTGATCCTCAGCGTGTCAGTATCCACTACCGTATTGGCAGGACCCTACTGGCGCGCTGGCAGCTTAACCATGCAGGGGAAGATAGAGAACAGGCCGTGCAGGAGTTTGAGCAGGAATTGCAATTAGACCCAGGCAATGCCAACGCGATGTACGAGCTGGCTGAGATTCATCGCCAAAAAAACGAGCTTGACCAGGCGCAGCAACTTTTTTCCGCCGCTCTGAAATACTACCCGGATTTTGAAGAAGCGCAGGTAGGTCTGGCAACAACGCTGATGGCGCAGCAAAAAGCGGATCTGGCTCTGCCGCTTTTGCAAAAGGCAGTCACGCTCAATGGCGAGGATGAGGTTGCCTGGTATCGGCTGGCGCAGGCGGACCGAGTTCTGGGCAACAAGGACGAGCAACAAAAGGCGCTGGCACAATTCCAGCGGGTGCGGAACCAGTTGGCGTTACAGCAAGGGACGAGCCCACCTGGAGAAGTGACCAAACAGGTGCTGCAAAATGGTGAAGTTCAGTAGTCTGCTTGGTGCAGCGGTGCTCCTCACCTTGACTGGTTGCGGAGGTGGGAAGACGAGCTTTTCTCCGCCGCCGATCAATCTGTCCGTCTCGGTCAATAACACTACCATCACTGTTCCGCCGAATAACATGGCGGTCAATGTTCAGGTAACGATTGTCGCCCCTACGGAAACTGCATCGTTTACCATCGCCGGCTTGCCTACCGGTATGTCGTTCAACTACAGGGAATCGGAATCCAACCCTTCGGGATTGCTAACCCTTATGGCTATTCCCTCGACGATGCCAGGCACTTATATGCCACAGATTACCGTCGGCACATTAGGTCAAACCGCATCGGTGGTTTTTACGCTGGTGGTGCCTGCCCCGGCCAAGCCAGCCCTCAGCTTTCACTAGTTAGCGAGACACCAGAATCTTGTGGTCTCTCCGAAATCGGCCTTCGCTCCTGCGGATGTTTAGTGTTAGGTTTGAGGCTCGACAAACGTCTACCTGAGTCTCACGCAAAACCCCTCGAGGAGAATCCACATGAGTCATCTCGACAGCATGTTAGAACGCAACAAAGACTTTGCCGCTCAGCAGTCTGCTGCGGGCACGCTTATGCCCTCGCTTCCCGAGGCGACGCCGAATCTCAAGGCAATGATCATCGGTTGCGCAGATATGCGCGTGGACCCTGCTCATTTGCTTGGACTCAAACCCGGCGAGGCCCTCGTGTTGCGTAACATCGGCGGCCGAATTACTCCGGTGCTGCTGCAAGAGTTGGGGATGCTCGGGCGCATCGGCCAGGTTATGGGTAAGGTTGCAGGAGGCGGCGGTGAGTTCCACCTCGTCGTTCTTCAGCACACCGATTGCGGCATCACTCGCCTTGCGGGCGACCCGGCTATGCTGGCTCACTATTTTCAAATAGAGGAAGGGAAAGTCGAGATAAAGGCAGTCACCGATCCCCGCGCGGCGGTTGCCGGCGATGTTGCCTTGCTCAAGACGATTCCCGCGTTGCCGGACAAGTGGCTTGTTTCCGGCCTCGTCTATGACGTGGCGACTGGACTTGTTGAGGTCGTCGTACCGCCTGCGCCGATTCGTACTGCGTAATCATCGAATGGCGAGGTGGATAAGGGTCTTCGCCTGGGGCACCCAGTGCGCAAAAAGCGCAAAAAGCCCCTTTCAGCGACAGGCTTGGTCATTCCCTCTGAGACGGACGCTCACAAAGAAGAAT
>CAVXRU010000050.1:0-30516 GCA_963763905.1 uncultured Acidobacteriaceae bacterium | reverse complement strand
GGTTATTTGAAACCCATCTCGACGCTGCGCCGGCCGCTTGGTTCCGTCTTTCTTCACACCCGGGAGTCGACCAAGGCGGCTTATGAGCGTTCCGATGTGTGTGTCGTGCCGGCTGCGGGAGTAGCTGCCGAAGCGATGGTCGCATTCGTCATTGCGAAAACTCGTACTGGAGAAGTTTGGCGGCGACTCGGCTGGAGAGCTCCAGCAGGAATTACCAGGGATACCTGGACCAGATTCGTCGATTCTAAGCATGGTTTATCCGATAGTTAAATTTCCAGATCCTATCCTGCAGCGGCCGTCTGAGGCCGTCACCGTGTTTGACGACGACCTACGCAGGCTGGTCGACGATATGTTCGAGTCTATGTACGTTTTCCACGGCATCGGGCTGGCGGCGCCGCAGATCGGCATTCCCAAACGTATTACGGTGATCGATCTCAGCTTTCAGAAAACGCCTGAAGACAAGATCGCCTTAATTAATCCTGAAGTTGTTTCCAGAAAAAGAGGAAGATTTTTCGAGGAAGAAGGCTGTCTAAGCCTGCCTGACATTCGGGAGAAAGTCGCGCGTGCTGGGAAAGTCAAAATACGCGCCCAGGATTTAGAGGGCAACTGGTTTGAACGAGAGGCTGAAGACCTGCTGGCACGCGCCTTTCAGCATGAGATTGACCACCTCGATGGAATCCTCTTCATCTGCATCAGCGCCCTGAAGCGGGACTTTGTGCTGCGCAAAATCCGCAAACTCCAGCGAGCTGGCGAATCGTAGACAAGCGATGAAGCTCGTCTTTTGCGGCACACCGCAGTTCGCCATCCCCACTCTGCAACAGCTGCTCGCAGCCGGACATGCGATCGAACTGGTAGTGACCCAGCCCGATCGTGTACGAGGTCGCAATCAGGGACCTTCCCCTCCTCCCGTCAAGGCGTTGGCATTGGAAATGGGGCTGCCGTTGGTGCAGCCTGAAAAAATCAAAAACAATCTCGAGCTTCGCGCGCGCCTGGAGACAATCAACCCGGACGCGATCATCGTCGTGGCGTACGGCCGCATTATTCCGGAATGGATGCTGAACCTGCCGCGCTGGGGCAACATCAACCTCCACGCGTCGCTGCTCCCAAAATACCGTGGGGCGGCGCCTATCCAGTGGGCGGTTGCAAACGGTGAAACGGTGACCGGCGCCACCACCATGCGCCTTGATCAGGGTCTCGATACCGGGAATATTCTGCTGCAGCGATCGTTGCTGATTGAGCCCGATCAAACATAGGAGGCAATTGTTTCCAGTGCTGGCTGCCAGCGGTGCAGACCTTATGCTCGAAACCGTTGCCGGCTTGGAAGCGGGCACGATCCAGCCGCTTCCGCAGGACAATGCTGGTGCTACGCTGGCGCCAATTCTCGACGCGTTGATTGATTTCGCCCGGCCTGCCAGCGAGATCTACAACCGCTGGCGCGGTTTCCAACCCTGGCCTGGAGCCTACACCTTCTTCCGCAGTCGAGGACGGACGGTGCATCGTCTGTATCCGTCCGGGGTCACTGCCGCGCCACGTGGGGAGCTGGCAGTCGAAGGAAATCGACTCTTTGTGGCTGCGGGATCGGGCGCACAACTGGAGTTGCTGGAGATTCAACTGGAAGGGAAGAAGAGGATGCCGGCTGCAGACTTTCTCCGAGGCACCGTGCCTCACAAGCACGAGACTCTAGGTTGAGCATCTCCCCGGCACGAAAGGTCGCCTTCGAGTTGCTGCTCGAACTCAGGCGCAAGCCGGAATTGCACAGTGATTTCCTGCTTCGTTCCAAACGAGTAGAAGCGCTATCGACGCTGGATAAGAACCTGGCCACTACACTGGTGATGGGCGTCCTTCGCTGGCAACTCGTGTTGCAGGACGTATTCGCGAAGCCCTCACCAAAAGCAAGAGTCATTTGGCTGACCCGGTGCAAGTCGCGCTGGAACTGGGAGCGTTGCAGCTCCTGTTACTTGATCGCGTTCCGGCTCATGCCGCTATTTTCGAAAGCGTAGAGCTGGTCGAGCGGACTGGAGAGCAATACGCCGCCGGATTGGTGAACGCGGTCCTGCGGAAGTTAGCCCAGACCCGCAAGCTGCAGGATTCCGACGCCGTCGCCGCCCACCCCGCGTGGATGGTCGAACGTTGGGTAGCTGCGTATCGGCCGGGAGACCGCGGAGGCCATTTGCCGCTACGATCAGCTTCCTCCTCCCACGACCATCCGCCACCAGGCAGAAGATCCGCAGCTGGAAGAAGGCGCATTTGTGGTCAGCGCCAGGCGAGTCATTTCAGGAGAAGTGAAAGCCGGAGTGCGCATTCAGGATGAGGGATCGCAACTCATCGCCGAACTAGCTGGGCGCGGCAAGGAGATCCTGGATTGCTGTGCCGCTCCAGGAGGCAAGACGGCTATCCTGGCTGCGCGCAATCCGGCTGCTTCCATCACCGCATGTGACATCAGTCCGGTGCGGCTCAAAGCCATGCAAAAGAATCTGCCGGGGTTAGGTATTCACTTTCGTGTGTTGGACGCAACGCAACTCCCGTTCGAGAAGGAATTTGACCTGGTGCTCTGTGACGCCCCATGCAGCGGAACCGGAACCCTGGCGCGCAACCCTGAGATACGGTACCGGCTCATGCCGGCTGATCTTGCCCGTCACCACGAGCGCCAGGTGTATCTGCTGCGTTCCGCGATGCGCGCATTGCGCGAGCGGGGCAGCTCATCTATTCCACCTGCTCGCTTGAGGCCGAGGAGAACGAGAATGTTGTGGCTGAGGTTCTTGAAGCGGAAGTCGGGTTCCGTCTGCTTCCCTGGGGAGACCAGATCCAATTGTTGGAGCGCGACGGCGTTCCACGCGGGCACGGCCGACCGGCTTGCCGCCGGTGATTTCCTTCGCACCTTTCCCGGGCTCTACCCGGGCGACGGCTTTTTCGCCGCCTGTCTGGTGCGCAATTAGTCGGAGGAGCGAAAACACAGTTCCACGAAGCGCCGCTGAACCGCAGATCTCTCCACTACGCTGCGCTCCGGTCGAGATGACAAAGGAAAGGGCGGTTATGGCCCGCAGCGGAAGGTCAAGGGACGGGAAGCTGCAGCGCTGCGCTCCGGTCGAGATGACAAAGGGAAGGGCGGTGCTTTTCCGTGAAAAGTAGTTGCTGAAAGGAAGCCAACGCGCCTGCTGCTTCCTCTGTCAGCGCGACGGCATCGCAGCGCTGCAGCTTCCCGTCCCTTGACCTTCCGCTGCGGGCCATAACCGCCCTTTCCTTTGTCATCTCGACCGGAGCGCAGCGTAGAGGAGGATTGCGGTTCAGCGGTGCCGCGTGGAAATGTTTTTGCACTTACTGGGCGATTTTCAGGTCACGATCATACCCGGCTGGACGCGATGCCCCGCCAGGGGCGTCTGTCCCAATACTGTGCCTGCGGGATCTGCGGTATCCGCCGGAGCCATTCCCGCGTCTGCGTCGGTGGGAGCGGGGGCGTCAGAATAGCTATTCTGCACCGGGCCTACCTTAAACCCTGCGTGCACCACTAGCGCAGTGGCCGCCGCCAGAGGCATACCGACCAGTTGCGGCATAACCAGCGCCTGAGCCGTCGTGGGCGCGGCGGTGCTCACCAGCAGGCTGACACTGGGCCGCTCCACCCCTCCCGCGCCCTGCTGCGGATTCTGCGCAATGACCGTCCCGGAGGGGCACGGTCCACGGCATCTGCGCGGTCTCTTCCAAATCCAGCCCTACGCGGCGCACCTCAATCGCGGCGACCCGTTCCTGCTGGCCAACAACCGCTGGAATCGCGACCTTCTGTGGACCCAGGCTTTCCGTCACCCGCATGCGCCATTCCCGCCGCACGATGGCGCCTGGGAGAGGGGATTGTGCCAGCACCCGCCCGCCGCACATCGACACTGTAGTACTTGTTGTCGATGCCCAGGTCAATCTCAAATTGGCCGTCTTGTGAACCGCCTCGGAAACCGTAAGCCCTTGAATATCAGGGACTTTCACTTCTGCCCCATGGATAGCCAAACGCATGGTCACCACTGCCGAAACCAGCCCCGCCATGGCGAGCGCCAGTCCAGCCAATGCCAGGCGAAAGAAATTAATCATGTCCCTCGCCGTAGGTGATGACGTAGTCGATCGTCGCCGCTTTTTCCAGCATCTTTGAAACCGAGCAGTATTTGTTCTTGGACAGGGCAACTGCTTCCTCTGCAGCCTTAGACGAAACGCCTCCGCCGATGTGGTACGTGAGTTGGATATGGGTGAAGACGCGGGGCGCTTCCGCAGCTTGTTCCGCCACCGCGGAAACTGTCAGAGAGGTAAGCGGTTCCCGCTTCTTGCGCAAAATTGAAACCACGTCTACGGAGGTGCAGCCGCAGAGTGCCAGCAGCACCAGTTCCATCGGACTCGCGCCCGCCTTGTGAGCGGCTTCCCCATCCATGGTGACATGATGGCCGCTGTGCGACACCGCATCGTACTGTTGATCATGCTGCCAGGTGACAGTCGCGTGCATTCCTCAAGTTTACCGAGTCAGCAACCTATCCGGGCAGCGGCGAACACGGGTGATTACATGGTTAACACTTAACCCCGCGGTACAGACCCGCGATCCCAAAGCTGTATGGCGTCCACGAAACCTGTTCAAATCCAACCGATCGCATCACTTGCAGCAATTCCGCTGGGGGAGGGAATCTCTCGACCGAGGCGGGCGGGTAACGGTACGGTCCGGAGACTCCGGAGATCAGCGAGCCCACGGCCGGGAGCACCCGGCGGAAGTAGAAGGCATACAGCTTACCCATGAGGCCGCCCGGCTCGCTGAAATCGAGGATGCCCAACTCCCCGCCGGGCTTCAACACGCGGTAGAACTCCCGAAGGCCGGCCTGGTAGTTTGCCAGGTTCCGAAACCCAAACGCTGTCATGATCAGATCGATGGATTCGGCACGAAGCGGAAGACGAAGAGCATCCGCTTCGACCGCCAGGGCTCCCCGGGGTACGAATTTCGCCGCCCCACGCAGCAACATCTGGTGGGCAAAGTCGGCGGCCAGCACGGGTCGTCCATGCTCCGGCCGTAGCCGCAGCAGGGCCAGTGTCATATCCCCAGTCCCACAACAGAGATCAAGGATCTGCGCCTCAGGCCGGCTCAGCACCTGGCGAAAGCTGCGTGCTGCGCGGCGCCCCAAACCCGGTCGATATTGCACGACAGGACATGATTCAGCAGGTCGTAACGGGGCGCGATCTGATCGAACATCGAGCGCACGGCATCGGCCGCGCCGGCTTCATCCCGGGTACCTTCCGGCTGAGCACCAGGCGCGGCCACGGTTACTTTTTGCTTTCGGATGGCCGAAGGTAGGCAATAGCCGCCAGCACCTCGGCGTCGGTGACATCTTCGGCCACGATCGCATTGCCGAGACTCTGCAGCAGAACGAACCGGCGCACCCCGGCGCGGTTCTTCTTGTCCCCGGATGAAGCCTGCAGGAGGCGCTTGGCGCTGACTGCGGGCATGGGCGGCGGCTGAAAGGAGCGGATCAGCGTCTCGATACGGCACGCAGTATCGTCCGCAATGAGCCTACGCTGGCGGCTGATGTGAAGCGCTGCGATCATGCCCCAGGCAACAGCTTCTCCATGGAGAAGCGCCCGGTAGCCGCTCGCTGCCTCAATCGCATGGCCCAGGGTGTGGCCGAAATTCAAGATCATGCGCACACCCAGTTCCCGTTCATCCTCTTCCACTACGTCAGCCTTGATCCGTATGGAACTGGCGACCATCTTCTCGAGTGAACCTGGATCGCCCCGATCGAGAGCTTCGCGATGGCCCTCAATGAAGCGAAACAGGGACGCATCGCGAATAAGGCCGGCCTTGATACTTTCGTAGATCCCTGCCCGCAATTCGCGCCGCGGAAGAGTGCGGAGCAGATCGATATCCGCGATGACCGCCTGCGGAGGATCGAAGCAGCCGACCAAGTTCTTGCCCGTTTGCAAGTTGACCCCCGTCTTGCCCCCTACTGAGGAATCAACCTGCGATAAAAGCGTTGTGGGTATCTGGATGTAATCGATTCCGCGCATATAGATCGCGCTGACAAATCCTCCCACGTCCCCGGTGACCCCGCCGCCGAAGGCAATGAGCAGCGAGGAACGGTCAGCGCCTGCTTTGGTCATCTCAGTCGTGAGCCGTTCCACCTGGCTCAACCGCTTGTGGCGTTCTCCAGGGGGCAGAAACAGCACGAGGGGTTCCGTGGGAGCCAGGGCAGCTTCCACCCGCGCTCCCCACAGTGCCCAGATCTCGGGTGAGGTAAGGAGAAAAATGAGTTTGCGTGGGTTGTTGGCCAGTGCCGGCGTGCGCTTTGGGAGGGAATCCAGGATGCCGCTTCCCACGGAAACGGTATATTGGCCGAATTTGGTCGTGACGGGGATCTTGCGCACGGCTTAGTCCATCGTACCGTGTGTGGTTGGAATCAGGGAAGCGGCCGTGGCGGTCGCCACCACCAGGACGAGGAACCCGAGCGAAACTGTAACCGGCACGCTGACCCATTTGGCGGTTAACATCTTCAAGCCCACGAACGCCAGGATGACGGCCAAACCAAAGTGAAGGAAGCGCAGTCTTTCGAGCAGGGCGGCGAGCAGAAAGTAAAGCGCCCGCAAGCCCAGGATGGCGCAGATATTCGACGTGTAAACCACGAAAGGATGGTGAGAAATCGCCAGCACCGCCGGAACGGAATCGATCGCGAACACCAGGTCGACAAGCTCGATCGCAATCACGGCGACGAGGAAGGTCCCCCTGGAACTGCTGGCCCACCGCCGGGCCCGTTGCCCTATCCATTTCGCCGGCTCGGGCGGTGTGTCACCCTTCTTCTTCGCGCGTAACAACCGCGCCGAGGCCACCAGGAGCAACGCGCCGAACACGTATTCAATCCAGGCGAATCGCTCCAGGAGGGCTATCCCGCCGAAGATAAAAACCCCGCGCATGATGATGGCGCCCACGATGCCCAGCAGCAGTGCTTTTCTTTGTGCCTCCGGTTCCAGGCCGAACGAGCGAAACATC
Organism: uncultured Acidobacteriaceae bacterium; assembly: GCA_963763905.1. Lineage (GTDB taxonomy): Bacteria > Acidobacteriota > Terriglobia > Terriglobales > Acidobacteriaceae > PALSA-350. The sequence goes on along the minus strand of CAVXRU010000050.1, from coordinate 23,519 downwards.
AGCAGGAAGACGAAGAGATTGTCGATGCTCATGGAGAGCTCGATCAGGTAGCCGGCGGCAAACTCAAGCCCGCTCTGGCGGCCTTCCACGTGGCCTATCCACAAGCCGAAACAGGTGGCGAGTGCCAGCAGCAGCAAAACAAAGAGAAAATTGTGCTGGGTCTGTGAGGTTCTTTCGGCTCGACCAAGCACCACCAGATCGACCAAGATCAGCACCAGTACGACAATGTGGAAGCCTATCCAGTAGGGGATCGGAGCGCCATCGAGCATTATCTCAATGCTAGCCTACGAAACAATGGGGATCTGTGCTTGAGAGTCTGCGTGAGAACTCGGCGTTGAGGAAGGGCACGGCTTCAGCCGTGCCGGAAAAAAGACACTGCCATACCCGGCTTTAGCCGCTGAGGTACGTTTTTTCCATCCTCTGAATTCGCTTGTGCGCTGATAAAAAGATGCCCTCAGGGGCTTCTATGAGACGGCTGTGGAAATCAAGGGTGTTCTCCTGGTTTTTTTATTGGTAGGGCTTTTTGTTTTTGCAGTTGCCGACGATGTCCTGAAGGAAGATTCATCTCGGACTTCTATACGCACTCGAGTAGAGTAGGGAAGGACTCGGTGCTTGATGGTGTGCGATGTTGATGAATTGGGGCTGCTATCTAAAAGGCGGCCTTCGACGGCCAGGCCCTGAGGCGCAGTCACCCGAGCTCGAGATGGATTCGTCTGCAACAAGATCTGTTCCGCTTTCCTACGCTACTGTTTGGATTAAAAGGTTAGGCGGTGGCTAGTTGAGCCACTGTCTGAGGAAACGGTTCAAACTTCTTGTGATTACGCCACATACTGAGCAAGACCACGGCCAGCTTTCGGGCCACGGCAACGACGGCGCGTTTTTTGCCCCGTTTGCCACCGCTGGCAGCCAGCTTGAGCCCCCAGCGGCGCAGTTCTGAGTCTGCGCCCAGTCGTCTTAAGATGTACTGGGCCGACTGCACTAATAAACTGCGCAGGTAAATGTTGCCGGTCCTGGTAATGCCGCGTTGCGGGTTGGAGTCGCCCGACTGTTGCTGCGCCGGTCTGAGGCCGAGAAAGGCGCCAGCCTGGCGGTTCGTTTCCATCGCCTGCGGATTATCCAGCGTCAACACATAGCAGGCCGCCACCACCGGACCCACTCCCGGAGCGGTGCGCAAAAGGGTAATCTCCGGATACTTCTTCTCCAGCTGGTCGATCTGCGTGTCCATCGCGGCGATCGTTTGATTCATCTGGGTGATCTGTTTCAGCAGCGGTGTGCAGGCTGCTTTCAGCGCCGGCGGTACCGCCGCCGGCGCCTTCTGTGGGAACGCTTCGGAGCTGCATTTGGGCAGCCGTTGGCCGGCGCTCTTAACCAGCCCGCGTGCGGAATTAATCAGCATCGTCCGGGCGCGCACTAACACACTTCGGGTGTGGATCAGGTTCAGGTCCTGCTGGCGCTCCGGGCTGCGATGCTCGATCGGATGCAGCAGCTTGGGGTCGAAGGCCGCCATCCGTGCTAACTGCTCGGCATCGTTGCGATCATTCTTGCTTTCGCTTTTGGTCAAGGTGGGGATCTTGCGCGGGTTGGCTACGATCACCTGGTGTCCATAGCTTTTCAACAACCGGCTTACCCACGGAGAGTGAGTGCCCGCTTCCAGCGCAATCCGCATCCGTGGCTCGCCGGCGAAATGCTTCTCCATGGCCGCTCGCGTGGTCTGTATCCGCCCCGTTTCCACTTCTTCTCCTGTAATGGTCAACATGCAGTAATGGCTATGCCGGTCGCCCAAATCCAATCCCACTACACGCGTCGGCTTGTTTTCCGCTACTGTTGCATCCTGCTGCTTTTTGCTAATCTTCTTCATGGCTGGTCTCCTTTTGCACCCCTGAGTGCGTATCGAAAGCTTAGCTTCCGACGAGGCCAGCCGTCTCATCCCATCTAAAAGCCCTCGCTTGTATGCTGTGCTTATGGCACGGCTGAAGCCGTGCCCTTCCTTCAGCGGCTCTTTTCCAAGTAGAAGCGGAAAGTGTGTTCAGGAGGCTAAACAAGTTGCGGAAAAACGGTGTCTGGTGAAGGGTACGGGCCCATAAAAGCCCCTGTTTTTTCGCTATCGCTGGTTCAAGAGCTGAATCGTCTCCAGAAAAACGTCGCCCACGATGGTGAGGCTCTTCGCGCTCAGCTTATCCATGGTGTCCTCGGGAGTGTGCCAGAACGCGTTCTGATACCCATAATCGAAATCAATAATGTCGGCGCAGGGCACCTTGCGTTCCATAAACGGGGTGTGGTCATCCCCCACCGCCTCTTGCCGCTGGAAGAAATAGGACTGGTCGCCGTACTTAGCCGCCGCCTGCCCTACCAGGTCGAGCAGCCACGGAGTCGAACTCAGGTCCCGCTCCACATCGAGATCGCGATCCCCGATCATATCGGCCAGCAAAAAGCCCTTGATGCGCTTAAGAGTCCCATCCGCCTGCCACTTCTCCGCCAGGTGCCGGCTGCCATAAACGGAATCCGCGTCAGTCCACCCTTTGATGGCCTCTTCTCCGTCAAAGAAAACCAACCAAACGCTATATCCATCCAGCTTTTTGCCGCGAAAACTGTTGGCCAGTTCCAGCAACAAACCCGTGCTCGAGCCGCCATCGTTGGCGCCCACATAGCTCGTATCTTTGAGCGGGTAGTTGGTGTCGTAGTGGCTGGCCAGGACGATGATGCCATCCTTTGTTCCAGGAAACTTCACAATGTAATTCGTCATGGCGAGCGGTCCGGCCGGCGTGGATGCCGTGAAGCTGTCCTTTACCAGGTCATCTTTTGCGAACTGCTTTTCCAGGAAAGCCTGGGCTTTGGCGTGGCCTTTGCTGCCTACCCAACGGGGTCCCGTCGCGACGAATTCACGGGTGTACGTGAGGGCCCGCTCACCGTCAAAATGGGGCAGCGCCTGGGCCCTGGCCAGTACAGATATCATGCAACAGAGAACTACGCCAACCAGCTTCATGACTGCTCTTTGAGCCGATTTCTCCGCGTGGGATGGACCATGTAGGCGACCCCGATACTTACCAGGTAAAGCACCAGCATCGGCGCAGCAAACACGCACATCGTCAGGACATCCGGAGTGGGGGTAATGATCGCGGAGATAATGAAAATCACCAGGATGGCGTAACGAATATTCTTCCAAAGCCAGCCGGCGCTCACAATGCCAAAGAGCGCCAGAAAAAACACCAGGATGGGCAATTCAAACGTAACTCCCAGGCCCAAAATCACGGTCATGAAGAGTTCGGTATATTCGCTGACCGTCACCATGGGCCGGAACTGAGAGCCGTAGCCGATGAGAAAAGTCAAGGCGCCAGGATAGACGTAGTGATAGCCAAAAAATGCACCCGCCAGGAATAGACCGACTGTGGCCGACATGAACGGCAGGATGTACCGCTTCTCGTTCCGGTAAAGACCGGGAGCGATAAATAACCACACCTGAAATAGGATGAACGGCGAGGCGATGATCGCCCCGCACACCAGGCTGATCTTGATGTAGAAGTTGAACGGGTCTACCGGGTTCAGGTAGACGAGGTGGGAATCCAGATTATGCGCCTTCAGCGCCGCGGTGATGGGCTTCACCATGAACGCGGAAAGCTTTTCGCGGATGGCATAGGCGACGAAGAAAGCGACAATCAGGTAGACCCCGGAATGAATGATGCGTTTGCGCAGTTCCTCCAGGTGTTCCAGGAGGCTCATTCCCGGTAATTCAGCTCGTTCGCTCACTGCCGTTCGGGCCCGGTCCACAAGGTCAGTCATGATGTGTGGTTGCCTGCTCCGGCTCCCGCTCCAGGCCGTTGCTTGGCAACTCCGGGTGGTCTCCTGCGACCGATTTCAGCTCCGCCACTTCCTCATCCACCGGGATCACTCTCGATGAGGGGCTTTCCGTGCTCACCGGAGTTCCGTTGCTGGGCGGCCGGATGGTCAACGCGTCTGACTCCGGCTCGGGCGTCGCAGCCGGTGCCACGGGGGCTGCAATCTGCTTTTGCCGATCGGCCACCTCTGCTGCGCGTAACTCTTCCTCAATCTGCATCTTGAACTCATTGCTCGCGCGGCGGAATTCGAGCACCAGCTTGCCCAACTGCCGCCCGATCTCCGGCAACTTTTTTGGCCCGAAAATGACCAGGGCCAATCCGAAAATGAAGATGGTATCGGGCAAACTCATTGCTCTGTCATGATACCTGCCCCGCCAAGCGGTCACAAATCAGCCGGCGAGGGAGTTTTCACCGCTCACAGGATCATCGTTCTGCGGTGACTTTAAGATGTTTGGGGTGTATTACCATAAGGTTTAGACGAAGGTCGATCCATGAAGACATTCTCCCTCGACGAGGCCCAATCGCTCTTGCCGATTTTGGAATCCCTGTTACGGCGGGCGATCGATGCCAAGGCCAGTGCCGGCCAGGTCGAAGCGGAATTGCAGTTGCTCAGCCAGAATATCTTTCTCGCCGGAGGCATGCTGGTGGATGTCGCCGCCGTGGCGCGCAAGCGCATGGCGCAACGAGCCGCGGTTCAGCAGGCTCAGGACGCGATCCAGGAAATCGATTCCATCGGCGTTCAGGTGAAAGATCTCGACAAGGGTTTGCTGGACTTCCCCTTTCAGGTTGGGGAACAGATCGTTCTGCTCTGTTGGCAGTTAGGCGAAGCAAAAATTGATTACTGGCATACCGTAGAAGCTGGATTCCAAGGCCGGCAACCGCTCGACGAACGTTTCCTCAAAAGCCGCCCGGAACGACCCAATTAGCTTCTGGTCCCTCGCCCAATTTTCGATTTAGCCGCAGCCTCGAGTTCCCTGCCCTTCCCGGCAGAATCGGAAACCATCTAAACACCGCAAAGCGAGTCCAACCACTGTTAGACTGCAACGGGCCGCCGATGCACGAAAAGCACACAAGCCGCGCCAGCCTTACGCTCCTGCTCGGCACGCCGATCACGGACCGGCAGGGCCGTGTCCAGGGCCGCCTCAAAGACGTCGCCGTGGCGACCGGAATGGCCGCCGGCAATGTGGCGGGACTGCTGCTCAAAACGCGCGAGGGAACCCGGCTGGTAGCCGTGAAAGACGTCATGCAGACCCCAGCCGGAACCATCGAATTGCGTGAGGATGCACTGCTTCAACCGCTGCGCGGCGATGAAAACCTGCTTCTTCTGCAACAAGACGTACTGGACCGGCAAATCATCGATGTACATGGAAGAAAAGTGGTGCGGGTCAACGACGTGGACCTGCAGTGGTTCCCGCAGAATGGCCGCGAGGAGCTGCGGGTTGCAGAGGTTGCGGTCGGGTTGCGAGGCGCGATACGCAGGATCCTCAAAGGTGTCATGCCCAGGCAAGCGCTCGAGAACTTTGCGATGAACTTCCGCGCCAGCGTCATTCCGTGGGAGTTTGTGGACCTGATCGAAGTAGATCCGGCGCGGCGCGTCAAGCTCAAGATCGAACATGAGCGGTTAGCCCACATGCATCCCTCCGATCTTGCCGATATCCTCGAAGATCTCTCACCACCGGAAAGAGAGGCCATCTTCGTCTCCCTCGACGAGGAGGTAGCCGCAGATGCACTAGAAGAAGTAGATCCTCGCCTGCAGAAATCTTTGCTGGAATCGCTCGACTCCGGCCGCGTAGCGGACATCGTGGAAGAGATGGATCCGGGGGCGGCGGCCGATCTGCTGGCCGAACTCTCCGACGAGCGTTCCGAGGCCATCCTGGAAGAAATGGAGCCGGAAGAGCGCCACGAAGTGGAGGAGCTGCTCGAATTTCGAGAGAATTCCGCTGCCGGCAGAATGACCACTAGCTATGTGCAGGTTCCAACCGCCGGCACGGTAGCGGACGCGGTCCGGGCCTTGCGCGAGTTCGACGGAGATCCGGAGGGGATGACGGAAATCTACCTCACCGGAAAAGACGATGTGCTTGACGGAGTCGTTCCCCTCGCTCGGCTTATCCTGGCGCTCCCGGAGACACGGGTCGCGGTTCTTTCCGAGCCGCGAATCATTTCCTGCCAGGCGGACGCCCACCAGGATGAAGTCGCAGAGCTCTTCGACAAGTACAACCTGCACGCTCTGCCGGTAGTGAATGCAGCCAACCGCCTCGTGGGGGTGGTACAGGCCGACCACGTCATCGCATTTTTGCGCTCCAAACAATAACAATTACGAATGCTCAAGCGCTGGCGAATTCGCATACTCCTGTTCCTTGCCGTGCTGGGGCCGGGCTTTATCACCGCCAACATCGATAACGACTCCGGCGGCATTCTCACCTATTCCAATGCCGGAGCGCAGTTCGGCTACACCCTGCTGTGGACCATGATCCCCATCACCATAGCTTTGCTGGTGGTGCAGGAAATGTGTGCCCGCATGGGTGCGGTCACCGGCAAGGGCCTGAGCGACCTCATCCGCGAAGAGTTCGGGCTGCGCATGACCTTTCTGCTCATGCTGTTGCTGGTGGTTGTCAACTTCGGCAACGTGATGGCAGAGTTCGCCGGCATTGCCGGCAGCATGCAGCTCTTCCACGTCACCAAGTACGTTTCCGTGCCGGTGAGCGCCTTCGCTATCTGGTTCCTGGTGGTCAAGGGAGACTACCAGCGGGTGGAGAAGGTATTTCTGGCCGCCTCGGTTTTCTACATCGCTTACATCGTTACAGGTGTCCTCTCGCAGCCCAGCTGGCACGATGCCATCGTGGCTACCGTCGAACTGCCCAAAGGCTCCATATGGCACTCTAAGAGTTACATTTACATGATCGTGGGCGTAATCGGCACGACAATTTCCCCCTGGATGCAGTTCTATCTGCAATCCTCGATTGTAGAGAAGGGAGTTACGGCAAAGAGCTACCCGGCTTCGCGTCTTGACGTGATCATCGGATCGTTCTTCACCAATATCGTCGCCTGGTTCATCGTGGTAGCTTGTGCCGCCACGCTCTTCGCTCATGGAATGGGAGCGATCCGCGAGGCGGCGGATGCGGCGGAGGCGATGAAGCCGCTGGCCGGGCGCTATGCGTTCCTTTTATTTGCCGTCGGGCTGTTCAATGCGTCTCTCTTTGCCGCCTCCATCCTTCCCCTTTCGACTGCCTATACGGTCTGTGAGGGGCTAGGGCTCCAATCTGGCCTGGACGGCGGCTTCAAGGATGCTCCGGTCTTCTACTGGCTCTACACCCTTCTGGTGGCTGGGGGCGCGTTCGCTGTTCTGTTCGTTCCCAACGGCAAACTGATCGGTATGGTCATCCTGTCTCAGGTGTTGAATGGCGTGCTGCTTCCCCTGGTCATCATCTTTATGCTGCTGTTGATCAATCGTAAGGACCTGATGGGCGATCAGGTAAATTCGCGTTGGTTCAATGTCGTGGCCTGGCTTACGGCGGTCGTCGTCATCGTGTTGTCACTGGTCATGATGGTCACCGGTGGCGTGTAATACGATCAGGGTTCAAGGTTATTTTGGACGTTCAGACTCCTCCCAACTCCATCACCGCGGCCAAGCGGACCACCTCGTCGGCACTGGGCTGGACCCTGCTGTTCTTCGCGTTCCTTTGGGCCGCTTTCTTTGCACTCCAGCAATGGCTGCCCTACCTGAAAAATGGCTCCGATGTGGTTTTCAGCGCCAAGCTGCAATGGGAGCAAAAAGGCCAGGTCTTTCCCGCCGACCCCCGGGTAACCCGGGTATTGATTTTCGGCAACAGCAAGATTCTCGCGGGATTTCTACCAGCCTGGTTCGACCAGGAGAGTTCGCAGAACCATCTCAACGTCTCGTCCTTCAATTCTGGCTTTCCAGGAAGCGATTTGTTCTTGCCGCCTCTTGAGGCCATGTGTGCCAGGGGGCAGGCACCCAACGTCTTGTTGCTTACGCTGCCATGGAGTCCCGATCCACCCCGGCGAGGCATTTTCCATTTCATTCCCGACGACCACGCAGTCATCGATCATCTGTTTCCATTTCGGAATTTTCTGCGCGACCTCACTGCTTTCCTGCTCGCTGCGCCCAGCCATGGCGGTGTGATGCGTTACTACCGTGAGTCGAAAGACAACGAACGCCAGGTGATCACCGAGCGCGGCTACCATCTGATTACGGAGCAGAGCCGTTTTCCCGGTGGCCGCCTGCCCGACGATTTCCATCTCGGATCAGACCAGCCCATGCAAGAGCACCCCCGCATTGCGCCTGCTCAAAGCAAGCAAATCGGTCAGCTCGATCAGCTCCTCCGGCAATATCACATCGACTGTTACTATGTGCCCTTTTACCTGCGCGACGGGGAAGCGGCTCCGGCGGGGTATAACGCACAATTTGCCGCCCAGCTCCAAGCCACGCCCTGCAAGCTGCTTGGGCCGGACTACTACCTTTATCCCAATCATCTGTTTGCCGATCAGACTCACCTCAATGAAGCCGGCGCCCGGGTGTATACGCAGGCGCTGTTTCAGCTGCTGAAGGACACTCCCCATGCTCTTCAATAGCTTTCAATTCCTATTCTTTTTCATCGTCGTGTGGCTGCTTTTTCTCCTCACCCGCGGCACTCCACGCAAAGTCATCCTGCTCATCGCCAGCTACTACTTCTACATGTGCTGGAGCACCCGGTACATCTTTGTCATTTGGGGAATCACGCTTATCGACTATGTGGCCGGCCTCGAGATAGAGAAAGCGGGGCGGGTGGGACGCCGCCGTCTTTACCTGGGCCTAAGCCTGTTTTGCAATTTATCTCTTTTGGTCATTTTCAAATATTTCAACTTCCTCACCGGCTCTCTCCGCGGCGCGAGCCATCTGTTTGGTTTGCAGTACGACCCACCGTTGCTGGCGATCATCTTGCCGGTTGGACTTTCCTTTCACACTTTTCAGGCGATGAGCTACACCATTGAGGTCTACCGGCGCAGAGTACCGGCGGAAAAGAATCTGTTGGAGTACGCGCTCTACGTAGCCTTCTTTCCCCAAATGGTTGCCGGACCCATCGAGCGGCCTTACGAGTTGCTGCCCCAGTTTCACCGCGAGCCGAAGGTGACTTACGAGGGCGTGCGGGCAGGAATGGTGCAGGCGCTCTGGGGATTGTTCAAGAAGATGGTGCTGGCCGACAATGTCGCCGATTTTGTAAAGCTCATCTATGACACACCACGCCATTACAACGGATCAGCGTTGGTGCTGGCGACGTTGCTGTTCTCTATTCAGATTTACTGCGACTTTTCCGGCTACACCGATATCGCCCTTGGCCTGGCCAGGATGATGGGCTACGAACTGCGCATCAATTTCATGCAGCCTTACTTCAGCCGTTCGGTGGGGGAGTTCTGGAGGCGATGGCACATCTCGCTTTCCACCTGGTTTCGCGACTATTTATACATCCCGTTGGGCGGCAATCGTGTGAAGCTATCCCGCCACTATGCCAACCTGATGATCACTTTTGTGATCAGCGGGCTTTGGCATGGCGCCAACTGGACCTTTGTGGCCTGGGGCTTTCTGCACGGCCTTTATTTGATCGTGGCCCAGGCCACGGCACCGTTCCTGCCGCGGGTTGCCCGCGCGCCCCGGCTGCAGGCGTTTTTGAAGACAGTTCTTACTTTCGCTCTGGTTACCTTCGCTTGGATATTCTTTCGCGCCAACACACTACAAGATTCATGGTTTATCGCCACTCATCTTCTCCCCTTGGGGCGCCTGGATTCTTTCCTTCTGAAGGTCGGTGGATTCAGCCGCGCGACAGCTCCGTACCTGGTGATGTCGATCATCACCATGTTTGTGGTCGAGTGGTGGATTGCCCATCCCTCGCGCGTGCCCCGGCTCTGGGCCCGGCCTGCCTTCCGCGCCCTGGCATACAATGCCTGCATCTACGCCATCGTCTTCTTCGGCTTTTTCGGACACCGCGACTTCATTTATTTCCAATTCTGAAGGAGGCACTAGACATTGCGAGAACCGGGATGGGAAGAAACCGCAGGTCCACTCCGCGTGGCTCTGTCGAAAAACATTCCCAAGAAGGGACCGCTGAACCGCAGATCTCTCCACTGCGCTTCGCTTCGGTCGAGATGACAAAGGGGAGGGCGGTCCTTCCAGGCAGAGTAGTTGCTGAACAGGAGCCGTTTTTCATCACCTTGGGTGGGCCCGAAGGCCCACGACTCCTCTGTCGAAAAAACATTTCCAAGAAGGGACCGCAGATCTCTCCACTACGCTTCGCTTCGGTCGAGATGACAAAGGGGAGGGCGGTCCTTCCAGGCAGAGTAGTTACTGAACAGGAGCCGTTTTTCATCACCTTGGGTGGGCCCGAAGGCCCACGACTCCTCTGTCGAAAAACATTTCCAAGAAGGGACCGCAGATCTCTCCACTGCGCTTCGCTTCGGTCGAGATGACAAAGGGGAGGGCGGTCCTTCCAGGCAGAGTAGTTACTGAACAGGAGCCGTTTTTCATCACCTTGGGTGGGCCCGAAGGCCCATGACTCCTCTGTCGAAAAACATTTCCAAGAAGGGACCGCAGATCTCTCCACTGCGCTTCGCTTCGGTCGAGATGACAAAGGGGAGGGCGGTCCTTCCAGGCAGAGTAGTTGCTGAACAGGAGCCGTTTTTCATCACCTTGGTGGGCCAAAGGCCCATGACTCCTCTGTCGAAAACATTCCCAAGAAGGGATTGCTGATCTCCCCACTGCGCTGCGCTTCGGTCGAGATGACAAAGGGGAGGCCGGTGCTTCCAGGCAGAGTTGTTGCTGAACAGGAGCCGTTTTTCATCACCCCGGGTGGGCCCAAAGGCCCATGATTCCTCTGTCGAAAAACATTTCCAAGAAGGGACCGCTGAACCGCAGATCTCTCCACTGCGCTGCGCTCCAGTCGAGATGACAAAGGGGAGGGCAATGCTTCCAGGGAGCGTAGCGTAGTGGAGGGACCTGCGGTTTCTACGGGCTAGAGCAACTTCCCGGCAGCCAAATCGCGAATGAGAATCCGGTCAGCGGCAAGAAAGTCGTACCGGGTCAACTCACGCAGCGGACACCAGCGCAAGTCGTTAAAAATCCGATTGGTCATTTCCCCAGCAAACTGATACACCGCGAAAAACTGCAGATCGATGGCACTTCCACTGCGGTAGGTATGGCGGGTATGCGCCACGCGATTGCCTATATCCGCCGCAATTCCTAACTCTTCATCAAGCTCACGCCGTAGCGCTTCTTCAGCGCTTTCGCCCACCTCTACCTTGCCCCCGGGAAACTCCCACTTCAGGGCCATAGGCTGATCCGGCCGCCGCTGACAGATCAACACCTTCTGCTCCCGCAGAATCAGCGCGGCCACTACCAGCCGAACCACTTTCACGTCTGTTCTCGATCGCCTGGAGTCTTTCTGCACTGTCATATGATTTTAGACGTTGGCCCCTAAAGACCGTCAGTGCGGTCAAACTGGGCCGGGCAGAGTACCTTCGGGATAAAAGATCGGCCACCCATGCCGGGAAGCAATTTCAACCAACGCCGGCGTGGGGTTCACGGAATAAGCCTGGCTTGCGATCTCCAGCATAGCGGCGTCGTGAACGGAGTTACCGAAAACAACATCCGGCGAAACCACTCCGGCTTTGGCCAAAGAGCTGGCTTTGCCCTCATCGGTGGGAACATCGATCAGCTTGCTGGTAATCACGCCGCCCACGACCTGGGCCCGCGCTGAAATAACCCGAGAAGGAGGAATGTGGAAGCTGCGAGCACCTTCCTCGATCACCCAATTATTGGTCGAGCTAACCACCCAAATCTCTGTGCTTCGCTCAGTCAATGACGCCACCAGGGAGCGCATTTCGGGGAAGATCTTGTCCGTAAATCGCGACTGAAAAAACGCGGCGGCCGCCCGGCGAACTTCCAGTTCGCTCAAGCCATCGTAAATTTGCACCATTTCCCCGCACATGGCGATTTCCGAAACCTTTCCGGCACGATAAAGCCGGTAACGGGAGTCGATCCAATCGCTCGCGTTGCGAGAGACGATACCCTCTTCGATCGACCACACCATGAAGTCGTATCCGGAATCTCCGTCCCATAGCGTTCCATCGCAGTCAAAGACAGCCACTGCGGGCTCCCGAGAAAGAACCGAATCGATAAAGTCTTGAGGGGAAAGAGAGACGCTGTTGGTGGACTTGCTGTTGCTCAAACGGGAGGCGCTCCTGCGGGGTCAGGCCCCTCTTGTATTGTCGGCCATCTTGCTCGATTTTGCACTCGGGCGTGAACCAGTGTTGAATCCCCGCACGGCTGTCACACTTGGTTCCCGCGCCGGTCGACGGTGTGGATCGACGGCGCCAAAGCAGATAATCGAGTTTGTGCCCCAAGCTAAACAGAATAGGAACAGTGTCGCCGGCCAATACCTCACCTATCTGCGTGTGGAAAAGGGTTTACGGCCGTTGACCTGCGAGGCCTATCAGTGTGATCTGTCGCTGTTTGCAGAGTACCTCGAGGGTACGCATGCGCTGCCGCTGACCGCCGGACAAGCCCAGGTCGCCGGCTTCCTCGAACATCTGCAGAAGCACGGCGTGCAGTCGCGGTCGGTGGCGCGCAAGCTCTCCTGCCTGCGCGGTTTCTACAAATGGCTGCTCTTGGACAAGCAGATCGGTCATGATCCGACGGTCAACCTCGAATCCCCCTCCTCCTGGAAAATCCTGCCCAAGGCGCTGGCGCAATCCGAGGTGGAGCGAATGATGGAGCAGGCGGGAACAGCAGCCAATCATCCCCAGGCGGATGCCGTAGCCCTGCGCGACCGCGCCATCATCGAAATGTTGTATGCCGGCGGGGTGCGCGTCTCTGAGCTCACCGGTCTGGGGGTGCAAGACCTTTCGCTCGCGGGAGGCCGCATGCTGGTTCGCGGCAAAGGCGACAAAGAACGCATTGTGCCCCTGGGACGAAACGCAATCGAGGCACTGGAGGCTTATTTGACCCGCGGGCGGCCAGGGCTGGCGACTCGCGCGGGCGTGAGCCACTTGTTTCTCTCCGTGCGAGGCGTTGGGCTTACCCGCCAATGGGTCTGGCAGTTGGTAAAGCGACTGGACGCTCGCGCCAGCCCGCACGTCATGCGTCACAGTTGCGCCACCCACATGGTCGAGAACGGAGCCGATTTGAGGACTGTCCAAACCCTGCTGGGGCATGCTGACATTTCCACCACCCAGGTCTATACCCACCTCGCCCTAGGCAGGCTGCAAGCGGTACACCGGGCGCATCATCCGCGAGCCACCAGAAGAGGTGCGAAATGAAGCCGGAACCAACCCGGTTGGCAGAAGACTTCCTGGCCATGCTTGCTCATGAGCGGGCCGCTTCGCCGCATACCTTGCGAGCGTACCGGCGCGAAGTCGGAAACTTCGCTGCCTACCTGGCCGAGCAGGGCCTAGAGGTGGGACGCGTGGATCATCTGCAGATCCGCCGCTACCTCGGTGAACTGTACGACCGCGGACTGGTCAAGGCTTCGGTAGCCAGGTCCTTAGCCGCGATCCGCTCATGGTTTCACTGGTTGGCCAGGGCCGGGTACGTTTCCAGTAACCCTGCTGCTCTGGTCGCCACTCCTAAGCTACCCAAGCACCTGCCGCGCGTACCCTCGATCGAGCAGATGAACCACCTGGTGGAGACGGTCTCTGCGGGAGAAGGTGCGGCGTGGCCGGAGCGTGATCGTATGATCTTCGAGCTGCTGTACGGGTGCGGCATTCGCAACGCGGAACTGGTCGGGCTGAATCTGAACGACGTGCACTGGGCGCGAGAAGTGATCCTGGTGCGGGGTAAAGGGCGGAAGCAGCGCTACGTCCCATTGGGAGACGCAGCGGCGGACGCAATTCGCGCTTATCTTCCCTCAAGGCAGGCAAAGCTTGCCGGTAAGACCTCTGAAGCTCTCCTGCTTAATTTGCAGATGAAGGGAACGGGGAGGCTAACGACCCGCAGCGTAGGGCGCATCGTAAAGCGAATTTCGTTGGCCAACGGCCTGCCGGCGGAAATTCATCCCCACACTCTGCGCCATGCGTTTGGCACCCACATGTTGGAAGAGGGAGCAGATCTGCGCGCCATCCAGGAACTCCTGGGCCACGAGCGTCTCTCGACCACGCAGCGCTACACACAGTTAACGGTGGGGCAAGTTACGCAGGTCTACGATCGAACCCATCCGCGCGCCAAGTAAACCCCAATGAAGATGAAAATGGTTCAGACTCAATTGTGATTGCTTGCTCCGCCTTACAGGGACGCGATTGCAGTTGCTTCATCCCGGTGCAAAGCGGCGTATTTAGTGATCCCCACCATGGTGAACACCTTCTGGAAATGGGGAGTGAGCCCAAACGCGGCAATCGTCTGATCCGCTTTGCTGGCTTCCATGAGCATCTGGATCACCAAAGCAATGCCACTCGAATTAATGTATTCCACTTTAGAAAAATCGATCAGAACAGGACGGCTTTTCGTCACGCCCTCATAAGTTCCCAGCACCGTATCTCGCGAAGTGCTGGAGATATCTCCCGTGAAGCGAAGAACGGTGACCGGCTTCCCGTTTGCGCCCACAACCTCATCCACTTTTGCTTTCGTCTCCGACTGCACTTTACTCACTCTCCTTGGCCAGCCTGATGACCAGTCGTACGTAACTCCCTTTGCCCGCGCTTCCTTTGACCCACTCCGCCTCATCCACCAGCGACTGGATCAGGAACATGCCCATACCGCGGGGGTCCTCCTCGCCGTGCATCTTGCGGTCAATGTCCGGTTTGGAAGGAGCCTTGGCAATACCGGATCCGTTGTCCATCACTTTCACCTCCAGCGCTTCATCGCTGGCGGAAAGGATCACGCCGACGCAGAGGTTACCATCCAGGCGATTTCCGTGCTCGATGGCGTTGATGCAGGCTTCAGCAAGAGCTGTCTTGAGGTCTTCAATACGATCGTCGGGGAAGCCCATGAGCTTGGCCACGCTGGCAGCCGTACCCATCGCGACCTTCTCGAACCCCAGCCGCGATGGCAGCTTTACTTCCACCGCCGTGCCCCTGGTTTCAACCATTTGCTCTTCCTTCGCTGGCATGCATTCGCACCAATGCGAGAGCCGTCATGTCGTCCTGCTGTGGCTCTCCCCTGGAGAATTCAGCCAATTGCTGCCACAGGACCTTGAGGATAGCAGTACAATCCTCAGACTTGCACTCCCGAAATGTCGCCAGCAGCCGTTCTGGACCGAATTCGTCATCGCCCTGAAACACCTCAGTGAGCCCATCGGTATAGAAAAGCAGGCGCGATCCAGGCTGGAAGGCAAGCGTTTCTGAGGTGTATTGCATCATCGGCACCAGCCCTATGGGCGTACCGCTCGCTTCGATCTGGTGCACCGTCTTAACCGCAGAAAGCAGGAACCCGGGATTGTGGCCGGCATTGACGACCTCCACGGTATGTTTCGTGGAGTCCAGTTTCAGGAAGATCGCGGTTACATAGCGTCGCCGGGCCTCCTGGCCTTCGCCGTAGTGTTGTTGGTTCATGCGCGCGGCCAGTTCGGCGAGCGGCAGCCCGGCTAGTGCCATGGCGCGGAACGCCGAGCGAAACGAAGTAGCGACGATGGCCGAGGCCAGGCCCTTGCCGGCCACATCCGCCACCACCATGATCTCCCCCCCACCCGGCAGATTGACAATGTCGACATAGTCGCCGCCCACCTCGTAACAGGTGCTGGAGCGTACGGCGACCGAGTAACCCGAAATCTCCGTCAGCTGCTGCGGCAGCAGGCTGTTTTGGATGGCGCGGGCGGCGTCCAGGTCCTGCTGCACCCGGGCCCATTCCACAGCACGCTCGTGGTAGTGCGCATTCTCAACCGCCACTCCCGCCTGCAGCACCAGCCCTTCCAGGAAATCCTGCTCATAAATAGACAATGACCTGCCCGGCCCTGGATTCACCACCAGTTCGGCCAGTTGGTGTCCGTCTTTGCTTAGCAGGGCAAAACGAGCGCAGTCGTTGTGCGGCTCAGGCGGCATCTCGCCTACGGTCAGGGAAGGCTGCGTGACATGCGCGCCGGCCATCTCCAACTCCCGGACCACGATGCGCAGAACGCATTGCAAAACCTCTTCAGGCCGCACGGCCGCGTGCACCTGACGGGAAATCTCCAGCAAAGCCTGCAGGCGGGCTACCTGTTGTTGCAGATCAATGACTTCGGCCTGGGTGTTATGGAAGGAAGAGGTCGACATCGGTGAGCCGCGCCTTTCTGCGGATTCTGTGCTGACGGATATACTACAAGAGGCAGAGAAACCCTTATTTTATGAACACTAAACTCGCGGTTCCCGTGCAATCCAAGTTTTCTGAAGAGGTAGCAGAGTGGCTTGAAGCCTTTGACGACGTGGTCGTGGACGAAGGTCCAGAACAGGGCGCCGAGCTCATTGCCGCCCTGCGCCACCGGGCGCGCGAGGCGGGTATCTCCACTCCTGGGGCTCTCACCACCCCCTACCTGAACACAATTCCCAAGCATGACGAAGTACCCTACCCTGGAGACCGCAAGATCGAGGAACGGCTCGAAGCCCTGATCCGCTGGAATGCGATGGCCATGGTGCACGGCCAGAATAAGAAGGATGCGGGTATCGGCGGCCATCTCTCCACCTACTCTTCGCTGGCCACCCTGCTGGAAGTGGGCTACGAGCATTTCTTCCACGCTACGTACGGCGATCAGCCGGGCGATTTTATCTACTTTCAAGGCCATGCTTCCCCTGGAGTCTATGCCCGCGCCTACCTGGAAGGCCGGTTTGATGACGAGCGGTTGCTGAACTTCCGCCACGAACTTCGGGGAAAACCTGGGCTCTCGTCCTATCCTCACCCTTGGCTGATGCCCGATTTCTGGCGCTTTCCCACCGTCTCGATGGGTATAGGCCCGCTGAATGCGATCTACCAGGCGCGCTTTATGCGCTATCTCGAGAACCGCAACCTGATCCAGAAGACCGAACGCAAGATCTGGGCATTTGTCGGCGATGGCGAGACCGACGAGGTAGATACCCTCGGCGCACTCTCCGTTGGTTCCCGGGAAAAGCTCGACAACCTGATCTTTGTCGTCAATTGCAACCTGCAGAGGCTGGACGGCCCGGTGCGTGGCAACAAGCGCATTATCGATGAGCTCGAAGGCGTCTTCCGCGGGAGCAGGCTGGCATGTCATCAAAGTGGTCTGGGGTAGCGATTGGGATGAACTATTCGAGCGTGACTCATCCGGCTTGCTGCTCAAGCGCATGGAAGAGTGTGTCGACGGCGACTATCAGTCGTTCAAGGCCAAGGGCGGGGCATACCTGCGCCAGGAATTCTTCGGCAAGTATCCCGAGCTGCTGGAGTTGGTGCGCGACAAGACTGATGAGCAGTTGGAGAATCTGCATCGCGGCGGCCACGATCGTTGCAAGATCTTCAATGCCTACCGCCGAGCCGTCAACCACCACGGCTCGCCCACGGTCATCCTGGCCAAGACCGTCAAGGGGTATGGCTTGGGCGCGAACCAGGCCCGCAACGCCTCGCACCAGGAGAAGAAGCTCACTGATGGCGGCCTGGCGCAGTTTGTGAAGCGCTTCAAGATTCCCGTTCCGGAGCAGCAGGCTAAGTTAGGTAAGCCCTATCGGCCGGCGCCGGACAGCCCGGAAATTGTCTATCTGCAGGAGCGCCGCCGTGCCCTGGGCGGATATCTGCCCTGCCGCGATACGCCGAAACTCGAGTTCAAGGCTCCCCCGTTGAAGGAGTTCAGCGAGTGGACTGCTGGTTCCAAGGGGAGAGCCGTTTCCACCACCATGGGATTTGTCAGCATTCTTCGTCATCTGCTGAAAGATCCAAATGTGGGCAAGCTGATCGTGCCCATTGTCCCTGACGAGGCCCGCACTTTCGGCCTTGAGTCAGCCATTCGCCAGGTGGCTATTTATGCCAGCGAAGGGCAGAAGTACACGCCGCATGATAGCGACATCCTGCTGTATTACCGCGAAGAGCAGGATGGCCAGATCCTGGAGGAGGGCATTACTGAAGCGGGTGCGATGGCCTCTTTTACCGCTGCCGGCACCGCCTACTCCAATTACCGCCTGCCTTCGATCCCCTTCTACATGTACTACTCGATGTTCGGCTTCCAGCGGGTAGGCGACATGATCTGGGCTTTTGCTGATTCGCGCGGCAAGGGTTTCCTGATGGGCGGAACCGCGGGACGCACCACCATGCTGGGAGAAGGGCTGCAGCATCAGGACGGCCACAGCCATGTATTAGCCAGCACCGTTCCCACATGCCTCAGCTACGACCCTGCCTATGTGTATGAGCTGGCGGTGATCGTGCAGGACGGCATTCGCCGCATGTACCAGGAAAACGAGCCAATCTTCTACTACATCACCATGTACAACGAAGACTACGCCATGCCGGCCATGCAGGAAGGGGTTCGCGAAGGCATTGTCCGCGGCATTTATCGCTTCCAGGCCGCGCCTGGCGGCAAGGCCATCGCGCAGCTCTTCGGCAGCGGACCCATTCTCAACGAAGCGGTCCGGGCACAAGGGATCCTGGCAGAAAAGTATGGCGTGCAGACAGATGTCTGGAGCGTTACCAGCTACAACGAATTACGTCGTGAGGCGCTGGGAGTAGAACGCTGGAATCGCCTTTATCGAACCCAGCCGGAAAAGGTTCCCTACATCCTTTAAAAGCTCCGCGAAACGGAGGGTCCGATTATCGCGGCCAGCGATTACATGAAGGTCGTGCCCGACCAACTTTCGCCCTGGCTTTCGAGCCGCCTGGTTTCGCTGGGCACAGACGGCTTTGGCCGTAGCGACAACCGTGAATATCTCCGCCGCCACTTCGAGGTGAATGCAGAATCCATCGTGGCTGCGACGCTTTCCAGGCTGGCCCGCGAAGGAAAATTCGACCAGGAGCGAGCCCAACAGGCATTCACGGAATTAGGGTTGGAGACCGAGTCTACCGATCCGGCTTACCTATAATTAGCGAGGCCGGTTTCCAGCCGCTGCCCGGGAAGGGGGACTGCACTCTGCGTCCCCACCGCAGCCACATCAACAGGGCAAAAATCGCTGATCAGTGGAAGCACCAGCAGGCTTCCTTCGGGGCCGGTGGCGCCGCCACTCCATAGCCGTGGGCCGATTGGGTGCGTGCCCAACAAGTGTCCCTGCACTGCTAGGCCGCTGTCCAACGTGCCATAGAAGTAGGATTGCCCCCAATCCCAGCCGGCGTGAAAGCCGACCGCCCACCAAAGCGAGCCCGTGTACCAGAGGCTGAGGCAGGTGACCAAACCGATCGCTGCTGCGCTCAATAACCCTACATGCGTTTCCCCTGGGTTGGTGCCGTGCGAGAGCCCAAACAGGAGCGAAAGCAGTAACGCACCCCACCAGAATCCGATGCCGCGGGTCAACGTGAACTGCAGGTAGCCACGCAAAGTTGATTCCTCGAAGATGGCGGTCAGTAGAAATACAAGACCCCAGCCAAGAGCGTATTTCAAGATAGCGCTGCCATGCAGCAACTGGCCGTCAAAGACCAAGAGCCTGGCCTTCCACAAAACGAGTAAGAATCCGGAAAGCGCAACAAAACCCAAAACCAGGCCGGATAAGAAGCGAACCGCCCTCGCCGAACCCTGATATCCGTAAGCGAGCAGCGGACGGCGCTCGACCGAGGCCATGATCCAGATTGCAAGAACGGCAGGCAGGCACTGCGTGATCTCGATAATCAGCCCCAGCCGTACGGAAAGCACCTTTATATGGCGGACTTGGAGAAGGTCCGATCGAAAGACCCAGCCCATGACAACGATGAACACAAAATAAAGCAGGACGAAAAGCAGCACTCCCCATCCCGCCCGAAGACCATCAGGGCCGATGAACACCCAATGCATGCGGTGCTTCGGCGGTTCTGCAATAACCGGTGGTAAAAGCTCGTCCAAGATGCTCCCCCTACTCACAAGAGATGATTTGAGGTTGGCCCAAAACGCACTTTTGGGCTCTATCCCCTCGACCTATCGACGGGTGCCCCATCCTTCGCGTTCTTTGCGAAGGGTGGGATACCACTGCTCTGCACCCGAGACCCTTCCCCGTAGATTCTGTTTATCCCACCCTTCGCAAAGGGCGCGAAGGATGGGGCACCCGATCGTTGTCGGCTGGGAAGGGAAATCCCAAGCCCGTGTCCTAGTGCCGTCAGTGAGAGCCCGCGTGAGCAACTGCAGCGTGCTGGCTGAGCCATTGCTCCGCGTGCTGCGTCTCGGGCAAACCAGGGTCAGCTGTCTTCCACGCTTTGAGGAACTGTTGATATGCAACCGTAGTTGCGTCAAGCTCGCCGGCCTTCTCCGTTGCCTGGGCAATCCCATAAAGCGCGAAGCCGGAATTCGGACGCTGTTCCAGAGCCTGTTGGAAGGCAGCCTTGGCATCCTTCCATTTGCCGGCGGTCATCATCGCCGCCGCTTCGCTTTCCTCGACCGGTCGGATATAGAAGGGCGGCTCATGGTAGCCCAGCTCTTTCTCTTCCCGCCGCGCCGTGGAAAACAGCTTATCTGCCTCCGCGGTATTGCCTTGCGTTGCCAGCATGGAGGCGCGGAGTTCGAGCGACATAATAGACAGCATTTTAACCAGCGGTTCCGCCAGCGGATCGGGGGACATACTGTGGTTTCCGGTGATAGGCCCAGCCTTTTTCTCCTTCGCTTCCTGCTCTCTGACCTCTTGCGTCATCCGCCACAAGCTGGAATCAAGCAACACCGAGTGTCTCTCGGCCACATCGGGCTCATGTGCCTCTACGGACTGCATTCCCAGCGCAAACTGAGAAAGCCCGCCGGCCAGGAATTCCATGTGCGGCATATCCTGAGAAAGCTTCGCAGCATTGACCAGCTGAACCACGCGTCCCCAGTCCGAGACGCGCAGAGCCACCGGCAGTCCGGGATTCAGACGAGCAATGGCATCGCGAGGAGACCAGGGGTAAAGCGTGTTCTCCAAATGGCCGCGGGCTTTGCCAAGTGTCGCGGAAACTTGCTGCGCGTCCTGCAACCTGCCCGCTTCTAAAAGATTGGCAACGGAATACATCAGGTTGTGGATGTAGTTCCAGTCGTTGTCGACGGAAACCTTCTGTGCCCGCATGTACTCTTCGTCGGCCCTGGTGGAAGCATCGAATGCATTCTGCGCGTGTGCGTAATCCCCGGTGCGGTAAAAGATGTGCCCGGGCATGTGGACCATATGTCCCGATGCAGGCGCGAGCGAACCCAGTATCTCCGCGCTATGCAAAGCCAGCTCAGGGTGCGGACCGGCCTCAACGGCGTGGATCCAGAGATGGTTCGCTGCCGAGTTCTGCGGTTCCTCCTTCAGTACACCCTCAAGCAGCTCCAGCTGTTCCTTCTTACCTTTACGCGGCACGCCCGCTTCGTCATAGCCGTCGTTGACAGCTTCGGCCAGAGCGATGCGAGCATTGGTGTCGTTCTTGTTCTTTTTCACCAGGGTACGCAGAATCTCGATTTCGCGATCGAATTTTGCCTCTCCGGAGCCCGCCTGACGGATGGCAGCCTGGTGTGCTTCGGCCGCCTGGATGTAGAGCTTCTCCCGCCCGCTCGCATGGGATTCCAGGGCGACTGCTTTGGCCAGCGAAGCATCGGCGTAAGTCTTTGTTACGCTGTGGTTGAAGATTTCCGCCTGGTAAAGCCCCCAATAACACATGGCACAGTTGCCGTCGGCCCGGATAGATTGCTCAAAAGCACGATCGGCCTCGTAGTCCCAAAAGTCGTAAAGCAGGTTGTACCCCTGTTCGAACCACTTCTGAGCCTCCGCATTGGCGGAGATAGGAAACCGCACATTGCCAACGCCTTCAATATGTTGCGGCGGGGGCAACTGCTCCGGGGGGACCGGATCTCCGCTGTCGCCCATGGCCATCTTCATCTGGCCCATGGCGGCGCCGGTTCCCATCAGAATCATCAGCAACACTAGACATCGTTTCCGCATAGGGTATCTTTCTGCACCAAAGACCCGGTGTGAACTAAACTAGAAGAGTAAAGGTACCCACCGGGGCAACAAAGGAATTATTCATTGATCGCAAGCACTTTAACCAAGATTTTCGGAACCAGCAACGAGCGTGTGATCAAGCGGTTACAGCCCATGGTCGAACAGACCGGGGTGCTTGAGCCTGCCACGAAGGCTCTGTCGGATGAGGAGTTGCGGGCCAAAACCCTGGAATTCCGGGCCCGGATCGCCGCCCGCCTCGACGGCATCGACGACCAGGAAGAACGGGTTGCAGAAGAAAAAGTGGTACTGAACGAGATTCTGCCCGAAGCCTTTGCCGTGGTGCGCGAGGCTGGCCGGCGGGTGTTGCAGATGCGGCACTTTGACGTGCAGCTGATCGGCGGCATGGTGCTCCACCAGGGCAAGATCGCCGAAATGAAGACCGGTGAAGGCAAGACCCTGGTCGCGACTCTGCCCTGTTATCTGAATGCGCTGGCAGGTCACGGCGTGCACGTGGTCACGGTCAACGACTACCTGGCCAAACGCGACGCCGAGTGGATGGGCAAGATCTACGAGTTCCTGGGCCTGACCGTAGGGGTGATCGTCCATGATCTGGATGACGCCCAGCGTCGCGCCGCCTACGGGTCAGACATCACCTACGGCACCAACAACGAGTTTGGTTTCGACTACCTGCGCGACAACATGAAGTTCGATAATGCCGACTGCGTGCAGCGCGGGCATTATTTCGCGATTGTCGACGAGGTTGACTCGATTCTCATCGACGAAGCCCGCACTCCGTTGATCATCAGCGGCCCCACCGACCAGACCACCGATAAGTACGCTCGCGTGAACCGGATTCTTCCCTCCCTCGAGCAGGGCGAAGAGATCGAGCGCGGAGAAGAAAAAATCCTCACCGGCGATTTTGTGGTCGATGAGAAACACAAGACCATCAGCGTGACCGATGAGGGCTGGGAAAAGATCGAGCAGTTGCTGGGCATCGGCAACATCGCCGACCCCGAGAACTGGGATCTGAAGCACCACGTAGAAGTGGCCATCAAAGCCCACTCGCTCTACCGGCGCGATGTGCAATACGTGGTCAAGGATGGCGAAGTCATCATCGTCGACGAGTTCACCGGCCGGCTCATGCCCGGCCGCCGTTGGAGCGACGGATTACATCAGGCAATTGAGGCCAAGGAAGCGGTGAACATTCGCCGCGAAGACCAGACCCTGGCCACCATCACTTTCCAGAACTACTTCCGCCTCTACAAAAAGCTATCTGGCATGACCGGTACGGCGGAAACCGAAGCCACCGAATTCGAGAACATCTACAAGCTCGAGATTGTGGTGATCCCAACCAACATGCCAATGCGCCGCCTGGAAAATCCAGACGTCGTGTTTCGCACTGCTAAGGAAAAGTACCTCGCAGTGGCCGACGAGATTGCGCGTCTCCACGAGCTGAAACAGCCAGTACTGGTCGGTACCACTTCGATCGAGAAGTCGGAGCTGCTTTCTTCGATCCTGCAGCGTAAGGGCGTGAAGCACGTGGTGCTCAACGCGAAATTCCACGAGCGTGAGGCTGAGATTGTGGCCCAGGCCGGACGGCTGGGCATGGTCACCATTGCCACCAATATGGCTGGCCGCGGCACAGACATTGTGCTCGGCGGCAATGCCGAGTTCGCAGCCAAGCAGGAGTTGTTAAAGAAAGGCCTTGCGCAAACGGTCAACACCGCCCAGGGC